>JAZIGN010000004.1:7500-195250 GCA_036679065.1 Coprothermobacterota bacterium | reverse complement strand
TGGACATACGCTAGAAAGCAAATCAAATGGCTTAAGAAAGACAAAACAATAGTCTGGTTTGATGTGTCTGAAAAGTCTCCAGACACGCTAGTCGAGGAGGTTTTAACTCTTGTTCAATCAACTTTGGAAAACTGCTGAATCAAATTCTGTGAAGGTACTAAACGCTCTTAAAGAGGTTCGTCTTGCAGAATCAGATCTTTGGGGAAGTACAGGCTATGGTTTAGATGACTTTGGACGTGAAAAACTTGAAAAGGCATACGCTTATTGTTTTGGGGCTGAAGCCTCACTGGTCAGACCGAACATTTCTTCTGGCACTCATGTAGCGTATCTGGTAGCCATGAGCCTGGATTTAGCAAAAAAGAAGGTTGCTTTTTCCCCTTGTGAGCCTTATGATAGTGTTTTTGGAAATATTAAGCACCTGCTGTGGAAGTGGGTTGTTTGGGATTTAAACGATGAACCAGTCAATGCTGATGTCTTGTGGCTACAAAGGTCTGGAGGCTACAGATGGCACGAAGGGTTGAACATAGATGAGCTAAGGAAGGCTATCGACCTGTTTAGGTCGTTAAACCCTGATGCTGTCATTGTGGTGGACAATTGTTATGGCGAGTTCGTTGAAGACTTAGAACCATCTCAGGTGGGGGCAGATATTGTGTTTGGTTCCCTGATAAAGAATTTAGGAGGTACTGTGACGCCTACTGGTGCCTATGTTGCTGGCAAGAAAGAACTAGTAGACAAGGTTAGCGAAGTCTTATTTGGCCCTGCCCTAGCAAAAGAGCAAGGAGCAACTGGTAGTTTTCTTAAAGGTGCTTTTCAAGGATTGTTCTTGGCTCCCATAATGGTTTATAACGCTTTGCTTTCTAAGCAGCTAATGCTAGAACGCTTGAACAACACACTTAAGGAACGCTTTCCTTTTTCGGACATCATAGTGCGTACCAGATGGGATGATGAAGAGCACATGCTGGCCGCCGCTCACATCATACAATCGACTGGTCCAGTGAACAGTCATGTAACTCCCACACCATTTGAGATGGGTGGCTATGCAGACCCAATTGTAATGGCATGGACCGGCTTTATACAGGGCGAGTCGTTGTCTCTAAGTGCAGATGGCACTGTCAAACCACCTTACGAACTGTTTATCCAACCTGGTGTTAACCCTTTCATAATCGAAGGGTTATCGGCAGAGTTGAAGTCGTTGCTCTGAGTGTGTTATCATATAATCCAGTTGGGTGCGTAGCTCAGTGGTAGAGCGCTACTCTGACACAGTAGAGGTCGAAGGTTCGATTCCTTCCGCACCCACCATTTAACTGCTATTGGGGTGATGTGAATGGACTCCGTAAAAATCAACGTGAACCCAGGCGAAACATATAAGGTAAAAGATCTGATTTCGAAGGCCGATGTGGATGCCTTTGGTATAATAACCCGCGGTTTACTATTTACTGCTGATGAAAGCGCTACCGTGGGTGAAGATGGTGTTGAGTTTATCTCTAAAGAAGAGGCTTTATCAGTACTAAGGCACTCCGCATCCCATCTAATGGCTCAAGCTGTGAAAAATCTTTTCCCAGGTACTAAACTAGGCATTGGCCCTGCCATCGAAAATGGTTTCTATTACGACATGCTCATACCAGAAGGTTTGACTGAAGCCGATTTGACACGGATTGAAGAAGAAATGGTAAGGCTTTCTAAAGAGAGTTTGCCCGTAGAACGTCAGGTGATGACTAAGGAAGATGCTAAGAAATTGTTTCAGTCTCTAAATGAACCATTCAAAGTTGAACTCATAGAAGAAATTGAAGGCGATTATGTTACCGTTTACAGACAAGGAGAGTTTGTGGATCTTTGCCGGGGTCCGCACGTTAACAATACGGGGCTCATTAAACACTTCAAGTTACTTAGTATAAGTGGCGCCTATTGGCGTGGTGACGAAAACCGTGAACAGCTTACTAGAATCTATGGAACCTGTTTCTGGACTAGCGACGAACTCGAGGAGTTCTTGCATAACTTAGAAGAAGCCGAAAGAAGGGACCACCGTAAACTTGGCAAACAACTCGATTTATTTTCCATAAACGAGGACATTGGCCCAGGCCTCATACTTTGGCACCCCAATGGTGCTGTTATTAGAAAAGAAATTGAGGACTTTTGGAGGCAGTCACACATCGACAATGGATACCAACTTGTCTATACACCTCATGTTGCTCGAACTAAGCTTTGGGAGATTTCAGGACACCTCTCCTTCTACAAGGAAAACATGTTCCCTTCGATGGAGCTTGAAAATCAATCATACCTGGTAAAACCAATGAACTGTCCGTTCCATGTACAAATTTATAAAACGAAAACAAGAAGTTACAAAGAGCTCCCCATAAGGTTTGCTGAGCTCGGAACCGTATACCGATTCGAGAGAAGCGGGGTGCTACACGGCTTACTAAGAGTCCGTGGTTTTACGCAGGACGACGCACACATCTTCTGCGCTCGTGAACAGGTCGAGGAAGAAGTGGAAAAGGTCTTGGACATGGCATTGGGAATTTACAGATTGTTCGGTTTTGAGGATTTGAGAATTGAACTTTCAGTCCGTGATCCTAAGAACAAGGATAAGTATGTGGGTGACGACGATGTTTGGGAACTTGCGGAATCAGCTTTGTCGGGTGCACTCAAAGCAAGAGACTTAGATTTCACAGTAGCTGAAGGCGAAGCTAAATTCTATGGGCCAGCTATTGATATCAAAGTGAAAGACGCACTGGGCAGATATTGGCAGGGGCCAACCATACAAGTGGATTTCAACTTGCCTAGAAGGTTCAACATGAAATACACCGGGCAAGACGGTTTAGAACATGAGCCTGTCATGATACATCGTGCACTTCTCGGTTCATTGGAGCGGTTCTTTGCACTTCTCATCGAGCAATACAGTGGTTGGTTCCCACTGTGGGTAGCTCCTGAGCAGGTTCGCATATTGCCCATAACAGAAGACCAGATGCAGTATGCTCAGAGCGTTGCAGAGGGTTTGAAGGAGTTTAGGGTGAAACTGGATACTGACACTGGCTCGAAACTGGGATATCGCATCAGAAGAGGTCAAACGGAAAAGGTGCCTTACATGCTAGTTGTAGGTTCAAAGGAAGTCGAGTCTGGTGTTGTCTCAGTCAGACATGGTGTAAAAGGTGATCTGGGACAAATGTCCTTAGACGAATTCAAAAACATGATAAAAGAGGAAATAGAAAACAAGGTTCACTTATGAGAACTTTAGTAAACATTGAAATTTCAATTGAATCTGCAGTTTATAAAGTTGCGCATAAGGCATTGCCAGACCCTAATGCCCCAGAACGCCATCTCATTGTTGTGAGCAAGAATGAAAAACTGGCAAATGTACTTCTTCGAGAGCTGGAAAACCGCGAGACTCTGGAGGAATACAAAGAAATAGCTGACTTTTATGAAAATGAGCAACCATGGCTTTTCATCGCTATTTACGGGATGAATCTGCTGGTCATAAACAATTCCAACCTGGTGGTGTATCATGAACAATCCGGCAAAACCACCTGTTTGACAGACCCTCTGTTTGATTTTACTCACAGGCTGACATGGCAAGAGGAAGAAGGAAGCAGGGTTAAGACGGTTAGCCAAGCTACTGCTCATGAAGACGACGTACTACGTATCGAAGAGAATGGACTTAGAGTGGGTAGGATTTTTATACGATACATCGAGCAGTTATTCGATGAACAGATGTATGAGGAGTCTTCGGCAACTCGGGTTCACGTCAGTCCGCTTAGGTCAAAAGCTGCTCCCTTAATCTTGGTGGCAGTAATTCTTGTTACAGTCATGGGCCTTCTAATTGGATTCAACAGTTCTCATTTCATTGGATGGCGAAAACCAACTCCGGTCGTTCCTGAAACACTACTTCTACCACCAATATAGGTAGCGAAGTTTTGGAATTTGTAAAAACTGCTACGAAAGCAAGTCTGGGAAACGTAAGTGGAAAGTGGGTTGCAGTAAAGAATAGTCATTGGTACGTGTCAGATGGCTCTTTTCTTTATACTGACTATGGGAAGAATGCCGTGAGTTCGTCGAAAGGAATTTACGTTGGGAAGCTGTGGTATGTGGACAGTATTTGGTTCTTGGAGTACAGCGATGGCATGGTTCATCTTAGCTCCCTTAAAGGTAACCAGGTTTCTTTAATAGGAACAGACAAGTCGGATTTTGACAACATTGTTGATTTTACAGCTTATTCTTCAGAAAAAACTGCTACAGCTTTAGTGCTCGTTGAGGATGGAATGCACATCTACAGTGGTGAAAACTATTTGTCACTAAAAAGAAGTGTTGGCTATCCTAGCGGCTATAAGTACTTTGGAACAGTAGGTAGAGATCCTTTAACGTTTTTGGTGAGCAACGGCAAGGATGTCAAAATCTTGCGTGTAAAAGGTGAAGTTTTGGAGAACGTCGGCAGCGTTGATTCTTCTCGGTGGGCAATGCTTTATGGCAATCAGGTGTATACTATTGACGGTAACGTATTTCATACTCAGTCAGTTGATTTACAACTTCCGTTTACTGCAAGTCGCATAGCTGCCATCGATGGAAATAACGTATTGCTGAAACAACCGTGTGAACTATTGGAAGTAAGACCATAACACATATCCAAGGAGGTAGGTAAAGATGAAAGTGTTGGAAGGTTTAAAGTATTCGAAGGAACACGAGTGGGTAAAGGTCTTGGAAGGCAACAAGGTTTCAGTGGGTATTACGGACTTTGCCCAGGACGAGCTGGGAGATATTGTATTCGTTAATCTCCCAGCAGTGGGTCAGGAAATTAAGGTGGGAGAGACGTTAGCTTCACTAGAGTCTGTGAAATCTGCAAGCGATGTATACAGCCCTGTTTCAGGAAAAGTGGTAGAAGTTAACGAGAAACTCAAAAACTCCCCAGAAATCATAAATGATGATCCTTATGGAGAGGGATGGATTGCGGTTATTGAACTGAGTGACGTCAGTGTATTAGACACATTGATGAGCGCTGAAGAATATAAGCAATTCATCGGAGAATAATCAACGAAAGTGTATGTAGGAGGGAAATAAGTGGATTTAGTTACGATACAGAAGGAGATTCAAAACAAGAAGATCTTCGAGTTGCGTCAAATAGCGAATCAGCTTGGCGTTAAAAACGTAAAGACTATGACAAAGCAAGAACTCATTGATGCCATATTAAAGTTGGCTGAAGCAGAACTGCAAGGTGAGCAAAAGCCAGGGGAGACTAAACCTCAAAGTTCTGCTCAACCTACAGAGGTTAAAGATAAGAGCACTGTTCGGGCGAGAGAAGAGGAAAGTGCACCTACTGCCACTACTGAGCATAGAGGTTCTGGCATACTGTATTTCCCCGATGAACAGCAGGGTTACGCGTTGCTTAAGAGCAAATTTGGACCCACGGGTGTGGACATTTACCTGTCCATATCACAGGCGAGAAAATTTAAGCTCCGTGAGGGTGATTACGTAGAAGGTATCATCCGTCCACCACGCGAAAAGGAAAAATACCCGGCTTTACTTCGCATTGAAAAAGTGAACGGAATCCCTGTTGAGAAGATAGCGGATCGTGTCAAGTTCGATGAACTTGTTCCTGTCTTCCCTCATGAACGCTTTAACTTGTATTTGGGGCCTCAAGAAATAACTAACAGAATGATTGACCTGTTTGCCCCCATTGGTAAAGGGCAAAGAGGACTCATCGTTGCACCGCCAAAGGCTGGAAAAACCACAATCCTGAAAAAAATAGCTCAAGCAGTTACTACTAATCATCCCGAAGTCCATGTGATCATTCTTTTGGTAGACGAAAGGCCCGAAGAAGTAACAGATATGATTAGGTCTGTACCGGGAGCAGAAGTTGTGGCCTCGACTTTCGATTTGCCACCGGAAAACCATATACAGGTAGCTCACATTGTCCTGGAGAGGGCAAAGCGTTTGGTAGAACTTGGTAGAGACGTAGTTATTCTGCTTGACGGTATAACTCGTCTGACTAGGGCATATAACCTTGTTATCCCGCCTTCGGGAAGAACTTTGTCAGGAGGGCTTGACCCAGCATCCATTAGGGGTCCGAAACATTTCTTTGGAGCAGCTAGAAAAGTGGAGAGTGGTGGTAGTTTAACCATATTAGCGACGGCTCTAGTAGAAACGGGATCGCGGATGGACGAAGTAATCTTTGAAGAATTCAAAGGTACTGGTAATATGGAACTCATATTGGACAGAAAACTTGCTGAACGTAGGTTATTCCCTGCAATTGACATTAAGAGGTCAGGAACTAGACACGAAGAAAAACTTTATACACCTGAAGAGCTTGAAGCCATTTGGAAACTCAGAAGAGCCATAGCTGGTCAAGAGCTTGAAAATGCCGTCGAGGAAGTTATAAAGTTTTTGGCTAGAACAAAGGACAATTCTGAATTCTTGGAACAGATTAACAGGCTCCAGATTCTCTAAAAAGAGGTTGAAATCCACTGTGAGTGATATCAAAGTAAAACTGCTTTCATGGACGAACGATCCCGAGAAGATAGTTGGCTATGCAGCAAGGATTTGCTATAGCGCTGAAGAGCCCTTGAAACTTCTCGAGAACCTAGGGTCAGAGCAAATTCAAAAAAGCATTAGAACAGTGAAGAAGAGAGGACATCTTAGTGTGCTGGAACATGCTTCTTTTACTTTTCTCATAGATGGTTGCTCTAGAGTCTGTACCCACCAATTGGTAAGGCATCGGCTAGCCTCGTATTCTCAGCGTTCACAACGCTATGTGAACGAAGAAGATGAGGGATACGTGGTACCTAATACTATTGCGAAGGACTCAGGTGCTCTGGAAGCTTATCGAAAGCACATAGATGAAAGTAAAGAGCTTTATAAACAGCTTTTGGCTATGGGTATACCAAAAGAGGATGCTCGGTTTGTTATACCTCAGAGTGTAAAAACAACTATCGTTGTTACCATGAATGCGCGGGAGCTATTGCACTTTTTTGGTTTGAGGATGTGTCGAAGAGCACAATGGGAGATAAGAGAAGTTGCAGCATTGATGCTAAATGAGGTTAAAAAAGTGGCACCGACAATATTTGAGGATGCAGGTCCAGAATGCATATCGAAGGGATTCTGTCCAGAAGGTAACATCAAATGTTACGAAGAGGTAAAACAGCAATGGAAATCATAACTCAGGATGGATGGTTAGAAGTAATAACTGGATGTATGTTCTCAGGAAAAACCGAAGAATTAGTAAGAAGACTCAGAAGAGCAGTTATAGCCAAGAAGGAGACCATCGCTATAAAGCCAGCTTTAGACACGCGATATGATCTGGTAGCTGTGGTTTCTCATTCAGGTTTTAGCTTCAATGCTATTCCAGTTGAAGATCCCAAAAGTATTCTAGGTATGGCAAAGGATGCTGAAGTGGTAGGCATCGATGAAGCTCAGTTTTTCACGGGAGAGTTGGTACCTGTCATACGAGAGCTGCTGCAGAACAAAAAAAGAGTTATCGTAGCTGGCTTGGACCTAGATTTTAGGGGAGAGCCTTTTGGCATTATGCCAACCTTGTTGGCATTAGCAGACGAAGTCACCAAACTTCATGCCATATGCAGCGTTTGTGGAAACATTGCCACCAAGACGCAAAGGCTTATAAATGGAAGACCAGCTCGATATGATGACCCCACCATCTTGGTTGGTGGACTGGAGACGTATGAAGCAAGATGTAACTTGCACCATGAAGTTCCCGGTAAAACGCTTACGCTTTTCAAGGAGTGATAGTTTTGGCCCTAGATAATATCATTCGTGCTATGGAAGAACGTTACGAATCTTTGGTAAGAGATCTTGAGAATCCTGAGATTGCATCGGATCCGGAACAGCTGATGAAACTCATGAGAGAAAAAAGTCAGCTTGATCCGATTATAGAGAAAATCGCAGACTATAGGAAGCTGATTAGGGATATTGAATCAGCAAAAGCTATCCTCGAAGAACCAGGAGAAGACGAGCTTAAAGAACTAGCAGAAGAAGAACTTCGAAATCTAGAAGACATTCTTCCTCAAAAAGAAAAGGAACTAAAGCTGCTGCTGGTGGAACCTGACCCTATGGATGAGAAACCAGTCATTGTAGAGATTAGAGCTGGTGTGGGCGGTGAGGAAGCAGCTTTGTTTGCAGGAGATCTTTTCAGAATGTACACTAGGTATGCTGAGAGAAAGGGTTGGAAGGTAGAACTAGTTGACTCTAACCCCACAGATCTTGGTGGATTCAAAGAAGTTGTCTTCTCAGTGGAAGGGGATAGGGTATATTCGCGGCTCAAATACGAATCCGGGGTTCACCGCGTTCAAAGGGTGCCTGAAACAGAATCCTCTGGAAGGATTCACACGTCAACTGCGACGGTAGCAGTTTTGCCTGAAGTAGATGAGGTAGAAATTGAAATAAACGAGGAAGACTTGGAAATAGACACTTTCAGAGCAGGTGGACATGGTGGCCAAAACGTGCAGAAAAACGAAACCGCCGTCAGAATAAAGCATAAACCAACAGGTATAGTGGTTACTTGTCAAGACGAAAGATCTCAGCTACAAAACAAAATGAAAGCACTCAAAGTGCTCAGGGCAAAACTTTACGAGCGTCAGCTCGAAGAAAGACAAAAAAGCATGTCAAGTTTCCGTAGATCGCTCATCGGATCAGCCGAACGAGGAGAAAAAATACGGACGTACAACTTCATGCAAAATAGGGTAACAGACCACAGGATCAATTACACAATCTACTATTTGGACAGGTTTTTGGACGGAGACTTGGACGAGATGATCGACGCATTGGAAACAGCAGATAGGGAAACCAGACTGCTGGAAATGGATGAAAGCGCTTGATTTATTCAAGACGCTAAGACGTTCTGCTTCATCTGATGTTCCAGATTCTACCATCTACAACTTAATAAGTTATGTTTTCGGTGTTAGCAAAATAGATGTTGCTCTTGACAAAGACATTATTGTTGACGAAGGTGAGTTCAGGAGGGTTATTTACTTACTTGGTGAAAACGTTCCCTTTGCCTACATCACAGGCTACGAAGCTTTTTATGGAAGAGACTTTTATGTATTGCCAGGCGTTTTCATCCCACGTAATGAAACAGAGCTTCTAGTGGAGCTTGCACTAAAGGAGCCGTTCAATTCTTTTCTGGACTTCGGAACCGGCAGTGGTGCAATTGCTATCTCTTTGCTTTTGGAGAATCCTAAGAGCCAAGGCGTTGCAGTTGAAATATCACATGTAGGTCAACTGTGTACGAAATACAACGCAGAGAAATTTGAAGTTCAAAACAGACTTGCTATTGTTAGTACTTTGCCCGAAAACGGTATGTTTGACCTTATCATTTCCAACCCACCGTACGTTGCTTATGAATTGTTTGAAGAGGTGGATTACAGCGTGAAAGCTTTTGAACCTCTTCAAGCGGTATTCCCAGAAGATCCTGTTTTGGTTTTCCGTGATATTTTGACCTACTCTTTGTCACACTTGTCTGATGCAGGCAGAGTAATACTCGAAATAGACAGCTATGTTGAAAGCGACCTGCAGAAGCTTGCTTCATCCTTAGGTTTCTATTACCAAGTTACTAAGGACCTTTCACAATTCGATCGCATCTGTATTCTTTCTCGAAGTTCGTGATTCTTTGCTAGATACAGTAAGAAAGGAACTCAAGTATTACCTAAAATCTCCGCCATCCTTGTTCTTGTTGTTTTCCGTCCTTAAAGATGGTGAAAATGTTCATTCTGCTAAGTGGTTTAAAGAACCTAAAGGAAAAGGTTTTTAGTGAAAACAAGGCGGCAATCCTATGCCGCCTTGTTTTAGCTTCTAATATGGACTGATTTAGTGCACCCGAGAACGTGTAGCTACGTCAAAGATAACGGCAATGGCAAGAACTACACCTAAGATGATGTATTGAAGTGAAACGTCTACTCCCAGCAACAACATGCCATTCTGCAATGTTTGCATGACGAAGGCGCCTATAAGTGAGTTAACGACTTTTCCTACACCTCCTGCAGCTGATACACCGCCTATGTATGCTCCAGCGATAGCGTACAGCTCGAACATTGTTCCTGCAGTGGTAGTGGCAGATTTTAGTCGTGAGGCGAACAGAATACCAGAAAGGCCCGCCAGCATCCCCATGGACGTGAAAACGATGAGGATGATCTTTTTCACATTGATACCACTGAGTTGAGCAGCTTCTGGGTTACCTCCAACAGCATAAATGTGGCGACCAAGCACTGTTCTCTCGGTTATAAAGTAGTAGATCATCGTTACACCAAGAACTATGAGTAGTGTCCAAGAAATCCCGTTGTAGGCTGCAATTTTCAGTGTTATATAAAACAAACCAGCTGTAATGAATATCATTTCTAGTATGAACATGTCAAAGGGTATGGGCTCAATGCCTCTCTGAATTTGGCGACGGCGGCTGGATATGGAAGAGAAGATTATGGCAATAATGGCAACAATACCAAGAAAAAGCGTAAGTTTATGGTAACCAGGCAAAAAGTTTTCAAGACCAGGTATGTCTGGTATGAACCCGTTTCCTATGGCATTAAAGGTTTCATTTTTTATGATTATGGTACCCATACCACGAGTTGCTAAGAGTAAAGCCCCACGGTATGCCATCCACCCCGCCAATGTGGCAATAAAAGAGGGAATACCCAAGTAGGCAACCATGGATCCATTAAGTAAACCAGCTAATGCACCTAAAAGTAGAACTACCAGAATTGCTGTAAAAGCGTTAAAGTGATAAAACATCATCAGATTAGCTGCCACAGCTCCGAGAAATCCTGACAAGAAACCAATGGACAGGTCTATGTGTCTTATAACTATGACTAGGGTCACACCAATAGATAGAACTGCAAGATATCCTGTCTGGTTTATCAAGTTTGTTATGTTATCAGGAGAAAGAAATGTCCCACCAGAAAGCACTTCGAAAACGATCATTATTGCAATCAGTGCTACGAACATTGCGTAGTCACGTACGTTTTCCACCAAGAATTTCTTCAGGTGCTGCCCAAAAGAATTCATCTCTGACACCTCCTCTTAGTCGATGGCATATTTCATCACAGTTTCTTGATCAGCTTGGTCAGCTGAGAGTTCTCCAGTAATACGACCACGACCCATAACGTAGATCCTATCGCTCATTCCGAGTATCTCCGGCAGTTCAGAGGAAATAAGTAAGATCGCCTTTCCTTCCTTTGCTAGTTCTCTCATAAGGGTGTAGATCTCAAACTTTGCGCCAACGTCAATACCTCGTGTGGGCTCATCCAAAATAAGCACCTTCGGCTCAGTAAATAGTCCCTTCGCTACTAGCACTTTTTGTTGCGTTCCTCCACTTAGGGTGGAGATCTTCGCTTCCACATTGGGAGCTTTTATACTCAAACGTGAGACAAAATTATTAGCTACTTGAATTTCTTTTTCATCATCCACTATCAGACCTCGAGAAACAGCTTCCAAATTTGCCAGTGCAATGTTCTTCCTTATGGTTTCTATGAGGATTAGGCCTCTTTCTTTTCGGTCTTCAGTTAAGTAAAAAATACCGTTTTTTATAGCTTCAGCAGGTGATCTTGGGTTCACCTGCTTACCTTCAACGAACACTTCGCCTTGCACAATGTAACCGTAAGGGTTCCCAAAAATGCTCAGTCCAAGCTCTGTGCGACCGGCTCCTATTAACCCAAAAAGCCCAACAATTTCGCCTCTGTGGATTCTTAGGTTTACGTCTTTGGCTAGATAACGTCCCGTGGCCGGATTTATCACGGTCCAGTTCTTTAATTCAAAAACAACTTCATCGGTTGGCTCTGCTATTTTGGGTGGGTAGAGATTCGCGATCTCGCGTCCCACCATGTATTTTATTATGGTCGCTTCATCCACTTCCTGCTCACGTCGGTCGAAATACGCCACAGAGCGCCCATCGCGGAGCACAGTAATGGAATCAGCTACTTGCAGTACTTCCTTTAGACGGTGACTTATAAGTATTATGGTCATGCCTCTCGCTTTTAGTTCTTTGAGTAGGTTAAGTAGGTTTTCACTTTCTAGTTCACTCAAAGCAGAAGTTGGTTCGTCCAATATGAGAGCTTTTGGTTTACTACTTAAGGCCTTGGCTATCTCGACTAACTGCTGCATACTTACACTGAGGTTTTTCACTTTTGCCGTGGGACTGATGTAGTCGGCCTTAACCATTTTTAGCAACCTTCCTGCTTCGTCGATTTCTTTTTCCGTATCTACAACCAGCCCTTTTCTGATTTCGTTGCTCAAGAAAATGTTTTCATAAACCATCATTTCGGGAACCAAGGAGAGTTCTTGATATATTATGGAGATTCCAGCTTTTTCACTGTCCCTTATTGAGTGAAACTGGACGGGGTGCCCCTCTATGAGTATTTCTCCGCTGTACTGTCCATAAGGGTACACCCCACTCAGGATCTTCATCAAAGTGCTCTTTCCTGCGCCGTTTTCACCGACTAGGCAGTGAATTTCGCCTTCCTTGACTTTCATATTGACGTCAAAAAGGACTTGGACTTCGCCAAAAGACTTGCTTATGTTTCTAAGCTCTATGAGTGGGGTGTCCATCTTATCTCACCTATTTCTCTTTGCTACTCAGTGGGCCAAGTGAAATCACTTTCACTGTAGTATTCAGAATCTATTAGAATTTCTCTAACATTGCTCTTGTCAACTACTTGAACTTCAGAAGGCTTAGAAGGAACATCTTTAACGCCATTGTTGTATGTGGTAGTAGCTTCGGGCTCTCCGCCTTCAAGATAAGTTATGGCAGCGTTAATTGCATCTCTTACCAAAACGCGTACGTCCTTAAATACTGTCATGGATTGCTTTCCATCGATAATGTACTGCACTGATGGCTTCTCAGCATCCTGACCGGTAATCACATAGGATGTGATGTCTGGATCTGCGGCAAACGTGTCAGCAATAGATCTTGCAGTTCCGTCGTTAGGGGCAAGTATGAAGACATTACCTTTAAGGGTCTTTGGAGCTGATGACAAGTTCGCCTGAGCAAGGTTCTTAGCAGTATTGAAGTCCCAGTTAGTAGTTATTTGACCAATAATATCAGCTATTTCGTCCCTAGTGAGGCTATTCTTATCTTTTAGAGCCTCAGCCTTAGTGGAGTTGGCAATCACGAATGTGCCGTCAGCTATCTTCGGCTGCAGAACTTCCCAAGCACCCTGGAAGAACAAGAATGAGTTGTTATCAGATAGAGCACCAGCATACAGGTACAATGGGTTATTCTGTCCCGACGCATGGTCTACGAGATATTGTCCCTGTTTGCGACCAACCTCAACACTGTCGAACGTTACATAGTAATCAACAGCGTCAGTGTCAAGAATGAGCCTGTCGTAAGAAATTACTTTGACACCAGCGTCTCGCGCTGCTTCGGCAGATGCTGCTGCTGCAACAGCATCGTGAGCACAAAGAATTAACACTTTTATGCCTTGTCCGATTAAGGTCTCCACATTCTGCTTCTCACGTGCAGGATCGCCCTGACTGAACATGATTTCAGCACTGTAGTCTGTGTCCTTTAGTGCATCATTGAACCTTGTTTCATCCTGAATCCAACGTGGTTCGTCTTTAGTGGGTAGCACAATACCGATAACCTTTTGCTTTGCTGCCTGCTTAGGAGCACACCCAGCGAGGATGCCAACTACCAGCAGTAACGCTACGAGGACTAACGCTGTCCCTTTGAACCGTTTCATATACACATCTCCCAATATTAAACTAAATACATTGTAGGTCAGGGCTAGGCAAAATTGCTGTTAAAACGAGGTTAAAAATTCACTATGTGCAACGTTAAAAACAAATTCGGTATAATCGTCATAGGAGGTGGAAGAATATGAAGTACGTTTGTCAAGTTTGCGGTTTTATTTATGATCCAGAGGTCGGCGATCCAGACAACGGTGTAGCACCAGGAACTCCCTTTGAAGAGCTACCAGAAGACTGGGTTTGCCCAGTTTGTGGTGTATCCAAGGACATGTTCGAACCTGCAGAGTAGTTGTAGATCAAGTTTGATTTGAGGTAAAAGAGGCGAGCATCTGCTCGCCTCTTTGCATAGTGAGAACGCATATTGGGTATACATTAGTAGGCCCTAAAAAAAGTCAACCTATTCAATTTAAAGGAGGTGCAAACGAAAATATGTTTGATGATATATTCCAACAGTTTTTCGGAAACGAGTTTTCAGATTTGTTTCCAGAGTTTTTTGAAAGGAGAAAAAGAGATATAACAGATTATCTATCATCTTCTTCTTTGTCCATTTTGCAGAATGCAGCAAACCTAGCAGGGGCGGCTGGTTATGATGAACTTACGCCTGAGCATTTGGCCTATGCTTTACTCCAATACGAGCCTTTGGCAAATGTACTTGTGGAACACGGCGTTAATGTGGAAAAGATAAAAGAAGAGCTAGAAGAAAGCCTAACCCCAAAGGGTGAGGCAGTTAGCGAGGTAACAGTTTCGCCGCAGCTTAAGTCGGTCCTAGAAAGAGCAGCAGATATGGCACGAAACACATTCCGTGGTGAGGCTACTCCGGAACAGCTCTTGTTTGCCATTCTAGAAGATGGAGGATATGCCGCAAGCATCTTAGAAAGAAACAACCTGAAGCTGAACAATTTAATGGATATTATCGAGGAGGAAAGTCGCACACGTCCTTCTGCAGGTGCTTCACCTTACCAAAGAGGAACACAGACGGCGACCACGGAACTAGAGAAGTTCGGAAGAGACCTTACAGAGCTAGCTAGACAAGGGAAACTAGATCCTATAGTAGGTCGAGACTCCGAAATACAAAGGGTTCTGGAAATTCTTTCCCGTCGTACTAAGAATAATCCCATTCTAATAGGTGATGCTGGTGTTGGCAAAACGGCCATAGTAGAAGGCATTGCCCAGAGAATTGCCGCTGGGGATGTACCTGATGCTTTAAAAGGTAAAAGAGTAATCCAATTGGATATCGGTTCTCTGGTGGCTGGTACTAAGTACCGTGGCGAATTCGAGGAAAGAATGCAGAAAATACTTGATGAGGTAATCAAGCAAAAGGACAAAATCATACTCTTCATAGATGAAATTCACACCATAATCGGCGCTGGCGGTGCAGAAGGCGCGGTAGATGCGTCAAATATGTTAAAACCTGCTTTAGCTCGTGGCGACTTACATGTCATAGGTGCAACAACCATAGACGAATATAGGAAATATATTGAAAAGGACCCAGCTTTTGAAAGGCGCTTCCAACCCGTGTATGTACCAGAGCCATCGTTAGAAGATACCATTGCCATACTAAAAGTTCTAAAAGACAAGCTTGAAGCGCACCATAAAGTAAAGATCGCCGACAACGCGATAAAGGCTGCAGTTTATTTGTCTGATCGCTACATCTCAGACCGCCATCTACCTGACAAAGCTATTGATTTACTAGACGAAGCATGCGCAAAAGTACGGTTAAGAGCTTCAAGTGTTCCCAAGGAACTTAAAGAACTGGATCAAAAGATTGATGAATTGCAGAAGCAACTGAGGTCAGCTGTAGATGCTAATGAATTTGAAAAAGCTGCACAACTTCGAGACGAAATAGCCAAGCTCAAAGAGGAAAGAGAAGAGTTTGAAAAACAGGTAAGGCACACTTCCTCTAATGACCTTACAGTGACAGACCAAGAAGTAGCAGAAGTTGTGTCAGCGTGGACAGGAATTCCTGTAACCCAGCTAGAGGAAAGCGAAAAGGAAAAACTAGCTAAATTGGAAGAAATTCTTCATCGTAGAGTAGTGGGCCAAGATGAAGCCATTTCTGCTGTAGCTCAGGCAATTAGGCGCGCTAGGACGGGCTTGAAGGATCCAAAGAGACCCATTGGCAGTTTCATATTCTTGGGTCCGACGGGCGTTGGTAAGACAGAACTGGCCAAAGCTTTAGCTGAAGTACTTTTTGGCGATGAGTCGGCGCTAGTACGCTTTGACATGTCTGAATACATGGAGAAGCACACCGTAAGCAGACTCATAGGTTCTCCGCCTGGTTACGTGGGATATGAAGAGGGAGGGCAACTCACCGAAGCAGTTCGCAGGCGTCCTTACAGTGTCATCTTATTCGACGAAATCGAGAAGGCTCATCCCGATATTCACAATTTGTTGCTGCAAGTGTTAGATGATGGACGGCTCACCGACGCGAAGGGCCGTATCGTAGACTTTAAGAACACCATCATCATTATGACTAGCAACTTAGGAAGTCACATTCTAATGAATGCTGCTCAAGAGGGTAGGCCTTTTGAGGAAGCTGAAAAAGAAGTTATGGATCTGCTCAAGAGTTACTTCAGACCAGAATTCCTAAACAGGGTAGATGACATCGTGTTCTTCAAGCCGCTTACTATGGATGAAATAAAGGAGATCGCTAAGTTGCAGCTTTCATATGTAGCTCAGCGTCTTTCGCAGCAACAGGTATACGTGGAATTCACTGATGCCGCCATAGAAAACCTTGCTAAGGTAGGGTTTGATCCAGAACTTGGAGCTAGACCTCTTCGGAGAGCAATACAGAAAGAAATTGAGAACAGAATAGCCGAAAAAATGGTTCTAGGAGAAGTTGCGCCAGGTGACCACATAAAGGTAGATTTCAAAGAGGGAAGTTTCACCGTTCAGAAAATTAGTAGCTAAGCTTTTTCCCAGCTTGGACCAGCGTAATAAAGACTTGAACGCGGTTCAGGCTGGGAATTTCTTTTTGATAGGTTCGTGGAAAAAGTTGCCTGATTTATCGCTTCCGATAATGTGCATTATGTTTCAAAACAGAGGGCTTGGAGTCCCGCTTTGAGCTCCAAGCCCTCTGTGCCGCTAGTTTTTCGCTCTCTTATTTCTGAAGCTCTTCGAGCGCCTGCTGAAGCTTTTCTTTCATTTCGTTAGCGTCAACATAGTTCTTTATTAGAACAAGTTTTTCTTTTGAGCTAGAAAAAGAACTTGCAAATTCGGGTGAAGTCACTACAATGTCCGCACTTTGAGATTTGGCACTGCTTACGTCTGAAACATTTACAACGGCGCTGATACCAAGCTCCTTTAAGACCTTTTCAATTGTCATTTTTAGAACAACACCAGAACCCAAACCCATACCACATACAGCCAGTATTGATAGCTTCTTACCTTGGCTTAAAGACATTAAGAATTCCTCCTATGCTGCTGATTTCCTCGCGCGGACAGAAACAATACTAGCAGTAGCCAGAAGTACCACGCTTACTAAGATTATACCTAAGTAAGCCCCAGTAGTACCTAATCTTGATATGCTTCCGCCTAAAATACCAGCCCAGCAAAAATCACTATCTCCAAAGGTTGTATTGGCTAACCCAAGGTTACCCATGAATGACAGCAACAAGGCTGGTAAGAACGTTATCAAAAGTCCGTTCACGAAAGATCCCACGACAGCACCTGTTAGTCCTCCTGTAGAGTTGCCATAAACCCCTGCTGTACCACCGTCGAAAAAGTGTGGAATCATGCCTGGAATAATCAATGCTAGTCCCAAGGGGCCCACCAAAAACATACCCACAATTCCGCCTATGACACTGAATATGAACCCAATAACTACAGCATTCGGAGCATAAGGAAATACCGTGGGACAGTCAAGTGCAGGTACCGCGTTTGGAATTAAACTCTGAGCAATACCTTGGAAAGCTGGTACCAATTCAGCGAGTATCATCCTTACACCATAGATAATGATACCTATGGCAGCTCCAAATGTTAGCCCTTGCATAATTGCATACATAATGTAATTTCCACCCTCGGCGAACTGCTCAAGTACGGCTGGTCCCGCCATTAACGCAAGAAATACGTAAATTATTATCATGACCACGCTAGTAATAACCAAGGGTTCTTTTAAGAAAGAGAGGTTCTCTGGCACCTTTATGTCTTCTGTGGACCGACTCCCCTTCCCCACTAAGCCGCCGATAAGTGCAGAAACCAGATATCCTAGTGAGTTGTAGTGACCTAAAGCAAAACCAGCATCATTAGTGAGTTTCTTAGTAAATGGATGCAACAGGGCTGGCATAACGGTGGCTATGGTACCTTGAAGAATGGCTCCCAAGATGATCAGATTTGCCCCTTTTATTCCTGCGCTGCCAATCACCACAGCTAAAACTGTAGCCATGTAAAGCAAATGATGCCCCGTTAAGAAAACAAATTTAGCAGGCGTAATCAAAGCAAATATAAGGTTCACAACGAAACCAAGTGCCATTATGGCAGCCACTTCTGTGGCAAAGTCCTTAAGTGCAAGTGCTACAATTGCTTCGTTTGTGGGAATTACACCGTGAAGGTTGAACGCCTCCTTTACCATAACTTCCAATGGGCCCAATGTGGCGATGACCACACTGGCTCCAGCAGACAAAATAAGAAAGCCCAAGATGGTCTTTACCGTACCACTAAGTACATCACTAAAAGATTTTCTCAAAGCCAAAAGCCCAACAAAGGACATCAAACCTACTAATAATGCAGGTTTGCTGAGAATCTCGTTGACAATAAAGTTTAAAACAGACATTGACTGACCTCCTCCTCATATCTATTCCAGCAAGAGCTGGTTAAGAACATTATACACTGAAGCTTTTCTTACCTTTAGTGACAGTTTTCCGTATTTTGAATGTTTCTATTGTGCAAGGATAATTATGTCTTCTTTCTTCAACTTTGTGCTATCATTCTCCACAGGAGGTGATACTGAATTATGGAGATTTCTGAGCAGGTACTATTATCTTTGTACAGAACCATGTATGAAATTCGGTACTACGAAGAAACATTGGGTAAGATCTACTACGAAGGCAAATCCCCCATTTTCGACATTTCTGCGGGACCCATTCCAGGTGAATTGCACCTTTCTAGCGGTCAAGAATCCTCCGCTGTGGGTGTCTGTGCTCATTTAAAGCCTGAAGATGCAGTGGTAGGAACCCACCGTATACACCACTTTGCCATTGCAAAAGGCGTGGATCTTAGAGCCATGACCGCCGAAATCTTTGGAAAACGCACAGGGCTGTCTGCTGGAAAAGGTGGACATATGCACTTGTTTGACCCAAAGGTGAATTTTAGCTGCAGCGGTATTGTGGGCGCAAGTTTCCCTCAAGCGGTAGGTGTAGGCATTGCTGCCAAACAGCAAGGAGCTGACTATATTGCTGTGGCAGTTGGTGGAGAAGGTGCTGCAAACCAAGGTACGTTCCATGAATCCCTAAACTTAGCTGCACTCTGGAAGCTGCCTGTGATCTTTGTAATCGAAGATAACTCCTGGGCTATATCAGTACCAAAGGATAAATCTACGTCCCTTTCAAGAAACAGTGAAAGAGCGAAAGCGTATGGCATTCCTGGGGTGTATGTGGATGGTAAAGACGTCGTTGCTGTCTACGAGGTAGCCAAGGAAGCAGTTGACAGGGCTAGAAATGGTGAAGGGCCCAGTCTCGTTGAAATAAAAGTTTATAGGCTAAGGGGACACTTCGAAGGTGACGCACAGATTTACAGATCAAAAGAAGACTTAGAAGAAGCCATGAATAATGACCCGGTGAAGTATTTGGAAAAGCAATTGCTTGATAGAAGTTTAGTTAGTGAACAAGAACTGCAGAATCTGCAAAATGCTATAGTGGCTGAGATAGATGAGATTATTGAGTACGCCAGACAAAGCGAGTACCCCGAGGAGCATGAAGCTCTTGAAAATGTTTTCATAGGGGGTGAGTAGAATGGCAAGAAAGCTACCCATGTACATGGCTATAGCGGAAGCAATTGCACAGGAAATGAAGCGGGACAGCTCAGTATTTGTTATGGGTGAAGACATTGGAGCATATGGTGGCATTTTCGGAGCCACTACGGGACTTCTTGATAAGTTTGGACCCGATCGAGTTAAGGATACGCCTATAAGCGAATCTGCCTTCATAGGAGGAGCTTTAGGTGCTGCTTCAAAGGGAATGAGGCCAATTGTAGAGCTCATGTTTGTGGACTTCTTTGGTGTCGCTATGGATCAAATATACAACCACATCGCCAAAGTCACCTACATGTCCAATGGAAATGTAAAGGTTCCAGTGGTAATTATGACCGCCATAGGAGCTGGATATAGCGATGCTGCACAACATTCTCAAACCTTGTATGGTATTTTTGCACATGTACCCGGACTAAAGGTGGTTGTTCCTTCCAACTCTTATGACGCAAAAGGTCTTATGATATCAGCTATAAGGGACGATAACCCAGTCATGTATTTCTTCCACAAAGGACTCCAAGGGCTCGGTTGGATGCCTTCACCTGAGGAGGCAGCTGTAGAAGTTCCAGAAGAACCTTATACTATTCCCTTTGGGCAAGCTAAGATCGTCCGTCAAGGTGGCGACATTACCATAGTTACCGCGTCTAGGATGGTATATGAAGCACTGTGGGCTGCACAGGAACTGGACAAAGAAGGAATAAGCGTTGAAATTATTGATCTTCGAACACTTGTGCCCCTTGACAAGCAAACCATCTTGAACTCCGTTGCAAAAACTGGCAGGCTCCTAGTTGTAGATGAGGATTATCTGAGCTATGGATTAACTGGAGAAATAATCGCGGTGGCAGCTGAAAGTGCTTTATCTAGCCTCAAAGTGCCTCCAAGAAGAATAGCCGTACCTGATGTGCCACTACCCTACAGCAGACCTCTGGAAAAATTCGTGTTGCCATCTAAAGACAAGATTGTCAAACTTGTAAAAGAAATGTGTGAGGAGAGCTAATATGGTTGAAATAAAAGTACCTGTTATTAGTACTCAAGGCAAAGTAGGTTACGTAGTTAGGTGGTATAAGAATGGTGGCGATGAAGTAAAAGAGGGTGAAGAAATAGCCGAGGTTATGATTGAAAAGACCACACTGCACATACAGGCTCCTCTATCGGGAAAATTGAAAATCGTTAAGAATCCAAACGAGGAAATCCGCGAAGGAGAAATCATCGGATACATAGAATAGCACCCTACAGGAAACAAAGCAATGCAGGAGACGGGACCTTCAATATACCAAAGTCCCCTCTCCTGCTAACCTAGGAACATGACGTCCTTTGGAGCTAAACTATGAACGAACTCACAAATGATTGCTTCTTTGACCATGTTTAGTGTGACGTTCGGTGCATATTCTGACAAATTCGCTACTTGAGATCTTTTACTTTTGACGAAATCGCGTTGATCCTCGGGATATGTCTCTTCCCATTTCAGGCACTCTTTAAGCGCCTGCAAATCAGAGTTCACAAGCAATGTCGAGTGATAGAAAAACTTATGTGCCGTAATCGCTGTACTAGAGCCTGATATTTTTCTACCTTCTATGAAGATGCCGGCACGGTCGTCCACCACCACGGGAGCATTAGTCAGTTTCCTAACTGTTTCTGCCAATATGTTAGCTATAGCTTTTGCTTCGTCCAGGACGTAATGAGAAAAAACAATGTTGTCTTTCTCCTTACATAAGGTGATGTTAAGATTCCCTAAGTCTTGGTACACCGTTCCGCCGCCGGTAAACCTGCGAATAACCGGTATTTTTTTTGCATGCACGTAATCCAGGTTAACTTCATAATCGGGATTCTGAAATCTACCCACAACTACGCAACATTCGTTTTGCCATAGCATCAATACCACGTCATCATGTAGTTCGAGCTCTAAAAGGCTTTTCTCAACAGACAAATTCTCCAAAGGGTCAGTTCTATCGTTCCTTAGTATTTTAAGGGTGTTCATTGCTCAAAGCTAGTTTTTAAACAAGCCTTCTTCCACGCCTAACTTCAAAGCTCTTGGGACATCCACTGTCAAAGGACCTTTGCAGGAAAGCTCTATGGCAAACTCTGTTGGGCGGAAGACTTCAATTTCTCTTTCACCGTCCAAAGCTACCGTTCCGTCACGCAATACGAAAGTGAAAGGTTTGTTTTCTTCGAAATGGCCGTACTCCCCTACTTGCACGAGTTCAATCTTCCCTGGAGCCATGGGAAACAATATTGACTCTCCAGATGAATCTAGTATGGCGTAAGAACCGTACGGGTCGTACTGGTTAGATGGACAGAGAAAGCCCAAAAGCGAGGAAAAACCAACGTTCTCAGGTCGGGCTCTGGAGCAAAATACCGCGCTTATGGATTTTGGATCCCAAACAGCTCTGGAACCTACAAAACGTTCCTTCGTGAAAGCTATATCTATCAAAGCTATATCCTCATTGCCGTCCCATGAAATTTTGAGGAATTTTTCTTGATTGGTGACCTGCTTTTGATCTATTCTTTCTGAGGTCATAGTCCAAGCAGCGAGAGCAGCAATAGTTGCTTCGACCATAGAAGGAAAGACGTTATTGGTTCCGGTTGATATGCTAACAATTGGGGTGGAATCCTTTGGATTTAGCCCTTTGATCGCTGCTCTGTTTGTTCCGTCTCCGCCTATTACCACAATGGCGTCTACGTTTCCTTGCATTAGTGAAGCCGCTATTAATGTATCTTTGTCTGTAAAGAGTGGTTTCATCTCAAGCTGCTTAAGATTAACTCTTAAGTTTCTGATACGTTCTGCTGCCCTGTAAACAATATTGTAGGAATCTGGCATGAACAGCACAGAACTTAGCCCCATCGTGTTCCAAGTGGCTAGAAGCCTCTCAACAATGTTGACTTTTTCCTCGTTATCAAAGACAGAAGCGTGAGCTACTAATCTCCGTATGTCTCTACCTGACTGGGGATTGGCAATGATGCCAATAGAGTGTTTCTTCATAGTGGCTAAAAACTCCTTTCAACCTTAAGAACTGATGCCGCCCTTGGCGGAACTTGGCTACTCAAGTGCACTTGCATTCTCAAAATATTCTTTAACTTTTTGCAGAAAACGAGCTCCTGGAGCACCATCTACAACTCGGTGATCAACGCTCAAAGAAAGTGTCATGCTTTTTGCTAAGCGTGGTTCATTGTTTTCAAGTACCACAACATCCTTGATTCTGTTTATACCGAGAATAGCCACCTGCGGTGGGTTAATTACTGGTGTGAAGGAGTCCACTCCCAGCATACCCAAGTTTGTTATTGTAAATGTTCCACCCACAAAATCTTTTTCTTTTAGTTGGCCTGCTCTCGCTCGTGAAACCACATCTTCGTATTCAGTTACTAGGTCTGCAACGCTTTTCTTGTCAACGTCTCTTATTACAGGTGTAACCAGCCCATAGGGAGCATCCACTGCCACACAGATGTTTACGGAATCATACACCTTTATAACATTGTCTTCCAAAGTAGCATTTAAATTTGGACAATCCTTTAGCGCAAAAGCAACTAGTTTTAGCATTATTACAGTCAAGCTTGGGTTACCCTGTGTTTTCTCTTTTAGAACAAGCAAATTAGTAGGATCGATATCCATGTTAATTGTCACGTGCACGGCATTCCTATAGCTTTCTGATAGCCGCTCAGCTATAACTTTTCTGAAACCTAGTAATTTCTCCTCTTTCTGAATTCTCGGATAAAAGTGCTCGACAATATACGCTTGAAGCACTTCTAAGCTTACCTCTCCCTTCTCAAGCTGAAGCTGTTCTAGATCGATGTCGTATTGATCTGCTATTGCTTTTAAGTCAACCACAAAGCACCCCTCCCAATTTATGGACAACTCAGATGTCGTCCATTGTAAGTGTATGGATATTATAGCACTCAGATGAAAGAAAAATACAATAGTTAAAAATTATATTGTTGGCCGCTTCTCTGTCTTCTGTGGCCTTACCGATCTACCTCTATATAGCGTTTTGAATAACTTTGAGAATTGTATGAGATCAGCGTCGGTACCTTTAAGTCCTTTAAGACCATTGCGAGCTACCTTAAAAGAAATAGCGTTGTTCTTATTGCCGTCCTTGAGTAGGTTCTGACCATCGATGGTTAAAGGAGCTTTAACCATCGAGATTACTAAAGCAATAGTGGGTAGGAAGAACCATATCCAGAGAATGGATGTCACATGTAGAAAGTAAAAGGGCACCCAGCCCACAAGACTTATAAGCCACATCCACAAACTCAAACTGTTGAGCAAATTCTCAATATCCCACCTAATGTAAGGTTCGCTGCCTTTTATCACCCAAAGGAAGAATTTTTCGCGCAAAGAAAATGCGAAATCTGCTAAATCAGTAGCATTTGCTGATGAACCGATAACATCAAACACTGGATGTCCAGTAGTCCCATTGCTCTTTCTAACCAGACACAATTGGTTGTCCTCATGCTCTAGTGAGAAGGTACCGTTCTCCAAGAGGAATAACATGTCTGCAAGTATTAAATCTTCATTCTCTTTTCTGCTTCTGACGAAGGCATATAATGAAGGCCAATAGTTCATAATCATATTATAGTAGACAAGATACCAAACGATAAGAAAGTGCAGGTTCAAAACGTTATGGTTTACACAGGTATACACCTCAACATTAGTGATGGGACAGACGCAATCCTAAAGCAAATAGACGAGCTGCAAATAAATTCGTTCCAGATTTTTCTGGAAAGTCCACTGTCATGGACTCCTATGAAGGGACTATACCGCTTTGAGAGTCTCATAGAGAGAGCAAGAAACGATTTTGGGGTGAAGACTGTGTTTGTGCATTCACCTTATCTAGTACACTTAGCAAGTCCTAGGGGGTCTGTCAGGACAAAGTCATGGAAAAAACTCAAAGAGGATCTTTCATTAGCGTCAGATCTTGGTATAGATGGTTACGTAGCTCACCTGGACATGCAACACCCAGAACAAGAGCTTGTTTTCCTTGAAGAATACTCGCGATACCTCTCTATGATATCTTCCAATATTCCACTTCTCTTGGAAAACGTTGCAGCAGCAAAGTTTGTTGGCGCGGATCCTTATTTCGTTTTGGATGTAGCTCGTCAGGCCTCTATCTCATATCCTGCCGCCATATGTCTAGACACTGCACATTTGGCTGCAGCTGGGTTTGACATTTTGCAGATTCTCGAAGACAAGCGATTTTATGAGTTAGCTCTCCGCATCCGAGTAGTCCATTTGAACGATTTGAAAACGCCTATTGGCTCATCTAGGGATGTACATGAAAACTTGGGCGAAGGCTCCATTGGATACGGCCCGTTAAAGAAAATGGTGAGAGCTCAAAACAACGGTACATCGATAATACTAGAAACACCCCAGGACAAACCCGATAACAATAGAAAAAACATTGCGGTTTTAAAAAAGATGATGGTCGAATAAGAAAAGGGTCCAAGCCCCCAAGGAAGCTTGGACCCTTGTAAGCTTAAATGTTTATGCTTAACCTTCACCTTTTTCAAAAATGACACCGTCAGCCTTAGGCGGTTTTGTCTTTCCCAAGAACCCGGCCAGAACAATAAGAGCAAGGACATACGGGAAAGCCTTAATCAGTATGGGGGATATGCCACTCAGCAGAGGTATCTGGTTTTGGAAGTACGTGAGTGTTTCAGCATAACCGAACAACATGGCAGCGAAAACAGCATATAGCGGATTGTAATTACCAAAGATCATAGCCGCCAATGCTAAGAAGCCGCGCCCTGCAGTCATGGCATCGATCCACTGATGTGGATAAAGCGTTGCGGCAGCAAGACCGGCAAAAATGCCAGACAAAATGACACCAACATACTTGTATCCATAGACATTCACTCCAAGAGAATCCGCTGCCCAAGGGTTTTGACCACAGCTACGAAGACGCAAACCAAAACGCGTCCTATTAAGCAACCACACGGTAAATATAGCCAGAGGTATGAAAAAGTAAGCGATCACGTTTATTCGAAGAAATGTGGGTGGTGTATAAGGATTAACAGCACTCTGGGTTTCCATACCAAAGATTTGCATGCTCAGGAATCTTGTGAGTCCTGATGCCAATATGTTCAGAGCAGTGCCGCTTACAACATGATTAACCTTAAAGGTTATAGTGGCCAATCCATGAATCAGTGATATAAGTACGGCTCCTACGATAGCAAACAGTAGTCCTGCTATCCAGCTCTTAAAAAGCGTTGCTCCCCAGACGAAGAAGAAAGTACCGGTGAGCATCATACCTTCTACTGCGATGTTCACTACACCACCAGTTTCAGAGTAAACCGCACCTAAAGCACCATATGCCATGGGTGCGCTTAACTGTAAGCCCCTCAACAAGAAATACCAAAAGTCGAACATGCTAACCAACCTCTCTTCTTCTTAAAGTGCGTGCGTAACGCCTGAGAATTTGGTCAATAACTACCACGGAGAGTATCATCAGCCCTGAAATAATACCAATTAGAGAATTAGGAACCTTAGTGTACATTTGAAGTCCATACCCGGCACGACTCAGGAAAGAGAAAAGCAAACCTGAGAGGATGACACCAAGAGGATTGTTTCTAGCTAGGAGTGCTACCGCAAGCCCCGTAAAACCAAGCCCTCTGGTTATATTCGGAGTGAAAAATTTCGATATGTAGGCTACTTCCTGTAAGCCAACTAAACCACCGATGGCTCCTGATATAAGCATGGTTACAAGGAGTGTTTTCTTTACATCTACGCCCGCGTAAACAGAAGCTGATATGTTTTGTCCCACCCAGCGTACTCTAAGTCCAAAAGATGTCTTAAACAGCACAAACCACATAAGGAGTACTACAATAAGGGCTATTAGCCAGCTTAAGTCCACCGCAACATAATGCGGAAATTCAAAGCCGAAAAGACCAGTAATACTGTTTATGACGTTGTGCAAAGATGGAAACACTGCAGTGGGTTTTAGGTAAGGCGTACGCAAATTGAAAGACTGCGCTTCACCCCTAACTCCGTTAAAAGGGCCATCTACTAGGTACAAAATGACTGCAGAGGCTATTTGATTCATCATAATAGTGCTTATGACTTCGTGCACGCCTTTGTACACCTTTAGCAGAGCGGGAATCAGGATCCATATCATACCGCCGAGCATTCCAGCCAGAATAACTACCGGAATATGAATGTACGTAGGGAGATCTAGATAAGCTCCAGCCACCCCCGCACAAAGAGCCCCAAATAGGTACTGGCCCTCTACACCTATGTTGAAGACCCCCGCCTGAAAAGCAATAGCGTTGGCTTCACCAGCTATTATTAGCGGTATGGATTGAGAAACAATATAAGCTATGCCAGCTTGACTGAAAGAAAAGGTCAGAATGGCACTTAAAGCCTTAATCGGACTTTCACCTATAAACTGAACTGTTACCATCATTACTACCATGGCAAACAAAAAGCCTAAGACCGGAGCCGAACCTTCAATAAGTCTGTATTTCCACTCCATGCTCTTGGGTTGTGCTTTCACCTGTTCTTGTGTCATTCTTCCTTCACTCCCAGCATGTACAACCCTATGATTTCAGGTGTCGCTTCTTCCCTGCTGAACTCTTTTATGATTTTTCCCCTATAAAGAACGCCAATTCGATCAGACAAAGCTAAAATCTCTTCAAGGTCAGCGGATATAAGAAGGACCGCTTTTCCTCTGATCTTTTCATCTATGAGTTGTTTATATATGAATTCCGTTGCTCCTACATCCACGCCCCTGGTGGGGTAAGCAGCCAACAAAAGTGTAGGATCAAAGCTTATCTCACGACCTACAACGAATTTTTGCTGGTTTCCTCCGCTTAAAGCACTAGCTGGTACTTCCACAGAAGGAGTTCTGACGTCGAAGTTTCTTATTATGGTGGATGCAGTAGATCTCATTGCTTTGTAGTCAAGTATGCCATTTTTCTGAAATTCCTGTCGCCAATGCCAGCCAACAACTGCGTTAACGTATAGAGGCATATCAATGAATAAACCTTGTGCCTGCCGGTCTGCTGGAATATGTCCCACACCCAGTTTTCTGCGCCCTAAAGGAGGAATGCGGTTGACCACCTTATTAGTAATGTGAATTTCACCTGCAGATGGATAAATCTCTCCAGAAATTATTTTTAGAAGCTCTTCTTGGCCGTTTCCTTCAACGCCAGCTATGCCGTAAATTTCACCAGCATGCACAGAAAAACTGATACCATCGAGCTTCTTGACTCCGTTTTCTTCAAAAACAACATCTCTTAGCACTAAGCACTCTTCTCCAACTTCTACACGGGGATTGTCCACTTCAAGCACCACTGGTTTACCCACCATCATCTCGGCGATTTTTTCTTTGCTAGCTTCTTCAATGGGCATCTCGCCGACTACTCTGCCTCTTCGAATAACGGTGATTCTGTCAGCTATTTCCAGAACTTCATTTAGTTTGTGGGAAATAAAAATTATGCCTCGCCCCTGTTCTTTCAGAGCTTTAAGCGTTTTAAACAGCTCCGACGTTTCCTGGGGGGTTAAAACAGCTGTAGGTTCGTCAAGAACCAAAGTTTCCGCACCTCGGTACAAGAGCTTGAGTATCTCAACCCGTTGTTGGAGTCCAACTGGTAAGTCCTCAACATAGGCATCAAGATCCACGGGCATGGCATTTGCATTCATGATATCTTCGATCTTTCTCCTCGCTAAGCTTATATCAAGGACCACATTTTTAACAGGTTCGCTGCCCAAGATGATGTTCTCAAGGACTGTTAAACCAGGTACTAGCATAAAATGCTGGTGCACCATGCCTATGCCTAAAGCCACTGCCACAGAAGGATTCGTAATTCTTACAGGTTTCCCTCTGACCAAAATCTCACCTTTGTCTGCACGATATTCCCCGTAGAGTATTTTCATAAGCGTGGTCTTGCCAGCTCCGTTTTCGCCAACTAACGCGTGGATTTCTCCTTCGTAGAGCGTTAGATGAATGTCATCGTTAGCCACAACACCTGGAAAAGCTTTTGTTATACCCCTTAGTTCAATCAGAGGAATACGTTCTTTGATTGTGTCAATCTTCCTCATCTCTATCACCCATTTCTAATGTTTTGAGCGGACAACCAAAATGAAGATAAACCTACTATTAAAGCTTCCACGAAGCATTGCGTAACCATGCATACATCACGGCATTGATGGAAAAATAACTGCAGAAACAATTACATCACCTCTGCTTATAACTTACTTGACATTCCGCTTTTTCATTATAACATTGACAAAAAACAAAAGGGGCTACCCGCAAGGTAGCCCGTAAGCCCTAATTGTGAAAAGTGTTAATCCTTAGGGTAATTGGAACGTTTGTAGTTCTTCGTTGTTGGTTGGAACAACAATCTCGCCATTTATGATCTTCTGTTTAAGTTCATCTACTTGGGGCATAACATCCTCAATGAGAGACCTGTTGTAGTCGTTAACTGCATATCCGACACCATCTACGTCTAACCCAAAGTCTCTATATCCACCCTTCCACTGGCCTCCCATGAAATCCTTTCCAGTCAGATACACAGAGGTATCGACCCTCTTCAGCATGGAGGTCAGAATACGGTCGCCTATAGCTTGCTGCTCAGGGTCATCACTGCTCTTATAAACCAAGCCTTGGTCACTATCTACGCCAATGGCCCACACATCTTTACCATTCTTGTAGGCATCATAAACTGCTTGGAACACACCAGCACCTGACGCACCAGAAGCGTGGTAAATAATGTCTGCGCCCTGATTAAGGAACGTTGAAGCTATTTCTGTCCCTCTAGCGGGGTCTTTAAAGGCGTCCCCAGTAGTGCCTATGTACTGGGAGAGAATGTTTCCAGCTTGTCTCAGATTAGGATTGACGTACATGGCTCCTGCCTTGTAACCAACCTCGAACTGCTCAATTAGAGCACTCTGCATACCACCCACGAAACCTACTTTGTTTGTATTGGTCTTGAGGCCTGCAATAGCCCCTACTAGGAATGAGCCTTCATTCTGCTTGAAGTTCAGGCAAACGATGTTGCTATTTTCGTCTAATCCGTCAATCGTTCCGTCAACGATGGCAAACTTTGTGTCTGGGAAGTCTTTTGCAACATTGATCATGGGGTCAGTGAACATGAAACCGATACCAAAGATAAGGTCATAACCCTCTTCAGCTAAAGTACGAAGAAGCTGTTCTCTGTCTTGGCCACCCTCTTTAGGTTCCAAGTACTTAAGCTCCACCTCGGTCCCGTAGTTAACATTGTCCGGGTCGTCTTTGATGTAACCTTTAAACTCCTCTGCCAAACGAACTAGCCCGTTATAAGCAGAATCGTTAAAAGAGTGATCTCCTCTTCCACCGATATCAAATACAAGACCGATCTTGTACTTAGGTTCTGTGGTACTTGGCTGCGAAGGCTTTGAACAACCGCTCAAAACCAGTGAGACAGCTAATAGAGCGACTAAAATACCAACTGTAAACTTTTTCACCTCTGCTCCTCCCCTTTCGTCATTTTTAGCGGAAGTTTCCCTTCCGCTTCCGTAATATTATACTACGTTTAAGTGAGTGTCAATTGTTGCCATAACAAACTTTTAAACACGCTTTCTTCAATGCTGGCGTAAAATATGGTGGACTAGTCTGCATATAAAGGAGGTACTAATGTGGATAACATAAAGCGACTTGGCGTTTTAACCGGTGGAGGCGACGCACCTGGACTAAATCCAGCTATTCGGGGAGTTTTCTACAAAGCTGTGGAATTGGGATATGAGGTCATAGGTATTAAGGATGGTTGGAAAGGCCTTTTAGAAAAAGAAACCATAGTGCTATCCAAAGCTGATGTAGACAGTGCTCTTACAAAGGGTGGTACTATTCTGGGCTCAAGCCGTACCAATCCTTACAAAAGAGAAGGCGGGAAAGAAATTGCCTATGAAAACTTCAAAGAACTTGGGCTCAGTGGTCTTATTGCCATAGGTGGCGAAGATACCTTAGGCGTTGCTGGGCAGCTTGTCAGAGATTACCAACTACCCATAAACGGAGTGCCAAAGACGATTGATTTTGATGTTCCCGAAACTGATTTTACGTTAGGTTTCTTTACAGCTCTGGAAGTTACCACGGACATACTTGAAAGGCTGCAAGACACCGCTAAGAGCCACCATCGTGTCATGGTATTAGAAGTTATGGGACGTCACGCAGGATGGCTGGGGCTTTTTACTGCCGTAGCTGGCGGCGCCGATTACGTGTTAGTTCCTGAAAAGAAAGCTGACATAGAAGAGCTTATTGCGAAGACAAAAAGAGCTCTCTCTGACAAAGGGTTCGCTGTAGTAGTGGTATCAGAGGGGGCTGTTTTAGACGAAAGCATGCTTAAGGATAGGCCTGTTGATGAATTCGGTCATGTTCAGCTGGGTGGCATGGGAGAAGTGGTTGCGCAGTTCTTAGAAAAAAGCTTGAATACGGAAGTGAAATGCGTTATTCTAGGCCATGCTCAAAGAGGTGGTAAACCTTCTGTGATAGACAGAATACTTCCACAACTTCAAGCGCTTAAAGCGGTGGAATGGTTAGACAAGGGACAGACTGGTGTCTTAGCTGCATACAAAGAAGGTACTATTAAGCCGGTTGATCTTACACTGGTTGTGGGGAAAAACAGGCCTCTTCCTGAGTCTTTAATAGACGATTTTGGAGTCTTTTTCAGAGGATAAATCATGAAAAGAATCGGCATACTAACGTCCGGGGGAGATTCCCCCGGAATGAATGCAGCTATTTGTGGAGCTGTCATAGCCGCCGAACAGAGAAATATTGAAGTCATAGGTGTGCGCAATGGTTTTGATGGGCTTCTGGAGGAGCAATTCTTGCCCTTGAGTTCCAGCCGAGTCAGAGGAATAAACTCTCTCGGCGGGACTATTCTTGGGACTTCGCGGAGTGATAGATTCTTGCTTCCTGAATGGAGACGGCGAGTGCCAGATACGCTTTCCTCTACTGGCATCGACGGGCTCATAGTAATTGGAGGGAATGGTTCCTTGAGGGGTGCTATGGCTCTAGAAGAGGCCGGCATACCTACTGTGGGAATACCGGGCACCATTGATAACGACTTGGGAGGTACAGACTTTACGTTGGGGTTCATTACGGCAGCTGAGACAGCGGTAAAGGCTGTTCGTCGACTGACAGATGTAGCTTTGTCCGAAAGGGGCGTTTTTTTCGTCGAAGTTATGGGTCGAAATTCTGGTTACATAGCCATGTTTGTTGGTCTGGCAACCGGAGCTGATTTTGTCAATATACCGGAAGCTCCAGCAACACCTGAGGACATCTACAGCAAAATACGGCAGTCTGAAGGGAGCGCCATAGTCATATGGGCTGAGGGGTGCGGTGACCCATCTCCACTTGCCGAGTGGTTACGCCAAGAACTGAGTAGAGATATAGAGATTTCTCGAATTGGGCATCTCCAAAGGGGAGGCACACCATCCACCTTAGATTCTTTCCTTGGTTTTACTATGGGAGCAGCTGCACTTTACACCATATCGGAAGAACGTCACTCTATAATGATAGGAACACGTAACTTACAGCCTGTCGAAGTACCGTACGAGGTAGCAATCAAGCCAAACCCGCTTCCACCTTACCTTCAATCCATGCTGCTACCGCTTTTGAACTCACGCTGACGCTTTGCTTCATATAAAGCAATACCAAGGGCAACATGAACGTTAAGGCTTTCAAAGTCAGTTGGTATGTTCCCAAGACCATCGCACAGTGTTTTCACCGTGCTACGGATGCCTTTGTCTTCAGAGCCAATCACTAAGGCGATTTTTCCTGTTAGGTCGAGGTGGTACAGTTTTGTTCCTTCGTGGGCTTCCAGTCCTATTACTGAAAAACCGTTCCCTTTAAGTCTTGAAATGGCCTGTTTAATGTTAAGGCGCCACACACTTGCTTTTAGAGCTGCTCCCCGAGAAATCTCAACAACCTTGGGTGTTATTGATCCAGTGTTATGCAAGTCAAGGATTATATGTGGGGCCGAAAGCGCCACAGATGCACGAAATATGGCTCCCAGATTCGTACTATCTGTAACCCCATCCACAATGACCACAGTATCTCCTATCCCTGGCAGCTCTTCCCATCCAAGATAGTTAACTTCTGAAGGAAGAAAGCCCACCCACTCTTTCTCAGGAAAGAATTCCTTGGGAACAGCCACCAAAGGGATTGGTCTGTTACTCTCTAACTTATCTATTAGTTCTCTAACTCTGGATAGTTTATCTGATCTTACCCAAATTTTCTCGACCTTACCTGACCTTAGAGCCTCCTCTAAAGGACTAAAACCGTAGGTGAGTTCTTTCTTTAAACTCATGCTTTACTGCTCCCTTATCCATCGTGTGCCATCTTTGGTGTCTTCAAGAACTATGCCATGTTTTGACAACATATTCCTAATAGCGTCAGCCTCGGAGAATTTCTTTTCCCTTCTGAAATTATTCCTCAATTCAACCACGTCTTGAATCAAAGATTCATCTACCGTTCTTTCCCTAGTTAATCTTAGTCCAAAGACAGTTCGTAAGGCGTGAGAAAGAAATTCCTTGACTAGCAACGCTTCGCTAACATTTACATCTTCAACTCTTAGCTGTGCTATCAATTTGTGGATTTCAGATAAGGCAGCAGATGAGTTCAAATCACTTTCAAGAGCATTATTAAAAGCGTCTCTTGCACCTGATATGAGGCCTATTACTTGGCTTCGTGCTTCCCCACTTTTACCTACCCAATCAAGTCGCTCAAAATATGATCTAAGGTTGCTCACCGTATGTTCTGCCTGATTATAGGCTTCCTCGGAAAACGTTACAGGATCTCTATAATATGTTGAAAGAAGCAAATATCTAACTGCATCCGGATCGTAGTTTGACATGATTTCAGTAGCACCTATAAAGTTGCCTAAACTCTTGTGCATCTCTTCTTCTCCAATTCGTAGCATACCGGTATGCATCCAAGCTCTCGCAAAGGGCTTTTGACCCATAAGAGCTTCTGACTGAGCTTTCTCATTCTCATGATGTGGGAATATGAGGTCTGAACCACCGCCATGAAAGTCTAGGGGGAACCCAGCAAACTTAACAGAAATGACTGTGCACTCGATATGCCACCCAGGTCGTCCATCGCCCCACGGGCTGTGCCACCAAATGGTCTCACCTGGTTTTCTACTCTTCCACAAAGCAAAGTCTCTGGGATCCTTCTTGAATGGCGAAGGTTCTACTCTGGCTTCGAGCAAGGACATATCTTCAACTTTTCTACCTGAAAGTTCACCATAATCTGGGAAGCTAGAAACTGAGAAATAGACACCGTCCGGTGTCACATAAGCATGACCTTTATCTATGAGTTGCTTTACAGCTTCGATTATGTCTGGGATTACTTGAGAGACCCTTATATATGCGTACAGTGGTTCCACGTTCAGAAAGTCCATAAGTTTGTAGTAAAGTCTTTCATATTTTTCAGCTAAGGCAAAAGGATGAACAGAAAGTTTTGCAGATCTCTCAATGATCTTATCATCAACGTCTGTGAAATTCGAGACAAATACTGGCTCGTAACCCCGTGCCCTCACAAAGCGATGGAACAAGTCAAACACTAAAGCTGTTCTTACATGGCCCAAATGAGGTTCGTCATATGGGGTTATACCACAAACATAACCTACTATCTTTTCTCCAGGTTTCTTTCCCAGATCGATGAGTTCTCGGCTATGTGTATCATACAGTTTCATCTTTTCACCTCAACACCATTCACAAAAGCTAGCGAAATCATTCCATCAAGATCTTTTCCAATTATACCCTCGCTTCGGGTAATTGAAAGGTAAACTGGTGCATTCACCAGTGATGATAGGTTTCTCATAATGGGCTCTATCCAATGTTTTAGCTTCGGCTTGTCGGCTAACAAGAGTACTGTTACTCTATCTACCAAGATGCCTTTTTCTCCCATTCTTTCCATTACATCAGCTAGAATACTTGTTGAGTCACGGCCTTTCCAGAATTCATTATTGGGATATAGAGTTCCTAAATCACCCTCTCCTAACATTGACAGAAAAGCATCAGCCACAGCATGAATTATCACGTCACCGTCAGTCCAAGATTCTAATCCCACCGTTGCGTCTTCTATTTGAACTCCACCGAGAACGAGAGGCCTGTTTTCGCTAAATCTATGAAAATCCCACCCAATCCCTTGTATCTGCCTAAACATGTGCTCTTGAAGGAAAACATCCTCAGGGAACGTGACTTTTAAGTTCTTCCTTTCACCCTCAACAACGTGAACCTCCCACCCAAGTTGCTGTGCCACACTTGCTTCATCTACGTCTTCATGTGCGGCTTCCAGTACCGCCTTTAGCACATCATACCTAAAGCCTTGTGGCGTCTGGACTCTAATAAGACCTTGTCTGGAGAAAGGTACAGTACTGTTCCCCTCTCTCTTTCTTAGAGCGTCTTCAACATCAATAGCTGGAACTACGACCGGGAAAGCGTCAAGCCACGCAAGTACACGTTCAAACAAATTGTTAGTAGCTAACGGCCGCGCACCGTCGTGGACCAAAACCTTATCCACTTTTGCAAGCTCATAAAAACCGTTAGCTACAGACTTCTTCCTTGAATCACCCGGGGGGGCAACCTTTATGTCCTTTGAGTTCAAAAGAGGACTATCCGTTACAATAACTATGTCTTGGAACAATCCCTTTAACGTTTCAAGACGAAATAGCCAATAGTCAAGTAAAGACCAGCCTTTGAATACTTTCAGCTCCATCTTACCCTTGCCACCGGAGAACCTTTGTCCCCTGCCACCAGCAACCAAAATCAAACCATTCATGTTTTAGTCAGCAACCTTGGTAAAGATGATTTTCCCTGTATCGCTGACGTGTACATTGGTGACCACTACACGGACGGTGTTTCCGATCAAGTCGGCTGCATCCTCAACTACGACCATGGTACCATCGTCCAAAAACCCTACGCCTTGTTGACGGATTTTTCCTTCCTTGACGATTTTTATGGTAAGTTCGTCACCCACGTTGATGTTGGGACGTAGAGCCAGAAATACCTCACTAAAGTTGATCACATCTGCGTTATGCAAGCGTGCAATCTTTGCCAAGTTGGAGTCTAATGTTACAATGGTTGCTTTCTTGTCACGAGCATACTGAATTAGTGCATCATCAACCCCCTTCACTCCTCGGGGTGTGTATTCCAGCAGCGTAAGACGTTTGCTCATTGCTTTTAGCTGCTCTAACACTTTCAATGCTCTTTGGCCCTTATCACGCTTGACGGGATCTGTACTGTCAGCCAGTTGCCTTATTTCATCGACTACAAAAGAAGGCACCACAACCCTACCTTTGAGTAAGTCCAGATTCATAATATCCAAAATGCGCCCATCAACTAATATGGATGTATCCAAAACAAATTCCGGCTGATCAGTGGGTATACCTTCCCTTCGTTCCTTAGCTCGGTAAACGAAAATCGCACCCCATATGGCCATCACGTCTAGCACCACCAGAATAGCGACACCCAGCGCGTGTTCGCCAGCATACATGAGAGGTATCAAAATAGGCACTCCTACAATGTTAGCTAGAATGATGCCGATACCTATGTACTGGAATTGCTGAAACGAAAAAGACGCAGCTCGCTGAAAAGCCTGCTCCACCCATTTGTCAAAGGTGGATAGAAATCCGTAGCCTACTCCTAGGGCTACTGCGCTCAGAATTCCCAGCACAATGTATTGATTCTCCTCAACAAACTGTAAGGGAATAAAACCAACTAAAACGTAAAGCAGAATGAATACGACAAAAGAATAAAACAAACCTCTAATAAAACGTAAAAAACGCATCAAAATCACCTCACAATAGAATTAGAAAAGTTCTTTAATTAATTCTACAACAGTGGAAGCATTTGTCCTGTTTAACTGAGTTCCTCTAAGTAATCGGTCCAGTTGTGTCTCAGGGTGAGGAGATCTTATATCCCCTGTAAGCAAAACTTCACCATATACCAGTTTATTTCCCAAAACTGGCAATTCTTTCAAACTCGAATAAACAGCTGCCACTATGGCAGCATCTACGCCATAATCATTTACAAAGAAATCTGTAGTCAGATCGACATAAATGTCGTATTTGTACAGCGGGGCCCTGAGGTACTTCTGCATAACTGCTGTTAGAAGCAACAATCGATTATTGGGATACCTTGAGCTTAAGCGTTTTGGGATCTGTCCATAAGAATCTGTTACTAACGCATGTACCTGAACAAACTCAAATCTGGTTCCAGTGTTTACAGCGCTGAGAACTAATCCAGTTTGATTCTTATCTAATCCAGTTAACTCTGGTTTGGTGAGAACCAGGCCCGAGCTTTGCATCTCGAGCAAGACCTGGTCTGTACTCGGTCCGAATCTGTTCTTAACTAACTTTAATAACCGCTTATCGCTGGTTCTATCTCCTTCCAAATATAACACAACGTCTACCATGTGCTCTACTGTACGGGGACCTGCTATGACACCTTCTTTTGTCACGTGTGCCACTATGACAACAATCCCGTTAGATTCCTTTGCCCATTTAACCAAGTGGCCGGCTATTTCTTTTACCATGGTTGGTGATCCCGGCGTGCCCACATCACCAAAACGTATGGTTTGAAGACTGTCCACACAAACCAGCTCGTAATTGTCTAAGTCAACATCACCAAGATCTGATTCAGACACAACATTTATATTGCTCAGACCAATGCGTTTAGCACGTTCAAGCACTTGCTGCTGAGTTTCCTCTGAACTTACATATAAAGCATTTGCTTCCGCATGGCCAAGGATTTGTAGTGCAAGAGTTGACTTACCTATGCCAGGTTCGCCCCCTAAAAGCAGCACTGACCCGCTCTTAAGGCCGCCTCCCAAAACGTAATTAAGCTCTGATAAAAAAGTCGGAATCGTTCTTTGCGGTTTCTTGATGTAACTATGGTTCTCTTTTGATTCTTGATCGACTACGGGCTTCCGAAGAACAAACGTACCAAATTGGCCACACTGCGGGCACCTTCCCAACTTCACGTAGGAAACGTACCCGCAGTTTAAGCATTCGTACTGACTCTTTTCACTCAAACTCTACTAACTTCCTCGTCTGGTACCTGATTAATTTCAATCTCACCATTAGCAAAGTCCAAAAGCAACGTTCCACTAATATTCTCGTGTTTGAGCATGTATTCCGCTAAAGGATCCTTTACAAGTCGTTGGATGGCCCTTCTTAGCGGTCTAGCACCGAACCTTGGTTCATAACCTTCTTTAATGATCTGATCTAACATTCTGTCGGAGATCTTAACAGCAAGGTCCTGAGAACGAAGCTGTTTGTTCAGATCGTCCATCATGATACCAACGATTTGTCTTAAGTCTTCGTTTGTCAAGTGGTGGAATACTACTATTTCATCAATCCTGTTAAGGAACTCGGGCTTGAAGAACTTCTTTACAGCATCCATAACAAGGTTTTCCATGTTTTCGAATTTAGCCTCGTCTTTTAAGAATCCTATGGTTGCACCTGCACTAATATCCCTGCTACCCAAGTTTGACGTCATTATTATGATAGTATTTCTGAAATCCACTACGCGACCTTGACCGTCAGTTAGGCGGCCATCTTCGAATATTTGAAGCAATATGTCGAAGACATCTGGATGTGCTTTCTCAATCTCATCCAGAAGTACAATGCTGTGCGGTTTCCTTCTAACAGCTTCAGTGAGCTGTCCTCCTTCTTCGTACCCAACATATCCTGGAGGAGCACCAACCAATCGGCTTACATTGAACTTCTCCATGTACTCAGACATGTCAATACGTATGAGAGCATCTTCTTCGCCAAACATGAATTCAGCTAAAGCGCGTGCAAGTTCCGTTTTGCCTACTCCAGTAGGTCCAAGGAACAAGAATACGCCAATAGGTCTTCTTTCGTCCTGCAAACCAGTTCTGCTTCTTCTAATGGCTTTAGCCACGGCAGTAACTGCTTCATTCTGACCAACGATCCGTCGGTGCAGATAATCTTCAATCTCTAGGAGTTTCTTCTTATCATCCAAACGCAATTTTGCTACAGGTATGCCAGTCCAAGAGGATATCGTATATGCGACGTCATCAAAAGATACCGTGGGTTGATTCTCATCCATGCTCCGTTCATAGAGCCAAATCTCTTCCATCCTGGCGTATTCTTCCTTGAGCGCCTTCTCCTTATCTCGTAATGATGCAGCTTCTTCAAATTGCTGAGAATCAATAGCTAATTGCTTCTGCAATCTAACATTCTCAATTTCATCTAGCAGTGCCCTAAGGTTGCTCGGTAAAACCTCATTCGCAAGCCTTACTTTCGCACATGTTTCATCCAAAGCATCTATGGCTTTGTCAGGCAGAAACCTTTGCTTCACATACTTCTTTGTCAATATGGCAGCCGCCTCAATGGCGTCATCTGCAATCTTAACGTTGTGAAATTTCTCGTAGATAGGACGCAGACCTATGAGAATCTGCTTTGTTTCTTCTAAGGAAGGTTCGTCCACCTGAACAGGTTGGAATCTGCGCTCGAAAGCCGGATCCCTCTCAATGTATTTTCTGTAGTCATCGTAAGTTGTCGCACCAATAACTTTGATCTCGCCACGAGCCAAAGAAGGTTTTAGGATGGAAGCAGCGTCTATGGCTCCTTCAGCAGCACCTGCACCAATGACTGTATGTATTTCGTCGATAAAAAGAATTACTTGTCCGTTGGTACGCTTAACTTCATCCAAAATCTTCTTCATACGTTCTTCGAATTCGCCTCTGTACTTTGTGCCAGCAACTATGGAAGAAATATCAAGCTGCACAATGCGCTTTTTCTTCAAAGAGTAAGGCACCTTACCTGAGGCAATTCTCTCAGCCAAGCCTTCAACTATGGCCGTTTTACCTACGCCAGGTTCACCCAACAGAATGGGGTTGTTCTTAATCCTTCGGCTAAGTATTTCAATGATCCTATTGAGCTCTGTTTCTCGACCTATGACAGGGTCCAGCTTACCTTTTTCAGCAAGAGAGACAAGGTCCTTGGAAAACTTATCCAGGACTGGTGTTTTCGTCTTTCCTTTTTCCTCCGGTTCCTGCTCTCCCATTTCTATGACTTTTCTCCTTACATCGTCATAGAAAACGCCATTCTCATTTAGTATGGAACTAACTCTGGATGGTTCCTTAAGAATTGCCAGTAACAGATGTTCAGTACCCACATATGAGTGAGCCAGTTTGCGTGCCTCTTCGCTGGCAATATCCAAAAGCCTCCTGGCTTCACTGGAAAGCTCAGGATACTGCAAACTCGAGGCCATTGGCATTGGTATATCTTCGATAGAACTCCTTATGTTGTCAGCATCAGCACCCAACGAATCAATTATGGAATATGCCCTCGTATCTTCGTTGAGCATGGCCAAGACCAAATGCTCTCTGCCAACAAAACTGCTGTTCAGACGCCTTGCTTCTTCCTGGGCGTCCTTAAGTGCTTTTCTTGCTTCTTCTGAAAATCTAATAAACAAACTTTACCCTCCTTTTAAAGGCCTTTCTCATTTATATAGCGAAACACGCTTTCCGCTGCGATTGCACCGTCAGCTGCAGCAGTTACTATTTGACCAAGTGCGCCTTGCCTTATATCACCGGCTGCGAATATTCCTTCTTCGGACGTCTTCATATCCTCGCTAACTTTTATATACCCATTTTCGTCCATGTTTACTAATCCCTTTGCCAAATCTGTTTTTGGTACGTGACCGATTTGAATGAATACACCATCTACTTGCAAAACACTCTGCTCTTTAGTATTAACATCCTCGAGCAGCAAGCTCTCAACCTTGTTATGACCATTGATCCTCTTTACTACCTTGTTAAGCAAGGGTTCTACCTTTGGGTGTGACAGTACCCTATCCACTAACACCTTTTCTGCTCTAAAACCGGAGCGTCTATGCACCAAATAGACCTTTGAAGCTATATTAGTCATGTATTCTGCACTGGCGAAAGCAGAACTTCCGCCTCCCACCACTGCCACTGCTTTATTACGGAAGAAAGCCCCATCACAGGTAGCACAGAACGACACACCTCTGCCTAAAAGCTCCGACTCACCAGGAACCCCAAGCTTTCGGTAATCTATGCCCATGGCCAGTATAACAGCCTTTGCCAAATATTCGTCATACCCGTGCAGAGCAAAATACTTACCACTCTTTTCAATCGTTTCAACCTTTTCATCTAAAAGCTCCGCTCCAGCATTCACTGCATGCTGCCTGAATCGTTCAGCAAGCTCGGCACCTGATATGCCTTCTGGGAACCCAGGGTAGTTCTCAATTATGGCTGCATTGTTCACTGTGCCACCAAAAATGTCCTCTGAGGCAACAGCTACACGCAAACCATTCCTGGCACAATAAATCGCACCGGTTAAACCTGCAGGTCCCCCACCAACTATGAAAACATCAAAAAGCGTTGTTTCATTCATGACCTATTTCGCACCTCTTATCTTTACAATAATTGCTTTCCAATTTGCCCAGCGTAATCGCAGCAGCAATACCTCGGTGAGAAACAAGATACCACGCTACCAGAGCATGCATGCACTTGAATGTTAAGGGCGACTTGCTGCCACCAATGAATAACTTCCTGCCAAAACCTTGACATTCTAAATAATCAGCATACAGGCGTTCGCTTTCTAGCTCCTCAGCCAACGCAAGTTTATCTTGCAAAACTTGATTAGTGATAACCGCTTTCTCGGCGCCGCTTTCTATCTTAGAGATTTCTTCTTTGAGGTAAGGGCAACTAAGCCAAAACAGTGTAGGAAAAGGAGTACCATCCTCCAGAAAAGGCTTTGTTTCAATTACCATGGGGAATCCATGTGGACAAAAAACCCTTGGCCACCAGCTCCCCCTGGGAGGACGGTCCAGCTGGAACTTAACGATCAAATCTAATGACTGTTGCACCATCTACATTACCCTTTAAAATGTCTACGATAATTTTCTCATTATAGTATTCGCTGTCCACGAAGAGAACTTCGTTTTTTAGCACTTTCTTTTGGTCCTCGAGTGCGTTTAGGGTTCCTTCAAGCTGCCTTAGCTGGTTCTGTACTGACATATCCACAAATACAAGCAGCACGATAAGCACACAGAGTGTGATTGCCGTCACGCTAAGCACTTTTATACTCTGCCTTATTTTCTTGTCTTTCTCACAAAACGTAATGTCCATTGTAGATCTTTCCTGTTTCTAAATCCACGGTAATAACCGCTCCGTCACTGGGTTCCTGTATCCAAACGACGTTACCAAAAAGATGGCCTTCGGGCTCATCTTTACCAAAAAGATAGGTCTCCGTTTTCCCTGCCTCGAAAAACGCAATACCGTTTAGTCTCTTGAGGTAATGTCCCACCATGTAACCTTTGCTTGGCTTAAGAATCTCCACATTTCCAATAACGGTTGGTATCCTATATATTTTAACAGAGTTTGTACTTCCCGCCACACCGGTCAAATCACCAAAAATATAGAGCAGCAGATCTCCTTTGCTTGCAATTTGATGCTCCAACGACCATTTGACACTAGTTTTCAGGACTTCCTCAGCAGATGCTGAAGCTTCGGTCCTTATGGGAATGACTGCCCGGCTGAGGCACAACTGGCGCTGCAACCTAAGATTATGAGTGACAGCAAGAATGGGAACTACAGAACGAAAAGCAGAAGTAATTCGTGCAGAGGCTCCAGTTTCGGTAGCAACGACTAATAGTTCTGCACCGCTACGCTCAGCGATACGTACTGCACTTTCTACAAGTGCTTCGCGTACAGATTTCGGTGTTAGCAAATTCGGTGTCCTAAACGGGTAGGTTTCAGCAGCTTCGATTATGCGTTTCATGGTTTCAATAGCAAGAATTGGATACTTCCCGAAAGCTGTTTCGCCAGACAGCATTACGGCATCGCTTCCATCCATGACAGCGTTAGCAACGTCTGTAATCTCAGCTCTGCCTGGGAATGGTCTTTCTATCATGGAGTCAAGCATTTGCGTTGCCACGATAACAGGTTTACATTTTTCCACGCATATTCTGATAATTTCCTTTTGCACAAGAGCTAGGTCTTCCAACGGTATGTCGAGAGCCAAATCGCCCCGAGCTACCATGATCGCGTCCGAGGCTTCCACAATGCTATTCAAATCTTCTAGAGCTTCATGCCTTTCAATCTTTGCAACAATTCCAACATCGTTGCGCCTAGCCTTGTCAAGTCTTCTGCGAAGGTCCATTATATCTTCAGGTTCTCTAACAAAGCTCAGTCCAATGAAATCAATATCCTGCTTACATAGAAAATCAAGATCTTTCAAATCTTTGTCCGTTAATGCTGGGAGACGCAGGCGAGCACCCGCAAAACTAATTCCTTTATGGGATGTTACAATGCCTCCTGCAACTACTTGGGCTGTTAGTTCGTGATCATTTTTTGAAGTCACTCGAAGCTGGATCTTTCCGTCGTCCAGATAAACCAAAGAACCAACTTCCACATCTTCTACTAAATAAGGGTAATCAACATACAGCACTTCTTGATTAGACGGGTCTGATCCGTAGCGTAGTTTGGTCTCCGCACCTTCTTGTAACAAAATACCTTCTTCTGCTACCGTACTAGTTATCCTAATCTTAGGTCCCTGTAGATCAGCCAATATGGCTAAGGGCTTATCCAGCTCCTTTTCCACAATTCTTATGTTTTCAATCCTTTTCACATGCTCGTCGTACGAGCCATGTGAAAAGTTAAGCCTGAATACATCCGCCCCGGCCTTAGCTGCTTCCCTTATTGAATCCAAATCTTCTAATGATGGTCCAGTAGTAACGACGATTTTTACCAGTTTCATCTTGATCACCTCAAGGGTATTATAAGTCAAAGAGCTCTGTTTATTTGATTAATATGTCAAAAATGGGTTAAAATAGCGACATGGCACGAGGTAAAGCTAAGACTAACAGCAAGAAAAAGCCGCTGGTAAATAATCAGGGGAAAAGACCCGTAAAATCGAAGAGTACAAGCAGCCTTCAAAAGCGGAAAAAGAAAAACAACAGTAGAAAACTCTTCGTAGCACTAATAGTGGTCCCCAGTATTCTTGTTTTCTTTAGTGTGGTTTTCTATTTTGTTGGAAAGATTTTGTTGCAATCTGTAGTGGTGTGGCAGGAACTCTTCACAATAATGGGATTGCCTGCTTGGTTGGTAAGCCTCATACTGGCTGGTGCCGTACTGCTCATCATCATGGGAGTTGTATCAGTAAAACGTATACCTCAACCCAACATACAAACGCCATTCCCCCCAACGGAAGTTTTCGAAACAAACAAGAGTCCACAGGTTCCAGTGATCATAGATGTTAAAAGGGAAAAGACCAAAGTGAAGGACTCTAAGTCCTCTGCAAAATCAACGTCCGAACCAAGAGATGAAAGAGTTCCAAGTTTGCACACGACGTCTGATCAAGTTACAGGTGAAGTCAGAAGAAGATTTAAGGGACGTACTTTCTTACCCCCTGTTAGTCTTCTAGAAGCCCCCACAAAACTATCATTTGGTGCCACAACAGAGACACAGACCCTGGCAAAGAAAGTCCAAGAGGTTTTGGACACTTTTAGCATAGGAGGAAAGGTTGTTAACTTCGTAACAGGCCCTCACGTAGTAAGGTTGGAGATCGAACTTCTAGCAGGGACTCGTGTTTCCACAGTCACAGCGAGAAGCCAAGATTTCGCGGTACGGTTAGGCATACCTGAACTACGTATTGACGCCCCTGTTGCTGGCAAACCCAATACGGTAGCAATCGAGGTACCCAATCCGAAGAGGCAAATCGTAAGACTCTCCAATCTAATCGGAGCCATGGGCGACAAGTATGCTAACATACCACTCCCCATTGGGCTGACTGTGGATGGGAAACCCATCATTGAAGATTTGACAAAGATGCCTCACTTACTGGTAGCAGGAGCCACAGGAGCCGGGAAAAGTGTGGCTTTGCAAAGTTTCATTGTCTCGTTTTTGATGAATTTTAGCCCTGAAGACGTCCGTCTGGTCTTGGCTGACCCAAAGCACGTGGAATTCTCTTTCTATCAAGGGCTTCCTCATCTTTTGTATCCTGTTATCAACAATCCTCAACAGGTTCTCATTGTTCTAAAGGAATTAGCTGCTGAGATGGAGGAAAGGTATCAAATACTTGCACAATCAAAGTCCAGAAGCATTGTTGATTACAACAAAGCGCACCCAGAGGAAAAAATACCTATCATAATTTTCGTGGTTGATGAATTAGCTGACATCATGCTCACAGCACCCTCTGAGATGGAACAAGTAGTTGCGGTGCTGGCTTCCAAGGCAAGGGCAGCAGGTATTCACCTCATCATGGCTACTCAAAGGCCTTCTGTGGATGTCATAACGGGGCTGATAAAGGCGAATATTCCCCACCGTATTGCTTTTGCTGTGAGCAGCCAGGTGGATTCCCGAGTAATCCTGGACGTTACTGGAGCAGAACGGCTGATTGGTGCTGGTGACTTCCTGTATTCAAATCCTGCCGTGATGAAACCCATAAGAGGACAGGCTCCTTTCATTTCTGACGTGGAAATCATGCGTGTGGTGGACTACTGGAAATCACAATCACTGGAAACTCAGCTACGTGATATTCCCACCATGGAGTCCGTAACGGGCAGCTTTGACAGTTCTGATCCACTAATGAACGACGTGATTAACATGATAAAAAACATGGATAGAGTCTCTACTTCTCTGATACAGCGTCGATTTAAGATTGGTTACAACAGGGCTGCTCGAATTTTGGACGCATTAGAAGAACAGGGCTATGTGGGTCCATTAGAAGGTGCCAGAGGTAGAAAAGTCCTTAAACACTAAAGGTGCTCTGCAGGTCTCAATCGTTCAAGAATGCCGCTACTCTTTCGTATACCAGATCCACTTTGCCGTAGAGATCAGATAAATCGGTTATGCTCCTCAATTCTTCATCAGATAGCAAGCCTGACGTGCGAAGAGCCTCAATGAAATCTTCAAACTCCCCTTCCAAAACTTGCCTAGATAAATCCTGAACACGTTTGTATGCGGGCTCCCTACCAATCTTTTCTTGAATCACAGACAGCGCCCTAGATGAATAAAGCAGGTTTCTCGAGTCAGACATGTTCTTCAGCATTCTTGAACGGTTAAAAGTACTGTGTTTGAGAAGGGACTGAGTCTCTTTTAGCATGAAAGCGATCAAATTAAAACACAACGGGTACACAACCCTTTCAGTGCTTGAATGAGAAATGTCCCTCTCGAACCAAAGCGGTACATTTTCCAGAACAACCGTAACTTGAGAACGTACTACACGGCTCAAACCGGAAATACGCTCCCAGCGTACGGGGTTTCTCTTATGTGGCATGGCAGATGAGCCTGCTTGACCAGGAGCGAACTCTTCCTGCGCCTCTCCTATTTCCGTAATTTGAAGTATTCGCATGTCCTGTGCTAGCTTGTCTAGAATGCTTGCTTCCAATGCCAAGTAGAACAAGACAGGGGCATAAACGTCACGAGGTACTATTTGGGTGGTAACCGGCAGGCAGGCAAGACCGAGGATCTTTAAAAACTCCAACTCAATGACTGGGTCCAGATTAGTGTAAATGCCCAAAGCACCTGAAAGTTTACCGGGCATGTTCTTCTCAAGAGAACTTAGACTATTCAATGACCTCTTTAAAGCAACAGCTGCGTTTAGAAAACGGAGTCCGAAAAAATAAGGTTCGGCGTGTACGCCGTGGGTCCTGCCAGCACAGGGTGCATACTTGAATTCCTCTGCTTTTTCTGCCAACAGCTTTATAGTCTCAGCAGTGAGAGCATTTACATAATTCAAGGACTGCTTAATCTGGAGAGAAAAAACGGTGTCCATAATATCAGAAGAAGTAAGTCCTCTGTGGAAGTATTCAGTGTACTTCTCCAGTTTGCGGCTTACCACGTTTATGAACGCGACTACTTCATGCCGAGTGGTCTTTTCTTCAGCCTTTATCTCCTCAGCACTAAAACATGGTCTATTGTTTTCCAAATACGTTGGTATGGACGAAGGTATTTTTCCAAGCACCGCTTCGGCTTTTACATAAGCCAGTTCCACATCATAAAACAGAGAATATCTGTTGTCTTCACTCCAAATATGTTCCACGGTTGTATCATGGTATCGGCTCAAAATGTCCATCTACATCACCACCCACACTAACATAAAATGGAAGTTCTTCCACCATCACGAGGAAGAATCCTTCTGCCCCAAGACATTCATACTTCGTGTTGACAACTTGCTTTATTCTAGTACCATAGAACGCACCAGCACCACCGACAGCGATGCCGTAAGCAAGATTAAACTGACTGAAAGCCCTTAGTACTTCACTATTAATGCCTTTTGCTATGACTAGGTGAGTTCCCAACTGTTTCATCGTTTCCAAAAATGCTAACATCCTGCTGACACTTGTAGGCCCACATGATCCCAAGGGCGCTTCTTCCACGGGCATAAGTGTCGGACCTGCCAAAAAAACTACAGACGGAAGCTTCTGCCCCTCTCTGCAGATTGTTTGTAGGCCCCTATCTCGGCTTATACCGATTACCCCTGTATACCTGTACCACTGTCTCTCTTTAAGTACCAAGATCAATCCACTCCGCTCTGTATGGCCAACACATAAAACTCATGCTCACAGGCACTGCCGACATATGAGTAGGAAGCACTCGCAGGAAAACATCCCCAACCCAGCTGCCATCTTTCCCTAGCGGATCGACTCTGATCGTTTTGAGTGCATGAGCAAGTTCTTCATACGGGACCTGGTAGCACTTTGGGAAATTGTTTCCGAAAAGGAAACTCAGTTTTGACTGCTTTACAGCTTCTGTTGCCGTGCCACCTATGGCAACACCAAAATGAACTGGCGGACAAGCCAAAGAAGCTCTTTTTGAACACCAATCTTGCAGTTCGCTAACCACTGTTCCCCAAGCAGCTGTGCCAGGATACACCTTGAGAAAACAATGCGTCTCAGTACCTGCCCCTGAAATAATAGCGCCCAACCCATTTTTGTCACGAACTTCCTCAAGAAAGCATATCTGATTTCTCCCTAACGGTTGCTGCCCAAAGAAAGCTGAAGAAAGCATTGAAGGCCGCGCAATCTCGTTAAAGCTCTTTTCAAAACTTGTTTTTATCTCCCACAGCTCATCTTTGGTCAATGAATCATGCCCCACTACAAGCGTTATTACCCCTGTATCCTGACAAATAGGTAGCTGAAACTTACTACTCAGCTCGATGTTTTCTTCGAGAACGCAACGATAAGTCTTATCTTTGACCAAAGAAAGAAATTGTTCTGCACGTGAGGGACGCAGAACCAAACGCTTAACAAGGTTTTCTATGTTCTGCAAATACGTATCCATGGCAAATTGAAAAGAGAGGGGATGATCCCCTCTCTTTATTTCTTCTTTTTCTTTTTTGTCTTTGGCGTGTAAATCTCGTGTTTCCTGAAGTCCTCCAATATCTTATCCTTTTCTACTTCTTTACGAAACCGTCGCAGCATGTCATCCAAAGACTCATTTTCTCGCTTTTTTACTTCGGCCATTGCGCTCCCCTCCTTTCAGTATCTGCCTTATCCTGGAGGCCAACCAAAGGGCCTTCCTCCCAGTAGATGAACATGAACGTGATAAACAGTTTGACCACCATCGGGACCATTGTTTATTACAATTCTGTATCCATTTGTAAGGCCTTCTCTTGCAGCTAATGCTTTAGCTGTCTCCAAAACCGTTAGCATGGTATCGCTAGGAGTTGCGTCAATGCTGGGGAAATGTTCTTTTGGGATAATTAACAAATGCGTTGGCGCTTGGGGATTGATATCCCTTATAGCAATAACGTTTTCATCCTCCCACTCTATCGTGGCAGGACTCTTTCCCTGAACAATGTTGCAAAAAACGCATTCCATTTCTACCTTTCGGCACCGCCTTTACTTGTAACCATTTTACCATAGTTTAACCCTACTATATAATGGTACTGTGAAGGACGAAAGAAGTGTCTTGGCTTTGCTGCTAGTACTTTATGTGGCAACCTTTTTCATATCGTTGTCATGGGGACAAGTTAGAGTAAACCTGATATCGCCGACTCCGGATGAACTTACTCTTTTACATTACCGTTTGAATAGGTTTGTTACGGCTTCTATAGTTGGTGTGGTATTGTCATGTACTGCTTTGGCACTGCAAACAGTGACACGCAACTACTTGGTTGACAGCGGACTACTGGGGGTAAACTCCGGTGCCGTACTTGGCAAGGTGCTCTCTATGTTCTTGAAAACCGGGCCAAGCCAGTTGTTTGCACTGGCCGGAAGCATGGTAGCTTTAGTTAGCACATTTACGTTAGGAAGTTTGGGCGGAACCGACATCCTTAGGCTTGTAGTAGCGGGAGTTGTAGTTAACTCCGTTCTTTCCAGTGCCATTTCATTGATTTCCCTCTACCTTTACACATCTGCGGCTAGCGTCTTGTCATGGACTCTGGGGCATATCAGAACTGTAAGCTCAGGCGAACTGATCATCATGGTCATCTCTTTACTGCTTTGCTTCGTCTTAGTGTCCCGTAGCAAACAACTAGACATTCTGACCTTGTCGAAAGAAGAAGCCATGAGCTTGGGCGTGAATTACCAAAGAGAAGTGTTCTCACTCATTACGGTTTCCGCACTAGCCGGTAGCCTAGTCTCATCTATTTTTGGTGTATTTAGTTTTGTTGGAGTTGCCGCGCCTAACATGGCTCGCCGCATAGTGTCGGGAGGCCATCTAAAAATGTTCATGTTTTCAGGCATAATTGGAGCACTTCTCATGGCTGTTTCTGATGTGATTGCAAGGGCATCGCTCTCCGGCATCGAAATTCCCACAGGTCTTGTGGTCAGTTTTGCTGGTGCGGTGTTCTATTTATATTTCTTCTGGAGTATGTCACGTGATTACAGTTCCTGAAACACATTTTTCCTACAATGCGCACTTCAGTTTGATCTTACCTAACATGACCATTGATACTTTTCCCACATTCCTCATAGGGCCAAATGGTTCGGGGAAAACTACCCTGTTGAAAATCTTGGGCGGTTTCTTGAAAGTATCGCCGCCTGTCAAAGTATTGTGGCACGGTACTCTCCGCGAAGCGAAACCCACGTACTTCGCATACATGCCTGCAAGGCCTACATATGACCCCAACTTTACCGTCAGGAACTATCTGATGCTTTCTGGTAACAAAAAACAACTTGAAATTATTGCTGACGAGCTGGAGCTTAAGAAATGGTTGGGACGCAAGATGGGCACACTTTCTTCTGGCTGGCTTCAACGCACGTTCATAGCAAGAATACTCCTTCAAGATACACCTTACGTGTTGATGGATGAGCCCACAAGCTTTTTGGATCCTGAGGCGAGAAAAGATCTCATCGAAAGCTTGTCCAGGCACCCAGAGAAACACTTTGTGATTTCTTCGCATGACTTGTCCTTCCTGTCGAGCTTCGGCAAGTTTGTAATCGGACTACGTGATGGAAATGTTGTTTTTCTAGGGTCTGCGAGAGATTTCTTTGAAACAGGTATAGAAGACGTCTTTGTAACTGGCTATATAATGTAGCTGCCCTCCACAATGGGTACACGTTTAATGCCCGAGAAAGGTTGACTTGGAACATAAATGTAATTATCCGTAAGTGCTAGACCCTCGCTTCTTAAGAACACCGCAGGCCTGTAGCTTCCCTTCTGAGATTCGATAAAACGGTCTTTGAGCGTCTCGCTCAGTTCATTAAGTGCGGCAGCGCGTCTCTTGACTAAAGGGCTTTGCAGTGGTCTCATACGCGAAGCTGCAGTATTAGGTCTGACTGAAAAAGGAAATACGTGAACTTTTGAAAAGCGCAGTTCCGAGAGTAAACTCATGGTCATGAGGAAATCCTGTTCAGTTTCTGTGGGGTATCCCACAATGATATCAGCTGTGAAAGCAAAACCACCATCGAGATTCTTAAGCCAAGCAAGCATTTCAGCGAGATTTCGCAGAGGGGCTCTGTTCATGGTCTTGAGAACTCTGTCGGAAGCACTCTGCAGAGAAATATGAAGGTGTCTGGCTAACGGATACAAGGAAAAGAGCTCAATCATTCTCCTGTTAACCATTTCTGGGTATACTGAAGATAGCCTGACCCTCATATTTTCTCGGGCTGCCTCCCTCGATACTGACTCGATAAGGTCTAGGTAGTTGCTCTGCCCTTCTCTCCACAACATCAGGTTAGTGCCCGTAATAACTACCTCGGAGATACCTCTCTGGGACATCAAACATATCTCACGCAATATTTCATCCAAAGGTCTGCTACGAACTTCTCCCCTTTCCAAGGCGCTCACACAGTAAGCACAACGCCAACTGCAGCCATCTTCTACTTTGACAAAACCACGGCTACGGTCCGGGTAAAAGGGTATCACACTTGGTGCATAGAAATTCCCTAGCTGCTTCATAAAGTTGTCCAGCTCTTGTATTGGCACCAATGTAACACCCTCATCTGCCAAGTCCGTAAGAGTTATGTTCGTGCCACAGCCCGTTAGGATGATTCTTTTACCCGCTGCTCTCCATTTTTGAACAAAGCGTCTCACTTCGGCTTCTGCTTTGTGTGTTACAACACAGCTAAACAGGACAATGATATCGGCATCACTTAAGTTAGATGTGTGATTTTCACCGAGGCCAATAATCCAACGTGCAGCGTCATACTGGTTGACCTTGCAGCCGAAGAAATGAATACCTAGTTTCATCCTACAAGCCCTTTGATAAAATCAATAGTCATTACGGCAACAGATGCCGCCCACCTGCTTCTAAAGATAACTGGACCCAGGCTAACAGTTACTGAGTGTTTTCCAAGTTCCTCAGCTTCAGATGGTTCGAAGCCCCCTTCTGGACCAACCACCAGTGCAATATGATTTGCTCTTTCAATTTGCGTCGCGAAATTCTTCAGATTGACTTGAGCATTTTCGTACAAGAAAAGCACCAGATCAACTTGATTGAGAAGTGGGAGAGCATCCTTCAACAATAGTGGTGGTCGCACCTCAGTGGTGTTGCAGAATCCCCCTACTTTGCCCGATTCTAAGGCAATTCGCTGCCAGCGCAGAAGCTTGTTGTTTCCTACTTGTTTCGCATTAGTTCTAGCAGTGATCATTGGGTAAATGTAGTCGACACCCAACTGTGAACACAGAGCAACGATATCGTCCATGGCCATCCCCTTAGGAATAGCTTGGAATAGTGAGATAGAAAAACCCTTGTCTATGCAGTTATTCACTATGTCTTCAATAAGTAAGTACTTGTGCTCGCTGTCGTAGATAGTCGTGTATTCTTTCCCGCTTCCATCAAAAACCACAATTTTACAGTCCTGAGCACCTCTTAAGACCTGCTCAACGTAACGCTGTAGATCCTTATCAATGTTCACAACTCTCTTGTCAGAATCGATGAGGCTGTTATCTACAAAAACTCTATATTTGCGCATGGATTATGCTCTTCTTGTAAACGAAGGCCACCCAGTCTTGGCCAAACACAGCCAAGTAAGGCTCGCCGAAAGTTGATAATACTTTATCATAATCTTCCACAGGAACACCGGAAAGAACTAGGAATTCTTTTGATAATGATTGCAAAGTGCTTTCCAAATCCAGCAAAAGATCAGTAACCAAATTGGCACAAACAATGTCGTATTCACCACTCAGTTCGTAAGCGTCAGCTACTTCAAAAGTTATGTCAACACGATTGAGTTTGGCATTTTCTAATGCGTTTTCTATGGAGATAGGGTCAATGTCTACTCCACGTACACTAGAACATCCTCGTTGTTTCGCGAAAACTGACAATACTCCACTCCCTGTACCCACATCGAGAAAGCTTTTCCCTTGCAAAGGCAAAATTGCCAAAAGCTCCAGGGCAAGTTGTGTGCTTGCATGTTCTCCAGTTCCAAATGCCATACCAGGATAGATTACCAGATCGCCTTCGTCATGTTCCTCCCACGGAGGAACTATGCGAATCCCAGCCACGTTTACCCCCTTGAACTTGCCCCGAAGGTCGTTTAGCCACTGTTGGCTATCATATCCGAGCTCATCCACGGCCCAATTACGGGAGATTCTTTCGGGTATGGCAACATCTTCAGGAAGGTAAAACTCAACAGTAGTTTTGCCGTTCTCTTCGTTTACTAGATAGCCCACGTTAGGAAAACATTCATGCAGTTCGCTCACAAGCCTTTCAAAATGTTGTTCTTTTTCCACTTCAATCGCATATCTTTTGAATTTCTTTTCTGGCAATGTCTTTCACACCTTTCAAAGTACTAATCACCTTTTCTAAATCTTTGTCGCGTCTCACGAAGGTTCCCATGAAACTCATAACTTTACTAGTACTGATGTCGGCAAACATGCCAACACTCTGACTTACCAAAAACTCATCGAGCAAAACGCCAAGATCTATGCGCCAAAGTATCCTATGATAAACGTATGTTGGGTTCTGCTTAGCGATTTTTAGCAGTGCATTGAGCTCTCTAATGGCTTCGGGCGAAGGATCATCACCCAGGAAGTACACAGCTTTTGGAGCTCCTGCACTCTCTTTTAGCAGACGTTGTAGCACATCTTTCACAGCCAGGTGCTTTCTATCAAATATGTCTAGTCGCTCCTTTATAGCCTCCGCAGCATCGGAACCTGCTTTATTCCTAACTAGCTCCTCAAGCAAAGAGCTGAGCAGATCCAGACTTGTTTGTGTCGTGGCTGTTTCAAGGTTCGCTATCCCAGATTCCACGGTACCATCATCAAAGACAATGATCACTGCAACCTTTGTTGGAGTTATGGGAATGAGCTTTACAGAGGATACTAACGGTGTAGCCATAGCGACTCCAATCGCAGGGGATCCCACATCTTCGCTAACCCATTGAACACCATTGACCAGCACATCTTCCACAGAGGCAGCTTGCATCTGCCTAACTTCAAGATCTGTTTCAGATGAATTACCAAGTATGGCCTCAATGAGTTTCATACCGAAGTAAAGGGTCATACCCTCCTCCGTGGGCTCGTAAGGCGAGACCTTAGTCTCCTGCTTTAGATAACCTCTCATGCGAAGTGACGCTAATTCATTGCGTATGGTGGCGCTACTCCACTGTTTATCGAGCATTTCTGATAACTGCGCCGAGGAAGGAGCACGACCGTTCTTCAAGTAAGAGTCCACAAGTGTAATCAGTATTCTTCTTTGCCTTTCTGTCATAACTTTGATTTATTATATCAATGATGGACACAGACCATAGCTTAAGGAGGTGGCATTTTTGATGGAAATCTTGTTGGTGCCTGTGGAGAAAGAAGAGGAGCAAAATGTTATTTTAGGGCAAGCTCACTTCATAAAAACAGTTGAAGATCTGCATGAGGCCATAGTCAATAGTAACCCAAACATACGGTTTGGACTTGCGTTCAACGAAGCTTCTGGTCCGCGGCTAATCAGGTTTAGCGGCAATGATGAAAGGTTGATCGAATTAGCTAAGAAGAACGCTATGAACATAAGTGCTGGTCACTTCTTCATTATCGTAATGGAAAACGGATACCCCATCAACGTTCTAAATGCCATAAAGAACACTCCCGAAGTTGCTCACATATATGCTGCAGGTGCTAATCCCATGCAAGTAGTAATCGCCAAGACCGATGTGGGAAATGCTGTTCTGGGTGTGGTAGATGGTTTCTCCCCATTGGGTTTCGAAGATGATGAAGCCGTCAATGATCGGAAGGAACTCCTTAGAAAAATTGGTTACAAGCTCTAAGCAGTATATGGAGGCGCCTGGCGGAGTCGAACCGCCCTACAGGGATTTGCAGTCCCGTGCCTAACCGCTCGGCCAAGGCGCCTCTTCTGGAGCGGGCAACGGGATTCGAACCCGCGACCCTCAGCTTGGGAAGCTGATGTTCTACCACTGAACTATGCCCGCACCTAGTAAATTATACCAAAGACTTTAAGCTCCTTAAAGGTGGTCTAACTTCTTTAATTGCTTATCGAGGATGATTTTTGAACGCAGAACAAAAAATGGTGCCGAGGGACGGAATCGAACCGCCGACACGGGGATTTTCAGTCCCCTGCTCTACCGACTGAGCTACCTCGGCACTAAAATGGCGGGCTCGAGGGGATTTGAACCCCCGATCTCCGGCTTGACAGGCCGGCGTGTTTGGCCCCTACACCACGAGCCCGCTTTGGTGGGCGGTAGAGGTTTCGAACCTCTGACCTCTTGCTTGTAAGGCAAGCGCTCTACCGCTGAGCTAACCGCCCACCATGGTGCAGGGGGCGGGACTTGAACCCGCACGGTCTCAGCAACCACAGGACCCTCAATCCTGCGCGTCTTCCTATTCCGCCACCCCTGCTTGGGGTCTTTTTCATTATAGCTTATGGCTGTTAGTTATGTCAAGTAAGGCATTTCTAGCGTTTTCTGCTGTGCTCCCCATGAAAAATACTGAGCAATAAGGTAAAATAAAATGTGTGGGGATGTAGCTCAGTGGGAGAGCGCTTGCTTCGCAAGCAAGAGGTCGCCGGTTCGAATCCGGTCATCTCCACCACAGTATCTCTATACCCCTCTTATTTAGAAAAACCCTTAGTTCTCGAAACGATAATCACTCCCAACACAAAAAAGATTACAGCAGTCCCCAAAATAACCAACACATGCATCCAAGGCTCCATAGGCTGATTTCCAAAAGAGAACACCACTCCAAGGATTTCCTTGATCTCGAGTACCTGCTTCGCAGGAACTCCGCTAAATCCTCTTGACATGGGTTTATCCATGATTATTTGGCGGAGCAAAGCTCCCGCATGAGAAACTGGAAATAACTTTATTACCCACTGCATAGAACTAGACAGCATCCCAGCAGGAACATAAATGCCGGTAAGGAAACCGATCAGTGTCCCCACCACGGTACTTGCAGCTGAAAATGAGACAGGAGTGGAAAAGAACGATACAAGTACAAAGAGCAAACTATTATTCATGAGTGAAGTGATTATCAAAACACCAATGACCTTTGCGAAAGAGAAAATATCCAACCATTTACCTCCGTTGGACACAATGTAAACCTCTCCTAGTAACAACGTAATAACACTTATGATGAGTCCGGTAATAAACGCTGACAGCACATAACCTCCCACTATGTCTTTCCTGCCAACGGGACTCGCATAGAAGTCCTTAGAGATTCCTCTTACTCTATCTTCCACCATTACACCGTAAGCACCCATGGCAGTGGTAAAAGAAGTAACTGTTAAAAGGCCCGCAGTCAACCAACTGTCCATAATCTCTCGCCCGTTAGCTATGGTATTAAGGTTTGACGTCCACAAGTCACCAAGAAAAAACACGTAAAGCCCAAATACAATCAATGCAGACAGGAGCGAAAAGAAAACAGCTGCTTTATCGCGGAAGAATACGGTTAGGTTCCTTCGAGCAAGCCCTATCATTCTCTAAGTTCCTTTCCTATGATAGTGATGAATGCCTCGTCCATTGTGCCTAAGACAACTTCAAAGGAAATCAGGTAATCTTTCAAAAGTTCCAACAACGGTAATGCGTCCAGTGAAGTCCTCAAAGGAACTGTCACGTGATTACCATTCAAGCCGTATTCCAAACCCATGGTGCGAAGTAGACCAGCAACTTTATGGATGTCTGAACTAACTAAGATTAGCTTATCGGAAGCGTATTTCTCTTTGAGTTCCAAAGGGGTACCTTTGGCGACAATTTTGCCGTCATCAATGACAATGACATAGTCGGCTTCCGCTGCTTCCTCCATGTAGTGAGTCGTTAGAAATATTGTGGTGCCGAGGCTATCCTTCATATGAATAATTAAGTCCCACATTCGTTTTCGTGTTTGCGGATCCAGGCCAGTGGTGGGTTCATCCAAGAACAGTATCTTAGGCGTGTGAATCAGCGCCCTTGCTATATCACACCTTCTGCGCTGACCACCAGAAAGCTTCCCATAAGGCCGGTCAGCGATGTCGGTTACTGCAGCTAATTGGCAAGCAGAATCCACCGCATTTTGAGCTTCTGCGCTGCGAAGACCATACAAAGAAGCTCTAAATAAAAGATTCTCTTTCACAGTGAGTGCATCGTCCAAAACACCATACTGAAACACTACTCCTATGGACTTTCTTATGGCATCGTCATCTTTTCCCAAAACGCTGCCGTCTATGATCACAGTACCACTGTCTGGTTTGAGGACCGTACAGAGTATATCAATCGTGGTAGACTTCCCTGCACCGTTGGGGCCAAGAAAGGCAAAAAGTCTACCCTCCTCAACGTAAAAACTAATGCCTTTTACAGCATGCACATCACCATAGGATTTCTCTAAACTCTCAACCTCGATGATCCTGTTGTTACCACCCACCACATCACCCCTAATCTGTTGACGATCCCTGCGGATACGGTAAATCCTCTAGGCAAAAGTAGATTTACGATCTTGACTAAAGCCTAATACAAATCCATCTACAAACTCAAGAGGGAGTTCTGGCCAACATGCTTTTCGCTCAGAACTCCCTTTCCTCACTTTGTCGAACCGACGCTTATACTTTCTAAGTGATGCACGATTAGTTCCAATTTGTTATCAACATATGGTGTGGTCAGATTAAGCTATGAGCATAAGCAACTTTGTAACATCTTCAATCTTCTCAATGGTTCATCGCTCAGTGCATGAAGTCCTCAAGAACCTTCATGGCTTCGATCGAGTATGTAACTCCCGGTCCTCCACTCATTAGCACTGCTACACCCAGAGCTTCCATTATTTCTTCCCTGGTTGCACCTGCCTGCAGAGCTGCTCCCACATGTGCCACAATACAGTGAGAACATCTTACCGCTACGGCAATCCCTAAAGCAATGAGTTCCTTCTCTTTTGTGGAAAGAGCTCCATCAGCCGTTGCAGCATGGTGAACTTCATTAAAGCCTTTCATCACTCCTGGAATTTCGTTAGCCAGCTGTGCCATTCCTTCGTTAAGTTCCTTGGCTTCCTCTTTGGCATTACTCTTTGCCATGTTTAACGCCTCCTCGCGTCTTTACGCCTGACTGACCAACTAAATAGGCACGTTAGCCAAGATAATATGCCAAGCGCAACTAAGAATGATTATATGCCATAACAGGTTTAGTGATAACACTCACTACTTAAAGCACTATTCACAATCACTGGGAATTAACGGTAGCCATGGCACACCAAATCTGGGACCTTTTGTGCCACACTAGGTTCTTAGAATGACATTCACGGGGCCGTCATGATTCATGGCGATTTCCATGTACGACCCGAATACACTACATACTTTCTTCTCTGTATTTAGAGCCTTGCAGAATTCCTCAAAGAGCGGTTTAGCCTCAGCAAACGGCAAAGCATTGTCAAAAGACATTCGTCGGCCGTCCACTACGCCAGCCAAGGTGAAGTTGCTAACTGCCATCACGCTGCCCTCGATATCCTTTAAAGAAAGCCCTAAACGGCCCTCATCATTCTCAAAAACTTTAATTTCGCATACTTTTTGGGCACCTTTTCTGACATTATCCACCGTATCTCCCTTTTCTAGCCCGACAAAACAGACAAGCCCTTTGCCAATCGATCCAATTGGTTTGCCGTCACAGACAATAGAAGCATTGCTTACACGAGAAACAACGACTATCATTGCTTACCCTTTGACACTTCCATAATTTCTGGCATTTCGGATAGCTTATTAAGTATGATCTGGAAATCGTCCTTGTTTCTCAGTTTTACTTCTACCACTATTTTGATCTGTTCAATACGTTGTCTCCTTTGCACTGTTATCTTATCAATGTTCAAACCAGCCACAGCGAAAACCGAACCAATATCAGCTAAAAGTCCCAAACGGTCTCTAGCAGTAATTTTAATGTCCACGGGATAACCGTCCTTGTTTCTAGCTCCGTGCAGCTGATCCCAACTCAGTGCAATGGTTTTGCTCGCATCGCTAACATTCTTACAATCAGCTGCATGAACCACTATGCCATGGCCACTCTCTACTACTCCAACAATGTCCTCTGGGGGAAGTGGACTGCAACATTTCGCTAAGCGGTATGGAATGCCAGTCACACTGCTAACTGATGTTTGTTCTTTCGTCGCTACTGCTTTACTTTCCTCATCTTTAGCAGGTTCAGGCTCAACAAGTCCTAAGTTTTTAAGTACTAACTCAAGCGAGGACTGATTTTTTATGATGTTAAGCAGTATTGATTCTACATTCATGTTCCTGGATTTCAATGTGTCGATGAAGTCTTGGTATGTGAGATCGAACCTTTTAAGAGATTCCTCCAGTAGCCTTCTTGAATCTTCAATAAGCTCTTGTCGATCCTTTTTACGAAACCAGCTGTTTATTTTGTCAGCCGCATGTGCTGTTTTTACTATTTTTAGCCACTCTATGCTTGGACCAGAACGATTCTTGCTGGTTATTATTTCCACTCGGTCACCCATTTCAAGCTGCTTATCTAATGGTACCCAAGCACCATTTACCCGTGCTCCAACAGCGTGATGCCCGATCTCGGTATGTATTCTGTAAGCAAAATCAAGCACCGTGGCTCCTTTTGGTAGTGACACCACGTCCCCTTTTGGAGTGAAAACGAGTATTTCTTCCTTTAGCGTGTCCATCACGGCTTGAGTAATCTCGTCGGTGCTCTTCACTTTCTCATCCTCAAACGCAAACACTTGCTCCAGCCAATTGATCCTCTCTAAAGTGGATTTAGGAGTAACACCCTCTTTATAGGCCCAGTGTGCTGCAACACCGTACTCAGCCACTTGGTGCATGTACCATGTTCTGATCTGAACCTCCAGTGGTAGTCCTTCAGGACCAATAACTGTGGTATGCAAACTCTGATAAAAGTTCGGTTTAGGTAAAGCGATATAGTCTTTTAACCGTCCTGGTATGGGTGGCCACAAAGCGTGAACTAGCCCTAATGTGACGTAACATTCCTCCTCAGTATCAAGAATTACTCTTAGCCCCATGAGGTCGAATATTTCGTCAATGGTTTTGTTCTGCGTGAGCATTTTGGTATAGACAGAGTAAAGGTGTTTGACTCGCCCCTCTACTCTGGCTTTCATACCTCGCGCTTTCAACATATCCTCGACCTTGGCTCTGGCCTCTTCTATAACTTCCTTCTGTCCTTTTAGCTTTTGATTTACCAATGTGGAAATGTACTCATACTGTTCTGGATAAAGCGTCTTGAAAGCAAGGTCTTCCAGTTCCCACCTAATCCTGTAAACACCCAGACGATGAGCTAATGGGGCATAAATGTCCAAGGTTTCCTTAGCCACTCTCTTCTGTTTGTCTGCAGGCAGATACTGAATAGTCCGCATGTTATGAAGTCGATCAGCGAGCTTTACTATGACCACACGTGGATCTTGCGCTGCACTCAGGAAAAGCTTTCGAAGGTTTTCTTTCTGCGCTCCTTCCCAGCCCGTACCTTTGGGCAACTTCCTAAGCTTCGTCAAGCCGTCCACTAGGAGCGCCACCTCTGTACCAAAGTTCTCTTCTACATCCCGCAGTGTTACAGGGGTATCTTCCACAACGTCGTGCAGAATCCCCGCAATTATGGACTCCTCATCAGCATACAACTCAGCCAGAATGAGGGCAACCCTGAGGGGATGTACCATGTAGTCTTCTCCAGAACGTCTCTTCTGACCAGTATGAGCTAAGCTTGCGAACTGGATCGCTTTCTCAATGTTCTCAGAATTTCCTAAATATGAAGAGACACTTTTTAGAAGCTCAGCCTTAAGTTCTTCTAAACTGTCAATAGGTAAACCACCTTCTTGCCCTGTTTGCTTAGACGTTCATAGCCGTCCATGGCTCCTAAACGCAAAAGAAAACAAAAACCAGCCACGTCCGCGCCTAATGTTCTTATAAGGTCAGCCGCTGCTTCGGCTGTACCTCCTGTTGCTAGCACATCGTCTACCACGAGAACAGAATCTCCAGGCCCTGCGGCATCCTTGTGTATTTGCAGAACATCCCTGCCATATTCCAGTTCAAACTCTTTTTCTATTACCTCAAAAGGTAACTTTCCAGGTTTCCGGATGGGAATGAACCCCACACCTAAACGATAAGCCAAAGTACCACCCCATATAAACCCTCGAGCTTCCACAGCAGCCACAGCCGTAATCCTCAAAGAGCTCACAGCATCAGCCATCCAATCAACCGTAGTGGAAAAAGCACCTGGGTCCTTGAGTAAAGGTGTTATGTCTCTAAAAATAACACCTGCAGTGGGAAAATCAGGTATGTCTCTTATGTACTCTCTTAGATTATCTACATGCATTGTTACTCACCCCAATCAACCAATAAAGATGCAGCTATGAAGATGCTTGAATAGGTTCCTGTTATGAGTCCCACTGTCAAGCCAGTGGTAAAGTCAGGAAGAAATCTATATGCAAATATCATTAAGCATACAGCAGCTATGAGAGTAGTGATGGATGTATTCAGCGACCGCCTAAACACGGAGTGTATGGCAGCTTCTACCACATCGGCTGCGGAAGCTTTGCTGTTGAGTTTCCTGTTCTCGCGAACTCGGTCCAACACCACTATGCTGTCCTGCAGCGAATATCCAACCAGGATAAGGAGCACCGCCACAAACGGGCTGTTTATGGGTATGAAGAAAATCGCAAAGATGGACACAGTAACTAGTACGTCGTGAACAAGTGCCAAAACAGCTGCTAAGCCATATTTGAACCTGAACCTGACAGAAATGTAAACCAGCAGTGCCAGTAGCGCCACGGCTAAACTCAGAATAGCATTCTTTATGAGTGAACCAGCTACAGAGGGGCCCACAAAGTTTTCGTCAGTAACACTAGCGCTAGCCTGCAATGACTCCCTGATGGTCGGAAGAGCAGCTTCATCTATTTTTGCTCTGAGTTCGTATTCATTAGCACCTGATTTTCTTACAATGGGATCATGAATACCTACTTCGACAGCTATCTTTGTCAAATCAGAAGCACTCTTGTCTTCTGGCAGCGTAATAGTAAATACTACTCCACCGCTAAAGTCAACACCAAGGTTCAACGGCTCATGGTACCTAGTGTAATTGATACCCATGAAAAGGAAACCCACAAGAATGATAACAATGGAAACCGTGTAAAATCTTTTCCTATTCTTAACCACTTCAAAAGGGAGCTCGGAAAACAAAGGAAAACCAAACCAGACGTTCTTCATGCTTGCACCTCCGCTTTCTCAGACCTAGAAGAAACAAAGAATTCCATGATGGGATCTAGCAAGAGCCAAGGCAGAACAATATTCAATACTCCACCCAAACCCAGCGTTATAGCAAACCCTCTAAGCGTAGGAGCTCCAAGGTAAAAAAGAATGAGAGACACTACTATTACCGAGACGTTTGAATCAACCACTGTAACAAAGGCATGTCTAAAAGCATCTTGAACCGCTCTTCGCGGGGTTTTCCCTTTGTTCAACTCTTCCATGAATCTCTCGTAGAAAATGATGTTGCTGTCAATTGCCATGCCCAAAGTCAAAATGAAGCCACCAATACCTGAAAGCGATAAAACCGCTTTGAACATGCCTACGTAGATCGCCGCATCCAAAATGATAAAACTGAGCAAACTAAGAACAGAAAACATTCCCAGCACGCCGTAGTTCAATATCATATAGATCACAATGGCTATGGCTGCCACAATTCCAGAAAGCTCCATAGCCTGTAATGCCTGTGATCCCACTGAGGGCCCTACATTCCTGAGTGCACTTACTTTTATCTGTGTGGGCAAAGCACCACCTTGAAGCAGAGCCGCTAACTGCCGAGCCTCGCTTATAGTAAAGCTGCCCGTTATGGAAGCTTTTCCACCCGAAATAGCTTCCTGAACAGTGGGTGAGGAAATCACTTGTCCATCTAGTCTAATTTCAATTCTTTGCCCGACCCACTTTGAAGTGGCATCGTAGAACTTCTTGGCCCCCTCCGAGGTGAACTCAAGACCAACAGCAGGAAGACCAGCCTGGTCAGTGGTAACATATGCACTCTTCAAATCGGCACCAGTAATTACCACGTTACCTTCAGGATCGATAAACTCTAGCTTTGCAGGTTTGCCAAGAAAATCCACCACTCCTTGGGCATCCATCTGTTTTTCGCTAAGAACATCAGCAGGAATCTCTACAACTATGCGTTTCCAATCGCCCGGGTCATCATAGATCTTTATCTCACCCAAACCCAGCGTATTGATTCTGTTTTCCAACACGGTTTTTAGTTGACTGACATCATCTTGAGAAAGGGTTTGGTTCTCGTAAGGCACTGCTTCCAGCGTTATTTGCACACCGCCTTTTATGTCCAGACCAAATCTGAATTTTATACCCCATTGGTCGCGTACTACCTTCTGCATGTCATAGCCGATACCCGGCAAATTCACCGGCAACGCTAAAATCAAGAACAACAGGCTCAACACAACAAGAGCCGCAGCGATACCAATTTTCCACTCTTTGCTCATCCTTTGCCCTCCTTCATTAATATAACGTGCTTGCCTTACGTTGTCTTACAATATTCTTTAAATCCTACTCACCTATTATACTTTTTCTCCACTGGTAACGTATTTCATCTTTGAGACTGTTGACAGATCCAGTTTCAATGGACGCTCTTAGTTTCTCCATGAGATCTGCCATGTAGGAAAGATTTTCCACCGTTGCAATTAATAGACCCAGTGGTTCTCCAGCTTTGAAAAGGTGATGTAAGTAACTGTAGGTATATTGTGGCTGATATTCCAGGGGCCTGAAATCAAACTTGTGCTTACCGCGAATGATGACCATGGGACCATCTCGCCAAGAGTAAACCCAGCCGTGTCTAGCATGCCTTGTCGGTTGAACACAGTCGAACATGTCAATACCCATGCTTGCGAGCTCGACGATTTGCAAAGGATCACCAACTCCCATCATGTACTTTGGCGCGTTTTTTGGCAATGCATCCAACACCTCGTTAGTCAATTCAAACATGAGTTCTTCAGGCTCACCCACAGAGAGACCTCCGATAGCGAAACCATCGAATGGGAGAGAAGCGGTCATCACAGCGCTCTGACGACGTAAGTGCTTGCTAAAGCCACCTTGAACTATCCCAAATCGTTTTTGACCCTGCAGCGGCTCCACAGATAAGAAACGCTCTCCCCATTCGACTGTCATATCCATTGCCTTCTTTGCTTCATTGTCAGGTGCTGGATAACCTAAGCAAACATCCAATTGCATGGCGATATCGCTACCTATGACGTTTTGCGCATGTGCAACAAACTCAGGTGTGAAAAAGAACTTAGTCCCGTCAATGGGAGACCTAAATTCCAAACCACTTCTTCTAACCTTCATGGAATGCTTCAGTGAATAGATTTGAAAACCGCCACTATCAGTTAATACGTTTCCTTTCCAACCCATGAAGCGATGGGTACCGCCAATCTGCTCTAGGACCTCGAGCCCGGGCCTAAGAACCAGGTGGTAAGTATTGTTCAAGATAAGCTCGTAGCCGAGGCGTTCCAGTTCCTGCAAAGGCGCAACTCTTATTGCACCTCTAGTAGCTACAGGCATGTAAACGGGCGTTGTAACGGTACCATGAGCCAAAGAAAGTCGTCCAATTCTGCCTTTATCTGTTTCCTTGAGTATTTCAAACATGTCAAACTCCTCAAGCATTCAAAGGATCAGCATGGCGTCGCCTAAGCTGTAAAACTTATACTCTTGCTCAATAGCGTGCTTATATGCTTTTAGAATCAGCTCAGGCGTTGCGAAAGCGGACACCAGCAGTAATAAGCTGGTCTGCGGAAGGTGAAAGTTTGTGACAAGCTTGTCGACGATTTTCCAGCTGTAACCAGGTTTAATAAACAGAGATGTATCCGCAAACACGGCTTTAAGTTTTCCATCATCAGAAACTGCTGATTCTAAACTCCTTACCACTGTTGTCCCTACTGCAAAAACTCTATGTCCGGATTCCTTCGCCTGGTTAACAATGCTGGCTGTTCCAGCTGGGACAAAAAATGTTTCTTGATGGAGCTCGCTTCTCTGCTCCCAATCCGCTGCTAACGATTCGAATGTTCCCAACGCCACGTGCAATGTCACGTAAGTAACTTTTACTCCCATGTTCTTCAGATCTTGTAGCAGGTTCTCAGTAAAATGTAAACCGGCTGTGGGAGCCGCAACCGCACCCGGTTTGCAGGCAAATACTGTCTGATATTCTTCAGCCGGCACCTTACGTCTTATGTAAGGAGGAGTAGGAACCTCTCCCCAATCATCCAAATAGCTATCCAGCTCCTGAGCAGACATCTGAAACTCAACAGTGGCTGTTCTTTCTGTACGTTCCAACAATTTGACTTGCGCTCCTCCATTTAGTAGAAGCGTTTCACCGATCTTGATCTTTCTTAGTGGCCTAATAAGGCATTCCCATATGTTATCTCGCAAAGGACGAACGAGCAAAACCTCGACAGCACCCCCAGTTTTCCGGCGTCCTTTGATTCTTGCCTTTAGCACCTTAGTATCATTAAGTACCAAAACGTCGCCAGGGGTTAAGTAATCTTTGATTTCAAAGAACCGCCTGTCCTCCAATTCACCCGTGTCACGGTGAACCACTAGGAGCCTGCACGCATCCCTTGGGTCGCTCAACTTTTGAGCGATGAGGTGTTTAGGTAGTTCGTAACTCAGCAGTTCTTCTAAAGCAGACAAATACTTCACCTCCACAGTGGCTTGAACCTTTCTGCTTCTCGTTCTAAGAGCGAACCGTAGCAACCACAATAATTTTGAACATATATGCCCATGTTCTTTAGCTCTCTTGTCTTCTCCATGTACTCCTCGCGGGGCACTTCAAAATAATACACCTGCATGGCAAGCTCGCTTTCAATAGCAGTCAGTTTTTCACGTAGTAAACTCTGGTTCTGATTCGGAGAACTCAGTAATGTGGTGGTGAAAGTGTCAAAGCCTCTTTGTTTTGCACCATATGCTGCCTCAGTTAGTCTAAGGTCATAGCAGAAAGTACATCTTTTGGTGAAGAGTGCTTCATGAAGCTCACTACTAAGTAATCGCGGCACCACTTCTCCGTTTACGGACAAGAGCGCACACACATCTAAAAAAGACTGAGCTCTACTGAACCACTCATTAGGTGGCTCAATATTGGGATTATAGAAGCTTGCTAAAAGAAAGTCGGCTTTTGGTAAATGAGAGAAAGATGCATACAAACACGGTCCACAGCAGCTATGAACGAACAACTTCTTCGTATGCTTTCCATCCTTTATCAGTTAGTTTCCTTCCCCTACTGCTAACCATTACGAATCCCAGCATCATCAAGTATGGTTCCACAACGCCTTCAAGAGTTTCCACATCCAATCCCAAAGCAGATGCCAATACTCTAATGCCAGCAGGACCCCCTTTAAATGTTTCCGCAAGGGTCCTAAGGTAATCTTTGTCTAAGGGGGATAGACCATATTCATTGATGCTCAAGAGATTGAACAAATCAGTAATTGCTTCTTCATCTACCTTATGGAGATGGTTAAGAGCTGCATACTCCACCACTCTTCTACAAATCTGCAACGCCTCACGAGGTGTTCCTCTACTCCTTTTAGCGATCTGCTTAAGCGCTTGCGTTGATATCTCCAAGCCATGTTTTTCGAGCTCTTCTCTGATTATGATTCCTATTTCCTCTTCGCCATAGTAATTAAAAGAAATCTTTATTGAAAACCGACTCAGAAAGGGCTTACTTAAGAAAGATACTTTTGTCGTTGCACCGATTAATGTAAAAGGCTGAAGGTCAAACTTTATTATGCGGGCTGTCTTATTCTTACCTACCATGACTCTGATGATTTGCTCATCCATGGGAGCATAAAGGAGCTCTTCCACCGATTTGGGAATGCGGTGGATTTCGTCAATGAAGAGAACAGTCGGACGTGAAAAAGACAGCAGTATGTTCAAAACATCTTTCACATTAGTTAAGCTATTTCCTGTAGTCTCGACAAAATTTGCTCCTACCTCCTGAGCGACAAGTCTGGCCAGAGTAGTCTTACCCAAACCAGGAGGCCCAAAAAAGAGCATGTGATCTGGCATTTTACCTAATTTCTTTGCAGCTTCCACACTAAAAGATACTGAAGATACCGCTGCACTCTGCCCAACAAACTCTTTAAGTTCCATTACGCCTTCTGATTGAGTTCCTTTATTAACCATCTCAGGGCATCTTCTAAATTCTTGTTCCGCCATTCACTGCTTCTTCTTAGTAACTCTGTTACCACTTTTCGGTCGTAGCCCAGATCACAAGCCGCATTTACAGTCTCCGTGAAGCTATCGTCCACGGCATGATCGTTATTCTTGAAATGGCCACTGAGTTCTACTACGATTCTCTTCGCGGTTCGCTCACCAATCCCAGGTAGAAGGGCAAGCTGCTCCTCATGACCATCCTTTATCATATCAAGCAGCTCCTGCACATCATACAAAGACAGTATGCGAGAAGCCTTTACATTCCCAACGCCTTTCACGTTCTTAAGCACCTGGAAAAGTCCAAGCTCCTCCTCATTGGAAAACAAAAACACATGGAGATCGTTGTCAAATGAGACAAAAAGTAAGTATTCACCTTCACCAACTTTAGTGGTGCACTTAACTACTTCAATGGAAAAATCGGGTTTGAATGAGAACCAGTACGATTGGCCCTCTTGCTGCAACGTTCCTTTAGCTTTCAATAACACGGCTGTTCCTCATCAAAGAGTGAACCCACGCCACTGCCATGGCGTCTGATGTATCATCAAACAAAGGTAGAATACTCAAGCCCGTTTCAGCCCCTAAGGTGCGAACAATACCTTCTTTTCCCTCATGGCCATAACCAGTAGCGAATGATTTAACTTCTGTGGGAAAGTACTCAAACACCTTAATGGCTCTCTTATAGGCGACAAACTTAACCACGCCTCGGCATTCGCTTATTTGGAGCAAGTTGTTTCTGTTCTTGCCCCAAATAAGCTTCTCAATAGCCATTTCTTTAGGCTGAAACACGTCACACAGAGCACCTACATAGCGCTCTATGGTCGTGTATCTAACATCTTCCGGTAGACCTGTTAGTTCCAAGCATTGCACATGGAGCCAGCTTCCACTTTCATCATCAAGTAGGGCTAAGCCCACACGTGTACTTCCTGGATCAACGCCAAATACGACCACTATTCTTCAGCCGTGAGTACCTCAGGTAAGTCGGCATTCGTATATACTTCCTGCACGTCGTCATTGTCGTCCAATTCTTCTAACATGCTCAGTATTTTTCTTCCATCTTCCTCGGACACAGATACGTAGTTCTTCGGTATAAAACCTAGTTCCGCTCTGGAAACTTCTATTCCAACCTCGTTTAGATAGTCGAGCACCTTTGACAGCGCGTCTGGCTGCGTGTAAACGGTCACCAAATCATCTTCTTCTAACACGTCATCAACGCCAAAGTCGATGAGTTCTAAAGTGAGCTCATCAATGGAAGGAACTTGCTCCTTATTCAACTCGATGACGCCCTTTCTTTCAAACTGCCAGCTCACAGCTCCGCTTTCTGCAAGGGTGCCACCATGACGACTGAATATCCTGCGTATATCTGCAGCAGTGCGGTTCTTGTTGTCAGTGGTGACTTCAACCAAAATGGCAACGCCCCCGGGACCATAACCTTCGTAAAGAGCTTCTACGAATTCCTGACCTTCTAAGTTCCCGGCTCCCTTGGCTATGGCTTTATCTATGTTCTCTTTAGGCATGTTGGCTGCTCTAGCTTTGTCAATGGCAACGCGCAACCGCAAGTTCGTTTCAGGGTTGGCACCACCTTCACGAGCAGCTATGACCAATTCCCTCGTTAATTTTGTGAAAATCTTGCCCCTTTGGGCATCCATCTTACTTTTTTTAGCCTTTATGTTATGCCACTTAGAGTGTCCAGACATATTTATACCTCCTCATATCTGCTTTATTATAACCCAGAAAGCCTAAGAGTTTGAAAGACTTAGCTAAAGCCTATCCGCGAAAACTTCTATGATATCAGAAAAGGAACGTTCACCTCCCACATCTGTTTCCAAGAACGGCTTTAGCGCCTCTTGTATGGCAGATGATACCTTAATATTAGCCATCTTGGAAGCTCTCACTGTGATAAGCAATGAACTTGCGAGTAGGTACCTGAACAACTCTAATTGCCTTTGTAGCAGCCGATTAGAAGCTGGAGCGAAGGATACTACGTCTTCCTGCCCCGTGGACATCGTCTGATTCATCATGGTAATAGGAGCTGCCAGCATGGAGATTTCTGAAATCAGATCAGCCGACAGATACTGTACAATCATGAGCCCAGAATGAAGCCCAGGCACTTCAGCCAAAAACGCAGGCAGCCCACGATTGAACTCGGGATTCAGCAGCTTTTCCTGCAACTGATACAGAATGTTACCCATCAAAGGCATGAGGGCCCTAAGCTCTGATGACATCACCGCTATACTCTCAGCGTGAAAATTACCTTGGAAAATGGGCTCGTCATCTTTAAATAGCGGGTTATCGCTAACAGCGTTCATCTCCTGCTCCAGCCATGACTCAATGTTGTCTAATGTTCTCATCACCGGCGCGTAAAGCTGTGGGAAGCACCTTACCACATAAGGTTCTTGTACCTCGGGCCCAGACCTTCTAACAGCCGCTGAATCCTTGAGCACATCCTGCAACCAAGAGATCAATTGCCCAAAGTAGGGATCCGGTTTAGCCTGACTTACTAGTGGGTCAAGGAATGAAACAATGGCTCTTCTGGTTTCCAGATGAAGAGCGTAAGTCCACCTAGTCATCTCCTCGAGCAGTTTTAACTCTCTAACTAAATAGATCAAGTGTGAAAGAGAGAAATGAGTGCCGTTAATTACAGCAAGGCCCTCTTTTTCTCTCAAAGCAAATTTATCCAGCACGTGCTCTTTTCCTTCGGCATCGTAAACCGGTCTCTCCCCAATAATACCCAGCATTAGGGTCGCCAAGAACGACAAATCCCCGCTAGCGCCCACAGAGCCAAAATAACCCACGCTCGGTACATAATCCATGTTAATGGCAAATACTATCCTTTCCAGAAGCTCAGGACTGACACCGGATAATCCTTGGGCTAAACTGTGCGCCAGAAGAAGCATGGCACCTTTGGTTACAAGCCTTGGAACATATGGCCCCACCGATTCAGCATGGCTTCTTATGAGATTAGCCTGAAATTCCTCTAGCATATCGTCTTTCAGCGCTACATCTTTAAGTGAACCTACTCCAGTATTGACTCCGTAGATAACCTTTCCATTTTCCAAGATGCTTATGAGTTTCTCACGCTTCTGTTTGAGCTTATTCTTCGTGGCATCACCAATTTGCAACTGCTCTTTCCCTTCAACTACGTTCCAGAATTTCTCCCACGTTAAATGCTCCGACACCTCCATAAGTCATTAGCCTCCCAGGAGTGCAAGGAAAACACCAGCTGCAACAGCCGTTCCAACAACTCCAGCTACGTTAGGACCCATGGCGTGCATAAGCACAAAATTCTCAGGATCGTAAGATTGTGCCACCGTCTGAGAAACACGAGCAGACATGGGCACAGCTGATACTCCTGCTGAGCCGATGAGCGGATTTACCTTCCCACCTGTGATGTAGTACATGATCTTACCCAGCAGTAGACCACCGAACGTCGCAAACGCAAAAGCCAGTACGCCCAGGACCACGATCTCAAGAGTTTGCAAAGTCAGGAATGTATCTGCCTTCATGGAGGCTCCCACTGCCAAGGCTTGGAAAATCGTAACAATGTTTATGAGCTCGTTTCCAGCAGTTTCAGCTAGTCGCCTTGTTTCACCAGCTTCTTTTAGCAGGTTCCCAAACATTATGGCCCCTATGAGTGGTGTCGAAGCGGGTACAAAAATGGAGGTCACAACGGTTATGGCAATGGGGAAAAGTATCCTTTCTACCTTACTTACATTCCTAAGCTCCTTCATCCTCACTTTCGCCTCTTTTTCTGTTACCATGAGGCGCATTATGGGGGGTTGTATGATAGGGACAAGTGACATATACGTGTAGGCAGCAACTGCAATGGGACCGAGTAGATGAGGAGCCAGCTTTACTGCCAAGTAAATGGCTGTAGGTCCATCCGCACCTCCTATGATACCAATAGCAGCAGCTTCTTTGAGATTAAACCCAAGCAAGACTGAGATTATCAGAGCGGCGTAGACACCAAACTGAGCAGCGGCACCCATCAGGAAGGAAGAAGGCTGTGCGATTAAGGGGCCGAAATCTGTCATGGCACCTATACCAATGAATATGAGTATGGGATAAATCTCGTTTTTCACTCCGAAATAAAGGATGTCCCCTAGCAATGGCAAATGCGGGCTGACAATTTGATTCAGCTCACCCACCTGCTTTACGTAATCCAGCGACAAGAAATAACCACCAGCCACGGGTAAATTAGAAAGCAGAGCACCAAAACCAATTGGTACCAAAAGCAATGGTTCTATTTTCTTAAAAACTCCCAAATAAAGAAGTACCAGTGCTACAACCACCATGATCCAGTCTTTCCACTGAGCCACACCAGCGGCCGCAATACTAGTACTCTGCCAAAGCGTCTGAAACAGATTAGATATTGTTAGCTCCATATGCCGCACCTACTTAAGTACTACTAAAGGATCATGTGTGTTTACCGTCTGGTTTGGTGAGACCAGTACACTGTCCACGACTCCGTCAACGGGTGCCAGAATTTCATTCTCCATTTTCATAGCTTCCAAGATTAGCAACAAATCACCACGTTTTACCTGATTACCCGCTGACACGTTAATCCTTAAAATCTTACCTGGTAACGGGGCTTCTACCACCGTTCCGCCTGCCTTAGCTGCTGCGGCTGGTTTTTGTGGTGCACTGGGAGCTACTGGTGCTGGGGCTGGCGCTGGAGCCTGTTCAACCCTTTGAGGGCCTGCTGGCTCCTTAGTTTGTGCCTGCGAGGTAGCGGTTCTCGTAATACTTTTTATGAAAATCTCTTCGCTGTCCGATTCGATCTCTACATTGTATTCTTTTCCATTCACCCTAACAACATATTGAAACACCTTGCCCATATCACAGTCCCCTCCTAACATCTGTGCGGTGTACAACACCATAATTCACCTTTGACATTCTTAACATGTGATAATGCAAAACGGCCGCAATAGCCGCTACCACCTCTGGCTCTATTTCTTCCGAAGTTTCGGCCTCTGGCTTGATTAAGCTTTTTGCCGCTTCCTGCTCTAGCTTCACTTCCTGGGGAGGTGCCATAGCGGGCATTTCCCTCTTTTCTTTGCCAAACGACTTAAGTAGAGAAGTCACTAATGCATTAACAATCAGGACAAGGAAGACAACAGCCAGTCCCACGACAGTGAGAATTAAAGAATCAAGAAAACTTGCCATCATCTTTCATCGCCCCTACAATGGAATGTTCCCATGCTTAACACCCACGGAATCTTTCTTGGAAAACGTAAGTTCGAGACCGTTATAGAGAGCCAGACGCACAAATTGCGGCTCGATAACATCATCCACATAAAGCCTGGATGCAGCTACAAAAGGATTTGAAAACTGCTGACGGTACTCGTTTATCTTTTCTGCTCTCACTTGGTCAGGATTCTCTGCACTTTCTATTTCCTTTCTAAAGACGATGTTAGCTGCTCCTTCGGCCTCCATGACAGCAACCTGAGCCGAAGGCAATGCGAAAACTATGTCGGCGCCAAGATGCTTAGACCCCATGGCAATGTAGGCTCCACCGAACGCTTTCCTCACAATAAGTGTGATTTTTGGAACCTGCGCTTCAGAATAGGCATAAAGCAGTTTTGCTCCATGACGAATTATGCCACCGTATTCCTGTTGAGTCCCTGGCATGTAGCCGGGCGTGTCCACGAGGGTCACAATGGGAATGTTAAATACATTACAAGTCCTAACGAACCTAGCTGCTTTATCAGAAGAATCAATATCTAATACACCAGCCATATATGAAGATTGGTTTGCCACAATCCCGATGACGTGGCCACCCAACCGTGCAAATCCGGTTACCATACTTCGAGCAAATTCTGGCTGCACCTCCAAAAACTCCCCGTCATCTACAATGGCTCTTATGACTTGTTTTATGTCAAAGGCTTTGTTAGGTTCGGGAGGTATGATATCCATAAGCTCAGGAACTAAACGAGTGGGATCATCTTTTGGCTCCACATAAAGCGGTTTTTCATAAGCGCTGTTTGGCAAATAAGAAAGTAATTTCCGTGTCAGATCAATGGCTTCTTCATCAGTGTCTGCAACAAAATGTATGTTTCCTGATTTCTGAGCATGAACCAGAGGGCCACCCAGTTGTTCATTGGTAACCTGCTCTCCGGTTACGGTTTCCACTACCTTTGGCCCTGTTATGAACATGTATGCATTGGAGGTCATTAAGACAAAATCCATGAGTGCAGGCGAATAAACTGCACCACCAGCACAAGGACCAAATACTATGGCTATCTGAGGAACCACACCTGATGCTTTTACATTCCGGTAGAAAATATCACCATAGCCCTTTAGAGCGTCGACGCCTTCTTGAATGCGAGCACCACCTGAATCGTTCATTATAATCACAGGGGCCTTGTACTGCACTGCCATATCCTGTATCCTGGCTATCTTAGCCGCGTGCATCTCACCCACAGACCCGCCTAGCACCGAGAAGTCCTGAGAAGCAACAAACACTAGACGACCATCAATGGTTCCAAATCCTGTAACCACACCATCTGCAGGTGCTTTTGTTTTATCCATCCCCAATGCAGTTGCTCTGTGCTCCACAAAAGCGCCGATCTCCACAAAACTGTTCAGATCGAGTAAATACTCAATACGTTCTCGAGCGGTTAGTTTGCCAGCATCTTTGATTTTCTTAATACGCTCCTTACCGCCCCCTTCAAAGATCTTCTCTTTTCGCTGCCTGTACTGCTCCAATAGTTCTTCCCAATCCATGGTTTACTCTCCTTCTACCAGTTCCACTAAGACTTTACCAGTGCTTTTCGGGTGTATGAAAGCGATTCTTGTCCCCTCAACACCTTCACGAGGACTTTCGTCGATCATACGCACACCTTTTTCTTTGAGCTCTTGAATAGCTTCTTGAACACTGTCAACAGCAAAAGCCAGATGGTGCAAGCCCTGCCCCCGATCAGCTAAGAATTTAGCTATGGTACTGTCTTCAGAAGTGGGCACCAGGAACTCTATCTTTGTTTGCCCCACCCTGTAAATGTAGGTTTTCACTTTCTGCGAGGGCACCTCTTCTATGACGTCTGGTTCCCTGCCAAATAGCAGTCTTCCCACTTGCAGTGATTCTTCTTCGGAAGGCATGGCTATGCCAACGTGTTCTACGTGTTCAATATTCATTTAAGCACCTCCCTATGCTATCTACAAAGGTCTTTGCAGCAATATAAGGAACTTCTCCTTCACTGTAACACTGATCCACAATGGGTTCTAGCATCTGCATCATCCATGAGTGGTACAATGCTCTATTACGCTGTTTCCTTATTTGTTCCAGCTCGTGAGATTCCTGCTTTCTGCAGTAACAATCATTGATTTCGGAAAGAAGAACATCAATGTTGCGGCGCTCAATAGCTGACACAGGAACCACTCTTGGTGGTTCATCAAGAAGTCTGGCATAAGCTTCCAGAGCTGCCAGACTAACGTTGGCACTGGGCATATCCATTTTGTTCATGACTAATATGTCAGCGATTTCCATAATGCCACCCTTCAAAAATTGAATTTCATCGCCCAGTCCAGGCGAAAGCACCAAGACCACAACATCCGCAAAATGAGTTATATCCACTTCACTTTGTCCGATGCCCACGGTTTCTAAGAATATGTAGTCAAAACCTGCTACTTCTAAGATTTTCACAGACTCCATCAAGAGTGGACTTAGACCCCCGAGAGCACCTTTATTGGCAAAACTTCTAAAAAATAGATTTTCATTTGGGAAAAGATGCTGAAGCCGTATCCTGTCCCCGAGCAAAGCACCGCCAGATTTAGGAGATGTAGGGTCCACAGCCATGATACCGATTCTCTTACCTGCTTTTAGCAAAGACTCTGCTAGAACCCCAACAAGACTGCTTTTCCCAGCTCCTCCAAACCCGGTTAGGCCGATTAGTGGAACAGGGTTTGTGTCCTCCTCATAAAGTAACCTGAGGAACTCGGACATGTTCTGGCCGTTCTTCTCGATTAGGGTAATAGCTCTCGCTATGTCAGCCTGAGAGCCATTTCTTAGCGCCCTTATCAGGGATTGGTTTGTTCCCATTGTTTTATGGCTTCCACTATGGTCTGCGGAGGCGTTCCAGGCCCGAAGACAACGTCTAAACCTTTTTTCAAAAGCTCTTCCTGGTCCTCAGGTGGTATGACACCTGTTCCTATGATGAAAGGGTTTAAACCCAGTTCACGTATTCTCTTGGCCGTTTCAGGGAAAAGTTCCAGATGAGCTCCACTCAGATTGTTCAGAACAACCACATCAGCAGATTCTTGAAGAACAGTTTGAGCAATTTGACTGGGCGTTTGTCTAATCCCCGTATAGACTACATCGTAACCGTTATCTTTCAATACTCGGGCAATAACCTTTGCTTGCCTATCATGACCGTCCAAGCCAGGTTTAGCCACAACAATTTTTCTTCCCATGATCTAACTGCACCCCCCTTTTTAGAAAACCACAGGCGGTCTGTATTCGCCAAATACGTCCCTAAGAGTATCCATTATTTCTCCTAAGGTACATCTATTTCTTACAGCATCAATTATGAGCGGCATTAAATTCACATCTTCTGTCATGGCTGCTTTCTTAAGCTCCTCAAGAGAGTTTTCGACCTTCGCATTGTCGCGTTTGTTCTTAACCGCATTGATAGATTCGATCTGCTCTTCTCGAATCTTTGGATCAACCCTTAGAACTCTGAAGCTTTGATCTTCCTCCGGATCAGCGAATTTATTAACACCAACTATGACTTTCTCCCCATTGGCTACTCCCCTATAGTACTTGTATGCACTCTCAGCGATGCGCTTTTGCATGTAGCCAGACTCAATAGCAGCGACAGCTCCTCCCATGTCATCAATGGCTTTCAATTCCCTTGCAATATTCTCTTCAAGTTCATTGGTTAGTCGCTCAATAACATAGCTTCCACCAAGAGGGTCAACCGTGTCTGCCACGCCAGACTCATAGGCAAGTATTTGCTGGGTCCTTAGAGCCACCTTGACAGCCTCCTCAGTGGGTAAGGAAAGAGCTTCATCGTAGGAATTTGTATGCAAAGACTGTGTACCACCTAGCACTGCTGCCAAAGCCTGCAATGTCACACGAATTATGTTGTTTAGCGGCTGTTGTGCCGTCAAAGTTGATCCAGCCGTTTGCGTGTGGAAACGAAGCATCATTGCACGTTCTTTTGTTGCCCCGTACTGCTCCCTCATGATCTTTGCCCACAAGCGGCGAGCAGCCCTGAATTTAGCAACTTCTTCCAAAAGATTATTGTGTGCCGCAAAGAAGAAAGAAAGCTGTCCAGCAAAATCGTCCACTGAAATGTTTCTCTTAAGCACTGCATCGACGTAAGCCTTCGCGTTGGCAAAGGTGAAAGCAATCTCTTCAACGGCGTTAGCTCCAGCCTCCCGTATGTGGTATCCACTTATGGAGATAGGATTCCATTTTGGCATTTCTTGTGCACAGAATTCAATAGTGTCAGCGATAAGCCTTAAAGAAGGTTTCGGCGGAAAGATGTACGTACCGCGAGCCACGTATTCCTTAAGTATGTCGTTTTGAATGGTACCGGAAAGCACCTTTCGGTCTAATCCGTTTTCCTCTGCGACCACAATATACATTGCTAAAAGCACAGCCGCAGGAGCATTTATGGTCATACTTGTGGAAACCTTCGACAGGTCAATCTGGTCGAAAAGTAAGTGCATGTCTTCCACCGTATCGATGGCAACGCCAACCTTTCCCACTTCGCCCATCGAAAGTTCATGATCGGAGTCGTAACCAATCTGCGTAGGAAGGTCAAAAGCCACAGACAAACCTGTTTGCCCTTGCTCCAGCAAGTACCTAAATCGTTCGTTAGTCTCCTTCGCAGTGCCGTAACCAGCATATTGCCTCATGGTCCAGAACCGACCTCTGTACATGTTCGGCTGGACGCCACGTGTGAACGGATACATCCCTGGCCAACCCAAATCCTGTTCGTACTCGAACTGTGAGTTGGTAGGATCGTAGATAGGCTCTAAAACTAGCCCACTATCCAGGATAAACTCTTTTTGCCTTTCGGCGTGTTTACCGATGTGCTTGGTGTAAAGCTCCATCCATTTTTCTTTTCCTTCCTCCAGTCCCATATTCACCCCTCCGCTAAAAGTGTCAAAAACTCATCGGAAGACATGGTTTCAACTTCCATGAGTCTTTCTGCCAAAGCATGGATTTTCTCTGCACGCTCAGAGAGCGTCTTCTTTGCCATTTCATAAGCCTCTTCCAATATCTCTTTGATTTTTTGGTCGATTAGCTGGGCGGTGGCTTCACTGTAATTCTTGTTTCTTGTTATCTCTCGCCCCAAGAAGACTAAGTCCTGACGCTCTTCTAAGGTCACAGGACCCAGTTCGCTCATGCCCCACTCTACTACCATGCGGCGCGCTATGTCCGTGGCGCGCTGCAAATCGTTCTGAGCTCCCGTTGTCTGAGTATTTAAGAATACCTCCTCAGAGGCCCTGCCACCCAGTAGGACAGCGATCTTCTTAATAAGCTCTTCCCTTGTGTACATGACTTTCTCTTCACTACTACCGCCGAACACGTAGCCAACAGCCATACCTCTAGGCACTATGGATATCTTATGCACTTCCTTCGGGTTGTCAAGAATTGTGGTACAAACCGCATGCCCTATTTCGTGGTAGGCAGTTATTTTCTTCTCTTCAGTACTCAGTACTCGACCTCGCTGAGGACCAAGCATGACCTTCTCAACAGCTTCCTCAAACTCTTCCATGCTAATTACATTCTTGTTTTTCCTAGCTGCCAATAGGGCTGCTTCGTTAACCAAGTTGGCTAAGTCTGCGCCACTAAAACCTGGAGTAAGCTGAGCCAGTCTATCCACATCTACATCCTGTCCTATGGGCTTGCCCCTCATATGGATTAGCAATATCTGTTTTCTTCCATTTACGTCTGGCATGTCCAGAATGACCTTTCTGTCAAACCTGCCTGGTCTGAGTAAAGCCGGGTCAAGTATGTCTGGACGGTTGGTTGCAGCAAGCACTATGATTCCAGCATAAGGATCGAAGCCGTCCATTTCAACAAGAAGCTGGTTCAATGTTTGTTCACGTTCGTCATGTCCGCCACCTATGCCTGCTCCCCTTTCTCTTCCCACTGCATCTATCTCGTCGATAAACACAATGCAAGGTGCAAATTTACGAGCTTGTTCGAACAGATCCCTTACGCGAGCAGCACCAACACCCACAAACATTTCCACAAACTCAGAACCACTTACGGAGAAAAATGGTACTCCTGCCTCACCAGCAACAGCCTTCGCCATCAAAGTCTTACCAACTCCGGGAGGGCCTACTAAGAGCACTCCCTTAGGAATCTTTGCACCAATAAGCTGATACTTCTTAGGGTTCTTCAGAAAATCGACGATTTCTAAGAGGTCCTTTTTAGCTTCCTCGGAGCCTGCCACATCCTTGAAAGTGACAGTTGGTTTGTCCTCCATGTAAAGGCGCGCCTTCGACCGCGTAAATGAGAACACCTGATTACTCCCAGCAGAGCTTTGTCTAAACATGAACATGAGGAAAAAGAGCATAACTAAAATGGGAATCCAGTTCCCAAGAATCGTTATCCATATGCTCGTCTTTTCTTGCTGAACACTAAATGTGACCGGAGTGGGGCTGCTCTTGGCAGCATCCAAGAGGAGACCTTCTGCAATCAAATCGATATCGGCAGTATATACTTTTCCATCTTTCGCTGTTACTTTGACGCTTGAATTTGAGACTATGATCATGGATTCTATTTCGCCTTTTTCGATCATGTCAACAATTTCACTGGTTGTAACTGTTGTGGGAGCAGTGGAAGGAATTAAGCTGCTTCCGAGAAATAAGGGCCCTATCATGGTTACTATGATTAAAGCCACGACTATGAACACTAACAAACCTAAATCCGGTCTTCTATTGTTCTTCATTCTTTCCTTTTCAACTCCTTTAACCCCATTTTATCATTATCATTACAGGGTCTAACGAATATACCCAGTCAAGGCTATTCGTAAACCTTTTTATATGGAATCCCTATGAAAGGAAGATTCCGGTAATATTCCGCATAATCAAGTCCGTACCCAACAACAAACGCATTAGGTATTTCAAAGCCAACATAGTTCAGATGCACGTCCACTAGACGTCTTTCCTTTTTATCCAGCAAAGCGCACACAGCCAGACTTGCTGGCTTGCGAGCAGAAAGTAATTCCAGGAGATGCTGCATGGTTACTCCCGTGTCAACAATGTCTTCCACAACGATGACATGGCGTCCCTCAACAGATATGTCCAAATCTTTCAAAATCTTCACAATACCGGAAGACTCAGTGCCACTCCCATAGCTGGAAACCTGCATAAAACCAACGTGGACTGGTATGGTAACATGCCTTATTAAATCTGAAAGAAAGACGAAAGCTCCTTTTAATATGCCAACAAGCAACGGGGTCTTACCCTCGTAGTCACGCGAGATCTGGTTGGCTAATTCTGCGACCTTGGCTTGTAACTCGCTCTCACTAATCAGTATTCTTTCGACTGTGTCAGCGGTACCAGGTTCCATCAAAGCACCTCCACAACAAAAAATTCTCTATACACTTTCAAGACAAAATTGCCAAAATTCCTATCACGAATCTTACTTACACAGTTCAGCGCATCCTCCAAGTGTCCACGACTTGCTACTCCTCCTTGAACCGACTTCACAGCCAAGTAAAAAAGCACAAGCTGTGAACTGCGTGAGTAAGAAAGAAAAGCTTTACGTCTCAATTTCAGCATTTTAGGTGCTCTTTCTAGCGTAAGTTGGTCAAGTAGTCTGTTTCCTTGTTCTTCAGCAAACTCCCTGAACACTGACATGGACGTAAGGCTGGAATAAAGAGTTTTCCTCACATCGTAACCCAGCAGCTCCGACCAAAAAGGAAGGAGTTCGTGCCTGATCTTATTTCGCTTGTAATCAGAAAGTAAATTGGTACTGTCTTCCCTAAAAGGAATATCCAGACGCATTCTGTATTCTGTAATTTCCTCACTCATTACCCTCAAAAGCGGCTTCGCCCACGGGTCTTCGTAAATTCTTGGGCCTGCAGCTCCCATCAAACCAGCACCACGACTAATCCTCAGGACCAAGGTCTCCACAGCGTCATCTGCATGGTGGGCAGTCCAGATCCGGTCGGCTCTTACTTGATTCATGACTTCTAGAAGAAAAGCTCTTCTGTGGTTGCGCAAAGTGTTCTCGTCACTGTACAATTTGGGACTCAAAGTACCAACTAAAACTGGAAAACCACAGTTTTCTGCATACTGAATTACTAACTTTACATCCTCTATTGTGTCCCGTCTAATCCCATGATTAAGAGTTGCTACGACAATATTTTGTGGCAAGTGGTTTTCAAACCTCTTCACAAGATGCAGCAAAACCATGGAGTCTTCTCCCCCAGACACTGCCAAAACGATTCCATGGGTTCCTACTATTTCGGGGTTACTTCTTAACGTATTGATGAAAGCTCTTTCTAGCATAACAGATATATGTTAACAGCCTTTTGGTGGCGGCGCAGGGAATCGAACCCCGGACACGGCGGGTATGAGCCGCCTGCTCTACCTCTGAGCTACGCCGCCATATAAAAAAACATGGTTGCGGGGGCAGGATTTGAACCTGCGACCTCCGGGTTATGAGCCCGGCGAGCTACCTGGCTGCTCCACCCCGCGACCTCAACATGAATTATATCAGCGAGCCACTAACATTGTCAAGTGCTAAAAAAGGCACATAAAACCATTTATGCCTAAAGAAGAATAGAGCACCTTTCGAATCCAAACACGCAAGACACTGTCCGCCATGTCTAAAAAACGCATTAACCACAGATATGGACACCTTTTGGTGCAAAACAATAACCTCTGCATCCAAGTCAGACGTAATTAGGCCTTCAGACACTGGTTTTTCAAAGTACTTTAACCTAATCTCTGGGTATTCCATGATCCTCCAAGAACTTCTGAACTGCTGATTCTATTTCCTCAGGCGTCTTTTCTCTCCTGCATTTTGGACACACCGATGCTCTGACCAAGGTTTCAGGAGTGTACTTCTTGAACTGTCTAATGACCAATGTCCTAGCGGGCCTCAATATTTTCGAACCGCATACGGGACACTCCACATAAGGCACACCACTTTCAATCTTTTCTTTAGTACGATCAGTGCCCACGTAAAAGCCTGTTCTGTCGTCGCCGGTTAGTGCCGTAGTGGGACAAGCATCAACGCAGTACCAGCAGTAGATGCAAACGCCATAATCAATTTCGTAATGAAAGAATTCTCCCTTATTGTCCTCAATGCTTATCGCGGCTGGAGGGCAGACCCTCTCGCATTGACGACACCCAGTGCAATCCTCAGCATCATACAATGGTTTCCCACGCCACTTTGGAGGAACTTTCACGGGTTCTTTGGGAAAGGGTTTAACCACAGGTCCCCCAACAAGGGTATCTACAAGTTTTCCAAATATTTCACCAAACGGCATTTACAGTACGCCTCCTGTCTCTGATATCCTTACCACGTCTTTCTGGTACACTCCCTTACGTTTCAATTCCAGAACTTCAGCGGCTTTAAGAATGCCCACCATGATTCCCTCAGGCTTAGGCGGACAACCAAAAACGTAGACATCCACAGGCACCAATGTGTCAAGAGGCCCTGCTATGCTGTAACCGCCCCTAAAAACTCCACCGGTAATGCCACACACACCTGTTACCACGATGGCTCTTGGTTCAGGAACTTGATCGATGACGCGCAGAACACTTTCCCTCGCAACCGCAGTAACAGGACCGGTAGCAACGATTATGTCAGCATGCCTGGGACTACCAACCAGCTTTACACCAAAACGTTCAGCGTCATATTTAGGAGTAAGAGCAGCAAGTATTTCAATATCGCACCCATTACAACTTCCAGTATTAAGGTGATATATCCATAAAGACTTTTCTGGTTTGAATATGCTCATATGACAACCACCCTCCTAGACCAATGTTAGTAGCAATAGCAGAAGAGAAGCCAACCCAGGACCTAATAGGTAGAACTTTGCACCTTGGTCGATCCTAAAACGACCACTAACCGCTCTTGGTATGGTGTTAATCACTATTGCTACGAGTAGTGTACCCACCAAAGCACTAAGCACGTTAAGAAGTACACTGCCTGTAAGTGGGCTCACAAAAACCATCCACAGAAAATAACTATATGTAATCAGCTTTATATGCTTAAGGCCAAACAGTACCCCCAATCGTGGCCCATGAAGCTCCGCACCATAACCGTCAACGATTTCTGTTTCAGCCTCTGGAATGTCAAAAGGTACTGAGCCCACAACAGCTGGTCCTAAGACTAACAAGACAAGAAAAATGCCAAGAAATATTGGATCCATGAGCAATGTCCCCAGCTGACTCTTGGCAGCTAGCAAAGCACTCATGGAGAATATGGACTCCACAGGAAGGCCAGTAACGAACACGGCTCTATAGCCCATTGCAACAATGAGTAATATGAAAGGTATCTCGTAACTCAAAAGCATTGAGATTTCCCTAGAAGCTCCTACAAGTGTATAGGGGGATTTCCCACCAAATCCAATGAGCACGTAAACCATGGCCATGAGAGCAAAAGCGTACGCGAAAATAATCAAATCACCGCTGGCGGATAGTAGCTGGAAGCCTCCCCCAACCATGGGGAAAGGCAGAACACTTAACGCTAACACGGCAGCTAACACACCTATGACCAAAGCAGCATCAATGACTACAATTGCCGTTCTACTGGCTACTTTCCCCTTTTTGTAAAAAAGTTTCACAAAGTCAGTAATGTTCTGCCAAAAAGGGGGACCATATCTTCCCTGCAGATGTGCCACGATTTTCCTATCAATACCACCAACAAGTAGAGCCCACACAAAAAGCAGCAAAATCCATAATAACCAGTACAATATGCTCACATCAACCACCCCCTGCCAATAACGAATGCGGCAATAAAGAAGATCACTATGTAAGTAGCATAGTCGTTGATCACCCCAGTGTAGGTAGATCTAACCACATCTGCCATAAAGTCGAAAAACGATGTCAGGTAGCTATAGCCATACTCCAAGGCGTGTGTGGCTGCTTTTGACAACCAAAGGCCATAGGGGTAAAAAAGGTCTTCAAATCCCATGGTGGCACGCTCTGGTTCAAACAGTGCACTACCAGTATAGACTTCACCTTCTTGCTTTGCCTTGCGGAAGAATGGTACAAGCACGAGCAACGTAGTCAACACTGTTAACAGTACAATCCAGAAAAATGCACCTGTCCAAGAAACCCCAACCTGTATGAAGCTAGTACCAATTAGAGCCAATGCACCCACCAAAAGCGAGCTACTTTCTACACCTCGTTTGGTCACCGACGTACTACCAAGCCACAAGATGAACCACTTTGCACTGTAAGCAATGCTTAAAATGGTTCCCAGCATGAGCACAGCGGTAAGTAGTGGTGAAAACGCGTAAACACTGCTCATGTAAACACTCCACTTCGCCAAAAATCCTGATGTTAAAGGCATGGCAGCTGATGCAAGGGAAGCCACGATCACGGAAAAACTTAGTAAAATCCCTTTGTTGCTCCTTTGATAGCTGGTACTCAAGAACATGACAGATTCAAAAAGGGCATAAGCAACGGCAAATATGAATGGAGCATAGATCATTATGGAAATTGGACTTGTCCCTTGAAGTGCCTTTGAGCTAAGGAAAATAGCTATGATCAAAAAGCCCATATTCGACAAAGATGAGTAAGCCAATATCTCACGCAAATTCTCTTTACCCAAAGCAATTAAGCCACCATAGAGCACTTGAAATCCTGCGAGAATGAGCACGGGGAACATAAGATAATTCTCAACACCATACTTGAACGTGACTACCACTGCTCCCAAAGACATGATTCCGCTGAATACTGCTCCCACTACTGGAGAACTTTCTCCATAGACTCTTATCATCCATCCGTGAAAACCAAACATACCCAGTTTTATCAGTACACCCACGGTCAATGCAAAGAGCCACCAATTCTGTCCTAAAGCTTGACCGGCCACTGCAAACATGAAAGCAAGCCCAGAAGCCATTGCCCAACCATAATAGGAAGAAGCTAACTCTTTATTGCCCTCTCCTACCACCATCATAAGACCGCTCCAACTTAACACTTCCCATGCCACTAACGTGGTGAGCAACGTATTTGAAGAAATCAGCCAAAGAAGACTGACAAAAGCAAGCAAAGTGGCGTTTATCTGAAAGCTCTTGTTTCTACCCCAACCTGTTCCCGACAGGCATATCATGCTCAGAACAGCCGATCCCACAGCCAACAACCCCAAGAAGATCGTTGACGCTGGACTAGCGGCACCTAAACCCAGAAGCTCTGAAGCCTTTTGTGGGAAAATGAGTACCAAAGCCGAAATAAGAAGACCCGCATAGCCCACAGCCTGCAAACTTAAATTAGCCAAAAGGAACAATGCTACAATGCACAACCACATCCATCCATTGTTGACGAGCCACTCAGAAATATTCAAACGAATGTTAAAAGCCAACTGAGTACCAGCAGTGAAACTGAGCAGACCTTCAGAGAACTTGCTTACAAAAGGAGATAAGAAAGAAATAGCGATGAGACCAAAAACAAGCAATGCATAACTTAAACTGCGCCAGCTAACTCTGTCCCACCTAAGAGGAGATCCACTAGTCGTGGCCAAGTAAGAACCGTAGTAACACGCTTCCACTACGCTACCAATAGCCAATACGGCTGCTGCCCAGTAGAATTGCCTTTGAACCAATCCTATGATAATGAACAGTTTTGAGAAAAATGTCAAAAACGGGGGCATGCTTGAAAGACCAAGTACAGCAACTAAATTCGAATAGGCAGTACTAATCCCACTCAAAGAACCCCCAGCCTTATTCAGATCCCTGTCTGGTACTTTATCGGTAATCTCTCCACTAAGCAAGAAGGCAAGTGCTTTACTTAAGCCATGGCCAAAAACATGCAGTATGCCACCCACAAATCCGATGGGGCTGCCTGAAAAAATGCCTAGTACCATGTAACCGACTTGGGCGGTGGATGAAAACGCCAAAAGCCTTTTTGCATCACGCTGCCTATATGCAGAAAATTCTCCCACAAGAACTGTTAAAGCAGCAATTACCATAAGAAATACCGAAAACTGTTTGGTCGTAGCAATTACAGGTGTAAACACAATATACATGAAACGCACCATGGCCAAAATACCTATCTTAATCACTGCACCTGAAAGCAATGCAGAAACAGAAGCAGGTGCAGCAGGGTGAGCATCGGGAAGCCAACTGTTAAGAGGCCAGATAGCTCCTTCCACACCAAAACCCACGAAGAGAGAAGCAATAGCAAGCCAAAGGGTACCTGTGGGCATGGATCCAATCTTGAAAGAGATGTCCCACATATTCAGTGAACGAGTACCTTGGTAGATCAGTATCAGAGCGAACAAAACAAAGGAAGTAGCCACAGAACCAAGAATCAAATACTTCATACTAGCTTCCGCTGTCTCTGGAGTTCTGTAAGCGTTGACCAGAGCATAAGCACTTATGCTTGCGATTTCTAAGAAGACATACATGTTAAACAAGTCATTTGTAAGAGAAACACCCGTGGCCCCAGTCACCATAAGTATGGTAAGTATGACAAACCTCATTTCATCGTGAACATGCAAGTAAGAAACGTTATAAAAAAGCGCAGCCAAGGCAACAAACCAAAGCAACATACTCAAACCAGCGCCAAAAACATCTATCCAAAGAGCGATTCCCAGCGGGGGCTTAAACCCAGACATGAACACGAAGATGGGTTTTTCCATAACCTTGGGCAACACCACCACTAGACCAAATAGCAGTTGAAACAGCGAAAGAGCTATGCCCACAAATGTTGGGACAAATTTTCTTTTTCCAAAAAGAGCGTTTATGAAAGGAAGCAGGAAAGCAACTGCTAAAGGTATACCAATTAACAACGCCGCAGGCTGATATGCTTGCCAAGTCATCCTTTTAGCCTCCTCACCTTATTCATATCAAAGGTACCAAAATGCTTATGAACCCAGAGGGCAATGCTTAACGCCATGGCAGTTACCGCAACATCAATGACAATGGAGGTAAGTGTCAAAGCGTGAGGAACGGGGTCTGCAACTGAAAGAGTGGGACTAATATCCATGAAAATGGGAGCTGTAGCGTCTATTCCCCAATACCCCAAGGACACTATCATCAAGTTCAAGCCTGAAGTCACCACAGACAAACTAATGATGATTTTTATCAGATTTTTACGGGCCAAAAGTCCATAAAGCCCAGCCAGAAAAACACCGGCCATGAGTAAGAACGCAACCATTTTAAAACTCCCCCTCCTTAGTCTCAGCCATGGCGCCGATAACTTCAACAATACCTCCAAAAACTTTAACGCCCACAAAGAAGTTCATCAAGGCTACAACTCCAGCGCTGAGAATCTTGCCAGTTATACCAACACCCAAGAAGTCACCCATGAAAAAGCCAGTTTTCCATAACCCAACAATAGCTGCACCCGCAAAGCCAATACCGCCTAAAGCTTCCATCAGAGTGTACTTCTCCAGGTTGAATCTATGTAACACAGCGTCAGCTCCAAAAACAAGGAACACCAGGGCAGCCACACCACCTAAGATAACTCCACCCTGGAAACCTCCACCCGGGCTTAGGTGACCATGTAACACCACATAAGCTCCAAGTGTCATTACCAGCGGAGAAATAAACTTCACGATGATTTTTGGTACCATGGTCATTTTCCCTCGCCACCTTTCAAAGCCGTAACCATATAAACCAGACCAGTGATGGCGACGAACAAAATTGTGGCTTCACCCAACGTATCATATCCTCTGTAACCGAACACAATTGACGTTACTACGTTGGCTGCATTTACACCACATTCACCACCAGCGTACTGACAATCCACATTCTTCCCCGTTTGCTGTGCTATTTCGTATTCGGTTATGGTTTTTCCAATGTTTGGAATGGGTAACAGCGGATCAGGAGTATCCTGTACCTCAGAATATTCAGAAAGTGGTGTATTGAAAAGCTTGTCGTTGCCGTGCAAAGAGAAAAATATACCAAAAAACAAAAAAGCTACTATGAGGAAAGCCAAGAAATCTCTGAATTTCATTCTTCCACCTCCTTGGTTCTTTGCAGGACCACGAAGAAGATTATTGGTACCACGACAACACCTACAGCGGCTTCAGCAATAGCAACGTCAGGTGCGTTTAAAAGAAGAAACTCCAGTGCCACAAAGGAACCCATAACAGCTTGTCCGATAACAGCTCTGACAAGATTTTTTTGCAAAACTGTAAACCAGGCGCTAATGAGCGCCCCTACAAGGTTTATCACGTGGAGCAAAAGGACGCCATTACTCATTTGATTCAGCCTCCTTCCTGCTCTTCAAATGATCAGTCACAGATTTTTCCCACAGTGGCACACCCGCGTAGTAGCAGGCTCTAGCTAGCACGTGGGAAGCAGTAGGGTTTGTAATGAGCATGAAAAGTGAGAGCAATAAAGCCTTCACGCCAAAGCTGGACAGTAACCCCAAATGAATTTCCCTTAGAAACACGCCAAGCATTATACTTATGCACCCCAATGTTACGTTCTTAGTCGAGGTTTGCAGCTTGCAATATGGATCAGGCATACGCAATATGCCCACTACACCAGCAAAATTAAAAAAAGCACCTATGCCATAAAGAACATAAGCAACATAGTCCATGTCAGAGCTCCCCCCTTATGTAACGTGCATAAGCCACTACCATGATAAAGTCCAGCAATGCGAGTACCAAAGCTATGTCCAGGTAAATACCACGTCGCATCTCGAGACTCCAAAGAGCCAAGACCACAGCGATAATCGGTGAGATCGTCGACATGGCCACGATGCGATCCATGTCCTGAGGTCCTACCACAACTCTGTAAAGAAGAATCACTGACAAAATGATAAGGAATAACATGAGCAGTAATTCAGCACTCATGAGAATAGCCTCCTCGCGAATGGGGCAGCGAAACCATGAATGATTTCCGCTCCCTTCTTTGGATCCTCAGTGTCCACGTGGATCCAGTGAATATACATTTTCTTGTTTTCTTTATCGATATCAACCGTTATCGTACCCGGAGTCAACGTTATGGAATTTGCTACCAGAGTGTACGCCTCATCGGAAGGGAAATCCGCTTCTATTTCGACTATGCCAGGAGAAATAGGTAACTTTGGATTCAACGTCCGTAAAGCCAAGTCAATATTAGCTTTCACCATTTCTTTGAGGAGCACAAGAAAATAAACTATGATAGTTGGCCAATTTAGCGGGTTCAACACATTAAGCAGCTTGGTATCAATCCAAAGGTCATAGGTGAAAAGCGTAACCAGAAAAGTCAATATGAGACCGAACACAACTTCTTGCAAATCCAGTGACCAGGTAAATAACAGCCAAAATACCATACTGAAAAACCATACACCCACAAACGTTCTGGCTTTATTATTCACATATCATCACCTACCCTTTATCGATCCATACAGCTCATACATGGATCAATGTGACCAACGATAACAGGAGCATCTGCCAAGTTCGATCCACGCATCATGTGTTCGGAAGCAGGTAAATTAATCAGAGTGGGTGTTCGAATCTTAAGCCTAGCAGGTTTGTCTGTTCCATCGGTTATCAAATGGTAAGCCAATTCACCTCGTGGAGCCTCCACACGGCCAATAACATCATTGGGCTCGATCTTCAAAACGGGCTTTGGGTTCTTAATAGAGCCTGACGGTATCTTATCTAAAACTTGACGTACGATCTTGATCGATTCAAGCACTTCCAGAACTCTAACGAAAGTGCGAGACCAAACATCGCCGCCATCTAAGACCACTAGGTCAAAATCCATAAGGGGATAAACAGAATAAGGGGAAGTCTTCCTAAGATCTTCTCTGATGCCCGAACCTCGTGCAGTAGGGCCTACAACACCCAGTAAGTGGGCTTGTTCGCGGCTAACGAACCCAACATTTTTAGTCCTAGCCAGTAGGCTAGCATCCTTAGTCCACGTATCGCTGAGCTTAAGAGCAAGGTCTTCGAGGGTTTCAAGAGCAGCTTTTATTTGCGAAGAGATGTTCTCATCAACGTCACGCCGTACGCCTCCCAACGTATTTACTGCATAATTGACACGATTGCCTGACAAAAGCTCCAACATATCCATGACTGCTTCTCTTCCCGACCATGTGAACATGAACAACGTATCGAAACCCATCTTGTGAGCCATGGCACCCAAATACATCAGGTGACTATGTATTCTCTCTAGTTCAGCAGTGAGTACCCTAATGTACTCGGCTCTTTCGGGAACTTCCAAACCTGCGGCCTTTTCCACTGCTAAGCAGTATGCCCAGCTGTGATGGAATGAGCAAATGCCACAAGTCCTCTCCACTAAACCCAGATCTCGAATAAAAGTTCTCTTAGTAGCACTTTTTTCAATTGCTCGGTGAATGAAACCTATCTTGATCTCGGCATCAACAACCATTTCACCTTCCAGCTGTAGTTCAATGTATTCCCCTTCTTCAAAAGCCGGATGGTAAGGACCAAGCGGAAACTTGTAACCCATTATGCACCTCCTAAAAATCTAAATAGATTCCACGCTTAGCATCGTCAGGAATAATAAGCCTCTTAGGACGCGGATGATTAGAAAACTTAATATCAAACAAGTCCATAATCTCTCTTTCTGCCCAATCTGCTGCAGGTAGCAAAGGCGTTATGGAAGGGACTACTTTGTCTTCAGGCACTAATAGCCTTAAGGAAGCGATCCAACTACCATAAGAAAAATGATACTGCATAAATAAGCTATCACCTTCAGGATATGCAGTTATGGAAATAAAACGGAATACATCTTTGAAATCAGTTATGAACTCAAATAGCTTGAGCACATCCACATCGACTATTTCTCTTTCGCCTTCTCCGTTCAGACCGTAACGCTGTAACTTCGCCTGTTCTATACCAGGTAACAAGCCTACACCCCCTCACTTTTTAGAAAGCTATTTTCTTCCTTTATCACTGTATCACTTCTTCAAGAACTCAGTTAGACATTCTAACACTTCTCACTTGAACTACAACCAACAATGCAGACAAATTAATTATACCTGCTATAATTCATTGTTGATGAGAAAAGCGTTCAGAATCAATGGAATTGTGCAGGGCGTCGGCTTTAGGCCCTTTGTTGCGAAAATCGCTAAGGAACTAGGTTTAACGGGGTTCGTACTCAACAGTGGGCATGGGGTGCTCATAGAGGTCCAGGGGGATTCTTACCTCATTGAACAGTTCGAAGAAAAATTGAATAAAGAAAAACCTCACGAGTCCATATTTATTGAATTTACTACATGGGAATGCGAGGAGACCCAGGGAGAAAGGGAGTTTGTTATCCTTGCTTCGGACCATGAAAAAGACGTTTATACTTTCATACCACCTGACTTGGCCACGTGTCATGACTGTGTGGAAGAGATTCTCGATTCAACAAGCCGAAGGTATCTATATCCGCTGACTAACTGCACCAACTGTGGTCCAAGGTACACCGTCATAGAAAAACTGCCCTACGATAGACCAAATACTTCCATGAAGACGTTCTCTTTATGTGAAGACTGTTACAAGGAATATACAGACCACAGAGACAGGCGGTATCACGCTCAACCGGTGGCATGTCCAAATTGTGGACCCAATACGTATTTGCTTACAAAGGAAGGTGCACATGTTCCTGACCCCGACTTAAGAAAAACAGTGCAACTTCTCAAGGAAGGAAAAGTTGTATCTGTTAAAAGCTTAGGAGGTTATCTTTTGGTTTGTGATGCTCTTAATGAAAGCGCTGTCCAAAGACTGAGGCAGTTAAAGAAGAGGCCCCAGGAACCTTTTGCCCTCATGGCAACACTTTCAAACGTTGAAAAGCTTTGCTTCACAAGCAGTTCTGAAAGAGAGCTTCTCGAATCCGCTGCAGCCCCTATTGTACTTCTTAAGAAAAGACCCAACTCGGACTTGCCTGATCTTGTAGCACCGGGACAAAACTATTTAGGGTTCATGGTACCTTATACTCCACTACACCACATTATCTTCCACCACTGGCCAGAGGCCGTCTTGGTAATGACCTCTGCTAATCTACATGGCGAAGTTATCTACTACGAAGATTCAGACCTGCCAAGACTTCTGAAAATGGCTGATTGCGTGTTAACTCATGACCGTGCCATAGTAACCCACGTCGATGACTCTGTTGTACAAGTCCTAAGCGACGGACCTCATATAATAAGACGAAGCCGAGGTTATGTTCCGCTACCTATAAAGCTCTCAACCCAATGCAAGGTGCCCATTCTCGCCACAGGAGGAGACGAGAAGTCAACGCCAGCACTTGCGAAGAATGGATATGCCATTTTAGGTCAGTACATAGGTGACCTTAAAAACGTTAGGACTATGCAAACCTATGTTAAAGTCATAGACCACCTAAAAGAGCTGTTTGACATAGAGCCTCAAATCGTAGTTACGGACAAACACCCAGGATATCTTTCTCATGAATTTGCCTATTCCCTGGGCTTACCTGTGATGGAAGTGCAGCACCACGTTGCACATGCACTATCCGCTATGGAAGAGAATCAGCTTTCCAAAGCTGTTGCCGTGGTATATGACGGAACGGGCTATGGTGATGACGAGACTTTGTGGGGTTCGGAAGTGCTATTTCTTGAGGACACAAGCTACCAAAGGCTGTTTCACTTTGACTACATACCACTAGTAGGTGGGGAAAAAGCTATCGAAGAACCATGGCGCTTAGCTGCCAGCCTCCTTGAGCCAGATGAAGCTGAGAAGTTTTTTGGAAGGAAAGGGAGACAGATTGCCCTTCTTAGCAAAGAAGCGCCATTTCCTCTGGCTTGTGGTATGGGTCGCATTTTTGATGCAGTATCAGCACTCCTTGGTATTTGCACCATTACAACTTACGAAGGTGAACCAGCACAAAAATTGCAAATGGTAGCTGAAAAGAGCTTAGAAAAAGGTGACTTCGCGGATAACGTTAGCATAAAAGGGTCAGTGGTTTCTACCAAGGATATCATTCAAAACATACTGGAGCTCATTAGAACAGGCTATGAGGCAACTGACATAGCAAGACTTTTTCACAACACCATTGCAAAGTTAACCGTGAAGCTGACAGAAAACGTTGGCTATGAAACAGTGGTCATAACCGGTGGATCTTTTCAAAACAGCATTCTATACAACACGGTTCGTGAATACTTAGAAAAGACGGGGATGAAAGTTTTCAGAAATAGGCAGGTACCCATGAATGACAATGGTATTGCCTTAGGTCAAATAGCGTATGCTTTGAGGAGGAAGGACAATGTGTTTGGGAATACCCATGTTAGTGGAGGAGATACAAGGGAACAAAGCGTTAGCATCCTTCATGAACGTCCGCAGAGAAATTAGAATAGACGTGGTGCCAGATGTAAAACCAGGCGACTATGTCATGGTACATGCTGGAATGGCTATTGAAATAATGAACCAACAAGAGGCACAAGAAACACTGGAAATGTGGAAGGAACTAAGTGATGAGGACGTTTTCCTCAACTAGCCCCGCTACCATTATGGAGGTATGCGGTACTCATACCCATGAGCTCTTCAGAACTGGTGTACGCTTCTCGCTTCCCGATTGGGTAAAGCTTGTAAGTGGACCAGGGTGTCCCGTTTGCGTAACTGATGACAGGGACTTAGCCAGAGTAATACTAATGGCAAAGAAATACGACCTCACGCTTATCACTTTTGGTGACATGATCAAGGTCCCTACTCCTCTTGGTTCCTTAGCTACGCTGCGAAGTGAAGGTAAGAAGGTTCAAGTCGTGTATTCACCGGTAGATGCAGTAAAGTATGCTGTAGAACATGAGGACGAAACTTGCGTCTTTTTTGCCGTAGGATTTGAAACCACTATGCCAGCAGTAGCTGCCGCTATCCAGGACCGCGAGACTCTAAACGCTAAGAACCTGTTCTTCATGGTGAATCACAAACGACTTGTTCCAGCTCTGCAAGTCCTGTTTGAATCGGGACGCGTAAACATAGATGGCCTTCTGCTACCTGGACATGTCTCCGCCATCATAGGGGCAAGTGCTTACAAACCCATATTGAGTTCTTCAGGCATCCCCGGTGTAGTAACTGGCTTTAGTAAAGATCAAATGCTCAGGGGAATAAAGATTCTACTTAAGCTTATTGTAAATGGCGAGTTCGGTGTCATAAATGCATACCCTGAGGTAGTCCGTGAAGACGGGAATGAGAAAGCTCAGTTACTCATAAGCAGTTATTTTGAAGTGGGAAGCGGATTTTGGAGGGGCCTAGGTTTCATTCCAAGCAGTGCCATGGTGCTCAAAAAGGAGTTCTCACATTTGGACGCTCAGATACAGTTTCCCGTTGAGGATCCCCAAGTTAGTCCCCCACCAGGATGTAGGTGCGCAGAAGTAGTTTTGGGCGCCGTAGATCCACCCAGCTGCCCTTTATTTGCTTCGGCATGCACCCCACGAAACCCAGTGGGCCCTTGTATGGTTTCTTCAGAAGGTGCTTGCGCTGCTTGGTTTAGATATGGAGGTGCAAACCTACATGGATAAAATCACACTCAGCATTGGCACGGGTGGAGAAGAGATGACCCATTTCTTGGAAGAAACTGTTTTTCCAGTATTGGAACAGAGCATTTCTGGTGACGCTGCTATTGTGGGTAGAACTGCTTTTACCATAGATAGCTTCGTAGCTGATCCGCCTTTCTTTCCAGGTGGTTCCATTGGAACATTGGCTGTGAGTGGCACAGTCAACGATTTGGTAGCTGCAGGGGCCAGACCTTCAGCATTAGCGTTAAGCCTTATTCTGGAGGAAGGGTTGGACACCGACGTAGTGCGTAGAGTCTTGGAAGATGTTCGTATGACATCTAAGCTGGCTCGAGTGAAAGTCGTTACCGGGGACACGAAAGTAGTCCAAAGGGGAGCCGCTGATAAAATCTTTATTACCACATCGGGGATCGGCGAGAAAGTGCTGGAATTTTCAGCACCGCTGCCAGGAGACGCAGTTATCGTGACGGGCGACATTGCCAGACATGGCGCAGCCATGCTTCTTGCATCGAAGAAGTTTGACCTCGAGGCTCAGCTAACAAGTGACTGTGAACCGCTCTACTGGTTACCTGATGTTCTACAACCTTTCCAAGGCCACTTGAGGTGGATGAGGGATCCTACTCGTGGTGGTGTGGGCACCATCCTCCAAGAGTTCTGCAGAGAGTTTTCTCTGGGTGTGAGGCTCTTTCAAGAACAAGTGCCCATTATCCCCGAGGTGACTGGCGTATGCGAGCTTCTCGGTATCGAGCCTCTTCATCTTGCTTCGGAAGGAAGGATGGTAATCGTGATTAGTCCACACAAAGCTCATGAGCTTTTAGAGCTTTTGAAGCCTTTTGCACCTAACTCGTCCATAATTGGAGAAGTGGTCAATGATCATAAAACACTAACCAAAGTCGTTGATGGTTATGAGACCTATGTTCCGCCATTAACGGGCGAAATACTGCCAAGAATATGCTGACCGGAGCCGGCCATGCATGAGTATTATGTGGCGAAGCACACGATTTACCAGATAAAGAAAGAACTGGGTGAGATTGATCCAACCTTGGTAAAGAGGGTTGGTCTCAAAATTGGAAAAATGTCAGGCATCATACCGGATGCGTTAAACATGTATCTGAACCTCATAGCACCAGAGGAGGGGTTAAATAATGCCACCTTTGATATCGTTCTGGCACCAGTTCTCTTCCAGTGCAACGACTGCAAGAACGTTTTCGAACCTTCGCGAGAACTCTTCTGGTGCCCAAAGTGTAAGAGTAGTAATGTTACCTTCATAAGCGGAAATGAATTGGAGATACAGTACATCGACGTAGAAAACACTACTAACAATAATAAGGAGGTATAAAGAAGAACATGAAAAGAATGCTTTTTTTTGAACACTTAGAGGGACACGGTCCATCTGAAGACGTTACACGTATCAACCTTGGGAAAAACATCCTTCAAGCGAACGATGAAGTAGCTCATGAGATATATCATCTTTACACCGGTAGAGGAGTATTTCTTACTAACGTAATGGGATCTCCAGGCAGTGGAAAGACTACACTCATTAAGGCCTTGGCTAAGCATCTGAAGATTGCAGTATTGGAAGGCGATATAGCGTCTTCGGTAGATTCCATCGAGTTTGCAAAGATGGGCGTACCCGTGGTGCAGGTCAACACGGACGTTTATGGCTCGGCATGCCACTTGGAGGCTCCCTGGGTAGCAGACAAACTTCGATTATTAGTTGAATATAAACCTGAATTTGTCTTCATTGAAAACGTAGGTAACTTGGTTTGCCCTTCTGATTTCAACTTGGGTGAACACGAGAGACTAGTAGTTTACTCCATTCCCGAAGGGTTCGACAAACCCATAAAGTATCCTCCCATGTTCACTAAAGCCACCACAGTAGTCTTAACCAAAGTCGATTTGGCACCTGTCATGGAGCTTGACATTGAAAAGTTCAAACAAAGTGTGCGCCAAATTAATCCTCACGTTCAAATACTCACTTTTTCAGCAAAGGATGAAGACAGCGTCAGTCCAATTGTGACCTATCTAGAAGGTAAGAGACAAGCTCTGTTAAACAGTTTAAGCAGCTGATCCATTTCGCTGTTGATTAAATCGGTGTCCATTTCCAAAACATTCTCGTCTTCTCTAATTTGTTGTACCAACGAGGTAGTGTCTGGGAACTTCTTTTCTTCTCTGATGAACCTGTGGAAGCCATAAAGCACGATTTCGCCTGCAGCAATGTCTACATCAATACCAGGAACATATATCTCTAAAAGCACATCTTTTCGGTCAAAGGTCGGCGCCTTTCCAAAAGAAGCCAGAGCAGGGCCCGACCACTGATTGCTTAGTAAAAATCCGTCATAAACTCCGTAGGGCGGCCGCGTCTTTTGTTTACTCCAGTGCAGGTTTATGGTGGGAACTCCTATCTTACTGCCAATCTTGTTTCCATGGACCCTAGGTCCTCTTATGAAATAGGGATAACCCAACAGTCTAAATGCCCTTTCCATGTTGCCCTCGTGGATATAGCTCTTTATTGCCTTAGTACTAACTGTTTCGCCATCCACTGACACCAGAGGCTCCACTATTAAGTTCTTTCCGTTGAGCTGACACCACTTTTTGAGCAACCCAACATCCCCTAAAGCGTTACGTCCAAAACGGAAGTTTTCACCAACTACTATGGTTTGAACACCCATCAAGTATTTTGAAAGAAACTCCTCGGGTTCCAAGTCCTTTATTCTTTCAAAAGGAAGCTTTATTACCTGGCCTACGCCCATGCTTTCAAAAGCGCACAGCCTTTCATCATCAGTAAGAATCCTACTTTGACTGTAACCCATGGCTTCCTTCGGCAATGGTTCAAAAGTCAATACAGCTGAGCGATCCATTCCGCTGATATGAGCAAGCAATCTGCGATGTCCTAAATGTATGGACTCAAATCCACCAAATACGATGATTACGACCTTTTCTATCTTATCTTCTACAACGTTTACCACCAACGTTCCATCACCAACTCTCCTTGGCTAATCTTACCCACACCCATGAAACCCTGTGTTCCCCATATTCTGTAGTATGAAGAATCACCATCAGTATCTGAAAAATAGTCAGCTTTGCCTGATTGTCTCAAGCATTTTTCCTCATCGCCTTCAACTTTGATGTCGGGCAAGAAAGATAGCGCTTCTTCAATGCAGACCACTTTCCCTGCGTTCAACTCTTCTAATGGTATTCCAGAATCAATGCTGATGTGTCCAATTCTGACGCGCGCCAGATCTGAAACTACGCACGGAGAAGCTACTATTTCACCGATTTTCATTGCAAGTCCCCTTATGTATGTCCCTTTGCTGACCTCAAACAGGACTATAGCTTTTTCAACTCCCCGCTGTGACGATTCTTGCACCTCCAGTAGCAGGCTTGTGCTCACATGAGCAACCCCTTCAAGGTCTGTAATGGGTTTGCCCTCGTAAAAGAGATGATAAAGCCTTTTGCCGTTCACCTTTTTCGAGGAAAGAGGTGGTATGGGATACTCAATGTCGCCCTTGAGCTTGTTTAAGCAGCTTACCAGTTCTGACATACTTGGTCTGCGCTCGGAAACACCAGTAGTGTTTCCCGTTATGTCCCATGTATCTGTCTCTAAGCCAAACTGAAGTGCGCACACATAAGTCTTGGGTAGTGAAAGGAAATAATCAGAAAAACGACAGGCTCGTCCTATGCAAACCGGCATGAGGCCCCAGGCAAAAGGATCTAACGCTCCCACGTAACCAGCTTTCTTTACACCAAGTGCAGACTTCACTTTGGACAAGAATGCCATGGGTTTCAAGCCTTTGGGTTTAATTGTCCACAAAAAACCATTTAACTCTGGCATGAAAGATCCACCTGTCTGGCAAAAATGCGTTGAACAAGTGTTGTGGGATTGCTAACATCCTCACTACTATTGATCCATTCAGCCAACTCATGTAAGCTTTCCAAAGTGATGTTCTCACGTACCTTCATAGCCGCCCTCTCAGCGTTGCCACCTTTGGAGATTAGCTGAGTCATGGCTTCTAGCAGGCCCTCAGTCACGTTAACACTCAAGAGTTCTGATTCAGCATAGGCTTGTGAAAGCTGCAAGTCCAGTTCACTCAGCTGCGGTGGCTCATTGCATTCTTGAGTGAATGCAGCCACATCAGTATCCACCAAAGCTAACACCTCTTCCATGACCTCGCCTAACCCCATAGAAACCTTAGCAGCTGCAGCCATTCTATGTCCGCCACCACCAAGAGCTTTTGCGTACTTGATGGCCTCAAACGGATATCTTGAACGAAAGGAGATATTAGTAATTTGAGCTTGGTTATTGTTTTCCCGAGCTGAGATAAATAAGCAGCCTTTACCTATCCACTGCATAATGGACAAAACACTGCTGCAATCAGCGTCGGTAAAACCGTACTTTATCCTATCTTCCTTTGGTACAGTCAAAACAAAAACCCCAGGCTTGTATTCATACACTTTTCTAAGGAGCTGCGCAATGTGTTTCGCCTGTTCCATGCCGCAGATTTTTGTGGCTTCACCGTAGGCAATTTCCCATTTAGCGCCGCGCTGTATAAGCCTTAGTGCATCTCTTAAAGCCCGCTCATCCACATTGCTGTAAGAGAGTACACCTGTATCAGCCAACACCCCTGCTAGTAAACACGTTGAGGACCTCTCATCTAAATAGTCGAAAAACAGCTCGGATAGTAGAGCTGATGTGGCACAGCAATCGGGGTCGACAACGCTGAGAAATCGCATTTCCTCTACTGGGTGGTGGTCAATGACCACCGTGTGTAGACCAATGTCAAATCCGTACGTCCTATTGGGATCGGAAACATCCAGAACCAACTGCATGTCAGAGGCTGACGCTGAAGACGGTGGACGGAGATCAGGGTGGAAAGACAGCCAAGTCTCCACACAGGTAAAAAATGGCATCGGCATGGAATGAAGTATCCATCCCATGCCGGCCACAGAACCCAGTGCATCCACATCTGGCCTTTCGTGAGTGACGATTTTAATTCCCTTGCGACTCTTCGTTATTTCCTTCAGTATTTTCTTCGAGTCCATCTTCATCAATTTCATCTTGGCCCGGTTTATCCTTCTTTTCTAAATCTTCCAGCAGCCTTACCATCCGAACTCCTCTTTCAATGGAGTCGTCCAGTTCGAACTTTATTTCAGGCGCAAATCTCAATCTCAGCGTCCGTGCAACCTCGCCACTAATATAGCCCTTTATTCTTCCTAAGGACTGCAAAATTTGTTCTGGATCTTTTCCTGGTATTGTGGAGAAGTAAACCTTCAAATACTTCTGATCGTCAGACAATTCCACATCAGTAACGGTCACAAACTTGAGACGTTCATCATTCATGTCCTCCAGCAGAATCTTGGACAATTCCTGCTTTATTGCCTGCTGGAGCCGCTCTTTTCTGAGAGGTTTCATTCTAATCACCCCTTGAAGCCGTTAATAAACGGTAATTTCTTGCTCTATTATGTCTAAGTCGTAATTATCCTGGATGAAATTTACAATCCAGTCCATTGATTCTCTGACTTTTTGCATTTGGCCGTTAACGGTAGCAAAACCAAGTTCTGCCACGGAGGTGTTATTCAAACTTCCCACCTCAGCAGCGGCCACATTTCTACGAGACCTAACCGTGTCAAGAATGGACCTCACAACTTGTCTTTTATCCTTTAACGTTCGAGAACCATTTATAAGCAGCGTTACCCTTAAACTGCCCACAAACACAACTACGCCACTTCCTCCTGAATGGTATAAACCTCCAGAATGTCCCCTTCTTTAATATCATGAAAGTTTTCCAAACCGACACCGCACTCGAATCCCTGAACCACTTCACGTACATCGTCTTTGAACCGCTTCAAGCTACCAATGGAGGTTTCAGCAATGATGACACCATTTCTCAGAACCCTAACTCGGCCATTTCTCACTATCTTCCCATCGGTAACGTAACAACCTGCAACTGTTCCTACTCGAGGCACTCTAAACGTCCGACGTACTTCTGCGTGTCCCAGAACCACTTCTACCTCTTTGGGTTTTACGAGTCCCTTTAGCAGGTTAGCCATGTCATCAACGAGATCATAAATGATCCGATAGGTTAACACCTTCACACCTTTTTCTTCAATGAGTTTGTTCGTTTTCCCTACAGGACGCACGTTGAACCCAACAATGAGAGCTTTTGAAGCTTCAGCTAAGAGCACGTCACCGTCAGAAATGGCGCCAACTCCAGCATGTATGATGTTCATATCAACTTCGCCTTTTTCCAATTTCAGCAAGGCGTTCTGCACAGCTTCCAAGGAACCTGCCGTATCAGCTTTTAATATCAGGTTCAAGACAGGCCTTTCCTCCTCGTTGGAACTTAGGATCTCCTCTAAGGAAAACTCCCTTCTGGTTTTCTGCTGTTTCTCACGTTGCAAATCCAAGTTTGCTTTTGCAATTTTTTCGGCTTCCTCCAAGGAGCCCACCCTTTGTACCAACGTACCTGCCTCGGGGATGTCCTGTAGTCCCATTATTTCCGCAGGCATGGAAGGTCCTGCAGAAGAGATTGGCTCCCCCTTATCGTCAAACATGGCTCTGATTTTTCCATAAGTGTTGCCAACAACAACAAAATCGCCAACCCTGAGCGTCCCCTCTCTCACAACCACCGTTGCCAGAGGGCCTTTACCCTTGTCCAGACGTGATTCTATAACGTATGCTTTCAAAGGAGCATCAGGGTCTCCTCTGAGATCCAACAAATCTGCAATGAGAATTATCGCTTCAAGAAGCTCTTCAATTCCTTCGCCCTTTATGGCTGAAACGGGTACGTAGATCGTGTCCCCGCCCCAGCTCTCAGGTATTAGACCCATGGCTGCTAATTGGTTCATGACCCTGTCCGGATTAGCACCGGGACGATCCATTTTGTTCAAAGCAACAATAATTGCTACTCCTGCAGCCTTCGCGTGGTTTAAAGCCTCTATGGTTTGAGGCATTACGCCTTCATCAGCTGCTACCACGAGAACCACTATGTCCGTTACCATGGCTCCCCGAGCACGCATCTCGGTGAAAGCCTCGTGGCCCGGAGTATCTACGAAGACAATCTTCTGTCCCTTGTACTTGACAACTGAAGCACCTATGGATTGTGTGATCCCACCCACTTCTCTTTCAGCTACACGGGTACGACGGATCGCATCGAGCAAAGTTGTCTTGCCATGGTCCACGTGCCCCATCACGGTAACTACGGGAGGCCTCTTTGGTGCAAGGTTTTTCTCACTCTTACTAACCTGCTCAACAGTCGCCTCTTCACCAGCAGATTCTACCTCCATCTTTCCATCACCAGCCGCTGCCTCAGCTGTTTCAGACTTGAGCAATTCCCTAAGTAAATCTGCTGTTTCCTCGTCCACAGTTGACTGATATGAAACAATATCAACTCCAAGTTTTTTAAGTTCCTCAACTAGCTGTTTTGAAGGGACACCCAGTTCTTTCGCCAGCTGGTAAACTCTAATCTTCATCAGGACCACCCTCCCTTACATCTATTGTCCATCCAGTTAGTTGTTCAGCCAATTCCACATTCTCGCCGTCTTCTCCCACCACTACTTTTATGTTATCGGGAGTGGTGTAAACCAGTGCTCTTTTGTTCTTTGTATCCAGAATCTCTACTTTATCCACTTTCCCTGGCGAAAGAATACTTGCAATTAACTTTGCAGGATCACTGTCCCACCTTACCACGTCAATTTTCTCATTGGCCAGACTTTTTGAAATAGCTTGAATACGTTGTCCTTTGTACCCAATGCACGCTCCTTGCGGGTCCAGTCTTGGATCAATGCTCATTACCGCCACTTTGGACCTTCGACCAGGTTTTCTGGCGATGCCCATTATTCTTACCACTCCATCAGCCACTTCTGGCACTTCCAAAGTGAACAAGAGCTTTAACAAGTCCGGAGAAGAACGAGACAAAGCTACTCCTTGACCGTACATAGGTATGTTCTTGGCACCCAGGACTAAACACCTAAGTGAATGACCTGGAGCATACCTATCAGTAGGAAGCTGCTCACTGGGCTCCAGTACACACTCAACGCCGTCTACGTCCAGGTAAACGAGTCTTGTCTTAGGATCCTTTCTTATGACTCTTGCAGTAACAACTTCTCCAGAGAACTGTGCTATTCGCTTGATAGCTTTCTCCTTACTCTTTTCGTTCATTCTATTCTTTAATGTGTTCTCAGCAGTTTGTATGGACACGCGGCTCAAATTGAAAAGAGGAAACTCCACCCATTCAGAACCCGACTCCTCATCTGGTACTGCCTTCAAGTAATCTCTGTTAACCAGGAACTTCAGACTACTCCCATTTTCTTCAACTTTTACTGCGGATGCCACAGCCTCCTTAGGAATATCCAGTTCTTTCCTTATAGCTGAAATTAAAGCGTCTTTTAACGCTTCCATGATTTCCTGAGGTGTAAGATCCAAATCGCTGGCTATTTGTCGAATATATTCATTGAGCGCCTTTTCTATGGCCTCGCTTTTGTTTTTTTCCATTCTCTTTCCCTCCTTCATCAAAAACCAATTTCGCCTTTTTAACTTGGTCGAAAGGAATGCGGAAGTAATTCCCCTCGTATTCAATTACGACTTTGTCATCTTCCCTGCCCATTAGCTTTGCGCGTACTGTTTGTGTCTTTCCATCTCTCTCGAAAGAAATGTCAATGATCCTTCCTTTAAAAATCTCGTATTCCCATTCCCTTTTGAGAGCCCTATCCAAGCCCGGACTGGTAACTTCTAAATGTTCATTGTCGCCGTACCACGGGAGGCTCTCAAGTAAAGGCAAAATGGCTCTAGTAAGCTTTTCGCAGTCGCCAATGGTCACTGATGGTTCCCTGTGAACGACCACAGAGATTATGTGAGCGCCTTTTTCCACTCGTTCTTCCAAATCGATAAAATAAAACCCTTTTGATACGACAATCTTGGAAATCTGGTCCTCAAGATCGGCTTTTTCCTTTGGCGACAGCACTAAAGATCACTCCTTACGTAGTCCTTATAAAGAAGAAGTGGGACTCAAGGCCCCACCTCTCCTTTCTACATTATATACTCTTAACAGAAGCTTTTCAAAATTTATTACTGCAGTTCAATAACAGCTCCAACTTCCTCGAGTTTCTTCTTTAATTCTTCTGCCTCTTCCTTAGTAACTCCTTCTTTAATTGGCTTTGGTGCACTTTCTACCAAGTCTTTTGCTTCCTTTAGGCCAAGTCCTGTAATCTCACGTACAACCTTTATAACCTCAAGCTTCTTGGCACCAGCTTCCTTCAGAACAACGTCAAAGGAAGTTTTTTCTTCTTCTACTGGAGCAGCAGCCGCTGGTCCTGCCACCGGTGCCGCCACTGCAATTGGCATGGACGCAGACACACCAAACTTGTCCTCAAGGGCCTTAACCAACTCTGCCAGCTGAGAGACTGTCATGTTCTCGATTTCACTAATGATTTCCTCAATTGTCATGTGCAAATGACCTCCTTTACGCAGCTTTTTCCTTTTTCTCTTTTATTGCTTCCAAGGCATAAACCAAGTTCCTGTAGGGACCAGACAACACTGTTACCAATCCCCTTATTGGTGAAGACACTGCACCCACCAACTGTGCATAGAGCTCCTGCCTGCCGGGTAGCTTTGCGATGGTATCCACTTCCTTCGCAGGGATCCAACGTCCCTCCAGAATGCCACCTTTGGCTTGCATAGCTCCATACTTCTTTGCTTGCTCAACGAACAGCTTGAAAGGTCCTAACTCGTCTTCGTTTGAAAACAGCAGAGCAGTAGTTCCTCTGAACAAAGATTCATCAACGTCCAAACCAACGTCCTTCAAGGCGAGTTCTAGTAAAGTATTCTTCACCACTTTTACCACGAGTCCGTTCTTTTTCATTTCGGCTCTCATGGCCTGCATGTCTTTACTGGTCAAACCCTCGAATGAGAAAAAGACCATTCCTTTACTCTCTTGAACCCACTCCTGCAACTGCTTAACTAAAGCTTGTTTTTCGGGTCGAACCCTGGTCACATATGCCAACGTATCACCTCCTTACTAAAAAGGCCACCGACGGTAGGTCGGTGGCCCTAAAACCAAATATCCACCCTGATAACCTCCGCCGGTTGCCCTTCTCAGGCATTAGTACCGACTTCTTCGGTCTAATTTTCTTTTCAGATACACTGGAATTTTAACACATCCCAGTGCCTGTCATTTAAAACTGCTTTTTAAGCGATTCCTCAATCGCTAAACGAGTATCAACCTTGACTGCAGGACCCATGGTACTGCACAGGGAAATGCTCTTTACATAAGTACCCTTGGCAGTAGCGGGCTTAGCATGCATGATCGCAGCGGTAACCGCATAGAAGTTTTCAAGCAACTTCTCATCGTCAAAGCTGACTTTGCCAATGGGCACATGAAGATTGCCTGTCTTATCATTACGAACTTCGACTTTACCTGCCTTGAACTCTTTTACTGTTTTTTCAATGTCCATGGTCACAGTGCCAGCTTTGGGGTTCGGCATCAAGCCTCTGGGGCCTAGAATCTTACCTAGGCGGCCTACAGCTCCCATCATGTCAGGAGTGGCAATGACCACATCAAAATCCAACCAGCCTTGCTGAATTCTCTCTACCAAATCATCAGCACCAACATAGTCAGCGCCAGCATTAGTAGCTTCAGTAGCTTTCTCACCTTTGGCCAGCACCAACACCCTGACAGGTTTACCCGTACCGTGGGGCAAAATCACTGTAAACCTAACGTTTTGATCAGGATACTTCGGGTTAATACCCAGGCGGTAGTGTGCCTCCACCGTCTCATCAAACTTCGCAGTAGCCATTTTCTTAGCAAGCTCTACCGCTTCTGAAGGTGTGTACACCTTCGTTAAGTCAAATTGTTCAAGTAGCTGAGCATATCTTTTACTCACAAAACTCACCTCCAGTGGTCATCGAGCCAGCTTCACAGCTCTCCCACAATTTGTTCGCACTCAAGAGTGCTAATCCACAACTTGAATACCCATGCTTCGTGCTGTTCCTTCGATAATGCGAACCGCTGCCTCCAAATCTTCTGTGTTCAAGTCCTTCATCTTTTGCTTGGCAATTTCTTCCAGCTGAGCACGGGTAACTTTTCCCACGTGAACCTTGTTGGGTTCACCAGAACCCTTTTCCACCTTCGCAGCTTTCTTCAACAAAAATGAAGCAGGTGGTGTTCTTACCTCAAAAGTAAAGCTCTTGTCAGCGTAAACCGTCACATCCACGGGGACTAGAACGTCTCCCATGTTTGCCGTGGCAGCATTAAATCTCTTAATGAATTCCATTATGTTTACGCCACGCTGTCCCAATGCTGGTCCCACGGGTGGCGCAGGAGTAGCCTTGCCTGCAGGTAGCAACAATCTGAACTGGGCTGCAATCTTCTTAGCCAATGCTTATCACCTCTTAATTCTGTCTTTCTAGCTTTTCTTTCTTACCTGTACAGCATCCAAATCCGAAATGACTTCTCGACCAAACATGCTTATCTTAACAAATACCTTTTGCTTTTCATGATCCACATCAACAACCACGCCAGTAAGCCCCTTCAGCGCACCATCACGAACTTCCACTTCGTCACCTGTTTGCAGGTCAACTTTCACGGCCTCTTGTTCTCTGCTCTTTTGCAGCACCTTCTGCATTTCGTTATCCTGAACAGGTATGGGTGTATGGTCTGGCGTTGAAATGAATCCTCTTACTCCCGGCGTATATCTTATTAAAGACCAAGTCTCTGGATCAATGACCCCCTTCTCAGGGTCAACTTCGACTTCCACAAAAACATAACCAGGGTAAATGACCCTTTGTACCCTTTCGGGTCTGGGTTTTTTACCCCTGTATTCAAGACGCCATTCTTTAGGAACTAAAACGTCAGTAATAGCTGTGTTACCTGCATTTTCAGCACGTAGCTTGATTGCCTCAGCCACTGCAGATTCTTTGCCATGAACTGTTGTCACTATGTACCACTTCTTCATATTAGACTTCTTCCTCAAATCATTTCATTAGCAAGGGCAACAGCCTTGCAAAACCCAAGTCCAGCAGCGTTACCAAAACAGCCCATACGCCTGAAAATACAAGTATGGCCAAAACTGCATTCACAGTTTGGTCCCTTGACGGCCAACTAACTCTGCCAAGTTCCACTTTAGCGCTTCTGAAAAAATTCTTTATCCTGTTTCCTAATGTCTGTTTCTCAGCCATTTGGCATCACCATTCACTAAGAATATTGGCAGGGGCGGAGGGAGTTGAACCCCCAGCCTGCGGATTTGGAGTCCGCTGCTCTGCCAATTGAGCTACGCCCCTTTAACCCTATCTTGTCTCCTTGTGTAACGTGTGCTTCTTACAATTAGGGCAATACTTCTTGAACTGTAACCTGTCAGTGGTCTTAGTCTTATTCTTTTCCGTGTGGTAATTCCTGTGACCACATTCAGTACACTCTAACGTTACTAATACTCTCATCTGAAATCACCCGTTATTCCAAGAGCTTGGTGATAACACCAGCTCCTACTGTCCTTCCGCCTTCTCTGATTGCAAATCTCATGCCCTCTTCTAATGCCACTGGGTAGATAAGCTCTACTTCAAATTCTGCATTGTCTCCTGGCATGACCATCTCTACTCCCGGGTCCAGCTTTATTGTCCCCGTCACGTCTGTTGTCCTGATGTAAAACTGCGGCCTGTATCCGTTGAAGAACGGTGTGTGCCTTCCACCTTCCTCTTTCTTCAACACATACACCTGTGCCCTGAACTTCGTGTACGGCCTTATTGACCCTACCTTCGCTACTACTTCTCCACGCTCTACTTCGTCTTTCCCTATGCCCCTTAGCAGTAAACCTACATTGTCTCCTGCCATCGCTTCATCTAACGTCTTCCGGAACATCTCTATACCTGTCACTACTGTCTTCCTTACTCCGCCTCGTAACCCTACTATCTCTACTTCTTCTCCTACTTTTAGCCTTCCTCGCTCTACCCTTCCTGTGACTACTGTCCCTCGCCCTGTTATGCTAAATACGTCCTCTATCGGCATCAGGAATGGCTTGTCTACTTCCCTTACTGGGTCCGGTATGTAACTGTCCATCGCATCTATTAGTTCCCATATACGGTCTACCCATTCGTTCTCTCCACGCTTCGTCTGCGGATTCTTGCTCAGTACCTCTAATGCCTCTAATGCCGATCCCTTTATCACTGGTACTTCGTCTCCAGGAAATCCGTATCGGTTAAGTAGGTCCCTTACTTCCATCTCCACTAGCTCCACTAACTCTGGATCGTCTACCATGTCTGTCTTGTTAATAAACACTACCATCGCCGGTACGTTCACTTGCCTCGCCAGTAACACGTGCTCCCTTGTCTGCGGCATCACTCCGTCTGTCGCTGCTACCACCAGTACCGCTCCGTCCATCTGCGCTGCACCTGTGATCATGTTCTTGATGTAGTCTGCGTGCCCTGGACAGTCTATGTGCGCATAGTGCCTCTTCGGTGTCTCGTATTCTACGTGCGTGATGTTTATCGTTATCCCTCTTGCTTTCTCTTCCGGTGCTTTGTCTATGTCAAAGTATCCCTGCGGCTTCGCTAGCCCTTCCGCTGCTAACGTCTGTGTTATCGCTGCTGTTAGTGTCGTCTTCCCATGGTCTATGTGCCCTATGGTCCCTACATTTACGTGCGGCTTCGTCCTCTCAAACTTCTCTTTCGCCATTACTCTTCACTCCTCCTCGACACTTGTTAGAACCCGTACTGGAGCCCAGGACCGGACTTGAACCGGTGGCCTTTTCCTTACCAAGGAAACGCTCTGCCGACTGAGCTACCTGGGCTCACTTGGAGCGGGAGACGGGACTCGAACCCGCGACCCTCAGCTTGGAAGGCTGATGCTCTACCAACTGAGCTACTCCCGCTCTTTTGGTGGGGAGGGGTGGATTCGAACCACCGAAGGCTTCCGCCGAGGGATTTACAGTCCCTTGCCTTTGGCCGCTCGGCAACCTCCCCAAACTTAGCACAGACCATATTATAACATATGGTCTTTGACGCACTTTGCTGCCTTGCATCACCAGGAAGCATGACAAGCAAATAGGTGCTCCGTTAAATAATATATCATCAGACACGTTTATGTGCAAGTGCATAGGAAATGCAGCAAAAGTATTCCACATGCCTGTAAGTTGACAAACGGTCAGAAGAAAGTACCCTCATGCAAGAAAAGGAAAACCACTACTCCCCTAAAACTTTCTTAGCAATGGTATCCAGCTGTTCTTTTATGGTCGAAAAGTCCCCACTTAAGTCCAGTGTTTTAACACTTATGGGACTGCCGATCCTCATTGCCGCGATATCTCATTGTGAATCTCATCGAAAACATTGAGCAAAGTCTTTCTGCCATTTTTTGTAGTTCACCAGCTTGTCATCAAACTCACTGCATTACTCAACTCAATCGAACCTCTCGTCCAGTTTATGCAAAGACACTCCCCAGTCACGTCAAACACATTTTAAGTGACATAGAGAGAAAGCTGGTCATCTTATGCAAGCACAGGGGGAATAAAAAACATGGAGCCGGCGTTGGGACTCGAACCCAAAACCTGCTGATTACAAATCAGCTGCTCTGCCGATTGAGCTACGCCGGCCACTGCTGTTCTATTATAAGACATGGTTCCTGTATTTTCAAGTGCTACGGTCCGCAGAGGTATTGGGTAACCAAGGCAAACTCAAACACTTAAATCATTTTAGACAAGACGATAAACTCTCTGCTAATATATAAACACGATCAGGAGGTGCAAAGAAATTATGCCAAGAATCCTTTTGAACTGGGTACCGCCGCAAAACGACCTAGACATTATGCGTCAACTTCTGCCGGAAGCAGAGTTTGAAGCACCACCGTGGCAAAACGTGGAAGAAGCAGAAATACTGCTTTATTCACCCAAGACCCCCGAATTAGACACACTAATACCAAACATGAAAAACCTCAAATTCATCCAATCGCTCATGGCTGGCGTTGATCACCTACCCTGGGATCTCATACCGAAAGACATACCTGTTGCTAGTGGTTCCGGCGCAAATTCCGAAGCCGTGGCAGACATGGCTTTGGCTTTAGCACTCTCAGCTTTGAAGTTCATTCCTTTCTACCAGACTGAGATGAAGATGGATTTGTGGAAAAGGCGCGTCAGCAAAGATCTCGATTCACTCACCGCCGTGGTACTAGGCACAGGTAGCATTGGACAAGCCATTGCCAGAAGGCTAAAAGCCTTCGGTATGCGAGTCGTTGGTGTTTCTCGGAGCGGTAATCAAATTGAAGGTTTCGACAGTGTAACCTCGTCAGCTGATTGGACCAGCGAGCCTTTTGGTGACCTCATTGTTATCGCATTGCCCCTGAATCGAGATTCCTACCATATGATCGATAAAGATGTGCTTTCAAGGTTAGGTGGCACACGCGTTATTGTTAACATTGCACGGGCAGCTGTCGTAGAACCACAGGCACTTAGAGTTTGGCTACAGGAGAACCCTACATCCATCTATGCTTCAGATGTCTGGTGGAATGAAAAGCTAAGCCTTCATCCTGTCGTTGTGGAACAACCCGTTGTTATTTCACACCTACCCAACTTGATCATGACACCACACACAGCGGGACTCACAGAACATGCACAGGAAAGAATGCTTTCCATGGCTTGCGAAAATATAAGGCGCTTCCTTGAAGGTCAGCAGCCTTTTGGTCTTGTTCGCAGAGAAGATTATTCCCACGTACCCTGGAATGAAGATTGATAGTTTTTATTTATCTTACTTAGCACGAGATCTTCAAAGTTCCTTTCGTGGCGCTCGGGTAAAGGCCGTTCTAAGCGAAGGTTGTTTTTACGAACTTGATACTACTAAAGGCCCTTTGCTCATTTCACTGTATCAACCTTCGCCCATGATAGGTAGAACCTTCCTTCCAACCGAAAACAAGGAAAGAAAGCTTAGCCAAATGATCGGAAATCTTTCCATAGAAACCATAACAAACGTTGAAGGAGACAGAATCATAGTTCTTCACTTGAGCGACCGGCTTAAGATCGTAAAAAGGCAGCTAGTCGTGGAACTCATTCCAAATTATGCTGCCTTACTTGTACTTGAAAATGAAAACATTATCTTCACTACAAAGTCAACTGGAGCTGGAAAACGCCAGCTAGCTTTGGGGGAAAAGTACTCTATCCCATCCAAACCCGAAACTGAAGAAAACGTTTACCATCCCTTAAGAAGACAAATCATCTCGAAAGTGCCAAGTCAAGCACGAGATGTTTTGCAGAAACACTTAGTTAGAAAAGACCTTCCCTTTATGGTGGTAGCACGCGACCTTGCTTGGCCAACCCCTTCTGCTGCTACAACGGCTCTGGATTTAGCCTCCATGGAAGCGAGTAGACAAATCGAATCGTATTACGAGAACATACAAAGAAAAGAGAGACATAAGGAAGAACAGCTAACCGTCCAGCGTGAGATGGTTAACGAACAAGAACTGAAAGAAGAACTGGAAAAACTGAAACGTTGGGGACAAGTACTCCTTTCCTTGCCACTCGATACACAAGGTGAAGTGACTATAACAGATTGGGTTACGGGTGAAGAAACTACTGTGAACCTTGCACAGTTTTCTACCTCAGTGGAAGCCGCTCAAACCTTTTTTGAAAGAGCAAGAACTCTTGAGAAAAAGCTGCTAGCCAGTAAAGCGAACAAGCTCAGACCCGCCAAGAAGGTAAACTCAACTAGCACACAGCAAAGTCCTTATAAGAGGATATTCATTGACGGTGTACCCATCTACATAGGTCTTTCCGCCTCGGGAAATGATTTTGTGACGTTTTCATCGGCTCCTGAACATTGGTGGTTTCACGTTAAGGAAGGTACAGGTTCTCATGTGGTCGTTAGGAGTAGTTCACTCACAGATGATACAGCACGCGTAGCTGCAAGAATTGCAGCTTTTCACAGTTCAAAGTCCGAAGAAAACAAGGTGGAAGTCGTCTACACGCAGATAAAAAACGTTTGGCGCCATCCAAAGAATAAAAAAGGGCTGGTTCTCTATAGAAACTTTCAGATCATAATAGTAGAACCAGCTTCTGAAGAAACGATTCTAAGTACTACTTAAGGGTTTTTAGAGTTGCTTCTAATAGTTTGGCGTCGTCGGTGGCAGTAACTTGCACATCCGGTGATAAACCAACCTTATTAAGGGCTGTCTTGTTTGGTGTAAGGTACTCAGCAATAGTCACCTTCACTGCGCCCTCACTTAGTGGTTCGATGGTCTGAATTTCTCCTTTTCCGAAGGTTTTTTCACCCAGCAACTGAGCACCGATGAGGTCTCGCAGAGCACCAGCTACTATCTCAGAAGCCGATGCGGAACCACCATTCACCCATATAACCACATTACCACTAAACAACTTTGACCCGCCTGGGGCTTTCAGTGGTTTGGTTTCCTGTTTGTCCTTTTCATAAACTACTACCTGCCCAGGTGCAAAGTAGCCAACTATTCTACGAGCTTCCTCTAGCATACCTCCTGGATTATCCCTCAAATCAATGATCAGAGAGGTCATGCCTTCACCTTTTAGCTGAACCAAAGCACTTCTAAACTCGGAAGAGGCTCTATTGTCATAGAACTGCATAAGCCTTATGTATCCAACCGTTGGGGTGACCATCTTGCTTTCAGTAACAGCAGGTATGGAGACTTCTTCACGCTTCAAAGTAAACGAAAGTGTCTGCCCATCACGAAGAACTTCCACTACCACAGAGGTGCCAGCCTTACCCCTAACCATGGAGGAAACAACGTCTACAGAGACTTGTTCCACTGTTTTTCCATCCACAGCCGTTATGATGTCACCTGCTTTTAAACCAGCCTTAGCAGCCGGAGTGTTGGGGAAAACCGTTTGAATGACAATTTGGTCACCTGTTTTACTGATGACTACTCCAATACCCGTGTAAGTCCCTTCCAAGTCACTTTGCAACAAAGAAATCTCTTCTGGTGTTAAATACTCCGTCCATGGATCACCCAAAGCTGCAGTTAAACCCTTAGCAGAACCGTAAAGAAGTTCCTTATCAGAGGGCAAATCAGTGTAGTACCGCTCCTGAAGAACAGCTTTTAACTCATCTAACAGCCGATAATCTCCAGCTTGTAAGACAATAGGGCGACCACTGGTAAGAAAACCGAGTACATAACCGGCTGTAATGCCTAGTACGAGTATTAGTACAACCACACCAGAGCTTACACTTTTTTTATTCATGGGTCACCTCAGAATTGCACAAATTTGGCAGGATTAGTTGGCTCACCCTGTATCCTTATTTCAAAATGCAGGTGCGGCCCTGTGGCCCAACCAGTGGAACCCTCATAGCCGACCACAGTCCCAGCAGAAACCTTTTGTCCCGACTTAACAGCTATACGAGACATGTGAGCGTAAACAGTACCGTAGCCGTCTTGATGGTCGATAATGACACACAATCCATATCCCGTCTTCCAACCTGCCCAGATAACTACACCAGTCCTACTAGCCTTAATGGGAGTTCCATATTGATTCGCCACGTCGATTCCCGTATGGAAATCTTTCCCTCTACCAGTTAATGGGTTTATGCGCCATCCAAAAGGACTTGTCACCATCCCCGACATGGGCTTTATAAACCCACTGGAATTTGCGGTACTGCTAAGTTTAGTCGATGAAAGCATTTTTTGTATCTCAGCGCTCACTTGCCTCTGTTGCTCTTCTATCATGGCTAGCTGTGAGGCATACTTGTTTTGTTCCTTTTTAAGCTGAGCATACAAACCTTCCCTTTCGTCGTATTTGCTTTGCAAGGTTGCTAGCTGGGTTTGAAGCGATTGTATCGTCTGAGCCACTTCATTCTTTGCTTCAGCTATTTCCTCTCGTTTTGCCTGAAGTTTAGCCACATTGTCTTCGTAAGACTCAAGCTTGGCATTTTGATTGGTGAGAACCTTTTCCAGTGCGTAAGTTGCTAGTTCTGGATTCACAGAGGAAGTAACCACTAACACCAGTGCAGAAGGCGCCACTTTTTGCCATTTATACATGGTAACCAATGTCTGTTCCAGGTTTGCTCTTTCTTCTTCTATTGTCTTTTCCAGGTCCCTTATTTGGGCATCTAATGTTGCGATTTGTTCCTCCAAGAGCTGCCGCCTCTGAACTAATGAAGAAGATTGCTGCTCAAGTTTTTCTATTTGGCTTTGCAACTGTACCAATGCTTGGAAAGCATCTTGAGTTTTATTCTTCACTTCACTGAGTTGCTGCTGAGTTGCTTTCTTCTGCTGTTCCAGCTCCTGGTTCTTTTTCTGCAAATCCGAGTACGTTGCAGCCTGACCTGGCAAAGGCATAAGTAAAGTAGCAATTATGAATACCGCCGTTACCAAGGAAACCCACTTGGCAACAGTTTTACATTTCCAGTTCACTACTAGCCACCTCCTTAATACTCCTGTGTATGGCCAAGTAGGTGCCCCCAAACACAAATAACAGCGACAAGAACGCGCTCAACACCACATAGGGCTCCCAACTTGATAGTGGTACAGTTAATCCGAACAGTAGCCGGTTTACAACGTTCACTAAGTCAATCACCAAGGGGGCAGCATAAATACCTAGGACCACCGAAACGATCATACCAATGGCAGCAAAACTCACGATGTACAACAAGAAGGGCATAAGCAAAAACCGAGGGCTTGCACCCAATAAAGAATAGAGGGCCAACGATTCGCGTTGTTTTAATACCTCAGATTCCACCAGTAGCATGGCCAGTATGGCCAGTACGGCTACCATAACTATAAGTATAGCGAATATTGCTTTGTACATGCCAGAAATGAACGTGGAGACACTCTGAGCCTGTTCATATGGCGCAAGTAAGTCAGTTATGTAGCTTGCGGTTCTCATCTCATCAATGAATTGCTTCATGCTTTCCAAGCTGGTAAACCTAATTTCAAAAGATGGCGGTATGGGATTTTCGGAAATGTTGTCGAACAGCCAACTGTATTGTGAAAGCGAAAGCTTCAACTCTGCTAAAGCTTGCTCTGAACTGACAAAGGTAACCTCAGCCACTCCCGGTCTGTGAATGAAATCAGATCTTATGGACTGTATTTCTTCCTGAGGCAAAGATTTGTCAACAAATACCACGGTTTGAAGCTGACTCAGAGCAGTGCTTTGTGTTTTTTGAAACCAAACGCTGGTACTAAAGGCAAAGCCACCTAATAACGTCGCGATAATAATAAGTCCAGCCAATACCACTCCTTGGGCAATGTTCGTCCGAATTAGCCGCCATGCCCAAACTGTTTCACGGAGCAACCGATTGAGCCAAAGACTTGAGTTTTTTTGCATCGAAAACAATACTTCCCCTTTCCAATCTTATTACCCGACTTCCCATTTCCGCGACTAATTCCACATTATGAGTAGCCAATAACACCGTCGTATTCATATTCGCAGTGAGATTCTGTATGGTCTTAATAAGTTCTCTTGCCGTATTCATATCTAAATTAGCTGTGGGTTCATCAGCAATAAGCAGTTCTGGTTCATGCAAAATCGCTCTAGCAAATGCCACTAATTGCTTTTGTCCCCCAGACAGTTCCTCGGGCATGAAATTCTTTTTGTCAAGAAGCCCTAACTTGTAGAGAAGAGCTTCTGCACGCCGCTTTACCTCTGGTACGGGATAGTCTCTAACTTCCAAGCTCATTATGACATTTTCATAAACTGTCCTGTCATTGAGAAGATACGAACCCTGAAAAATGATACCTGTTCGGAGCCTCAAATCACGCAGGTCCCGTTCATTGCCAGAGGGATCGATCCGATGCCCAAGTACTTCAGCGTAACCTGACGTGGGCTTTCTCAGTCCCATTAGAATATGCAGAAGCGTTGTTTTACCTGCACCAGTAGGACCAATGAGGTAAACAAAATCGCCCCGGTGCAAATCAAAACTAACGTTGTTTAAGGCAGGCTCATAACCCTTTCCGTATACTTTTGTTAGGCCGTGCACACTGATTACTTTTTCTTCCAGATCCATATTATTCATCTGACGACTCCACTCTTACACCCTGCAAGAACTTTACCATGAAATCCGTTATATCACCGTCCATAACGTTATCAATGTCGCCCCTGGAATACCCAGTTCGATGATCTTTAACCATGTTGTAAGGATGAAACACGTAAGAGCGAATCTGATTTCCCCACGATGCTGACTTCACATCTCCCCTAATTTCTTCTAAGGACTTTTTTCTTTCTTCTTCATGGTACTGGTGAACGCGTGCCCTCAATATGCGCATAGCTCTTTCCCTGTTTTGAAGCTGCGAACGTTCTTCCGTAACTGTGACAGTAATACCAGTGGGCTTATGTATTAACCTGACGCCGGATTCGGTCTTGTTTTGATGCTGCCCTCCTGCACCACCGCTTCTGAAGGTCTCCACTTCAATATCATCAGGATTTATTTCCACTTCCACATCTTCAACATCTGGCACCACATCAACCAAAGCAAAGGAGGTATGCCTTCTGTGGTCTGAATCAAATGGCGACAGCCTAACCAAACGATGCACACCCTTTTCAGCACGCAGGTACCCATATGCATAAGGCCCGCGTACGAATATGGTGCATGACTTTACACCGGCTTCTTCCCCTCTCGACATGTCTACAATTTCTGTGTCAAAGCCCATGCGCTCAGCCCAGCGCAGGTACATTCGCATGAGCATTTGCGTCCAATCCATGGCATCCACACCGCCTGCCCCAGCATGCAACATCAGTATGGCGTCGTTCATATCATAGGGCTCTGTAAAGAGCGTGACCAACCTAAAAAACTCAATACGCTCCTTAAGTTCTTTTAAGGTCGCAACTGCATGTTCGAAGAGCTCTTCATCATATCCTTCTTCAAGAAGCTCCAAGGCTGCATCTAAATCTTTGAAAAGGTTTTCGATCTGTTCAACGCGCTCTATTTCTTCTTCGAGCTGCTGTACCTTCCTCGCCACGGCTACGGCTTTATCTGGATCAGACCAAATGTCAGGCTTTTCATAGACTTTTCGTACATCACTAAGTTCTGCCCTTTTTTCGTCCAGTTTTATGTTCTCGAGTATTTCTCGAAACTCTGATGCAGTGCTGTCTCGTTCTTGTACAATTTCCTCCAGCGTCAACGGCTACGTCCCTTCCTTTGCGTATCTTTTTGGACAACTCTGATGTTCAAGAAGTAAGTAAAGAAGTCTTTCCTTACATTGCTAAGCATCTCTGCAAACATCATAGCAGCTTGGTACTGATATTCAACTAAGGGGTCTTTTTGTCCCAAAGCTTGCCATCCAATACCCTGCTGCAAATACTCCATGTTCTGAAGATGATTGATGAAATTCCAGTCCATGACTCGTAGTAAAACTTTCTTATCCAGCTCAGGATCTACACTTTTAAGTTCACTTTTCTTAGCTTCGTAGCTCGACATTATCACAGACAATACAACATCCTTGATTTCGTCTTGGCTAGCATTTTCCAAATCATCCACGGTTATGCCAAGAGCTAGGAGTTGCTCCTGAGCACTGTCAGGATTGTGAGCCAAATCTTCAGCAAAGTGCTCTGCTAAACGTTCCACCAAAGGAGTAACATCCTCCATCTCTAAAATCTGTCTTCTTTCCTTGTAGATGTACTCTCTTTGTTGTCCCAAAACATTGTCGTAGTCCAAAAGCCTTTTTCTTATTTCATAGTGATAGTTTTCAACCCTTTTTTGTGCTGTTTCAATGGCTCGAGTCAAAAGTGGATGTTCAATGCGGTCATCCTCTTCCACATGCAATTTATCAAAAATACCTTTAAGCGTATCTCCGCCATAGAGCTTTAGAAGTTCGTCTTCCAAAGACAGATAAAACTGCGAGCTTCCAGGGTCTCCTTGCCTTCCGCTTCGCCCTCGAAGCTGGTCATCTATTCTTCGAGCCTCGTGCCGTTCGCTGCCAATGACGTGCAATCCACCAAGCTCAGCAACTCCATCGCCAAGAACGATGTCAACGCCTCTTCCTGCCATGTTTGTGGCTACTGTGACAGCACCTCGCTGGCCTGCTTTTGCAATGATTTCTGCTTCCTTCTCGTGGTACTTCGCGTTCAATACCTCGTGTGGAATGCCTTCTTTCTTAAGCATCTTGGAAAGCTTTTCAGACTTCTCTACCGACCTAGTACCTATGAGTACAGGTTGCCCTTTATCATGCTTCTCTTTAATGTCAGCCACGATGGCACGGAACTTGCCTTCTTCACTACTGTAGATCACGTCTGGTAAGTCAACTCTGATCATGGGTTTGTTAGTAGGAACTACCACAACATCCATGTTGTAAATCCCATTAAATTCATTTGCAGCTGAAGCTGCAGTTCCAGTCATGCCAGCAATCTTGTTATACAACTTAAAGAAGTTCTGGTAAGAGATTAATGCCAAGACCTGTGATTCACCTTTTACTTGGACGCCCTCCTTCGCTTCAATGGCTTGATGCAGCCCGTCACTGTACCTCCGCCCATACATGAGTCGTCCAGTAAACTCATCAATGATAACCACTTCACCATCTTTAACTATGTAGTCGACTTCAGCCTTGTACAAGTACTCAGCACGCAACGCTTGGAGAACTTTTCTAAGAAGGTCAGCGTTTTCAGGTGCATACAGGTTGTCAATTTTCACGAACCGCTCTACCTTATGAGCTCCAGAATCGTGCAAAATCACATTCCGTTCTTTTTCTTCAATGTCAAAGTCCACACCCGGAACCATTCTTCGTGCCAATTTCGCAAGCTCGTAATAGATGCGGGTGTCTTCCTGACCAGGGCCGCTAATGATGAGAGGCGTTCTAGCCTCATCTATGAGCACGGAGTCGGCTTCGTCTATGATGGCATAGTCCAGGCCTTGCTGTACGATGTCATCCAAGCTTAGCGCCATGTTGTCACGTAAATAATCAAACCCGAATTCGTAATTCGTGCCGTAGACCACATCAGCCGCGTAAGCTGCTTTTTTCTCCTCCGTAGTTTGGTTGCTGTGGATGTATGCAACTGTTAGCCCAAGTGCTTCGTAAATGGGCTTCATCCAATTAGCGTCTCGCTTTGCCAGGTATTCATTGACAGTAACCACATGCACTTTGTGTCCAGCAACAGACATAGCATAAACAGGTAAGGTGGCAACCAAGGTTTTACCCTCGCCTGTTTTCATTTCAGCTACTTTGCCTTCAAACAACACTTTGCCACCCATGAGTTGAACGTCAAAGTGTCGCATGTTCAGCTGTCGCCTAGCTACTTCTCTGACTACAGCGAACATCTCAGGTAGCAGTTCGTCCACTGACCTGCCCTGATCAAGTTGCTGTCGAAAATACCCTTTTTTGTTAAAAAGATCCTCATCAGTCAGCTGCATCATTGCGGCTTCGAAGGCATTAACTTTCTCCGCAAAATCAAAATACTTCTTCAAATGCCGATCCGATGAAGACCGTGCGAACCACTTGAACATTACTCAGTCAATACCTCTATGACACCGTAACCACGTTTTTTTCTCTTGTACACAATCTTGGCGTTACCCGTGTCTGGATCCATGAACACAAAGAACGTGTGCCCCAAAGATTCCATTTGAAGTATGGCTTCTTCCTCACTCATGGGGAGTACGACGAACCTTTTGCGTCTCTCAATGAGCGGTTCCTCCACTTTTTCTTCTCCAAGGAGTACGCCCGTATTTAAAGTAGTTGTTCTCTCCACCTTTCCACCTTGGCGGGAGTCGAAGAGTTTTTCTTTGAAGCGTTTTATGTTGGATTCCAGTTTATCAGCGGCTTTATCGATAGCAGCGTAAAGATCAGGGTCTTCAACTTCCGCTCGGATAAGCCTTCCATTGGCATCAAGGGTAACTTCCACGTCAAAGACAGGCTCACGAGCCTGACGTTCCTTCTCCACCACTACTTTTACACCAAGAATGGGGTCAAAGTAACGGTAAACACGACCAATTTTCTCCTCGATGTACTGTTTAATGGCCGGAGTCAGTTCTATGTTCTTTCCTACCATCTCAATTTTCACGTTTTCTTCCTTCACCATTCATCCCCTCCTTAAAATGCTTATACCCAAGATGGTGACCTGAAACCTTCTCCTACTACTCTTACTCCTTCAACAACGATGTAAAAACTCTTGGGATCTACGCGTCTGATTATCCTCTCCATTTCATCAGTTTCTGATTGTGAAACACACACAACCAAAGCCTTACGTTCTGTTCCAGCATACCCACCCCAACTTTGAAGTAGCGTTGCGCCTCTGCCCAGATTCTCATCCACTTCCTTTAGCATTTGCTCGTAATTGTCACTTATAATGAAAAACACCCGTTCCCTGATGAATCCCTTCTGCATCATGTCAACTGCTGCACTTCCAACAAAGATGCTCACGATTGCCAGCAAAGCTACGTCAGTACTCCTAAAAACCAGTGCCATGAGAGTTACCACGGTGGCATCAGCAATAAAAATCGATTGCCCCACGGAAATACCAGTGTACTTATTAATGATAAAGCCGACTATGTCAGTACCGCCAGTAGTTGCTCTGCCCTTGAAAACAAGTCCCAACCCAATACCAGACAAAGCTCCTCCGTAAAGAACGCTCAATATGAGGTCGTTGGTAAGTGGTTGTGCGTAGTATTTACTAAGTAGGTCCACGAAGAAGCTGAGGAAGAATGTTCCTATGAGCGTTCCTGTACCAATGTGAGAACCCAGGAGCCAAAAAGCCAGAGCAAACAGTAGTAAGTTCAATATGAGCATCCAGGTACCAATGCTTAGAAAAGGAAGAAAGTGGTTTATGGTGAGAGCTAATCCCCCCACACCACCAGGCGCCAGGTTATGGGGAAACAGGAATGCTACTAAACCAAAAGCTGTTATGAGACACCCCAGAACAATCAAAACAATATCTGTGAAACGGGGAATGGACTTTCTAAAAGAGTCAATCATATGACCAACACCCTACTTTTCAAAAGTCGACACGTACTTATCTTTCAACTGGATGTAATCTAACGCATTTTGTTTTATGCCTTGGATTTCTTCGTCAGTCAACGTCCGCACAATCTTATAAGGATTACCCACCACCAGAGAGCCTGATGGAATGCGCTTGCGAGGAGGAATGAGTGTGCCAGCTGCTACTAGCACATTGTCCTCTATCTCTGCTCCATCCAGCACAATAGCACCCATGCCAATAAGCACATTGTTGCCCACACTGCAGCCGTGAAGAATGGCTCCGTGACCCACTGTCACATAGTCGCCAATCTTAGTTGGCAAGGTATCAGTCACGTGGACCACCGCATTATCCTGTATGTTGCTGCCCACTCCTATGTATATTGCATTCATGTCTCCTCTTATGGAGGCAAAAGGCAAAATGAACACGTCCTTCCCTATGTAAACTTCGCCAGAAACAAACGCCATATCATGGATAAAAGCTGTCTCGTCTACGGTAGGGATTTTTCCGTCATATCCTAATACCATTATCATCCCTCCTAACAAAGGTGGTGGAGACGACGGGACTCGAACCCGTGGCCTCTGCCATGCCAAGGCAGCGCGCTCCCACTGCGCCACGTCCCCACCGCGGTATTTATGTTACCACAGCTTGACTACAAGTGTCAAGCAAAGCACCCGCTTATGTCCAGTTAGCAAAGGCAAACAAGCACCGCGCTCATATTGTCAGCAGCTCCAGCTTCCATGTATTTTTCAAAGAGACAGCTTAGCGTGTTCTCTTTACTTTGAAACAAACAGTGATCTATTACTTCATTACTGAGGGCGTCCGTAAGACCATCGGTGCAAATGAGAAAGGCATCATATTCATTTAAGTTGACTTCCCTTATAATAACTTGAACATTTCCTTCCTTTAACCCACCACCCAGACATTCTAGCAGTACTCCCCTCAAAGGGTGCGAACGCGCCTGCTCCAAAGTAATACTTCCTTCCTCCACCAAGGCTCCCACTAAGGACTGATCCTTGCTGAGTTGCCACAGCGCATCTGCCTGTGCGCCGTAAACACGGCTGTCTCCTACGTTGAAAACCCAAACCGTCTGATCATGAATGAGTATGCCAGCAAGCGTGGTACCCATATTTGACATGCTGGAGCTCTTCCTTGCCTCTTTGACAATTTCAGAATGCATGTCCTGGACGCAACGGTCTAACGATTCCACAGACTGTATGCCCAGCCAATTAGATGCTAAGTAGTTTAGAGCCAACCGACTAGCTACTTCTCCAGCTTTGTGGCCACCCATGCCATCGGCGACAGCAAATATGAAAGAATTCCCTTCAAAGTTAGCTACTACGGGCTCAACCATTTCTTCCTCCTGTATGACATTATCCATAACGAGCAGAGCATCTTCATTATTTGGTCTAACTTTTCCCCGATGGGTCATGTATTGGGCTTCCACATGCAAGCTCATGACACATAACACCCCCACTAAGCCCACTTCTTGTTTGCTCTACATTTCTATTTTACTCGACTTTGGAGCACACTTGTGATTCACATATAAAGAGTTATTGCATGAAACCCCTACAAACGTGTTATAATTTGATAACCTTCTTATCCAGAGCGGTGGAGGGACAGGCCCGAAGAAGCCCGGCAACCAGCGAGGGAGAAAACCGAGCATGGTGCCAACTCCTTCTGTACCAGCTATGGTGCAGGAAGATAGGAAGGTTTAAACACGAATCCCTCCATCGGAGGGATTTTTTTTGTCAAAAATTTGCATTTTGGAGGTGCTAAATTGATGAAAATGAGGTCCTACAGATTCACTTCTGAATCTGTTACTGAAGGTCACCCTGATAAAGTGGCAGACCAAATATCTGACGCCATATTGGATGCTCATCTGAAAACTGACCCACAGGCAAGAGTAGCAGTAGAGACTACTGTCAAAACCAATCTTGTGGTTTTGGTTGGCGAAGTAACGTCGAAAACTTACGTTGATTACGTCGGTGTGGCGAAACAGGTTCTTGAACGCATAGGATACACTGACCCTGCTTTGGGTTTTAGTGTGCAGGAGAATATGTACGTGGTGAACATACAGCGCCAGTCGCCGGACATTGCAATGGGAGTAGATGAATCACTGGAAAGTAAAGCCGGCGAAATGGAGCATGAACTGGGCGCTGGCGACCAAGGCATGATGTTCGGTTACGCCGTCGACGAAACAGAAAACTTCATGCCCCTTTCCATTGAACTGGCACATGCACTCACAAAGAGACTTGCCGATGTACGTAAACAAAACGTGGTTGATTTCTTGCGCCCTGACGGAAAAGCTCAGGTTACGGTGGCTTACGACGGCCTAACCCCTATTGCCATAGAACATGTAGTGGTCTCCGCTCAGCACAGCCCAGAAGTTCACGAGAAAACCCTTAGAGAATTCATCATGGAAGAAGTCATTAAGAAAGTTATCCCCAAAGATTTATTAACAGAGCGGACTCGTTTTCACATAAATCCCACGGGTCGGTTTGTGGTGGGAGGACCTAATGGTGATTCTGGAGTCACTGGTAGAAAAATAATCGTGGACACTTACGGATCCAGGGCGCCTCACGGAGGTGGCTCTTTCAGTGGCAAGGACCCGACAAAAGTAGATCGTTCAGCTGCTTATGCTGCCCGGTATTTGGCAAAAAATATCGTAGCTGCAGGCCTTGCAAGGGAGGTTCTCATACAGCTCGCGTACGTGATTGGCGAAGCAAAACCCGTGTCAATTTACGTGGACACATTTGGAACTGGCAAGGTTGACGAGGATGTACTTGAGCAGTATCTCATGGAACAGGACTTTATCCAGCTCACACCACGAGGCATCATTGGAAAATTTGGGTTGCAGCAACCTGAAGGATGGAGCTACGTAGATACAGCGGCATATGGCCACTTTGGTAAACCCTGTTATCCTTGGGAACAGCTTGACATGGTTCCCTTGTTAAAAGATTACTTCTCTGTGCGTGCATGCACAAATGGTTAGTTGCCCTTAACAATAGGCTTTTTGGAGATGCCTCCCTTGTTACTGCGGAAGGGGAGGCATCTCTGGGTGATTTAGTAAAAGTCAGTTTTTACGGAAGAAAGATAAAAGGCATTGTACTCAAGGAAACTGAGAATTCCTCTCACAACACCCTCGAGGTTGTTGAACCAAATTATGTCCCCAACTGGCTTGTTCGTCAGTGCTTGCAAGTTTTAGAGGAATACCCCGTAAACTGCTATGAACTCTTGGAGCTCGGAAAGAACTGGAGACAAAACCCTCGCACATTTATTCAGCTAAGAGCCTTTAACTACGTGCCCGCTGGTACTAAAGAAAAAGAACTTGTAAGATTACTCAGGGAAAAACCATTGGAGCTAACAAGAGGTGTTCTTCGAAAGTACAAGGTGCAAATTGAAAACTTTCTCTCGTTAGGCATCGTTGAGAAGGTGGTCATACCTCCCACAAGCTATGCATTAGCTTACGCACGATTGGAAAGACCCTCGTTATTGGTACCAAACCATATCTACGAAAAATTCGCTCATCGACCACTGCCACTTCTTTTCTGGAAAAAGCTTCTCGGGCCCTGGACAGTGGAGAAGCTAAAAGAAGAAGATGCTTTGGTTTTGGAACTTCATTTGTTGAGCAGCATGAAGCTCCCAGTGGATAAAAACCTGCCCAGGAAAGAAGAACTACCAAAGACCTTGGAGGAACTTCCACTCTACTTAAGAAACTTGTTGGAAAAAGGCGAAAAAACTTTGCTGATTTTTCCAACCTTGCAAATGGCACGTGCATTCGCAAAGGAACTGATTAAGCATAAGCTACCGGCTATCTTGGATTCAGGTGGTTACACAAAGTTTTTGCAAGAAGCTTGCTGCTCAAAAGGTGGTGGATTAATAGTAGGTACCCCCAGGTCAGTTTTAAGACCCTGGAATCATCTAATGCACATAATAACAGTATTCGAAGAGCCCGACGAGTTAGCCATAAGAACTGCCAGCCAAAGACTACCGCTTACCAAGTTCATACCTGAAACAACTGAAGTTCATACCGTTTGCCCACAGCCAGTGACAAATGTGCAGTTAGTAAGCATGGCAGGTAGGAAAGATGTGGGAGTACTAGCATATCTAAAAGGCGTACATGATCCTACAAAGAAGCAATTGTTCCTAGTGAATAGATTGGGGTTCTCAACATCATTGGAATGCAAAAACTGCGGATACGTAGTAACTTGTCCTGAGTGTGGGACTCCGCTTCGATACCACCGGAGGAGCAAGCGGCTGGAATGCCATAGGTGCGGTTATATTGCCGGCATCCCTGACAAATGCCCCCGATGCGATAGCTTGAGTTTGGAACCCAGTGGTTTGGGCATAGAACGGGTGGAGCTTCAGCTGGAAAAAGAAGCTTTGAAGTCTGTGAAGAACCTTAACGACAATACGGTGATCAGTACCACAAAGGTTTTCCGTTATTTACCTACGGCAACCTTCGATGAATCGTACTATGTCTCTGCTGACGCCGACTTGTCCACACCGGTCCTCATCCCTGATAAGAAGTTCTTGAGGAACATTTACTACTTGAGCCTGTGGACAAAAACAGACGGCTGCGTATTTGTCCTCTCTCGTGACGAGGAACGCATAGCCACCCTCATAGACAAAGGTGAGAACGTAGTAACGGACAGCATTAGGCAGATGGGACTTCCTCCATTCGGCCATTACATTGAACTCGAAAGCAATGAAGAAAAGCTTACTTTCTTTGAGGATGTTACCGTGTGGGGTCCTGTGTACTATTCAAGAAAGAAAACATACAGGTACTTCCTAATATCAGAAAAGTCACCGAAGGACGTATTAAAAGAAGTACTGACTAAGATCACCTTCGTCAGCTTTGATACTTTCTAAAAAGGGATCCGGTTCTAACCATACTTTTACCAAATGCAAACCTTGGGCAGGCACAGAATAATTCGCCAGCGCATTTCCGTTTAGAACTTCTTCAATGAAACTTGGATTCTTCTTACCCCAACCGATCTGCAATAAACTACCCACCAGAAGTCTGACCATACCATAGAGAAAACCATCTCCGACAAAAGAAAAATAAACCCGCGCCTTTGTGAACATGACACTTACCTCATGTAGCCTGCGCTTAGTGCTCTTAACAGATGATCCAGTCTTGGAGAACCCTCTGAAATCGTGTTCTCCTACAAGTTTCTTTGCCCCATCCATGACCGCGTGCCTATCAAGAGGCAAATGGGGCAAATAGGCGAAGAAATCATCCCACACAGGACCCAATCTTCCCAATGTGGCACAGTACAAATACTGTTTTGCTACGGCGTCGCGCTGTGGGTCGAAGTCGGATGAAGTCTTTACCAGCGAAAGAACGCGCATGTCAGCCGGCAGCATACGGTTCAAGATGAACATCCACTTTTTTTCTGAAAGATCCTCCCTACCCCAAAAAGCAAACGGCATGCCCCAAGCGTGGACACCCGCATCTGTTCTACCAGAGTAGCGCACAACTGTGGGTCTATTGTTAATCTGGCTCAATGCGGATTCCAGCACATTTTGGACCGCTGTACCGTTCCTCTGTCTCTGAAACCCTGCATAATTTGTTCCTTTGTACTGAAGTAAACCAGCATACTTCACCATGTAAGTACCCATCGGCCCCTAAGTAAGTAACTTGCCACAAACACAACGGCAGTGAAAGCAAACACCATTACGTCCACGCCTTCAAACTTAGTAACCTTGTATTTCGTTCTCTTCACCCCGGGCAGATAGCCCCTAACTTCCATGGCCACCGCCAAATCCTCTGCTTTCATGAAGGCGCTTACAAACAAAGGTATGACTATGGGGACTAGCTTCTCAACCCTTTGCAGTATGCTTCCGCTTAAACTAAGCCCCCTAGCCTTTTGAGCCTTAAGTATGCGATCTGCTTCATCAGCTAAAACGGGAATGAAGCGCAGAGCAATGGTCATAATCAACGAGAATTCTTCAACAGGCACTTTTAGAACTTCCAAAGGCCTTAACAAATTGTTTAGACCATCAGCAAGATCCACGGGAGATGTGGTCGCAGTGAGAACCGTGGATACAAATATGAGGAAGAATAACCTCAACCCAAAAAAAACACCAACGATGACCCCTTCAGTCTTAAAAGCAATGGGCCCCAGCCGGAAGAGAACCTCTTGCCCTGTAAGAAGTGCATTGAACACAAAAGTAAACAAAGCGAGAATGAGAACAGTCTTAGCACTCTTAGCGTAAAACCTTAGAGGCACGTTGGACACCAACATTAGTAGGACCAGGGCACCAAAGAGTACAGCTAAGACCGCGAATGACTGAGAAATGAAGGCTCCAATAATCAGAAATAACGTCATCACAATCTTCGATTCCGCCAGTGCTTTATGAAGCACGCTGTCAGTAGGAATGTACTGGCCAACTACCACAACATCCTTGAAAGCCACTTAAAGATCACCATCCAAAGCACTAACCAATTCTTCCACCGTTAAAGCCATGGGGAAACTTGTCCTCTTACGAAGCTCATAAGAGATTTCCGCAGCTATGGGAGGTTCCAAGCCAACCCGTCTTAGTGTGTTAACGTGAGAGAATACTTCCTGGGGACTGTCGGCAAAAAGTAATGCTCCATTTGAAAGCACCAACACTCTTTCGGCCGTCACAGCTTCTTCCAGAGAATGAGTAATAAAGACGACTGTTCTTTCTTCCTTACTGTAATCTCGAAGCCAGTCCCAGAAAGCTTTCTTTGAAGCTCCATCTAGTCCAGCGGATGGTTCATCAAGAATGAGCACCTCGGGATCACAAACCATGACCGAAGCCAGGGCAACTTTTCTTTTTTCGCCGCCGGATAGTGTAAAGGGGGACCTGTCTTTGAACTGGTCGAAGCTCAAACCAGCAACCTCCAACGATTCTCTAACCCTGTCCTGGACATTGTCCAGTCCAAAATTCTTGGCGGCAAAAGCCACCTCGTCAAATACTGTTTCGGCAAAGAATTGATGTTCTGGGAACTGAAACAAGAAACCAATCCGGCGCCTTATTTCTATGGGTAAATCCTTAGGGTAATTCCAAACTCTTCCAAAATGCTTCACTATTCCTCTGGTTGGAGATGTGAGCCCTGCCATGAGCTGGGCAAGAGAGCTCTTACCAGACCCAGTATGACCAACTAAAGCAATCCATTCGCCCTTGGCAATTCTTAAGGAAAGTGGTTTAACAGCATCCACTTGCCAGGGTGTACCGTAATCGTAACTTAATGAAACGTCTTCAAGTTCAACGACGTAATCGCTTTCATTAGGTTCTCTTTGTTTAATGGCCAATCCACATGAGCTCCTCTCTTAGAAAGCATTTCTGCCAATATCACTTCTTCAGGTATGGTTGCATTGGCCAAATCCATGGCTTCAGGGTTGGTAATGAATTCCTGCACAGACCCCTGGAAAACGACTCTACCTTGGCAAAGTGCATACAGCATATCAGCCTGCAGAGCTTCACGTAAATCGTGTGTTATCCACAGTACACCAACAGAATTTGCTAAACTAATTGCTGTTTCTAACACTTCTCTTCTTCCCACGGGGTCCAGAAGAGCCGTGGCCTCATCAAAAAGTATGTAGGAAGGCCTGAGAGCGAGTATACCAGCAATGGCTAAACGTTGTTTTTGACCTCCACTAAGAGCATGAACAGGCCTGTGCCTTAAGTCCCACAAGCCAACTGTTTTTAAACTGCTTTCTACTCTTTCTCTTATTTCAGTGGGTTTTAGGCCCAGGTTCTCTGGACCGAAAGCCACATCTTCCTCAACTACTGATGCCACAATTTGGTTTTCTGGATTCTGGAAAACAATACCGACCTTGATCTGGTAATCCCTGCCGGCAGCAACCATCTCAATCCCATCCATGAGCACTTTTCCCGAAGTAGGTACGAGTAGCCCCTTGATTATTTTTGCCAGCGTGGTCTTACCAGCACCGTTACCACCCATGAGAACGGTAAAGTGGCCAGGGCATATATTCATGGAAACGGACTGGAGAATGGACCTCCCCTCCAGTCCGTAAGATACCTCCTGAACCTCTATCATTTGCTCCAGCGCACTATGGCTGTGGGAGCACCGTCACCTTTTCTAAACCCCGTCTTGAGAACTGTGGTGTAGCCGCCGCTAACATCAGCAAAACGCGGAGCAATTTCATCGGTAAGTTTCTTAACTAGTTCACGGTCACCCAAATGCTTTTCCACTAATCGTATGTCATACAATTCTTTGCTTTTCGCATGAGTTACCAACTTATCAGCGAATCTTTTGAGCTCCTTGGCTTTTGGAAGCGTTGTCTCAACTTCGCCATGTATGACAAGCTGTTTTGAAAGCGTTCTCAATAAGGCTATTCTGGCTTCAGTTTTTCGTCCTAATTTGCGGCCATCAACTCTGTGTTTCATCCTCAGTACCTCCTTCCAAATAAGCAGCCAATTTATTCCTTATCTCTTCTAATCTGACGGCACCAATGCCAGGAATGGACTCGTTACGCTCCAATACATCTACCAAATCCCTTATGGAATTAATGTTTGCTTTTTCTAGGTGAGTGAGCACAGCCCTTGAGAGATTCAGCATTTCAACACTTGCATCAAGCTTTTCATCGGAGACCGTCTGCTCTTCTGGTACCTCTTCAGCAGCTACCGCTTCTTTTGATTCTGCCACATTCTTAAACTCCTCACTTAGGAAATCCGCAGCTTGTCTTATCACTTCCACCGGATCAACAGCCAAATTCGTGTAAACTATGAGCTCCAAACTCTCAAAAGTGCCAGGTTCATCTACAATGGCAGGCGTCACATGGTACTCAGCACGCCTAACAGGAGAAAAAGAGGTATCCAGGTAAATAGTTCTAAAGGGGAACTGATAAAGTTTCTTGTTGTCCTCTACTGTCCTGTAACCGACTCCATTAGTCACGTAAATCTCCATGTAAATCTCACGATCGGTAGCTACCGTTAGAATGGTCTGATCAGGATTAAAAATCTCAACGTCAGCATCGGGTACAATGTCTCCAGCCTTAATCTCAGCTGGTCCTTTCGCCTTGATGTAGAGGACCTTTACTCCCTCTCCATAGTACCTAAGTAGCACCTTCTTCAAGTTAAGGCCAATGGTCAAACCGTCTTCTACTACACCATCGAGCACCATGAATTCATGATCCAAACCCTCAAGCCTGAACCCCAGAACACCCGTGCCGCCAATTTGACCCAGCAACACTCGCCTTAACGCATTACCTAAGGTGATTCCTTCGCCCTCAGGCAGATTTAGCGCTGACAGTTTTGCAGAGCGCTGGACTTCGCCAGTCTCCCTGTCAACACTTCTGCCCAAATCTGCGATTCCGAAAACCTTTTCCATTATGACTTCACCAAGCCTTATCTCGAATAGTATTCGACGATGAGCTGTTCATTGACAGCAACTGGTATTTCCTCTCGGGCAGGCACTCTTAGGTAAACTCCTTCAAGGTTTTCTACATCCACGCTCAGCCATTCCAAATTGGGACGGCCTTCGTTCATGGCTATGCTCTTCTGCACATCAGGGTTATCCTTGAGATCTTTGTCTAATGTTATTCTGTCACCGGGTTTTACCAAGTAAGAGGGAATATCTACCCTTTTACCGTTCACCATGACATGGCCATGTCTAACCCAGTTGCGTGCCATTCTAATGCTGCTAGCGAACCCCATACGCTGAACCACCGCATCCAAACGGCGTTCAAGAAGCTGTAAAAGGGCTGTACCAGTTGCTACACCTTTTTGTGACATGGCAGCTGAGAAGTATCTGCGAAGCTGCGTTTCTGTGATCATGTATGAGTGTCTTAGTTTTTGCTTTTCCTTTAAACGCAGACCGTACTCAGTATCTCTTCTGCCCCTCCTTGTGGGTCCATGCTGTCCAGGCGGAAAAGCCCTTCTTTCCATGGGGCATTTTGGACTTAAGCACTTCTCACCTTTCAGGAAAAGCTTTACACCAGATCTACGGCATATCCTACAACTTGGTCCAGTATATTTCATATTCTTTTCTACCTCCTCATTCTCATACCCTGCGGGCCTTTGGAGGCCTGCAACCATTGTGCGGTATGGGAGTTACATCCTTTATGGATTTCACATCCAAACCAACTGCTTGCAGAGCCCTTATGGCTGTCTCTCGCCCTGGCCCCGGTCCCTTTACAAAAACATCTATTTCTTTCATCCCGTAAGTTTGTTGAACTTTTTTTGCCACACTCTCTGATGCTAACTGAGCAGCATAAGGTGTACCTTTCCTTGTTCCTTTGAAGAAAAACCCTCCAGAAGCCCAAGCTAGAACAGCACCGTTGGGATCAGTGATAGTTATTATTGTATTGTTAAAGGTTGAATGAATGTGTGCAACCCCATAGGGTACATATCTGCGTTCTTTCCTCTTTTTCTGAGCCACTTTTAAAACACCTCCACGATTGGTTTAAGACTATCTCTTTCCTTTTTTCGCACCCACAGTTTTACGTGGACCTTTTCTGGTTCTGGCATTGTGCCTTGTGCGCTGGCCTCTTACGGGAAGCCCTCTCTGATGCCTAATCCCACGGTAACACTTTATGTCCATGAGCCTTTTAATGTTCATGGCCACTTCACGCCTTAAATCACCTTCCACTTTATAGTGAGCAGTGATGTAATCCTGAAGCGTGTTAATCTGATCAGGCGTTAATTCTCCAAGCTTCTGCATAGGATCAATTCCCAAGGCTTCACAGATATCCTCTGCTGTAGACCTACCTATGCCATAAATCCTCGGTAGTGCGAACAGAATTCTTTTGTTATCTGGCAACTCAACTCCAACAATACGTGCCACCTAACTGCACCTCCTAACCTTGTCTCTGCTTGTGCTTTGGATTTTCGCAAATGACATACACACGGCCTTTCCTTCGGACAATTTGGCATTTGTCACAAATCTTTTTTACTGACGGACGTACTTTCACCTCAAGATCACTCCTTCTAAAGTCTGTAAACTATTCTTCCACGATCAGGATCGTAAGTAGAAATCTCTACCTTAACCTTGTCACCAGGCAAGATTCGGATGAAATTCATCCGCATTTTACCAGAAGTGTAAGCCGTAATAACCTTACCACCAGGGAGCTGCACTCTGAACGTTGCATTAGGCAGCTTCTCTAAAACGATCCCTTCAACTTCTATGACATCTTTTTTCCCAGACGACATTAATCATTCCCTCCGCGTGATAAATCACGCAAAAAACGCTTTATTTCTTCATCAGAAATGCGTTCCACTTTTAACCCTACACCTTCCACGTGTTTTCTATTCTTCTTTTTGGACTTACCAATGGTCCATTTTTCGCCATCGCTTAAGAAAACATATCTGTCATTCTCAGCAATTACCACAAAATAACGCCCTTTGGTGCGTCCGCTGAGAGATTTTACCACATCACCCACAGAAATGTTACGTGCAACCTTATCACTGTTACTACTGGTAGTGTTACCACTACACATGCGGCGTTAAAACCTCCGCACCGTTATCAGTAACTGCCACAGTAAACTCAAAATGAGCCGCATTACTGTGGTCACAAGTTCTCACAGTCCACCCATCGGCTTCAATGACCACACAACCGTTCCCTTCTGTAAACATGGGCTCCACTGCCAAAAACATGTACGGCCTTAACACAGGTCCAGTATGAGGACGACCGAAATTGGGAATTGGAGGGTCCTCATGCAAGTGCCGCCCAATGCCATGACCAGTAAAATCCCTGACAATGCCCACTCCAGCTTCTTGAGCCACTTTCTGTATTTGCGCCGAGACGTCTCCTAAATGGACTCCAGGTTTTATGGCTGTCACACCACTTCGCAAAGCCTTCAACGTAACATCAGAGAGCTTTTGCTTGTTTTCCTGTACAGGTGGCAGAATCACTGTGAAGGCCGCATCACTGTTCCAACCATCATAGACCAAACCCAGATCAATACTAACCAGCTGACCAGGCAGTAATGGCCTCTTTGAGGGTATGCCATGAATAACCACATCATCCACAGACACACATATGGACGCAGGAAAACCTCCATAGCCCTTAAATGAAGGTATGGAATCCAAAGACAGTATTAACTTTTCGGCTATGGCGTCTAATTCCTCGCCCGTTACACCCGGAACCACTTGTTCCTTAAGCTTATGAATGACCTCGGTAAGACGAATACCTGCTTCGCGCATCTGCTTTAACGCATTCTTGTCATAAGTCATTTCTCAACATCACGCTTTCCAAAAACTTACTTATCTGTGAAGGCTTTTTTGTAGCGTCAATAGCTAAGTACTTTCCTTTCCTGCGGTAAAAAGTCCTTAGCTGAGGCGCGTAAGATTCATAGTCAGCAAGGCGTTTCCTTACTACCTCCTCACTATCATCAGTCCTTTTTACCAGAGAACTCCCATCGTTCGGACATAAACCCGGCTCATTGCTTACATACCCGCACGTGGGACAGTAATACCGGTTTAGCAATCTTCTTACAGCCTCGTCATCTGGAAGGAAAAACTCTACCGCAGCTACAAGTAAGGCTCTCGTCTTTTCAGTCCAGTCTTCGAGTAGTCGCGCTTGGTTCTCACTACGTGGAAAACCGTCGAATATGATCCTTGAATCAGGTTTTGCCTTAGTCAGAAAGTCTTCTACCAAGCTAAAAGTGACATCATCAGGTACCAAATCGCCTTTTTTTACAAATTGTTCCACTTCGGAGCCCAAAACTGTCTTCTCCTGCAAGTGCCTCCTGAATAGTTCTCCAGTGGAAAGATGGATCCACCCAAATCTTGAAAAATACTGGGCCTGAGTACCTTTACCAGACCCAGGTTTTCCAAGAAAAATGACGTACCTAATCATTCTTAAAGCTCCAGGAAGCCTTTGTAGTGTCTAAGCTGGACATACGCCTCGAGCTGACGGAAGATTTCCAGAGCCACACCAATGACAATGAGCAACGACGTTCCTCCGAAAAGGAAAAGCCTTCCCATGCCAAACAGTTGCATGAACAAATCGGGAAGTACTGCAACTAAGCCCAAGAAAATGGAGGCCGGCAGTGTTAGGCGATAAATCACTCCTGCGATGTAATCAGCTGTGGGTTTACCTGGTCGTATTCCGGGTATGAATCCACCTTGCTTTTGAATGTTCTTTGCAATTTCGTCAGGATCATAGGCAATGGTGTTGTAGAAGTAGGCAAAGAATATGACCAAAATGAAATATGCCAGATTGTACCAAATGGTCATGTGATTAAAATACATGTTCCACCATTTGGTGAAGCCTGACTGTGGAAACCATCCAGAAATCACCGTAGGTGCGTTAATGAATGCTGAAGCAAAGATGATAGGCATAACGCCAGCTTGCAGTAGTCTTATGGGGATAGTGGTTGCCTGTCCTCCATAAACCTTGGTTCCCCTGATACGGCTTGCGTACTGCACTGGTATCTTACGTTCAGCAAGATATGCAGCAGTGGTAATGAATACGAGAACCAGACCAAAGATGACTGCGACAACTAACGAAAGTATGCTTGTACCAGTACTCTTCGAGGTTTGGAAAAACTGTATTAAGGAAGGTACTACGCGAGCAAGTATGCCTGAGAAGATGATAAGAGAAACACCGTTTCCCAGGCCCTTCATAGTAAACACTTCACCAAGCCACACCAAGAACATGGACCCAGCTGCCAGAATTAAAGTGGTTACCACCGCTGATTGGAAACTCGGTGCTATGAGTGAAGTTCCTCCTACGGCCAAGCCGTAAGAGAAATAAAGGTAAGCGGCATAGGACATAACCACGGATAAGGCAGCCCCAAGCCACCTAACATACATCTGAAGTTTCTTTCTTCCTTCTTCCCCTTCTTTACGAAGGTTTTCCAATGCTGGGAAAATCACTCCCAACAGCTGCATGATGATGGACGCGTTAATGTATGGCAGTACTCCCAGAGTAAATATGGAAATCGTGTAGTAAGATGAACCACCCGTAAAGAAGTTGAGAATGCCCAAAAAACCAGCTTGTTCCTGCAAAACTGTAATGGCTTCAGGATTCACACCAGGTATGGGCAAAAATGTTCCGGCACGGAAGATAACCAGAAACAGCACCGTGTACAAGATGCGAGCACGAGTTTCTTTAAACTCCCATGACGCCTTCAGCACTTGCCACATTCAGTCCACCACCTCAACGGAACCACCTGCAGCCTCTATTTTCTTTTTGGCTGATTGACTCACAGCGTGAACCTTTACCTGAAGAGCCTTTGTAATCTCTCCTTGGCCAAGAATTTTCACCTTTGCCGACAAAGAACTCACCAGACCAGTATCAACGAGCGTTCCAAGATCCACCACCGATCCGTTCTCAAAACGATTAAGCTTTTCCACATTCACAACTTCGTATTCAACCTTAAAGGGGTAATTCTTGAACCTCATTATTTTGGGTAACTTCTTGTAAAGAGGTGTTTGTCCTCCTTCAAAACCACGTTTTCCAACACGCCCGGACCGTGCCTTCTGACCCTTATGGCCGAAGCCCGATGTTTTTCCATGTCCCGAAGACGTACCTCTACCAACTCTTTTCTTATTGCTCTTAGCTCCAGGTGCAGGTTGTAGCGTATGCAATCTCATTTTCGATCACCTCATTACCTTTTAAGTATTTGCTCTATGGAAACGCCTCTTAATTCTGCAACTTCTCTGGGCTTTTTCAGAGACTTTAAAGCTTCCACGGTAGCATATGCTAGGTTTACAGGATTGGTTGAGCCCATGGATTTTGTGATGACGTCCTTGATGCCAGCCATTTCCAAAATAGCTCTCACTGTTTGCCCCGCCAGTACTCCTGTTCCCTTTACGGCAGGCTTTATGAGTACGGTGGAGGTTTCAGCCTTAGCAATGACCGTGTGGGGCACTGTGGTACCCGCTAATGGCACTTCAATCATGTTTTTCCGAGCACGCGTTACGGCTTTTGCAACAGCATCTGGTACTTCTCCAGCTTTGCCGATACCCACACCCACGTGTCCTTCGCCGTCACCTACTACTACAAGCGCTCTGAAACGAAGTCTTTTACCGCCTTTTACAACACGGGCAACCCTGCGTATCTCGATAACCCTTTCCTGCAAATTAGTCATGTCCATTCAAGCACACCTCCTAGAACTCCAACCCGGCTTCACGAGACGCGTCAGCTAAAGCCTTTACTCGTCCGTGATACTTATAGCCACCGCGGTCAAAAACCACAGTTTTTATACCTTTTTCCAGTGCCCTTTCTGCAATCAATCTGCCTACCGCAGCTGCCTGCTCAGTCTTTTTTAAGCCCTTAACCTGATCACGCAGCTGCTCCTCCAAGGTGGAAGCAGAAACCAATGTGTGACCGTTCTGATCATCGATGATCTGTGCATAGATGTGCCTTGAAGACCGGAATACACAGAGCCTGGGCCTTTCAGCTGTCCCGGTTATGTGCTTTCTTATCCTTTTATGTCTTACCCTTCTTAGTTCTGCTCTAGATGCTTCCACAATCAAACTCATGCACCTCCCATATTACTTGCCTTTACCCACAGCTTTTCCGGGCTTTAAGGTTCTCTGCTCACCTTCATACCAAATACCTTTGCCCTTGTAAGCATCGGGGATTCTGTATCTTCTTATGTTTGCGGCAACCTGCGTTACCAAATGTTTGTCAATGCCACTAATGACTACCGTGTCAGCAGAGGGCACCTGAAACTGAACGCCCTCGATGCTCTGAATAACCACAGGATGTGAGAAACCCAACGACAACTGTAAATCCTTACCTTTAAGCTCCGCACGGTAACCCACGCCACGAATTTTCAATGTCATAGAAAAACCATCACTTACACCCGTAACCATATTCTGAATGAGTGCACGTGTGGTTCCGTGGAGCGCCTTTACCTCTTTTTCTTCAGAGGTCCTTTCCACAATAACCTGGTCATCAACCAAAGAGATTTTTATGCGCGGATCAAAGGTGCGAGTCAAAGTACCTTTCGGTCCTTTCACGGTAACTGTGCTACCGTCAATGGTGACGGTCACACCTTTTGGAACAACGACTGGCTTTTTACCTATTCTTGACATTTATGACCACCTCACCAAACGTAGCAGATTATTTGACCGCCGACACCTTTTTGACGTGCTTCAGCATCAGACAGTACACCAGCCGACGTTGTCAGAATCGCAATGCCCAGACCATTCATCACCTTGGGAATATCATTCTTCTTAGCGTAAATCCTACGAGAAGGTACACTTATAAGTCTGACTTCATTAAGCACAGGCTGCTTTCCAGGGCCAAACTTGAGTTGCACACTGAGGTACTTTTTTCCTTCCTTTTCTTCAACCTCGTAACTCTTAATGTAGCCCTCGCGTACCAAAACTTTTAATATTTCTTCTTGGTACTTACCATAAGGGATACCTTCCACCCTTTCTAAGCGAGCATGGCTAGCGTTTTTTAGTCTTATCAACAAATCAGATATTGTATCTTGAACCATATTCACTTCACCTCACCAAGAAGCTTTCTTTAGACCCGGAATGGAACCCTTATGAGCAAGTTCGCGCAGACACAAACGACAAATCCCAAAGTCTCTGTAGACAGCCCTGGACCTGCCGCATATTTTGCATCTGGTGTACTTACGAGTAGAGAATTTAGGCTCCTTCTCAGCTTTTATTTTCAGTGCTTTTCTGGCCATACTAACCTCCTTATTCCTATTTATCGTTCCATGAACGGGAAGCCCAATGCCTTCAAGAGTTCAAAGGCCTCCTCGTCAGTTTTTGCCGTAGTGGTTATGGAAATACCCAAACCCCTAGTTTTATCGATCATATCGTAAGATATCTCTGGAAAAACCAAGTCTTCTAAAAGACCAAAGTTGTAGTTTCCTCTGCCATCAAAAGAACGCGGGTTAAGACCCCTGAAGTCACGCACCCTGGGAAGAACATCATTAATGAGATGCTCCATGAAATCCCACATTTTATTCTTTCTCAAGGTAACACTAACCCCGATTGGAGCACCCTTTCTTAGCTTAAACGCAGCCACATTCTTCTTCGATCTCCTAACCAGTGGTTTTTGGCCTGTTATGATCTCAAATTCCTTCGTGGTAACTTCAATAGCTCTTGGGTTCTGCAAAGCCTCTCCCAAGCCGCGGTTAAGTGTGACCTTTACCACTTTCGGGACCTGCATCACGTTCTTGTAACCAAACTTTTTCATCATGTATGGTTTAACTTCGTTTTCATACTTTTCCTTCAAACTCATCGCTCAACCCTCCCAAAGCTTAATCCAGAACTTCGCCGCAACGAACGCAAACGCGCACTTTCTTACCATCTTCCAAGAACTTGTGCCCGATCCTCGTTGGTTTATCGCATTTGGGACAAACTACCATGACCTTATTGGCGAAAATGGGCGCTTCGAATTTCTTGAGTCCACCTTGTGGGTCCTTCTGGGTGGGCCTCATTGCCTTAGTTATGATGTTCACTCCTTGGACCACAACTTTGTTTTCTTTTGGGAAAGCCTTAGTCACTTTGCCGCGTTTACCTTTTTCCTTGCCGCTTATAACCTCTACCAGGTCGCCCGTTTTTATGTTCAACTTCATACTATTCGACCTCCACCACTACAACACTTCAGGGGCAAGTGAAATGATCTTCAAATACCCCTTTTCTCTGAGCTCACGAGCCACCGGTCCAAATACACGCGTTCCACTGGGCTCGCCAAATTGATCGATAATAACTGCCGCGTTGTCATCAAACTTCACGCACGTACCATCAGGCCTCTTGATTTCTTTAGCCAAACGAACAACCACGGCTTTTACGATGTCACCCTTCTTGTAATCACTGTTCGGTAAAACCTCTCGAACGTTAGCTACCACAATGTCACCGATGGTCCCGTAGGCAACCCTGGGGCCCCTCAGCACTCGGATCACTTGGATGGTCTTCACACCAGTATTATCAGCAACCCTAAGCTTCGTGTAAGGTCTGATCATCTTCTTCAACCTCCTCCTCAAGCTGCTTCCTACCGAGAACCTTTACCAAATTGAAGCGTTTTAGCCGAGACATGGGGCGGAATTCCTCGATTAGAACAACGTCGCCCTCCTTGGAAACATTGTTTTCGTCATGCACATAGAATTTTGTATTCCTGCGCATCTCCTTCTTGTAAAGAGGATGCCTTTCCATGCGCTCGGCTATAACAACGCGGGTTTTATCCATTTTGTCCGACACGACAACGCCAACAAATCGACGCCTCATAGCTTTATACCCCTCTCTCTTAGCACTGTGAGTACTCGTGCAATATCTCTTTTCGTCTTTGTAATTGCGGTATGATCTGTCAGCTTACCCACTGCAAGCTGGAATTTCAGATTCACCAATTTTGCTCTTAACTCTTTTAGCAAAGCTTCTAATTCTTCCGTTGTTTTTTCTCTCAATTCTGTCCCTTGCATGAGCTGCACCTTCCCTTACACACGACTAATTAACCTAACCTCAAAAGGTAGGCGGAATCCTATTAACCTAGCAATGTGCTTAGCTGTGTCCTCATCAACTCCGGTTAGCTCGAACATGATCCTTCCTGGTTTTACTGGGAAAATCCATTTCTCAGGATCTCCTTTTCCTCCACCCATTCTCACTTCAAGTGGTTTCTTAGTCCAAGCCACGTCTGGGAATATTCTTATCCAGTACTTACCAGTCTTTCCAATGTTCTTGGCCATGATGACACGGCAGGATTCAATCATGCGAGAATCCACATAACCACGACCTACTGCCTGTATACCGTAGTCGCCGAAAGCCAGCTTTAGACCTCTGGTTTCTTTTCCTTTTATGTGTGGTAAATGGTTCTTTCTGTACTTCACACGTTTAGGCATTAGCATGTCTCTCTGGCCTCCTCTCTGCCTTTTCTAGGCCTCTCGGAGGTAGAAGTTCTTGCAAGTCCTCTACGTCTCCTTTGTAAATCCAGCACTTCACACCAATGGTGCCGTATTTCGTTACGGCAATGCTGTAGCCATAGTCCACATCAGATTTTAGAGTGGATAAAGGCAGTTTGCCCTGTACGAACCATTCACGGCGAGCTATTTCTGCTCCGCCCAGGCGTCCGGAAACGGCGATCTTTATGCCCTGAGCGCCGGAACGTATGGCTCTGCTTATTGCCTGCTTCATCGCCCTCTTGTAGCTAACACGGCGTTCAATTTGACGCGCTATGCTATCGGAAACAATTTGTGCATCAATTTCTGGATTCTTTACCTCGTAAATGGCTATTCTCACTTCATAATCGTTCTTAAGCAGTTTTACGATTTCTTCTCTGAGCCTCTCAATTTCAGCACCCTGTTTTCCAATGATCATGCCAGGCCTTGCAGTCCAAATGATGACGCGCATCTTGTTGCCCAATCGCTCTATCTCCACAGAGGCGATACCTGCATGACCATAGTGCTTGTTTATAAGTGTCCTGATTTTTTCATCCTGGACAATGTATTCAGGGTATTTCTCGAAGGGTGCAACCCATCGGCTGCGCCAATTCTTTGTAACACCCAATCTAAAACCGTAAGGATGTATTTTTTGACCCACTGCTCTTCTCCCCCTATCTCTCTTTAACGATGACGGTTATGTGACTAAGACGCCTTTTCATGATGTCCGCTCTACCGAAAGCACGAGGATAATACCTCTTCAGCCTCGGTCCTTCATCCACAAAAGCACGATACACATACAGGCGTTCCTCGTCCAACCCATTATTATTGACTGCATTTGCCACTGCAGAGTCCAGAACTTTTAGCGTAAACCTGGCAGCCTTATTGGGAGAGTACTTCAAAATCGCCCTGGCTTCAGAAACAGACTTGTTCCTGATTTCGTCCACTACTAGGCGAGCCTTTCTGGGCGATATTCTGACGTATTTTGCTGTTGCCTTAGCCATTTGTTGTTCTTCCATGACCTTTACACCTCACTTCAACGCACTGGAACGCTCAACCGGTTCACCGTGGCCCCGGAAGTTCCTTGTAATGGCAAATTCGCCCAGCTTGTGCCCCACCATTTGCTGAGTTATATACACGGGTATGTGTACTTTTCCATTATAAACAGCAATGGTGAGCCCAACCATCTCTGGAGTAATGGTGCTCCTCCGACTCCAAGTTTTTATAATACGCTTATCGCCGGTGCTCTGCATCTTTTGAACCTTCTTTAGTAACTTCGGATCTGTGTATTTTCCTCTTGGATAAGGTTTATCCCATGCCATTATTCATTCACCTCGCTTACTTACGCCGTTTCACGATAAACTTGTCAGAAGGCTTCTTACCACGACGCGTTTTCCAGCCCAGTGTTTTCCAACCCCATGGGGATAATGGAGACGCATGCCCAATGGGTGACTTACCTTCTCCTCCACCATGTGGGTGATCCACTGGGTTCATGGCAGTTCCTCTGACCTCTGGCCTTCTACCAAGCCATCTGGTTCTTCCAGCCTTACCTGAGGAAACGTTCTCATGATCCAGGTTGCTAACGCGTCCAATAGTGGCTTTGCACTTTACATTTATGAGCCTGATTTCACCGCTGGGCAGTCGTACATGCGCGTAATCGCCTTCTTTAGCCATGAGCTGTGCCCATGTCCCTGCAGACCTGACAAGCTGCCCTCCACGTCCTGGGTACAACTCAATATTGTGAATGGTTGTACCGGTGGGGATTTTGGAAAGCGGTAAAGCATTACCGACTCTGATTGGAGCCTCTTCACCTGAAATCACAACGTCTCCGACCTCGATCTCATCTGGTGCTAGTATGTAGCGCTTCTCACCATCTGCATAAGTGACCAAAGCGATGAACGCAGTCCTATTGGGATCATATTCAATGGACGTTACCTTACCCGGAATACCATCTTTATCCCTCTTAAAATCAATAATCCTGTACCTTCTCTTATGCCCGCCGCCACGAGACCTTACAGAGATTCGTCCTGCATTATTTCTGCCTCCACTCTTCTTGAGCGGTGCAAGGAGTGCCTTCTCTGGCTCCGTTTTTGTGATTACACTCTTATAATCAATGACCACTCTGTGTCTGGTGCTGGGCGTAACCGGTTTGTATCTTCTTACTGGCATCTAATATCACACTCCCTCAATGAGTTCAATGTGCTGGCCAGGAGCAAGCTGAACGATGGCTTTCTTCTTGTCAGGAGTCCTGTAGACGTTATAGCCTCTTCTTTTTTGCTTCCCACGTACGCAGGAAGTATGAACTTTCACTACTTTAACATTGAAAACCTGCTCCACAGCACGTTTAATATCAACCTTGTTAGCGTCTTTTTTCACGTAGAACGTGTACTTGCCTTCTCTGTGAAGCATCAACGCTTTTTCTGTTAGTACGGGTGCTATGAGTACATCCAAAGGCGATTTAGACATTGGCCCACACCTCCTGTGCTCTGGCCCACGCGGATTGAGTCATTATGACAGCATCTCCCTTGAGTAAGTCGTAAGCATTTACTTTCTCTACGGGAACATAGTAAACATTCTCCAAGTTCTGACAAGCACGCCTAACACCCTGTTCATTAGCCAGTGACACCACTGTTACGCGCTTCTCATCCAACTGCTTATTCCTTAGAAAAGCCTTAAATTCACGAGTTTTACCACTGAAGCTATTTGCATCAATGATTAATAGCTCGCCATTTTTTAGTCTGTATCCAAAACTGGATGCCATGGCAAGCTTAATCTGTTTCTTGTTGACGTCCTTAGTCCAGCTACGCGGTTTAGGACCAAAAGCCACAGCTCCCTTTCTCCAAATGGGAGATCTCATATAGCCGTGACGAGCCCTGCCCGTGTGTTTCTGTGGCCAAGGTTTTCTTGTGCTTCCTGCTACCTCTCCCTGTTTCTTAGTAGATGCCGTGCCATGGCGCTTGCCAGAAAGCACACGCACCACATTCAGATGCAGCAACCTACCGCGCACAGGCGCCGCTACCAAGTTTTCATTAACATCTTCATAGGCAACTTCGGCACCATTCACATCAAATACTGGAAGTTGCATCCCTACTCACTCCTTCCTTCAGGTCCAAGTCCGTAAGCTTTTCTAACGAGTACGAGACCGTTTCTGGATCCGGGTACTGAGCCCTTAACGGCTATGATGTTCTGCTCTGGTATGACCTTAACAATCTTAAGATTCCTCACAGTTACCTGGGTATTGCCGTAATGTCCAGGCATCTTCTTGCCCGGTTTTACCTCTCCAGGATATGTTCTGTTACCGATGGCGCCCACTCTTCTGTGCCACCCACGTGTTCCGTGAGTTTTTGGGCCTCCAGCAAATCCCCAACGTTTCATGGCTCCAGCAAAACCGCGGCCTTTGCTCGTGCCTACCACGTCCACAAATTCTCCATCTTCGAACACATCTGCCACGTTAACTTCCTGACCCACTTCAAACTTTTCACTGATGCCAGGATATCTGAACTCCCTAACAAACCTAACTGGTGGTACACCAGCTTTCTTTAGAACACCTAATTCTGGTTTGTTTAGGGCTTTCTCTTTTACCACTTCAAAACCCAAGGCAACTGATTCCCGACCATCTTTATCTTTCTTCACGCTTACTACGTAGTTTGGTCCCGCCTTAATAAGTGTGACAGGAATAAACACGCCTTTTTCATCAATGAAGCGGCTCATGCCAATTTTTTTACCGAGTAGTCCTATTCCTTTCACTTCTTTTCACCATCCCTAAAGCTTCAGATGTATATCGACCCCAGCGGGAAGCTCCAAGCTCATCAAGTTAGATACTGTTTCTTGAGTTGGATCGATGATGTCGATGAGACGCTTGTGCATCTTTATCTCGAAATGTTCTCTGGAATCTTTGTCAACATGTGGAGAACGAGTCACACAGTACACTCTGCGATCCGTGGGCAGCGGTATGGGACCAGCTACCTTCGCGCCCGTTCTCTTAGCTACTTCCACAATGCGCTTTGCTGATTGGTCCAGTAACCTGTGATCATATGAGCGTAGTTTTATTCGTATTCGTTGTGCTGACATTACTTCTCACTCCTCTGAGTTATTCCAAGAGCTTGGTGATAACACCAGCTCCTACTGTCCTTCCGCCTTCTCTGATTGCAAATCTCATGCCCTCTTCTAATGCCACTGGGTAGATAAGCTCTACTTCAAATTCTGCATTGTCTCCTGGCATGACCATCTCTACTCCCGGGTCCAGCTTTATTGTCCCCGTCACGTCTGTTGTCCTGATGTAAAACTGCGGCCTGTATCCGTTGAAGAACGGTGTGTGCCTTCCACCTTCCTCTTTCTTCAACACATACACCTGTGCCCTGAACTTCGTGTACGGCCTTATTGACCCTACCTTCGCTACTACTTCTCCACGCTCTACTTCGTCTTTCCCTATGCCCCTTAGCAGTAAACCTACGTTGTCTCCTGCCATCGCTTCATCTAACGTCTTCCGGAACATCTCTATACCTGTCACTACTGTCTTCCTTACTCCACCTCGTAACCCTACTATCTCTACTTCTTCTCCTACCTTTAGCCTTCCTCGCTCTACCCTTCCTGTGACTACTGTCCCTCGCCCTGTTATGCTAAATACGTCCTCTATCGGCATCAGGAATGGCTTGTCTACTTCCCTTACTGGGTCCGGTATGTAACTGTCCATCGCATCTATTAGTTCCCATATACGGTCTACCCATTCGTTCTCTCCACGCTTCGTCTGCGGATTCTTGCTCAGTACCTCTAATGCCTCTAATGCCGATCCCTTTATCACTGGTACTTCGTCTCCAGGAAATCCGTATCGGTTAAGTAGGTCCCTTACTTCCATCTCCACTAGCTCCACTAACTCTGGATCGTCTACCATGTCTGTCTTGTTGATGAATACTACCATCGCCGGTACGTTCACTTGCCTAGCCAGTAACACGTGCTCCCTTGTCTGCGGCATCACTCCGTCTGTCGCTGCTACCACCAGTACCGCTCCGTCCATCTGCGCTGCACCTGTGATCATGTTCTTGATGTAGTCTGCGTGCCCTGGACAGTCTATGTGCGCATAGTGCCTCTTCGGTGTCTCGTATTCTACGTGCGTGATGTTTATCGTTATCCCTCTTGCTTTCTCTTCCGGTGCTTTGTCTATGTCAAAGTATCCCTGCGGCTTCGCTAGCCCTTCCGCTGCTAACGTCTGTGTTATCGCTGCTGTTAGTGTCGTCTTCCCATGGTCTATGTGCCCTATGGTCCCTACATTTACGTGCGGCTTCGTCCTCTCAAACTTCTCCTTCGCCATTACTCTTCACTCCTCCTTAATTTCCCTCTGGACTCAATGATGGTCTCTGCAATCTTAGACGGAACTTCCTCATAATGAGAGAATTCCATAACAAAACTACCACGGCCCTGTGTAAGAGAGCGCAATACAGTTGCATAACCAAACATCTCAGCAAGTGGCACCTCTGCTCTGATTTCCTGCAGGTGCCCCTGCGCTTCAATACCCATGATTCTTCCGCGTCTGGAACTCAAGTCACCCATGACATCTCCCATGTAATCTTCTGGAACTACTACTTCCACTTTCATGATGGGCTCCAAAAGAACTGGATCAGCCTGAGGTATGCCCATCCTGACAGCTCTTGCCGCAGCTAAGTGGAAGGCGATCTCAGAAGAGTCTACCTCATGATAGGAACCATCGACCAGGGTGGCTTTTACATCGACTATGGGGTATCCGGCAATAACGCCGTTTTCAAAAGCCTCTCTGATACCCTTTTCCACAGCCGGAATGTACTCCTTGGGGATTACTCCACCAACAATCTTATTCTCAAAAATGATACCAGTTCCTCTTGGTAAAGGCTCAAACTCCACAACTACGTGACCGTACTGACCTCTACCACCGCTCTGTCTTATGTACTTGCCCTCAGTCCTGACAGGCTTCTTGATGGTCTCTCTGTAGGAAACCTGTGGCTTTCCAATATTGGCATCCACCTTGAATTCCCTACGCAGCCTATCCACGATGATTTCCAGATGCAGTTCTCCCATACCAGAGATTATGGTTTCACCAGTTTCCTGATCAACCTTTACTCGGAAGGTAGGATCTTCTTCAGATAAGCGCTGTAGACCCATGGAAAGTCTGTCTTGGTCTTGCTGAGTCTTAGGTTCAATGGAAAGCGAAATAACTGGTTCAGGTACAAACAGGGACTCCAATATGATAGGTGCATTTTCATCAGCCAAAGTGTCACCCGTTGTCACATTCCGCATTCCCACTATGGCACCCAAGTCACCAGCACCAATGGCTTCTACGTCTTCTCTGTGGCTGGCATGCATCCTTAAAAGCCTAGATACTCTTTCCTTTGAGTCCTTTGTTACGTTGTAAACATAAGAACCGGCATGCAAAACACCAGAGTACACCCTGACCCACGCCAATTTACCCACGTAGGGGTCAGTCTGTATCTTAAATATGAAAGCCGCCAGTGGTTCGCTGTCCAAAGGCTCCCTTTCTTCCTCTTCATTTGTCTTGGGATTGATGCCCCTCACTGGTGGCAGGTCCAATGGGCTAGGTAAGTAGTAAACTACTGCGTCCAACAGTGGTTGAATACCCTTATTCTTGTAAGCTGAACCACCCAGGACCGGAACAATTTTTCTCTGTATTGTGCCCTTTCGTAGACACATTCTTATCTCATCAGCACTGATATCCTCGCCTTCCAAGTACTTTTCCATGACCTCATCGTCCATCTCCACCGCGGCTTCTACCAACTTTTCGCGGTATTCCTCCACCAAATCAAGCATGTCGGCAGGGATGGGTCTTTCTTCGAAAGATGTGCCAAGCACATCAGTCCAGTAATAGGCTTTTCTCTCAATAAGGTCCACTACTCCCTGGAAGTTCTCTTCACTGCCAATCATGAGCTGCACGGGCACGGCATTTACGCCAAGTCTTTCTTTCATGGTGTTGATGGCTCTTAAGAAGTTTGCACCATTGCGGTCCATTTTATTTACAAAAACAATACGTGGTACGCTGTACCTGTCAGCCTGACGCCACACAGTTTCGGTTTGAGGCTGCACACCAGCAACAGCATCTATGACCACAACGGCGCCATCAAGCACCCTAAGCGAACGTTCCACCTCAATTGTAAAGTCCACATGTCCGGGCGTATCAATGATATTGATTCTGTGATCCTTCCAGAAGCACGTGGTAGCAGCTGCCATTATGGTTATGCCACGCTCTTTCTCTTGATCCATGAAGTCCATGGTGGCAGTCCCATCATGGACTTCACCCAGTTTGTGGCTCTTTCCAGTAAAGAATAGAATTCGCTCAGTAGTTGTGGTTTTACCAGCATCTATGTGAGCTGCAATGCCAATGTTGCGTGTTCTCTCTAGCGTGTATTCCCTGTGATCCGTCATTAATTATCACCATCTCAAGTGAGCAAACGCCTTATTAGCCTCTGCCATTCTATGGATTTCTTCCCGCCTCTTAGCGGCATAACCCTGGCCCTTATAAGCGTCTACTAACTCGGCAGCCAACTTCTTTTCCATCTCTCCGGCGCCCCTGTCACGAGCACCATTTACAATCCACCTAAGAGCCAAAGCCAAAGCACGCCTTTCGGGTACCTCCACTGGTATTTGGTAAACGGCACCACCAATACGGCGCGACCTGGTTTCTACCAGGGGCTTCGTATTCTCAATGGCTTTTGTAAGAATCGCAATGGGGTCTTCATTCAATTGCTCAGAAGCAATTCTTAGCGCTTCATAAACAATTTTCTCCGCCTTAGATTTCTTACCACCGACCATGACCTTGTTTATTAGCTTCGCAACCAGCACACTACCATAAATGGGGTCAGCTGGCACAGTACGTGGTGTTGGACTTCCTCCTCTGGGCATGTCTTAACTTCCTCCTTTTGGTCTCTTAGCGCCGTATTTAGAACGGCCCTGCCTTCTATCTTCAACTCCTGCAGCGTCGTAAACACCTCGAACGATGTGATAACGTACACCTGGTAAGTCCTTTACACGTCCGCCCCTGACAAGAACCACAGAGTGCTCCTGCAGGTTATGACCAATACCAGGTATGTACGCCAAAACCTCGTAGCCGTTAGACAAACGTACTCTGGCGATCTTCCTCAGAGCCGAGTTAGGCTTCTTCGGCGTCATCGTACGCACTACCAGGCAAACACCCCTCTTCTGAGGGTTGCCTTCCAAAGCCTGCGACTTCGATTTCGTTTTTACTTTCTCGCGGCCATATTTGACCAACTGGTTAAACGTCGGCAATACAAACACCTCCTGATTTACCTAATAGCATCACTTCAAAAGTGTACACTACTTTTTTACTCTATGATAAAGTCTTCTTCCTTGTAGATACCTGTACCAGCGGGTATCCTCCGAGCTATTATAACATTTTCTTTGAGCCCTTTTAACTTATCCACTTTGCCTGCAATAGCCGCATCTACAAGCACTTGCGGTGTCTCCTGGAACGAAGCAGCTGCAAGCCAGCTCTTCGAAGACTTTGACACCTTAGTTACTCCCATGCAAAGCTGACGCCCTCTGGGAGCCTTTTTGCCTTGCAAAGTCCAATATCTAACTTCCTGCTCATAATCAGTCCACTCCACTACATCGCCCGGAAGCATTTCCACAGAATCACCAGATTCGTCAATGAATACCTTCGAGAACATTTGCCTGAGTACGACCTCAAAATGCTTGTCGTTGATTTCCACTTTCTGAGATGCATAAACGCTTTTGATCTCACCTATGAGGTAGTCAGCTGCAGCGTTCTTACCAAAAGCCCTAAGTAGTAGCGAAGCATCAATGCTGTCGAATACAAGACGGTAACCCGGGAATAGGTACTTTGTGCCCATGTCGTCAGGACGTATTCTGAGTTTCCTGGATTCCGCGTTGGTTACAAAAGCTCCAAAGGAATCACCCTGCTTTACCACGATTATGGTGAACAGCTCTTGCCCATGCTCAGTCACCGTGAATGTCTCCTGAACTACGCCGTCCATGGGTGCCATGGCAACTAACTTACCTTTCTTCGTCGGACGCTTAGCATCAATGTCAAATGAAAAATCCACATCGCCAACATGCAAACTGTCAGCGTAACCAGCAAAGAAGTTTTTGAGCTGTGCAGGATCGTCACCCTTTATTCCAGCAGCCACGGCAATGTACCAAGGAACAATGCTAAGTTCACTTCTTAGTGTGTTCTGCACATTGTCAAGTTTTTCACGGAAGTGACCACTAAGAGAGCCAACGTGTTCCTCAAGCGAAGCAGCATGAAGAGCGTCCATGAAAACACGCTCGAATTCTCCAGCTTTCCTCTCCAGAAGCTGATAAAGCTCCTCCATCATTTCGTTCGCTCTGTTCAGACTACTCAAGTTCAGGCCATTCCAATCGTATCCCTGCAGCAGCTCGTGCCTTATCTGGAACAGGTGCTCGTTAAGCACGTTGCCCAAATCTGAGAACCAATTCCTTACAATCTTCTTGAGGTTCTTTGCCGCATCAGGATCTTCAATTTCGTTAAGGTGCGCCTTTAACACATTGTCCAGTTCACCGACAAAGGATTCCATGGCATTAGAAACGTAGCGTTCAATCTTCTGCTCCGCACCGTCAAACACGGCAAAGAAATCCTGCAGTGGAAGCACGATATCCGTTAAGGCATTTTTCTTTCTCGCCTCGAAAAGCTCCTCTACTCGCGGCAGACCACCTGTGATATCCTCTCCAGCTACGCCGCCTGTGTGGAACGTCCTAAGTGTTAGCTGAGTGCCCGGTTCTCCAATGGACTGAGCAGCTACCACGCCCACACTCTCGCCTTTTTCCACCAGTCTTCTTCTGGATAAGTCCCTACCATAGCAAGTCACACAAACGCCATCTTCACTGAGACATGTGATGGGGCTGTGAATCTTCACAGATTTAACACCTGCGCGGTCAATTCTCTGTGCATCTTGGGCAGTTATTTCTTGCCCTGCTCTGACTAGGATTTGACCAGTGCTGGGGTCAACAATGTCTTCTGCGGCAAAACGTCCCCAAATACGGCTACCCAACTCAGCTATGACACTGCCATCAGTGGCTTCCAGATCCCTTACAAGTAGACCTTCTTCACGCTTAACGACTAAATCTTCTACACCCAGCTCTTTTAGACGATAAGCCAAGGAAGGAGTCACCTTTGTCCCCTTTGGCAGTACCTCGTCACCAATGCGCATTTCACCTGGGAGTACGAAGTTTGCGTGGTTCAGACCATAAACAAAATTGTCAGGATCAAGCAAATCAGAAACCCGCACCATTTCCATGTCGCGTCTTACCAGTATTTCAATGCCTGCCTCAGCTATGAGCTGTGCTTCTTCAACACCAATGACTTGACCTCTGCGAACCACTGGTTCGTCAAAGCCAGGCAGTGTCACGTCTTCCTCAGCAAAACGTCCCACCAATGCGGCAGCCACGTTTTCGTAAGTCTTGGGTCCTACACTTACCACGGCGTGGTCATCCTCTGTAATGGTCACCGACTGCACCACATCCACCAAACGCCTGGTAAGGTAACCCGCGTCAGCGGTCTTTAAAGCCGTATCAGCTTGTCCTTTACGTGCACCGTGAGTGCTTACAAAGTACTCCTGTATCGTCAAACCTTCCAGCAAAGAGTCAATAATGGGGTATTCAATGATCCTACCTGTGGGGTCTGCCATCAAACCTCTCAGGCCCACCAACTGTCGCACCTGGTCTTTGTTTCCTCTGGCGCCAGAGGTGAACATCATGTAAAGGTGATCCGTTTCCTTGAAATAATCAGTCAAGCTATCGGTAACCTGTTCCACCACATCTCGCCAAATGTTGACTATTTTCTCGTAGCGTTCTTCCACCGTGAGTCGTCCGAAGTTGTATTCCTGCTCTATTCTTTCAATCTTCTCACGAGCTTCCTCTACGAGTTTCTCTTTAGAGGGCACCACGCTAAGATCCAGAGCACTTATGGTCAAGCCAGAGAACGTGGCGTATTTAAAGCCAAGCTCTTTTATGGCGTCCAGCACGTGAATGGAGTCACTTAGCCCCAACCTGTCAATGGCATCGTTTATGTAGTTGTAAAGAACTTTCTTCGTCATAGTTTCGTTAGCGAAAGGCAGCGTCTGAAGTCCATTTTCAGCAAGCCGCTGATTTATGAAGTGGTTGAATATGACCCTACCCACTGTGGTATTGCCCTTCTTTGCTGTATCGATTTCCTGAATTGCACCATGAGCAGAACTGGCTCCTTTGAGTAGTGGCACATACCAGATATGGGCATGCAGGTCAACCTTATTCGTTTCCAGAGCCCTTTCCACCTCGCGAGCGGTGTAGAAAATCGCTCCATCACCCTTAAAGTCACCTTCAACATCGGCCGTCAAGAAATAAGGCCCCATGACCAAATCCTGCGTAGGAGCAGCCAAAGGCTCACCATGAGCTTCTGACAGAGCCTGATTGGAAAGCGGAACATGAACTGCCATCTGGTCACCGTCAAAGTCAGCGTTGAACGGAGGACAGATCATGGGCGGAACAGAAATGGCTTTTGAATCCACCAATACAGGTTCAAAGGCTTGTATGCTAGGCCTGTGAAGTGTGGGAGCTCGGTTCAGGAGCACATAGTAACCCTTCACGATGTCAGCCAGCACAGGCCATATGCGAGGATCATAGCTCTCGATCATTTTCTTAGCCTGTTTGGCAGTACTTGCTATTTCCCTTCTTTGTAGTTCGCCAATGAGCATGGGTTTAAACAGCTCTGCTGCCATGATTCTGGGGATACCAGTCTGATTCAGTTTCAGATCGGGCCCAATCACAATGACAGAACGACCGCTGTAGTCCACCCTTTTACCCAGTAGATTCTGTCTGAACCTACCCTGCTTACCGCTAAGTTTATCTGTAAGCGATTTAAGCTGTCTTCCTCTGGAGTCCTTGACCGGTTTATCTTTTCTGCTGTTATCAATGAGAGCTTCCACTGCTTCCTGCAGCAGCCTCATTTCGTTCCTAATAATTAGGTCAGGAGCCTTTTGTTCTCTGAGCCTCTTGAGTCTCAGGTTGCGGTTTATGATTCTCCTATAAAGTTCATTTAAATCCGAAGATTTAGCACGCTCATTCTTGTCGAAAATGAGTGGTCTTAGATCAGGAGGCAATACGGGTAATACCTCCAGCACCATCCAAGAAGGGTTGGTCTTGCTCCTGAGAAAACCGTTTACTACTTGCAGCCGTTTTGTAAGCTTCTGCTTCTTTTGTCCAGAAGCTTCCTCAAGCTGTTCCACTAAGTAATCCACCCAGTCCTGCAGTTTATCCGGGCTGTAGTTCTTTTCAAGTAGTTCTTTGATGGCTTCCCCACCTGTGAGGGTTCTCAGAAGTGGCTCTTCATTTCTCAAGATGTCCACGTCAATGAGAAGCCTGTATGCTTCAGCTTCTTCATCACTGAGCAGATCAAGTGGGTTCACCCGAGGCGCCACAAAAGAGGTGGAAACGACGAGTTGCTTGCTAAGAGTTTCAAAAAGTTCTTCTCCATCTTCAAAGCCCAATCTCCTGAAAACCTCAGCTGCAAATACATTGTCCCTTGTGAATGCTTCGCTGAGAAGCAATGTGAGCATTTGCCAAACCTGATCTTGAGAAACCGGCCTCAAACCTCTTATCAATTTCAGCTCATGGCCAGTAACTACTAAATCTGATTCCTCCTCATCTGACAGCTCTGCTCCCAGTACGTGTTTAATGATCTGCAGTGCTCTTTCCTTGTCATCATCGATGAGGATCTCGTAATCCTGAACACGATCCAAAAGTCTGGTAACATCTTTAAGCACCATGGAGCAAGCATTTCTAAGCACATCTTCCATGCTTTGCCCTTCTCTGGGCATCACACTGAAATAGCCAAAATTATTTACAACCTCGTAGCCGCCATCCAATATCTTGTCAATGTCAATATCTTCCAGACCCAAGGCTGCCAACACAAATCTGACATCTTTCTCGATGAGTGGACGCTGCTCTTCCCATGTTAAATTGCGTTGATCAAGTACTTCTCTTATTTGCTGAATATCTGCTACCAAATTCTGTAGCGACAAAGCCAATCCTCTTGCCATGACCTTGTACTTGTTCACACCAGGAGATGGCACCGCTTCCACGTGGTAATAAGGAACTACACTGTAAGCACCTGAAACAATTTTAGACAACGCCGATTCAAAATCCCCCGTACCCAACGTAGTAGCAACCATTTTACCTAAGAGATACTGCTTATCTTCGTTATCGGCAGCAGCACCAGCTTTGCTAAGTAGTTCGCTTCTCTTTAAGTTGAAAGCCCCGAAAACCTCTGAAACCAAATGCATGATGAAACTGGAGCTGGTAATGGTCGCACCTCTGCTGTAAAGCTCAAGGGCTTCCTCGAAAGGCAGCCACTTACCATCACTGAATACGGGAGCTTTCACACATTCGATGAATTCATCCTTGGTTATGTGTCTGCCGCTGGCCACAGGATTCACATTGATCCTGCGCATATCAGTGGGGAATTTCTCCAGCTGTTCTCCAACAAACTCGAGCAGTTCTTCCTTTGAAGCTACTAAAGCCGTGATTCCCTTAACACCGGTAAGCACTTGCTCCTGTTCGTCAGGCAAAAGCATTAAATACTGCTCAGATGTGAGTACTTCGAAATCTCCGTTAGTACGCAGTACGTAAGCGCTATTCCTCCAAATTTCTTTAACCATGGGAACGGGCACGCCGTAACTCGTGGAGATCAGTTCATTCAGACGTCTGATTACGTAATTAGCCGTTTTGTAAACAGAAAGCTGTTTGTAGGTCTTAATGTTCTCTGAAAGCAGATCATAGATATCTTTTAAGGCCGCTTCCAGCAGTAACAAACCCGAACTAAAGTCAGGAGTACCGGCAAGCTCTAAACGGTCCAGAGGGATGCCCTCCACATCCGCCACGGAATGGAGGACTAACTTTTGTCCCAAGAACCAAAATGAAAAAGCCAAAGCCTTTTCACTATTCATCACAGTCAAACGAGGCAGTATGTCAGGTCCCGTGTCAGTTGCCAAATTGGAGGTGTAGTAAATCACTCGTTCCAAATCTTTTTGCTTCATGTCCACCATGAAGCCCAGTCTGGATTGAGCATTCCTAAAAAACCAAGGATGCACAATGGGTGTACCAAGCTCAATGTGGCCCATGCGTTCCCGACGCACAGAACTGCGCGTTACTTCCACGCCACAGCGTTCGCACACTTGCCCTTCATATTTTCTTCCTTTGTACTTTCCACACGCACACTCGTAGTCACGCGTGGGACCAAATATTTTTTCACAGAACAAGCCATCGGCTTCTGGCCTATTCGTTCTATAGTTAACGGTTTCGCTCTTTTTTACTTCACCATGAGACATTGCCCTTATTTCATCAGGGGATGCCAATCTCACTCTTAGGGCATCAAAGTCCATACCTTGCCTCACTCCTCTTCAGTAGTGAACTTCGGGAGAGACACTCCAGGTATCTCCAAAGTCTTTTCTTTCTTTTCCGTCTGAAGCTTCTCCACCATGAACCCCAGCGCTTTAAGCTCCAACTCGAGCACCTTGAAGGACTCAGGAAGTTGCGGTGGTTCCAATGGCTGGTTGCGTGTCAGGGCTATGTAAGCTTTCTTCCTTCCTTCCACATCGTCAGACTTCACCGTGAGCATTTCCTGAAGCACATAGCTGGCTCCGTAGGCTTCCAGCGCCCATACTTCCATTTCTCCCAACCTCTGGCCACCAAAATGTGCTCTTCCACCCAGAGGCTGCTGTGTAACCAGTGCATAGTCTCCAGTGGAACGTGCGTGCCATTTGTCCTCAACCATGTGGATGAGCTTCATCATGTACATGTAACCCACAGTCACATCGGAAAGGAATTCTTCGCCCGTTCTTCCATCGCGTAGAACCACCTTACCGTTTTCTGGCAGTCCGGCTTGCTTAAGCAGTTCTTTAACGCCTTCCACACCAAAGTTGCTGAATAGGGGTACTTCTACCTTGAAGCCCAGGACTTTAGCAGCCAACCCCAGATGAAGCTCCAACAGTTGACCAATGTTCATTCTGGAAGGAACTCCCAGGGGATTAAGCACAATATCCACGGGTCTGCCATCAGGCAAGAAAGGCATGTCCTCCTCGGGCAATACCCTGGAAACCACACCCTTGTTCCCGTGTCTACCGGACATCTTATCTCCGGGCTGGATTTTTCTCTTCTGTGCCACAAACACTTTAACAGCCTTTATCTTTCCTGTTTCACTATTCCTTAGAATCTGAGTATCAACAACGATTCCGCCTTCAGCAGGTGGCACTCTTAAAGAGGTATCTTTTACTTTGTCCAGTTTCTCACCGAAGATGGCGCTAAGTAGCTTGGTTTCAATGGATTTATCCTCTTCTTCTTTGGGAGTCACCTTACCAACTAAGATGTCACCAGGTTTTACTTCCGTACCAACCATGACAATACCGGTTTCAGGATCCAAATACCTCTTCTCCTGCTCCGATACGGAATCAGGAAGGTCATATGTGATCTCCTCAGATCTGCCTCTGCTAAGTTCAGCAACTTCTACCATGTATTCACGTATGTGCACTGAGGTGAACACGTCATCCTTGACCAAACGCTTGCTGATTAGTATGGCGTCCTCGTAGTTGTAACCTTCCCAGGGCATGAAAGCCACAAGAACGTTACGGCCCAAAGCCAGCTCACCGTTGTCGGAAGTGATGGCTTCAGCCAAAACATCACCCTTCTTAACCTTTTGCCCCTGTTTAACCTTGGGCCTAAAGTGAATCACCGTGTCCTGGTTTGTTCTGTCAAAGACTTTCAGCTGATAGGTTTTTTCATACCCATCTTCTGCCTTTATCTTCACTTGTTTACCATCCACGTAAGAAACCGTGCCGTCCTGATTTGCTTTTATGACGTAGTCCAAAGATTCAACCACATGCTTTTCCATGCCCGTAGCCACAACGGGAGACTCAGCATTGATAAGCGGAACAGCCTGCCTCTGCATGTTAGAGCCCATAAGCGCACGTATGGCGTCGTCAGACTCCAAGAAAGGAACCAGCGAAGCTGAAATAGAGAATGGCTGAGTCACACTAACATCCATGAGCGTAATCTGATCTTTGTCCACTGCTACCCACTGACTTCTGTGCCTGGCGAGTACTCTGTCCACGTTTATTCTTCTTCCATCCAAAGGGGTGTCAGCAGGTACAATGTACTCCTTCTCCTCTTCCAAAGCGTCCATCCAAACTATTTCATCAGTTACTTCACCATTGACCACGCGCCTGTATGGGGTTATCAAAAACCCGTACTCATTAAGCCTGGCATAAGTCGCCAGTGACAGTATGAGTCCAATGTTTTGTCCTTCTGGCGTCTCAATGGGGCACAATCTACCGTAGTGCGTGTGGTGAACGTCACGTACTTCAATACTGGCATGCTCACGACTCAAGCCACCTCGTCCCATGGCAGTCACGCGGCGTTTATGCGTTATTTCAGTTAATGGGTTTGTATACTCCAAAAGCTGATGTACTTCCGACGGATTAACAAAGCGCCAAACGTATTGAGTCAATATGTTCTGAGCCAGAACGCGGTGAAGTTTGAGCTCAGGTTCTTTCTGCTGGTTAATCATCTCGTCACGAGCTGTCTTAACCAAACGCTCGAAGGCGCTAGCAAATACCTCGTAATACAGTTCACCAATGGCACGAACACGCCTGTTACTTAGGTGATCAATATCGTCAGGCATGGTAGAACCAATGCAGTAAGCGAGCAATATGCCACCTAGTTCCGCCAGCATTTCGTCGGTGAGTGAATCTTCCACCTTTATGCCATAGCGGTGTTCAATGTGATATGCACCCACGCGACCAATTTGATTTCTTTTCGGATCAAATAACAGTTGCCTGAAGCGTCTTTCTGCTTCCCTATCCGAAAGCGTTTCGCCTGTTCTTCTTTTTTCCAACTCCACAAAAGCACTACCCTGGAAATACTTCTTTATGGGAACATGCAGAACCACAGAATCGGTTACTTTCCTTAGGCTCTTTGCTAAATCAGGATCCAAAGCACGACCTTCCAGGTTTTCTCCATCCACTTCCACATCATCCGCGATGACCCAACCTTCGTAAGCTTTCATCTGACCGCGAACAGGAACTTTTACCTTGATGTCATACTTGCCCGATCTAACCATGGGAATTACATGTGCTTTGAAGAACGTCTCCACATCACGAGTGCTCATGGGTGAATTAGCACGAACCACTACTGAGCCGTCTTTGTCCACAACGTCTTCCAAAGGCTCGGTTTCTCTCAGCGCGGAAACAATCTGATCCCACACAGTAGAAACTGAGAAAATATTTATGGAAGTATCTCCATCAATGGTCTTATCAATTAACAATTTCAGGTTTTCGTCCACAATGGTTTTGAAAATGCTTAGTATGTCCAAACCGCTGTACTGCGAGGCGTAAGATTCTGCAATCTCATCTAAGACGCTCTCCACATTGTATTCTTCAAGTCTTTCCAGAAGCTGATCATCCACATCCAAGTTTTCAAGCACATTGCTGAATTCTGAAACCGTCTGCGCTGTGGAAGAATAATAACTACGCAAGTGGTTGAAGTAGGACAAAAGATTCTGCATCACAAAAAGTTTCTTGTTGTCAAAACCAGCATCATTGAGGAAAAATTCTACCCACTTCAGAGCACTGTCTTTGAGCCTCGTTCTAATCTCATCATCGGACATGTATCCCAGCGCCCTAAGGTAAGTTGCCAAATTGAGCTTCTTGGAACGCCTGTCCAGAACCATACTTAACGGGTTCTTACCATCATATTCGATGTCAATCCACGTTCCTCTTTGTGGGATGAGCGAAATTCTTCTTAGCGGCCCGTCAGCCTCCAAATAAATACCAGGAGACCTCACTAGCTGGTTAAGTGTCACCCTTCTAGAACCATTTACTATGAAATCCCCGGAATCAGTCATCCAGGGGATTCTCTTACCTAATACATGCTCTTTCTCGACTATTTCCCCAGTTTCGCTGTTGTGCACGCGCACCTTAACAATGAGTCTTTTGGCGAATGTGGCGTGTTCTCTTACGGCGTCTTCAGGGGTATTGATGGGGTTGCCTGTTTCGTCAGCCACATCGTTTTCAAAGTAATAATCCAATATGTCTATACGCCAACGTCCCTTAGCATCCTCGATGGGAAAATACGTATCAAACAACTCACGCAAACCTTCGTTGATGAACCAGTTCCAGGAATTCTTCTTGGCTTCCAGGAAATCGGGATACGGAACATCGCTTAACGTTGGCTTACTGACTTTGCCACTGACTTCCCATATTTTTTTTCTGGCAGTCAAAATGCATCACCCTCCAATAGAAGTGCCAATTGAAAATTATACCACGCACTATTCCCCCGGACAACCTTTCGTTAAAGCAAATGTTAAGAAACTAAAAATGGTGGCCCCAGGGGGATTCGAACCCCCGCCTCCACCTTGAAAGGGTGATGTCCTAGGCCTCTAGACGATGGGGCCAACTTGTGGTGGGGCCGCCAGGACTCGAACCTGGAACCTTCCGGTTATGAGCCGGTGGCTCTGCCAGTTGAGCTACGGCCCCACACACACTGGTAGCCTCGGCGGGAATCGAACCCGCACCTCCGGGTTGAGAGCCCGGTATACTAACCACTATACGACGAGGCCACTTGTTACCGCTGGCTGGGGGAGGTGGATTCGAACCACCACTACAGGATCCAGAGTCCCGTGTCCTGCCCGTTAGACGATCCCCCAACGAGCATTGTTATTATAGCATAGGCAAATTATCACTGTAAAGCATGCCCGACACTATCATACTATGATAATACGTGCTGCAACTGATGACGCTCTCACCTTCTAACCTAATTCCGGTGAAAGCAAGCTGTCCACTTCATCAAGAGACGGTACCCCTTCGAACACTTTACGCCCGTTGTAAATCCAAGTAGCTTTGCCACCCTTTATGCGGTGTTTTGCCACATACCAAAAATAAAAGAAGTTTCTTGGGTCAATGAGCTCCACTTCCAGCTCAGGATATTTGTCGTGGATGTACCGCAATACGGCAGCGAGCTGGTCAGGGTCGTCGCTGTATGCGTGAACCGAGACATCACCCATCTCACGCATGTCAATAGTAGCACAGCTGGTGGTGTTGCCTGGGCGTTCAAAGAAAACAAGGAGGCGCCCCGTGGCGCCTCCAAACTCTTTCCCCTTGCTCACAGCCTTCTTAAGCACTCTTCTTCGACAAGGCATGGTAAGCCTCGTACACAAGCCAAATAGCCAGGATGATAAGCACAATGGCAACAATTGCCAACGGCAATGTAGCCGTCTTGGAAATGTTGGAGCGAACAAGCAAGAACAAAGCGGCGATGGTGGTTACAATCATGAATACCATGGGGATAGCGGTGAACCAAGCAGACTTGTGCAGGCCCTTCATTATCCATGCCGTAATTGCAAGAAGTGCCAAGCCTGCCAGGAGTTGGTTTGCAGAACCAAATACAGGCCAAATCACTGCCCAAACTGGCTGGTCTCCAGTCTTCATGAACACCAGCAGTGCCATGGCAATCAATGTGATTATGGTAGCGGTGTAGCGGTCTAACTTGTTTCCAGTTAGTTCCTGAAGCTGGAAGCGTCCAAGTCTGGTAGCAGTGTCCAGTGTGGTAAGAATGAACGTGTTAATTGTGAACATACCGAAAGAAATGCCCACGTTAGTTGGCAGCCCGAAAATTGACCAGAACTTGGAGAAACCCACGCCAAAGGTGTACTGCGGGTTAGGCGCTCCCCCTTCTACCACGGGCAGAATCTTACCAGCGTTCATGACTGTGATCAAAGCAATGACCGCAACCAAACCTTCAAGAAGCATGCCACCGTAACCAATCACTTTCGCATCTTTCTCGTTCTTCAATTGCTTTGCCGTGGTACCACTACCCACCAGCGAGTGGAAACCACTTATGGCACCGCAAGCAATGGTGATAAACAGCATGGGCCACAAGTAGTTGTTCCCGCCAGCATACCACCCCTTGTAGGCAGGAAGGTTAACATCCAGCAGGTGCCCACCAAACAAGATGCCAACAGTGGCGATAATAATGGCAAAGTACAGGAACCACGAAGAAAGGTAATCACGAGGCTGAAGCAGAATCCACACAGGAAGAATAGAAGCCAAGAAAATGTAGATGATCAGAATCCACCGCCACGAAGTGGCACTTAGCACAAACGTGGACTGAACCCAGGGAGAGCTGTTGCCAAAGAACAGTGCACCGATGACAAAAGGCAAGCAGATGATGGTAGCCCACAAGATGGACAAGTGGTAGCGGTAAACCAGCAAGCCAAAAATGACTGCCAGTACAATGTACACGATGGCACTGAAAGCCACTGCTGGGTCACCGGCGAAGGATCCTGCTGCCAGTTCAAGGAAGTTTGCAACCACCAAGACCAACGTAAGCCACGCAAATAAGTTAAAAAGAATCTTTCCACGATGCCCAACATACTGATTGACCAGCTCACCAATACTGAGAGCCTTGTGTCTGATAGAACCCACGATGGCTCCAAAGTCGTGAACAGCACCAAAGAAAATGCAACCAATAACAACCCACAGATAAGCAGGCAACCAACCAAACAGGTTAGCCGCGGTAATTGGACCAACGATGGGGCCTGCACCAGCAATACTGGAGAAATGGTGGCCCAGCAGAATCATGGGATGCGTGGGAACGTAGTCAATACCATCATAAAGTTCCTCGGCTGGGGTCTTTCTAGTGCTGTCCAGTTCATACACTCGCTCCTGATAGCCGCCGTAAACAATGTAAGCAATGATAAACAATACTGCGGCTACCAAAAACAGCGTCAACGCCATTAAAACTCACCTCCCCTTTTATGAAGCACTGAAACCCTAATATGACTACTCAAAGCCCTCAGAAAAAGGCTTTAGAGCCTCCTTGAATTCCTTACGAAGGTCGTCCAGCACATCTTCCTCACCTTCTAAGAAACCAATATATGCCCAACCTTTTAGCCCCCAGGTAAACGACTTCTTGACCATCTTTCCTTGACCGGGAAGTAAGAATCTTTGCATCATGACATCATTAACAGGTTTTACTAATGGTAAAAGCTCTTCCAAAGTCATACTTGGAACAATAAAATCGATGAGCTTGTAGTCGGCTATGCGTCCCAGCATGCCGGACTTCTCCATTATGAGAACCCTGCGATAAATACGGTGGCTACCTAAACTGTGCGGTTCGTAATAGAAGTTTTTTAGCACTTCTTCATCTAAAAGGAGCTCAGAATTCTTCATCCCCTCACCACTTTCAGGCATCAACAAATTCCTCCTGTGTGAAATTATACTCCATAAAATTCATTTAATAACATCGTAATACGACATAACAAACGAAATGAATTGTACTTTGTTTAGTAATGCCATTGTGGGTGGATAAACAGAGCATGTTTATGGTAAAAAGAATACATGCAGGCTTGCTAAAGCCCGAAGGAGGGGATGTTATCGTGCGCATTACGTACTTGGGTCATTCCTGCTTTTACATTGACTGGAATGGTCAAAGAATAGTAACCGATCCTTACAACAAGTCCATGTTTGGTGAAGGAGGTTACGGTCCACAGAATGTGGAAGCTGACATTGTCACCGTGAGCCACCATCATGACGACCACAACTGCACAGGTGACTTGAAGGGACAGTTTACAGTCGTGGATAGACCTGGAAAACACGTTTTTGGTAATTTAACAGTGGAAGGTCTCCTTAGCTCTCACGACAAACAAGGTGGTGCTCAAAGAGGAGAGAATATCATATTCAAGATGTCGGATGGCAAAACCACCTTAGCTCATTTGGGCGATTTAGGAAGGCCACTAAGCGAAAAAGAAGAGAAATTCTTGCAAGGAGTGAACATACTCATGGTTCCAGTAGGAGGTTTTTACACCATTGATGCAAATGAAGCGTATGACGTGGTCCAGAAAATACAGCCCAATATCGTACTGCCCATGCACTTCAAGACAGCAAAAACACAAACGTGGCCCATAACCGGCGTGGAAGATTTCCTAAGTCACTTCCCATCGAACATCATAAAATCTTTCCGTTCAGAGGTGGACATAAAAGAACTGCCCGGTCAAATGGAGGTCTGGCTACTTAACCCAAGCCGATGAATTTAGAGCCCATTGCCTATTTTAGTCGCGTTAGCGACATACCTTTGGAAATGCTGGAAAGTAAAGGTGTGGGCACCTTAGTTGTGGACGTGGATAACACGCTAATGCCCTACGATCAAGATGTCATTCCTGACGATATTGCACAATGGATGCGGCAAGCAAAAAAACACTTCATCATCGTGGTCATAAGTAACACGAAACCTTATCGAGCAAAGCTAATCAGAGAAACCCTACATGTCCCTGCTTACGGAATGTGCATGAAACCTCTTCCCATATCATGGTTCATCTTAAGGAAATGCGTACCCAAAGACAAACCAGCAGTGGTCATTGGGGATCAGTTTTTCACAGATGGGCTTTACGCCAAGTGGAATAACTTAGAATTCATTAAGGTGGAACCGCTATCTCCGAAGGATGCTGCCCACACCAAAGTAACCCGTTGGTTAGAAAAGATTCTGTTCACCACCAAGGCAAAGCCTTCTCACTAACGAAAAGTTTGCCTTAGCCACCTCTTTTAGAAAAGAACAGCCTTGCTCGGAGACAATCCGCATGGCAATGTCTTGAACATCCCGGCTACTGCCTGCTGGCAGATTGTGCTGCTTGAGCCAATCCAGAAAAACTGCCCTAGCCACCACTGAGGCCGCAGCCACTGCAGGTATGACTTCGCCACGGTAAAGCGGGACAAGTCCCTTGCTACGAAGTTGTGTTGTGGCTCCAAAATCATCCACGTAGAATGGTTTTTTACAGCCCAGCTTTTCATAAGCTGCCAGATGGAGCCTAAGAAGGATGCTGTTCATGTTAGATGTAAGTTCACTTGGTGGTATTTGTTCCACCACAAAGTCACCATGTGTTCTTAAAAAATGGGCAAGTCTTTCCACTGCTCCATTAGATAGTTCCTTGCTGTCAATGGCAAGGCGCATGGCTAACTGGTCTTCCAAAAAAGCCCCTGCAACTACTAACGGCCCAAAAAGATCTCCTTTTCCAGCTTCGTCAGATCCACCATGTGGCTTTATGGGGGTTAAAAAGTCAACAACGTGCCTTGCCAAAGCATGATCTTCCGCATTTATGACCAATTTCCTTTTATACAGGCTTAAGGTAACACCGTTGAGGACTAAGTTGTTTCCTTGCCTTTGAGCCCCTTCTTTGATAAGGCTTTTCTCCAGTTTTTCTGCTTCTCCAGCATACAGCCTTAGTACCATCTTGTTTCCCACCATACAAGTTAAAATTATCACATGTGGTTAAACGCTTTACTGTTTTTTGTTGTGGGCACCGTGGTAGGCTCGTTTCTGAACGTGGTCATTTACAGGATTCCACGGGGTGAAAGTATTGTCTTTCCAGCAAGCCACTGCCCAAAATGCAACCACAAGTTAGCCCCGTGGGACCTTATACCCATACTTTCTTACTTGTTTCTGGGAGGGAAATGCAGGTACTGCGGGGAACCCATATCCTGGCAGTACCCCGTAGTGGAATTCATTAGTGGCTTGCTGTTCGCTGTTGCCAGTTTCCTACCCCTGCCTGAAATGATCTTTTTCATCGTTTTTGTGTGCTTCTCACTCCCCCTAAGTTTGATTGATCTACAGACCATGCTCATTCCGGAAGTGCTCATTCTGCCTCTAATAGGCGTTCTCATACTGTGCAGAGCTTTCATGCATGAGTGGTCCATCCTTATGGGTGCTTTAGCACTATTCCTGATCCACCTAATCATACATTTAATCGTGCCTGATGGGTTCGGTATAGGAGACGTGTTTTATGCAGCTGCTGTGGGTTTAATGGTTCCACCTCATTTGCTTCTTGTGTGGTTTGTGTTAACTTACGCCTTGGGCACAATGATCGGCTTAGCCTTGATGGGTTTAAACAAAATAGAGCGAAGGTCTCCACTGCCCTTCGCCCCAATCATGTTCGCCGGAACCCTGATTACGTACTTTCTTGGAAGTTACATTTACAATTGGTACCTTACCTTGTTCTTGTGACCTCAAACAAGCTCAGGAAAACCAACGGAAACCACGTTAATCCCCCTGTTTTTGAGCTCATGGAGGAAAATCAAAGCACCCACGTAGTCCCCGGGCATGTGCCCCGTGAGCACCAATGCCCTGTCAGGAAACTCCGCCTTCACTTTTTGGAATTCTCCGGGTGCAATGTGCATGTAAACTAAACCCGGGAACCCATGGTCAAACCACACTTTTGCGATGCTGTAACCACCATTGGTGAAAGCTCCTATGAGAACAGGCAATCTGTCAACTTTTTGCTCCGGGTCGCCCATGATGGCCTCCACTTTTACATGGCTGTGCGGAAAAGGTTCAATCTTGTTCATCTCGTAAACAATGTCAGAAACAGTGGCCGGTAGCATGTCATCAATGACCCTTTGAAAGGTTTTACGGGTGATCTCATCAATGGGAACATGAATGTTCATAAACGGCATGTTAAGAAGCTTTGCCATACCCACAACACGAGTGAAATTCTCTGTTTTTGATTGAATGTGCAAGTCAGTCAGTTTTTCAGCCACAGCCTGGTGTGCCTCTTCAGCGGGTATGCCGGCTTGCATCATGAAGGTGGCATGCCTTTTGTAAATATCCTCGTATCGCAGGGCTGCACTGGGCGGATGATGTGCAATGACCAAGTCAAAACCCTGTTGCTTTGCCCAGAGAAGCTCCTCCACACCAATATCAATGCCAAAGAAAACATTCTTGATGTTCTTACCCTCAACGTAAATGCTTGAATCAGCAGGTTCTACCTCCAGCTCTGACATTTCCATTGCCAGTTCCATGATTTCCTGTGTAGTCATCATCTATTTGCACCTCCTAATGCTCCCACAAAAGCCTTTCCAAGTAATGGTCCCACAATGGCACCTACTAACCCTTGAAATGCGTTACCAGGAATCTCTGCTAAAGCTGCTGCCGTCCCGTACATGAAAATCTCCACCACAAAATAGCCCAAAACCATTACAGCGGGGCCCACAACCCAGCGCCAGTCAAACTTTGCTTTCACGTCGCTGGTTGACACAATGTAACCTTCCGCACTCTTGATTAGGAGAGTCCACGGTGCCCAGTGGGCATAACCCCCCAGCAGGTCAGCTAAAGCGCTGCCCAAACCACCTGCAAGCCAACCTAAGCGTTTCCCAAGCACCATAGCCACGGCTATTACTGCAGCATCACCAATGTTTATGTACCCCTTGGTGAGTGGATGAGGAATCCTTATGAGCATGGTTGCCACAGTGACAAAAGCAGCTGACAATGCAGTCAATGTGATCTCACGTGTTCCATTGTTGTTGTTCAAATGAATATCACCTCCCGTCACTCGTTAGTGCTATTATAATCCTGTTAGGGATAGAAAAATGAATATGCATATACATAAAAGATTTGCTCCGCCACAAGAAGTAGTTCATTTGCTCGCACAAACGTATACTTTTGATCCCTATGCCAAAAACGATCCCACAAGAGTACTTCTTAGTTGCATACTATCAGCTCGCACCAAAGATGAAATAACCTACCCCACAGCTGACAGACTCTTTTCCTTTTACCCCACAACACTAAGCCTATGTCAGGCGCATTTGACTGATCTTGAAAACATACTAAAACCCGTTGGGTTCTACCGGCAAAAAGCCAAATACGTCAGAGATGCAGCTTGTTACATTGAAAAGTGGGGTGTTCCAAAAACCACAAAGGAGTTAACACAGGTTCCTGGCATTGGACCAAAATGTGCAGCCATAGTACGTGCATTCGGTTGGGGAATTCCCGATATTGCCGTTGATACCCATGTCCAACGCATATCAAAAAGGCTTGGGTGGACAGAGGAAAAAGATGACCACCTTCAGACTCAGGCAAAACTTAAAACACTTTTGCCCATCCACGAATGGGTTTACGTAAATCACCTCTTGGTCTCATTGGGGCGGCACGTTTGCCGCCCTCAGAGACCACTATGTCATCAGTGCGTGCTTAACAGCCTTTGTCCTTATCCCAGCAATCCCTGAACATTTCCCTTTTCATCCACGCTAACTTCCTGAGCTTGCGGGACTTTTGGAAGTCCAGGCATGGTCATCACGCTGCCAGCTAAAGGCACTATGAAGCCAGCTCCAGCAGAAATCTTTATGTCTCTAATGGTTATGACAAAGTCTTTCGGTCTGCCCAAAAGGTTTGCATCATCGCTCAGTGAATACTGGGTCTTTGCAATGCAAATAGGCAGACGGCTTAAGCCAAACTTGTCCACCAATTTAAGCTTTTTCTTGGCTTCACTGGTAAACTCAACAGCCTTAGCACCGTAAACGTTCTTTGCAATCTTTTCCACCTTTTGTTCAATACTGTCCTCCAGTTCATAAGCGTACGAGGGGTTAGCTGTAAACTTATGAGCCTTTTCCACTACTGCTTCAGCCAACGCCATACCGCCCTGTGCACCGTCCAATGCCACAGTGCTCACAGCATGAGTCACATGAACTTCATCGAGAAGCTCCTGAAGGCGCTTGAGTTCTTCTTCGCTATCATCAGGGAATACGTTTATGGCAACCACTGGATCGTAACCAAAGTTCCTTATGTTTTCAATGTGTGCCAAAACATTTTCAAAACCGCGATCCATGGCGTCCAAATCCTGCCCTTGACCATGGTGCTTAATGGCTCTAATGGAGACCACAAGTACCACCGCACTTGGAATCAAACTGTGCTCACGAGCCACGATGTCCATGAACTTCTCAAAACCTAAGTCAGAACCAAAGCCTGTTTCTGTTATCACATAATCGGCGTAGGTCAATGCCATCTTTGTTGCAACCACACTATTGGTTCCGTGAGCAATGTTCGCAAAGGGGCCTGCGTGCACAAAAGCAGGCGTGCCAGCTGCTGTCATGACCAGATTTGGTTTCAAGGCGTCTACCATGAGAGCAGTAACCGCTCCTTCTGCCTTCAGATCAGCCACGGTTAGCGGACTGCCATCCATGGTAACTCCGAGCACAATTCTTTGTACCCTTTGCTGAAAACCCCCAAAGTTCTCACTCAGAGCCATAATTGCCATGATTTCAGATGCTGCTGTGATTTCAAAGCCGTCTTCTCGTGGTACACCGTTGCCCTGCAAGCCAACCACAATGTTACGTAGATCGCGATCGTTCATGTCCAAAGCCCTTTTCCACCACACCTTAGTGGTGTCAACAAGGGGCTGCTTCTTGTAATAGATGTGGTTACCCAGCATGGCGGCTATGAGGTTATGGGCAGCTGTGACCGCATGCATGTCGCCGGTGAAATGCAGGTTAATCTTGTCAGAAGGCACCACGTGAGCCTTTCCCCCACCAGTAGCACCACCTTTGACACCAAATACCGGCCCAAGAGAGGGCTCTCGCAGTGTGACAATGGCTTTTTTGCCTGATGCAGCTAATGCATCTGCCAAGCCAATTGCTGTAGTGGTTTTTCCCTCTCCAGCAGGAGTAGGGTTTATGGACGTAACCAAGACCAGTTTTCCTTTTTGCTCGCCCAGTGCACCTAAATCCACCTTGTAAGCATAACCGCCATAGGGAATGAGGTAATCCTCTTTAATGCCCAGCTGTTTCACAACTTCCGACAAATTCATGCGCCGTTCCTCCTATCGATTATTGGACTGGACTTCCATTCTTGAAGACCATATCTACTGGATTTATACCGTGAAGATAACCTAACCAATCCAAACTGGGCACATTAAGAACAACTAAGTCAGCCTTATTGCCTGGAACTATGGCTCCCATGTCATTCAATCCAAGCGCTTTCGCAGCATAAACGGTAGAAGCGAAGAACAGTTCCTCAATGGGTAAACCAAACTCAATATGAGCCACTGTGAAGGCTTGCCACAAGGAAGGGGAAAAACTGGTTCCTGGGTTAAAGTCCGTGGAAATGGCAAAATACCCCTTAAGTTCCTTGATAACTTCATAAGTTCTGCGTATGTTGTAACCAAGGTGCCAAGCTGTAAGAGGTAGAAGCACAGGCACCGTACCGCGAGCAAAGGCAACCTCTAAATCTTCTTTTTGAGCAAACTCCAAGTGATCTACTGAAACGAATGGATACTTCTCCAGGAGTTCTCTGCTGTTATCGTGTTCCAGTTCCCACAGGTGGGCTTTTAGCTTAAACCCTAACTTGTGTGCCGCATTGTAAATGATGTCAGCCTCTTCCACACTGTATGCTACTGACGCCACAAACACGTCTACAAACTCTGCCAAGTTTTCATTTTTTACCATGGGCAAAGTCTTGATGATCATTTCCTCAATGTAGTCTTCGCGGCTTTTCGCGTCCCTGGGCACAGCGTGAGCGCCCAAGTAGGTAGGAATCACTTCCACTTTAGCACCGTGCTGTTTGTCAGCTTTAGCCCTGTTTATGATACGTAGAAGCCTTATCTCCTGGTCATGGCTCAGTCCATAACCGCTCTTTACTTCTACCGCGGTAGCACCCTGACCAAGGAATACCTCAAGCCAGCGTTTCAAACTGCTCAGAAGTGCTTCATCAGTGGCATCCCTGGTTGCACTCACTGTGGCATTAATGCCGCCCTTCTTTTGCTGGTCGTGGTATGTTTCTCCCTGTATGCGAGCATGAAATTCGGCTGCTCTGTCCCCTGCAAAAATGGCATGAGTGTGGCACTCTGTAAGTGCTGGTATGACCACAGCACCCCTAACATCGTATACTTCCCACTCCTCACCAAAAGGAGCCTCAGAAGAAGGAACAATGTCCTTAATAACACCTTCTTCAATAACAATGACTTGGTCGCGTTTATCCAGGAGTGGCATATCCTCCATTGGTAGTAGTTCCATGGCGCTGGGGGACACCACATGGGCACCAAGGATAACAGTCTTTTTAGAACCAATGCCTTTATAAGTCTTATTATTGTTGTTGTTCATCATCTTGACTCTCTGCTAATCTTGAAAGCACCGCCACATCCAGAATCTGGTTTGCGTCCAGCTTGGGTATTTGCAGGTAATAACTTAAGCTATTTAAAGCAGCACCAAGTGGCATGAGACCTATGAGCTCGCCCTCCACGACCTCCACCCCGAAGCGTCTGGCTTCCAGCTTTACCAATTCAGTTATGCGGTACAAAGGTGTTTTTGTGTAATCCAGAAGGTTCATGGAGACTTGTGCTAAGCCCTTCTCTTCAATGAACATGCCTTTTGCCTGTATGTTTACCAAACCACCGCTGGACTCCCGTACCGCCTTGGCTATTTTGTCAGCAACGCCTTTATCAGCTGTGTTCAAATACAAGTTAAATGCGATTAGGAAATTTCGTGCTCCTACCGCAGTGGCGCCCGCTGTGGGGTGAATCACAGGCTCTCCAATGTCTGGGTGCCTCTCTGGCTCTTTAATGGCTTCCCTTAAGCCCTCGAATTCACCTTTTCTTATGTTGGGAAGCCTCTTCCTTTCAGGCATTCTGGCGCTTTCAGCATACAAGTACACAGGCACTTTTAGTTCGTCCCACATCCACTGCCCGAACTCCAACGCAAGCTCATTGCATTCCTGCATGGTGGCATTGAAAAGCGGAACAAATGGAACCACATCCACAGCTCCAATGCGCGGATGTTCACCTTGGTGCTGGTTCAAGTCAATAAGTTCTACGGCCTTGCGAGCACCATTTTTCATGGCACTGAGTACTTGCTGTGGTTCACCCACCATGGTAACCACCATGCGGTTGTGAGAAGGATCAGCTTCCACGTCCAAGATGATCACGTTTGCTGATTCCTTCATGCTGTTTACAATGGCATCCATGACTTCCTGACGTCTGCCTTCGGAGAAGTTCGGAACACACTCAATCAATTTCACTACTGTTCACGCTCCTCGAAGTTTTCCATGGGCATTCTTATGCCTTTTTCTTTGGCCACACGCTTTGCTATGTCATAGCCGGCATCAGCATGACGAACCACGCCAATCCCGGGGTCGTTAGTTAGTACTCTTCTTATCTTCTTCTCAGCCAAATCGGTTCCGTCAGCCACCGTAACTTGTCCAGCGTGAATGGAGTAACCAATGCCCACTCCACCGCCATGGTGTACAGACACCCACGTAGCACCAGACGAAGTGTTGAGCATGGCATTAAGTATGGGCCAATCAGCTATGGCATCTGAGCCATCCAGCATGGCTTCCGTTTCACGGTATGGACTTGCCACAGAGCCCGTGTCAAGGTGATCCCTGCCCATGACGATGGGCGCTTTCACCTTGCCTGTCTTCACCAAGTAGTTAAACATGACACCTGCTTTGTCGCGCTCACCATAACCAAGCCAGCATATGCGAGCTGGTAGACCCTGCCACTTAACCCTCTTCTGTGCCATATCAATCCACGTTCGCAAATGCTCATCTTCTGGGAACAGTTCAAGCAAAAGCTTATCTGTTTCGTAAATGTCAGCTGGGTCCCCTGAAAGTGCTACCCAACGGAATGGCCCTTTTCCTTCACAGAACAGCGGTCTAACTAGAAGTGGCACATAACCAGGAATTTCAAAAGCATCTTTGTAACCGTTTAGCTCAGCCAATTTTCTAATATTGTTTCCGTATTCAAAAGCCACGGCTCCCCTTCGCTTCATTTCTACCATGGCTTCCACGTGCTTAACCACAGATTCGCCTACACGTTTCAAATATTCCTCGGGGTTGGATTTTCTAAGCTCTGCAGCTTCTTCCACGGTGTAGCCAGAAGGTATGTAACCGTTTAAGGGGTCGTGAGCAGCTGTTTGGTCAGTAACAATGTCTGGGATAATGCTCCTTTTCACCAATTCGGGAAACACGTCAGCAGCGTTGCCCAGCAGTCCAATGGACACTGCTTCTCCTTTTTCTTTGGCTTCCTCAACCATTCTTAATGCTTCATCCAGCGACTCAGCTTTCTTATCCAGGTAACCATGTTTAATACGGCGGTCAATGGCCCACGGGTTAACTTCCACAGCCAGCATGATTCCACCAGCCATGGTAGCAGCTAGTGGTTGAGCGCCACCCATTTCACCTAATCCCGCTGTGAGCACCAGCTTACCCTTTAAGCTACCGCCGAAATAATGCTGGGCAGCTGAGTAGAAGGTTTCGTAAGTGCCTTGGAGAATGCCTTGAGTTCCTATGTAAATCCAAGAGCCCGCAGTCATTTGACCATACATGATGAGTCCACGCTCTTCTAATTCCCTGAAATAATCCCAGTCAGCCCACTTAGGCACCAACAGGGAGTTGGCAATGAGTACACGCGGAGCCCACTCATGGGTCTTAAACACGGCTACAGGTTTTCCGCTTTGCACCAAAAGTGTTTCATCCTCTTCCAAGGTCTTAAGGGTTTCCACGATCTTGTAGAAGCAGTCCCAGTTACGAGCGGCTTTACCAGTACCTCCGTAAACAATTAAGTTGGCAGGATCCTTTGCCACCTCAGGATCCAAGTTGTTCATGAGCATACGCATGGCGGCTTCAGTCTGCCAACTCTTGCAGGTTAACTTGTTGCCCCTGGGTGCTCTGATTTCCATATCACATTACCTCCTTTTAACACCATTTTAAAACAAAAAAGAAAACCAGTACACACTTGCACCAACACATACACACAACAACAAAAAAAGAAAGACGAAAAAGTATGCAAACTAAACAGGCTTAAATGCTACAGCTACACAAACCCACACAAAAAGAAAGCGCCAAAAAAAGAGAAGGAAAAACGATGCGAGCATTTACACAATTGGCACTCCACATACGACAACACAAAAAGAGCAGCCAGTCAAAAAAAACACTTTTTAGTAGTCAATGCCCTCTCTGGCATTTATGCCCTGCTGAAATGGATGTTTTACCTCTTCAAAAACGGTGACGTAGTCAGCCATGGATTTAATATTCTCCGTGGCATACCTGCCCGTTATAACCAGTTCCACCTTGGGTGGCTTACTCTTTATGAGTTCTACCACTTCATCTTCGCTCACCAGCCCAAACGCCACTGCCACATTGAGTTCATCAGCAATGACAACATCATAGAATCCCGAACTCAGTTGGAATTTAAGAAAGGCAAGTGCCACCTGTGCAGCTTCTTTGTCAGTCACATCCGGGTTTTTGGGATCCACAAAGTGATCAGTGCCAAAACGAACCTGCGTAACTCCAGCAACCTTTGACAAGGAGACATCTTCACCATAGCTAAAGGAAGGGCCTTTCATGAAGTGGACCAAGAGAACCCTTAAACCATGGCCTGCAGCCCTTAAAGCCAAGCCCAAAGCCGCACTGGTTTTTCCTTTACCATTACCCGTGTAAACGTGGGTAAGCCCCTGTTCAAGTCCCATTCTTTCGCCTCACTTTCAAATAGAAACTGCCTTTCTTTTCCACCACAAAGTCCTCAGTCAGGTGTACGCCTTCTGTGAATCCCGGAGCAAGCTGTTTCTGAATCAAGCCTGCTCGCTCTTGAAGACGCCACAGCTCATGTAGTGCCTGATTGGTCTGAACGTCTTTTACGGTCTTCTGGCACCATCTGCCGTAGGGGCAAAATGAGCAGTGATCTGAAATCCGTGGACGCCTGTTTCCTAAGCTGTACTGCTGTAGGAACTGCTGGACAAAATCCTCCACCACCACTGCTTCTGCCTCGCTAAATTGAAACACATTTGACTCAGCCTGTGAGCCTTCCACACCAGCTTTGCCCAAGTAAACCACTCCCAGGGTGGCTGGAAGCTGAAGAAGTCCTAAGCGCCAAAGCATGGTAGCGTATATCTTAACCTGCTGGCGGTGGCTTTCTGCCATGAAACTGCCTGTTTTCCAATCCAATACCAAATTTTCACCCAGAGCATCAGCTATGCCTATGACAAGCATGTCGTCACTGCCGAAGCCGTATTCAAACTTCACTTCGAACTGACTCGGGTTGTAGTTCTCGGCGAAACGCTTAGCAGCTCTTGCCATGTTCAGCATTTCCTTGACCACTTGCTCAGTAAAAGAGGACTCCACTGCTCCCGGAAATGATTCCAGCAGCACAGACCAAGCTAAATCTTCCTCCGTATCAAATAGGCCCTTGTGGTCGCCCGATAGCATCCTGTAAATGAGCTCATGCACCGCAGAACCAAATTGATCAGCCACACCCGTGGTCGCAATTGGTAGTTGTGCTGAATAATCCAAATACAAAGGACACCAATAAATCAGCGTCGTTACACCAATTCTTCTTAACATGCTATTACCTAATCGCCTCCCTCTTCTTGGGGAACATGATTTGCATCAGTTTCCCAGCAGCGCCTTGCTCGTCGATTTCTCCTGTTTTTATCATCAAATCCAGGTGCAAAAAAGCACTGATTATGTTTCTAAGTGCTTCCAAGCTGTACCACTTTCCAACCTCCATGCACCGCATCACAAAAAACGGGCTCCTACCAGCCGCTTGAGCCAAAGCAGCTTTGTTATCCATGTTGAACTCCTTGCTTTTCCACGCCAAGCTGAAAATGCGGTAAAGAAAAACGAAAATTTGCTGGAATGCTTCCCCCTGCTCAAGCAAACTGCCCATTTCAAGTTGGGCTCTTTTTTCATCAGCCGCTTGCAAAGCATCCATGAGAGCAAAATAGTTACCCTTAACCATGCTGCCTACCACAAAGGTTTGCAAGTGCTCCATGGTCACTTTCTTTGTCACCAAAGACAGCTTTTCAATCTCGGTGTAAGCAGACCAAAGGTCGCCGTCACACAGATCCAAAAGCTGTTCAGCCACCTCAAGATCACACCTAACACCATGTAACCTGAACTCCGCCACAATCCAAGAAACAGCTTGCTTCTTTGCCAAGGGTTTGCACTCCACTACTTCGGCACCAGGAATCTTTGCATCCCCCATGACCACCACAACGCCACTTAAGTTCCCAGATGAAACAGCACTTATCATGGCATCGCGAATGACTTTCTTTGCTGGAAGTTCCACCACAATGACGCGCATGGGAGAAAACAGAGAATAGCTGGTCAAAGAACGCAGAACGTCCATGTTTTCTGCGTCCACACGCACAACTTCAGCCTTAGTTTGTTCGCGTAGCCAGAAAACAACCCTTTCCTTCAGAAAATCGTTCTCACCTGTTAGCACGTAAAGGTCTCTTATGTTTCCTTTTCTTATTTCTTCAATGGTCTTCAGAGCATTACTGCTTTTGTTATGGCTTGTTCCACCGTGACTAGCGCTCATACTCTAAACAATCACACCCCATATTCACCCTTCAAGCTGAACACCGCTCTCACGCCACAAATGCAGTACCCGTTCCACGTGCGCAGATGGTCCAACCACAATGCTCTTGGAAGTAAAAGGGTCGTAAGGCTGGCCAGAAAAATCCAATGCCACGCCGCCTGCCTCCCTAAGCAGGCAGACGCCAGCTGCTGTATCCCAAGCGTTTATCCCGTATTCGAAATACAAACCGAAGATGCCGGCGGCTGTGTAGCAAATATCCAACGCCGCGGAGCCCAACCTTCTTATGTCCATTACCTCAGGGTAGACGTGCAAAAGCAGCTGGGTAATCCAGTCCACCTTATCGCGAAACTTAAAAGGCAGAGCCGTGGCAACCAATGTGTCTTTGAGCGGCTCTTGAGTTACATGTATGGGCTCACCATTTAGATAAGCGCCTTTACCTACTTGAGCATGATACAGTTCCTCCAAAACGGGGTTGTACACCACACCAGCCTTAGGCTGCCTCTCTCCTGTGAAAACGCCTATGCTTACACAAAACTGGGGTATGCCCATGGCAAAATTGTTCGTGCCGTCTAAGGGGTCGATAACCAGCAATGGGTCTCCTTTGGTAGAAAAATGCTCTTCTTCAGCCACAAAACCTGCACCGGGGAACGCCTTGCTTAGCTGTTCCACAATGAACTGCTGAACCGTTGTGTCGTACTCAGTGATAAGATCATGAGCCGACTTCTGCTCTACTTCAAAGCGCTGCCTAAAACCCGTCCTTAAAATGTCCCCAGCTTTCAAAGCTGTGGAAATAACAGTATTCATGAGAATTTCGTCTGTGTTCTTCATAAACTTAATAATACTATGAGTTTGCCCCATGCTTGTCAGCTTTACAAGATCCCCTGCATTTAACTAAGGGAGCAGGTAGCACACATAGCAGTAATATGCGCCTTGCAAAGGATCTTCAGTCAGCGCCTACCATATAGGCCACGTTCACCTTTTCATTTTGGAACACCGCTTTTTTGGGGCACGTGAAAGCTTCTTGAACTGTTTATCAGCCGGTTGAACCTTGTTTGGTAAGTGCCTGCTAAGACTTATCATCATGGGCAGCAGAACTGTTCTTATTTTGACTACTACCAATTAAAGAAAGCAGCTCCCAACCAAGTAGGATCACATAAGCCAGTACGTAGTACCAGAAAAGCACCACTGGTATGGCTGATGCCACTTTGAAGACAATGCTGGTACTCACCTGTTTTATGTAGAAATTAACAATTTTGCTAACCACGTACCAAATGACAGACTGACCAGTACCAACAACCAAAGCATATTTGGTATTCACGTGGCCGTCCAAAAACACATTGAAGCCACTAAACAGAACTGCGTAAAACAGAAGGTTGTAAATCCATGATGGTAAATGCTCCAAGAACAAACCCACCACGGTATAACCCCACACGGAAAACGCCAAAATGAGGATAAAAGCAAAAGAAACCAGCCGAATTGTCACGGTGGAACGTCTTTCTCGTTTAGCAATGATCGTGGCAGCATGTTCAAGCGAAGCGAAAACATTGGTGCTACCCCAAGCCAGTGGAATGAGCAGAAACCATGACCATCTTGCACTTATGGTCAGGGAAGTAATGACAGGCTTTAGCAGTGCCTCATAATCGGGTGATAAGTACTTGAGCACTGAAAAACTTACCTGTTCCCCAAAAAGCAAGAACAAAAACAGGGTAAGTGCCGCAGTTGAAAAGAACATGAAGTAAGAAAAAGCACCTGCAAAGAATCCCAAATCGTCCTTACTAATTTTGTAAAATATTTTTTTTATGAGTTCCATCTTTTTATCACTATTTACTGTCTTTAGTGCCGATTGTACTGCAAATCCGTGACATCGACAACGGCTTCTTACAAACACTTAGCTGCATATGTTACCACACATATATATACACACACCTTTAAGCGTTACCGGGGGAGGCCATGTAGTAAACGAATCTGCTCCCCCGCTGGCACAAAAGAACCAACGTTTTGCTATCAAAGCATCACTTTTGTAGGCACACCAAACAATGCCAGAAGATCTGGCCCCAAGTGCGTGCCGATAACAGGACCCAGCCTAAGTACGTCTTGCCGCTTCATGCCATTCTCTTCTAAGAATTGCTCCAGCACCCTGACCTCATCAAAATTGTCCGACCACACAATGTCCAAAAACAACTGTTCATGGCCAAAGTTCTTTATCATGAACTGAGGCATTTCCTTAATCGCTGCCTTCCTGCCTCGCACCACTTTGTAGGAATTCACCATGCCGTCGTCCACAAACAAGAGTGGCTGAAAGTGAAGCAGATTGCCAGCCAAAGCTTGGGCTTTCCCGATTCTACCGCCCTTTGCCAAATGCTCAATGGATGCAAGAAAAATGGTTTGATAAGCATCACGCACCTCAATCACGTGATTCACCACTTCATCCAAAGACCAGCCCAAGTCAATGGCTTTAAGAGCTTCCAAAATCATACGATAAGGCCCTGCCGCTACTAACTTTGTATCAAGTGCAATGAATCTACCGATGAATTCGCTTTCCAACATCTTTGCTTCCTCAAAGGTGACGGAGAAGTGTTTAGATAGCCAAATGCCAATGACGTTATCGTTGCCCTCATCAAGAAGCTCATTTATGGCACTTCTCACTTCCTCAATGGGGGCAGCTGAAGTAGTTGGAATATTTTTCTTTTCTCGTAGGTCTTTGTAGAACTCATCCCAATCAATTTCCGTAAGTTCCTTGTAACTTCTGTCACCCTTGTTGACCCGCAATTCCACTACTCTGGTATGCTCCAGTGGCTTTGGCGCATACGCTGAGCTATCGAATACTACGCCAATCTTACTTCTACTCATCTTCCCTCTCCCCACTTTTGGCATTATTGGTACTACTGCCCTTACTTCCCTCTTCTCGCTCCCCTGAATTGCCAGCTGTTTTCAAGAATATTTGCACCCGCCTGTTTGGATCATAGCCAGTGCTCTTGCTTTCAAAAGCGGGATACTTTTCACTGACGATGCGATGCACTTCCCGGCGCTCCCATCTTAGCATGGGAGGTAATGTTACTGGACGCTTTGTTCTTTTTGTTTTTTGCACGCTTTGTTCTACCATGTCATCCAGCTGGCGGATACGTTTTTGCTTGTAATTCATGACATCCACATCTACGTGAGCAATTTCCGGAAAGCGTACACGTATGATATAGCGCACGAACCCCTCAAAGGTATCCAGAAAAGAACCATGCTTTCCAATGAGTATGCCCAGATCTTCGCCGTCCACACTTATGTGAAGCTGATCATCCATTTGTTCAGCATGAACACTACCTGTTTTGCCCATGGCCTTAAGAAGTGCGGTTACCAACTGCTCAGCAACCGATTCAGGGGAAACTACCCATGCCTTTATGACTACTTCATTACGCAGAAGTCCCCTCTTTTCAGAAATCACCTCGTATTCCAGTTCATCTGATCCAAAGTACTGTCTGGCTTTTTCTAAAGCCTGCTCAACGCTTTCTCCGATGAACTCCATAACCAATATGCACCTCCCCTGTTTGTTCACAAAAAGGCAGAACAAAGCAGTGCGTTAGCACTGCCCCGCTTCCTTTTGCTGAATACTTACTCTTTTTCACATCTCACCGATGTGTTCTGATAGCAAAAAACCCGCACTGAGGCTCAAAATCATTTCTGAGCAGCTGCAGCGTTCTTCTCAGCAAATTGCCTCTCAACCATTTTGCGTATGATGAAGGACTCTAAAATGCTTATGAGAGAAAATGCCATCCAGTACAAAGCCACGCCAAATGGGAAACTGCGGGCAATCCAACCTATCATGATCACAAAAATCCACATCATCATGTTCTGCTGACGCTGCATGGCAGGGTCAGTGGTTGCTTGACTTGTAAACTTGAACTGGAAGTAAGTCACCACAACCATGGCAATAACCGTGATCCACGTTGGGTCAGGCTTGCTAATATCAGGAACCCACAAGAACGGTAAACCCTTAAAGTTGGGATTCTGGACAAGTGAGCCGTAAAGCCCAAAGAATATGGGTATTTGCAAAAGGGGCAACAAACAACCAATAAGCGGATTCACACCGTGTTCCTTGTAAATCTTAGACTGCTCCTGAGCCGCTTGCTGTGGATCATTCTTGTACTTCTTTGCAATCTCTTGGAGCTCACCCTGGATGCGGCTGATAACGAAGCTGGTACGCAGCTGCTGGTAAGTAAGGGGTTCCAAAATCAGCTTGAGCAAAATGGTCATTAGGATGATATCCACCGGATAGTTGGGTACCACAGAATACAACCAATTAAGGACCATACTAAAGAAATTGCTTATACTTTGAACCATAGAACTTTCACGTCTCCTTTCTTCGGTACGGGGTCATAGCCCCCTGGAAAAAGTGGATTACAGGTAAGGACGCGTTTGAAGGCAAGCACTGAGCCCCAAAACAAACCGTGTTCTGCCACTGCTTGTTCCCAGTACACGGAACACGTCGGGGTATGCCTGCACACAGGACCGGGCAAAACCAGTTGGCGGACCATTCTATAGAACTGCAGAACAATGTGGACTGTTTTTACCGCTAGCCCATTGCCATTCATGGAAAAGCACCTTCACCTTGCTCCGCCAAACATTCTCCTCCACACTCAGTAGTGAAGAACGGGGCAGAATAATGTAGTAACCAGAAGGCAGGTGGTCATGGTTCTCCTGCCACGCTTCCAACAGTAGCCTTCGTATGCGGTTACGCTTTACTGCGTTGCCAAAACGCTTGCTCACCACAACTGCCACTTTTTGCTCAGAAGCTGGCAAGAAGTACACAACAACGTAGTCTGAGCGAACCACGCTGCCCTCTTTATAAACACGAGAAAAATTCTTCTTGCCTTGCAAACGCAAAGACCGGCGCACTGCCATTAACGGGGAGTAAGTCTGTGACGTCCTTTCATTCGTCTACGCTTAATGACCTTCCTGCCGCCCGGTGTGGACATCCTTGCAAAGAACCCATGCGTTTTTCTTCGATACCTTTTGCTCGGCTGATAAGTTGCCTTCACTGCTATCTACTCCTTTCACCAACATGATGATGACTCTTTTTGTCGTTGTTGCTGTTCTTCTTCTTGTTAAGTGCTCTTGCTTCTACGCTTTACACTTTACTCTTTCTTCTTCTTGTGTGCTTGGCTCACACACCTTACCTAAAAAAGCCCTCTTCAGCTGTCCAATAACTCTTCCTATTTATTCGACGCCATTTATGTGAGCCGCACCTTTTTACGCACACACACCCAGTTAAGTCCCTTTCTCAAACGTAGCACAGGTTAGCATATAAATTATATACTAATCACAGATCAGATTCTTTTTAACGCACGTGGAGGTGAAGGTGAATGTTTTTCCAATGCGACTTGAATCACCAAATAGTGTTCGGTAATGGAACATTTGAGCAATTGTCACAGCTTATGAGCAACATGGGGAAGAACGTGTTTTTGACCACTGGCAGAAGCGCAAAACAAAGGGGCTTACTGGGCCACCTCATGGAACTGCTAAAAGATTTTCAGGTGCTTCATTTTGACCAAATTTCCCCCAATCCAAAGGCGGAAGAAGTGCACGAAGCAATGAACTTGTTAAGACAAAAAGCGTTTGTGCCTGATGTTGTGCTGGCAGTGGGTGGCGGCAGTGTGCTGGATTTTGCAAAAGCAGTAGCAGCCAGCTACGCCTCAGGTAAAAGTGTGGAAGAGGTTTTTGGGGTAAACAACGTGCCTTCGGCTTTACCTGTGGTTGCAGTTCCGACAACCCATGGCACAGGCTCAGAAGTGACCAAGTACTCCATCATCACACACGAGAACCAGAAGAAATCCATCAGCGACAGCAAGATTGTGCCAAAGCTGGCACTAATTGACCCTGTGCTCACCTACTCCATGCCTGATGAGGTTGCCATTGACACCACCTTAGATGCTTTCTCACATTTAAGTGAAGCTTACTTCTCTGCACTTTGTAATCCAGTAGTTGAGGCTTTCGCTGAGAAAGGTTTTGCCTACCTAAAACCCCACATGAAAAACTTAGGCAGAATTCCCATGACTGAAAAGGTTCACGACGAGCTTACTTTGGCTTCCCTGTTTGGAGGTCTTGCCATAAACAGCGCAGGTTCAGGAGTAGTACACGCCATGGGTTACCCCCTTACTTCTGAATTTGAACTTCCTCACGGTAGAGCCAACGCAGTGCTCATGCCCTGGGTATTTAAATTCAACGCGGAGATCAAACCTGAGAAATATGAAAGAATGGGTGAAATGCTGGGTGTAACTGATTTAGCTGATTACCTTTGCAGCATAAATGAACAATGCGGTTTCATGGAGCAAATCAAAGCAGTGGCAAATCAGGTTGACGACAATAAACTTCACCAGTGGGCTGAACAGGTTGTAAACAACCACCGGCTGATGAATTCAGCTTGTAGGAAACCGTCCTTGGAGCAGGTAATACAGCTTTATAAACAAGCACTGTTCCTGGTTTGATTAACTGCTGCACAGTTCATGCACCACAACAACGTTGAAGCAAAACAAACAGGAAATGCCCAAGCATCAAAACATGCGTTGTAGTGTTATCATTATTTTAACGTATAAATTGCAAAGGTAAGGAGTGGATGATCTTGGGATGGAGGAATAGCTTATATGCTGTCTTGGGGCTCATAGCTGCCATCGCTGTACTCACAAACCCATTCATAGCCAATCCAATTGGTTGGCTAGTCTTCTTTGTTGGTTTTGGCGGTGTGTGCTTATTGGTGGAGATCATTGCCATTGTTCAGAAGAAGCCTGCTAACTGGGACTTTCTCATTGCTTCTGCGGTCATGTTCGCGGTTGGACTGCTGGCTTACATGAACAAAGTTAGTGCCGACCCATTTATGCCCATCGAAGGCAGTAGCTACGCAGTTTACGCATTTCCAGCTTTCATAGCTAGCCTTTACTTGTTCATTGTTTCAATTACAAAATCGTTTTTCGCTGGTATTTAGGTTTTATGCAAAAATCACTTCCCAGAGGGGCTCAGCTCCTCTGGGAAGTGCAAAACAAAGGGGGTTTCTGTGGAAGAAAGTGTGAAGCGTTTAGCCGATGAATGTTTCTCTTTGGGAGCTCAGCTTGAAGAGCTTTCTGATGATTTATCTGCCCTCAACAACGACATCAGAAGGACAAAGATGCAAGTGGAAGAGCTTTTCGCCCAAAGCCAACAATCCGGAGCTGTTGTAGCTGAAACGCTCAGAACATACAAAAAAGAACTCATGGATGACCTCCAAAACCTTGGCCAGCAGTGGGAACAACTTAACCGTTCTTTAATTGCCTTGCAGGAGCACGTGTTCGCTAAACACGAAGATGTGCAGTTTGAACTTGACCACCTTGAGGAAGACAGCGAGGAGTATGCACTCCTGGAAGACACCCTGGACGACCTTTCCTTGGTTTACGCCGAGCTTACCGAGATTCTCGATGAAATGGATACCCTGCTTTTGGCAGTAGCTGATTTAACCCGCACAGTGGAACAGTTGCCGCCACATTATTCTGGTGCTGACAGCGGCACATAATAAAAGTAGTAACATTCCCCTTTTTAGCAAGTTAACTGCTTAATAAAGCTCGTTCACAAGTACACCAACAAACCAAACCCGCAGCGGTTCGTTGTACTGGCAAACTAACACAAACTGTCACACAAAAAAATGCTGACCCGTGTAGTAGCTTTTTGTCTTTGTTTTCAAAAGCAAATTGCCAGCCTGCTTATTACAAAAGCAAACAGTGCCAGTACTTAGTAGCGTAGCCGCGTATACGTTGTGGTGCACGTTGAGCACACCATGTATAAAGGTGTGCGCTCTGCTTTCAAAAAGTCCTCTTGTGTGTGCCGTCTACTACTGACTTTGCAGCAGTGTGGGAATCATGTCGAACATGGGCAAATACAGCGACAGTACGATGAAACCCACCACAACGCCAACAAAAATCAGTGCGAAAGGTTCTACCGCAGCCGTTAGTGTACCCAAGTAGGCATTGAACTCGTCTTCCACCACACCGATGTAACGAGTCAAGCTTTCTTCAAGCCTACCAGATTCCTCACCCAGCGCAATGGTTCTCCACAGCAAGGAATCAAAGCCGTTCACCTTAAAAGCTTCATGCAGTGGCATACCAGCGATGACCATGTCCCGAGCACTTTTTATCTTGTCCTTGTAAATTTGATGGCTCATCACGCCCATGGTTAGATTCAGTACATCGACCACGGGTAACCCATTTACATAGGCACTGCGCAGCGTCTTAGAAAGCCTGAGGTACTCAGGCGTTATGGCAACCTTGTTCACAACTGGTATGGCAAACTTTATGCGCTCATAAACACGTTTAACGGGAATCACATTGGTGACCAAGAACCGAATAAGGGCAATACCACCAATGATGCCCACAATGAGCCAAATCCAGTAGTTCTTTATAAAATCGGCAATGCCCATGACAATGCGTGTGGGAGCAGGCAGCTGAGCACCGACCATGTCGTAAAGCCCGCCCAAGGTGGGCAGCACAAACAGCATGTAAACAACGATGGCACCCACAGCCGCGATTGATATTATGATTGGATAAAGAACCGCGTTCATGATCTTTGAACGCAGCCCCAACATGGTTTTGTAAAAGTCAGACAAGTCCTTCAGTGCCAGCGGCAGCGTACCGCTGGTTTCACCGCTTCTTACCAGGTTTACAAAAAGCGGTGAAAAGGAGCCTGTAAGCTGCATGGCACCAGACACAGAAACTCCACGGTTTATGTAGAAGATCAAATGATCTATTACTTTCGACACTTTTTTGTTTGCCGAGCGCTCTTTAACAACGGTGAGTGCTTCCACCATGTTGAAACCGCTTTCAATGAAGTTAGCCAGATTGAAAGCAAAGAAGTACATATCGCGCTCAGACATTTTAGGGCATCTGCCAGGAGGCGATTCCGTTACCTCCAGCACCAAGCCTTTCTTACTTGCTTTCTCTTTGGCTTCTTCCAAGGTGGCAGCTGTGACAGACCCTTGCACGCTGCGATCACCTTTTATGATGATGTACCTGTAACTTCTCTGCCGTTGTTGTTTCTTTGCGGCAGCAGCAGTAGTGGAAGAAGAAGCTTTCGCTCTCTTTTTGTTACTGGATTCCTCCGCCAACGACCCTCACCACCTCTTCCCAGGTTGTGATACCCTGGTCCACTCGAATCTTTGCGATTTCCTCCATGGTCATGAACCCCTTTCTTCTGGCTGCATTGGTAAGGTCCACAATGTCAGCCCTTGAGGAAATCATCTTTCTTAATTCGTCGTCCATGGGCAGTATTTCAAAAATGCCCAGACGACCTCTGTAAGTTTCGCTCACAGCATCCCACACTCGAACCAACCTTTGCGCCATGACACAGTTCAAAGCAGAAGCTACCAACATGGGGTCAGCACCCATGCTCATGAACCTTGCCACGGCTGCTAAAGCGTTGTTGGCATGCAGTGTGGACAGCACCAAGTGCCCGGAAAGAGCGGCGTCAATGGCAGTTTTCATGGTTTCTTCGTCTCTTATTTCACCCACCAAAATGACATCTGGGTCCTGCCTCAAGGCAGACCTTAGCGTACCCGAGAAGGTGATCTCCGCCTTTGGGTTTATTTGAATCTGGGTAATGCCTTCAAAATCGTATTCCACGGGGTCTTCAATGGTGATAATGTTCTTATCGCGGGTTTCGTAAATTTCTTTGAGCAGGGCGTAAAGTGTGGTGGTCTTACCACTGCCTGTGGGACCCGTGGTAACCACAATGCCGTATGGCTTCCTGATCATTTCACGTATGGCTTGCACCTGCTCAGGCAACATGCCCAGTGAATCCAAGCCCGTCCTCAGGCTGCGCCTGTAAAGAAGCCGCAAGAACATGTTTTCACCGTAAACACTGCCCACGGTGGCAACACGTATGCTGTATGACTGGTTTTCCACCACCAAATCAAACTGACCGTCCTGTGGACGGCGCTTCTCCGCAATGTCCATGTCCGACAGCACTTTAACCCTGGTAATGGCTTCTTCGGCCAACGACTTAGGTATTTGCACCATTTCCTGCACCATGCCGTCAATACGGTATTTAATTATGCAGCTTGTGGGTGCACTTAAAAAGTGAATGTCCGTGGCTCCGCGATGCGCCGCATCAAAGAACAAAATGTTCAATGCGGTCTCAGCAGACGCCTCGGTTGCCAAAAGATCCAAGGAGGTCACCTTTACTTCTCTGATGACCACCTGTTCTTCCTTCGCTTTTGTTAAGGTCTCCAAGTTGAAAAAGTTTGCCACCACAACGTCCGAGAAATCCTGCTCAGTGGTCACTGCGTAATCCACTTCTGCCTTGAAGTAGTCGCGTAGCCGCTTTAAGGTGTTCTTGTCAATGGGAGGAACCAGTACCGCCTGAATACCCTTTTCGGTTTTCCCAATGGGGATCAGGCGGTACGTCCGCATTAGTCCCATGAGCTGGTCAGTGGGTTTATTGAAAAACGTAGACAGCTTAGCTGCACTGTTCAAACCAGCATTCTCAAGAGCTTGAAGAATAGCCGATGCGTCCATGTAAGGCTTGCCTTCCTGCTCGGACAGTACCTCACCCAACTGCTCGCGTTTAAGTATGCCTTCACGGATCAGGTACTGTCCCAGCTTCATGTTCTGCCTTTTTGATTCCAGCACCAGCTGTTCCACACGCTCAGGGGTTAAAAACCCCTTCTGAACTAAAAGATCACCCAACTGATCAGCCATTACTTCACCCTTTCAATGTGCCTGCACTGCCAATGCCTTAGGTTATTGGATGTCGCAGTCGGGGAATGTCTGAATCTTGTAAGTGAAATTCGTATTATCGTTAGTGTAACTGAAATAACCTTTTGTGGTTGAACTAGTGATCTCACCAGACTGAAGCACAGTTCCCGTGTACGGGTTAACAGGCGCTTGGCTGAAATAGGTAGCAGATTTGATTATACTAGCGTTCAGTTGGCCTTCAGTTGGATACACTGTCGTTCCGGTGTCCATTCTCCATGTTTCAATGGCACTCACAACGTTTCTCACGTTCGAGCAAAATGTTGTCTCCTTTGATTTCTCTATGGATGCTAAATACCTTGGCACAGCTAAACCGATTAAAATACCTAAGATGAGCAGGACAATGAGCAGCTCTACTAGGGTGAAACCCCTCATTTTTCTCTCTTTCCTCACTGTAAAACACCTCCTTCTGTTTTATGCCATGGGATGCTTCCCGCGGCATAAATATATTGTAAGCCCCACTTGTTACTTTGTCAATAGTTTTGAATAACTATTGTGATCTATTTCCACACTTGTAAAGTCAATAGAGCCTGCACGCACAAGAGATGAAGAGCATTTTTATGCCGTGTTAAGGCATTATTAAGATACTACAATATTGTTTACCATGGCACCACAAAGGCACTGCCATTTGTCTATTCAACTAACAATGCACAGTTTACCATTTTTCACCAAGGGCATTTATGGCCAACGACTGAGCACCTTCACAACCCCCAGCGTCATCTGGTATAATAAGAACCGTGCCGAGGTGGCGGAATAGGCAGACGCAGTGGACTCAAAATCCACCGGGCTTCACCACCCATGCGGGTTCGACTCCCGCCCTCGGCACCATTTTTTATGTTTGCGTCAAAAACCCACAAACCCTTAAAAGCATCCGCCACAAAAAACCAATTTTCTTGACAAAAATGATCATTGCCGAGTAAAATAAAGCCAGCAAGCGGTTGGTTTGCCTTGTATACATATCATAGATATAAAAAACGCTGTGCAGGGGCAAAAACGGGCAAGCAAGCCAACTTTGTTACTCGTTATGTATGTGTTTGGGAAAGGGGGAAATGTAAAGTGTCCGTAGAAAAAAAGAACCAACTAACAGAAAAACAGTTTGCCATACTACAAAGCGAGATGAAGAAGCATCAGAAAAGTGTTGGCTTAGCATATGTCCTTTGCATTTTTCTGGGGATTTTTGGCATTCACAAGTTTTACCTAAGAAACGTTAGGCAAGGAATTGTTTACCTCATACTGGGTTTGGTCAGTATTCCATCGCTAATCGTGGGTGAGTTCACCGGGCTTATCTCCTTTGGCGCCTCTGGCATGCCGCTTTTCAGATTTGGTCTTGTATGCCTTGCCATTTTGGTCATATTGCTCATTGTTGATTTGTTTACCACACCCCGTCAAGTTCGGCAAGCAAACATGGCAGCAGAAGACAAAATTATTGACCAGCTGCTGAGCTCCTACGGAAAATAAGTCTGTTTAGCAAAAAAGCATGTGCATGTGTAAGCTGACGGTAGAAACGCAAGAAAAAACATTGGCATATTGGCACGTTGGCATAAGCGCTTTTCCTCTGGGGGATCTTTTCTTGAGCTAAGGTGAGCTGCCTTGCTTAGAACGTGGTCAGTAGTGAGCTACTTAATAAGGCTATGCAGCAAAAAAACGAAGCTTAGGTGTTAGCAGCATTACTTTCTTGTAGGGCGGTTGCACGCATGTGTCTTGGCTGTGCCCTTTTTACAAGTAACATGTACATATGCAGCTCTTTTTTGGACGTAGATGTGTATGTATATGGGTGCGTGATTTAGCTAGCAGGGACAAAGAAAAAAAGGAAAGAAAAAAGGAGGTGCTTTAAGCATGGAATTAAGTCAAAAGGAGAGGCTCACAGAAAAGCAGATTGCCATTCTGCAAACGGAACTTATGAAATCACAGCGGCAGGTTGGTTTTGCCTATGTTCTAACCTTGATTGGTGGCTTCTTTGGTTTGCACAAGCTCTACTTGGAAAGAACAGGACAAGCAGTCCTGTACTTATTTTTAGGACTTGTTGTCATTCTATCCGGTGTGATAATGCTGTCAGTTGGTGGTTTGGTTGGCTTTTTCATGGGAAGCAGTCGAGCCGCAGAAGCAATGGGCTTTAGTTCCGTTTTGAGCTTTATTTGCCTGATTATTCTAATCTGCCTCATCATTTACGACCTGTTCACACTGCCAGAACAGGTTAAGCAGTTTAACGATGAGCTGGAAGAGAAAATTGTCCAGGCTTTGCTCAGCACAAAACCCGACCAGAACACACCTGCTGCTGATGATGATAATCAAAGCATAGGGCAGTCAAAGGGGTAAAGAGGGTAAACGCAGTTACCACAAAATAAAAAGGGGGACTTAGCACCAACCTACTCTCCCGGCAGCTCCCGCACACCAGTACCATCGGCTTCCCTGAGCTTAGCTTCCGGGTTCGGAATGGATCCGGGCGTTTCCCCAGGGCGTGGGCACTAAGTCCCTTTTTACACACTAAACAACTGTTGGAGAAGGTTTCTAAAGGCTTTTTACTTTGGCACAATCATGTGTTGCAATGTAAGCGCTTTTCTTCTACCCATCGCTTATTACTACAAACGCTTTTTTGGTATTCAAGGCCTTCTTATAAGTGAAGCAAGACCTCGGGCTATTAGTACTGGTCAGCTACACCCATTACTGGGCTTCCACTTCCAGCCTATCTACCGGGTAGTCTTCCCGGGCCCTTACCAGATCTTCTCTGTGGGAGTTCTTATCTTGGGATGGACTTCGCGCTTAGATGCTTTCAGCGCTTATTCCTCCCAGGGTGGCTACCCAGCTCTGCACCTGGCGGTACAACTGGTACACCAGTGCCTGGTCCCTTCCGGTCCTCTCGTACTAGGAAGAGCTCCCCTCAGAACTCCTGCGCCCGCGGCGGATAAGGACCGAGCTGTCTCACGACGCTCTGAACCCAACTCGCGTGCCTCTTTAATGGGCGAACAGCCCAACCCTTGGGACCTGCTTCAGCCCCAGGATGAGACGGGTCGACATCGAGGTGCCAAACGGATCCGTCGATATGGACTCTCGGGACCCATTAGCCTGTTATCCCCAGGGTAACTTTTATCCGTTGATCGGTGGCCTTTCCACTCAGCACCACCGGGTCACTAAGCCCGTGTTTCCACTCTGCTCGAGGTGTCCCTCTCGCAGTCAAGCACCCTTATGCCTTTGCACTCTTCAGCGGGTTTCCATTCCGCCTGAGGGTACCTTTGGACGCCTCCGTTACCTTTTGGGAGGTGACCGCCCCAGTCAAACTGCCTACCTGACACTGTCCATGTGCCGGCTTCACGGCTCCATGTTAGAGTTCCAACACGTGCAGGGTGGTATCTCACCGTCGGCTCCAGTACCCCCGAAAGGGTACCTTCTCAGCCTCCCACCTATCCTGCGCAGCACATGCCAAAACCCAATATCAGGCTACAGTAAAGCTCCATGGGGTCTTCCCGTCCTGCCGCGGGTAGAGGGCATCTTCACCCCCATTGTAATTTCACCGAGTCCCTCGCTGAGACAGCGTCCCAGTCGTCACACCTTTCATGCGGGTCGGAACTTACCCGACAAGGAATTTCGCTACCTTAGGACCGTTATAGTTACGGCCGGCGTTTACTGGGGCTTCAGCTCGGAGCTTCGCCCATTCCTGGGCTAACCCCTCACCTTAACCTTCCAGCACTGGCCAGGCCTCAGCCCCTATACTTCGGCTTCCGCCTTCGCAGAGACCTGTGTTTTTGGTAAACAGTCGCCAGGACCTATCCTCTGCGGCCTGCCTCGGCTCATCAATCTCTTGATTCACCTATCGCAGGCACCCCTTCTCCCGAGGTTACGGGGTCAGTTTGCCGAGTTCCTTAGCGAGGGTTCTCTCGCGCGCCTCGGTAGTTTGTCTACCAGTCCACCTGTGTCGGTTTCGGGTACGGACACTAACTATGTCTCCCTGACGAGGTTTTTCTCGGCAGTGTAGGATCACTACCTTCGCATCCTTACGGACACTCCTCCTAGCCGCTAACCTGCATCGGGTGCGGTTTTCCCTACACCCAGGCCTCGCTGCTAAGAACGTGCTGTTCCACTAGCACGCGTAGCTACCTTCCTGCGTCTCCCCTTCAGGTCAATCGACATAATCAGTGGCACGGACTATTAACCTGTTTCTCCATCGGCTACGCCTTTCGGCCTCACCTTAGGCTCCGGCTTACCCTGGGCGGACGAACCTTCCCCAGGAACCCTTGGACTTCCGGCGGACAGGATTCTCACCTGTCTTATCGTTACTCATGCCAGGATTCTCACTTCTGTGAAGTCCAGCTACATTCACATGTAACCTTCGCCCCTCACAGAACGCTCTCCTACCACTTACTTTAGCCTTGGCTAAAGTAAGTCTATGGCTTCGGTGCTACGCTTAGCCCCGTTACATCTTCGGCGCACATCCGCTCGACCAGCGAGCTGTTACGCACTCCTTAGATGATGGCTGCTTCTGAGCCAACATCCTGGCTGTCTTTGCAGACGTACTTCCTTTAGGTTGGAACACTTAGCGTAGCTTCGGGACCTTAGCCGATAGTCTGGGATGTTCCCCTCTCGCCTACGAAGCTTGTCCCCCGTAGACTCACTCCTTGGGCTAGCTACCATGGCATTCGGAGTTTGACAGGGTTCAGTAGGCCTCACGACCCCCTAGCCCTACCAGTGCTCTACCTCCACGGTCTACTACCCAAAGGCTGCACCTCAATGCATTTCGGAGAGAACCAGCTATCCCCGGGTTCGATTGGAATTTCTCCCCTACCCACACCTCATCCCACAGGTTTTTACCCCTGACGGGTTCGGGCCTCCAGACAGTCTTACCTGCCCTTCACCCTGGACATGGGTAGATCACCCGGCTTCGTGTCTCAATCCAGCAGCTTATCGCCCTGTTCAGACTCGGTTTCCCTTCGGCTTCAGTGCCTCAGCACCTTAACCTCGCTACTGGAATGAACTCCCTGGCTCATTCTTCAATAGGCACACGGTCGGCAACCCATGGGTCGCCTCCCGTTCCTTGTGGACGCACGGTTTCAGGTTCTATTTC
>JAZIGN010000004.1:0-5000 GCA_036679065.1 Coprothermobacterota bacterium | reverse complement strand
GATCGTAGCCCGCTCGACTTGCATGCATTAGGCACGCCGCCAGCGTTCGTCCTGAGCCGGGATCAAACCCTCCGTGATATATATATGTGTATCTACTTCATATACTTTTCCCTTTAGGTCTAATCCCTACTCTATGTGATTCACTGTATCCTTATCGGATACGCTTTGTCGTTTCCGACCGCTTCTTCCTCTTCTTCCTGTCCCCGGTTTTTCACCTTTCGGTGTTCTGCTCCATAGCGCATCGCTCCCGCGCTGCGCCTCACCGTGCCTAACTCGTTAGGCAGGCATTGTTAAGTATAAGGCATCAGAGAAAGTTTGTCAAGAGACCACACCTGCATAAAGCCTATTCGAGTGCTTAGCGTTATTTAACCTTGTAGAAAACTAATACGGCAAGTTATGGGTGTAAAATGCAGATTATGATATATGTGAGCCAGAGAAAACCCAACAAAACCTTAAAAAACTTCTTTTACAACCTTTCTCCAAAAAAGGAAATTAAACGCGTAAACACACCTCAAGAGGCGGTGGACTTGCTAAGTAAGAAAGTGGATTCATATGTGTGCGTGGATTTGCTCACAACAAATCTGGACGTAGAGACCCTAAACGCACTCATGGAAAACAGTGACAACCTGCTACTTTTGGGACTACACAGTATGCGCCAGAAGAAAAAGGTGGGCATATTTAGCAGAGGCAGAGCAAACATTGCACTCTTTGATACGGTGGGAACTGCTCTGCAAGAGGCGGGATTAATTAAAAACGCAAAACTGATCAACCTATACAAACCACAAACCACAGAAATAACAGAGGATGACATTTCCTTTGACAGAAGCTTGCAGCAGGACGAACTGGAAGAAATCAACTTCATACCCCTTAGTTCCGAAGATGCCGCTGTGGCGATCATGGAACAACTGCCAAAACTGGACTTAGCCATACTTGGTTTGCCTTATCCCATGAACACAGAACATTTCCTGTGGCACTTAGTAGAAAAAATCAAAAACGGAAACGGTGGAACCGACTTCATTCTAGTTCGACAGCGCATGCAGAAGACAAAACAGCGCCCACTTAGAGTAGAAACAGAGGACCCCACAACAGTTTTCGTACGTAATACGTTTCCTAAAGCCTCTTTCAACAAGGAATGGATAAGACAGCGGAAAAATGAAAGGAAACAAAGAATTGCTGTGGTCATACCAGCTTTTAATGAGGAAGAAACTATTGCTGAAGTGGTGCAGTGCTACCTGCCCCTTAAGAAAGAAGGCATATTGGATCGCATCGTTGTAATAGACAACGATTCCACTGATGCCACCTTCGACATAGCAAGTCAGGCAGGAGCTGAGGTCTTTAGAAGTGGTGAAATTCATCCGGAACTGGGCGCTTTTCGTGGAAAAGGGGAAGCGCTGTGGAAATCCCTGTTTGTACTGAATAACATTGACATTGTGGCGTTTCTGGACGCTGACATAAAGAACCCCACCCAGGACATGGTGCTAGGTACCATTGGACCTCTGGTTTTAAGAAGAGACATACAACTGGTTAAGGGCTACTTCAATCGAGGTGGACCTGAAGACAAAAACCTTAAGAGTGGTGGCGGCAGAGTAACAGAAATACTGGTTAGGCCACTTCTGAGTATGGAAATGCCTGAGCTGCTGTTTTTGTTTCAGCCACTGTCAGGGTTTACAGCTGCTCGCACCTCCTTACTAAGGTCCATACCCTTTTACACGGGCTATGGCATAGAGATTGGCTTTCTCATACACACTGCTAAGAAGTTCGGCGTAAGTGCTATTGCCCAAAGTGACGTTGGATGGATTGTACACCGTAACCAAAGAATTGAAGCTCTAACACGCATGAGCACGGAAGTACTGCAGGCTTTTCACGATGCTACGGAGAATGCTCAAGTGGAAACAGTGGAGCTGAAAACGTCACTGCTTTATGCCCTTCTTTCCAGTGAAAAGTACTCCTTGCTAAGGCGAAATATAACGCAGCTGCGTAGACCACCGGTAAATACTCTGCTAAAAAGCCTAAGCAGCGAATCTGGCAAAGCTTATACGGATTCGCCTAACGCGTCTGCTCCTCATAACACAAGAAAAGATTCCTGAACAGGCAAGCCGTGGTTACAGAACCCACTCCACCTGGCACAGGTGTGATGGCACGTACTAGTGGTTCCACGTTTTCACGATCTACGTCGCCCACTACCTTGCCGTCTTCCAATACGTTGGTGCCCACATCAATGACCACAGCATCCGGTTTTACATGATCTTTGGTAAGAAAATTGGGTTTACCTACTGCCACTACTACTAAGTCTGCTTGCCTTGATAAAGAAGGTAAATCTCTTGTGCGGCTGTGTGCCACAGTCACAGTGGCGTTGCGCTGCATGAGCTGTAAAAACGCTGGCAGACCTACCGCTTCGCTTCTACCTATGACCAGTGCACTTGCTCCTTCCAAAGGCAACACGTTGTAGAAATCCAAAATACTTAGTACAGCTTGAGCAGTTGCCGGTACCAACTTGCCTCTGCCTTGCGCCAGTTTCCCCAAATTCACTGGGTGCAGAGCATCTACATCTTTCTCGGGGGGTATGAGGTCAGAAGCTTGCCTAAAGTTCCACTCCTTTGGGAAAGGCTTCAGCAGTAGTATGCCATGAACCTGTGGGTCCTTGCCCATGTTAGCGACATTTTGAGTAAGCTCCTGAAACTGTTCTACTTCGTCTATGCGAAGTTGCACATTTAGGCGCTGCGCTGCCTTGGAAAGCCCACTCAGGTAACCACCTGCATCGGAGCCCTTGTACTTAATAATGCCCAGCGTCAAGTTTAGTGACGTCATGGGCTGAAGCTCTTCATAGATGGCATCTGCCACTGGTTTTCCTTTCATTATTAAAACCATAAGCTTTCATCACCTCGCAAACACGTTATATGCATGCACGTGCACAGTTAACTCTGGCGCATTATTGCTTTGTAAAAAACGCAAACAAAACATCTGCTCGCATGCATTCATTTTACAATCTTCAAAACACCCACAAAAAAAGAAAGATGTTAGGTGGCGCAAATACTTGTGTTTGTAAAAAAAGGAGCCCCCACTGAGGTGGGGGGCTCACTCACCAGCGAACTTTTAACTCCTTATTGGCTTTTACCTCATCAAGGCGCCTAACAGGGGTGTCATGTGGAGCACTCAAAACCACATCAGGATTGGTAGCCGCTTCCTCCACAATCTCTCTTATGGCTTGCACAAAGGCATCTAAGTTTTCCTTTGTTTCAGTCTCAGTGGGTTCAATCATGAGTGCTTCTTTCACGATGAGCGGGAAATACATGGTCGGCGCATGGAAACCTTTATCCAGCAAACGTTTTGCAATATCCTGAGCTTTCACACCGTAGCGCTTTTTTACCTCTTCTGCTGTGGCAACGTACTCGTGCTTACACAAACCAGGGTAAGCTGTGGGCAGCGTATCCTCCATGGCAACGCGCATGTAGTTGGCATTCAAGACCGCCATGGTACCCACTTCGCGCAGCCCCGCTCCGCCCAGGGATTTTATGTAAGCCAAAGCCTTTAAGGCAACTAAAATGTTCCCAAAATTGGAACGTACCTTGCCAATACTACGAGGCCTGTCATAATCCCAATGGTAGCTACCATTTCCATCTTTATCTTCTGCTTTAACCAAAACGGGCTTTGGCAAAAACGGCTCCAGAGCTTTTTTGACAGCCACGGGACCAGAACCAGGGCCCCCTCCACCATGGGGTGTGCTGAAGGTTTTGTGCAGATTCAGGTGAACAAAGTCGAATCCCATATCCCCTGGTCTTGCCCAACCCAGCATGCCGTTTAGATTTGCGCCATCACAGTACATAAGTCCACCCACACCGTGGATGAGCTGTGCAATGTCGAGAATGTTTTTCTCAAACTTGCCCAGGGTGTTGGGGTTAGTCAGCATGAAAACTGCTGTGTGATCGTTAACCAATGCTTTTAGCTGTTCCAAGTCCACTAAGCCCTCTTCATCAGACTTAACAGTAACCACTTTGAAGCCTGCCATGGTAGCAGAAGCGGGGTTGGTTCCGTGAGCGGAGTCAGGAATGATTACAGTGTCCTTTTCCAGAAGACCATGGTCTTTGAAATAAGCTTTTGCCATGAGCAGTGAGGTGAGTTCTCCATGTGCCCCTGCGGCAGGCTGCAGCGTTATGGCATCCATGCCCGTTATTTCAAGGAGATCTTGCTGGAAGGTATATAGCAGCTCAAGTAGTGCCTGCACCCTGCCTTCAGGCAGAGCTGGGTGTATGTCTTGAAACCACGCCGCAACTTCTTCGTTTATCTTGGGGTTGTACTTCATGGTACAGGAGCCCAGTGGATAGAAACCGTTGTCCACGCCGTAATTCAAGTTTGACAAATTGACAAAATGCCTGACCACTTCTACTTCACTAAGTTCAGGCATGCTTAGTGGTTCTTCGCGAAGAAACTCCTTGGGAAGAATTTCAGATACGGGCCGATCTTCAAGACCACTCACTGGCACTTGGGGCCCACGCCTACCCGTTTTGTGCAGTTCTTTAAGCAAGGGCAATGTGCCTTTTCTACTGTTCATCATCGCAGACCCTCCATGAGCTCAATAAGCTTGTCCATGTGTTCCTTGGTGCGCTTTTCTGTGACTGCCACCAAAAGCGTGTGCTCATCAATGACGGGGCCCACATAGTACCCGGAGTCAGCCAAAGCCTCCTGAACAGCCTCAGCATCATGTGCTTTTATGGGGAATTCCTTGAAAAAGTACTGACGCTGCCAAAGTGGATAGCCCACCGAAGCTAACTTCTGAGCTAAATAGGTGCTCCTGTTCAAAATGGTTTGACCCAGCTCAGGAAGTGATCCTCCCATGAGAGATAGGTAAACAGCAGATGCCAATGCCATGAGCCAGTGGTTGCTGGTAATGTTCGACGTGGCTTTCTCACGGCGTATGTGCTGTTCACGGGTTTGTAATGTGAGCACATAGCCCACCCTTCCATCCACGTCCACAGTTTGCCCAGCCATTCTACCGGGCATGT
>JAZIGN010000003.1:0-673852 GCA_036679065.1 Coprothermobacterota bacterium | reverse complement strand
GCACGTATGTGCTGTTCACGGGTTTGTAATGTGAGCACATAGCCCACCCTTCCATCCACGTCCACAGTTTGCCCAGCCATTCTACCGGGCATGTAGCGGATGTAGTCCATCTTGGTTGCAAAGAAGCCAAAATGTGGTCCACCGTAACTCATGTGGTTACCAAGACTTTGCCCTTCTCCCACTACTACATCGGCTCCGTATTCATGTGGGCTTTTTAGTACGCCCAAGGACAGCGGATCTACGGCAGCCACAAATAAGCCACCTGCCTTGTGGATCAGCTCTGAAGCCTGATTCATGTTTTCTAAGAAACCGTAGTAGTTGGGGTTTTGCATAACCAGACAGGAAACATTTGATAAATCCTCAAGCTCAGAAAGGTCGGTTACCCCTTCCTTTTGGGGTAAGGTAAGTATTTCAAAGTCCTGACCCAGCTGATACGTTCGAAGAACTTCTATGATGTCAGGATGCACGCACTCAGAGACCACAACGCGTCTCTTCCCATTGATGCGCATAACCATCAGCACCGCTTCAGCCGCTGCACTGGCACCATCATAAAGGCTGCCATTCGCTACTTCCATGCCCGTCAGCTCACAAATGAGTGATTGGTACTCAAACATGGCTTGAAGTGTGCCCTGACTAATCTCAGCCTGATAAGGTGTGTAAGCGGTGTAGAACTCGGGTAAAGCGATTATCTTGTCCACTGCTGAAGGTACGTAGTGGTCATAAACGCCACCGCCTAAGAAGTAAACAGCACTGTTTGCATCTGGAATACCGCTTGCCGCTTTTCTAAAGTAGGCCCTAAGCTGTTCTTCGTCCCAGCCGCCTTCAACTTGAAGATGTCTTTTGAGCAGTGCCTCGGTGGGTATGTCGCTGAAAAGCTCATCCACGTTTCGAAGCCCGACGGCTTCAAGCATGGCTTTGATTTCTTCTTTGGTATGCGGCACGTACCTCATTGCGTTTTCCCCCGCTTGTAGAACATCTTTGACACAACCTTGGCTGGCACCATTTGTCCATGGATCTGAACTTCAACAGGTGTGCCGATTCTTGCTTTATCCACACGCAAAAATGCCATGGCAATGCTTTTCTTCAAGAAGGGAGCCATGGTTCCCGAGGTAACCACACCCACTTCTTCGCCTTCAGAAAAGACCTTGTAACCCTCTCGGGCAATACCACCGGTGATCTCCAATCCCATGAGCTTCTTTTGAATGCCTGATTCTTTCTGCTTTACTAAGGCTTCTCGACCTATGAACTGCGGTTTATCCCAGTCAATGACAAAAGCGTAATTCGATTCCAGTGGCGACGTTTCTTCATTGAGTTCATGACCATAAAGGGGCAAACCAGCTTCAATGCGAAGCGTGTCACGAGCACCTAAGCCAGCTGGTTTCAAACCGAATGAAGAACCAGCATCCATGAACTTATTCCACCACGTTGGGGCTTCCTCCATGGGGCCGTAAACCTCAAAACCGTCCTCGCCGGTATAACCAGTCCTGCTTATGATAAGGCCATGTTCAGGCACTGAGACAAAAACAAAGGGAGCCAAATCAACAACCTGAGGAAAATAGGTTTTCAGTATGTCCACGGCTTTTGTTCCCTGCACAGCAATATCAAACCACTTGTCGGACACATTCTCAAACAGGTGAGACCCTTCTTTGGGCAGGTAGGTAAGTATGTGCTGGAAGTCCTTCTCGATATTCGCCGCATTTACCACAAGTAGGACCTCATCTGGAGATAGGCGGTAAACGATTAAGTCATCGACGACTCCACCACGTTCGTTCAACAGCATGGTGTAAGCAGCCTTCAATGGTTCCAGCTTCGCGATGTCCACTGTAACCACCATGTTCATGGCATCGATGTCGCCCTTGTAATAAAACTCGCCCATGTGCGAAACATCGAACATGCCAGCACTGGTTCGCACAGCCATGTGTTCGTCGATTATGCCGCTGTACTGCAAGGGCATTTCAAAGCCGGCAAATTCAACAAGCTTTGCTCCCAGTGCCTTATGTACTTCATGCAAAGAGGTTCTTTTGAGCCCCAAGATTCATCGCCTCCTAAACACATACGGAAACTTTTAGGAAGCTATCCCAGCGCAGCTTTTATTGATTCATCCAAAATTTCAATAGCTATGTCCACATGCTCCTCTTTTAGCGTTAATGGCGGTGCAAAACGGATCGCACTCTTGCCAGCAGCCAAGCACACCAAGCCACGCTTGAAAGCTTCCTGAATGACTTTGTTTCTTAATTCATAATTATAGTCCCTCTTAACAGGATCCTTTACAAAATCGATTGCCAGCATGAGCCCTATTCCGCGCACATCGCCAATTACTTCGTATTTTTTCTGAAGTTCACGTAGCTGACTTATGAAATAATCGCCAATCTTGGCTGCGTTTTCAACTAAACCAGATTTTAGAAGCTTTATGGTTTCAGTGGCAGCCACAGCAGCTACGGGGTTGCCTCCGTAGGTGTTGGAGTGAGCTGCTTCTTCCCAATCCATGACACTTTCCTTTGCCAAGCACGCACCCATGGGCATGCCAGATGCGATACCTTTTGCAATGGAAACTATGTCGGGTTCCACACCAAAATGTTCAATAGCAAACATTTTTCCTGTGCGCCCCATGCCACTCTGTACTTCGTCAACGATGAGGTAGATACCATGCTTATCTAGTTCCTGCTTTAATCGGGGGAAGAAATCCTTTGGCGGTACGATGTAACCGCCTTCACCCTGAATGGGTTCTACTAACACAGCGGCTACGTCCTCAGGTGGAGCAACGGTTTCAAACATGCGATTCAAATACCAGATCACGAAATCGGTTACTTTCTCAGGCACTACACCCTCAGGTGGCCTGTAGGTGTCGGGGAAAGGAATATGAACCACTTGAGGCATCATGGGAGAAAAGTATCTGCGTTGAATCACTTTTGAAGAAGTAAAAGACAAAGATCCCATGGTTCTTCCGTGGAAACCACCTAAGAACCCAATATACAGTGGCCGCCGCGTTTTGTACCTTGCCAACTTTATGCAAGCTTCCACTGACTCGGTGCCACTGTTGGTGAAAAACACACGTCCATGCTCTTTGAAGGGCCTTATGTCATTTAGTGACTCTGCCAAAGTAACTTGAGGTTCATAGTAAAAGTCAGTACCTGCAAAGTGAAGGAATTTTTCCACCTGATTCTTTATGGCTTCCACAACTTGAGGATTTGTGTGGCCAACGTTCGTTACACCCACACCGCTGGTCATGTCGAGGAACTCATTGCCGTCTACGTCGTAAATCCATACATCCTGTGTTCGTTCCACTACCAGGGGAACATCTCGGCTTAGCGAAGTGGACATCACCTTCGCGTCGCGCCCGATAATTTCTTTCGCCTTTGGACCCGGCAGCTCCGTCTTAATTTGCGGTCTATTCATGGGAACACCTCCTTAGTAGTTAATATTATTTTAACACTTTTGCACACTTTGTTCTATAATGTATAGCCGTGAGAATTGCGAGGGTGATAAAACATGGAAGCAGCAATTAAAGCAAGGAGGCTCATTGTGAGAAGCTTCGCCACGGTAATTTTGGTGGGAGCCGTCTTGCTGGCTCTGCCCATAGCCAGGAGAGGTGGAGGTTTTACCAATTTTGTTGATGCGTTGTTTACTAGTACTTCAGCAGTATGCGTTACAGGGTTAATAGTAAAGGACACATGGGATTATTGGAACTTTGCAGGTCAGTTTATCATCATGATCCTGATCCAGTTTGGTGGCTTGAGCTATCTCACTATTACCACGTTCACACTGCTTCTTCTCACAGGTGCGCGCATCGGTTTGAGAACCCGTATTACGTTGGCTTCACAGTGGAATGTGAATACTCTTCAGGGGGTTGTCAAACTGCTCGGTTTTACAGTAAGATTTGCTCTCTTGGTTGAACTCATAGGAGCATTGCTTCTTGGCATAACGTTCATACCATATTACTTGAATTCAAGAGGTTTGGCAGGTGGAATTTGGGCCTCAGTTTTCGATGCTGTCAGCGCTTTCAACAATGCCGGGTTTGACATTCATGGCGGTTTTAAGTCACTTAGTGAATTCGCACAAAATCCACTTGTCAATTTGACCGTCATGGGCCTCATCATAGCAGGAGGATTGGGATTTGTAGTCTGGTCTGAAATATTCCAGAAGGTCAGGCAAAAAAAGTTTTATTTTTCATTGCATACGCGCATAGTCCTTGGCGTTACCTTGGCGCTAATAGTTTTAGGAGCCCTCCTAATCGGTATTTTTGAGTGGAACAACCCAAAAACCTTAGGTCCACTGAGCATTTCAGAGAAAATACTGGTAGCATTCTTTCAAAGTGTTACACCAAGAACAGCTGGATTTTCCACTATTAACCATGGTTATGCCACTCTGCCAACACTGCTTATCACCATGCTGCTCATGTTCATAGGTGGCTCTCCAGGTGGTACAGCAGGCGGTATTAAGACCACAACCTTTTTTAGTGTATTTCAATACATAAAGGCTGTGTTAACAGGCTCAAGTAGAGTGCATGTGGCTCATCGCACCATCAAATGGTCTATTTTGGATACAGCTAACGCCATATTAATTTTGAACATGACCATAGCGGTAATCAGTATTGTCATTTTGTCCATCTTCGAACCAGCCTTGCATCTGCATCAAATCGCCTTTGAAGTATTCTCCGCATTGGGAACAGTAGGGCTGACCACGGGTATTACCCCTAACCTTTCTGTGGCTTCGAAAATTGTACTTATCCTGACCATGTTTGTGGGCCGTGTGGGTGTGTTCACCATTCTTACGGGCTACATATTCAGACCGGAGCTACCAAGCTACACTTATCCAGAAGAGGATATAATTGTAGGGTAACAAACAAGGAGGTAATACTGTGGCAAAGAAAAGCGTAGCAGTCTTGGGATTAGGCAGATTCGGTAGCGCCTTCGCAAAAACTGCAGCAGAATTAGGACACGAGGTTATTGGCTTAGACAAAGACGAAACAGTAATCAAAGAACTATCGCCCTATTTAGCGGTTGCAGCACAAGCAGATCTTTATAAACTGACTAAGGACGACCTATTGTCCCTTGGCATACGCAACGTGGATTTTGCAGTGGTAGCCATTTCTGAGCTTGACCTTTCTGCTCTACTGTCCATGGAACTATTGGAAGAAGGCATTAAGGTTGTAGCACGAGCAAACACGGAGCTTCAAGCCAGGCTACTAAGAAAACTGGGCGTGGAAAAAATCATTATGCCTGCAGCCGAAAGCGGTGTGAGAGCCGCTTATCAACTTCTGGAAGGACACATTTACGACGTAATGGGGATTTACACGGATTTGGTCATGGCAGAGCTTAAACCGCCCAACAGTTGGATAGGTAAAAAACTCAGCGATTTAAACGTGCCCAGTAAATACGGAGTCCTCGTAATTGGTGTGAAGAGCACTGAAGACTTTATCTTGGGCAACCGTGACTACGTAGTTAAAGATTCTGATATACTGCTCATCACTGGCAAAACGCAGGACGTTTATAATTTCTTAAGACAACAGCGCTAGGCCCTAGGGCCTAGCGCTGTAAATCACTTCCCATTTTGACGGTGACTTAATCTCTTTTACTTCCAAAGGCAACTGCTCAAGCTGAGACAATACAAACGCTCTTACTTCCTGAGAAGATTTTTCTTCCTTTACTGGTACCCCATGATCCAATACTGGTTCGAGCATTTTCTTTCCTTCGCTTATCTGCGAATCCCATAGTGAAACCACATCATGACACGCACTACGCCAAACATTCTTATGACCAGGTGTGTTTGAAAACTTGGCTTTGGGTTCACCATCAACCTCCACAATTTTGAGGGCAAAATCGAACACCGGCGCGTTTACGATTTTCGTACCCACGCCAAACCCCTCTACCAGGGGTGCATAAGTGGGAATCTCGTACTCATCAATGCCACCACTAATCCAGAAGTTTACATTGCGAAGACCCATACGATCCAGCTCCCATCTTATGCTGGAAAGAATATAGGCTAAATCCTTTGTGTCAAGACGTATGCCTTCGAGCTTAGGTCCAAGTCTTTTAACAGCTTCCATGGTTTCATTAAAGGGTGCCCCACTAGTGTCCACCAGCATGATTCGGGGAACTGATGGATCCAAATACTTGTCGTAGTATTCAAAGGCAGTCCCAGGGTCTCCTCCCAGAGCCAAGACCAAAGCGTGAGGCATAGTGCCTGCAGCTGGAATACCCAACCTACGAGCACCGGCCGTATTACTCACACCGTCCATACCACCTATGTAGGCGCTGTACTCAATGGCTGGTGCCACCACAGGATGCATACGCCGAGTGCCAAAGCTGAGCATTTTCTTATCCCAAGCCGCCACTCTACACCGCGCCGCCTTAGTAGCAACACCTGACATGAAAGCCACAAAGCCAATAATTGCCGTTTCCAGCTTTCCGAAACTTAGGTAAGGACCTTTTATATTCATTACCGGTTCACCCGGGAAGAAAAGACTACCTTCTTCCATGGTTTCCACGGTTACAGGTAAACCTTCTAGAAGCTTCAGTACCTCGTAAGTGCCTGCCAGCACGCCAAACCCGTAATCTGGCGAAGGAAATTGTTTTACATGAAGCTCCATGACAACTTCTGGGTTCTTACCTGCTTTGGAGAGAATCTCTTCTGTTCGTTCAAAATAAGCATCTGTGACGCTTCCGCTGAGAATCTCGCTGGCAGAAGCTACGAGGAATTCTTTCATCGCAAATCACTCACCTCAAACTCAACGTTTTACTGCTTTCCACCAAGGGAACACTTTGCCGAAGTAAACCGCACTGTCACCTAAGTATTCCTGGATTCGAAGCAATTCATTGTATTTAGCAACGCGTTCCGATCTGGCTGGTGCACCAGTTTTAATAAAACCAGCGTTGGTAGCAACTGCCAGATGCGAAATCGTAGTATCCTCTGTTTCACCTGAGCGGTGTGAAATGATGCAGCGGTAGCCTACCAGGTGTGCTGTGCGAATAACATCCAGCGTTTCAGTCAGAGTACCGATTTGGTTCAGTTTAACAAGAATGGCGTTAGCTATGCCATCTTCTACACCCTTAGTGAATATTGCTGGGTTGGTGACAAACACGTCATCACCCACTAACAATACTTTACTGCCCAAGCTCTGTGTGATCAGCTTCCAGCCTTCTTTATCTTGCTCAGCCATACCGTCTTCGATGGAGATAATGGGGTACTGAGAAACCATTTCCTCATACACAGCTAGCATGTCTTTGGAGGAAAGCTGTTTGCCTTCGTACTTATAACTAGTGTCATCGTAAAACTCTGATGCTGCGGCATCTAGGGCCAAGAAAACCTGTTTGCCTGGTTCATATCCAGCCGTTTGTATGGCTTCCACCAGAACTTGTAAAGCTGCCTTGTGATTGGGTAAAGTGGGTGCAAAACCTCCCTCATCGCCAACGGCAATTCTGTAACCTTGTTTCTTGAGCACACTCTTAAGAACCTGATAGACCTCGGCACCCGCCCTAAGAGCATCGCTGTAGTTGTCAAAACCAGCAGGTACAATCATGAACTCTTGGAAATCCAAACCGCTATCAGCATGTACGCCGCCATTTATAACATTCATGAGTGGAATAGGCAGCACCTTACCTTGAACACCGCCAAGGTAGGCAAACAAGGGTAAACCAAGCGACTTTGCAGCGGCATAGGCTACTGCCAAAGAAACTGCTAAAATGGCGTTAGCGCCCAAATTGGATTTGTTCTCCGTTCCATCAGCTTCGATCATGGCCATGTCAATGCCAGCTTGATCGTAAGCATCCATACCAATAGCTACTTCTGCTAGTGCCTCATTTATGTTGGCAACGGCCTTGTCCACGCCCTTGCCCCCAAACTCCTTGCCGTTGTCCCGTAGCTCCAGAGCTTCCCTACTTCCAGTAGAAGCACCAGAGGGCACAGCTGCCGTGCCCATGCTACCGTCTTCCAGCAGCACAGTAGCTTCCACAGTAGGATTGCCTCTGGAATCAAGAACCATACGCCCCTTCACATCAATGATGACCGGGCTTTCAGCATACTCCATATTCAACCGCCTCCTAAAAAATCCACAGTAAATTAAAATTCACTTGCTTCCAGCCCAATTTTAACGGCAGCCATGTTCAACTTGAATAAATCTCCTTTAAATCGTTCTTTTAACGCCATTTCTACTTCTTCGAGGCTGATGTCGCCAAGGGTCTTTAAGCAATATCCCAATGCTACCATGTTCATTACACGAGCACTGTGAAGCTCTTCTCTGGCCCATCGTTCAAAGGGCACATAAACCACTTTGAAACCGAGACTTTCCACGCCCTTATCTCTGAGGCTTTCATCAGCAAGAATGACAGTGTGGACATTCATCTTGGACTTAGCACCTGGCAAAGCATCAGATGAGAAAGCAACCACCACATCCGCTTTACGCACCTTGGGGTAATAAATTTCCGTATCGCTCATGACCACTTCAGCACGCGCTAAACCACCCCTTTGTGCTGCGTCATAAACCACTGTCTGCACCACATTCCAATTCTTCAGCGCATATGCCTCAGCCAGGAGGGCGCCCATGAGGACTACTCCTTGACCTCCAGATCCAACTATGTAAACTTCGCGTCTCATGGCATTATTCCTCCCAAAGTTGTCGGTAGCTTTTGCTCAGCTCCGGCGTCTCTTTATCATCTCTGAATACACCGACGGGTATTTTTCCTTCCTTTTCTTCGTAGGGGCTCTTTGCCATGAATGTGTTGGACTTGAACCATTCCAACATCTGCACAGCATCTGGCATACCATTAAAACGCCCAAAATACGTTGGGCATTGAGAAAGAACCTCTAACACGCTAAATCCGTCGTGCTCCAAGGCCCTCCTGATAAGTTGGCCCAAATAAACAGGGTTCGCTGTATGCGCCCTGGCAACAAAGGTGGCTCCGGCTCCCAGTGCTAACTTGCTTACGTCCATGGCTGGTTCCACGTTTCCATAAGGAGTAGTACTCGATTTAGCTCCCGAGGGTGTGGTAGGCGATACTTGACCACCTGTCATTCCGTAAATGCGATTGTTAACCACAATGGCAGTTATACCAATATTACGCTTTGCCGCATGAATGAAGTGGTTTCCACCAATGCCCACACCGTCTCCGTCGCCCAACATGGCAACCACGTGCATGTCAGGCCGAGCCATCTTTATACCTGTGGCGGTGGGTAATGCCCTGCCGTGTATGGTATGCAGTGTTTGTGCATTCACATAGCCTGAAGCCCTGCCAGTGCAACCAATACCAGTTACAAAGACCACTTCGTCATTACGCCACCCCAGTTTTGTAAACTGCTCAATGACTTGCCTTAGAATGGTTCCGATGCCGCAACCGGGGCACCAAATGTGGGGCAAATACTGTTTTCTTAGCCACTTCTCAGGAGCCTCAGACATGGGTACCAAGTTTATTCCGTTATCAGCATTATGGTTGCTGCCGAGATTATCCATGGAGAATCGCCTCCTCGATTAGCTCAGGCGGGATAAGATCGCCATTTACCACGTTCACACCCAAAACAGGGACATCAAAACCTTTCAATGCCCACTCCACCAAAAGCCTGAGCTGGCCGTAATTTATCTCCGGTATGACGATTTTCTTCGGTTTGACATGGTTAACAATGTCCCTGAGCTCCTCCTTAAAAAAGGGCCACATGGTAAAGGGACGAATTAACCCAACTTTGTACCCTTGGCTACGAAGCTCCACTACGACACCTTTTGCCACTCTACCCATGGAAGCAAAACTGATTACCAGTGTTTCTGCGCCATCAAGCTCATATGTTTCATATTCGATAAGCTCCTTGCGATGTCTTTCAACCTTGGTATTTAACCTGTCCAGTAATGCTTTTACTTTGTCTGGCTTAATAGTGGGAAAACCATCTTCCCCATGAGCTGAGCCAGTGACGTGCCACAAATAACCCTGTCCCAAAGGCGGCAATGGCACAGCGTCTCCGTTTACGGTAGCGTAGGGCAAATACTTTTCAGGAGATACCTCAGGTACTGTTCTCGCTGGAATCTTTATGGGCTCTGGAAATTCCACGTTCTCTCTCATGTGACCTACTACTTCATCAGCCAAAACAATAGCTGGCATGCGAAGTTTCTCAGCCCAGTACAGCGCTTTTTGCGTGTAAATGTAAAACTCCCGAACATTACCTGGAGAAAACACTACCACGGGATGGTCCCCATGAGTTCCCCAAATAGCTTGCATTAGATCTCCTTCACCAATTTGGGTAGCCAAACCCGTGGAAGGACCAGCACGCATGACATTAACAATGGTTATGGGAATCTCAGCCATGGCAGCGTACCCGATGGCTTCCTGCATGAGAGAAAACCCCGGCCCGCTGGTAGCAGTCATAGCAGGATAGCCAGCATAGGAAGCGCCGATTACTGCCATAATACTGCCTATTTCATCTTCCATCTGCAAATAGATCCCCTGGTGTTTGGGCAACAGCTCCGAAAGTGTTTCTGCTATTTCAGAAGATGGTGTAATGGGGTATCCTGCATAGAATTTAAGCCCTGCATCAATGGCACCCATGGCGCACGCCACGTCGCCCATGACTATTCTGCTCAAGCCTGAACACCTTCTTTCTTGAAGACCGTTATTGCAAAATCAGGACAAATGTTAAAACACTGGGTGCACCCGATGCAATCCTCTTCTCTGACGGGGACACTCTTCCCATCGGGGGCTCTTAGCTCGAATACCTTTTTTGGGCACACCATGACACACAGCCCACAGGATTTACACAACCTGGTATCCACAAACACAGAAAAATTCGCCAAAAAAGTCACCTCCTCATTCGCCACCGCACGGTAGCGAATGCCATTATGGTAATCTTCTCACATTTAATATAACATTAACAATGCCTTTACTCAACCGTTTAAGAAAAAGTCAAGGAAATACCAAAAACGTGAGCGAAGTTTCTGCATATAACTTGGCAAAGCTCATCCATGGGCATGTCAGTAACTTCAACCGCCTTTTTGTAGACTTCCTTCACGTAAGTGGGATCGTTGCGTTTACCCCTGATAACTTGCGGCGGCAGATAAGGACTGTCAGTTTCTAAAAGGAGGTGATCCAAAGGCACCATCTTTAGAGCCGAGCGAAGGGGGTCTGCTTTAGGGTAAGTTATATTGCCTGCGAAAGAAATAAAGAAGTCTTTTTTTAGAGCCTCTAAAGCTTCATTGGGGCCATGCGAGAAACAATGGAGCACTACGGGCACAGGTATGGAACCGTATTTGTTCAAAACCTCCATAACATAAGGAAATGCTTCTCTTTCATGAATAACTATGGGCTTACCAAAGTAAAGAGCTATTTCAACTTGCCGACGAAACCACACCAGTTGATCTTCAAGCGCAGTTTCAGATCTAACCGTGTCGAGTCCGATCTCACCAACGGCGCTTGCTTGTTGGTACATATTCTCATATTGCTTAAGAACATCCAGGGAACCAGTAGCGTTATGGGGATGAACCCCGACCGCTACCGGTTCCTGTGGGTGCCTTAGCTGAAGGGCTTTCTGCGAAGATTCAATATCATAACCCACCCATGCGAAACTTAAGAGTTCTCCTCTGACCTTTTCAAGCACATCCTCCCTATCGTCGTCGTAGGCTGGATCCTGCAAATGGGCATGTGAGTCAATGTAATGGCTGCATGAGTGTTGGTCTGACATATTATTATCGCTCATCTATTTTATCTTAGTCCCGGGTTCAGGCTGCCCATCCACGCTGAGCAGGTTGGGTAACCCATCTTCTCCTGTGGCTGCCAGAAGCATACCGTGGGACAAAACACCCATAAGCTTCCTTGGCTGAAGATTTGCCACAACCACAATCCGTTTTCCCACCAAGTCCTCAGGTTCGTACTTGAGACCTATGCCAGCCACAATGGTGCGTTTTCCTAAAGAACCTAAATCCACCGAAAGCTTTATGAGTTTATCGCTCTTAGGTACCCGCTCTGCAGCTTCCACCAAGCCGATGCGCAGGTCCAGCTTACTGAATGTGTCATAGTCCACCACTGGTTTGCCTTCTTCTACTTCAGGGGACGCACTTTCTTTGGTTTGTTCATTGTTTGCGCCGCCCTTATCGCCTTGCTTATCCTTATCCTTATCCTCCTTGAATCTGGGAAACAGCGGCGGCTGCGTTAGGTCTGGGTTAAAACCGCTGACTTCACCAAAGGTTAGAGAAAGTTGCGCTTGCAAGGTAGCTGCCACTCGCTGGGCAGCGGAAGGCATAGCTGGACTGAGCATGGTGGTAGCAACACGATAAGCCTCCAGTTCACTGTACAGAAACTCCGCTAAATCATCTCCACTAAGGGTCCATGGTTTTTCTTTGTCCTGAAAATCGTTGAGGAACTTAATAAGGTCCAGGGCACTGCTTAACGCACCTTGGACGTCTTCCTTTTCGTAAGCAGCATGGTACTTTTGAAGCTGCTCCTCTACCACGGCTGCTACTCGACTGTAACGCTGCCCCGTAACCTTTGGCGCCGTATCAATACCTTTTTTCTTCATGAAGCCCAGTACACGGTGAAGTAGATTACCGTAGTCGTTTGCCAAATCTGCATTGTAGGTCCCCCAAAGAGCTTCCAGAGAAAGGTCAGCGTCATCTCTTTGAGGTCCTGCAGCTAACATGAAGTAGCGGAGAGCATCTACCGCAATATCCTCAGTCAAGCCCACAGAGTTTTCTATGTGGGAAACTAAGTCCTGTGGACTGAATATGTTACCAACGCTTTTTGACATCTTTTGCCCAGAAACCAACCACCAACCATGGGCAACTACGCGCTTTGGAACTCGCAGTTCCAGGCTCATGAGCATGGCAGGCCACAATGCTGCGTGATGCCTAAGAATGTCTTTACCAATGAGATGTACACCGGGCCAAAACTCCATCTTCTCGCCTGAGTCAGTGTATCCCAGAGCAGAAATGTAGTTGATAAGAGCATCGTACCAAACATAGACCGTGTGCTTCGTGTCAAAAGGCACAGGAATACCCCAGGGCACACTGGTTCTGCTAACGGATATGTCCTTTAGTCCCCTTTCCACAAAGGATTTGATCTCATTCAATCTGGTGGCAGGAACCACAAAATCTGGGTTAGTTCTATAAAGCTCCAGCAACGGGTCTTGGTACTTGCTCCACTTAAAGAAGTACGACTCTTCAGATACGAATTCCACAGGTGTTTTGTGGATGGGACAATTTCCATTTTCTAATTCATTCTCGCCGTAATACGTCTCACATTTGGGACAGTACCAACCCTGGTAAGTGCCTAAGTAAATGTCTCCTTTTTCGTACATGATTTCAATGACTCGTTGGACTACTTTTTCATGACGTGGCTCCGTGGTACGTATAAAATCGTCGTTGGAGATGCGCATGAATCTCCAAGCATCTTTGAATTTCTGTGCCATTTGATCCACGAATTCTTGTGGGTTTATACCTTTTTCATTGGCAACCTTGAGAATGTTTTGACCGTGCTCATCGGTGCCCGTAAGAAAAAACGTACGATCACCTATGAGCCTGTGATACCGAGCCAAGGCATCGGCATAGACTGTGGTATAGGCACTCCCTGCATGAGGTTCAGCATTCACATAGTAAATAGGTGTGGTAACGTAATAAAGTCCCATTTTGCTCGCCTCCTATTATATATTGTTGACCATTTGCACAAAAAAAATCGATCTTCGCACACATATCATACACATATATGTATATGTGGAAAGGCCCACACACGCGCGTACAAAAAAATACGTGATGTTGTCTGTTATGTGCGTTCTTGTTTTCGCATTTTTAATTCTTCTATTATTCTCCTGCATAATACGTATGAACCATCCTCGCACAAGAAAGAACAATCACACTGCTACTCAACTGTTACAGACTTTGCTAAGTTTCTTGGTTTGTCCACATCAGTGCCCCTTAGGACGGCATTGTAGTAAGCAAACAACTGAAGCACAGGAATGCCAACAAGTGGTGCAAGCAAGGGCAATGTATCAGGAACGAAAAACGACCATCGACCAATGTCTTCGAGCCTTTTCCTGTCCCGCTCGAAACCGAGCACGAAAACATCCCCTTGCCGAGCTTTTACTTCGGACACATTACTAAGCGTCTTTTCAAGTACATCTTCCTGCATCAAAATTGCCAATGTTGGGGTGTCAGCTGTAACCAATGCCAACGGCCCATGTTTTAACTCACCTGCAGGAAATGCTTCGCTGTGTATGTAAGAGATTTCTTTCAGCTTCAATGACCCCTCCAGGGCAAGCATGTAGTCCAGCTGCCTTCCAATGAAGAAGATGTCGTTAGCTTTATAGGTGTCCTGTGCAATTCTTCTTACGCTTTCAGCGTTGCTGAGTACTTGCTTAACCTTTTCTGGTATACTCCAAAGGTCTTCTAAAATACTTTGTTCTTCCTCCTGTGTCAGTAGCCCTTTGAGCTTCGCCATGTACAGGGCAAACAAATAAAGAACTACCAGCTGCGTACTGTAAGCCTTTGTGGAAGCCACAGCAATTTCTGGTCCAGCTTGTGTTAAGAGCGATGCATCTGCTTCCCTGTAAACGGAGCTACCAACCACATTTACCACGGCTATGACAGGAATGCCATCTGCTTTCATCATTCTCAAAGCCTGAAGAGTATCAGCTGTCTCACCTGACTGACTGATAACCAACCCCACGGAGTTTTCACGCCAATGGTGTTTTGCGTACCTGAATTCGCTTGCCACTTCAATCTCCACATCCAAACCAGCCACGTGCCTAAGCAAATAGGCACCTACCATACCTGCGTGATAGGCAGTCCCACAAGCTGTGATGTAGATGCGCTCCGCGTTCTTGAGTTCTTCTTGAAGCGTCTCTAGTTCATCAAGCCTGACTCTCCCGCGATCCACACGCCCTAACAAGGTGCTCCTTATGGCTTCATCTTGTTCCATGATTTCTTTTATCATGAAGTGGTCATAGCCACCTTTTTCTGCCTGCTTCTCGTCCCAGTCCACCTTGGTTATCTTGATTGGAATGGCATTGCCTTCAAAGTCATAAAGCTCCACATGCTCCGCACGAATGTCTGCAATTTGTCCATTTTCCATTATTACAAACTCACGAGTATGCGATAGCAAAGCCGGTATGTCAGAAGCTAAAAAGTTCTCCCCACGACCCAAACCCAGCACCAGTGGAGAATCCTGCCTAACAGCTAAAATCCTGTCTTCTTTTTGACTGATGATGGCCAGAGCAAAAGCACCTTTTAGTAGCGGTAAAATCTTTAGCAACGTAGTAAACAGATCACCCTGGTAAAACTCCTCCAGCAGGTGAGCCACTACTTCCGTGTCAGTTTCAGAAGTAAACTTGTGTCCCCTTTCAGCTAAGTAGGCTTTGAGTTCTCTGTAGTTCTCGATAATGCCATTGTGCACCACGGCAATGGTCCCAGTACAATCGGTATGTGGGTGAGCATTCTCGTCTTTTGGTGCACCATGGGTTGCCCATCGAGTGTGCGCTATGCCCATGTTAGAACCGGGAACAGAAGGAAAATCCTTCTCTAACTCCGATATGCGTCCTTTTTTCTTTGCAATGAAAATGCCTTTATCAGTTTTTAGCGCCACACCACTGCTGTCATAACCTCGGTATTCCAGCTTCTTCAGTGATTCGATGACTACGTCATAGGCGTTCTTTTGCCCCACGTAACCCACTATGCCGCACATATTCTAATCACCCTTTGAAAATACGTTCCACAAGTGGCACAATGGCTTCCAGAGCTTGTGATACTTGCTCCTCTTCACCTTCAATGGTAATTCTTAGAAGTGGTTCAGTGCCTGAAGGCCGAAGCACAATCCTCATGCCTTGTTGACTGTAGTCTTCGACCAACTGCCGTAGTTCAGGCAGCTGTGCAATGTCGAAGCTGGAACCATTGATTCGCTTTCCCAAGGGCACGTTAACAGTTTTTTGTGTTTTCTTGTTCACGTCTTTTAGCAGTTCCTCAGGTGACTGGCCCGTTTGATTCAAAATACTCAAAACCGTTGCCATTATGCCAATTCCGTCTCCAGTTAGATTAACAGGGGTGTAAATGACATGACCAGAAGGTTCACCACCCAACATAGCACCATTCTCACGCATGGAGTCGGAAACGTATTTGTCTCCCACATTGGTTCTGACAAGCTCTCCGCCCATCTTCTTGAGGAATTCCTCAAAACCGCTGTTTGTCATGAGCGTACCAACAACCAGCTTTGGATCCCAAAGCCGTCTTTGGGAAAGGTATTTAACAATGATCGCCATGAGATCATCACCATCAAGGACTCGGCCACTGCTGGTTACAGCCATGACCCTATCACCGTCGCCGTCAAAAGCAAAACCGAGAGGCACACCCATGGTTTTTACAACTTCCTTAAGGGGCTCCAAATTTGTAGCACCACAACCGTGGTTAATCCAGTAGCCATCAGGCGTTGCAAAGAGCGTATGAACCCGTGCTCCAGCTTTTTGTAAAACATAGGGGGCAGCTGCGTACGTAGCACCATGAGCCACGTCCACTACCAAAGGTACTTGATCCAACATCAGATGCGTTTTTTCCAGAATTTCGTCTCCATAAAGCTGGGTGCTATTTGAGACATAATGAAGTTGGCCAATGTGGTCCCAGGATACGGGCTTGTGGTCGCTTTCCATGAGCTGTTCCAGTAATTCCTCTTCCGCCTCCTGCATTTTCAACCCCACACTGTTTAGTACCTTAAGCCCATTGTCTTCCATGGGATTATGAGACGCTGAGACCATGACGGAGGCGTCAGCTCCGAATCGGCGCGTTAACATGGACAAACCAGGTGTGGGCAGTACACCAAAATAAAGCACATCTGCCCCGTATGACATTAACCCGGAGCTTAAAGCAGTAAAAAGCATGTTGCTAGATGTTCTCGTATCTTGTGCCACTCCAACCAGTGGCCTGCTTCTCTTTATCGATCCTTCCCTTAGTAAAATCGCAATGGCTTTCCCCAACTTGTAAGCCAGCTCGGGGGTCATCTCCTTATTGGAGCGACCGCGAATCCCGTCCGTTCCAAACAAATTAGGCATTAGTAGTTGCCTCCTTTTCCTAAGAATACACATGTGGAAGGGTAATCCACACCAGTGGCAGTTACAACAATGTCAGAAGCCGTCAACTGCACAGACTCCGGACATAGGAATCTGTAGACACTGCCTTCCAATATGAATTCGCTTGCCACCATGCGCTCAGCAGAGTAAGACACAGTTACCCACTGGTCCTCAGTTTCCAGCAATTCAACACCTTCAGGTAACTCAAGAGAAGCCTTAGCTGAGCTACTCCCAGCCCCTACCGTCACGCGTGAAGTCTGAATAAAAGCTACAGACTCAAGAGCACTGGCCGTACCCTGCACAGTGACTACCCGAGGTCTCACAGAATAACTCTTAAGAAAGACGTTTGGCGGCACGTCAAACTGCGGAAGTACAGCAACCTGCATGGTTACAATGTCCTTTGCTTGCTGAATCGTAACAGTGAGTAAGTCAGGACTAATCTTAACGTTCTCCACTAAATTACCTGATTTGTCCACAGCAATAGCCTTTAACTGCATCACTTCTGCACCTGAAACAGGGCTCTCTGTTTTTATGTCAGCGACCTTTGCCACAGCGGTTTCAGGTCCTGTGACAATGACTTGTCCTGGCTCCACTTTCATATTGAGTAAGTTCACTGGCATGAGCTTGCTAACAATGGGCTCCACGTGTACCTTTACTTTGCTCGGATTTATGGAAATAAGCCTACCAGATGTGGGAGCAAAGGTCTGCAGAGTTAACTCTTGATCGCCCCACTTTGCTTGATCCAGACGCACAAATACCACTGGTGGTTCCTTGTCACCTATGAGTGGCACTTCGTAAGTAACTTCCACAACCGCTGGCGTGACCTCGTAGTACCAGTTTGACTGACCGTTGACCTGCAGAACTTCTACTTGTTCGCTTACACGTACAGGCAAGCTCCCTGCAGCCACTGAAGACCACAGGCCCAAAGCGATAAGAAAAGACAGTAGTAGCAGTTTAGTCCTATCAGAAAACTCGAATTTTTTCTTGCTATTATTTTTCATGGTTCCCACCAGGAGATATAAAAGATTCTAATATAAAAGGCAGGTCTTTTAGCTCCACATACCTGGTTAGGTGACCTTTATAGGCAAAGCTGATGATACCAGTTTCTTCAGAAACCACTAATGCCACTGCATCGGTTTCTTCACTGATGCCAATGGCCGCCCTGTGCCGTGTTCCAATGCGGTCATCTCGCCTATCAGCCAACGGAAGTATGACCCGTGCAGCCACAATGCGGTCTTCCTTAATGATTACGGCGCCATCATGGAGAGGACTCCTAGTATTAAATATGGACAAGAGTAGGTCTGCAGAAACCTGAGCGTTTAACATAGTTCCTGATTGTTGTATGAGATCCTTTAGACCCACTTTACCTTCAAACACAATTAGAGCACCGGTACGGTTAGCCGACAAAAGTTCCACAGCTCTGACTACTTCATTAATGACACGCTTGATATCGTACTCAGGAACAGCTTTAAAAAGGTTCTTAAAAGGATCCAAACTGAACTCCTCCAAAGCTCGCCGAAGTTCTGGCTGAAAAATGACAGGTATGGCAAAGATCATCATGGTGGCGACATTGTTGAAAAGCCATGTTGTAAGCTGCAATGAAGAAAACAATTTACCCAGCCAACTGAGTACAGCTAAACTAGCTAATATGATTAGCAACCCTCGTGCCAAATGATAGCCCCGTGTCCCGTAAATACTGGACAACAGCCAATACAACAATGCCGTCACCAACGCCACATCGATGACGGCACCAAGAATTGTTCCCACACTTGGCAAGAAATTACTTATCATCGATAAATTATTGTACCAGCTACACCCCTTACTACTGCCTCCGCTTCTTCCAAAGACCCAATTGCAACCTGGCCATCAACGTTTTCCAAGTACTTGATGGCAGCCAAAATCTTGGGACCCATAGACCCAGCAGGGAAGTGCCCTTGGTCATATAGCTCTTTTAAGTAATCCAGCTTCGCCCTTTCTAAAGGCTGCTGGTGATCACTTTTGTAGTTGATGTAGACCTTGTCTACCTGAGTCAATATGACAAAAAGCTCTGCTTTTAGCTCTACTGCCAATAAGGAAGACGCTAAATCCTTATCAATGACAGCTTCCACTCCGCGCAAAGCTCCGTCATGCTCCACAACAGGAATACCACCGCCACCCACGGTGATAGGCACAATACCTTCCTCCATTAATGCCCTAATGGAGGAAAGTTCAACAATTCTACGCGGCATGGGAGATGGCACCACACGCCTGTACCCTCTGCCTTTGTCTTCTTTGAAAACCCAGCCTTTTTCAGCTTGAATTTGCATCGCAGTCTCGTAGTCGTATGTGGGCCCTACAAACTTGCTTGGGTTATTGAAGGCTGGATCATCCTCATCTACGACTACTTGCGTCACCAAAGAAACAAAGCTTCGTTTTTCTTTTGCCAATGCTACGGCGTTATGAAAGGCATTTTGAAGCACGTACCCAATATAACCCTCTGTGGTTGCATCCAACACATCTAAGGGGAAAGGAGTGACCACGTCCTTTGCCCTGTCATGGCGCAGAAGTTCTGTACCCACTTGTGGCCCGTTACCATGGGTTATGGCTAAACTGATACTCTTATCAGTGACTAGTCGCAAAAGCTGAGCAGCAGTACGCTCAGCGGCATACTGCTGCCCCTCTATGCCATCGGGCCCGTCTGGAAGTTGGAGAGCGTTTCCGCCCAAGGCAAGAACTACTTTCATGAGCACTAATCTCCCATTAACAAGGCCAAAATAGCTTTATGTGCATGCAATCTGTTTTCTGCTTCATCGAAAATGGCAGACTGAGGGCTGTCGGCTACTTCATCCACTACTTCTTCACCGCGATGGGCAGGCAAGCAATGAAGGAAGATGGCATTTTTGTCAGCATGACTCATCAGTTCTGGGTTAACTTGATACGGTTTAAAAATCTTAAGTCGCTCCTCGTGCTCTGCTTCTTGGCCCATGGAAGCCCAAACATCAGTGTAAACAGCGTTGGCTCCGGTAACCGCCTCCACAGGATCTCTTAGCACTTGTACAGAGCTGCCATGCCTCGCAGCTAATTCCTTTGCTTTTTCCACATAGAAGGACTTTGGTTCATAACCCTGTGGTGTGGCAACCGCAATATCCATGCCCACTAAACCTGCAGCTAGCAGTAACGAATGGGCGACATTATTGCCATCACCCACGTATGCCAACTTAAGCCCCTTCAAAGTGCCGAATTTTTCCCAGATGGTTAAGAAGTCTGCCAAAACTTGGCTAGGGTGCTCCTCATCCGACAAACCATTGATGACTGGTACACTTCCGTACTTTGCCAAATCCACTACATCTTGATGATCAAAGACTCTTGCCATGATGCCGTCTACAAACCTGCTCAAAACTCGAGCCGTGTCAGCAATGGTTTCACCACGTCTGAGCTGCATATCGTTGGAAGACAGATAAAGCGCGTAGCCACCAAGCTGGTACATACCCACTTCAAAAGCCACACGCGTTCTCGTGGAAGGTTTCTGGAATATCATGGCAAGTGTTTTCCCCTTCAAGTACTCGTGCCTCTTCCCTGCTAAGGTCTCCAACTTCAGCAATTTAGCGAATTCCAAAAGCTCCCAAAACTCTTCCTCAGTGAGATCAGCAATGGAGAGTAAATCCCTTCCCTTAAGTTTTACAGACACGTTACCACCTCATTTTCTCCATGATAACGTCTTTGAGTGTGGGCTTCCCAATCTCTTCAAGCTCGTACATGACACGTACGATGGGTTTGTTTACCTTAACCAATCTGCTTATGTTTATGGGAGTGCCAGAAACGATGACATCAGCAGGAACTCTGTTCAAAGTCTCCTCAAGATCTTTGATTTGTCGTTCACTGTAACCCATGGCAGGTAGAACCTCTTCCACTTGTCCGTACTTTGCATAGGTTTCAGCAATGGTCCCCACAGCATATGGTTTTGGTGAAACAATCTCAGCTGCACCATACTTTATAGCAGCAATGTATCCGGCTCCATAGGACATGCCACCGTGGGTCAGCGTGGGTCCATCTTCTACTACTACGACACGCTTATTTGCAATTTGGGAGATGTCCTCAACAAAAAGTGGGGAAGCTGCATCGATAAAGATGGCTTGTGGATTGACGTGCCTTACATTTTCCCTGACTTCTTCAATATCTTCAAAGTTTGCCGTGTCTTCCTTGTTTATGACCACCACATCAGCCATGCGCACATTCACTTCACCTGGGTGATAAGCGATTTCGTGTCCAGGTCTGTGAGGATCAACAACGGTAATCATGAGATCCGGCTTATAGAATGGAAAGTCGTTGTTGCCTCCATCCCATATAACAACGTCCGCCTCTTGCTCAGCTTGTCTGAGTATGGCTTCATAGTCCACTCCCGCATAAACTATTGCGCCGCGGTCAATATGTGGCTCATACTCTTCGCGCTCTTCAATGGTGCACTTATGATAATCAAGATCATCATAGGTGGCAAAACGCTGCACCTTCTGAGCCACCAAGTCACCGTAGGGCATGGGATGCCTTACCACAACGACCTTTTTACCCAGATCACGAAGTATTTCAACAACGCGGCGGGTAGTCTGGCTCTTTCCAGACCCGGTTCTGCCAGCGCATACGGCAATTACGGGCTTGCTGGATTCAACCATGGTCTGCTTAGGCCCGAGAAGCATGAAAGAAGCTCCTGCAACCATGGCTTGCGAAGCCTTGTGCATAACGTATTCGTGTGCAACGTCAGAGTAGCTAAACACTACCAAGTCCACATTGAATTTCTTAATAAGCTCATCCAACTGAGACTCTGGATAAATGTCGATACCATTTGGATAAAGAGAGCCTGCCAATTCTGCAGGGTACTTCCTGCCTTCAATGTTGGGAATCTGAGTAGCTGTGAAAGCGACTACTTCGTATTCTTCGTTGTCCCTGAAAAACACGTTAAAGTTGTGAAAATCGCGTCCAGCAGCCCCCATGATGATGACTTTCTTCTTCATGTGAACACCTCCTATGTAGTTACTACGGACTCAATGATGAAGTTTATTCCGATGTTAAAATTATATACAATGAAGAGCTTTTTTTTCTGCGGTATTCGCGTGGACAAAGTGGACTTTTCGGAGATATACGACAGTATACAAGATGATGCTTCAGTATACGTAGTTAAACAAGTAATCACATTAAACCCTGAAATCGCCTATGACAGCTGGCATAATGAAGAACTACATAAAGCACTTTTTGATGCCGCTTTCGTTATTCCCGACGGAACGGGAATTGTGATGGCAGCAAAAAGAAAAGGCTATTACCTACAAAGGCAACCTGGTATTGAGCTTGCGGAATACCTCCTCTCTAAAGGCGAAAACCTGTCTTTCTTTTTCTATGGAGCTCAACCAGGTGTGGCTCACAAAGCTGTGGAAAACCTTAAAAAACGCTACAAGTTCAAGTTGGCTGGCATTGAACACGGCTATTCAAGTGAAGCCGAAGCCCTAAAAAAGATACAAGAAAGCGGTGCAGATGTACTACTGGTGGCCACGGGCGCCCCGAAGCAAGATCTGTTTATATATAGGAATAAAGAAAAACTTGGAGTAAAATTGGCATTGGGAATTGGCGGTAGTTTTGACGTATGGGCAGGAATAAAAAAGAGAGCACCCAAATGGATGAGGAAACTCCATCTGGAATGGCTATGGAGAGCAGGATTAAACCCGAACCGCTGGAAACGGCTGGCAAAGGCATTTCGGTTTACTCTGATATGCAGATAGGGTTCCTGTGTACTACGCCATTCCACTACTATTTATTTGACCCCGTGAAGAAACTCTTAAGCAATAGTAACTACGTTTTGGTAGAATCCAATCCTCGTCAATACAGATCTGCACGAGAATTCTTTAGAGACAGGCATGTGCTTGACGCAGTGGAAAACCCGCAAGTGATAAAAGATTTTGACGTATTGGTTTGCCCTTTTCTGATGCCTCTGGTTTACAAGGAAAATCAAGAAAAAATATTTGTGCGCATGGTTTATGGTTTGAGTAAAGCCACTTGGAACTACGGTTGGTGGAATATGTTGTTTGACGAATTTCTAGTTTATGGTAGCTACGATGCAAAGATTCTGTCTTTTTATGGGCCCACAGTGAAGGTAGGTAACCCGAAATTCGATGATTGGTTCAATGGCAAAGTTGAACCATATCCGGTAAACCAGGATAAGAAAACCATATTGTATTTGCCCACCTATGATGACCTATCCACTTTATCTTGGGTTCTGCCTGTTCTAAGCAAGATGGCAGAAAACTTTAATGTGATTCTCAAAACCCACCACGGAACCAATGCCGCAGAGCTCAAGAAAGTGTTCTCAAAAGTGGAAATACTGGGAGGCGATGTTGACATATTGCCTCTGCTCGCTTCGGCGGATGTGGTAGTTTCTGATTATTCAGGAGCCATCTTTGATGCCGTTTTGGCAGATAAACCTTTGATACTAGCAGACATACCCGGGGCTGAAACCTTTCCCAGCACCACACCCAGCAGTTTGGAACACGTGGTACGTAATTACGCACTTCACACCAGTGATCAAACGTTACTCATGGATTATGTCCTACAAGCACTGGGTCAAGACCCCTACCTTGAGAAACGTAAAGCAGTAGCAGAAGAATGGTTTGCCGTGCGTGATGGCAGCAGCGGGAAAAGAGCAGCTGATGCCATACTCAACGCACAAAGAGACCAGCGTGAAGAGAAACACTTTGTACAAAAAGCCTTATTAAAGTCAGCGGAGTTCAACAAGGGTCTTTATAAGAAAAAAGCAGAGCGTTTCTTGGGCAAATATTTCTCCTGGCTTCTATGATGTTAAAATGAAAGTGTGGATTTTCCACACGCATAATATATGTATATTACGCACATTGTTTCCCAAGGAGGTGCAAGACAAACGATGGTCAAAGTTATCATAAGGAACGAGCTGCAAAAGGACGAAGATTTTAAAGGTGCATGCCAAACAGCCTGCAAAACGTCAGCAACTGTTAGCAACGTCACCTTCGAACCTGAGCAGTGAGTCTTTACCCATTTTCTCTTTTAGGCCGTTTCTTCGTCGTCCACGAAGAAACGGGCTCTTTTTTTGAAGTTGACCAGGAAGTTTTTGAAAACGTTCAGCAAGGCGAGTGCCCTGATGAGCTCACAGCTGTGTTACCTGAGCAGCCCACCTTGGAATGGCTCAGAAACCAACTTGAACAGAGACCAAGGCAGCTTAGTGCTCTGTGTCTGAACGTAACTCATACTTGCAACATGGCTTGCAAATACTGTTTTGCTCAGCAAGGCAACTACGGTGGTCAGCAAGCTGTCATGGACTTTGCCGTTGCAAAGGATGCTGTGGACTTACTCATGGAAAGCTCTTCTTCCTGGGCAGATATTGATTTTTTCGGTGGTGAGCCGCTTATTGCTTGGGACACCGTTGAGCAAACCCTAGCTTATGCCACAGAAAGAGCCATGGCAAAGAACAAGAAAGTAAGGTTTTCTCTGACCACTAATGGACTGCTACTAACCCCGGATAAGCTGGATGTACTTGATCGGTACAATGTAAATCTGACATTGTCACTGGATGGTCCAAGGGTGGTTCATGACAAGTTTCGCGTTGACAGAGCAGGAAATGGCACCTTCGACAAGGTGATTGAAGCTTTCAAAGAGGTAGAGCGGAGGCGCCAAGGGAAAAACTACTACGTACGAGGCACTTTCACCCATGACACACTGAATTTCTCAGAGTCTGTCAAGTTTTTGGTGGATCAGGGTTTCAAGACCATTTCTATGGAGCCAGTAACAGGCGAAGGGCTACCATGGAGCATAAAGTGGTCTGATTTGCCCATAATTGAGCAGGAGTACGAAAAGTTAGCAAATTTCTATTTGATGCGCGCTAAGGAAGGAAATGATAAGAGATTCTACTTTTACCACTTTGAGCTCAACCCAATGAATCCACCCTCAGTGTTAAGGCGTTTTACTGGTTGTGGAGCTGGTGTGGAATACCTCGCGGTAAACCCAAAGGGAGATATCTTCCCCTGTCACCAATTTGACAACGTCCTGTCATACAAAATGGGTAACGTTGGACAAGCTGTGGTAAAGCCACATCCTGATTTTGTGAAAGCCCACGCACTCAACAAAAAACATTGTCAAGAATGCTGGGCAAGAGCTTTGTGCGGTGGTGGTTGCCATGCAGATAGCTTTTTCACCACGGGGAACATATGGGGCCAGAACCCCCTAAGCTGTGAAATTGTAAGAATGAGGCTTCGGTACGCCTTGGCAGTTAATGCTGTCTTGCAGGACTTTACCTAGAATGAGCGATTGTCACTAAGTGACAGCGTCGTTATCCACAGTTAGTAAAGCTGAAACCACAGCATTCTTTAGCTCATCCAGATTAGTTCCCTTCAGGGCAGAAATGGAAATACCGTCTTGTAATACGGGGCCCTTGTACAGGTCTAGCTTGTTATACACCTTAATCACGGGTCTGTCGCCCGCACCTAGTTCTTCGAGAATGCGCATGACTGTTCTTTCCTGCTCATCCATGATGGGGCTGCTAAGGTCAATAACATGGAGTATGAGGTCGCTGTAACGAATCACTTCTAAGGTGGACTTAAAAGCGTCCAATACTTTTTCAGGCATGAAATTGACAAAACCAACAGTGTCTACCAAGATTACTGGTTTGCCTTCCAGGTTAAGAAACCGTCGGTGTCGAGTGTCCAGCGTGGCAAAAACTTTATCATCAGCGTAACTAGGCTTTGACGTTTTCGAAAAGGCGTTAAGCAATGTGGACTTACCAGCATTGGTGTAACCCACAATAGATACTTGCATGGTATTACGAACTCTTTGTTTGCTCGTAGTGACTCTACGAGCCTCAGCTTCCTTGAGCTCTTTTTCCAGTTTCCTTATGCGTCCTCTGATTACACGTTTTAGGATCTCCAGCTTGGTTTCACCAGGTCCTCTGGTACCAATTCCTCCACCCAAACGAGACATGACTCCACCTAATCCGTAAATCCTTGGATACAAGTAATTCAACCCAGCCAATTCCACCTGAAGTTTACTTTCTTTTGTCACAGCACGCCTTCGGAAGATTTCCAAAATGACCTGTGTTCTGTCCCACACCTGAGCAGGTTCAAGCATTGACTCCAATGCCCTTACTTGCCTTGGGGAGAGTTCTTCATTGAATATGACCGCATCCACACCCAAATCCTTAACCATGGCAGAGAGCTCCTTTACCTTGCCCTCCCCCATAAAGTACTTAACATCAGGCTCCCTCTTTTGAATGACTACTGACTCAACCTCAAATCCGATAACTTTTGCAAGTTCTTTGATCTCCTGAATGTCGTAATCCAGAAGGGCGCTGTCTATGTGGTTATGTAGCAAATAAGCAATAACCGCTCTCATCTGTTAAACAACCTCTCTATGAGTGCTTCATCCAGTTTGACCACCGCAGGTCTGCCATGTGGATCATAGCTCACGTCCAGTACTTTCAAACCCTCAACAACCAGTGCTTCTATTTCCATGGGTGAGAGCTTCTGCCCAGCTTTCACAGCTGATTTACAAGCCAGGTCTGCTCTCGCCTTATCAACGTTGCCCCTTAAGCTTTGCAGATCATTAATGACAACGTCCAAAGAACGGCTAAGTAAAAGCAGAGAGGGTACAGCCTTAATGAGGAAGCCACCCCTAACCTGCTGCAGTTCAAAACCCATATCTGCTAAAGCCTGCGCCGTCTCCTCATCCAGACCACAGAACAAAGGCTCCAACAAGAACTGCACTCCGTACAGATTGGAGAGTCTCCAGTAATTAATCTTTTCATTCACGGCATGCTGATCCCAGAGTTCATAAATACCGTCTCTTTTTACAAGAATGTACGTGTCATAAAGATAGTCCTTAATCTCAAGCCCCTTCGAGTAAATGCTACCCTCTACCTGGTTTTGTGACACTTTTTCGGGAAACAATGCATAGTTTTCACGAACCTGCTCACCCAGTAGGAGACTTGAATCAGTAGAACTGCCAGCCCACAGCTCGGAGTTTGAACTTGGCATTTCGCCACCATATCCGGGAACCATGTCCATGCCTACGTGTCCAGTCCTGATTTGCATCATGAGCTTTTGCAAGGTTTCCCTGAGCCACCCCTGAGACTTAAACCTTATATCCAATTTTTGAGGGTGCACGTTAACGTCCACCTGATCAGGTTCCACCTTAAGCCGAAGAACCATGACAGGCAAGTTCGCTCCTCCCCACATGTCTCGTAGTATGCGAAGCACTTGGAAATAGGCGGAACCTTTTATTAGCCGACCATTTACTGATAAGACAAGCTCACCCACCACATTGGGATTTAAGTAAATGTCCAGATTCCCCTGTGGAGCTGAGAAAGCATGGAACTGCGCTTTTTGCCCAAACAAACTGTAGAACCGTTCCTCAGCGGGCAGCTCTAAGGGGAGATGCCAGATCACACCTTTCTCGCTAGTAAACGTCCACTGCACGTTGGGATAGATGAGTGCCATGGACTGAAGGAATTTCTGAATGTGGGAAAACTCGGTGGACGCAGCGCGGAGAAATTTCCTCCGGCCCGGCAGATTGAAAAATAGATCCCGTACGATGACCCGAGTACCTTTCGGTGATGCTACGGGCTTACACAGAACAAGCTCGCCACCCCTCACTTGGATCTCACCTGAGGTTTCACCATCGGAGCTGAAAATGGTCAAATCAGCCACGTCAGCGATACTAGCTAAAGCCTCACCACGGAATCCCAGTGTAATAATACTGTCTAAATCCTCCACGGATCCAATCTTGCTCGTAGTAAAACGCTGTACAGCTAAGGGCAATTCTACGAAGGGAATGCCGCAACCGTTATCACTGATCACAATTTCGTCCAAGCCACCATTTATGACTGAAACCCTTATGTCAGTAGCACCTGCATCCAGGGCATTTTCCACCAGTTCCTTGACCACAGACACTGGACGTTCTATGACTTCTCCGGCTGCAATTTTAGATCTGACTTCCAGTGGTAGTTCTTTTATCATTATTCAAACAACCTCATCTGTTTTGCCTCCGGTTTCTGGAATAACTCCTGACTACTTAGTTTTTGAAACACCTTACTGGCTTCGCTTAGTACGTGGGGAGGCACACCAGCCAAAGCCGCTACCTCCAACCCATAGGCTTTATCAGACACACCTTGTTCGATTCTGTAAAGAAAGGTGAGCCCTTCTTCAGTCTCAGCTACTTGTGCAGCCAAGAAGAGCACCGGGAGATCAGCAGAAAGCTCTGCTATTTCTGGGTAGTGAGTGGAAATAAGCGCAAAAGGCTTACGCTTTCTCATGGAGAGTTCCTTGATGACAGCCCAGGCAATGGCTAACCCATCAGCCACAGCAGTACCTCTCCCCACTTCATCCATGACCACCAAAGAGTACTCATCACTTTCACGTAAAATGCGCGCTATTTGCGTCATCTCCACCATGAACGTGCTGCGTCCGTAAATGATCTCATCAGCAGCGCCCATACGAGCGAATATTTTCTTAGTCAGAGGCACAACTGCTTCCTCAGCAGGGACAAAACTCCCCATGTGGGCTAGTAGTACGATGATGGCGGTTTGCCTCAGGAAAGTTGACTTTCCAGCCATGTTAGGCCCAGTTACCAAAGCCGTACGCACGTTGTCGTCCAGCTCCAAACTATTCGGCACAAAAGGAGCGTCACTGTACCACTCCACCACGGGATGTTTACCATTTTTAATCTTGAGTGTTCTCTGAGGCACGACTTTAGGCCTTGTCCAGCCCATTTTTCTTGCTGTCAGGCTTAGTGATGTTGCCACGTCCAAATAAGCCAGCCACTCAGCTACACTACGCAGAACTGAAACATTTTCAGCCAGCTTCGATACTAAAAAGGAAAAGAGTTCTTTCTCTTTTTCTTCAATGCGGCCGTAGGCATCCTGCACCCGAGATTCAAATTCCAACAGTTCCTTAGTCACAAAACGCTCAGCGTTTACCAAAGTTTGTCTTTTCATGTAATAGGGCGGCACGTCTTTGGACCTGGATTTGGGAACCTCAATGTAGTAGCCAAAGGTGTCATTGTATCCCACCTTCAGATTCTTTATGCCTGTGGTCTCCTTTTCACTGTTTTCAAAGTCAGCTAACCACTTTTGACTTTCCCTGGCAAATGAAAGCAATTCCCTGAAGTCTTCGTTCCAATCAGCCTTGATAACGTCACCTGAACCCACTTCTGCATCCACACCAGTCAGGCTTTCGTCAAGCAGCTTAAGTACCTCAGTCACGTCAGGGGCGGGTTTGTTTACCAGATCCAGCACCTCAGAAGAAAGAAACTGTTCGTAACGCCGCAAACCTTCTTTCACGTCCAACAGGTGTTTCACCTTGACATTGTTGCCTTCCAGAATCACACTGCAAATTCTTTCAAGATCCGCAATCCCTTTGAGCTTCATACGCACATCCTCCAAAACCGAAGGATGCATGACAAAAAACTCAACTAAGTTTAAGTGGCTATTGATTTCATCAATATTTGACCAAGGTGCTATGAGACGCCTGTACAGTTCCCTGTGACCCATGGCTGTGAAGGTGTTGTCAAGTAACTCCAGAAGAGAGCCTTTCTTAGAATTAGTCACAGGATTGTAAACCAGCTCCAACGCCCTAACCGCTTCAGGTGGAATTTGCATATGCTCCTGCTCTTGGCTTCTCAGATGCAGTTCCGTACTGGCTTTTAGTTGCATCAGGTAGCGTTTACCGATCTCTTCCAAGCTGGGAGCATCATCCACTACGGTGACCACCAAGCTGTAGAGCTTTTCCAGTAGTTTTTTGATTAGTGGGTTATCAGCTGACGTATTTGGTACGAGGAGCTCCCTCGGGGTGAACGTGTAAAAGAAGTCTTCCACTGCGGTGGTGCCTTCAGTGACAGGTATTTTCTCCAACATGAAGTCACCAGTGCTCACATCCAAGAACAACAGCTCAAACATTTGATGTTTTACGCGGAGTATGGCCAACCATACATGCTCCTGGGTTCCTTCCACGAATGTGCTGGGCGTATAAATCCTTATGATGTCTCGCTTTACCAACCCTTTAGCTTTTCTGGGATCTTCCATCTGCTCGCATACAGCTACTTTGAAGCCTTCATTCACCAACCTACTTACATAGGATTCAAAAGCATGGTGAGGGACACCGCACATGGGCACCCTGTTGCCCTTCCCAAACTCCCTGGATGTTAGTACGATCTGCAGAACCTCTGACGCTTTCACAGCATCGTCATAAAAAAACTCATAAAAATCACCCAGGCGGAAGGCTAAAAGTATGTCGTTACCCACTTCCTGCTTCAGTTCCCAGTACTGAGCAGCCATGGGCGTAAGTTCTTTGTCTTTCATATCCGTATAGTTATATTCTAAACGCTTTTCCTCCCCTGTACAGTACTTTTGAATACCATATTACGCTCTCGCCCGTGATAAGCACACCGCTCAGCCACCTTTTAGGTGGCATTCGCGTACGCGTGGTTCGAGTGCGACTCCTAAGAGTTAGTAAGCTAAGTCCAGAATCTTCTCCACATCCTCCTGGTTGAGTTCTTTTACAGTCCCCACCTTACCCAGCTGTGTAGCATTTTGTGCAATGGCTGGAATTTCATTCTTGCTAAGGCTTAATTCCCTCAGAGTGACGGGGAGCCCCCATCTCTTGTAAGTGGATTTTAGCCTTTCCACTGCAGTTAGTACGTCGTCAGTGTCCCAGACGTTTCTCGCCCACCGCCTAAAAGTGAGTTCATTTTCTTTCCAGACATAGGTTATCCAGGCAGGAAATACAACAGCAAGGCCAGCGCCATGTGCAACTTCAGGGTGCAGGGCACTGATGGCATGTTCAATGTCATGGCTTGCCCAGTCGCCTTTGAGCTGTGAAGCACTTACACCGTTCAAAGCCAGCGTAGCTGCCCAAGCTAAGTTTGCTCTGGCTTCCAAATCATCCTCATTGAGCATGAGCTTATCGGTGGCATCAATGATGGCTTTACTAAGTGCCTCATCCACGTAAAGCGTAGTTTCACTGCCACCACCACTGAAGTAGCTCTCCATGATGTGAGCCAACGCATCCGAAGCACCGTTAGCCGTTTGGTTCCAGGGAAGTGTGCGCTGTACTGAAGGATCGATGATGCTCACTTTGGGATAAACCAAAGGACTATGATTACCAAGTTTCTGTTTGGTTTCCTCGTTCGTGATGACAAAGTTACCGTTAGACTCGGACCCAGTAGCAGAAATGGTTAACACGACAAAAACCGGAAGAGCCTCCGTGATTTTCTCTTTTCCCAAGAAGGAAGCCCAAACATCTTTCAGGTAGAGGCCTGAAGCGATGGCTTTTGCGGTGTCAATCACACTCCCACCGCCCACAGCCAGTACCCCGTCCACTCCATTTTGCTTAGCTAAAGAAATGCCTTCCATGACCTTGCTGAGCACTGGATTGGGAACCACGCCCCAAAGCTCAATCCACTCGACCCCATGCTCGCGGAGTGACTCAGTGACAGCGTCGTAAACTCCATTATTCTTAATGGATCCACCACCAGCAACCAACAACACTTTCCGCACTTGGAATTTCTTAATTTCGGATCCAATTTCCTTTATCCTGCCCACACCAAACAGAACCTTCGTCGGGGTATGGAACGTAAAGTTCACCATGTAAAAGTTCACCTCCATAATGAAAGATATACCTTGGCCGGCTTAAGTGTATTCAATCAAAACAGTTTGTTCTTAGTAGTGCTTTGAACAGCCTTACATGATAAACTGGATTTATGAAGAGCAAGATAGTTGCTGTTTTATGTTTGTCTCTGCTTGTTCTTTCTGGATGCAGTGCCACTCTTTCAGGCAACACCACAGTCTGGCATAGTAGCACAGCTGAAGGAGGCGGGACACAGTCAAACCAGCCAATTGTGCTGACACCACAAGATACCCTGAAGCAATATGTCACTGATACATACAAGAGAAACTATGAGACTTTCTACGAGGTGGATGACGTCTCTTTGACCTTCTCGAGCGAGACCACAAAGAATAATGTGTATACGGCGACAGTGCTTATGAAGGTTGTCAAGACACTAAAGTATGAAACCGTGGACGAGCTACCCTTCATTAGAGGAGCCCTAAGCGCTTTAGGGTTGCAGACTTATCCGTACTCGCAACCGCAGGAACAGAAGGTGGAACTCATAAAACAGAAAAACAAGAATCTTCCTCCATCAACAGTGACAAACGTGGTGACTTACCTGGACAGAACATATGATGAACTCACAAGATATATTGGTAAGAGCTATGACAGTTACCTGTTCATGTATGTGACTGCACCCTTAACAGCCTCACTTACCATTGACTCAAACAACTTGAAGGTGTTGGTGGAACAACCTCAATACCAGCGAATAGAACTTAAAGACTTCAAACCCCTACCCGCTCAAACCATGTACGACCTGGGTAAACAAAGCATGCAGAGGGTGTTGAACGGAACCACTGTGCCCCTGAAAAAGATGTACTACGACCCCTGGAAAGTTGTGCAGTACGCCGATAAATACACCAGTAATGCGACCACAATGTGCCCAGGAACTACCATTGCCAACGACAAGAGCAAGTGGAATAACCAGCAGTGGCCTTACTATGATTTTCTTTGCAGTACGGATTGTGCAGACTTTGCTTCTCAAGCCTTGAACTACGCAGGACTGCCAGTAGAACCCGGGAAATGGCAACGGCTAAAAGATAGCTCAAATGGCTGGGCATGGACAAGCTCTTCAGGCTTGAGGCGTTATTTACTTCAGCAGAAGAAGGTCGCTCGCTCAGTGAAAAGCTGGGAGATAAGAGCAGGAGGCCTCATGATGGCTGACCAAGGTCATACCATGATAGTAGTCAGAAATGACACCATTGAGATACTCACTGACGCCCATACCAACGATCGCTACCACGAGCCTGTACTGCCTCAAGACAACTGGTACTACTTAAATAGCTGGTAATCCTGCAACGTTGCAAATTCTTTACTTCTTTAAACCGAAATGCCAAATACCCGTCGTGCGATTTCCCCTATGCCGAAGGATATCAGAGAGACTCCGAGTACGACCAATAGCATTTGCAGGAAAGTACCTCCAAAAGACTTCTCGTGGATAACAGATGCAAAAGCGGCATAGTAAACTACCACAAGCAGTCCAATGCCCACCGTTACCATGAAAGCAGTAACGGCGTTAGCGATGAAGAAGTACGGAAGCACAAGGGCCAATACCACAACAAAATAGGCAATAAGTGTGTAAACGGATGCTTTTATGGGATTGGGCTTTTTATCAGCCACCTGAGAGAGGTACTCTGAAGCCGCCATGGAAAGAGAAGCAGCGACTCCGGTAATTAGCCCCGCTATGCCCACAGTTTGAGATACTCTTAAAGCAAAACTTAATCCTGCCAAAGTGCCGGTAATTTCCACCAATGCATCATTTAAACCCAAAACAATGGAACCCAGATAGGACAGTTTCTCTTCCTCGATAAGCTGATAAAGAGTTTCTTCATGTTTCTCTTCATCTTTGTAAATTGCCTCTGCTTGAGCGTATTGAGTGGATATGCCTTTGTAGGCAAGTTCGGCATTCTGTTCACCTTTCTCCATGAGCTTGATGGTAAAGGTGACGCCAAAAATGAGAGCAAGTAAGGAATAGTAGAACACCTTCCACCAGTTTGTACTTACGTCCTGACCGCTTATTTCGCGCCACATTTGATAATGCCTGAGCTCGTCGCTTCGGATTTGGTTTAAAACCTCTTTGTTCTTGCCTTTTGCAAGCTTACTCAAAAAGCCATAAACCTGAGCTTCGGTAATTTCATTGCGTTGGAACTGAAGAACCACATCTAAGGTCTCATTCATAAAGCACAAAGCACCTCCTGTCTTAGAACATATTTTCGCATGCACCGTAAAGAATAAGTGTGCAGGATTTTGGGTACCTCTTAAATAGAGGTGATAAAAATATGCTAACAGTGGGAAGTTCAGCACCAGATTTTGAATTGGTAGACCATAATTTGCAGAAAGTTAAATTGTCATCACTTAAGGGTAAAGTCGTTCTGGCTTTTTACCCTGGTGCATTTACCGGCGTGTGCACGAAGGAAATGTGCACGTTCCGAGACATGATGGCAAAGTTTAATGAACTTAACGCGAAAGTGCTGGGCATCAGCGTTGACACCCCATTTGCGAATAAGGCTTTTGCAGAGCACAACGGCATTGAGTTCCCTCTGCTGTCTGACTTTGGTGGAGAAGTGGCAAAGCAGTACGGTGGAGTTCACACAGATTTCGCAGGCGTTCCTAACTATACGGCAGCCAAAAGAGCAGTATTCATCGTTGAAGACGGTGCAGTGACTTACGCGTGGGTGAGCGAAGACCCTGGCAAAGAACCACCTTATGAGGAAATTGTCAAAGCCTTGGAACAAGGCTAAAGGGAGGCAAATTAACATGCTTACAGAAACAGTAGAAAAAGCTTTAAACGAACAAATAAACAAAGAACTTTTCTCAGCTTACTTGTATTTGTCAATGGCAGCTGATTTTGAATCCAAAAACCTTTCTGGTTTTGCTAAATGGATGACAGCTCAAGCTGGCGAAGAATTGAACCACGCCATGAAGCTATTCAATTACGTGCTAGAACGGGGAGGCCAAGTGGAACTGATGGCCATTGACAAGCCTCAGCAAACATGGGAATCACCACTGAGAGCTTTCCAGGACGCTTATGACCACGAAAAGTTTATCACACAGTCAATTTACGGCCTACTCGAAATTGCACAGTCAGCAAAAGACTACGGCACCATGGAGTTCTTACAGTGGTATGTCAAGGAGCAGGTAGAAGAAGAAGCCCAGGCTGATCGCATAGTGAAGAAGCTTGAAATGATAAAGGATGAGCCAGCAGGTTTGTTTATGCTGGATCATGAGCTGGGTAATAGAGAATAAACCGATCGCACACACCACACATAAAAGAAAAGAGCCCCCAAGGAATTTGAGGGCTCTTTTCTTTTTGCCAATTCAGAAACAAAAATGGCTCCGGAGGCAGGACTCGAACCTGCAACCAACGGATTAACAGTCCGCTGCTCTGCCGATTGAGCTACTCCGGAACCGGCTGATTATTATTATAACATCGCTACAAAACTTGTCAATAGACAAGTACTGGGTTTAGCACACAATGCATATTGGTTAATTAAGATAACCGGACCGTTATTTTACAAAATGAGGTTCGCAATACTCATGAAAACCCTGAAGACAAAGTTGAAGTAGCCGTTGAAGAAATTTAGCGCAAGTAACACAAATATGATGAAAAACCCATACTGATCCAGTGCCATTACCTTTGCTCTTGTTTCAAAGGAAAAGAAACTAAGAAGAATCTTGCTACCATCTAAGGGTGGCAAAGGAATCAAGTTAAAAGCCATTAGCCAGAAGTTAATCAGTGATAACTGCAACAGAAGAGACCAAGGAATAAAATTGTAAAGCACCAGCAGTAGCAAGCTTAGTACAAAATTGGTAAAGACACCTGCAATGCTGACCAAAAAGAGTCCCTTTGAGTCGAGTTTATACAAATTTATAGGAACCGGCTTTGCCCAGCCAAACAGCACCGGAGACCCCATAATGTAAAGAAGAAGTGGCAGTACAATTGTTCCCATCGGATCAATGTGTGCCAAAGGGCTAAAGGTGAGTCTCCCACTCAAGTACGCAGTATCATCACCAGAGATCCGCGCTGCATAACCGTGAGCCACTTCGTGCAATATGACAGAGTACATAAACAAAACAAAGAACAAAATTTGGTTTAACAGATTCATTCCATCACTCCCGCAGTACCAGCCATGAGCTGAGTAGTATAAAGTTCATAGTAAAAACCTTTCTTCGCTATTAATTCCTGATGAGTTCCTGATTCAATCACCCTTCCATGGTTGATTACAACAATCTTATCAGCTTCTTGAATAGTACTCAACCTGTGAGCAATAACCACAGTAGTCCGTCCTTTCATTAGTTTGGGTAAAGCGTTCTGAATCAGACGCTCGGTATCAGTGTCGATGTTTGCCGTGGCTTCATCCAGCAAAAGCAGTTTCGGTTTATGATACAAAGCACGAGCAAAGGCAATAAGCTGCCTTTGACCCTGAGAAAGGTTAGCACCTTCAGGGGCAAGCATGTAATCCAACCCCCCTGGCAAATTCATAACAAAGTCTGCATTGACTATTCTTAGTATTGCCTCAAGTTCTTCATCGTTAGCTTCATCCCACAGCGTTATGTTATTGCGTATGGTGTCATGGAAAAGCTGAACTTCTTGAAGTACCAAAGCCAAGTTGTGGCGATACTGCTCAATATCCCAATCTCTTAGTTCCACTTGATCAACAAGAACTTGCCCCTCGTAGTTCTCGTAAAAGCCTATGAGCAGGTTCAAGATGGTGGATTTACCAGCACCTGTGGGTCCAACAATGGCCAAAGTTTGTCCCTGTTCAAGATCGAATGAAACGTCTCTGAGAACAGGTTCCTCCTCGTAGGCAAAGCTAACTAAATCAAAGGAAACATCTCCATGGAGCGGACCAGCATAGTCTTTACCCTTGTATTCCACTTCCTTGACTTCCATGACGTCCATGATCTTTTCCAAAGATGCAAAAGCTGTTTGGAAAAGTGTGAACTTGTCCGAAAAATCCGCGATGGGGTCAAACATCATGGGCAGGAGCTGGAAAAATGACACCAGCGTTCCCACAGAGACCAAGCCCTTCGAAATGAGATAACCACCGTACAACAAAACCAAAGCACGTCCAACTTCTCTGAGAAGACCCACAGAGGGATAAAAGAAAACTCTTATTTTAGCTGCTCGTAGTTGGTTCTCATAGTGCTCTCGGTTTATGGCATCGTATTCCTCTTCACATAACGGCTCTCGTGTGAAGGCCTTTACCACCACAAAACCGGAAAGCATTTCCTGAGCGTAAACGTTCATGCGTGAAACAATACGTCTGATGACACGCCATATGCGCCTGAGAGCAAAACCCAACACTTGGAGCATGATTGCTATAGGCACCACCGCTAACATGACCACCAGAGTAAGACGCCAGTTCATTAGCAACATCATTACTAAAATACTTACCAGTAAAAAGAAGTCGGCAATCAAAGATACAAACCCGGCACTGATCATTTCGTTTAGGTTCGCTACATCGTTGGTTACGCGGGTAACCAATTTCCCCACCGGGTTCCTGTTAAAGAAATCGACCTTCAACGACATGAGATATTTCATTAAATCAACACGAAGCTGCCAAGTGATTTTCTGGCCAAAAACACTGCTGAGGTACATCTGAGCCCAGCTCAAAGCAAAATAGACTCCCAGCAGTAAAAGGTAAATCAGGAGTAAATTGCTTAAACCGCTGAAATTCATAACCTTTATGTGATCATCAATGATGATCTTGAACATGTAAGGCTGGAGCACGGAACTCACAGCAGCACCTAAGGTGGCAAGCAACGTTACAATGATAACTGGCAAGTGAGGTCTAACATAGGGCCACAAAAATGCCAGCAGTTCTCTATCGCTGTGGCGTCGTGTTTGTTCTTCCTGATCTAAGACATCATCCATGGACTAACCCCTCCAGCACTTGAATTCTATAGAGATGAGCCAAATACCCTTGCTGTTTTATGAGTTCAGCAGGTGGCCCAAATTCTTTCGTACTTCCGTTGATGAGCACATAAACTCTATCAGTGGGCAGCAAAGCACTGATCCTGTGACTAACCAAGATTACACTCTTGTTGTTCAAACGAGCGTAATCCACCAAATTCTTGACCAGCTGTTCTTCAGTGACCGTATCCAAGGCAGAAAAAGCATCATCCAGCATGAGAAGAGGCCTATTAGCTAACAAAGCACGTGCAATTGCCATGCGTTGCTTTTGGCCACCAGAAAGGGTTAGTCCTCTTTCACCAATGAGCGTATCCAAGCCCTGAGGCAGCAGTTTAATATCCTCTGCCAGGCAAGCTACCTCCAGTGCTTCCCAAATCTGTTCATCGGTAGCTTCAGGGTTACCAAACTTCAGATTATCACGAACAGTCATGGAGAACAAATAAATACTCTGAGGAACATACGTTACCAACGATCTGAGCTCTTTCAACGGTATGTGTTTAACGTCGATACCGTTTACGAAAACGGTCTTGTCAGGAGGTTCCAACACCCTGATAAGTAACTTTGTGAGTGTGGATTTTCCGCTGCCGATGGGGCCTGCAATACCAATTAGTTCACCAGCGTTCACCTCTAGATGCACATCCTCTAGCACTTTGCGATCACCGTATGAAAAATGCAAATTCTTAACTTCGAGTTTCTCAAACTTCTTAACGTGCTGGCATGGTTCAAAGCAAGGAACCTCTTTAGGAGCCAATATGATGTCCTCTATTCTTTTCATGGACGCATTAGCACGTTGCAGGTTGGACAAACCAAATCCAATTGCCATCATGGGCCACAGAAGCAAGCCAATGTAGTTCACATAAGAAACCAAAGTACCAAGTTCCAAGCGCCCTGTTTGCAGTTCTCTGATACCCGCCCAGATTACTAGAAGGGTGGAAATGCCAGCGAAAAGGCCTGTTATGGGGCCAAACAGAGCGTCCAGACGTACTTCCCTAAGATAGTACCTGTAATAATCAGCGTTCACTGATTCGAAAATACCTATGGCTTTATGCCCTTTTCCGAATGCCCGCAACACCCTAATGTTGGTAAGAAACTCCTGAACACGTTCAGTCAGAGATCCAAATGTATCCTGAATTTTCTTGAAGAAAACAAATATGTAACGGCTGAAAAAGATTGTAAAAACGGTTACACCAATTAAAGGCACAACTGCATACCAAAACAGCATCCTATCCAAAAGAAGCATCATTACGATGGTACTCACGCCTAAAACTAAAACGTCAATTAAGCTTATGAGACCCATTTGCATAAACTGCCTAATAGCATGCAGATCGTTGGTGAGTCTGCTCATAAGATCTCCTATATCGTAGTCGTAAAGAAACTCGTTTGGCACCTTCAAAAGCTCGCTAAATGTCTTCTTTCTTAGGTCGTAGTCAAAGACCAGCGCCATGCGTTGTAATATGTAACGGTATGCATAGCGCATGAGTGTCATAACTACTACTAACCCCAGGTAAATGTAGGCGTAGCGAGCCACATTGGATTCCAGGGCTGTAACGGCATTAACAAACTCACCCAAAATCAGGGGAAGAAAAACCTGAACCGCATCGACACCAATCAAAAGCCCTAATGCAATTACATAAAACCACACATGCTCTTTAACGAACCGCAAAATTCTTCTCATATATTAATATTACATTACCACTGCTTTAGGTAAAACAGACTATGGGGGGCTTGTAAAACTGCCAGATGAAACCAATACGGCAGCTTAGCAAGAAGACTGCTTTCCTATGATCACTAGTGCTGGTCTGAGCAGCGTGTCGCCGATCTTATAACCCTTGCGTACCACTTTTATGACTTTGTCTTCTGGCCCTTCTGCATACCCAAGAAATTCATGCCAATTGGGATCAAAATCTTCCCCTTCCTTACCCACTTCAACCACGCCGTACTTTTCCAAGACTGAAACAAGCTGGCTTCTTATCATTCTCAGACCATTGTTGTCACCATCATGTTCCAGAGCGTGGTCCAAAGTATCAAGGATGGGGAATAAATCCCTTGCCATGGACTCCGCCAGAAGTTTTTCCTTTTTCTCTTGGTCACGCTTTAACGCTTCCTTTGCTAAAGCAAACTCATGCTTCATTTTTATAAGAAACTCTTCCAATTCCCTGTGCTGCTTTTCCAAGACAGCTATCTTTTCCTGAAGCGTTAGCCTTTCAGTCTCAAGTTGTTCCAGTTTCTTAGAAAGCTCATTGTTATTCATGTTATTCATGTCATTCATGTTCTCACTTGCCTCTTTGCTTCCGGAATTCCGTTCATCAGTGGATTCGGAGCTGTTCTCATGTCCGTCCATGTGCAGATTTTCAGCCGCTTCCCCACTGCTTTCCTGTTTCTCGTTCTCGCTGCCGTTTTCAGTTTCAAGGGAAGAAGCTCTTACTTCCTCGTCGGTTTTTTGCCTATCGTTCAACCTTCTTCACCTCCGTGAAGGGTGCCTTCAATATACCTTGTTCCGTAATGTAACCATCGATGAGTGACGCTGGCGTAACGTCAAAAGCGTAGTTCAAAGCAGCACTTCCCTCAGGCGCAATCCGAACACCACGAATTTGCAAAACCTCCTCTGGATCTCTTTCTTCAATCACGATGGCCTGCCCGTCAGGAATGGTCATATCAAAACTACTAGTGGGTGCAGCCACGTAAAATTCTATGCCATAGTGTCTTGCAGCAATGGCCAGCATAAGCGTCCCCACTTTGTTTGCGGTATCGCCATTTTTAGCCACTCGATCCGCACCCACCACTACGGCGTCAACCTTCCCTAAAGACATCAAATAAGGAGCTGTATTGTCTGTGATTATGTAGTGAGGGACATTCTCCTTGACAAGTTCCCATGCAGACAACCTGGCCCCCTGAAGAACAGGCCTGGTTTCACAAAGGTAAGCCACGTCCAAATCGCCCCTGGCATGTTTTACTTTTACGATGCCCAGAGCAGTACCTATGCCCCCAGTTGCCAATGTTCCGGTATTGCATATGGTAAGTATGCGGCGCTTACCCATGAGCAGATCTGCCCCATGTGACGCCAGGCTTAGATCATCACTCTTCAATCTGTTCTCGAGAGAGAGTACCTTCTCGTAGACCATGGCAGCCACTTCGTACGGTTCAGCTGTCATGGGAATATCTTGCAAAATGGAATCTACTTCTTTCTTCAGATTGACGGCAGTTGGTCTCGCGTTAACCAGTAGATCCACCCTTCTTTGCAGTTCTTCCCAGAAATGTAGAGACTTCTCACTTTCAAGAACTGCAAAAAGCAGACCATAGGCGCCAGCCAAACCCAGTAGAGGTGCTCCTCTGACCCTCAATGCCTTTATGGCTTCGATAAGCTCGTCCAACGTTTTTATCGCCACATAGCGCTCCTCATAAGGCAACAGTGTCTGATCCAATACGTAAAGCGTTCCAGTTTCTTTGTCGTAATTCAATGGTTCAATCACTTAAGTACCCTCCCTCTTATGGTCCTAATTAGTGGTATACCCAAAAAAGCCACAACGCAAAACTCCTCAATGAAAATGGTCACAACGTAGGACCAGTAAACACCACTAAACAGTATCCCACCAAAGCTGGAAGCATCTAAACCCATTGCCCCAAGCAAAATGATGAGCGGAACCATGAGGGCATTCACCAATGAGACCAATAGGGCCGCCAACCATTCAGAGTAACCCTTTTTGCCTACCCACCTAACCAAACTCAAGGCAATGAAGGTAGCTGTGGTACCAAATACCCAGTCGATGATACCGTAGGGGCTACCAAGATTACTAAGAAATGTGCCCACAGTCAGCCCAAGAACTGTCTCACCCCATATCAAGGGAAGCAACGTAAGACTTTCTGAAACCCTGAATTGCATAGGGCCAAAAGCTAAATTGAAAACACTAGAAAGGTATGTAAGCACAACATAAAGTGCAGCCACAAGCCCTGTTCTGGCTACCTTAACGAGCCAACTTTCTTGACGCGCCAGCGGCTTTTCGGATCCGTTCGTTGTAGGCAATCCCAATACCCTCCTCATCCATGAGCTGTACATAAGTGCTTCTGCCATACCGTTCAGCCTCGCGTAGTGCCATATAAATGCGGGCCGCAGCGGAATGCTGATCAGGTCCCAGACTGATAAAGGTGATGTTATTCCTTTGTTGTAAACTGGGCACCAAGTAATCCAAAGCGATCACCGTTATGTCTTGGTTTACGGGTAGTTCGCTGATTTCGCGAAAAAGAATAACGGGCACATTGGGGGCATAGTGCCTGTATTTCATTCCAGGAGAAGGTACTGAGCTAACTTCCTCAATTTTGCCAACGTACTCCACCGCCACATGGCCGTGTGCTTCCAGCATCTCCCGAGTTACCGCACCAGGACGGTATATTTTCCAAGGCTCCTCCCTCACATCAACCACCGTGGATTCCAGACCAACCAAGGTCGGACCGGCATCCAGAATAAGAATCTGCTCACCAAAATCCTGGTAAACGTGCTCTGCCGTGGTAGGCGAAGGCCTACCACTCTTGTTTGCGCTAGGTGCCGCAATGGGACCAGCACACTCAATAAGGGATAAGGCAACAGGATGAGCAGGCATTCTAATTGCTACGCTCTCCAAGCCACCTCGTGTAATCAGTGGTACATTGTCTTTTGCCTGCAGAATAATACTAAGAGGGCCGGGCCAAAAAACTTCCATAACTTTTCTTGCTTTTTCGGGAACTTCAGTGACCAGGTCTTCCAGTTGTTCCAGATCACAAATGTGCACGATGAGAGGGTTATCTGCGGGGCGTCCTTTTAATCGGAAGATTTCCTTTACTGCTTCTTCGCAAGTAGCAACGGCCCCTAAGCCGTAGACGGTCTCCGTGGGGAATGCCACCACGAAACCATCAAGTAAAACTTGGCATGCTTTTCGAATTAAGTTTCGCTCTGGTTTCAAAGGATCAACTTTTATGATCACAGGAACACACACCGCTTTCTTTTAGTGGCGCGCCCGAGAGGACTCGAACCTCCAACCTTCGGCTCCGGAGGCCGACGCTCTATCCATTGAGCTACGGGCGCGTCTTAAATAGTATAACCCAGTAGCTCCTAACACCTCTTCTTGCCCATGAGAATATTCTCGCTTATAATGGGCTTTTGGTAGGAAGCTAATCTTTCCTAATCTAGCACTTCGGCTAGACAAACGAGGGTACAATCCGTATAACACGTTCTTCTACTGTGAGCAGTGTTAAGCTAATTTAGGTTACTTGTGGTCAGACAATGAACTTTGCCTCTTGCTCTTAGATCCGCATTTCTAAAGAGAAATCACCACTTGAATACTTCACTCAGTTTTCAGCTTTCTTTCGGCGAGCTGCTTGAGCTTTCTTAATGTTTTCTTTTCTCGCTTTTTGTTGCTTTGCCGTAGGCTTCTCGTTTTCTGGTATGTTCTTCCTGTCCTTCGCCTTAAAGATATCGCCTTCCACGTGCTGGGGCTTTGACCCTAGAGACTCAATGAGCTCCTTAGCATCTTTACTATCGGGTACCAGTTCTTCTCCCTCTATGTGTGCATCCTCTTTGCTAATCAACCATGCTTGTGTAGCCCAAGAACCGCTTTTTCTTTTCCCAGCAAGACGGATTATGTGACCCTTATCGCCTACGTCATGGTAACGGAAATCAACGAATTGATCGGCGTCCCGTACCACAATCCGGTAGTAGTCACCTGTTCCCTTTTCACCTATATCGGCACGTTCTCTTCCCTCGGGTTGGGCTTTTGCGCGTTGTTCACGAGACATTTCTTTCCATGCCTGCTGAGCTTTCTTGATGTTCTTCTTCGCAGCCTCAATCTGTTTCTTGGTTGCCATTCTCCGCACCTCCTTGCAAAAGATTTTGCAACCACCAGAGAAAATGACAAACATTTACGTTTATAGATATTCAACTCTAAATACGTTACCTGCAGACTTACTCAACTACTTCCGTGCTTTCGACCGGCTCAGTAGACTTTGGCCTTAAAGTGGGGAACCAAATAACATCTTTGATGTTCTCTGCTTCGGTCAGAAGCATGACCAACCGATCAATCCCTACGCCAAGTCCTCCCGTAGGTGGCAAGCCGTACTCCAGTGCTACCACGAAATCCTCGTCCATGAGTATGACTTCTTCCTCGCCGAGCTCCTTAAGCTTCATCTGTTCTTCAAAACGAGCCTTTTGGTCAAATGGATCCTGAAGCTCAGAAAATGCATTCGCCATTTCCATCCCAGCTACAAATAGCTCAAAGCGGTATACAAATCTGGGATCATCGGGTTTCCTTTTCGCAAGGGGACTAATTTCTACAGGGTAATCAAGAATAAATGTGGGGTCCACTAAATGGGGCTGCACCAGTTCATCAAACAGCTTTTGTATGATGTTCTCCCAGGTTGGCGTTTTCGTCATTTCTATGCCATTCGCAGTCATAACAGCTGTGGCTTTTTCCAGTGTGTCTAAATCGCTCCAGTCCAAATTAGCAATCTGTTTAAAAGCTTCTTTAAACGTAAGACGTTTAAAAGGACGACTTAAATTTACCGTCTTCCCCTTGAAAGTGACACTTTGGGCAGCGCCGCTGACCTGTGCCGCAGTACAAAATATGTCTTCTGTTATTTGCATCATATCTTCGTAATCGCCGGGAGTTTGGTAAAGCTCCAGCATGGTAAATTCAGGATTATGGTTTTGGTCAATGCCCTCATTGCGGAAGTTCTTACCAAGTTCGAAAACCTTGTGAACACCGCCCACAACAAGCCGCTTTAGATAAAGCTCCGGAGCAATGCGCAGGTAAAGGTCAATATCCAGTGCGTTGTGATGGGTAACAAACGGTTTAGCACTGGCGCCACTGGGTATGGGCTGAAGGATGGGAGTCTCCACCTCAACGAAGCCCTTTGACCACAGGAGCTCACGAATGGATCTAACGATGTCAGCTCTTTTACGGAAGCGCTCACGAGAATCATCATCAATGATGAGATCCAAATACCTTTGACGATATCGCACTTCTGGGTCCTTGACACCATGCCATTTTTCTGGTAAGGGCCTAAGGCACTTGCTCTGCAACCTGAAATCCTGAACGTCCAAAGTAAGCTCTCCGCGACCAGTATGGTAGATGCTACCTTTTATGTATATAACATCACCCACATCAACAAACTTCTTGAAGAAGTCGTACTTGTCCCCCAACACATCCTTGCGAAAACTAATTTGCAATCTTCCGGTGAAATCTTTGAGGTCAGCAAAGGTGAGTTTGCCATGCTGACGTATGCTAGTTACACGAGCCATGACACTGCACTGGTCCCCATCCGACGCCTGTCGTGCCTTTGAAATGGGCACCACATCCCTTATTACGGCACCAAATGGATCAACACCTAACTGCTTTAGCTGCTCGAGCTTACTAAGTCTGACCTCTCGTTCTTCCATGATTACGGCACCATTATGTCAAGTATTTCATACACTGCCTTGCTTCCGTTACGAAGCTTTATCTCCACACGATCCCCTCTCTTACGTCCGAGTAGTCTGCTGCCCAGAGGAGATTTGGAAGAAATCTTTCCAGAAAACGGATCGACTTCCTCAGAGTTGCCAACAATGATGAATGCTTCTTCCCTACCAGTGCTCTCGTCAAGCACTAAAACCTTTGTACCCACAGAGACCTGATCCAGCGCCAGATCCTCAGCCTTGACAACTTTGGCATTGTAAATCAGCGATTCTAAGCGAGCTATACGCTCTTCTAGCAACGCTTGCTCTTCCTTAGCTGCCTCAAACTCAGAGTTCTCTGACAGATCACCTAAAGCTCTGGCTTCCTGGATTTTCTCTGCAACTTCTTTTCTCTTCACCTCTTTGAGGTATTTGAGCTCCTCAAAAACTTTCTTGTATCCTTCCTCTGTCAAAATGGCTTCATCTTCCACTCTTCGCATCTTACGAAACCCTCCTAATAGCCCTTATTTTATCTAATTGCGCCTCTGTAACTGGACGGTCGAATGACCTCATCCAGACGACTTCGAAACCATGTTTTTTTGCCCATTTTCCAGTCAGCATGACCTGCTCTTCCTTCAGGTCTCTGCCCAAACTGAAGTCCGTGGTCCAGTCGTCTAAAGCAAGCATCATGGTCTCACTCATGCAAGCATAAGCTGTCTTGGGCTCAAAGCCAAAATTAAAGTTAAATTGTACATCACCAGGCACTCGCACCACACCACCATCAAGCACAAGCACGTCGGAACGTTTCTTCGCCACAGATTCTGCAACATTACGCGGCCTGGATACGTCCACGACGATGGTGCCCGGTTGTAAATCCTCGGCATCTATGATAGCCTCAGGAGCCGAAGAAACAGTGATCAACAGATCAGCTTGCCTAACCCCTTCACTGACGCTGCTGGTGTAATCCACCTCATATTCTTTCAAAACCTCTGCTAATGCCTGCAAGCGGGCCATATTTCGTGCCACCAGAACAACCTTTCCAACCTGTGGAGCTAGTGTTTTAGTAAGAACGCTACCAATGGAGCCTGTGGCTCCAACTACTGTTAGCGTGCAACTCTTAGGATCAATACCCACTTCCTTAGCAGCCAAAAGCAGCGCCTCGCCAGCTGTATATGCTGTATAGCTGTTACCAGTGGTAACACCTATGTCCATTGCTTTCGCAATGGTGATGCCAGCATCTTTCACCACAGAGGTATAGGCACCCAAACCCATGATCTCGGCGCCTTCTTTTTCCAGAAGCTTACCAGCTTTTATGATCTGCTTTACAGCGTAATCCTGATCCTGCATCATCATTTTTGGTGTCATGGGGACTACTGCAAACCAACCGTCAACTTCTTTGCCAGTAAGGGATTTTACACCGATAACATGAGAAGCTATGTAAGGGCTTGCGTACCTGCCACCCCACTCCACCAAACTATCAGGTAAATATTTGGCAAACCCAACGTGACTCTTTATGTCCTCAATGGACAATGGATGCAACACAAAACCAAATTTAGCCATGTAACTCTTCCACCTCCGGCGCAATGGCCATAGCAAGAATACTTCTTTGACAAGATTGTTTCTTTAAACTTTTCACTGTTAACTCTTTTACCACATCTGAAGTATTTTAATACTTTAATCTTCGTTAAGAACTCGAATGGTGGGGCCCAGATTAAGCTCGGCTATGAGACGTTCATACTCGGGATAGTGAGGCGGCGTTCCAGGCTTACCCAATAAACCAGTGAAAACACCTTCTAGAACATTTGTTCCGAAGCTTCTCCCCTCGATAACAGGCGTAGTAGTTACGAGAAGAGAAACCCCCCGCTTTTTGAGTTCCTGGACATTTTCCGATGTGGTCGTATTAGTTAGAATTATCTTGCCCTGCAAATCCTCTGGCATGTACTTGTCAATGTAAAGATAGTCACCAGCGATGACGTCAGCTTCCTTAAAATACTGCCCAAACTTTGGAGTGCGTTCCAACTGCTTTGAACCCGTTGGGTAAAGAACAGTAAAAGGCAAATTAGCAGCTATGGGAAGTATGATAGATCCGAGATTACGCAGGCTGTTAATGGAGTGAAGTGGTATGGCTATGTTTAATGCAAACATGAGGTCGCCTATTATTAACTTTCCGCCGTTTTTACTGATGGCTTCTACCATTCCCCAACGGTCCACACCACTGGTAATGAAGAAGGTCATTCCCGGCTTGAAAATCCCTCTGGCAAAGAGGTCATCCACCACTTTTCTCTCCAATGTGTGCTTCAGACCAGACCCATCCACCACCGGAGTTACCTTAGCCGCTTCTTTGAGTTTTTTGGCATCCCTGATAACGTAGCGTTTTTCACCCAGCCACAGGTAAAGATCAATGCCCCCCAAGCCAATAGCATCAACCTTTCCATCAAGCTCTCTTATTTTCTCAACGGCTTTTTGCATATCACCGTCAGTTCCAACACGCTCCAAGATGAATTCTTCTCCTAAAAACACGGCTTGCGCTGTGCTATCTCTTTTGGAAGAACCTAAACTGACTGAAACCACATGCTTCACAGCAGTAGCCTCCTTTGGTTATAAGAAGTAGGTTTAACTATTATAAACCCTTCTGCTTAACAAGCTGCTACAATTGTTTTTATGGAAGACAACCAGACGAAGTTTGCAGACCTTCACCTTCATGCATGGACTTACAGCTCACTGAGCTTGTTTCCAGACCTTTCCAATTGCACCAGCTTCGAGGAAATAGTAGAGGCATTGAGAGCACAACCCCTGAACAATTGGTACGTTGGTGTTAAGTTTAACCAAGAGCTCTTGAAAGAAAAACAAATACCAACAAAAGACATGCTTGATTCATGGTTTCCGCAAAATCCTGCGCTTTTGGTAAGAACATGCCTGCACTTGGCTGTACTTAACACCAGAGCCATGGAGCAGCTTGGTTTAAGCGCGTATTCAGGTGTGTTTTTAGAAGAAGACGTATTTGATCTTCTTGAGCGGTTCATTGAAGTGAATGCCATACCCAAACAGGAGGTCCTGGAAAGAGGTGTTCAAAACCTTAGAGAACTTGGTATTACAAAGTTCGTTGACATGCATGTGACCAAAGAGAACGTGGACCTCATGGGTGGATTTCCCTTCTACACCTCGGATCTCGATCTGTTAGGCGATGCCATGGGATTGAAACTTTTCTTAGATGGCTCACTGGGTGCCCGCACAGCTGCCTTAACCAGAGAATACAGTGACGATCCAGGAAATTACGGTAAACTGAACCACTCCGACGAGGAGTTGCTCTATTTGGTGGAACAGGCACACAAAAAAGACAAACCGGTGGCACTCCATGCCATTGGCGACAAGGCTATTGATCAAGCCTTAAGTGTGCTACAAAAATCCAGACATCCACTGGATAGAGTAGAACACCTGCAAATAACACGTCTGGATCAGATTGAGGAGCTCGCTAGGCTTCAAGTAGCGGCATGCATACAACCCATTTTCTCAAAGGAACTCCCTTGGGCTTCTGAGCGTGTGGGAGACCGCATTCAAACAAGCTATGCCTGGGGGTTGATGAAAGATTATGGTGTGAAACTACTGGTGGGAAGCGATGCCCCTGTGGACGACGTGAGTCCTTTTGAAGCCGCAGAGGTTGTAGACCGGCTTGACGGTGTCCACCACTTGGATAAAGATTTTGTTTTGAAATTGTATTCAATTAACAACTTTGACTTTTATGGATGGGAAAAATAAGCCCAATGTCAATACGCAATCGCTAATCTTCATAGTAAAAGCGTTGACTTTAGCAATTTGGTTCGCCACATTGGTAAGCTTTCTTTTGGCAAAACCTGGACCAGAGAACAAAAGCATACTTCGCTACTTAATCACGGGCACCAGCCAACCGAAACTCTCGGAAGTGGAGATGCTCCACATGACCGATGTGAGAGCCTGGTTTTTGGTGCTTGAGCTTGCTTCGCTGGTGTGGCTTGTACCACAACATGCCTATCCTGGACCAAAAACTGCCATGGTGCTTCTAATACTCACTCTGGGTCTTGGCACTTTGACCCTGGTTAGTTTTGATACCGTTTGGACCTATTTACACCATCTCCTCTTTAGAAATCAGTTCTGGATTCTTCCCGAAAGTTCCTATCTTATTGAACATTTCTTTGACACATTTTTTCCCGCCGTGCTATCAGGGGTTGGTATATGGGTTATTCTTTGGTGGGAAATAATGTTACTCACCCCTGCAAAGAGTAAAATGTAATCACAATGCGGGTGTGGAGGTGAGGAAACTGAAAGAGCGGCTCGCTTCGCGTTTTGCACAGTCCTTTGCTTTATTGTTAGTTTTGTCATTGTTTTTCATAGTTGAACCCGTTTTCGGTTTAACAATAGGGATACCAGACGAACTTTTAACAGGCTTACCGTCGCCAGAACTTTCCTCTTTTGGCGATACCCTTTCAAAGTTATTTACAGGATACACGGGGGTTGAACCGAACATAGTGGAAGGCACTCCGGATGAATTGATGCGACGGCTTATACGGGGTGATCTTGATGCCATACTGAGCAGGCCTCAGACTGGCATTGAATCCGCTGCTTACGTTGAAGGCTCTCCACTAGGCAGAGTTTTTACACCATTGCCTGGTGAAGGTGACTACGTTTGTCTGCCAGCAACCTCGGAAAACCTAAGAATAATCAGGAGCTTACAACTGGGGCTTTCAGCTACCTCTGAGTGCGAAGAAACAGTGAATGTGGAATTAACCTTGGTCCCTGTTTACTCAAAGACTGAACAAGGAATTCTCTTCCAAAACAAGTTCGAAGAGTTCCTAACACGTAGCGCATATGCGGTTTCATTAGCAGCTAAATCGGCCGGTTTCACTCCTGTAAAGCCTACTGCTGCACAATTGTTTTGGAACAGTCCATGGTCCTGGTTTCTTTTGTTTTTATCAGTACTTGTTTTGTTCATTCTTGGAGCCATGGTTCTCAAATTGCACAAGCAGAACCGCAGTTACAAGGAGCAAAATCTCCTTCAGCTTGAAACGCTTGCAAAGGCTCAATCACAGCTGTTTAATTTACAGCATCAAGCAAAAACTCTAACTGAAAACAACAATTTGCTCACCCAGCAAAAACAGCAATGGGAACAAGCACAGAAAAGCCTAGAGATTTACCTGAGCACCTTCAAAGAATTGCTTAAGCAACTAGAAGTTCTGGGTAGGATTGGAAAAACAGATTCTTTGTCTAGTGAATTCATAGAGCAAATGTGTGTCAGGATGAAAACATTGTTTTCAGCAAAAGAGGTAGCCCTCTACCTGTACAGTCCTAGGAATTATAAGTACACCCTTGCAGGCGGACACATAGAAGGCATCGAGCCGACTTTAGCCATGACTGACCCACTGGTTTATACTTCATCACCGTCAATTGACGTTCTTGAAAAAGATCTGCCAGATGGGAAAATCCTCATAGGAACTTTGGGAACTCATGAAACTGCTAACGGCATTGTCATAGTAAAAGATCCAGCCGTACCTAATCCGAATCAGCTACTTTCAGCCGTATGTAACACGCTGTATTTGGTAATTTCTCTACAAAAGACCAGTTCCAGGGCCGCAAACATGGAACAACTGCTTTCACAGCTCCAGAAATTAGAAAGGACAGAAACGCGAGAAGACTTCATAAAAGCCCTAAATGATGCCGGGGTTAGCGTAATTGATGATTTATCACCAGACCAAGATTTTAACAATTTCGCGGGACGCCTAATTCGTTTGGACAACATAAACGTTACATTGGCGGTCCCGGAGAATTGGCCAAGCGAAATGGATTTTATTTTAGAACACCTGGCTAGTGAAGTTTTGTCGAACAGAGCTGGGTAGTGCGAAGTTGTTTTGTGTCATTTTTGTTTTCTACACACTTCGCACACAAGGTTATAATAGGTGTTAACGTTTGTATGGCAATCATAAGAAAATGTGGATGATGTGAATTACGTGAATACGTTTGAAAACACGGGAATAAGAACTGTGCCAAGAAGGTATTTCTTCAAGGAAAGTCCTGGAGAATGGACGCCGCAAAAAAAATAAGAGGCATAGATGTTGTGCAAAGCGAAACAAGAACTAACAATAATTCCCGAAATCATGAAAAGGTGGTGTCATGTCGATACTGATTGTTACTGAAAAGCCCTCTGTGGCGCGTCAAATCGCTGCCGCACTGGGAAAACCAAAAAAAGAAGGAAATCATTTAGTCGTGGGCGAGTACGTGATTGCCCACGCCATGGGACACTTGCTTCAGTTTGCATACCCTGAATACTATGGCGAACGCTACAAAAAGTGGCGTCTGGAAGATCTACCCATAATGCCAAAAGAGGATGCGTGGCAACTGGTGCCCATTAGCAAAACAGCGGTGAAACAGCTGGAAGAAATAAAGTCGTTGTGGGCAGAAGCTGACATGGTTATAAGTGCCACTGATGCTGGAAGAGAAGGCGAGCTCATCTTTCGTTTAATTCAGGAGTACGTGGGTATCGAGAAACCAGTAAAAAGGCTGTGGCTTCAGTCTTTAACGAAGGAAACCATCAGAGAACAGATAAAACAGCTTCTTGATTTGTCTGAACTGGATAACCTTTATGCTTCTGCTTTAGCCAGGGCGAAAGCTGACTGGTTGGTGGGCATAAACGCATCTCGAGCTTTTACTGTGGTTTCAAAAAGGGAAGTATTCTCCATAGGCAGAGTGCAGACGCCCACCTTGGCAATTTTGGTAGACAGAGAAAAGGAAATTCAAAACTTTGTTCCCCGCATCTACTACAAAGTAAAAGTTCGCTTTGAAGTAGACGGAAAAAGCTTTTGGGCTGAGAGCGTACGGGAATACGAGCAAGAAGAGGCGGAACAACTTGCCCAGGAACTGGTAGGGAAAACACTTGCTGTTACTGAGCAAACAGAAGAGCAACAAAAAATCAAACCACCCTTACTACCCGATCTGGGGGACTTGCAGAAATTCACCTCCAGAACATTCAAATGGTCAGCTCAAAAAACACTGAAAATACTGCAAAAACTTTACGAGAATGCTCTTATAACCTACCCTAGAACTGACTCACGGTACCTGCCTACGGATATGAAAAAACAGGTAGTTGGGACAGCAAATCAGCTAGAGACCGTATTTGAAAAAGGCGACTGGGAATACGTCAAAAAGCTAAATAACCGCGGACGCATTTTCAACAACGCGCGAGTTACCGATCACTTTGCTATCATACCCACAGGAAAAATCAAGGAACTAAAAGGTGACGATGAAAGAATGTTCAATTACGTGGTGGATCGCTTCTTAGCTGCGTTCTATCCACCAGCTTTTGAAACTCATCAAAGGACCGTATTTAGCTATGGAGACCATCTTTTTGAATACACAGCAATCCGAGTTGATGATCCTTCTTGGTATGCCATACTCGGTGGTAAAGAAAGCCAAGATCTGCTTCCCAATATTGCCGAGGTTACCGTATTGGAAACAGCAGCTGAAAAGAGACAAACGAGACCAGCACCAAGGTTTACTGACGGTACCCTCATAGCAGCCATGGAAACGGCGGGAAAGATGGTGGAATCAGAAGAACTTGCTGAAATACTAAAAGAGAAAGGCATAGGAACACCAGCAACTCGCGCAGAGATCATTGAACGACTAATTGAGATGGGCTATGTACAAAGAAACGGACCTCAATTAATTCCTACCTCCAAGGGCATTATGCTTATTGACGCCTTGCGCGAAGTAAAGCTGCAGAGTTTAACTGAGCCGGAGTTAACGGGTGAATGGGAACGTCGCCTGGGGCTTATTGAAAAGGGCAAAGAAACTCCTGAAAGTTTTATGTGGTCCATTGAGGAATACGTCAGAGACATTGTTAAGACCTTATCAAAAGAAGAGAGCTCTAAAACCCTAAAAAGCAAACAGAACATGCCCATAGCCAAGTGTCCCTTCTGTGATGGCTACATTCTTGAAGGCCAAAAATCATACTACTGCAGTAACTGGAAAGAAGGCTGCAAATTCAGAGTCTGGAAGAATATGAACGGAGGAGTTATCACAGCTGACGATGTGAGACGCTTAGTCGCAGAAGGAAGAACACGCTTGAAACGCTTCCGTTCAAAAGCCGGCAAAGCATATAGAGCCTTTGTAGTACTAAAAGACGGTGAAGTGGCAATCGAGTTTCCCACTCGCAAGAAAAATGATGGTGAATGAGAAAATGGTTACGGTGAGATTCTTTGGAAAGCTAGCTGATTTACATGGAGCACAGCTACTGCTGGACGCTAAAGGTAAAACGATTCAACAACTGCTCATGGAATTGAATGTGGAAGGCGTCTACATGCTGGCTGTAAATGGAACACTCGTTCCCTCAAATGCTACACTTGAAGACGGCGATGAATTAGCGATAATGCCACCCGTAGGAGGTGGGTAGAAATGGAAAAAGCCATTTTAACTAAAGAAGAACTGGAACTTCCGGTGCTGGAAGATCATGCCATGGGCTCTTTCATAGTTTTCCAAGGCAAGGTACGAAGCCATTCGCAGAACGGTGAGGTCGAAGCCATAGAATACTCAGCTTATGAGGAGTTGGCGCTTTCGCAATTGGAAAAGATAATCCGTGAAGTTGAGGAAAAGTACAGGGTCACGGTGTACGCAGCGCATAGAATTGGCAGATTAACCGTTGGTGAAACGGCGTTAGTGGTTGCAACCCTTTCTCCTCACAGACAAGAGGGTTTCTTAGCAACAATGGAAGTAATAGACCGTATTAAAAATGAAGTACCAATATGGAAGAAGGAAATATTAACAGATGGGAGGGCGGTTTGGCTTTGATCAGCAGAGAAGAAGCACTTGTGGAGGTAAGAAAACACATCAAGAACGAAAACATGATCAGACACATGTTAGCCACAGAAGCTGCCATGAAAAAGCTGGCTGAGTATTTCAATGAAGATGCGAATTTGTGGGGACTCACAGGCTTACTTCATGACATTGACACGGAGATCACAAACGAAGATCCTCTTGAACACAGCAGAGTTGGGTATGAAATGGTAAAAAGCCTGGGTTTACCAGAAGAAGCGGCAAAAGCCATTTTGACACATAACGAGGCGCATGGTATTGCACCCGATAGTTTGATGGGCAAAGTTTTGAGAGCCGTGGATCCACTAACTGGGCTGATTACAGCTGTCGCCTTGGTAATGCCAGACAAGAAACTATCAAGCGTTACGCCGGAAAGAGTGCTCAAGAGGTTTAAGGAAAAACGCTTCGCCGCTGGGGCGAATCGAGAACAGATAGCCACATGCGAGGATTTTGGGCTCAGCTTGGAGGAATTCGTGAATCTGGTACTACAGGCAATGCAAGAAATATCCGAAGAACTGGGTTTGTAGAAGGAGGTAATTATGAAGTCAAGAAGAACAATCATCGTTGTGGTTTTGTTGGTTGCAATTGCCTTAACGTTAACCGTGGGCATTATTTTGCACCAGAGTAAGAAAGTTGTCACTGCCCAAGATCAAGAAAAGATCCTAAGCTCATTAAGCGGGAATCTAACAGCAACGATACCCACTAATGCTGTTACTGATCCTGACAGATCGGTGGTTTTACAGGTTAGAGACGTACTCTCTGAAGGCACATCGACGTCCTCTCTGGAAGAACTCACGGCAAGTTTAACCGTGGATGACATATTGAATGGCCACCTTTATTTTTACAGCGCCATGATAACGCCTTCGGCCGACAAAACCAGCTTGCAAAAAGAACTAGCCAGCATGACACTAAAGACACTAAAAGAGCCTCAATCAGCCGACAAAAACACGTTAATGGCTTATTTGGTGGCTCAAGAACGTTTGAGTAATCTTTACTATGCGATGCAAATCCCCTATCCTTCAGATGTGTTGCAGTTCCTAAGCACAGCCACTGCTTCCACTGATATTCAGACTGCCGCAAGCGCTGTGGCCGTCATAAAAGCATACAACCAAGTTGTTGACATTTACGAAGAAGTACTCCAGGGCATGGCAAAACCAGGTGACGCATTGGAAAAAATGGCCCAAACAGCAAGTCAAACCATTGCATCACTCACTGACACTTATCCACCCTCAGCAAACACCACGGAACTGCAAACCTCCATGCAAAATGAGATTATTGGCGACCCCTCAAAGGCAATAAACATTCCTTGGCTCTTTAAGGCTGAGAGGCAATTTGTTTCTACAAACTTACATAGTGGTGGGAATATTTCAACGCTCCAAAGGATATTAGTAGCAGCAAAGTTCGATGCTGATGCTGAACTATCAAAGGAATTGGGAGACATGAGCGTATTCACTGATCTTTCTTATACGGACCAAAACAATGCAACCGTAATGGTTACCCTGAATGAGCGTGACTTGACTGCGTTTGTTGAAAAGGTTCGTTCCGACATAGAATCCCTAGCGAAAACCTCTGAAAATACTCCTGTTTCTTCCATATCCCATGACTTAGCTTTGAGATACATGAACGATATAGAGACGATCACTAGCAGTGAAAGCTATACCAATGCGATGACGGATCTTATGGTCATGATGGAAGATGCTCGTAAATGGAAAACGCTAATGGAATGGTTTGAGACTCTGTAATAAGCGCTGCTCACACCGAGAAATCAACTAACAACAAACAAAAAGGAGCCGGCTTTGTTTGCCGGCTCTTTTTTTATTGCTAATACTGGTACAGCACCACTTATATGGCTTCATCTACCAAAGCGCCCATGAATTGGCTCATGTAGAGGTTATAATAGAACCCTTTCTTCTCCATGAGTTCTTTGTGATTACCTTGTTCCACTATTCTGCCATGATCCATGACCACAATGTTATCAGCATCTCTGATCGTAGACAACCTGTGGGCAATTACGAAACTGGTCCGTCCTTTCATCAAGTTCGCCATGGCTTTTTGAATGAGCATTTCAGTCCTGGTGTCCACAGAGCTGGTAGCTTCGTCCAAAATGAGAATCTTGGGATCAGCCAAGAAAGCTCTTGCAATGGTTATTAGCTGCCTCTGACCCTGGGAAATATTCGTAGCATCACCCGTGAGAACCGTGTCATAACCATCAGCTAACGTTCTTACAAAGTGATCCACGTACGCTGCTTTCGCTGCGGCGATTATTTCTTCTTCGGTAGCATTCTCCTTACCATATGCAATGTTATCCCTTATAGTCCCACTAAACAACCAGGTATCTTGAAGTACCATGCCAAAGATCCTACGTAAATCGCGGCGTCGCATCTGCCTTATGTCCACGCCATCGATAGTGATTCTGCCACTGTTAACGTCATAGAATCTCATTAGAAGGTTCACCAACGTGGTCTTACCGGCTCCAGTAGGCCCTACAATGGCTATCATGTCCCCTGCCTGAACATCTAAGTTGAAGTCTTCAATTAATGGAACATTGGGATTGTAACTAAAGTACACATGCTCGAAACGAACATGGCCCTTTACGTTTTCTAAAACCACCGGGTTTTCCACATCGGGTACCTCTTCCTCCTCATCCAATAATTCGAAGACCCTTTCAGCTGAAGCCACCGTGGATTGAAGCACATTCATGATACTAGCAACTTGCACTATGGGCTGAGTAAACTGTCGGGAATACTGTATGAATGCCTGCACATCACCTAGGGAAATCACACCATTAGCCACATTCACCCCGCCCAGTACGGCAATGGCTACATAGTTGAGATTGTTGACGAAGTTAATCACTGGGTGAATCAACCCTGATATGAACTGCGCCTTAAAACTTGCCTCGTAGAGTTTTTCATTCTGTTCACGGAATTGTTGAAGTGCGTCCTCCTCCCGGTTAAAAGCTCTTACCAGGTTATGTCCGGTAAACATTTCCTCCACGTGAGCGTTAACTGCACCTGTGCTGTTCCATTGCCTGACAAACTGTTTTTGAGATTGCTTTGCAATTAGAAGTGTGATCACCAGCGACACAGGTATGACAGCCAAGGATATCCAAGAGAGCAACGTACTAATCTTGAACATCATTATGAGTACTCCTATGACGGTAACGATGGAACTCAGCATCTGGGTTATCGTTTGCTGAAGTGTGTGAGCAATGTTGTCCACGTCGTTTGTAACTCTGCTCAAAATATCTCCATGAGGATGACCATCATAGTACTTAAGTGGAAGTCTCTGTAGTTTTTGGTCAACATCGCGTCGCAGCCGGTAAACCGTACGCTGGGATACACCAGCCATGATGTACTGCTGAAGCCATTGGAAGAATGCTGCCAGAAGGTAAATGGCAGCCAAAGTCAGCAAAATCTTTCCAATGGCTGCGAAATCCACACCTGCACCGGGAAGCAAATCCATTTTGGATATCATTTCAGCGAACTGCTCCTGACCACTAGCCTTAAGCATGGCCAACACTTGCTCTTTGGATACATTAGCGGGAAGCTGCTTGCTTATAATTCCTTTGAACAGCTCGTTTGTGGCATTACCCAGTATTCTGGGAGCATATACGGTGAAAACCACGCTGGTTATGGTCAGGATAATTACAAAAATCAGACCAAGCATTTCGGGCTTAAAGTAAACCAGCAAGCGCCTGAGTGTGCCTGAGAAGTCCTTAGGTTTATCTCCGGGTACGACGCCACGCCTGCCGCCTGGACCCATGCCGCGCGGCATTTGCCCAGTTGTAGGACGCTTTTCGTCACTCATGCTATTTCCTCCTTTGAAAGCTGTGAATAAACAATCTCCTCATACACCCTGCAAGTCTTTAACAGCTCATCATGAGTTCCAACACCGGCTATGGTACCGTCATCGTTTAGGACAACAATCTTGTCAGCATCCATGATACTGCTAACCCTTTGTGCAACAATAATGACTGTGGCATCTTTGAGCTCTTCTCGAAGAGATGACCGCACCAGTGACTCGGTTTTAAAGTCCAGAGCGGAGAAACAATCGTCGAACACATAAACCTCCGCTTTCTTGACCAGGGCTCTAGCAATGGAGAGCCTTTGACGCTGGCCGCCAGAAACGTTGGCTCCGGCTTGGTCAATAAAAGCCTGAAGTTGACCAGGCATGTTCACCACAAATTCTTTGGCTTGCGCTATTTCCAGAGCATGCCAAAGCTCCTCAATAGTAGCGTCATCATTCCCCCACCTGAGGTTTTCTTCCACAGTGCCCCTAAACAGAAAAGCCTTTTGTGGAACTAGAGATACCTTTGCCCGCAACTTTTCCACAGGCATCTCGCGTATGTCAACACCATCCAACAAGATTTGACCCGCTGTGACGTCGTAGAAACGCGGAATTAAGTTAACCAGCGTACTTTTTCCGGATCCCGTACTCCCCACAATGGCTGTAAACTGGCCAGGTTCAGCTGTAAAGCTTATGTCCCTTAGCACAGGTCTTTCTGCGCCTGGGTACCGGAATTCCACGTTCCGAAATTCTAATAATCCTTTGGGCACTGAAATTTGGGTTATCTTTCCGTCAGGACCGGACTCAATTGAAGGTTCGGTTTCAAGCACAGATAAGATCCTCTCAGCAGAGGCCTCTGCCCGAGGAACCATGATAAACATCCCCATGGCAATCATCACCGAAATCATGATTTGCATAATGTATGTGAGGAAAGCTGTCAAGTTACCAATGGGCATGGCTCCGCTGTCGATTCGCATGCTACCAAACCAAACAATGGCAACCATGGCCAAGTTCATGATGGCCATTAAAGATGGGATACCAAAAGCCATTAAACGGTTTACCTTTAAGGTGGTTTGCATAAGATCCTTATTAGCTTCATCGAAACGCCTGGCTTCATAGTCATCTTTAACAAAGGCCCGTATGACTCGTACACCCATGAGCTTTTCGCGTAGTACTTGGTTAACACGGTCTATTTTTTGCTGAACTGACCTAAAAAGAGGTGTGGCGATGGTTAGCATTATGCCTACCACAGCTCCCATGAGCGGAACAATTATAAGTATGGAATAAGAAAGCACCACGTCTTGACGAAGAGCCATTATTATGCTTCCCACAGCCATGATGGGTGCAGTCACAATCATGGTAAGACCAATTTGAACCATCATCTGCATTTGGTGTACGTCATTAGTATTCCGCGTTATGAGCGTGGGTACACCGAATTTATCTAGTTCAGCTTGTGAAAAACTGAGCACCTTTTCAAAGACGGCATTTCTTAGGTCGCGGCCGAACCCCATAGCGGTTTTTGATGCAAAATAGGTAGAAATGATGGAAGCAATAATGACCAAACAAGTAACTGCCAGCATTAACCCACCTGTTTTCCAAATGTAATCCACATCACCTTTTACCACACCGTTGTTGATTATGTCGGCATTCAAGTTTGGTAAATAAAGGTTCATGACCGCTTGAAAAGTAAGTAGCAAGACGACCACCAAAACGAACTTCCAATACGGTTTCAAGTAATTACTGAGCAGTTTTATCATATTCGTTTGCACCTCCTAGATTTTCCATGTGCCGTAACATATTCTCAGCTATCTTAGTGAGTAAATCTACCAAAACCTGCTTTTTTTCCTCATCCAGTCCATCCAAACTCACATCGCAGATTGCAGAGAAAATCTCATCAATACTTTTGGCAGCATTTAACCCTTTTTCGCTTAGCTGGATACGTACAAAGCGCTGATCTTGTGAATCAACCTTCCTTTCGACGAAACCTGCTCTTTCAAGACTCTTTAACATATTAGCCACAGTGGGAGGAGCCACATGCATGAAGTTAGCCAACTCCCGCTGACTTATTCCTGGTTTACGTGCAATAGCTGCTAAAGCGACCGCTTGGCCAGGGTAAAAACCTTTCTGAGCAGTCATTCTAAAAACCAGCTGGCCATGAACTCTGATCAGTTTGAACAGCGCCCTGAAAACCTGCATGGAGGTTTTGTTCGCGCAGAGCACATCATCGCACGGTTGCGACGTCAGATCATTACCTTCAAACACTTTTCAACCTCCTTTTCAATTAATAACCATAATATTAGTTAGCAAGCTAATCATTAGGATGCTAACTTACGCTCAAAAATTATATAGTAGCGCCGCCATGAAGTCAACAATGCCACTTAAACAGTTCTTAAAACCGTTTGCAATTGACAATTTCAGTCTGTGCAGGCATGAGCAGGCTATCAGGTGATGATAATATGTTATTGATATGGCCCACTCGTTCAAGAGGACACGCAACATGACTGTTTTTGCTGGATTAGCGGCTTATTTCTTCGTGTTTTTCGTTCGGACATCACTAAATGTGGTTCAGTCTGATTTGCAGTCTACTTTTGGCTTAAGTGCCTCTCAGTTTTCCCTTCTAACCTCCTTGTATTTTTACACATATGCACTAATGCAAGTTCCCGCTGGCGTCCTCATTGACTACTGGGGACCAAGAAAGTCTATTTCCTTAGCAATGGTTTTAGCTTCCGTGGGATCTTGGATTTTTGCTTCTGCACGGAGCTTTTCGGTTTTGCTTTTGGGACGGTTTATTTCTGCCCTGGGAGTGTCACCCGTCTACATAGCTGTTTTGAAATTGAACAGCTCATGGTTTCTTCCTGTGGAATTCGTAGCACTCACAGGGATTACTACTTTCATAGGTAACTTGGGAGCGTTAGTTTCTTCGGCTCCCCTGGCAGTACTTGTCGCCAATATTGGTTGGAGGAATTCGTTCTATGCTGTGGGCGTAATAACAGCACTCATAGGAATAGCAGCATTCTTTCTTGTCGAGGACAAACCATCTTTGGCAGGTTTCGAGGATTTAAGAGAAGAAACCCAGCTTACATGGAAGGAAACAATGAATGGCTTAAAAACAGTGCTGAGCAGCCGCCAGATTTGGTTTCCCACTCTTATTTACTTCTTTTCTTTAGCTCCCATAATGACGCTGCAAGCAGCCTGGGGTGTTCCCTTGGTTCAAAACTTAGCTCATACAAGCAAGATTACTGCAAGTTACTCTGTCATGCTCATAGCCGTTGGTTTCATGGTTGCCGCTCTTCTGTCTGGTACTTTGACTGCAAAGATGGGTGAATTCAAGTTTGCAAAGGTCTTTTTAGGAACAAACATGATACTAATGTTTGTCTTACTTACAGCTAGCAGATGGCCTTTCTGGTGTTATCCGATATGGTTTTTCTTAACAGGTTTCACCTCTGCTGGTTACATGCCTGTATGGAATTGGGGTAAAGAGATAGCCGGAAGCAGGTTCTCTGGCATTGGTATGGCTTTAGTAAACGGTGGGGGCTTCTTGGGAGCAGCCTTTGGACAACTCTTCTACGGCGTCGTTCTTGATTTGTTAACGTGGGAAAAACAGCCAGTACTGGCCTTCAATATGAGTAATTTGCTGCTTGCATTCTCTTCGGTTTTGGCGCTTGTATCGCTTATCATGTTCGAAAGTGCGCAACGATCAAAAAGGAGGCTATAGAATAGAACTATGTCAGTTCCAAATCACATCGGATTCATAGTAGACGGCAATAGACGCTGGGCGAGAGAAAAGGGCTTGCCCACGTTGCAAGGTCATGAAGTTGGCTTTAATAAGGTGCTCCTCGTAACTGACTGTTTGTTAAATACCGACGTTAAGCAAGTAACCTACTACCTTTTTAGCACGGAGAATTGGAAAAGAACTCAAGAAGAAGTTAGTTACTTGATGAACCTAGGAGCAAGAATGGTAGAGTCCATTCTGGAGCCATGGGCAAGGAAGAATATAAGAGTACGCCACATTGGCGAGAAAAATGGGCTGCCCCAAAACGTCCAAAGAGCCTTACAAAGACTTGAAGAAAGAACAGAGAACAACACCGGACTGTTAGTAAATTTAGCCATTAATTATGGAGGTAAATTGGAAATTGTTCAAGCGGTAAACTCCATTTTGCAGCAAAAAGAAGATCTGCGTGAGATCGGCGAAGAGGACATCGACCATCATCTATATAACCCAGAATCAAATCCTGTTGACGTCATAGTACGTACTAGTGGGGAACAACGAATATCAAATTTCCTCCTTTGGCAATCAGCGTACGCTGAACTCATTTTTCTAAACAAATACTGGCCCGACATGGAAAAGAGCGATGTAGATTACGTACTTGAAGAATTCCAGAGGAGGCAAAGAAGGTTCGGCGCATGATGATCATATCAGTAGCAAACCAAAAAGGTGGAGTGGGAAAAACTACGACTGCATTGAACTTGGCCTTCGTCTACTCTCAAGACAGAAAAGTGCTGTTGGTAGATATAGACGCTCAAGGAAACGCTACTACGGGATTGGGCGTGACAAAGAACGAGCTTAAGGCTACCACCTACGATGTACTTATTAATGACGCTTCCGCTAGAGAAGCAGCTATCATGGTAAGAAACAATCTTTATTTGATTCCGGCAAACTTGGATTTGGCAGGCGCGGAAGTGGAGCTAGTAAACGTTTTGAGCAGAGAAACCAGACTAAAAGCGGCACTGGAACCTTTGAAAGAAGAATTTGACATGATAATAATAGATACCCCACCTTCTCTGGGACTACTTACCGTGAACGCACTGGTTTCATCTGACTGGGTGCTCGTGCCCATTCAGTGTGAGTTTTTCGCTTTGGAGGGTGTGGGACAGTTGCTAAAGACAGTTAACCTTGTGAAGAAGTACCTTAATACAAACTTGGACGTTTTAGGATTCCTGCTAACCATGTATGACAGAAGAACAAGACTAAGTCAGGAAGTGGAAGCGGAACTCCGAGCATATTTTAGGGAAAAAGTTTTCAAAACAGTTATACCGAGAAGCACTCGAGTAGCCGAAGCTCCAAGTTACGGCCAAAGCATTATGGAGTACGATAAGCGTTCCCCGGCAGCGAAAGCATATAATGATTTAGTGGAGGAGATAGAGGAGCGTGTCCAAAAACAAACTCGGTAAGGGGTTGAATGCACTTCTCGGAGACAATTTGCTAGGTGAAGAAATCCTCCAGCTGGATCCGGGCTTGATAACAACTTCGCCCTTCCAACCCCGCTCGGCGCTTGACGATGATGATATTGACGATCTGGCAGAATCTCTAAGGAAAACTGGCGTTCTGCAGCCCATACTGGTGCGAGGTTCTGGAGACAAGTATGAACTCATCGCCGGAGAAAGGCGCTGGAGAGCAGCCATAAAAGCTGGTTTAGAAAAGGTGCCGGTAATAGTAAAGAACGTCAGTGACGAGCAGGCCATGGTCATGGCTTTAGTTGAAAACCTTCAAAGGAAAGATCTCAACGCAATTGAGGTAGCACGGGCTTGTAAGCAAATAATCGAGAGTACTGGTATGACTCAAGAAGAACTAGCGGAGGTTCTTGGTATGAGCAGGTCAAATTTCACAAACCTGCTAAGACTGTTAGATTTACCACAAGAAGTGCAAACCCTTCTACAAAAAGGCGACATCACAGTAGGACATGCAAAAGTTTTACTTAGCTTGAAAAGTGAAGAGCAGATTGTTAAGCTAGCAAGAGTAGTAGCTCAGAAGAAATTGTCGGTCAGAGAACTGGAACAGCTTTGCAGAGCCTCCCAGAAAGATAGTAGTGTTTCCAAGAAGAATATGGACCCCAATGTAAAAAAGCTTAAACAAGCTTTTGCCCAAGTAAAGACGATACCGGTGAGAGTGTCCAAGAGCAAGAATGGCTATTCTGTAACTATTAGCTTTTCAAACCCGGAAAAAGCTGCACAGCTAGCCGAGCTTCTAAAACAATGGGAAACGATACAGTAGTACTAGTTGATATTGGTAACACAAGAACAAAACTTGCCTTTAGCGATGGCGAAAGGCTATCAAACGTAGTGGAATTCCCCACAGGGCAATTTGACTCAGACTTAATTAGTCAACCCATGGATGCATGGGTGATTAGTTCTGTGGTGCCTGCTGTGGGAGCAAAATGGACAGAATTACTTTCAAAAAAAGCTCCAGGACTACCTTTAAAGGAAGCTGAAAATTTCGACATAACCTTCGACATAAGCAGGAAAGCTGAAGTAGGTGAGGATCGTTTAGCTGACATTGAAGGTGCTTTCTACTTGGGACTAAAAACTCCTTTCATTACCATAGACTTCGGCACTGCCAGTGTCATAAACTTAGTTACGCCACATCGCGAATTCGTGGGAGGCGTTATTGGGCCAGGCGTTATGTCATCATATGAATGTCTAACCGCTAAAGCAGCCTTGTTACAAGAAGTACCTTTGGACATACCAAAGGACCTCATCGGACGCGACACAAAAACAAATTTGGAATCTGGCTTTATTTTTGGTTTCGCCTTTTGGGCTGAAGGTTTCTACACCAGACTCAAGAATGAGTATCCCGAGTTGAATGCGGTACTCACAGGTGGTGCCGCAAGACTCATAAGCAAGGTCATTGATTTCCCAGCACAGTACGAACCCCATTTAAGCTTGCTTGGACTTCTTCGCATCCTTGAACTGAATAGACACTTGTTATAGAATAGAAATATGGAGGCTTTTGGATTCATATTTGCTCATGATTGGGTCCATTCTTTAGATCCCTTAACCTTGGTTAGACCTGCTGCTTCGTTACCTGTACTTGGCAAATACAGAGCCATTGACTTTTCTCTGTCCAGCTTCGTGCGAGCAGGCATTGTCCGTATTGGCGTAAGCCTGGACACGGAAGCAGTATCCTTGTTAGATCATTTACGGATTGCTTCGCAATGGGACCTAGATAAAAAGGAAGGCGGACTTTTCATTTTGCCTGGTAAGTATTTGGGAACACTGGACGCTCTGTTCAAGAACACTACTTTTCTAAGAAGAGCTAACGAAGAACTGGCCATAATTGCGTGGGGAGACTGTGTTTACAATATTGACTTCCATGAGCTAATAAAATATCACATCGACAAGGCAGCTGACATAACATTCATTGGAGACCCTGAAGAACCGTATATATTTGTCATAAACAAGTTCCTTCTCCTAGAAATACTCTTTGCTTACAAAGACCTCCGAGATTTCTGGCGTGATGCTGTGGCCAGCATAAGGAGTGATTTACGGATTGAGCAGTTTACAACTGCTATACCCATGTACAAATTATCTGATGGTTTGGAAACCTTCTACAGACTTCACATGGACGCACTGGATCTTGATGTTTACAGAGCTTTAACTCAGAACATGATTTTGACTAAACTCCGCGATTTTCCGCCAGCTAAGTTTTCCACCACGTGCCGCATCACCGACAGCATCGTTTCCGATGGCTGCATTATCGGAGGTCATGTAATACACAGCGTGGTTGGTAGAAACTCAGTAATACGTGCTGGTGCCTATGTGGAGAATTCCATACTCATGCAGGACGTTGTGGTAGAAGAAGGCGCACGTTTGGTCAATGTAATTGCTGACCGGTACACAGTATTCAGGGCTAATCGAGAAGTTATAAGCAGTGAATTGACAGTGATACCCAGGGAGCATGTCATATGAAAGTACTGGCGCTTATACTTGCGGGAGGCACAGGCACAAGGTTAGGTGTGCTCACTGAAACCTTGGCAAAACCATCGGTTTATTTTGGAGGTAAGTACAGAATCATCGATTTCGCATTGTCGAACTGTGCCCATTCACAGCTGGAAGGCATTGCCATTCTTCCACAGTACAGACCTGTGGAGCTTATTAGCCACGTAGCCATGGGAAGACCATGGGATTTTGTCAGACGAACCTCATATTTTGCAGTGCTTCCTCCTCATAAAGAGTGGTATCAAGGCACAGCCGACGCTGTTTTTCAAAATATTGAATACATTGACTATCTCAAACCAGACACTGTGCTCATATTGTCAGCAGATCATGTGTACTTGATGGACTACAGACCTTTACTCAAGTACATGGATCTAAAGAATGCTCGCGCGGTTTTGGCAGCAACCACGGTTTCCTGGGAAGAAGCTTGTAGATACGGCACTGTGATTACTGATGAGCACGAGCGTGTTCTGGAATTCCAAGAAAAACCCGCCGAGCCAAAATCCAACTTGGTTAACATGGGTATATACGCCTTTCATTGGCCCTACCTAAGGGAACTGCTACTTGAAGACAGTATCAAAGAAGAATCGACCCACGATTTCGGCGGTGACATATGGCCACGCATTGTATCATCAGGGGAGCCTGCCTACGCTTATAGATTTGATGGCTACTGGTTGGACGTTGGAACCATAAAGTCTTTCTGGGAAGGGCACATGGATTTGGTAGCTCCCTTCCCCAGGCTCAATTCATATGATCCTCGCTGGAAGATTTACACAAATCCCGCTGACCTTCCTTCTCCCATTTTCCTTGGCCCTGGAAGTGCCAGAAGTGCGTTAGTAAGTGAAGGCAGTATTGTAAAGGGCAACATCTTACGTTCCGTTGTTGGCCTACAAACCTTCATCGATGACGATGCAGAGGTCGTAGAAAGCGTCATCGGTCCAAGAAGCTACGTTGGTAAAGGTGCCAAGCTGTACCGAGTGATCACTGGAGAATCAGTGTACATCGAAGACGGTGTTGTTATTGGAGAAGGAGAAGAGGTTCCTAATGAAGTAGCTCCTCAGATTTACACAGATGGTATAACAGTCATTGGCAGAAACGTCACCATAATAAAAGGAAGTCGTTTAGGAAAACAAGTAGCAGTCCAAGAAGGCACTGTGGTCAATGGTGTTTATGGCAGCGGAGCATTCATTTACAGGCAGTGAACACAGCCTCCCTGATTTAATTAAATTCTCCTCGGACAATCGCTGGTTCATGGATGGCGATATTTTCTTTGCTTTTACAGGTGCTCACTTTGACGCGCGCACACTCATACCTGAGCTTCAAAACAGAGCAAAACTCATTATTACAGAGAGAGAAGCCTCTGGATCTAATGTTATCCACCGCCCTGACGCACGTCAGCTTTATAAGAAATTCATTAAAGCTGGAGCGAGAGTGTACCCCTTACACGTCTGGGGCGTCACAGGCACCAAGGGTAAGAGTACTATTGCATGGTGGCTATCCTCTTTGCTTGGAACTGGCTACATGGGAACACTGGGCATAAGGGCAAAAGATGTGCAATTTGTTTTACCCACTACAACCACTGGTGCTGATGCTTTATTCAACACTTATAGGAAAACTGGTGAAGATCACTGGGTTGTTGAACTCTCTTCCATTGGTTTATCAGAAGACAGACTTCCTTTGCCTTTGGAAGGGTTAATATGGACCACGTTTGAACCAGAACACATGGACTACCATAAGACCACATATGCATACTACTCAGCGAAAAAGAAAGCTTTTTCCTATCTAAAGAGAGGCGCTTTAGCACTACTGGGCCAGAATGTACCAGCACCTGATGTTCTTCCACCCAATCCATTTCTCAGATACGGCGATACCGGGGATTTTTACATCTTAGACAGAAAAGAATACGAATGGGAGCAGGACGTAAGGATATACACACCCCAAGGTGTATCCAGCGTGCATCTTCCAATGCCCGGAAAAGTTTTTGCTCACGATGCTGTGGGCACTGTAGCAGCAGCTTTTCTGTGGAAGGGTGTAAAGCTGGAGGGTGAATTTCCTTCTGTTCCTGTTCGCATGAATCACGTTCTCATAAACGGCATCGAAATGATTATAGACTTTGCACACACTCCAGAAAGCATAGACGCATGCCTGCAAACAGTTGCCCAACGTTGGGGTAATGACTTTGTGGTGATTCATGGAGCCACGGGTTACGAACCAGAAAATAAAAGCCACGAAATTATAAAGGTTATAAAGCAATATGGTGTCTCAGGAGCAGCTTCCATCATAAAGTCACTAGATGAGAAGCAATCCGAACAAACCTTAAAGAGATACGAAGATGCTGGTCTCTTGACTGGAAACAGCAGAGAAGTTTTCCAGTTGTGCAGTAAGAAGTTTAAGAAATGGGTCATTGTGGGAATGAGAGATGCCTACGACAGGCTAAAGGAGGCTGGGATTTATGGAACTTGAGAAAGCCATTAGTGCACTTCAGTACGCTTTGGAGATGGAAAAAGAGGGCGTACGTTTTTACAACGAGAAAGCAGGAGAATCAACCACACCTTCCGTGAAAGACTTGTTCACGGGACTGAAACGCATGGAGGAAAGCCACGTTGAGTACCTGTCCAAAGTGCTAGGTCATCTCGAAGATGAAAACACTTTCATTGACGAAATGCCACCTGAAGAAACGCCTTTCGAAAGAGTAAAAGCACAAGAATCAGAGTTCAACTTTGGCGAAATAGCTGCTCTACGCATGGCCATGCTACTAGAGCATGATTTTGCTGAGTTCTACAAGAAAGCTGCCGAGCACACTGACGATGCCATCGGAAAACAGATTTACTTAAAACTGGCAAAGTGGGAAGAAGAACACGAAGCAACCATACGAAACGAGCTGGACAATTTAATGAAGGAACACTGGTATGACATGGGGTTCTCTCCCCTGCTATGAAGACGTATCCAAGAAATTACTAAGAATGCGATAGGAAAAGAAATCAACCGCTGCCATAATGAGGGCAGCGACCAAAAACCAAAGCTTCTGAGGAGTTGAAAGTACCAAGGTCAGGTAAAAGAGTGTCTCCAGAAAAGAAGAAACTGTGAGGTGTGCAGCTACGAAATATGGTTTCCCAAAATCTGCCAAAGCGGCTATGTAAAGTAAAATAAAGACAATTTGCATTACAAAATCAATCCAGTTTCCAGCCAAAAACCAGAGCGAGCCCACGCTCACTATTAAACAAACAACAAGTAAGACAGGTAATAAGCTCCAAGACTGACCAGATAAGCCACAACCAGCTGAACTACCAGTTGTATTGCGGTCCACTTTGACCCTACCTCCTTTCTCAACGCCGCCATGGTAGCTATGCACGGCACATAAAGCACAAAAAACACCATGAAAGCAATACCCGAGGGCGAACTAAAGGAAGAAGCTAAAGTAGAAACTAGTGCAGATCCGCTAGCTTTGTAAAGCTGTCCAAGTGATGAAAGTACCGCTTCTTTCGCTGCTAGGCCCATGAGTAAGGCTGATGACATCTGCCAGTTAAACCCCAGAGGTTTAAAGACGGTTTGGCTCAAAAACATACCTATGCGAGCAACATAACTTTGAGAAACATCTGCACCCAAAGGAAAAGTGAGAAACGCCCAGAAGATAACAGTTGCCAGCAAAACCACTGTGAAAGCCTTGTGAAGAAAATCTTTTGTCCGGAACCAAGCCAGTTTGGTTGTCATTTTCAGAGAGGGCATCCTGTATGGCGGCATTTCTAAGGCGAAAAACGTTGGCATGCGTTTGAAAGCCACATTCCTAAAGCCAAACGCCAGTATGAGGCTAAAAGCCACAGACAGTGCGTAACAAAACAGTACAGCCCCCAATGCCCGGGGTCCAAACAACGCTGAGCCAAGAACCGTAAGCACAGGAAGACGTGCATTGCAGGGAATCAGGGGGATCACCATGGACGCAATTCTACGTTCCACTGGGTCATCAATGGCACGGGTAGAAAGTACGGCAGGCACATTGCAACCAAACCCAAGTATGAGGGAAATAAATGACTTCCCGCTTAATCCAAATCGTGATAAAGGCCTGTCCATGATGAGCGAAGCCCGAGCCATGTAACCAGAATTCTCCAGTAACCCTACCGTGAAGAACATGACAAACACCAACGGGACAAAAGATATGACGTTCCCTACCCCACCAAACAGAGCATTCTGAATAAAGTCTTTCATGAGACCGTTGGGCAGATGGGTGGTCACCACCGCCGATATCCAAGAAATAGACTCAGCTACTAGGTCCGTCAAAGGTTGTCCTACTGCAAAAATGACTTTGAAGAGAAGGTAAAGAATTATAACAAAAGTGGGTATGCCAACTATGGGATGAAGTAGAACGTGATCCAACATGTCTGACCATTTCCACTTTTCTGGCAATTTCTTCATGACGTCCATGGCTATCTGATGTGCCTTTCGGTAACGCTCCATGGCAATGTGCTCCTGAGGATGTATCCCGTCCAAATGGCCCATGATCTCGTCCATGTCAGTTTGCTCGTTGGCGATACTGCTTAGTGCCTCGAAACGCCCTAAATTATCTCTCTTCTGCAATGTGGCTATGAGGTTCTCCAAAGAACGATTAAACGGAATTAGCTTTGGTACACGTGCATTCTTTAAAGCCCCCTTCAACGCATCAATGTTAATACCTTTGAGCGCCGAAATCGGTACAACGGGAACACCCAACTCCTCGGACAGCTTGTCGGCGTCAATAGTAGCTCCTGACTTTTCTAACTCGTCAATGAAGTTCAAAGCGACTACCATGGGCTTTTGCAAGTCCAAGAGTTCCAGAGTGAGCATGAGAGAACGCTCTAAGGACGTAGAATCCACTACGTTCAAAACAACATCATATTCCTGCGATAACAGGAAATTACTGGTGACCTGTTCGTCAACGTTCTTTCCCAACAAAGAATAACTGCCTGGTAAGTCCACAACCTCCCTAATTCCGCCGTCCACTTTCCACTGGGCCATTTTCACATCCACGGTTACGCCCGGCCAGTTTCCCACATGAACGCTCATACCAGTTATCAGATTAAACAAGGTGGACTTACCGCAGTTGGGGTTTCCTACAAGTACTATTCTCTTTATACCGGGATCTGCCTGAGAATTTGTATCCAAGACGTGTTCCCCAGAAGCGTCATGACAAGACATCGACATGGATCCAATGAGCCTCCTTAAGAGAGAGTGCGAGCCTTTGAGTCAGGAACTCCACAATAATGGGACCTCCTAAAGGAGTCCTCTTCACTACTTCGACAGTGATGCCCGGTAGAAGCCCAAGTTCATACATACGCTCCCTAAACCACCTGGGGCCAACTACGGACCTCACTTTTGCTGAAGTCCCCTCAGGTAAGTCACTCAGATGAGCATTAAATGTTTGCACAATAAAACTATACCATGCCTCTCTTTAGCCTGTCAATAAGGTAAAATTGTTCTTATGAAGAAAACAGACGTCTGCTTAGTCCGCTTGCCGGTGAATGGGATGTTCAAAAGTGCGTAAGATCGTCTCGCTGATGTTAATACTTGTTCTGCTATCTCTTGGTACGGTGCAAGGAGAAACCTGGTCTACTGTCCTACTGGTGAGCCCCATTAACACATCACAGCTTTACGTAGTGACCAATGGTTTCACCTCTTACAAAGTAGATGGGAACAGCGTCACATTTTCCAGTAAATGGAGCGGCGGTTCTCTGGAGACTGGAGCTTTTCGAATTACTGCAAACCCGTGGTTGACTGTGACAAGCTCTGCTCCATTGAGTGTAAAAAACCTTTCACCAAAAGAATTTCTGGTAACTGCGTTAGATCAAATAGCTGTTGTTCTGCCAAACGTGGATGTGGATGTTCAAACCACAACTGAAATAATCACTCCAACGTCTCCTGAAACACCAACTTTGCCAGAAACACCCACCAACACGGAAACACCCACCGAGGTGGTACCCACACCGCCAGTAGTTACACCTTCCATTGAGCCTGGTATTGGCCTTTACGATCCTCAAACCCTTCAACTCGCTATTCAGTTCCGACTCACCAAAATCAACAGACAGGTACCTGCAGCCACAGTGGTTCAAATTGCCACCTCCGTGAGCCGTTGGGCAAACTACTTTAACTTGGACCCCTTCTTGGTTATAGGTCTAATCGAAATGGAAAGCGGTTTTAACCCAAACGCAGTGAGTACGTCTTCCGCCGTGGGATTGATGCAGATTCTGGAATCGAACTTCTACAGCTACGCAGCTACGTTGGGTGTTAAGAGCGATCCGTTCGACGTGGACAGTAATGTTGCTGTGGGATGCAAGATGCTTTCCAACAGCATGGTCACTTGGCAAAGACCTTTCATGGCACTAAGGTCGTACCTGCTAGGTTCCACAGGTCTTATGAACAGCATCCTTGCCGGTAGCGATGCCGCCGACAGCAAAGGTACTCAATCAATGAACTATGCCAATGTTGTGCTCAATATACGCAATCAGATTTACCAGTACTTTAACTTGACGCCTCCAAAAGAACAATACGTAGTGGTTTTGGATCCGGGACATGGTGGATACAACCCAAGTAATGGCATGTACAACATGGGTGCCATAGGACTTAACGGCATATATGAAAGCGAGGTTGTGCTGGACATCTCACAGAAAGTTGCTGATATTCTCCGAAGTAACGGTCTCACCGTCCAAATGACAAGAACCAAGGAGAAAGACAAGTCAAACCCATACGATTTAGAGGACCGCTTGAGGCTGGCTGAGAGTTTCAAACCAAATGTCCTTTTGAGTATTCACGCTAACTCCTTTACTTCGTCCACTGCTAATGGTGTGGAAACCTATTGGCGTACTTGGCAGTCAAAATGGTTTGCCACCACCGTACATAATGCTTACCTAAAACAGGTAGAGCTTAAAGACAGAGGAGTAAAACAGGACACCACCCTGTTTATGCTCAAAGGTGAGACGTATCCGTCAGCCATGATAGAAGTTGGGTTTATCACTAACCCCGTGGATTATGCTCTTCTTTCGACTCCAGAAGGCAGAACAAAGGCTGCTCAGGGAATTGCAAAAGGCATCCTGCAATTCATGGGCATAGATGTCAAACCGTTAGATCGCTAAAAGGATTCCAGTAACCCTTAACCAGTAAGAAAACCTCTTTATCAGCACTGATGTGCTGAATGGGTTCAGTCACAATGTTAGAAATTGGTGGAACGGCGTAGTTCGACCAAAACACGTTTTCAAGGTCCCACTTGAAACCTTTCTCGCTTAGTACAGTGCCCGTAGTTGGAAGTACCGAGATTGTAGTGCCTTGCGGTATATGAAGGGTAAAATACCTGCCAAACAATATTGTTTCTTTGAAACCATAAGCTACGGCAGGTTTGTTTAACCCGTATGCCATTTTTAGCAAGGCCAAGTTTCCCAGTAAATGATCGATCTCTTCACCCCAAACGCCCATGATAACCACTGGTGCACTTTGGCTTAATTGCAAAGCTCTTTCGCCATCAGTAAAATCCTTATCCGGATAACTAATGAGCATGGGCAGTTTCAGGTCGAGAACCTCCCCGATGAAGGAGCCCATGGAGTCTAAATCACCTACAACCATGTTGGGCGGTATGTTGGCTTTTAGTAAGTGCCGGGTGCCACCGTCGACACCCAGCACGTAATTGAAAGTAAAGTTTTCCCGCAGAAACTGAAACAGCCCCGATTCCACGTGACCGTTAAGGCTAATCAGAGTTGACATTTGCAGCCTTCTCCAGGGGTGGCCAAATAATCAGAATAACTACCAAAGCCAGTAACGTAGAAGGAGCAACTACCAAGAAATTAACTATTAAGGAATAAACCCACGGGTTCATTCCTTCCGGAGCATACTGGCTAAAGAACACGTAGCCACTTAAAAAGTGGCTCAGGAATCGTCCTGCACCCCCTAACAACGCACCAAGCTCCACGGGTGTGGCATAAGCTCTTTTCCATGAACCATACAGAACGGCAAGGAATGCAATCACACTAGAAGCAAGAACTACATAACCACCAATGGGAAAAAACTGTGCCTTGCTCTTTAAATCTTGAAGTTCTTCTTCTAGTTCTGACTTCTCATCAGGGCTAGCTACTAAGAGTTGCTGCTCCAATTGTGCTACCTGTGTTTTGACTTCTGCGGTGCTGACCATGGTGTAGTGGAATATTATCACTCCACTCACTAAAATGGCAATGGCTAAAAGAATACTAACAACGCGATTAACACGTAAATTCTTGACCAAACCAGCAAGCCCGATCAAACCGAATGCGATGGGATAATCCAGCAAATACTGAAGTGGATGTAGCACGAACATGTCCTGTAAACTGTGAAGAAAGCCGTAAGCCATGCCTACTACAATACCTGGACCTGCTCCCCACCTAAGAGCAAAGACGAGAAGTGGAAGCATCTGCAGGGAAATAGAGCCTCCCTGTGGCAACTGGCCCACATTAAAGTACCACAGTGCCAATGCTAAACCGACCATGATGCCGGCTTCCGCCAGCATCCGAGTGTTTTTAAACATTCAAACCAAACCTCCCTCCGCCGGTATTACCCGGATCAGGTTCCTAGGGTCGGTAGCTAACAGCCACCCTCTCAGCCCCTCACCCAAATAGGGGCTCCCCTGGTCCTGTACAACCACTATTGTACTACTTGATCTGAATTTTAGAAGAAATACAGCAGAAGCAGCACTGCGCCCAGCACAATTCGATAAATGATGAAGGGCTTGTAACTTTTCTGGCTAACAAATTGCAAAAAAGGTCTTACCACCAAGTAAGCACTTAAAAAGGCAAACAGACAACCCACAAGGAGTATTGTCCATTCCTGCATTGTAAAAGAGAAACCAGATTTCAGCAGCTCATAACCGCCAGCAGCTAACAATGTCGGGGCTCCTAAAATGAAGGAAAACTGAGCTGCAGTTTCTCTGGTGAGTCCAGAAAGCATGCCACCACCAATACTTGCTGCCGACCTACTGAAACCCGGTAAATAGGACAGGAGTTGGAATAGTCCTATCTTCAATGCAGTTAGAGAACCTATACTTCCTACCTTACGCACCGTTCCTGAGCTGCTTCTTTCAGCGTACCAAAGAAATAAGGCTCCCAGAATAAGCGTAATGGACACAGTTAAAACCGAAAAAAGGTAAGTCTGAATGGCATCACCGAAAGTGGCTCCAACGATAATAGCAGGAATTAGAGCTATGACAATGTTCCGGTAATTTATGAGCACATGCTTTCTTTCTTTAGAGGAGAAGATGTTGTATTCATTCCAAAAAAGAATTACCACTGCCAAAATGGCTCCCATTTGCACGATGACATCAAAAGAGGCGTTAAATGGCTCAGAAAAACGAATCCATTGATTAACGATGATTAGGTGCCCCGTTGAAGATATGGGTAGAAACTCAGTAACACCTTCAACTACACCCAGCACGGCAGCTTTTAAAAGCGACACATAAAACATAAGACAAACACCTCCTACAAAGGTCTCTTCTCTGGAATACCTGGTTTACGTGGAAAAGCTAGCGGTGTGGAAGATTCCTTCCTTAGCACCACAAGAGTCCTAAAACGGTCGCCAAGAAGATAATCGTGGTGTTCCCTAAACGTCAAATTAAGCTTCTCCAAGGCATTTTGTGCAGAACGCATTTCTTCTTTCCAAGAAGGCCCTTTCCAAAACACTGCCTGCCCACCCACCTTCAAAGGAGCTACCGCATATTCAGCCAAAATCCTAATCTCAGCCACAGCCCGGCTTATGGCGAAATCAAACTCTTCTCGATGCGTTTTGCCGAAGTCTTCTATGCGCCCATGCACAATCTCCACGTTAATTAAACTCAGAGAAGCTACCAGATGCGTCAAAAACTTGCAGGATTTCTGTGAGCTGTCCACTAATGTAAAATGTACGTTCTTGAGGACAATTGCCAGTACAATTCCTGGTAAACCACCACCTGGGCCAATATCCAGAACCTTGCCACTAAGCTGCACACGATCCAACACAGCAAGGCTGTCTTCAATGCCCAAAGTCCATAAGTCCTCTGGGCTACGATAACCATGGAGGTAATCCGCTAACCAGAGCTGCGAAGCAAAGTATTCGAGCTGTTCCTCCTCAGTCATCCACTAAAGCTCCGAAAAGAAACGTTCATGGGATTAAAAAGACTAAAAAGGGCCTCTTGAAGCTCCGCACTGAAGGAAACCCAGTAACTATTGGGCAAAAGAACCCGATAAATGGACCCATCTAAATGAACAGTAAATTCCACAGGTGTAGGCCCTTTATGCTGTCTCAGAAGAACCTTCAGTTTCTTAAGTTTGTCTACTGTGATCTGTTCAGACCTGAGAACAATGCGCAAAACACCTTTACCGTCCAGTTCCCTTAGTTTATCGTCAAGTTCACTAAGCGGTGAAAACGAAATCAATGACTCCGCGATGAGTCTGCTTTTTTCATCTTCAGACTCCACCCTTGCAGTCATCGTGATTATTCCGGGCTTTGAGATAATTTCCTTAAAAGCATCGAATTTTTGAGGCAGAACTGTTACCTCAACCTGCGACGTTAAGTCTTCCAAGGTGAAGGTCATGTACTGATTGTTATTTCTGCTTTTTCTTACTCGGGTACTAGAAACGAAACCGCCCACTTGTACCAGGCCCTGTATTTCTTCCAAGGAATCCAACGTGGTCAAGTTCTGACTGGTCAGAATAGCCATGTACCGCTCCAGAGGGTGTGTTGTTATGTAAAGTCCCAAGTACTCGCGCTCGTCCTCCATGGGATCTAAGGAGATGTCGTCGTTTGAAGTATCCTCAATCTGGAAAAGGGTTTGGGTAGTTATCCCAGTGGAAAGTTGACGCAGTAAACTCTTTCTATCACCCAAACTATCAAAAGCCCCAGCTCTGATAAGGCTTTCCGTAACCTTCTTATTAACCACGCGATCATTCACGCGTAACAGAAAATCTTGAAACGAGGTGAACGGTCCACCACTTTCTCTGGTCTTCAAGATCTCATCGACGGCGGCCAAGCCCACGTTCTTAATTCCCAGCAAACCAAAACGTATCTCGTTTTCACCCTCCGGAATGAAGTAGTGCTCTGACTTGTTTACATCAGGCGGCAGTATTCTTATGCCCAACCTTCGTGCTTCGGAAATGTAAACTTTGAGCTTCTCCGTGTTATCCACGAAGCTAGCCAGTAGTGCTGCAAAGTACTCTGTGGGATAGTAAGCCTTCAACCAAGCAGTATAGTAAGTCACATGAGCGTAAGCCGCTGAATGAGATTTGTTAAACCCATATTCCGCAAAATGCACTATGGTCTCATAGATTTTTTCAACGGTTTCTTTGGCATAACCGCGTTGCAGACCGCGGCTGACAAAGTCTTCACGCAGTTTCAATATTTCCTCTTCTTTTTTCTTGCTTATGGCTCTACGTAAAACGTCAGCTTCACCCAAGGAATAACCAGCTATGATTGAAGCAATCTGCATGATCTGTTCTTGATACACAATAATGCCGTAAGTTTCCTCTAATATGGGCTTCAAATCATCATGAAAGTAGTCCACAGGTTCCCTACCATGCTTCCTGTCCACATAAGATTTGACTCCCCCGCTGCCCAGCGTACCTGGCCTATAAAGAGCCTCAGCGGCTATTATCTCCTCAAACTTCGTGGGTTTGAGATCCTTTAAGAAGGAACGGAAGCCGGCACTTTCCAGTTGAAACACTCCCACCGTTTCGCCAGCAGAAAGCATTTCATAGACCTTTGGGTCATCTTTGGGAAGACTACTAAGGTCAATATCTTTGCCATGACGCTGTTTTATCCATTTCAGCGCATCACTGATTACAGTCATGTTTCTAAGACCAAGGAAATCCATCTTGAGCAAGCCAAGTTTTTCAACGTCGTCTTTTGCCAACTGAGTAGTCACGTTAATACCAGCTTCATCTGAGGAAGCTTGCAAAGCCACATATTCGTACAGAGGTTTATCTGAAATAACCACACCAGCAGCGTGAGTGGAAGCATGTCTGGGCAAGCCTTCTACCTGCTTCGCTATCTCCAAGACTCTCCCAAGCTCTGGGTATTGGTTTATGAGACTGCGCACGTCCTCCAACTTTTCAGCCTGTGCTAGTTCCATGTTTGGAGGAATGCTCTTAGAAAGCCTGTCCACCAGTGCCAGAGGCACACCAAGTACTCTACCCACGTCCCTAATGGCAGCACGGGCAGCTAGCGTACCAAAGGTTGCTATTTGCGCCACGTTTTCTTCTCCGTACTTGTTCCTAACATAACGCAGAACTTCGTCACGCCTGCGAGCACAAAAGTCCACATCAATGTCAGGCATGGAAATACGCTCGGGGTTCAAAAACCTTTCAAAAAGAAGACCGTACTTTAAAGGATCCACATCAGTTATGCCTGTTAAGTAAGCTACCAATGAACCTGCAGCGCTACCTCGCCCTGGCCCAACTGGGATTCCTTGGGATTTTGCCCAGTTTATGTAATCCTGCACAATGAGGAAATAGCCGGCAAATCCCATCTTCTCGATGACTGCAAGCTCGTACTCCATGCGGTCAAGAACTTCTTTAGCTGGACTATCGCCATACCTTTTGCGCAGCCCGTCCTGAGTGAGTTTTCTCAAATAGGAATTCTCTGTGTAACCTTCAGGTACAGAGAATTTTGGCAAATGCTGCTCTCCAAGTGGCAAAATGAAGTCCACCATTTCGGCAATGGCCAAAGAATTGGTCAAAGCTTCAGGTATTTCTGAAAAACGCTCCCACATCTCGTCAGCGGATTTCAAATACATTTGGTCAGTCTCATATTTGAAACGGTTCGGATCATTTAGTGTGGTACCAGTGGCAATCGCCATGAGTACGTCCTGTATGGAGTATTCTTCAGGACGTCCGTAGTGGACATCATTTGTGGCTAATAGTGGGATACCTGTTCGCCTAGAGAGCTCAACAATAGCTTTGTTAACTCGTTGCTGCTCTGCCAAATTATGGTCCATTATTTCCAGATAAAAGTTCCCTTTGCCAAAAATGTCTTGATAACGCCCCGCCAGCTCCAATGCTTTCTCTTCATCACCTTCCAGAAGAGCACGTGGGATTGCACCAGCCAAACAAGCAGATGACGCTATGAGACCTTCATGATACTGCTCCAAAAGCTCCCAGTCGAATCTGGGCCTGTAGTAGAACCCTTCCAAGTAGGCTTTTGTAAGCAGGATGTTCAAGTTCCTAAAGCCTGCGGCGTTCTTAACAAGCAAAACCAGGTGAAAAGGTTCTTTATCCTTGTTGCCTTCCTTTTTTCTTCTATCTCTTTGTGCCTGGTAACCTTCCACGCCTACTATGGGTTTTATTCCCGATTTTTTGGCTTCACTGACGAACTCCACCAGGCCATAAGTAACTCCGTGGTCAGTTATGGCTATTGCCGGCATATCAAGCTCTTTTGCTCGCTGGACCAGCTTTTTAGGCAAAGTCACACCGTCAAGTAAAGAATAAGCGCTGTGAACATGCAAGTGCACAAACTGATTCGTCATACCAAGGTTTATTATAATAGAGCTATGACCGGGAAGCTCAAAATTATCCTCGTAGAAGACGATATTTCTTTTGCTGAGTTGCTTTCTCAGCGTTTAGAAGAGTTTGGCTTTTTAATTGAACATTATGAAGACGGTGCTTCCTTTCTTGACTTAAAACCAGAGGGGCGTTTGATCTTGCTTGATCTAATGCTACCAAACTTGGACGGCTTCAGAGTTTTGGAAATTCTAAGGCACCGAAAGGACAAAACACCGGTCATTGTAATCTCTGCACGAAGCAGCGAAGAAGATGTGGTAAAGGCACTGGAACTTGGAGCTGCTGACTACGTTTTTAAGCCCATAAGAATGAAAGAACTAATTGCCAGGATAAACCGTCTTTTAGCACATGAAGCCAAAGATGACGGCCCAGTTCAGGTTATGGTGGAAAACCAGTTTCTTGTTACTCCTGAAGGAGAACGTGTTCAGCTCACAGCAACTGAAGCTCGGTTAGTTCGACTACTGCTTGAGAATCCTGGACAAGTTTTTACCCGGGAAGAACTCATAGAAGGCATAAGTGAAAAGGCTGAGAACCCCAAAGTCATAGACGTGCACATTCACAACCTTAAGAAAAAAGTGCCGTGGCTGAAGGAAAAAATCAGGGCAATAAGGGCTTTAGGATATGTTTACCAGCCGTGACCTAGAAATACTTGAAAACTTGAACATGGCAGCTCTGATTATGGACGATGAGAATAAGGTCGTCTTAGCCACAAAACAAATGAACGAGCTACCGTTCTTTTCCTTCATACCTAATGCGCCTATTTCTGTCAACGTTAGACGTGCAGATATCAGGGAAGCATTATTGACTCGCGATGTGTTCTCCATCATGAGCCCAACCCGGGAGCGCTCGTTTCAAGTACAACGTTTTAGAGAAGAAAACCTCCTTATCGTAGTACGTGAAGTGACATACACCGTTGAGCAAACCCAACAAGTAAACATTCTTATTTACCACGTTGTTCACGAGATCAGAAACGCCTTAAACAATCTTTCACTTTCGCTGGACTATTTAAGTGAGCCTTACATGTCCAAAGTTGAGGAAAGCATAAACAGATTAGATAGGCTTTCTCAGCAGCTCACAGATTTCACCAGCTTAAACACTTTGCAAGCAGAAGATGTTCGCCTTAGTGACATAGCAGAGTCCATAAAACAGATATTCGATGTTCCGGTTATAATGACACACGAAGCCGTGTGGAAAGTAAATAGAAAACTTCTTCTTATGGCTCTCCGAAATCTAATAGACAATGCACTTGCTTACGGCAAAGACCCCATAGTTCTTCTCGAAGAACGACAAATACGCGTAGAAGATAAGGGTCCTGGATTGCCAGCGCAAATAGTTGACAAGCTCTTTACTCCTTTCAACACCACAAAGAGCGTAGGCTTGGGATTATTTATCGCCAAGAAAGCATGTGAATTGAATAACTTAACCCTTGATTACCAACCAAACATACCCCACGGCTGCATCTTTACCATTTCTTTACCGAGCTTTCCTAGAATGTAAACAGTGATTAAGACAAGGAGGTAATGAAATGAAAGCAAAGTACCTCAGGGTTATAGGCATCATCCTAGTAGCAACTCTGATTCTGGCTGGATGCACCTCTGCACCTAACAGCAATGCAGGTAACGAGACGAAGACCATTGTCATAAAAGGTTCAGATACCGAGGTAAACATGGTGCAAGCACTAGCAGAGCAATTTCGCAATGCTCATCCCGACGTAAACATTTCTGTTTCAGGCGGCGGAAGTGGCTCAGGTATTGCCGCTCTCATTAACGGAGAAATTGACATAGCTAACTCTTCCAGGGAGATCTCGCAAGAAGAGTTGGATCAGGCAAAAGCAAAGAACATTGAAATAGGCACGTTTATTGACGCAAGAGACGGCATAACCGTGATAGTTAATCCCAACAACCCTGTTGAAAAGCTTACCTTGGATCAACTTGGAAGAATTTACCGTGGTGAAATTACAAATTGGAAAGAAGTGGGAGGAAAAGATTCTCCCATAACCTTGTACGGAAGGCAAAGCAACAGTGGCACATTCACGTTTTTCAGGGATGTGGCGGTAAAAGGAGATTATGCCCAAAGCATGAGATCCATGAATGGTAATAGCGATATCATAAATGCCGTGGCACAAGACGAAACAGCTGTTGGCTACGTAGGCGTAGGGTATTACAAGCAGGCTGAAGATCAAGTGAAACAAGTTCTCCTTTCTACTGATGGTGAAAACTACTACAGCTCCACTAACCTGCAGGCCATCAATAATAAGCTATATCCACTAGCCAGACCCTTGTACCAGTATGTCAGGTTACCTCTTACCCAAGCAGTAAGAGATTTTCTAGCTTTTGAAATTAGCGAAGAAGGACAAGCCATCGTGGAAGAGAATGGGTTTTACCCCATAGGCCCTGATGAGAGGACTATCAGTGAGGAACTACTCAACAAATAGCTCAGCAGAGAAAACATTCCGACTTGCCAGCGCTGCAGCCGCGGTGCTGGCAAGTCTGGGCGTGGTTCTTATAATCTTTTTTATGTGCATTCCCGCATTCAAGGCCCTTAGCCAAGTTCCATTGACTGCTTTTCTCAGCGCGAAATGGAATCCCAAAGGTTATTCAGGTAGCAGCTGGGGCATATTACCTTTCATTGCAGGTTCACTTTGGACCACTGTCATTGCGCTGATAATATCCGTACCTTTATCCTTCTTGGCAGCTGTTTTTTCAAGTCAGTACATGACAGAATCCATACGTTCAGCCACAGATCTGTTTTTTAGTGTTTTAGCTGGAATTCCTTCCGTAATTATGGGCTTTCTCGCACTAACCACTATCGCACCCTTAATCGCTAGAGTATTTCATTTAAGTAGCGGTTTGACCATATTAAATGGCGGAATAACCTTGGCTATAATGGTACTACCCACCATGGTAAGTGTGCTTAGTGACGCTTTTCAAAAAATACCGGAAATTTATAAAGAGGGCGCATTGGCGCTCGGTGCTTCAAAATGGCAAGCTGCAGTGGGAGTTTTGTTTCAGTTTGTGAAACCTGCTTTCATTTCCAGCGTACTACTCAGTTTTGGCCGCGCTATTGGTGAAACCATGGCAGTCATTATGGCAGTGGGAAACGTTGCCATGATACCTAAAACCCCTTTACAACCTGGAGAAACCATGACTGGAGTGCTAGCCATAGAAATGCCAGAAACCATAGCTGGTTCGGTGCACTACAACGTCTTGTTCTTAATAGGTTTTCTTTTGCTTCTAATAGCTCTCCTAGTTAATTACCTTTCTGGACTCATAACTTCCAAGATCAGGGTGAAAATACAATGAAAAAAGCTTCCGACTCAATCTGGGTTCTGCTAAGCGCCATTGCATATTTTTCTGCGGTCGTCTTTGTCATTTGGGTAGCCATTCACCTGTATGCCCTATCAGCAGGGAAGTTATCCTTAGCTTTTTTATTCACCAATCCTACTAGTGGCATGACCGCTGGCGGTGTGTTTGCTCCGTTGTTCGGCTCAATTTACTTGGCTCTTTGGGTTCTCATCATATCGACACCCATCGGAGTATTAGCAGGTGTTTATTTTGCAGAATTCGCACCTGATAATACTTTAACCAGATTGCTCAGAAGTTCCATAAGGACTTTAAGCGGCGTCCCTGCCATTGTATTCGGTTTGTTCGGCTTGGCTTTCTTTGTACGGTTCATGAACCTTGGACTTTCGCTGTTAGCCTCCGCATTGACCCTTTCTGTGATGAACCTGCCTGTGATTATCACGACTACTGAGGAGGCACTTCGTTTAGTGCCCAATGCCCAGAAGGAAGCTGCCATCGCTTTGGGTGCAAATTCTTGGGAAGTTTGGAGAGACGTTTCATTTAAATACGCGTCCAGCGGAATAACTTCAGGTTTGTTTTTAGCACTAAGCAGGGCTTTGGGTGAAACAGCTCCCATTTTACTAACAGGAGTTGTGTTTTACCAACCAACTGTCACATTAGATCCAACTAAGACCTTTATGGCGCTTCCTTATCACATCTTCATTTTGGCAACTCAGCACAGTAAGTTTGCGGAGGTACTCCCTATTGCTGCCGCTTCTGGTTTTGTTTTGCTTTTGATGGTCTTGTTCGCCAGAATACTTGCTTATATGTACAATAGGAGGACTCAACGATGGCTCTGAAAATCGAAGCGCGCGACGTGAGCGTTTATTTCGGAAACACGCAAATACTACACAATGTGAGTTTAGGCATCGAGGAAAAATCTGTTACTGCCATCATAGGACCTTCAGGATGCGGAAAAACCACGTTCCTTAGAACCTTGAACAGGCTAAACGACCTGTCGCCAAATTTTAGATTGGAAGGCGAAGTACTTTTAGGCGGGGAGAACATATATCACATGGATCCTATTATTCTAAGGCGTCGGGTCGGAATGGTCTTTCAAAAACCAAATCCTTTCCCCATGAGTATTTTTGACAACGTGGCTTACGGCCTCCGCTTACAAGGCATTAAAGATAAACACCGCTTGCAAGAAAAAGTGAAATCAGCCCTCATAGCAGCAGGACTATGGGAAGAAGTGCAGAACAGGCTGAACAGTAATGCCTTCGACTTGTCAGGAGGACAGCAACAACGACTGTGTATTGCAAGAGCCATTGCTGTGGATCCTGAGGTCTTACTGATGGACGAACCAACCAGCGCTCTGGATCCTGCAGCTACATCACGAGTAGAAGAACTCATTCTGGAATTAAAGAAGAACTATACCATAGTCTTAGTTACTCATAACATGTACCAAGCAGCTCGCGTTTCCGACTTTACGGCCTTTTTCCTAAGTGGCTATCTAGTAGAATTCAACAAGACAGACATCATTTTCACAAATCCTAAAGACGAGAGAACTCAAAGGTACGTAACAGGGAAATTCGGTTAGGAGGCTGATTCCCGTGCTAAACGAAAGAGTATCAGAGATTAACAGTTTGCTCTCCGAAATGGGTGGCTTGGTTGAAGACGCCATAGTAAAAGCCATAAGAACGATGGTTGAGAAAGATCCCACCGATGCCGATCAAGTCATAGACGACTTGGAACCACGAATAAATGAGCTGGAAAAACGTATAGATGAAGAATGTTTGATAACCTTGGCAAGGTACCAACCCGTGGCACACGACTTAAGACGGGTGGTAGCTGTCCTAAAAATAGATAAAGATCTTGAACGCATGGGAGACCATTGTGAAAACATTGCGCGAAGAGCTAAGGAAATCATAAAAGAGCCACTATTGAAACCTCTCATAGATCTGCCGCGCATGGCTGAAACAGCCCAGGAAATCACCAAGGAAGCTCTAGATAGCTTTTTCAAGGAAGATACTCAACTGGCAAAACAAGCCATTGAAAAGGATGTATTGGTAGATCAGCTTCAAGAGCAAATAATCAGAGAACTTATCTCATACATACTGGCGGACCCCAGAAACATAAATAAAGCATTGGATCTCATATTCACAAGCAAGGATTTGGAGCGCATTTCCGATTTAGCCACCAACATTGCTGAGGAGACGTTTTTCTTGGTAGAGGGTAGCGATATAAGGCACATGGGACCTAAAGATCAGAGAAAAGATTGAGAACTTACTTCCTTCTTTTATAGAATGACAATCTCAGGTTCCAACCAAATGCCGAAACGCCTGTAAACACGTGCCTGCCCCAACTCAATAAGGCGAAGAACGTCCTCACGAGTGGCATTTCCCAGGTTTATTATGAAGTTTGCATGTTTCGTTGAAAACATAGCATCTCCTATACGGTAGCCAGCCATACCAACTTCCGTCAAAAGTTCCCATGCTTTGTAGCCTTTGGAATTCTTGAACGTACTCCCTAAGCTGGGATACTCAACTGGATGCCTTCTTTTTCTGTATTCGATGTTGCGAAGTATTTGCTCTTTGACCTCCTCCTTGTCTTCATGCTTGTAGTAAAGAAACGCATCCACAACAAACTTCACTCCAAGCCTATGCAAATGGCTGTTTCGGTACTCAGCCTCAACGTCCTCTGGTCTTAGCCAAATTACCTCACCTGAAGACGTAATAGCCCTAATTTCGTAAATCTGGCTCCACACATGCTTGCCAAAAGAACCGCCATTCATCCATACTAAGCCACCTACGGTACCGGGGATACCTGCCATGAAGTCAAGTCCCCCAAGTCCATTTCCCATGGCGTATTGAAGTAAGTTACTGAGCTTTGTTCCACTGGACACATGCACTAAGCCCTCACTATGTTCAATTACAGGCTCTTGATCCACGTTTAAGAAGGCTTCTTCAAGCCTGTTGGGAAGCAGTAGTTTCGAACAGTTACCCAATACCAGTTTGTCCAGTACGAAGGCAGGATCTTTTAGGACTTCAAGTGAATTGTTTACAGACCAAACCCACGATTGAGGACCAATCTTTATGTAAGAAAAATCCTTTAGGTTTATCTCCATCCTTCTTATCGCCATGTAAAATATTCTACATTGTTATAGACGTGGCTAATGTTAGAATTGTCTTATGAAGAAGATTTTGATTCACTGTTTTTGTGTGTTATTTGCGTTGTCACTCATGGCACAACCAGTTTCGGCACAACCTCTGGTTCATTTGGCTTTCTCAGGCCTACCGGACACAAATACAGTTATTACTAATACAGACCATAGACCACCACCAGTGCCATCATCTTCTGACGTAATCTTTGTAGACCACAGTAAACCTTTTACTATCACAGTGGATGACGGATATTCCCGTCCAGCTTTAAAGAAACTTATTGCACTTAAAAAACAGTATGGTGCGTCTTTCACCTGTTTACTATTTCCCTATGGAGCGGCTCTAAAGGAAAACGAAGATCTTTTTGCACAGTTGATTGACTTGGGATGCGAAGTACACAACCACACCTACCACCATGTTTATTTCCGAAATACCACTGCGGAGAAGGAAAGAGATGAGATTGTTTCCGCCGACCGTGTGATAGACGATGTTTATAAGCTGGCAAATCAAAAAAGACCTGATGTTAAGTACTTCCGTCCACCAGGTGGTTTTTATGACAAAAATACCATGAGAATTTGCAAAGAGACCAATTACAAGATAATGCTGTGGAACGTGATTACGGAACCAAACGGTAAGAACCTGTCAGTGGAAGAACGTGCAAAGTATATAACAAGTGCTCCAAAAGGAAGTATCATATTACTGCACTCCAAGGAACGCGATATGGATGCGCTAAGCAAGGCGCTGCCAATATTACTTAAGAACTATGGAACTCCAGCCCACTAACAGCAGTGACTTACTGGTTGTTGGTGCAGGTTTTAGCGGGTTATCCTTGGCTTACTCAACCAAGTACCAGGACTCAAGATCAGTCATAGTAGAGAGAAAGGCCCGTCTATGGAGCCCATCCACTGGCCTAATAACTCCGCCCACGCTTAGCTTACTTGAAGAGGTATTTTCCTTTGACATACCCATTCAAAGAGCATTCAGCTCTATGAAAGTAGTCTTCAAAGGGGTCGGCGAGGTACTGTTAAGTTCAAGAGAACCTTTCTTATTCCTCCTGGACAAGAATTCTTTCTTTTCAGCAGCTCAGGAGCATCTTCCTCATTCTTTCATTTTGGCTCTGGGCTGCTCTTTTATGCAATCCGAAAACAAAACTGCTAAGGTACAAGCCAGTTCCAGGGAAATGAGCATACGTTACAATCTGTTGTTTGGCGCTGACGGGGCACTTTCCAAAGTAGCCAAATCGGCTGGGTTGCCATTAGTTAAGGACTGGCTTTACGGCTATGAATGGAGCATTAACCAACCCTTGGCTGACAACTTCATAACCTTCATAGTGGACCCGTCCGTTTCAAGAGCCTATGGTATATGGATGTTTCCCGTAAATGGAGAGACTGTTCGAATTGGTCTAGCATCCAAGAAACCTCTTAAAAGAGCAGATGCTCAAAGTATGATGAAACAGTACTTTTCCTTTGACGGCCCTTTGCTTGATTACAAAGGAGGGGCGATCCCAACCTCCGGGCCTGTTCGAACACCTTTCAAAGAGGATGTCATCCTATTGGGTGATGCTGCAGGATTGTGTGGACCGTTCCTTGGTGACGGCATACAAACAGCTGTAAAATCAGGCATTGCAGCTGCTAAAGCTGTGGAGCAGCCCCATGTGGGCGATTCCTATGCGCAGCTTTTAAGGACCTTAGGCGTAACCAAATACTTAAAACAGCAGGCAACATTGAGAAACCTCTGGGATAAATTTGTGTCCCAAAGTACTTTGAAACGCTTATATAAATTTACATTACGGAATCAAGATCATCTCTTGGACGATTTGACCACCATAAAACAAGACCCATCCAACTTTCTACCGGTAGTAAGAAAATTCTTTGGTTAGGTTTTATGTTTCTTGGTTAAACAGCTCTACCACAATACAACATGACTGTGGCAGGTGGAACAAGAACATCAAAAAACGTACTCACAGTTGGTTGAATTTGGTTTACTACTGCAGAAGTAGCTTAGTCTGCCGTGGTACCATGCCTAATTTGTTAGAATAAAAACAATCATGGTAAACATGATTTTGTTTTTTCTTTCTTTCTTGTGTGGTGCAGTGCCTTTCTCTTACCTTCTGGGATTGTTGTTCGGCAAAGATGTAAGAGATTTTGGCGAAGATCATAACCCTGGGCCTACCAACAGTTTCAAAGCGGGAGGGGTAGCATTAGGGATTCCCTCTTTGGCATTGGACTTCTTGAAAGGGGCAATTCCGGTATTCATGTTAACCAGCACATATGATCTTTCGCCTGTCGCATTTGTCCTTGTGTGTATCGCTCCTGTAGTTGGACACATATTTACTCCACTGCTTAAGTTTAAGGGCGGAAAAGGCATAACAACTACTTTCGGGATATGGTCTGGTTTGATGCTGTGGGAAGTACCTGTTTTCTTGGGCTCTTTCTTTACTCTTTCCATAATTCTAAAGCACTTCTCCAAAGGCTCTACTAATAACGACAAACTAACTGTGGTTATTGCCTCTCTCATGTTACCCCTCCTTGTTTTTCTTACATTTCACAACCACAAGCTTTTTGCCCTAGCTGTGATCAATTCTATATTGCTTATTGCAGCTCAGTTTAGAGAAGTGTTTGGTATATGATGAGAGGCCTTTTCATATTTGTTTTGTATCAGTTCCTAAACAGCATAATAAACGGTTTCCTAATTAGAATCCCAAGACAACAGGAAGACACCGTTGGCACACCAAGAGTCTCAGTTCTGATCCCGGCTAGAAACGAAGAAGAAAACATTGGTCAATGTGTGCAATCACTTTTAATGCAGGATTACCCTAACTATGAAATCGTGGTATTGAATGACAGCTCAGAGGACGGAACAACCACAGTGCTAAAAAACATAAACAGCGAAAAGCTTAAGGTCATAGAATCAAAAGATGTTCTCCCAGAGGGTTGGACTGGAAAGAATTGGGCTTGTTACAGGTTGTTTCTGAATTCTACGGGAGAAATCGTCATCTTTACCGACGCTGACACTATTCACTCTTCTAACATGATCAGTACAATGGTACAAGAGATGGAACGACGGAATCTGAGCTTCGCATCAGGGATACCAAGAGAACTCATCACGACCTTTGGTGAAAGAATTACCGTACCGTTCATGAACTACAGTATAGTTTCCATTTTCCCTATCTTTCTTAACTACTTGTCACCCGTTTTCAACATGTTTAGTGTGGCTAATGGCCAGTTTTTGATGTTCAAAAGATGCGCTTACGAGCAGATAGGTGGCCATGCTGCTGTAAAGGAAGAGATCGTAGAAGACATCGAGTTATCCAAACTTGTCTGCAAGCATGGGATGAAGGTAGGCATGTATAACCTGTCAAACTTAGTTTCTTGCCGTATGTACCGAGGCTTTAGAGAAGCATTCAAAGGCCTGTCTAAGAGTTATTTCGCTTTGTTTGGAATGAGGATAATTCCTTCACTGTTTGTGTGGACATGGATGTTAATAGTTGGAATTTACCCTTTGTTCTCATTGTTAGAACCAGCACACAGGCTTTTAGCCTTGGAGATAATTTGCATGACCATGCTGATCTGGTATGAAACATCCCTCCACTACAAACTCCCAAGGCACATCGTTTTTTATTATCCTTTGATTAACTTAGTCAATTCTCTTATAGGATTTCACTCAATAATCACAGGGCTCCAAGGAAACACCTCTTGGAAAGGAAGAACAATAAGCGTGAAAAAGCCTAGGTGGTTCTGAGGATAATGCAGTTGTAAATGGTCCCCTCTTACTTACCCAATAAAGAAGCCCCACACCGAAGTATGTGGGGCTTCTTCTTAGGTTGCTCAGACTATCTCGATGTCTACTTTTTTACGACTTTGGCTGCCTGAGGACCTTTTGGACCATTAACGATTTCAAATTCGACCTTATCGCCTTGGTCCAGTGACTTGAATCCGTTTCCTTCAATTGCTGAGAAGTGAACGAAAACGTCTCCTTCACCATCATCGCGGGTAATGAACCCGTAGCCCTTCTTCGCGTCAAACCACTTAACTGTTCCTGTGTACATCTTTGTACCTCCTGTAACGTTTACCCCTCCATATGTAGGGGCTGAGCATATTATATAACAACACATAATAAAAAAACAAGGGCGGCCTATGCCGCCCTTTCGAGCTTCTATCGTTGCAAATGTTTATTTCTTTACAACGTGAGCTGCTTGAGGCCCCTTAGCGCCTCTGGAAACTTCGAATTCAACCTTTTCGCCTTCATTAAGCGTCTTAAAGCCATCGCCTTCAATTGCTGAGAAGTGAACAAAAACGTCTCCTTCACCATCGTCGCGGGTAATAAACCCATAACCCTTCTGAGCGTCAAACCACTTAACTGTTCCTGCGTACATTTTCTTACCTCTTCTTTCTTCCCCTATTTTAGGGGCACTTTCATTATACACCTCTGGGGTGTTAAAGCAAGGGTATTTGCTAAAATGTATTTAACATGGTAGAAGACACAGCACCCACACAACGGGAAGAAGATATCATAGAAGCTATTTACCGCAGCCCACACAGGGACCAAGGCGTTACTGTTTCCGAATTATGTAAAGCTTTGGTGTTGGCAAAACCAACGGTTAGTTTAATGGTAAAAAAGCTGCAGGAAAAAGGGCTAGTTACAAGAGAACCTTACAAAAAGATTTTCCTAACTAAGCAGGGTACTGAAAAGGCAAAAGCCATCTTAAGGAGACACGAAGCTATAAAAGAAATACTCATTAAGAGCGGTACTCCTGAAGATATTGCAGAATTGGATGCCTGCAAAATGGAACATTTTCTACACACTGAAACGCTAGAAGCTCTTATGAACTCCCTTTTCGATCCCAAGGAGAAAGAAAGACATAATAAAAAACAGCCGATATAAAATACAGAACCATGGCTGCATAGAAAGAGTAGGAATATCCTCTGTATTGAATTATGTAACCAGCAATGAGCGAACCTAAAGCACGTGATAGATTATCCCCCATGCTCATAAGCCCGTTGGTTATAGTTCTAAAATGGACAGGCGTTATCTCCATATTAAACTGCTGAGAAACCGGTGTAGACATGTTCATAAGGGCTTGCCTAATGAGAAAAGATGGTATAGCGTATGCCAGAGAGCCAGCTTTTGCGAGGATAAACATGAACGGTAAAGAGAAAAGCTCTGTGATTACTACTGTACGTACTTTGCCGAGGCGTCTTACTACTAGCGGAACTAATAACATCCCAGCCGCCGTGGCTAACTGACCAAAAGTGTAGATGAGCCCAATCTGGGGACCGGGTAAAGCGAAAATATCCTTAAAGTAGAGATTCATGAATGGAATAATCAAACTTGCGCCGAGACCAACTAAAGTTCTTGGTACAATGAGCACGATAAGTAAAGGCGTAAACCCACGAAGGCTACCAAGCCTCTCTCTGGTGAAAGGATTACTCAGTGATGTTCGTAATGATGTGTGCACCCTTAAGGTTACAATTACCATGCCTAAGGAAGCACACAAAACACCAGTCCACATAATTCCCCTATAAAGGGCAATAGGGTCTTTTACACCCAGGAAACCAGAGATAAATGTAAGAAAAGAACCGCCAGCAAAAGCAAAGGTCTGCAATGCATTGTTCAAGGAAAAAAGTTCATTCCTATACTCCTCTTTGGTGTGGTCCATAATAAACGGGGAAATCCCTATCATGAACAAAGCATCTGCCGTTCCCAAGAGCCCCCCTAATAATACCAACATGGGAACTGACTTTGTTAGGAGGATCAAAACCTGGACAGCAACAGCAAGGCCCATGGCAGTTAGAAAGTTATAACGGTAACCTATTTTGTTTACTATAAGGGCAGCTGGTATGGTCATTAACACAGACCCAAATGAGCGTGCACTTAGCACCGTACCAATCACAGACTGAGTAAAACCAATTTCAGATAAGTACAAGTTAAAAACTGTGAAGTAAAACGAAAAACCCATGAAATACAAAAAACTAGCAACAGAAAACCATAGCAGCGGCGCAGGATTCTCTGTTAGCGCTGTTCTGTATCTTCTTAGGGCAGCGATAATTTGCATTAACCTTATTATACATTTCATATTTGAGTAACCATGGTGTAAAATGTAAAAGTGAATGTATAAATATTCCTAATATAGGAGGTACACCATGGAACGGAGCAAGAGAACTACAGCGGAAAGACTTAAGACGCTTCGAGAGATCATCAAGACAGAACCTACATCTACCCAGCAGGAGTTAGTGGAGAAATTAAAGCAAGCTGGGTTTAAAGTCACCCAAAGTACAGTATCAAGGGACCTCAAAAAAATAGGAGCAATGAAAGTATTCTTACCTGATGGTACCTATGAGTATACATTGCCTGAGGCAACTTCACTGACTATTGACGAACGTATTGTAACCATTGTAAAGAAAAGTATTTTGGACATGCAGTACCGCTCCCCCATATTGGTTATAAAAACGGTACCCGGCACAGCAAGAAGCGTAGCACGTGCTATAGATTCCTTGCAGCTAAAGAAAGCCATTGGGAGCATAGCTGGTGATGATACGGTCTTTGTTCTTGCTCAAGATGATGTAGGAGCGTTCGAGATAAAGGAGAAATTGCATGATATAATGGAAAAGTAGAATGTGTTAACAAAGCCTTAAAAAATGGAGGTTTTCCGGTATGGGGTTATCTGAAAAAACAATTACTGTTGCTGTAGTGGGGTCAGTAAAGAGTGGTAAAACAACTCTTGTAGAGAACCTATTAGCAAAGGCAGGGGTGATCGACAAACCAGGCAAGGTCGAGTCGAAAAACACTGTGAGCGACTTTGATCCCTTTGAACAGGAGAGACAGATTTCCATCAACCTGACAGTGGAACCACTAGTTTGGAAAAACGTAAAAATCAATTTTTTAGATACACCAGGTTTCTTGGACTTCAAAATGGATTCCATGTCGGCAATCAAGTTTTCTGACGCAGTTCTATTCGTGGTGGACGGTTCATCTGACATCGGTGTTACTACAGAAATGCTTTGGGATTATTACCTAAACCTTGAACAGAAGAAACCGGCATTGTTCTTCCTAAATAAAATGGATAAGGCCGAGGCAGATCAAAGTAGAATAGTTGATCAAATACGTTCACTACTCTCCAACAGGGCTGCACCTTTAACTGTGCATGCTAATGATAAAGCTGTTAGCGTCTTTGACGATTTGTCAGGCTTACCAGAAGAACTAAGAAACGCTGCAGCTGAGTACAAAGAAATGGTTCTAGATGCAGTGGCAGAAGCTGATGATGTTGTATTAGAAAAGTACTTGTCCGGAGAAGAGATTACCCAGGAGGAGCTTAGCAGGTGCTTCAAGAGTGCCATGGCAAACGGAGATTTCTTCCCAATAATGGCAGGCTCATGCATCAATGATAGCGGCCTAGAGAATGTTCTGGATTTCCTTTCAGAGAATGTATCTCCTCTACCTGTGCCTGATTTTCCTGATGCTGACACCGTGGGTATAGTCCTGAAAACTTATATGGACCCTTATGTGGGTCGCATAAGCGTTATAAAGATGTTGAAGGGATCACTTACTACGGGATCTCAGCTATGGAATCCAGACACAGAACAGTTGATAACCGTACCCAAGGTTTCATTCATCGTGGGTAAGAAAATAGTCGATGCAGACACAGTTGCAGCTCCCGACATCGGCGCCATAGTTAAGGTAGAGGAATTGGCAACTAACTCTGTACTCTGTACACCCAACGTGAAAGTGGATGTACCACGCCTTGATGTACCACAACCACTTCTTCCAAAAGCCATTGAACCTAAAACAAAATCAGACCAGGAGAAGTTGCTAAGTAGTTTACATAAAATACAAACAGAAGATCCTTCCTTCATAGTTTTCTACGATCGCGAAATGAAGCAAACAGTTATCGAAGTTCAAGGAGAAATGCAGTTGAATGCAATATTAGGAAAACTACATGATCGCTATCACGTTGAAGTGACTTTGGCACCACGAGAAGTACCTTACAGAGAAACCATAAAAGGGCGAGCGCAAGCCCAGGGTAGATACGTAAAGCAAACGGGCGGTCACGGTCAGTACGGAGTAGTGTTCATAGAAATTTGGCCTACTGAAAGATCAGCTGGCTACGAATTTGAAGATGCCATTTTTGGAGGAGCCATACCCAACAACTACATACCTTCCGTAGATAAAGGCATACGTGAGCGTATGAGCAGAGGCGTTATTGCCGGATACCCCGTTGTTGATGTACACGTAAAGTTGTTCGACGGAAAGTACCACCCAGTAGATTCTTCAGATATGGCTTTCCAAATTGCTGGATCTTTAGCATTCCAAGAAGCTTTCATGAACGCAAAGCCCATTCTTCTGGAACCCATTTACAAAATCACCATTAAAGTTCCAGAGGAATTGGTAGGTGACATAATGGGTGACATAAATGCTCGCAGAGGTAGAGTCCTTGGAATCAGTGCTGAAGGAAAATGGCAAGTCATCACCGCTGAAGTACCTTACGCAGAGATTATTGAGTATGCTAAAGATTTTATGTCCATTACCGGAGGGCGTGGCATCTACAACACGGAATTTGTACGTTACGAAGAAGTACCACCCAACATTGCTGAACAAATCATCGAAAAGCGGAAAGCCATATTAGAAAAAGAGAAAGCAGAATAAAAGGTTTTTCACCAAAAAAGTAAACCCGTACCCGTATACCCCGTGGGGTATACGGGTATAATAATTTACGGAGTTATTAAAGTAGGAGGTGCCTGCATGGCAATTTTGAAAGAATCTGACAAAAAAGAGGTCCAAAAAAGACTCGCTGTCATGAACAAAACAGTAAAGGTAATTACATTTTTACCTGAAAGTGATATTATCGTGCCCGGACGTCGTGAATGTATGTATTGCAACGAAGTAAAAGAACTTATGTCAGATCTTGTGGCTACAACTGATAAACTTTCCTTGGTTTTGATCGACCCGCTGAAGCAACCTGAAACTGCTCAAGAATACGGCCTAAAGAAAGATTCGCTCGGTTTCATGTACCCAGCGATAACATTCTCTGTCTTAGAAGATGATGGACAAGAAAAACACTACAACATTTGGTTCTATGGCATTCCGGCCGGATATGAGTTTGCAACACTTCTGGACGACATCATACTGCTTTCAACAGGTAATGTGAAACTTAATAAAGCTTTGCTACCTCAACTGGCTGCCATAAACACTAAGATTACAATGGATGTGTTCGTAACACCTACTTGCCCCTATTGTCCCAAAGCAGTCTTCACAGCTCACCAGTTTGCTTATTTGAACCCAAATTTCACAGGAAATATGATAGAAGCCAGCGAGTTTGAAGAACTTACAAACCGCTGGAACGTCTACGGTGTTCCAAAGACTGTCATAAACGAAAAAATAGAGGTGGAAGGTGCCGTACCAGAGAACCTGATGCTTGACTATGTCAAAAACGCACTACTCTGAATAACAGCAAGAACCATTAAGAATATATAAAAAAGGCTCCCAGTTTGCTTCTGGGAGCCCTTTTTATATTCCTGTGATCATTAGCACTGACGAGCTATTTCTTTTATGCGGTTAGATAATGTCCAAACCTTCTCGGTGTCTACATTGTCCACTGAATGAGGATCCTCACCCATGATTTGAAACACTTCTTGAATATTTGACTTTTCTTCTTCGGTAAGCTGATCTAGATCTACAGCCCCTGGGAAATTGGCAAGAGCCAAAGGAGGCCTATCAAATAGACCCAAGTACTGTCGCACATAGATGAGTCCGCCTATTTTTTCACCATTCCATGCTCTTTCGTCTTCGATGAGACTGATAGCCACACCGGCCCACATTCTTCCATAAAGATCACTTCTGTGTGCCTGTATGAACTCCAACATGTCTGGATTTAATTTGTGGTTGTACACCCCGGCAACGAAGACAATGGCATCTCCCCAAAAAGACTCCACTTGTTCCACCGATTGAGCTTCACCATCAAGTGCTTCAGCAATGGCTTCAGCATAACGCTTTGAAGCTCCATGCCTGCTAACATAAATCACCTGTACCTGCATCTCTAAAGATCACCCCTTCCCTGATTTACTACTTCAATGTCTTTTACTCCGGACAAGTCAGAGACTTTTTCTTTTATCTCATCGATAATTTCCTGCAAATAGGGATCATCGTGAGCAAAGGAAATTTCTATTCTGACTTTCCCATCGTCAACTCCAATGTATTTTACACGCTTCAAAGACACTATGTCCAAACCCTGAGGCGGGTAAATCACATGGTAAAGTTCCTCCCGCACTAAATCGGAGCTAAGCTCTTCTTCAGGAAGACGACCCGTTTTTCTAAGATAGTCCTTGATAGCCGCTCTTAAACCGTCCACAGCAAGCACTGAACAATGGTACTTAACAGGAGGAAGTCCTCCAAGTTCCTGAACTGCCTCTGTCCACTTAATGGACAGTGCTTCTTCTAAGGTCTTCCCCTTCGCCAAATCAGTAACAATGGAAGCTGTAGCTATGTTGCTGGCACAACCGTAGGACTCAAATTTTATGTCCTCGATGACATCGTTGTTTATCTTCAAATAAATGGCTATCTGATCCCCACATGCGGGGCTTCCCACAAGAGCTTCCGCATCAGGATTTTCTATAACCCCTTGGTTATGTGGGTTTTTAAAATGTTCAATTACTTTAGGATTGTATTTTATCGACATGCTCAAATCACTCCTTATAAACCTTTGGTGCTAACGGACTAATCTTGCGAAGCTTTGCCACAATACCTGGAATTACTTCCAAGAATTTGTCTACTTCTTCATCAGTGGTGGTCCACGTAAAGGTCATCCTGATGGCACCGTGAGCCCTTTCATAGTCTCCGTACATGGCAAGTATGACGTGGTTTGCCTCTAAGAATGGATTTGCACAGGCGGAGCCAGTATCCACCGTTATATCTTCCATATCCAGGTACATCTCCACTGATTCGCCTTCCACATATCTAAAGGTGAGACAGACATTGCTAGGCGACCTTAAGTCCCCCTCAGGACCGTTTAGCAATGTTTCTGGAACCAGTTCCATGGTTTCATTGATCAAACGATTGCGTATGTGTTTCATGTGTTCTATCTTCTGTTCCAATCCGTCTTGCATAAGCTCCAATGCTTTTGCAGCACCCACAATGGATGGCACGTCAGGGGTACCAGGGACAATTCTCGAATAAGCCTGACTACCGTATATGGGACCTTTTACAGGTACGCCTTTTTTCACCCACAAGGCCGTGACACCTTTTGGACCATGTATTCTTTCTATGCTGGCCGTAATAATGTCAGCATAGGGTGCTAAAGCAAGATCTGGCAATCTTCCTAAAGCCCAGGTCAAATCATAATGAATAAGCACTTCTGGGTTTACGTCCCTGATAATCTTACTAATATCCTTAACCGGTTGAATAGTACCCACCATGTAGTTCACAGCAGCCATGGTTACAAGCACCGTATCTTTTTCAAGACTCGCACTTAGCGCATCTAAATCCACTAAGCCGTTTGAATCCACCGGTAAGTAAGTAACTTTGATTTTCCCGAGCTTCTCAAGTTGCTTCACCAAATCCATGGTAGTTCCGTGTTCAATAGAGGTTGTTATGACGTGGGGAACCGTACCACTTTCAACGTTATTAAGTACACCCTGGATGGCAATGTTATTGGCCACAGCGTGGCTGGGTGCAAAGTGAACCTCGTCAGGTTTTCCTCCAAAGAACTTTGCGTAAACCGTCTGGCTGTTCTCAATAGCTTCTGCGGCCGTAGTTCCGGTATAGGTAAAGGAAGACGGGGCCCAGTACTTCTCGGTCCACCATGGTATCATTTCATCAATAACCCTTTTATCCACATAAGTGGATCTGCAGTGGTCAAAATAAGCTCTCACCTGCTCATACACTCCTCTCTGATTTACATACACATTGATTGTTTTACTTACTTGTTTTTTCAATCAGGACCTGCAAAGCTTTTGATAATTCTTCGCTGCCTTTCTCAGGTAAGCATTTAGCCATACGATCTCGGACCATAAGAGAAACTATTTTCTTCATGAGCCCCTGCACAGCAGCAATTTGAGTAGCGACCTCAGTGCAGCAAACACCATCAGAAAGCATGCGTTCCACCGCAGAAAGTTGCCCTACAGCTGTTTTAACCATTTGAAGTACTTCATCTCCATAAGCAGGTCCGTCATTTGTTTTCATAGAAGCATCACCAAAAATATTATACCCCCCATGGAGGGGGGTATATACAACAGATGAGCGCTGTTAAAATTCCAAATTACTGACTAACTTGGTAGCCTAAATCAAAAGCCTTTAAGTTGTTTTCGAGGTCTCTTGGCAGCACTTCTTCAAGCGCTCTTTCAATGACTTCTTTAGGAAGTAAGAATGACAGCACAGAAGCAGTCTTTCCCAGCATGATACTGTTCACGTAAATGGTACTTCCCAGGCTCTTTGCCAAGGCCGTAGCATCAAACATATGACAAGGCCCAAACTCCTCTAGGTTTTTGCGAATCTCTTCTGAAGGCGGATAAACAGTGCTACCCAGGTTTGCCGATACAGGAACCATCTTAGCCTCGTTCACTATGAATGTGGTACCTTTTTTGGCATAGTTTATGTAGCGAATGGCTTCTAGTGGCTCAAAAGAGAGAAGCAAATCTGCAGTACCCTCTGGTACTGTGGAGGCAACAGGATTTTCCGAAATACGAACAAAACCAATAACTGAGCCCCCTCTTTGAGCTAAACCGTGAATTTCACCCACTGCGGCATAGTAGCCTGCCATCATTGCGGCTTTTCCCAAAACCTTCGCGGCAGTAAGTATGCCTTGACCACCTACGCCAGTTAAAACAATGTTGTATACCACTGCTGCCACCTCGCTCTCGATTCGTCACTCACAACATCAAAGTTCTTCTCCCCTTCAATGCTCTTCTCGTAAATGGCATTGTAAGGGCACACTTGTGCGCAGGCAGAACAACCCGCACAAAGATCTTCGTCAATGGAAACTTTCTTTTTGTCTCGGTCAAAAACCAAGGCTGGGCAACCCAGCAGGTTCACACACACCCTACACCCAGTACATTTTTCTTCTTCTACTGCGTACAGAGGAGCACGTTCTCCTCTTCTTTGAAGTTGTCTCTGCCTTAGCAGTGCACATGGCTGTTTAGCCACAATAACAGCCACGGTATAGTCATTTGCTTCCTTAATAGCCTCTTCTAAAGCCTGTAAATCGTATGGATCCACAGATTTCACATAATCAACGCCCAGCCCACGAGCTACCTGCTCAATATCCAAGTGAGCACCAATGTCGCCAGAAGCTGTTATACCCGTAGATGGGTTAGGTTGATGGCCCGTCATAGCTGTTATACGGTTATCCAATACGATGAGTGTGAGTTTGCTCCTGTTATATACTGCGTTCACCAAAGCAGGCAAACCCGTATGGAAAAACGTGCTGTCACCTATGGTAGAAATGACCCTTTCCTCTTGAGCTTTTGCCATACCGCTCCCCAAACCTACCGATGCGCCCATAGCAATACATGTATCAATAGCTTTTAATGGATCCAACGCACCTAAGGTATAACAACCAATATCGGAGGGTTTAACAGATTTCCTTTCCGTCTTCTTAACCATGTAAAAAACGTTTCTATGCGCACAGCCTGGACAAAGCACTGGAGGTCGTGGAGGAAGTGAAGGCACCTGAGCTATTTGTGGCTCTGTCACCAGTAGGTTCAGAATCCTTTCTAAAGCATTGCGGACTTTCCAGTAATTAAGCTCGTCAACTCTGGGGAGCACGTCTTTCCCATGCACCGGCACGCTCAACCCTGCTTCGTAAAGTATTGCTTTGATCATTTCTTCCAAAAATGGTTCTAGCTCCTCTACCACCAACAAGACATCCAACTGTTTGGCAAACTCCACGATCAATTCTTTATCCAGCGGATAAACCATGCCCAGTTTAAGTATGTTCAACTGGGTGCCTAAGTCACGTTCCGCTTCCTTTACATAGAGATACTCCACGCCCTGAGTGATTACGCCAACTTTACCTGACCCTTCTAACCTATTGAGCTCATGGTTACGTGAAAAACTGATAGCTTGGTCCAACCGCTGCAGCACTTTAGGATGATTTTTCTTGGCGTTGGCTGGTAAACTTACGAACCTGACAATGTCCGGCTTAAAAGTGCCCTTCCTCCGGTTTCCTTGCCTAACGTTTTCTCCTAACGAGGAAAACGTTACAGAACTTCGCGTATGACTAACTCGGGTTGTACTCCTTAGAAGAACCGGTGCACCAATCGATTCACTAAGTTCGAAAGCTATCTTGGTAAAATCTTTAGCCTCCTGAGGATCTGAAGGAACAAGTACAGGAACTCCTGCGAATTTGCCGAAAATTCGGTTATCTTGCTCGTTTTGTGAACTCCACATTCCTGGGTCGTCAGCGGTCAAAATCACCAAGCCTGCCACCGCTCCCTGATAGGCAAGCGACATGAACGTATCTGCTGCGACGTTAAGCCCTACATGTTTCATGGTTGCCATGGCTCTTAGGTTTGACCACGAAAAAGCCGTAGCCACTTCCAGGGCAACCTTTTCATTTGTAGAGTATTCCACATATACACCCGTCTGCTTTGCATATTTACTCAACGTCTCGGTGACCTCTGTGGAAGGAGTTCCCGGATAAGCGGCTACGCATGCTACATCCGCTTCCAAAGCCCCCCTGGCAATGGCTTCATTACCTAGCAAAAGATCAGAGCCCGTTTCATCTAGAAATGACATTAAGTTCACCTCCATTTAACATTGTACTACCCTTTCTTCGGCGTGTTAGAATCTAAAGTAGTTAATATAACCACCAATCAAAATAAGGAGGTACTAATGCAGCCACTGCAATATATTGGGCTCGCTCTTGGTGGCCTTTCTGTCTTCTTGTATGGTTTGCTTGCCTTCAGTGACTATTTAAAAGAACTAGCAGGCATTCGCCTAAGAACCATCATCACTCGAATTAGCGGAACAACTTGGAAAGCGCTATTAACGGGTATCATCGTAACAGCTCTCTGGCAGTCTTCTTCGGTAACAACAGTAGTTGCAGTTGCGTTGGTAAATGCAGGTATGCTACCATTTGAAGCAGCTCTGGGTTTGATTTTTGGAGCAAATATTGGAACTACTATTACTGCTCAAATAGTTGCCTTCAACATAACACAGTGGGGCTTGTTCATTCTTCCCATAGGTTTGATAACGTATTTAGTTGGCAAAAAGAAAAGAGCAAAGACTATTGGTCTATCGATTTTTTCTTTTGGACTCCTTCTATCTGGTCTATGGTTTATGGAACTAGGGCTCAGCCCATTAAAGGAATCTGCTTATCTGCAAAGTCTCTTAGTAGCGTTTAGTACTAAACCTTGGCTGGGTATATTAGCTGGTGCGGTATTTACTGGCATCATACAATCATCATCTGCGACAACATCACTAGTTGTGGCGATGGCACGTCAAGGATTAATGACGTTCGGCGCGGCAGTACCATTAGTACTGGGCGCAAATGTTGGTACCACCGTAACCGCTCTTTTGGCTTCTATTGGAACCAAACTAAGTGCTAGAAGAACGGCGGTGGCTCACCTACTCTTCAACCTCATCGGTGTCATCTTAATATATCCTTTTCTTGTTACAGGAATTTACCAAAACGCCGTAATAAGCATTTCTCAGGTTTTCGGCGATGTTTCCTTACCGCGACTCATAGCAAATTCCCATACTTTGTTCAACGTCGTCTGGGCTTTGTTTTGGGCCTTCCAAGTAAATAACTTCGCTAAGCTCGTGAAGTGGCTGGTCAAAGGTGAGGAAAAGATTTTCACAAAGCCCGAGTATTTGCACGCAAACTTGTTGTCTGCTCCTTCTTTAGCTTTAGATGCTCTTAGAAGTACCTTAAAATACATGGCTGATGTGAGCATTAGCATGCTAAACTCTGTTGTTGAAATGATTCTCAAGGAAGAAAAGTACAATGGTGAAGAAATTTGGAATATGGAAAACTTAGTTGACGACCTTTACAGTGATGGCTTGCAGTATGCAAACAAACTAGCACAGACATCCTTGTCAGAAGAAGAAGTGGCATATTTATCTGCCATTGTTCACAGCATGGACGATGTGGAAAGATGGGGTGACCACGCGACTAACTTGATGGAGTTCGCTGAATTCGTGTATGAAAATGATGTGCACTTTAGCCCCAAAGGTCAAGAATCCTTAAAACAGCTTTTTGGTCTAGTAAAGGCTAATTTGGACAGAGCACAGCAGGTAATTGACAACGGTTTCTCAGAAAGCATTTTAGAAGTTACCGTCCTTACGGAAGAACAGATTGATGCTTTAGTCAAGGAACTCAGAAACGAAAGAACCGAGCGCTTAATTCAAGGCGAAGTCTCTGTAAGTGCTGCAGTTATTTACGTGGACATTCTAACCAACCTAGAGCGTGTGGCTGACCATTGCCTTAATGTAGTGCAGAATTTTTCACGTATCCATGGAGAGAAGGTGAGCGATGAACGACGTCAATAAAGAACTTCGGAAGCAAGCCGCACTTCTGCTCAAGGTTCTTGCTGTAATGATTGTATTCCCAGGCTTTCTGATAACAGCAGCGCTTGCCATCTTCGTGCCGCCAACGAACGAAGGCAAATACGCTAACGCTTTTGTAAGCTTAATACTATTTGTAATACTCTTCGCCCTGTTACAAGATGAAATACTCGCCTTTATACGTAAGCTATTTGGGAAGAAGAGCTAGGAACGCTGGAAGATTGAACGGTAAATCATCGGGAACTCGGCTACTAACGATGTTCTTATCCACCACCACTGGTTGGTTAACCCAGATGGCACCTGCGTTTTCCAAGTCGTCTTTTATGGCAGATACTGAAGTCATAGTTACTCCCTCAACTACTTTCGCTGAGATGAGCACCTGAGGTCCATGACAAATAGTTCCAACAGGTTTACCCAACTTGTAGAATGCTGAAACGAATTCCTTGACCTCGTCAAAGCGGCGAAGGCGATCGGGGGCATGCCCGCCCGGAATATAAAGCCCGACAAATTCTTCTGGATTGTGTTTTGCCAAAGTTTCCGTTATCTGAAAATACAAGCCATTCTTTCCCTTCGCTAATTTGGGCTCAACACCCAGCACTACTGGCTCAAAGTTGTCCTCCTGCACCCTAAAATAAGGATAAAAGAACTCCAGGTCCTCAAAACCATCATCCAGCAATATGGCTATTTTCCCTGCCATGTGTGAACCTCCTTTCTTCTCAACTAAGTTACTCACTTCTCTGAGCAACTAGCTCCATCTCAAAAAAAGCATTCATGGGCAATCCTGCTACCTGTATCATACTCCTAGCTGGTAAATCACTTCCAAAAAAGGCTGCATAGCGCTCATTAAGCTTTGCAGCATACGACATGTCTTTCATAAAAACCGTGGTTTTCACAACTGCATCTTTACCAATACCTAAGGCCTTCAGCAATTCATCAACGTTAGCAAACATTTGTGAAAGTTGCAAATCAGGATCTTCTGGTAACGTTCCATCAGGTTTTGCACCCAACAGACCACTAACAAAAACAAGATTGCCACTTTCTACAGCATGGACATAGGGCCCTGTAGGTTTGAAAATCCCATCTACTACGTACCTTTTCACAAGCATCACCCCTTTATTAAACTTCAAAATCCAAACTTACTGTCGTGACTCGGCCAATAGCTTATATAAATACAAACTGAACCACATCAACACTGACGAAAGCAAGAACAAGACTATTGGTCCTGTATTATAAATGTACCCACCTACAGCCGAAGCTAAACTGTTAAAGGCAGCAATAGTGGCCGTAAGGAGAGCAAAACCAATGTATGAGTAATCCTTAGGAACACGATGCGACACACCGCTGGTTATCAGCGAATACGTGTTCATGAAAGCGCCTCTAAAGAAAAACGCTATCCACAAAAACCATCTATTACTGATGAGAAGCATCGTTCCCAAGATGCCGCACCAAACGGATATCCTAAGTATGATGGAACGATGAGACACACGTACAGCCAAATAGGTCAGAAGTACCGCTCCAATGGCAGAAATACTTCCCAAAAGCCCAAGCATGGTACCTGAGAGAGCAAAACGTTCCTTTGCATACAATGGAGCATAAGGTACAGTGATCATCATGGCAAAACTCATCACAGCTGCCCATAGCAAAGCTTGATAATATGAACGATCTTTTGGAAGCATCAGGCTTTTCTTCTTTGGCTCATCCTTTTTCAGAAAAGCCAGAGGAACCGCAGAAAAAACAAAAGAGATCGCTGTTACAATCATCAATAACTTATACCCCCCAATATCTTTAAGCACACCTCCCACAAAAGGGCCTACCATCATCCCAATACTGTAAGTACTTGATGTATACATGCTTCCTTTCATGAACTCATCACCAAGTTCGTCTAGAAAGTATGAGTTTATCAGTGGACTGGAATAACTGCTTATGAACCCAAAAAGCGCACAACCGAGGTAAATAGTCCAATCGCTGCTGCCGAAAGCCCAGAGCAGTGGAGCAATAGCGCTACCACCCCAGCTGAGCATAAATAAAGGTTTCTTAGGGAAATGGTTGCCCATCCAAGCACCTACAAAATAGCTAAGCACCGCAGTAGCACTTATGAGACCGTTAGCCAAGCCAACTTGCCCAGGATCTCCCAACTTATACAACAGAAATACTGGCCACTGAGTAGTGTACAGCCCAATGGAAAACCCCCAAAGCAAATATCCCATCCCAAGGGCTTTTAGTTCTCTACTCATGTTTGAATAGTGCAACTCCGTCGGTTTGAAGTGTATCCAAAACTGCGGTTCCCACACACAGTAAGGGCGCTTCCGTATAACTTATGGGTTTTTCTGTGTTGTTCCATACAAACATTGCACCTTTGTGTTTCACCATTAAAGGCTCGGTGCTACAGATTTTAGCCATGGCATCGTAATGTGTAACCCTGAGTCTGTTAAGTTTACCAATTATGTACGTTAGATCCTTCTCGCTATCCCAATGAAGTGCGTAGTGGTCAAAAAAACTAAGCTTACCGTAGAATTCGTCATCTCTTGGAAGCACCCACTTATCGTCCAAGGTTGCATCCAAACCTAAATTCATGGGCTGCTTCTCCAAGAGCTCCAAACCGGCGTTTACAACAAAATAGCTGTTGGGGAGAAAGGCAGACATTACCAAACGCTGCAGTGCTTCATGATATGGCAGTCTACCAAAAATCCTTGGTGTGTCAGGTGTCTCCACAGCCGCCCACAAAGGTAAAACCCTTTTTGTACTATCAGTAAAAAGTTCTACGATCTTTTCTCGACGTGGCAACATCCACCAACTATTACCTATAATTGCTCCATAATTTGACTCTTTAGCCCTAACATCACCCTCAGGATTAAGTTCTTCAGCAATGAGCATGGAATCAGGCTTCATTTTTAGGGCTTTTTCCATCATTCGCTGCTCTAGTTCTTTGGGCAAAGCGTGGCCCATGTCAATGCGTGCACCGTCAATGTCAAATCTCTCAATGTAGTACGCAATAATGCCTGATAAATAGTCCCAAAGTTCCCTGTTTGGTTTCGAACCAGGGAAGCGACTTGCTTTAATAACGTCAAAAAGGACGTAAGGTGGCTGATCATCCCCCACAAAGGGTTTTGCTACATCGGGATGGTCCAAGAATAGACGATAAAACGTTACATCGTCCCACGTTGGCTGAGGATCATTAAGCCAATCGCTAAACCCTGGAGGAGTTATGACACCGAAGGTTTTCACCAGCTCGGGAAGAAAATCCTTTCCCCTATTAGCTTTAACAAAGTTATCCCATTTTTCCGGTTCAGTATGGGAAGGGGACCACCGAAAACAGCTAAGAAAGTTCCTTACATCTTGGCGCTGATACAAGTAGGCCATATCCTCATCGGATAACTGCCTAAAACCCAGTTCAGGCGCTTTGGGTGGAGCATATTTCCCTACACTGGCAACATCAACCCAGTAAAACCACTCGGGATGCTCCAAGATAAGATCGCTGTCACGGGCACCAGTTCTTGGAACAAAATCCAAGATTACTCTCATTCCTATGCGGTGGCAGAACTCGACGAAAGCACCAAAAAGCTCTTCTGCACTCAAATCTAGCAGTGGATCTGCTAAGTAATCAGCTATGCGCAGTGGATCACTCACAGCATACGGAGACCCCACAGTCCCTTTCTTGAACCTATTACTGTGCATACTGACCGGTAATAAATACATAGTGTCAAAATGCATTCGTTTAGCATGAAGAGCAACAGCCATCATCTTTAGGAATGTGCCTGATTCCCTATATCCTAGAGGATCTTCCGGTTCAAAAAGGCCAAAACCTTTATGGTTGTAAGCACTTGTGGTTCGTGGAAATGCAACGTAAATACTGTCTGACTTCACGGAAAAGCTGTATGCATCAAGGCCATTAAGCATTTCCTCAAAGAACTCATATGGGTCAACTTTGAACCTTACACCATCGAAACAAACACGCCCTTTGTAACCACAAGGCATCCAATGCTTGGGTATGTGGTAGTTTACTCCCGCTCTTTTGTCCCTTAACTCATTTTTGACTTTTTCCAAGTACACGCCCTATTCTCCTTTCTCAATGTTCACAAAAGTCCACATAATCTGTGATCCCCCACCATATTCCTGCAGAGTAGGTTCTACTAAGTCATTCACATTTGGCTTCTCTGCATCAGCCCAGAACCCATGCTCCAAACGCACAACTCCAGGTGGCACTTTGTCTGTCACTTTACACACTACATCAAGAGATCCCCTATTGTTTTTAATGTTAACGTGTTCTTTGTTGCTTATGGACAACTTTTGAGCATCTTTAGGATTTATCTCCAGTAGCGGCACTTCCAGAAGCACATTAGCGTATTGACTATGAATCCTTAACCTGCCAACTGGAGTCAGTAACATATAGCTTCCCTCTGCTGGCTTATATAAAGAGTGCCTGATCTGAGCAATTTCAGGCCAATTTACCGGACCTGGTTTTGCTGGATCAGGGAGTCTGTAAATTTTGTGCTCTTTCATAAATTCGTAGTCGATGCCCAGATTTCTCAAAGCACCGTTAATGACTTCCCTGTCAGTTTCATAAAGTTCACTTTGCTCCAGCTTTAATTGACGTGCCAATTCTCTTGCAAGCTCCATATTGCTCATAGCATCTGGAGGAGGCTCCAAACCCTTTTCGTTAAACGCCAAGAACCGATGACCGTAGGAAGCAACCAGATCTTCAAACTCCAAGTAATGCTTCGCTGGCAAAACTACATCCGCTACTTGAGCTGATTCTGTCATAAACATGTCGTGCACTATGACCGTATTCCTGCTGTTTTGAAATGTTTCTACGAGTTGTCGACGACCTGGAAGCGTGTTTACAGGATTGGCATTCAAAACCAAAAATGTGGCATCTGTTACATCTTTTAATTGCTTGCTTAACAGTGTCCAGTTTAGGGTTTCTTTGCTTGGTTCCTGACCTTTAAGCCTTATATAATCAACATCTATCCCATGATAAGGCCTATCAAAGTAGAAGCGGTCAGATTGATCAATTACGCTGAGAATAGAAGCTACAAGACGCACTGCCATGGCACCGTTCCACTGCCGCTGAAAGCCATAGCCTATAAAAACAAATGGACGACTGCTATTCGCAAGCTTAGAAGCTAACAAGTGAGCCGTTTCGCTACTAACACCTGATATGTGCTCCAAATTGCCAAAGTCATCAACACAAAAAGGTACCTCGTATCCCATAGCGTCCAGTTCTCTGAGTATTTGAAGTGATAACGCTACGTCACCTCCAGGGTTTACTGGAACATGGAAAAATGATTCTGCTGTTGGTGTTTTGACTGGATCGATGACAAAGACTTCACCAGCCTGTTTAGCCCAGGTGTAAGCATGAATGGAAGAGTACGCCACATTGGCTCCCCAGATGATCACAAAATCACTGTCCTTTATAGCATCTATGTCACAACCCCATATGGAACCAACACCATCCATCAGAGCAACATCGCCGGCAGTGGAGCAAATGTCCCAAACCAGCTCAGGTGCGCCCAGCCTTCTTAGCAGACGCTGGTGGAAAAACCTTGAAAGTAAGCCCATATGTCCTGAATAGTCAATTCGATAAACTTTGTTCGAAGAGAGTTTCTCAGCTGCTATGCTTATAGCCTTATCGATGGAAATCTTTTCAAACCCTTTCTTCGTTCTTACCAGCGCCTTTGTAATCCTCTCCGGATAACTTACTTGCCTCAAACTAAGAGCGGCTTTGCCGCAAGTGAATCCCGAGGTAAAAGGATGATTTGAGTCACCGACTAATCTTCCGTTTTGAAGAATCATGCCGCAGGAATCATAGCAGTCTCGCGGACAGACATGATAGCTCATACCACATATGATAACAAAAGACCGCACCAAACAAAGCCACCGCTCGCAGCGAATTCTCGCTCCCTGATAGCGGCTTTTCCATATATCTCTGTGCATAGTGCATATAGAAAGAACAGTATTAAAATGTAAACAAGATAGGGAGGTGTTTATCAGTATGTTGAGGGGCATCATAGTGCCGTTAGTAAGTTCATTTAATGAGGATTTCTCTCTGGATTTGCAGAGTATGAGAGCCCACATACAATATCTTCTCAGCCAAGGAGTGAATGGTATTTTCGTGAACGCATCGACTTCAGAGTTCTTTTCCATGTCTCCTGACGAACAAATACAGATAATGAAGTTGGCGGCAGAGGAGTTGGAAGACACTTCAAGTGCTTTGATTACGGGTGTAACCAGCAACAGTACTGAACATTCAGTTAAACTGGCAAAAATGGCTCAGGAAATGAACTTTGATGCAGTAGTTGCAGCTCCTCCATATTACGGTGCGTTCGGTGAAGAAGCCCTGTATCAACACTTTAGAGCCATTGCAGAAGGAAGTAGGCTACCCTTAATTTTGTACGATATTCCAAGTGCTACTGGCAACCCCTTGCCTCCCAGTCTGGTAGAAAAGCTCGCTAAAGAAAACCTGGCAGCCGGCATAAAGGTTACCAGAGATAGCCTTACCTATTTACTGGACATCCTTGCTATTAAGGAAAAGTACCCTTCTTTTTCGGTGCTGGTGGGTTTTGACCATTATTTGCCCACGAATCTACTACTCGGGGGAGATGGCGGCATTGTAGCCGGTGCAAACGTAATTCCATCAGTTTATTTAGCACTCATGAGAGCTTACGAGCAAGGAGACATGGAAGCCTTCGCCGGGTTTGCCAAACAAATTGCTGTTTTCAGCATGGTATACAGCCGTTGCAACTCATTTGCGGGAGCTATTAAAGCTGCTGCGCAGTGGTTTCAACTTCCTGTAAATCTTCCGTGCAGACCACCCTTACTAACAGACGAACCAGCTAAAGTGGAAGAAATTCTTTTACGTGCGGAGCTGATTAAGTAAGAAGGATCTTCCGTGCAGCAACATATACAGCAATAATTAGCTTGAATAGCTAGACAAAAGCTTCTGCAGCTCTATTAAAGAAAAGCCAGTTCTTCACTGTGATTTTATCTGGTTCTATATTCAAAAAAGCGTTACCTTCAGCTTGGCTGAGTATTATACCCCAGGCCCTTTCACCAAAACGTTTTTCCACATCCTCTTTTCTGATACCTTCACTAAGAAGCCTTAGGTTCATGATGGCATATTCTGAAAGCTGCTCTTCCCAAGATAAGGCCACATACTCTTCATATGTGGGTTCACCCAGCTTAGCACTTTCCACATAAAGCCTTAGATTTGACACCCATTTATACCTTACACCATTTACGTACCCTGCAGCCGAAGGTCCTAAAGCGTAGTACTCCTCGTCGTGCCAGTAGATTTTGTTGTGAAGACATTGGTGCCCCGGTCTGGCATAGTTTGAAATCTCGTAGTGTTCATAACCGTGCTCCGTAAGGAATTTCTCCACCATGAGTAACAAGTCAGCATCGTCCCAATCCCACCCGCGGTAATACCCCCAAAATGGGGTTCCCTCATGCACTTCCAAAGGATATACGGAAATATGCGGTACACCAAGTGCAACCACAGAAATCAAATCCCGCAAAACCTCGTCACGGGTTTGACCTGGTACACCCACCATAAGATCCACACTTACATCCCAATGACTTAGTAAATCCAGCAGTTTTTCATAGTCAAGCTTGTCACGCCCCAGTGTCTTAAGTACAGAGTCAGAAAAAGACTGCACACCCACTGAAAGGCGTGTAAAGTGCGCAAGCAAAGGAAAATTGTCCTTCTTCACGTCTTCTGGGTTGAGTTCGATGGTCCTTTCCCCTGCTTCGGGTAAGTTCTGAAGTATTCTTTCCCACCTGGACTGCCCTAAAGCCAAAGGCGTTCCTCCACCAACATAAAGCGTATCCAGCTTTGTCGGGAGTTGCCTAAGCTGATAAACTATCACATCAGTGAATGTGTCCAGCCACGTTTCTGGAGCATTGGAAATACTGTAATAATCACAGAATGGGCATTTTGTGTAGCAGAAAGGAATATGAAGATAGAGGCCTTTGTTCATTACTCAGTATCAGCCTTAAGCACCGACAAGAATGCTTCTTGTGGTATGTCTACCTGATTGAACTGTCTCATGCGCTTCTTTCCAGCCTTCTGTTTTTCTAGAAGTTTCTTCTTTCTACTAACATCTCCTCCGTAGCACTTTGCTAAAACGTCCTTACGAAGGGGTTTTATGGTCTCACGGGCAACTATTCTGCCCCCTGCTTTTACCTGAATTACAACTTCCACCAGCTGTTTTGGTATGGTATGTTTCAAGTTTGATGCTACTTGCCTAGCAACCCTTAGTACTTCACTCTTCGGAGCGAGCAACGTAAGGGCATCTAGTTTTTTACCGTTAATAAAAACCTCTATTTTGTCGACATCGGCTTCCTTGAAACCAATGTGCTCATAGTCGAAAGACGCATATCCACGTGTTACACTTTTTAGTTGGTCGTAAAAATCAGTTATGATTTCTGCAAAGGGTAAATCGTACTCGAGTAAAACACGCTGCTGCGATATGTACTCCATGTGAAGCATTTTTCCACGTCTGCCCTCACAAAGTTGAATAACAGAGCCCACATACTCTGATGGAACTACTACGGTCCCCCTCACATAAGGCTCCTCCACCAGCTCCACTTCAGAAAAGTCTGGGAACTGCGAAGGATTGCGCACCTCAATGTACTCACCACTCCGTGTTAACACATGATATTCCACGTTGGGTGAGGTTAATATGAGATCCAAATCGAATTCTCTTTCAAGCCTTTCTCTAATGATGTCCATATGAAGAAGCCCCAAGAACCCACACCTAAAACCTGGGCCAAAAGCTTCGCTACTTTCCGGCTCAAACACCAAAGCTGCATCATTGAGCTGAAGCTTCTTCAAAGACTCGCGAAGTCTTTCAAAATCCTCGTTCTCAGTAGGATAAATAGACGCAAAAACCATGGGTTTCATTGCAGAAAAGCCTGGTATGGGAGCATCGGCAGGTCTCACCGCTGAGGTCATTGTATCTCCCACCGGAACTTCGCGGATGTCTCTTATGTTGGCAGCCACATATCCCACGTCTCCTGCCTCTAAACTCTCTGTGGGCACCATCTTCAAGGAAAAAACACCAACCTCAGTCACTTCAGATTCCAAACCGCTTGCCCAGAATCTGATGCGATCTCCTACTCTAACCTGTCCATTGAAAATGCGAACAACGGAAACTACTCCTTTGTAAGTATCGTAAAAGGAATCGAACACAAGAGCCTGTAAAGGAGCATTTTCATCCCCATTCGGAGCAGGGATTTCCTTTACGAGCCTATCGATAAGCTCTTCAATGCCAATTCCTTCTTTAGCTGAAACCAATACTGGATCAATATCGTCCTTTCCTAGAAGCTGGGACATGGCTCTCTTAGTACCTTCCACGTCAGCAGAAGGTAAATCGATTTTGTTAATGACGGGGACAATGGCTAAGTTGTGTTCCATGGCTTTGTAAGCATGTGCTACTGTTTGTGCTTCCACTCCCTGAGTTGCATCTACTAAAAGAATTGCACCTTCACAAGCAGCTAAGGACCTAGAAACTTCGTAGGAAAAATCGACATGCCCAGGCGTATCTATGAGGTTGAACACGTAATCACCAATATGCAATCTAACTGGATGGCTTTTAATGGTGATCCCACGTTCGCGTTCCAAATCCATACTATCAAGCATCTGTTTCTGTAGTTTATCTCGTCTCACTAACCCAGAAAGCTCCAAGAAACGGTCAGCTAACGTGGACTTGCCGTGGTCAATGTGCGCTATTATGGAGAAGTTTCTGATTTTGCTTCTATCAGCCATACAATTCTCTCACTGAGCCACCATGCCAAATCAACTTTGGACTGCAAAGGTGCTTCTTCCACACCTCTTTCTTTGCTTATGAACCAACCACTGTTGGTGTCTACAGCAAATCCCGTCTGGGAAGTGTCAATACGGTTGGCAAATATGGCATCCACGTGTTTACGTTTTAGCTTTTCCTCAGCATCTTTGATAACATCGGCGACTCCAGCTGCAAAAGCAACGTAAACAGGCTTCGCGTATTTCGCTGCAAAGGAACCTACAACATCTGGTGTGGCTTTCAAAGTCAACGCTAGTTCCCCTTGTCGTCTTAATTTACCTTCTCTCCTCTCAGTGGTGAAGTCACCTACTGCAGCTGCCATTACAACTGCGTCCGCCTCCGGCAGGAAGTGTTCCATAAGCTGCATAAGCTCGCTAACAGATTCAAACTGCAGCAGACGAACACCTTGAGGTACATCTAAGGTTACAGGGCCACTTAGCAAAGTAACATCAGCACCTCTGAGTGCCAAAGCTTGCGCTAAAGCGTAACCCATCTTTCCACTGGAAGGATTTGATATGAACCTTACTTCATCAATGTACTCTCTAGTAGGTCCAGCAGTGACCACTATGTTTCTTCCACTTAAATCTTGTGGCACCACAGTTCTAGCTATGTGAAACAAAATCGTTTCTGTCTCGGGAAAACGCCCCTTACCCACTTCTCCATCAGCTAAGTGTCCAACCTCAGGCTCTACTACAACGCATCCCAAGTTTCTGAGCTTATCTAGATTCTCTTGAGTTATCTTGTTTTCATACATGCGCACGTTCATTGCAGGAACCAACACCAATGGTTTATCACAGCCCAGTACTGTGCTAGTCAAGAGATTATCAGCGAAACCGTTAGCAATTTTTGCCAACGTGTTTGCCGTGGCAGGAGCTACAACCAACACATCTGCCCAGCGCCCTAGTTCAATGTGCAAACTGCGAATATTTGATGACCAGTAATCCTGATCAGTGTAAGCAGCGTCGTTGGTAAGGGAAACGAAACTAGTAGGCCCCACAAAATGCAAAGCTGATGCAGTCAGAATAGTTCGCACATGAGCATCAAACTTAGAAAGAGTAGAAGCTAAACTACAGGCTTTGAAAGCTGCAATGGAACCAGTTACTCCCAAGAGAATGTTTTTTCTGCGGAATATACTGCCAGGGATCCACATACAAAACTCACTAGATGCGCAGTGTAACTGTGACCTTTCTTTCTGCTATGTCTTGAATGGCTCTTTCCACAGGAACCTCATAGGTAGGAGAATGAGATAATACTTCTTTCTGTATTTTCTTAGCTGTCAAACCTACCGCCACCACCACGGCATATCTAGGGAGTCCAGTAATTCTCTCCAGCTCTTCTAATGTCACCTGCTTCATCAAAAATACCTCCTTTTCTTAGTGATTCCACCATGGTGCGTGCCCTGTCCTCAGTTACAACAAAATCCACTAAAGACAGGATCTTCATTATATTTTCCACAGCTTGATTTACTTCCACGTTGACCACAAAAAAATGGTATTCCCTGAGGTAGTCGAGCTCCTGCAAGCTACGAAGCAGCCTAAGCTGCTGCTCGTCCATTTCTTCAGTGCCTCTTTTCATCAAACGATGCTTAAGCTCATCCAAAGAAGGAGGCAACAAAAATATTAAAATAGCATCTGGGAACCTCCTCCGAACCTGCATCGCTCCCTGCATATCGATTTCTAATATTACCTTCTTGCCCTGTTCCAAATGCTGCATAACGAAATCTTTGGGCGTGCCATAGTAAGAACCATGAACATATGCCCATTCCAGCAATCGATCAGTGGCAACCATCTTCTTGAACGTGGAGTAGTCCACAAAATAGTAATCCTTACCATCAACTTCTCCGGGTCTTCGGCTACGCGTGGTCACTGAGATGGAAAGCACAAGTTCCTTATCCCTGTTTAATAGTTCACTTACCACAGTACCCTTCCCAACACCGGAAGGACCACTGATGACAATGAGTCTACCGCCCACTTAAACGTCCTCTCCTGATTCCTTTTGTAGTTCCGCTTCTTGTTCAGTGATGGGCTCTATTCTTTCTTCCTCTTCTTCCTCAAGGCGGCTCACCAAGGTATCAGGCAACACTGCAGATAGCACGATAAAGCCACCTTCTGTCAAAATAGCAGCCCTGGTTCTACGCCCAAATGTGGCATCCACAAGCCGCCCTTGCTCTTTTGCGAGCCTTATCATCCGCCTTATCGGGGCAGAGTCAGGACTGACAATGCCTATTATTTTTGTTACAGAAATGTACGAACTAAAGCCAATATTAAGGAAACCACTTTCCACTTCTTTATTATATCATTCAAAGTCTGCTCAGCTGCAAAAGCTTAATACTTATTACTGATTTATTGACTTACGTTTAGAACCACCTTACCTGAATTACCTGACATCATAGCGGAAAAGGCCGCTTCATAATCTTTGAAGTCGAATTGATGCGTGATTACCTTCTTCAAATCTACTTTTCCGCTACTAACTAATGATACGCCCAAGTCCCAAGTCTCCCATAGTCTGCGCCCAGTTATGCCTCTTATAGTTATGCCCTTAGAAACTACGTTATTCGCTAAATCCAGAGAAACGCGGTTGTCGGGAAGACCTAAGATCGCCATTTCTCCTCCCGGCACAATCATTTCAAGACCCTGATTAAGCGCCTTTTCGCTACCACTCATTTCTAAAACCACATCTGCGCCGCCCAGGTCCTGCACAATCTGGACGGGATCTTGTTCCTTAACATTAATAACCACATCTGCTCCCACATCAGAAGCCAACTTCAGCCTATAGTCAGAAAGATCTGTGGCAATAATCTCTACCGCACCCAGCGCTTTGGCCACCGGTATAGCCATGACCCCAATGGGGCCAACTCCCGTAACCACAACCCTTTTGCCTCTAACATCCACAGATTGCACCGTATGGACCGCATTGCCAAAGGGTTCCAAGACCGAACCAGCTTCCAAGGGAACACTGCCAGGCAGCTTGACCAAGTTCTCTTCAGGTATGGCTATGTACTCGGCAAAAGCTCCGTCCATGTGAACTCCTATGATTCTTGTATTTTCGCAAGCGTGATACATGTTTCGCCTGCACATGCGACAAACGTGGCACACCACATGTGACTCAGCAGAAACGATGTCGCCCTCTTGTACTCTTCCTGTCCCCTTGTTTACTTTCAAAACTTTGCCAACGAACTCATGGCCTATGGTTACAGGAGGCTTCATACGTTTTTGTGACCATTCATTCCACTGGTAAATATGAACATCAGTTCCGCATATTGAAGCTTTTAGGACTTTAACCAGAGCCCAACCTTCTGGTACTTCAGGCTCCTCGATCTCGTACATGGCAACACCTTTCGTAGCTGAACCTTTCCTTATGGCTAACATATGCACACTCCCTTCATATCGCTTTAATTATAACTTAAACCATGGCATCTAATCGAGAAATTTATAACCAATAAATTATGGTAGAATGCAGTTAATAGGCTCAAAGGAGGTGTTTCCTTGGTGAAACTTGGCATAATTGGCGCAGGACCTGGCGGTTACGAAGCAGCACTGTATGCAGCACAGCGTGGCATAGAAGTAACCTTGTTTGAAAAACAGTTTGTTGGTGGTACTTGCTTGAACTTGGGATGCATACCTACTAAAACCATACTAGCAAGTACCGAGCTTTATTCCCATATTGAAGAGGCATCACAGTTCGGGATAAAAGTAGAGGGTGCCGAAATCAGCTGGGAGCAAGTTCAACAGCGCATGCTAAAAACTGTGGCCCAGCTGCGAAAAGGCGTAGAGTTCCTCCTAAAGAAGCGCGGAGTTCGTTTTATTAACGCAGAAGCTTTCTATTTAGGTGATCACAGAATAGAAGCCGGCGGCCAAACTTATGAATTTGACAACGTCATTATTGCTACTGGGTCTAGACCAGCAGAATTGCCCGGACTGGCTACTGACAAGAAATGGATTATAAACAGTAACCACTTTTTCACACGTAAAGAACTGCCGAAAAGAGCTTTGGTCGTAGGTACTGGAGCTATTGGCTTGGAACTAAGCGACATTTTAAGAGCCTTTGGTACCGAGCTAACTGTGGTGGAGTTGGTGCCGCAAGTGATGCCGCTGCTGGACAGTGATGCTTCTAGTAATTACGCTAGAATCCTTTCCAAGAAAGGCATAAAGTTCATCGTGGGCAATTCAGTAAAAACCATTGAGCATAAAGAGGATCACCTCAAAGTAACGTTGACAAACGACCAAGAGCTGGAAGTAGACCAGATCGTTGTCGGCGTTGGGCGCACCCCTAACTCAGAGGTTATCAAAACAGATAAAGTTCAAACAGAAAGAGGAAAGATCAAAGTTAACAACAGCTTAGTTACCTCCGAGGAAGGTACCTATGCCATAGGAGACGTGGCCATTCCTCCTGTTTCCAGAGGAGCTTTAGCTCATGTTGCGTCCCACGAAGGTATTTTTGCAGTGAAGCACATACTAGGAGAAGCAAATGAAATGGATTGGCATGCAGTTCCTTGGGTTGTGTTTACAGACCCGCCACTGGCAGCCATAGGGCAAACAGAAAAGGAAGCTTCTCAAGCTGGGTTAGCAGTAAAAACTTATACATTACCTTACCGAGCTTTGGGAGCAGCTGTGGCGAAGAACAGAACAGAAGGATTCTGCAAATTCATTGTGGAAGCGGATACGGGCAGAATTTTAGGTGTGCAGATGGCAGGTGTAGGAGCCGATCTAATAATCAATGAAATGGCAGTCGTCCTTCAGCAAAACATGACAGTGAAAGAACTCTCTGAAGTCATTCATGCACATCCTACCTTATCAGAAGTGGCAAAAGAATCCGCTTTTGCACTCCTAGGCTACCCCATTAACACCATGTAGGCCCGATTTATAGGGCCTAATGTCCTATAAGTTAAGAAGGGACCCTCTAAAAGGGGCCCCTTCTTAACTTTCTCAAGTAAGCGGAATCTGTCTACTTTGCCAACTTTGGCAAGTATTTCTCCAGTTGATCTAAACCATACTTAATGTCTTCCATGGATGCTGCATAGGACATACGGAGGTACCCTTCTCCAGACTCTCCGAAAGAGGTGCCTGTCAGCACAGCTACTCCTGCTTCGTTAAGCAAGTACTCAGCTACTTCGTTTGAAGGCCTATTAAGTTTCTTTATGTTCAACCAAGCATAGAAAGCACCTTTGGGTTCTACGCAGTGCACTAAGTCCATGGAATTCAATCTGGGAACAATATAGTCTCTTCTTCTCTTGAACTCCTCTACCATGGCTTTCGGAGCATCTTGAGGACCGTTATAGGCTTCAATACCAGCTACCTGCACGAAAGCTGGAGCATGACTGTAAACGTTTGTTTGGAGTTTACTGAACCATGGTACCAAGTCAGGAGGAAGTACTCCGTAGCCCAGCCTCCAACCTGTCATGGCATATATCTTAGAAAAACCTTCCATGAGTATGACCTTTTCTTTTGCTTCAGGAAATTCATACATGGAAGGAGCCATCTCGCCACCATAGTAGATACGATGATAGAGCTCGTCACAAAGAATGAACAGATGCTCCCCGTCCGCCAAATCAAGAATGGCTTTGAGCTCTTCCTTATTAAGTACGCTTCCTGTGGGGTTGTGCGGACTGTTTACTATTATGACCTTGGTCTTAGGTGTTACCATCTTTTTTAGTTCATCCACATCCAGCCTAAAATCGTTCTCTTCGCGTAGAACGATGGGCTTTGGTACTCCACCTGCGAACCTCACTGCTGAGGAATAAATAGGATAGCCAGGATCAGGGTAAATAACTTCGTCACCTGGATTAACAAGAGCCATCATGGTGTAGAAAATGAGGGGCTTCGCACCTGCAGTCACAATGATCTGTCCTGGATCTACTTCCACATTTCTAGTCTTTGAAACATATTTTGCGTAAGCTTCTCTGGCTTCAGGAACACCCAAGGAAGGAACGTAGTGGGTGTAGCCCTTTTCCAAAGCTTCATAGGCAACCTTCTTTATGTTTTCTGGTGTATCAAAATCAGGCTCGCCTATTTCAAAATGTGCTATCTTCTTTCCCTGGGCTTCAAGCACCTTCGTCTTTGCCAAAACCTCAAAAGCCCCTTCGCTACCCAAGTTATTAAGCCTTTCCGCTAAGTGTGCCATGCGCGTCTCCTCCTGTTTGTGTTAAGATTACTTTAAGCTGATAGTATTATTCTAACACTATATGAACGAAAAATTGCATACACTCATAACGCTCCTTTTAGCTTTTCAATCGGACCCTGATTGGTGGCCCGGAAGCTCTGTTTTTGACATTGCTGTGTCTGCAGTACTAACTCAAAATACCAGTTGGAACAACGTATCAAAAGCCATGGAGCGCCTTAAAGAATCAGGCATAAACAACTGGGAGAGAATTCTGGAGTCGAAAGATTTAGAAACTGTGATAAGTCCTGCCGGCTTTTATAGAAGAAAAGCCACCACGTTGAAGAACTTAGCAGAACTCATGTTAAAGAACCCACAACCCCCACGTGAGGAGCTTTTGAACATAAAGGGCATTGGACCAGAAACAGCAGACAGCATTTTGCTGTACGCACTAGGGAAACCTGAAATGGTAGTTGACGCATACACGTATCGTGTACTGAAAAGCTGTGGCTTAGTGAATGAACCATTTAACTACGAGCAAATAAAACAGCTACTAATAACTGCTTTGGGCCAAGATGCTACCAACGTAGACATTCTCAAAAGGGTTCACGCTGCCTTCGTGGAAGTAGGTAAGAACTATTGCAAGAAGAGACCACGTTGTGAGGAATGTCCACTTAATAGAAAGGAGGGGCCTCTTTAGAGAAGAAGGCCCCTCCTTTCAGTTGCAAAAGCTATCTTTTCAACGCTGCTACAAAGTCTTACTGAACTCTTCTTTCTTTTGCAGCAGTTCCCACTTACTATTGACCCACTCCTGAAGTTCTTTAACCTTATCCTGATTTTCGGGTTTCATCAGATGTGAGAAACGACCTTGGAGCTTCAGCCACTCTTCAATTGGCTGTGGCTTACGAGGTTTGTAGGTTATTCTGTATTTGCCGTCCTCAATCTCATAAAGAGGCCAGTAGTTCGTTTCTACAGCCATTCTAGCTACTTTTACCGAAAGAGCCGTATCATTTCTGTGTCCCCTGTTGCAGTTAGAGTAAACCGCCAAGAACGTGGGACCATCATAACTCAACGCTTTTTGCACCTTGGTCATTAAGTCCACATAGTGACTGGGTGATGCAGTAGCCACATAAGGTACACCGTGAGCAGCAACGATTTCCACGATGTTCTTCTTAGGCTGTACTTTTCCAGGACTTACATTTCCCACAGGAGAAGTAGTCGTCCAAGCAAACTGAGGAGTTGAAGAGGATCTTTGAATTCCTGTATTCATATAGGCTTCGTTGTCTAGAAGAACATAAAGGAAGCTGTGACCTCTTTCCAAGGCTCCAGATAGGGCCTGCAAACCAATGTCATAAGTGCCACCGTCACCAGCAAAAGCTATGAACTTTATCTGCTTATCTTCAGGAATCTCACCGAAACGCTTGAGTGCTTTGTATGCAGCCTCAGCACCACTAGCTGCAGCCGCAACGTTTTCAAAAGCTTCGTGAAGCCAAGGCACATTCCAAGAACTGTAAGGATAAACAGAAGTGGTTACTTCTAAACAGCCAGTGGCATTTAGTACTACCACTTCGTACTCGTGCGCTGCTAACAAAACTTGGCGAACAATGGTGCCTTCATTGCAACCAGCGCACAGACGATGTCCACCTACGAAACGCGGCTCCAAATCAGTGAGGCTTTTTATATTTATCACCGCCATACTCTTATCACTCCCTTACTCCGACCCAGCTAACCAAAGGCTCAAAGTTACCTTTCTCCAAAGCCTTGTAGCCAAGATCGAAAACCTGCTCAATGTCTTCCATGGTAATATCTCTTCCACCCAAACCGGCAATTACGTTGCCAAGCAAGGGCTTCTTCGTTTCGTTAACCAAGGCAGTCGCTATCTCCTCAAATAAGGGACCTGATGGACCACCGTACGTATAAGCCCTGTCCATGACAACAACCGACTTTGCATTACTAAGAGCTGAACGAATTTCCTCCACAGGGAATGGTCTGAATAACCTTATCTTTAATACTCCCACTTTCTTTCCTTGACTGCGTAGCAAATCCACGGTCTCTTTGGCAGTACCAGCAGCACTGTTCATGGCAATTAGAACAACTTCTGCATCGTCCAGCTTGTACTCCTCTAGTATGCCGTATTTGCGACCAGTAAGCTTAGCATAATCCTCAGCCACTTCCAAAACGACGTCCTTCACATTCTTGTAAGCCTCTGCTTGAGCTCTCCTAAACTCCATGTAGTAGTCCTGCAATGCAAGCACGCCGAAACTGGCAGGATGCTCAGTATCCAGCAAGCTGTATGTTGGCTTTGGAGCAGAACCTAGAAAGCTCCTAACTTGTTCATCGTCAAGAATCTCTACGGTTTCCACGGCATGAGAAGTAGTAAAACCATCATAGTTCACCAACATGGGAAAGCGAACTCTTGGATCCTCAGCGATTTTTATGGCCTGGATGGTGTTATCGTAAGCTTCCTGGGCAGTTTCGGCCCAAAGCTGTAGCCATCCAGTGTCCCTCGCACCCATGGCATCAGCATGATCCCCGTGAATATTAATGGGCGCACTTAGTGCACGGTTAGCCACTATGGTAACAATGGGCGCCCTGGAAGCTGCAGCAATGTGAAGCATCTCCCACATGAAAGCCAAACCCTGAGAAGCCGTTGCCGTCATGACACGAGCACCTGAAAGAGAGGCCGCTAAACATGCGGACATTGCAGAGTGCTCGCTCTCTACGGGCACAAACTCCGTCTTAACATCACCATTAGCTACATATTGAGAAAACTCTTGAACAACTTCAGTGGAAGGAGTGATAGGGTACGCTGCAACCACATGTGGCTCGATCTGTTTCATCGCCAAGGCAATGAGTTGGTTGGTTTCTAAAGCTACCTTCATGGTTATCGTTCCTCCTTCACCATCTCGATTACCTTTACCGGGCATACCTCTGCGCAAACGCCACAGCCCTTGCATGCTAGGTAATCGAATCCAAGCATTTTGCCACTCTTCACATTCACTGCGTTATCAGGGCACATAACCCAACACGTCATGCAATGCGTGCACTTCTCAAGATTCACAACAGGCTTAAACGTTCTCCACCCTTCAACTATATAGACGTCCTGAGAATTTCCTCCTTCAGGAACGACCACGCCTTCCGGAAGTTCACTCCATTTCTGTTCACTCACAGTATTTTCACCTCCTCATAGCCTCGCTTCAGCGCCTTAACGTTTCCTTCAACTACTTGCTCGCTAAACTTGGCACTGAACTTATGACGAAGCCTGGGTTCCAAATCCTCCAATGAAACGATGCCAGAAACTCTAATTAGAGCACCCATAATAGGAATGTTAGGTATGGGTCTACCTATACAGTCCAACGCTATCTGCGTTGCATCAACAGTAGCGATCTTGCCATGGAAGGAAGGCAGTTTGGCTCTGTAGATCTCTGGAGATTGATTGGTGTTTACAAGTAAGATACCATTGTCTTTTAACCCTGAGGTCACATCCATGGCACCAATTAAGGATTCATCCACCACTACTACCACATCAGGAGTGCGAATACCATAATGTATTCTGATTGGTTCATCACCGATTCTGGTAAACGCAGCAATGGGGGCGCCAGATCTTTCAGCGCCATATTCTGGGAAAGCTTGTATGTACTTACCCGTGTCCATGGCAGCTTCTGCAAGCAAATATGCGGCAGTCTTCACACCTTGTCCCGCACGTCCGTGCCACCTAATTTCTAACAACACAGTCACCTCCTAAACAAATTTGAAAAACTTTCGTTTACCTACACGAAGCACGCTTCCAGGCGTAAGTTGCAGGGGAGCCATGGGGTCGTCAATTCTGGTGTCATTGAGCTGTACGCCTCCTCCTGCTATCAATCGTTTCGCCTCACTTCTACTGGACGCGGCACCGATGAATACCAAAAGGTCTGTTATTGTTTTCACTCCTTCATTATATAACGTTTCAATTTCATATGCATCCATGTATTCCGGGAGCTCTCGACGCGAGAAAACTCTTAGGAATTCTTCTTGCTGGTGTGTGGCTTCTTCTTCACCATAAAAGAACGAGGTTATAGACCAGGCAAGCTTTAATTTTGCGTCCCGTGGATGCCCAGACAGTATTCTTTTAATCTCTTCTTCAGAATAGTCAGTAAGTAAATTAAAATAGCTTGGCATAAGATTGTCAGGAATGCTCATAAGTTTACCAAACATGTCTTTAGGCGGGTCATTGAAAGCAACATAATTCCCTAAAGACTTTGACATCTTCTTCTCACCATCAAGCCCAACAAGGAGTGGAAGTGTCATTACCACTTGAGGTTCCTGCCCATGGCTTTGCTGAAGGTCCCGTCCTACTAAAAGATTGAAAACTTGATCTGTACCGCCTAATTCAATATCAGCTTGTATAGCAACGGAATCATAAGCCTGAAACAAAGGATACAGAAGTTCGTGCACGTAGATGGGGATTCCACCTTTATATCTCATGCTGAAATCGTCTCTTTCCAAAAGCTTAGCGACGGTGTAACGTGAAGCCAAATCCAATATGACGTCACGTGCACTCAAAGGTGCATTCCATTCACTATTGAACCTTATTTCCACCAACTCGGGGTCGAGAACTTTGAATACTTGTTCCTGATAGGTTTGAGCGTTCATTTTTACTTCCTCTTCAGTTAGTGGTGGTCTGGTCTTGTTTCTGCCTGTGGGATCACCTATGCATGCTGTGAAATCACCAATGATGAATACGATACGGTGTCCAAACTCTTGGAACTGTCGAAGCTTTCGTAACACAACCAAATGTCCCAGGTGCAAGTCAGGGGCAGAAGGATCTGCTCCCAGCTTAACCCTTAAAGGTCTCCCTTCTGCCTTTGCTTTTTCAAGTTTAGCTTTGAGGTCTTCTTCAGTGATAAGATCCACTACATTCTTCTTGAGGATTTCAACCTGTTTTGATATGTCCAATTTGGATAAAACCTCCTGTTATGAAGTGCGTTATAATGTTATTCTACTATGGCTAAATCAAAGAACAAGCACCGCATTAGGTGGGCAAGAGTATTTGGAGTAATTTTTCTGATCTTTGCCATAATAGCGTCAGCGGTAGCTGTCTATGCAGTTAATGTCATTAGAACTTTGGCAGCTGATTTGCCCCAACCAGACGAAGTAAAGCTGGACATACAAGAACCCAGCGTTGTATACGATCGCAATGGTATCGTAATCGGCTATTTAGGGAGCAGTGCTCCTTACAAATACGTTTCTTTGGAAGAAATGGGCCCTTTGGTAAAGAAAGTTTTTGTGGGTTCTGAAGACCACAGGTTCTACAGTCACGGTCCCGTGGATTGGATTGGACTCATAAGGGCGGCTTTAACCAATCTCATGCATGGTTCCATACAGCAGGGTGGAAGTACCATAACCCAGCAGTTAGCCCGAGTCATGTTTAACTTGGGAATGGAAACGTCCATGGATAGGAAACTGAAGGAATTTGTACTTGCTTACAGACTAGAACAAAGATACACAAAGGATCAAATACTAGAGCTTTATCTAAATATGGTCTATTTTGGTGACGGATGCTATGGGGTAGAGACTGCTGCTCAGCACTATTTTGGTAAGCACACTAGCGAACTAACATTGTCAGAAGTTGCATTACTTGCAGGCATTCTACCTGCACCCTCTGTACGGGCCCCAACAAGTAATTTGGAGGCTGCCATAAATGGCAGAAATGTTGTCCTAAATAAACTGTTATCCATAGAAGCCATCTCTGAGGAGGAGTATGAAGAAGCAAAGAACCAAACAATTGAGCTTTCACAAACTTCTCTGGTGGAGCTCGATGCCAAAGGCTACGCACTGGATTTCATTAAGAACTTTTTAGTTGAGAATTTTGGGACAGATCTCACATTTAGCGGTGGACTGTCTGTATACACCACCTTTGACGTGAAACTCATTGAAGGACTACAAAGTTCCATAGAAGAATACTTGGATGAACGTGATAAATCCATAACTGGGACAGTAGTTTTAGATGATAAGGGTGTTAGACAACCACAGCCAGGTGCAATCATAATAGATCCACGAAACGGTGAAGTACTTGCCATGGTAGGTGGGAGAAAGTATTCCGAAACGCAATACAACAGAGCCATCGCACCACGCGCAACAGGATCTTCATTTAAACCCATTGAGTATGCGGCAGCAGTTCAAATGAACATGCTTACACCATTCGACACATGGGTTTCTGAACCGATTAAGGTGCCCATACCAGGCGACACCTGGAGTCCCCACGAATTCAACAACACTTGGTGGGGACAAATCACTGTGAGAGAAGCGATTGTTAGATCATCAAACATTGCAGCCGTAAAAACAGCACTGTTGGTAGGCATCGACGCAGTGCAGTACTATGCAAAGAAATTCGGCATCACTGAAGAGGTCAGACCGGTTCCAAGTACTGCCATTGGGGTAAATGAAATTACTCCTCTTAACCTGGCACTGTCCTATGCACCCTTTGCCAACGGTGGATACGCTGTGGAACCTGTTTTCATAAAGGAAGTGAAGAATAGCGTAGGTGTAACAATTTACAAACAAACACCTTGGAAATACAAAGTTATTGACGAATCCACAGCGTATGTGATGAGTGACATGCTTCACAGCATGTTCATGGGTAATGCCTATACGCCTAAAGCCGCTGTTGACGGCAGGTTCTTAGCTGGTAAGAGCGGTACAACGAGTTCATGGAAAGACTCATGGTATGTGGGTTATTCCACCAACTTCGTGTACGCCCTCACAGTGGGCATAGATGCTGACATACCAGAAGTAAAGGGAGCTTATAAAAACATGACCACAAAACATCCTGGTATGTGGCTATGGGGATACACTGCACGAGATCTGTTCAAAGCAAAACTTATCCCAGTAGGGCCAGCTTTGAGTAAACCCAAAAACATAGTAAGCGTAACGGTGAACTTCAAGGATTCAGAGCTGCTGGGTGGAGGTAGCCAGAAACCTGTTAGCAGCATCACAAAACCAGAAGCAGTTCCCTTACAAACGTCTCCTGTGAGTTGGAAGACGTTGTCGCTTAGTGCAGATCTAACAGTGACTTACAATGCAGACTGCTCCACATTTCAGCCTGTAAAAGTTCTATGGCCAGTACCGACCAAACAGGAACCACCTTTGGAAGAGTGTGAATTCATACCTGAACCGCCTCCAGAGGAGGAAGAACAAGTAGAAGAACAAGTAGAAGAACCAGAAGAACCAGAAGAACAGCAAGAACAGGAGACACCAACGGAACTTGAACCCATAACACCAACTTCACCAGTTACTCCGAATCAAAAACCAGACCCTAACCCTCAATCTAAGAAACCAGAAAAGAAAGACCAGAAGAAAAACTCAACGTAACTCTGGAATATTGGCGGGGCTCAAAGTAGACGCTACAGCAGTACTACTCAAAAGCCCCGCCCTTTTTGCTCCTCAATCTATGTTGTAAACAGTTCTAAGCTTAGCTGCTAAGTAATCTACAAAATACTGAGGGTTAAGTGGCTCCCCTGTAACCATTTCTACTAACTCAGAAGGTGTGTAGACAGCACCATGTTTGTGCACTTTGTCTTTTAGCCACTGGTGAATAGGTTCTAAATTCCCTTCTCTGAGCAGCTCTTCCACATCCATATCCTTCTTCATTGCATTGAGGAACTGTGCCGCATAGAGGTTGCCTAATGCATAGGATGGGAAGTATCCTACCATGCCACCAGACCAGTGTGTATCTTGAAGTATGCCGCTACTGTAGTCCTTTGGACGTATGCCTAAATACTTCTCATACTTTTCATTCCACACTTCGGGAGCTTCATCTACAGTGATTTCGTCATTTATGAATGCCTTCTCCATTTCATACCGAATTATGATATGCATGGCATAGGTCAGCTCATCTGCTTCTGTGCGTATGAGCGAAGGCTCCACAGTGTTCACTGCCTTGTACATGTCTTCAGGTCTGGCACTAGAAAGATTCGGAAACTCTTTAACCACCGTTGGGAAGAAATATTCCCAGAAGCCCTTACTCCGACCAATCATGTTCTCGTAGAACCTGCTCTGCGATTCATGAATACCCATAGAAACTCCAGTAGCGAGTCCCGTACCATAAAGTTCGTCAGAAATGTCTTGTTCGTACAGAGCGTGACCTCCCTCGTGCATGGCACTGAAGAATGAAGACAAGAAATACTCTTCATCGTAGCGGTTAGTTATACGCACATCCCCGTTGAAGAAAGACGTGGTGAACGGATGAGCGCTTATGTCTACTCTGCCTCGATTAAAATCGAATCCCATAAGCTTTAGGACTTCCCTATTCAATGCCTTTTGTTTATCTGCTGGATAATGCCCTTTCAAGAAGTCGTTATTGGGCGCTTTACCCCGTTCCCTTAGCTCAGTAAGCAGCTCTACCAATTTATCCCTGAGGTCGCCAAAAACCTTGTCCAAGACAGCTGTAGTCATGTCTGGCTCATATTGATCCAGCAATGTGTCGTATTTGTTCTGTTTGTATCCCAGGTAACCGACAAATTCTTTTTCAAAATCCATAATTTGCTTAAGGTATGGTTTGAACATTTCATAGTCATTTCTTCTTCTAGACTCAGCCCACACCGCTTGCGCTTCCGAGGTAAGTCGTGAGAAAGCCACGAACCTGTCAGCAGGGATTTTTACCAGACGCTCGTAACTTTTCTTCATTTCGCGCAACATGCCCTTATGAACTGGATCGGTGAGATTTTGCTGCTCAAGCCATGCAATATACTCTCCAGCTTCGGGTGCAGTTATTAATTTGTACATCTCTCCTGATAAGTAGCCTAGTACTTCTGCCCTACCCTTTACTCCTCCAGGAGGAACATTAACTTCGAGATCCCAGTTTAAGACCCCCATAGCGTTGCCCAAAAGTTCGATGCGCCTCAGATAACCTTTGATCTCCTGCATCTTCTCTTCAAAACCCATATGCATCCCTCCCATTATTTGATACCAATGAACGGCCTTGGGTCCATTGGTTTGCCACCAATCCTTACCTCGAAGTGCAAATGGGGACCAGTAACAAAACCTGATGCTCCTGTATATGCAAAAACCTCTCCTTGAGTGTATTCCTGTTTTTGCGGTAGTCTAAGCAAGTGAGCATATACGGTAGCACACCCTGAATGCTTGAGCACAGCAAAATACCCCCATTGAGTTCTGTAGCCCGTGTAAACCACCTGGCCATCGGCAGCTGCTCGGGCAGGGTAGCCAGCCATGGCCAATATGTCGATGCCACTGTGAAGCACAGTGGTGCCTAATAGAGGATGCTCCCGTTCACCAAAATAGGATGTGACAATGGGGTTCGGAATGGGTGAGATAAGGTCGCATGTCCTATCATTTGGAGAAACAAATTGAGCTAAGAGTGCCTCCGTATCCTTTCGGTCTTTAAGCCAGACTTGAGAAAACTCTTTGCTCAATTCCTCTATTTCTAATTTCAATGTATTCACATGCGCGTAAACTTCACGAGCACGAGCGTCTTTGTCAAAAGTAGCTTTGTCCAGAAGATAGGTGCCAAACTTATCGATGTATTCGAAGATTTGTACTGGACTATCTTCAACGGTAAAATATCCGCGATGTAAAACAAGACCAACTTGAGGATATGTCCTAGCTCCAAGAGCGGAAGTAACCTGCTCTGGCAGGGGTATAACTACTCCTTCTCCTTTAACAGCTCCATTCTTGTTTATTTCAAAAGTTCCACTCAGTGGTAAGGCGTAATACAAATCATTATATTTTCTTGATGAAAAACGCATTTGCCTTGCTTGAACATCCAAAGTAACTTTTATCTGTGAATCCAAATCCCAAGAAATGGAAGTTGCGTCCCCTTGCACTTCAAAACCATAATTCTTTAAAATGGTAAGCGGAATAAAGCCATCCTCTGCTGTGGCAGTTCCCACTACTTTGAATGTGGGATACCCTTCGGGCCTCTCATACAGGTTTACTTTTCCCTGATAGTAGGAACCCATCACGTAAACATCCTTCAAGGACACACCCAGTCCCACATCAATTATCGTGCTAGTACGCAAAAAGGCCACGTTGGCTTTTAATGTACATGGCTTATCAACGGTAAAAGGAACAGTGACATCCTTATGATTCCAAACGAAGAACACATCACGACTCACCGTAGCAGTGGAACTCGTACTTTGGTCAATTAGGGTTACGCTTACCAAGCCTGGCTTGTTCACACCGATTCTGAGAGAAGCCTGGTAATTCTTCTGTACCCCTTCTACAACAGGCACCACAACGAGTTCGTTTAATACGTTAATCTTCCAGGGGGTGAGGAAATAAAGAGCTACAACTGCTAAAAGCAAAATCCATAACAAAAACCAAGGAAATTTGGCTTTTTTCTTCTTGCGAGGCAAGTAATGGTACTGTGTCATCATACATGTATTATTGTATTATGGAAAAACCAATATGGTATCCCTCAGAGTACAGTTTCGAGCTTTTAGAGAACGTTGCCATATTTAGGTTGAAACCTATTTTGTGTATTGATTTGGATCACGTGCTATTTCTTAAAAAAGATGACTGCCTTGTCATCATTACACCAAAGAGTCAACAGCGCTTAGTAGCTAAATCTATTATGGAGCTTGCAAACGCGAAAGAGCTGCAACTTTACTTGGAGGACTTATCATTCAGTCATTCGTGCGTAAGGAAGACAGTCAAAAGTAGCGAAAACGACATAATTTATCCTTGGGATCTCATTCCCAACAGTGCGCTAGAAGGGCTACCCATTTCCAAAAGACTAAATGGAGAACTAGTTATTCAGTAACAAAAGAAGAATTAACCTGCCGTCAGCTGCGAGTACCGATGATTCTCCACAGTAGCAGCTCAATACCCTTTTCTGCTAAAAAAAGGCTCTATGTAGCGACCAAGAGTATCACTTTAAACCAAGTGTTTCCCTTACCTTATTGGCTTTATCTTCTGTCAAAGGTATGAAGCCCTCCGAATTGTATGGCCAGTATAGAGGTCTATCCACAGACGTATTGTCCAGAATCTTTTGCAGCTCACTTTTTTCCACATAACCTATCCACAGAGCCAGTAAATGATCTTCTCCATCAGTAAGTACCACTATGGGAGTAGGAGCACTACAATCTCCAGCAGCTAAAACTGACCCAAGTATACAAAACTTTTGCAGATTGGCTTCCGTTCCAGTAATGGCAGGGTTAATCTCCGCAAAAATGGTATTGGTTGCACCAAAAATTTCGATGGATAAATCTTTCATTCGCTGGCAATATGGGCACGACTCTGTCCCGTAAATCCTCATCTTATAGGTAACCTGGGCATTGCCATTGTCACCTTGGCTGCTGTTAGTGCAGCCAGCCAATGGAACTGCCACAGCTATAACTAAAACCAATATGGCGACTAGTTTTCGCACTTTACTAAACACCTCCGCGTCTTGAAGTTCGCTCAACACAAAACGACTGCTTTAGATTATACAACGCTACAAAAAAAACAACCCATAGAACACAGATAAACCATCTATGACGTAGCAGCCTTCCTAAAAGACAAAAAAACTTACCGCTTAATCCAGAGTCAGACGTAACCTATTGATTGGTTAAATGTGTTTCATTCATCCAACCACTGCAGGTTCCACAACAAGAGCGCCTTTCTTAAAGCGTCCAGGAGCCAAAGGCGTTAGGTCAATATCCATGGAGCTACCAGTCATCCATTTGCTAAGCTGCTCCGCCATGGCAGGACCGAACATGAATCCATGGCCAGATCCACCTGCTGCAACCCAAAGTCCTTCAACCTCATCAACGGGACCAATGGCATGATGATGATCTGGAGTCATCTCATAGAGACCAGCCCATTGCCTTACTACGTTCACACCCCGAAGGAAAGGAAGAACATGCGTTGCCTCCTTGGCCATCCGCATTAGGAAATCCATGCTACTTGAAAAATCAAACGCTTCTGGCTCATACCAATGCTCTGGATCTACTGGAGGAAGTCCCATGATAAATGACCCATGAGGACGTTGCTGTATGTAAAAACCCCGGGAGAATGATATGACCATGGGACCAAGTACTCGTTCCCAGGGTTCTGTTATCAGAATCTCGTGTTTTTCACCCCACAGAGGCAAGTCTACACCAGCCGTCTTAAGCAGCGCTGTAGTCCAGGCACCAGCGGTTACTAAAACTCTATCAGCGTACTCTTCAGAACCGTCTTGAAGTTTCACGCCACGCACTTTACCATTCTCCACAAGAATCTCTGAAACAGGAGCCCATTCCCTTATCTCCACTCCCAGCTTCCGTGCAGCTTCTGCGTAGGCAAACGTAACACGAAACGGATCTGCATGACCATCCCGGCTGTGATACGTGGCTCCAACTACACCATCTATGTTGACACGCGGGAAATCTTTCTGAACTTCTTCAGGAGACAGTATGGCTGTATCCAGGCCGAATCTATGCTGAACCTCTGCATTACGTTTCAGTCCTTCAAATTCTTTTTCCGAGTAAGCCAACACTAAATACCCACCTTGCCACAGCTCAAGATATTCTTTGCTGTAACCGAGTTCTTCGTCCATGTGTTCAAATATTTCCAAACTTCGTGCCATGAGGCGCACGTTGAATTCTGAGCCGAACTGGGCTCTTATACCAGCCGCACACGAACCCGTTGACCCACCAGTTAGAATTGTTTTCTCCAGAAGCAATATCTTGCCAGCACCTCTTTTTGCTAACTCATACGCTGTCGCTACACCTTGTATGCCACCACCTACTATGATCACGTCATAAGTCATAAGCTCGCCTCCTTCTCCAGGGCATTGAAAGGTACACTTCTTATAGGAGGCCTAACTACGGTTTTTCGCACGTAAAGCTTGGATATAGGCACATTTTTCACCATGGCCAATTCTCGAAGCACTAGAAGTCTGCAAGTCTTGCCGCCACAAGGGCCCATACCGATTCTTAAATAACGTTTTAGTTTATCCCAAGAGTCATAACCTTCCTTTATGGCTTCTCTAAGTTCTCTGAGGGTGATATCCTCACATCTGCAAACTACGATGTTTTCTTCATTCATCCCTAATCATCTCCTTCTAAAGGAGCGCACAACAGGCAACTGTTCTCTCGGAATCTCCAGCGTCACCAAAGTAGTTTTGCTAGTTTTATCCAGAGAAGGAAGTTTAACTACGCGAACCACCTGGGCATCACAAACTTTCTTTCCATATCGATCAAGACCGTCCACTTTTTCTCCTTTTTCGGGAACGTTAATCATCTCGTAAGGTATGGTTACCTGTGCGTCGCCATTCTTCAAAGAAAGTAAGAATATGGCTAGCCCTGGGCAGGAAGCCACACAGTTGCCACAGCCAGTGCATTTATCAAAATCGATCACTGGCGGTGAGGTAAGTTTTTCCATGGAAATTGCGTGCACGGGACAAGATTCTACACATGGATTGCAAGGTATATCTTGATAGCATTCATGTACAGCCACAAATCCCTTAAGAAGGCGTTCTTCACTAGGGAAATTCCCCATGACGTCATCTAAAGTGGGGACACCATCCACCTCAAGCATTGCCATCACCTCTCATGCGTTCAATCCCCTCAAGCACTTTTCTACTTAGGGAGCTTTCCCTGAAACTACTAAGAGCCTGTAGGTATTCGTCAATCCAGTTTTCATTAACTGTAAAACCAAGCTCCTTTGCAGCCACTAAACCAGCGATACTTCCCGCTAAGCTTGCAGTGGTAGCTTCCTCAATACCTCCTGCATCTCCAGCAACATAAATGCTTGGATTAGTCGTGTGACCCAACTCGTCATGCCACGGTACAAACCCACCTAGCTCTGGAATATAAACTGTCTCAACCTGAAGCATTTGGAACAAATCCGCCATGGGCATTAATCCCACCGCCAGTGCCACTACATCAACCTTGTGACGCATTTCGCTGCCAGGAATTGGTTGCATGTTCTCACCAACTTCAACAGTAACGGCTTCTTCCACATGGTCACTGCCATAGACACCAAGTACTGTACGCTTTAACAAAAGGGGTACCCCTAACCTTTGAACCTTAGCAGCGTGTACCCAGTATGCACCGCCAAGCTTGGGTAATACGTCAATGATGGCATCCACATTAGCTCCTGCCTGAAGCAACTGGTAGGCTAATATGACGCCCACATTTCCACTGCCTACGATGAGGAAATTTTCACCTGGAAGCACACCATACTCGTTCATGAGGGTTTGAACCGCACCTGCACCCATTACTCCAGGCATGTCATTGTTTTCAAATAATATCATCCTCTCAGCAGCACCCGTGCAGACAACAACTTTTTTGGCAGATATCTTTACGTGATCCTCCCAAGAAGCAGCCAAGTACGTCTGATCTGGGTATGCGCCTACTACTTCGTACCCCAACAAGGTCTTAATGTTTGGTTGGGCATTCACCTGAGCTGCGAGCTGTTTCGCCAAGTTAAACCCACGGGTACCAGCACCTCGCTGGGCCCAACCAAAAAACTTGTGTGTCTGCTTGACCAATTGACCACCAAGTTTCTGAAATTTATCAACCAATAGGACCTGTGCCCCGCTCTCAGCTGCCGCCAATGCTGCGTTCATACCCGCCGGGCCACCGCCTATTACCATGACGTCTGTTTGAATCATGGCATCATCCCCTTATCACGTTGACGCTCCACAGTCATACCTTCGGTCACAGGGGTAATACAAGCCCTCGTGTTGGGAACTCCATTGATAACCATTAGACAACTACTGCAGTTTCCAATAGCACAAAAGAGTCCTCTGGGTCTATGTAAGTTCATACTCTCTCGCAAAACGTCAATACCGTTTGCAATCAGCGCTGAAGCAACAGTGTCGCCCTCATGCGCAATTATCTGGCGCCCTTCAAAGAGGATGGTAACCTCTTTAGTGCTGGGGAATTCGAGAATAGGATGTTCTTGAATGCGACGCGACAAAATTTTCGCCTCCCCTTTCTTCCCTTTTAATATTCTTATGGTAATAATTTAACACAAGCTGGAGCTAAGATGAACTTCAATTTCTCAAACGCATTAGTAAGAACCAAGCAGATACCTGCAACATTGAAAAAGAAAGTGATAAACAGAACACTATGATATAGAAAAATAAAGGAAGAAAGCTCGGCCTGAAAGCAGCCAAGATATCTTTCTTCCTTTGACAAGTCCGCCCTAAGGCGTCATGTTATACGCAACCATACTGCGACCAGCCTACTCGTAACGCAATGCCTCTACGGGGTTCAACAGGCTTGCCCTGTAAGCCGGGTAAATACCGAAGAACACTCCAACTAGAAGCGCAAACGACACTGAGAGTAACAAATTCTGCCAAGTTACCAGCATGGGTATCGATGCAGCACTGCTAGCTGCAGAGCTGAGTCCCCAGCCCAATGCTATGCCGATCACACCACCACTGAGTGTCAGAATAAGGCTCTCGATAAGAAACTGAATTAGGATGTCCCTTCTTCTAGCTCCCAACGCTTTACGTATGCCTATCTCACGAGTCCTCTCAGTAACTGAAACCAACATAATGTTCATGACACCGATGCCACCTACTACTAGAGAAATTCCAGCTATGACCGACAAAACCAGGCTAATTACATTAAGAATGTTATTAACAGCATCCAAAGCTGATACCAAAGATGTCGCCTGGAATCCTCCACGGACGTGGTGAATGTTGTTTAACAAGTTCACTGCCAACTTACCGAAAGGCTCAACTTCTTCTTGAGAGGATAGCGAAACAGCCAAACTGGTAATTTCAGTGGATAAACCAGCATTCTTTAGTGCGGTATAGGGTACATAAACGGTAATAGGAATATTCCTTTCATCAATACCTACACTAACTGTTGCCCCATTGCCTCCTCCAATGCTAACTCCACTCTTTACCACACCTAGCACTCGAAGAGAAAACGTATTTCCACCAACATTTACCTGAAGCCTTTTGCCCACTATATCGGAAGGCAGGATGCCTTGTTGTAAAGCCATTTTATCAACCACTGCTACCAAATCACCGTTTCGAACGTTTGCATCAGTAAATAGCTGCCCTTGATCCAACGTTAAGCCGAAAGAACCAAAGTACTCTGAGTTAGTGCCAAAAACCATGGCGATACCACTCCGACCGGCAACGCTGTAATAACCAGTTAAATTCTGTATGGGCACAATGGATTTCACAGACGGTGATGCATTTCTTAGCGCCAGCATGTCCAGCTCAGTGAAACTGACATTTCCTGCAGCCGGACTGACTGTCAGCTGAAGGACACCGCTTCCCAATCGTCCAAGTTCGCTGTTCACAGTACTTGTCACACCAGCGCTCAATGTCAGAATAGTGAACACAGATGCAATGCCAATTACAACCCCAAGAACCGTTAGAAACGAACGTAATCGCCCTCTTAATATGCTCAACCACGCTTCTTTAACTTGCCTAAACAACAAGTTCATGCTTTCGACTCCTCATATTCGATTAAACCATCCTTCAAATGGACAATTCGCTTAGCTCTGTATGCTACATCCATTTCATGTGTAACCAACACTACGGTGCTGCCACTCTTGTTTAGCTCCTGAAAAATATCCATCACTTGATCCGATGTAGCTGTATCCAAATTACCTGTTGGCTCATCAGCAAGCAAGAGTCCTGGATTCATGACAATTGCTCTAGCAATGGCGACTCTCTGCATTTCTCCTCCTGAGATCTGTGTAGCATGCCGATGCCATTTACTAGATAGACCTACCCGGTCCAAAGCTTCCATGGCTTTATTTTTTGCCTTGTTGCCGGTAATGCCAGCGTAGTACATGGGAACCATTACCTGTTCCAAGAGATTCAAATGGGGTAAAAGGTTAAAAGCCTGAAAAACAAAACCTATCTTTCTGTTCCTGATCCTTGCTAAATCGTCGTCAGAGAGCTTAGATACGTCTTGCCCCTCCAGATAGTACTTTCCATCAGTAAGTGAGTCCAGACAACCAATGACATGCATAAGTGTAGATTTACCAGAACCAGACCGCCCTGTTATAGCAATGTACTCGCCTTTCTGTACTTCAAGATCAATACCTTTGAGGGCCTCAAAAGCCGCTTCTCCTTTTCCATAGACTTTTCGTACACCCTTCAGTTGTATTTCTACGTCTGCCATCTTCTTACCTCGTTACAACCTTCTGGCCCTCTGTTAAATCCAGATGATCCGTTAAAACTTTTTCTCCTTCGGAAAGCCCAGATTCAACAAGAACTTGGCTAGCATTTTGTGCACTTATCTTTATGGCTTTTTGCTTCACTGCGCCATCTTCAGCAACCTTTACATAAGCCGTCCCATCTTCTGCATAAATGACAGCAGACAATGGAATAATGAGACCGCTTTGCTGAGCAGTTTTTATCTCCACATCTACAGAAGAGCCTATTGGGATTTCAGTACCATCGCCTAAAGTGACTTCTAAGCTAACGGCATTGTTCATACTGACAGGGCTCACAAAAGACACCTTGGCATCGAATGTTTGATCACCAAAATAGACGCTAGCGGTCTGACCAACGCTCACGGACATTGCATCTACTGGATTCAGCATCATGGAAACTTTCCTCTGAGAAACGTCATATACAACTGCAGCAGGTTGCCCCATGGGAGAAGGCATCCCAGGACTAACCAAAAGCTGACCTACGATGCCAGCTATTGGTGCTTTTATCGTAAATGATTTTAATTTGTTCTGTAGTGACGTTATGTTCAGTTTTTGATTTTTGATTTGGATTTCCTGCATCGCAATTTGATCGTCCAAAGACGTACCAGCAGTCTGAGTCCCTCCCAAGCTACCACCACTGTCTTTCATCTTCTTATAGCTGTCAAGTTGAATCTGCAATATGTCAAGCTGGTTTTGCGCTAAGGAAATCTGCGTTTTTATATCGCTATCGTCAAAGGTTACCAAGGTCTGTCCTTGTTGAACACGATCTCCCAACTCTACTTGAACGTCCTTTACGCTAACTCCGGATGGCCCATAAAGGGGATACTCGCGTTTAGCCATAACTGTACCACTGGCATAGGCAGTTTGTTCCAAAGTACCATTTTGAACCACAGCTGTCTTTACTTCCACTGGCCCTGTGGAGCAACCACCTAGAACCACTAGTGCTCCTAAAGCCATAACTACAAAAGGCAAAATTCTCTTAAAAATCCTATTACTCACATTAACCTCCCTAAGATTATGCTAAGCTGAGCTCCCTAAAAAAGCTTTGACTTAGATAGACTTACTACCACTCTTGCTCCGCCACGCGGGGCGAGTAATTCATTAACATAAACCATACCATACTCAACATCAACTCAACCATCCACAATGTCCATATTCCGCTCATCTAATCACCTCACTCTTTCAAAATAATTCTTTCCTACTATTCATATACCCAAAAAGAGCTTGTTTAGTTGCTATGCATAGATCATTTGTATTTGTGGTAATATTTCTTTAGATTCACTTAAAAGGAGGGGTAGTCTGTGAAGACGTATGAAGTTCAAAATGACACCAGTAAAACAGAAAAACACACTCCTTACATTGAAATTCCATCTGAAGTAAAACCAAACGAACCATTTCAGGTAACAGTACAAGTAGGGAAAGACATTCCACATCCGAATCTTGTGGAACACCACATTAAGTGGATCCAAGTGTTTTTCGAAGAAGAGGGACGAGCTTTTAACCCCATTCACATTGCCACCTTTGACCTCGGCCCTACCTATGCCGAGCCAAAGGTCACTTTCACTATGAAAGTACCGAAGAATGGAAAGCTTATCGCATTAGAGTATTGCAACATTCACGGACTTTGGGAGAATTCGGCAGATGTTAAAGTGAGTGAGTAAAAAAGGAGGTAGATACACATGGGTGAGTATGCAAGGAAGTACACAAAAGGAAATGTGGACGAACTGATTAACCTTTTAAACAAAGCTTATGCAGATGAGTGGATAGCTTACTATTATTACGAGGTGGGCGCTGAGCTTGTAAAGACACTAGATGGAAAAATAACTGCTGACCAGCTCAAAGAAATGGCTGAAGATGAAGAGGAACACAGAAAGGAATTAGCTGAACGTATTGTGGAACTGGGCGGAGAACCCATTCATGATTGGGAAGAGATACTAAAACAAGCAAATTATCCTAAGATAACTTATCCTGCTGATAGATCAGATTGGCAAGGCTTCCTAAAATCCGTTTTGGAGGCCGAGCGCGGAGCCATCGAAGTTTACGAGAAACTTATTGATTACTTACATGCGGGTAATGGTGACCCTGTAACTTTCCACGTTATAAGGCACATCCTGCAGGAAGAAATGGAGCACGAAGAAGAAGTAGAAACCCTTCTAGGACTCTAATCATAACGCCATTAAGAAAACGCCCCGTCGTCGCGGGGCGTTTTCTATTGAATGATTCAATCTATTAGGCAAGCCTTTTTAATCCTCATCACTAAACCAGGTAGGGTCAAACCATTCATTTACTCGCGTCCCTCCCGATTTCATTCGTTGGAGTACCAAAGTGCTTATAGGAGTCCCTAAGTTCGCCAAACGGATTTCTGTATCACCTGAGCCTTGTAACACTTTCAGGGCATCGCTCATGATGTTTTCAAAATCCCCCAGCCATGGAGCATCATCGGGAACAGACAAAATAAGCTCATCCCATATATCCAGTTTTATACTAACAGCTATTAGTTGTTTTAGAATGAGCAAAGTGTCTCCAGAGTACGTTTTGAGTCTGTCAAGCACATGCTCCATGGTAGCTATGGCCACATCCAGGTCTTTTGTTCCTGATAGAATCCCGAGCAACGCATAAAGTCCGTTTTCACCAGGCAATTCTTTTAGCAGTTCCAAAGCAGCCTTTGGATATTTTGACCCGAGTTCTCGTCCCAAAGCCTGAGCCTGCTTCACAGTAAGCGTGTGTCCCTCTTTTTCCAAAAGCACTTCTTTGGCAAAATCAATGTCTTTCCTTTTCACAGCCTCGGAGATCAAAACAACAAAGAGGTTAAACCTGCTAGGACTCTTGACACTCTCCAAGTCGCTATAGACACTTCTAAGGTCGTCGCTAACGGAGAGTAGCTCCTTAAAAACCTCTAAAGCCTTTTCCTCATCCACATCAAGGTAAACCCTAAATGCCTTCCTCAAGTAGCTTATATCAGAGGTCCTTTTGTATAAAATCACATATAGATTCGCCAAATCCTTCGCAGAGATTAAGTCCTTAGTAGTAGCAAAATCCAACAATTCTCCCAATCTCGCAACTGGAAGGAATTGTGCCAATGCGATTACAAGTGGACCGATTTTTATTCTCCAATCGTACTTCTGTATGGCCGAAAAAATCTTTCCAGCCTCGTGCCGCCTTCTACTAAGAACATCCATCAATGAATAAAGCAGAACCAGATCCGAGCTTTCACCAAAAATGGCGTCAGCGTCATTTTTAGCACGTATAAGCCTTAGGTCTTCTACCAAAGAGTGAATATAGGCAACTCCAGCAGTCATACCGAGTACGGTTTGACGCTTCCAAATTTGCTTTATCAGTTCCACTATTCTATTGAGGATGGCATCAGGTATGTCCACTAAGCCGTAGTTAGCAAGCAGAGACAGTAATGCCTCGAAGCGCGCCTCTAAATCTCTGTCGCCAACAGCTTCCCCAAGGCGCAATGCACTTATGTAGTCATCCTTTGGTTTTACAAAGGATTTCCTAAACTCATCCTTGCGATTCTTCCAACTGTTTAGTAAAGATTCAATCGATACTTCCATGTATTAAGTCTATCATAAAAAATCGACCAGAAAATAGAGGGAGTTACCAAATTACCAAGTTACAGGTGGATAAAAAGCGATCTCATCACCGTCCTCGAAGACAAAACTAAGGTCCGAAATAACCCTCCCCCGGCAAAAAGCAAGAAAATCAGACTTAATACCTTCAGGCTCATCTAGAAGATATTTTGACAGAATTGGACAATTACGAGCCACCTTTAAAACCAAATCAGCATAGTTAGAAGCTTCTAACTCTAAATCACCGCAACCAAGCTCAGCAAAACCGCCCATAAAATGGACCTTCACTAAAGCCATCAAGACCCACCTCCTTGACAGAGATAGATCTTTTTAGCTCTTCAAACAAGTGAACATTTATCTCTCCAATGGCTTCCGTGCTAACGCTACTGCTAGCAGCTGCTGAGCTCACTAACAATGCTTTTTTCCAGTCTTCCTCCGCCCAGTAAGCATCTATCAGATAGGCAAGGAAAATGTCTCCAGCGCCCACCGAATTAACACAAGGTACCTGTGGTACTTCTGCCTTGAGGACAAAACCATTTTCACTCTTAAAAAAAGCACCAGATTTCTCACACGTTATTCCCAAATTCCCTCGAAATTCCTGTACATTCAAGCCGTGAGCTTCAAACTGGTTCACCTTTATGAGCCATGCATAAGGCAGAGAAACTCGTAGAAAGCTTGGCTTAGCATCTACAATGACCTTTGCCCCTGCTTCCTTTGCAGTTCTTACCATGTTCTCGTAGTCGTCCAAACCCACACCTTTAGCCACAGAACCAGCAAAGATAACAAATGGAAAATCATTTACTATGTGTCTGTAATGCTCCTGTAAGAGGTGCAGCTCGGGATCGGTGACTTCTTGCCACCTGTCAGAAATAACATACTCTTTGCCCGCTCCAATTATGGTAACGTTAATTCTGTTGTCATCATCACAATGAATGGGAAGCACATTCACACCCTCAGCACGACATTGACTCAATAACCACTGACCAATGTAATCGCCAAAGAAACCAATTAGATGAACTTCATGCCCTAACCTGGTTAAGAACCTTGCAACATTCAAGGACTTGCTTCCCGCACTTCTGTATCGCCTATCAGGTCTAAATATTTTCTCCTCTTCAACCGATTCGCCCAACACCAGCACTTGATCCAGAGCCGGACTCAAGCCTACTACTAAAACCTTCATGGTAGTGTTACTTCCACCTTTCTAAGATTCGGATCCCATAACACGTTTAAACCCATGGACTCGACAATGAACCTAACAGGGACCAACATCGTGCCCTGCACAATCGTGGGTGGAGCGTCAATTTCCATTGGAGCTCCATCAACATATGCAGTTGGTTTCCCATTGAACAGCTCAATGCTGTGACCAAGGCCTGTAATGGTTACTTTCTTTTGGCTATCATCCCATTGCACGCTGTAGCCAAAAGCTTCCGATATTACCCTTATGGGTACCATCGTTCGGCTGTTAATAATAGTAGCCGAGACGTCCATGGTCTTTTCGACGCCGTTTATAGTGTATGTGTTCTTTCCAACATGTAACACAACATGAACCTGTGGAAGCAATGTGTAAATGCCATCACCAGTAAGTAAGAAAACACGATCCCCCTCCGTAGCCACATCGAGTACTTTGCCCGCAGGATAGTTGGGGAATACTTGGCCCAGATCCTTTACATCGCTGGATACCAGATACAGCGAGGAAGCTGTAACGACCAGAACACCATTTTCTGATGGCACAAGCTCTGTTATTGCGTCTGGAAATTTATAAACCAATGGGCCCACCAGATACTCTCCATAGCTGTAGTACACAGACCCGTTCCATTGAACTACATCTTGGGGTGGTACCTTAGCTTCCAAACTAGCAATGGTTCCTAAAGAAAGGAGCTTGATTTCACTGGACGTTGACACGTAGTAACCTTCACCCGTGTAACCATAAGATAGTATTGGCTTTACACCCATACTAGCAAGTGGTTTACCTGTAACAGCATCTATCACTAAGAGATTCTTACGCCCCATACGGTCGCCATTGACCACCAGCAGATATCCTTCCTGATCGTCCCCGAAACCATCAATGATGGTACCTCTAATTGTTCTAGAAGTCTCTCCCCACGAGTAACTCTGACCACCAGCTTCCCACATCAATAGACCATTCACTTTTAAGCCATTTTCATCTTGAATTTCCTCAGTCCAACCTTTATCAGTGAACACCAACCGGTAATTATCCGAAATGAACGTAGGACCAGGACTTATACTACCCAGAAGTGGCAATCTGACCTTACTAGAAACCTTTTGTAGAGTCTGCCCTTTTAATTGGAATGTACCGGCTGGAGTGATCAAAAAATCACCACTGAGTACGGAATTAGCAGCAACTTTGGAAATTTGCGTAGCAGAGGACTCTAACGCATACAGTTTGTCTCCTTGTAGGAAATACAGTAAACCATGGGAAAAAGATGCACCTGATACGTTGTCGAAAAATTGCTGTCCCAAACTTAGCACGTTTCCTTTTAAGCAGGCAACATCACCATTCTTTAGTTCCCAAGCCTTATCACATGAGCGCAGGTCGACCCGCTCACAAGAACTCTCAGTGCACTTGAAAGCACCAAAATTAGTAGAAACCAGCGCATTAGCGGGCAAACCACTAACATATGTAACCTCGTTAGGTATTGAAGCAAAAACTCTTATATTTTTAGGATCTTGAGTTATTAGGCTAACAGTATTGCCCTTCCATAGCCAAAGGTTATCTTCATAGGAAGCCATACCATTGTAGATACCTACATTCGTCCATTGACTATCTGCAAAATACTTAACATTTCCAGACACATCTTGGACAAAGAAAGTAGATGCTGTGAAATAAAAAGAAACCATATCCGAAGAAAGCTGTACAGTAGCTCCCGTCGGTAACACGCCAACAAAATCGGTGGTTACATAGCCGAGTTTATCTCCTGTGGAGAAAGCTGAGTAGACGTAATCAGAAGGAAGAAGGTTAAACCATCTTTGTTCCACAGGAGCTTGTCCTTGCACTGCGCTCGCTAGGAGCACTAAAAACATCAGAACAGACGCCAAAAACTTCTTCATGGGTTAAATTTTACCCCACATCTTCGGGATGTAGCGCTCTGTACAGCTGCTGCGCAACCTTAAATGGCAAACCGCCTTTTACCGTAAGCTCTTCAATGCTAGCAGCTTGCAAGCCTACCATGCCACCGAAAGTGTCTATAAGTTTGCGCCGTCTAGCTTTGCCTATGCCAGGTACACCGAGCAGAATGTCGCCAAAATCTTCGCGTAATTTCCTATGATATGAATTAACCCATCGGTGAGCCTCATTCCTTATACTTTGAAGAATTTGTTTCCCGACATCCTCGGGCGGCAGATATATGGGGTCTTCTTTCCAAGTCACAAATAATCTATCATCAGGTTTAGCTATGGCAACTGCAGGTACAGTAACACCAAGCTGTTCCATGGCTTTCTCAACAACCGCGAGATGTTGCCTACCTCCATCAATAAGCATGAGGTCAGGCAGTCCCGTTTTCTCATCCTGCAAACGCCTAATTACCACCTCGTACATGAAGGAAAAATCGTCTTTGTAAGAACCTTTTATGCGGTAGTGCCTGTACCAGGGTGTATAGAATTGACCATTAACGTAAGCCACTTTTCCACCGACGCGTTCAGAACCAAAGAGTTGGGCCATATCGAATCCCTCAATACGCGTAGGGATATGCTCTAAGCGTAACACTTCCTTTATTCTGAGTAGTCCACGTTTAACCCTCTCAGTCCCTTCATCTCTTTCTAAGATGCTCTCAGCATTCTCTTCAGCAACCCTTAGCAAAGCCTTCCAGTGATCTGGAACAGCTTCCAGCCGAACACCATGCAACAATCCTAATGGTTTTAGCGTTTCAGCTACAGCGCCATTCACGTAGGCAAGTACGCCTTGCTCGTGATAGAGTCTTACATAGTCTCTAAAGAAGCTCTCCATGATTTCCGATGGCTCAATAGTGGCTCCTGAAGAATACTTCAGGCCAAACACATTGGTTATCATGCCATCTCGAACAGAAACCACAAAACCAGAGGCCTGATCTTCTTTCAATGCAAAGGCAATAAGGTCAGCGCTGCCATCGACGTTGGCTTCTCTCTGCATACCAACCCTCTTCACCGTGTAAAGAAGATCGCGAAGTTCAGCGGCTCTCTCAAAGTTCAAATTCTCAGCTTCTTCTTTCATCATCTTAGTTAAGCGATTCTCAACCTCTTTCGTATCCCCTTTTAGAAACTTGATGAACAACTGAACGCGATCTTTGTACTCCTCAGGGCTTATCTTGCCTATGCATGGGCCAGAGCACCTGCCGATCTCGTAATAGACACAGGGACGCGTCCTTCGCTTGAGCGGACCCTTACAGGACCTGATACCAAAAACCTCTTCAGCTATCTGTATTAAGTTCTTCAAGTCACCCCTTACTTTGCCAGGCATATCAGGCACACGAAGTGGAACAAACGGGCCAAAGAGTAATTGTCCAGGCTTTGGTTTTCTCTGCTTTATGCGTACAATCTCTACAGCAGGATATTCCTGGCTTAAGTCAATGCGTAAATAGCTATAGCCCTTACCATCCTTGAGAAGAACGTTATAAGGTGGAGCATTTTTTTTTATAAGTGTTTCTTCCAGTTCAAGAGATTGCCTTTCGTTGGCAACTATGATCCAACTCACCTTAGAAGCATTGCTCATTATAAGGTGTTCTTTCTGGCCTGGCTGGCTACGAGCGTAGTCAGCCAGGCGATTGTGCAAGTCACTAGCTTTACCTACATAAATAACCTGTCCAGAATTCCCATAAAATAGGTAAACACCCGGACTGTGCGGTGCTTGCTCAATGGATTCTCTCAACGTCATCTTGCTGTTGCTTGCATGGCACTCCTTGCGTAAGTTTTAACCTTATTCAGGTAGTTGCTCACATAGTTGTTCCCATCGTAAATTCTACCGCTGTAACCAGAATTCTTAAGCTTGGTAACACCAGTAAGGTAAGAGGCAACTGCTAGATCAATGGCTTTGGACCTGTCCTTTACATGCCCGACCCATGCCTCATAGTTGTCGTTTAGGTAGAGTAAACCAGCACACGCATTTTCATAAGGGTCAAAAATGTCACCTTTACTAAAAAGGGAAGGGTATGCTTTTAGATAAATTCTAAATGTGCTTGGTAATAGCTGCATGATCCCCTTTGCTCCAGCATATGAAACATCTTTGGGATTGAAATTGCTTTCTGTCTTTATCACACCGATAAACACTTCAGCTGGCAACTCGTTCGGATTACAGTTCCTGTAAGCATTTCCAAGTGCTAAAGCTACAGTTGCACTAGCTCCAGCTTGGATTGCCATCTTTTCTACTAGGAAAGGAGCACTTCGAGAAAGTTCTCCAGTCCATGCTCCGGCATTCAGACTTATTTCACAATACTTTGCTGGCTTACTCATGATAATTGTTTCAGCCGCTACGGGATCCACACTCACCGTAACCGGCAGAACTACCCAAAGGATCAAAATGAGAATTGTCAAGAGAACCAAGAGCGACCACATTTGCAATGACATAGTGCTAACACCTCCTCAGCGATAAATCAAGCTAAAGGATTATAGCACACAGTAGTTTTAGAATTGTTAAATCGCTGACAAGTTTCTATTTGTTTTCCTACTTAGATGGGAAAAACTCTACCTTGCTCGCAGGCTAATATGCTGTATGGTCTGCCCAAATCAGCCTTTTCCCAGGTCTTCGTAGTAGCAGCAATGATATGCCTTTCAGGCAGAAGTTCGAGGACTTTCTTCCAATGGAGTTCATCAATGTTCGCATTGAAGTCATCCAAAAGAAGAAGAACGTAACCCTGTTTCTCATGAATGAGTTCTGCCGTTCTTACAAAAACAAAGGTAAGCAGAATTTTCAAGAAACCTCTAGATGCGACAGTATTTAATTCCTTGTTATTAACACTCAGCAAAACTTTGTCACGCTGAAAACCAAACAACGTTGTTTTCTTCAGCATCTCCAAAGAAAGGTTTTTGATGTCAGAAGTCTCCACCGAAAACTTAAAACTGTAACTACTATCAAATACTTGAGGAAAGCGTAAATTCAAAGATGCTTGTACTAGCTGCAAAAACGCTTGTCGCTTTTCTCTCCATTTCTGAGAAATCGTGTCAATACGATCAGAAAGTACTTCATTAAGCGGCTCATTGTAGAAACCTGATGACAGCATGGAGTTTCTCTCAGCAACTAATTTCCTGTACTGCGCAGCCAACCGCATATTTTCTTTGTCACTAAGTTCAAGCAGTCGGTCAAAAAGACGCCTAGTCCCTGAGGGAGTGGATACCAGATCTAAATACTCATCACTGTAGTAAAGTACCCTTCCCGCTAAAGGACTTTCTAAGCTGGAGATGCGTTCACCGTTGAGGAGTAGACTTCTCGTCTTGGGCTCCAAAGAGACGCTAAAAACGACATTTGCCCCGTCTACCGAAAGCTCGATTTGGGCTTGGTTCTCACCCCATCTCACTATGTCACCAATGTTTCTTGTCCTGAAGGATCTTCCAGTAGAAACTATAAACAGAGATTCCAGAAGGGACGTCTTTCCCTGCATGTTCTCCCCCATTAGAACTGTTAAACCATCAGGAATTTCTATTTCTTGGTTGAGTAAGTTGCGAAAGTTATAAAGCTTAATCGAGCGAACTCTCTCCACGTACCACAACCGATAGATCCTCACCTAGTAGATTGCTTACTTCTTCATAAAGAGCAAAAAACCGACGAGCTACCTCTCCATTATCAAACTTAAGTTCAACGTCCCTTATAAACTCTTCCTTAGTTATGAGCTCATCTCCTGAAGCCAAATTGTCCACTGCAGCTAGTATCTTTTCTTCAAGCGTTTCCGGCATGTAAGACCTCTCTGGCAGTCCGAAACTACGAGCTTCCTCCAGGGTAAGGCCAGCACCTACATGACGCTCGATCAATAAACAAACTCTTTCTGAGAACCCTTCTTCTCTGGCAATGGCCGACCCAATAACCCCATGAGAGATATCATGAGTCACACTGCGACCAATGTCATGCAGAAGGGCTCCCAGTATGAGTGAATTAACGTCTACTGTTACATCCCGCTTCTGCAGTTTTTCTACAACCCGGGCAACACCTAAAGTAACAGCCTCAATGTGATGCCTTACGTTTTCTGGTAAATTGTACTTCTCGTATATTTGTTCGATCTTTTTCCAGTCAACAGAAGCCCCAACGTTTTCCAACATCTGGCTTACCGATTGGCTTTTCAGAAAGAAACCTCCCGGCCCAGTAAATTGCCCAGCACATCAGAAAGAGTGAACTTGTCTTCACCCTGTTGAGACAGAAAATCTTGCAGTTCTTCCCTTTCCTTATCCACGTGAATGGCTTTTACAGACAATGAAATGCGACGCCTCTCTTCATCAATACCGATGACTTTTGCAACAATCTCATCACCCTCAGACACGGCATCCCGAGGATCGTCCACTCTCCTAATGGAAAGCTGTGAAATGTGTATGAAGCCCTCAACGCCATCAGCAATTTCCACAAACACCCCTTGAGGAATTATGGTAACAACCTTACCTCGCACAAGTTGTCCTGGCTGTATGTTCTTCACCACTTCTTCCCAAGGGTCTGGCCTTGTGTCGCGCATTGACAACGTAATCTTTCTGTCAACTATGTTGATACCCAGAACCACTACTTCCACCTGATCACCTATGTTTACAACCTCATTTATGTCCTTAAACCGCTTCCAGCTGACATACCTTCGCGGAACTAAGCCCTCTACTCCAGGTGCTAATTCCACAAAAACGCCAAAGTCCGTTATATTTACTACAGTTCCCTCAGCTTTTGAACCAACTGGGAAGTCCCTTTCCACGTTTTCCCATGGATCTCCAAGAGCTTCTTTGACGCTCAAAATAAGGTCCTGTGCTTCAGGGTCAAACCTCAAGATTTTCGCTTTTACGTGATCACCTATTTTATACAGGTCTTCCACCTTTGCCCCACGTTTCCACGATACTTCCTGGGCAGGCACCAGTCCGGTAACGCGATCAACCAACAGTAAAAGCCCTCCTCGGAGATACCGCAGTACGCGCCCATTAACTACGTCTCCCACATTATGCTTCTCGGCAAAGAGTTGCCATGGATTGGGTGTTGCAAGCCTGATGCTGAGCACCATTTCCTTCTTTTCGTCATCCATAGAAAGCACCTTTGCCCGAACCACATCTCCACGTCTGAAAACCTTGGCAATATTCTTGATTGGTCTCCAGTCAAGTTCGTCTTTGGGTACGAAACCCTCAATTCCGTCGCCCAAATCTACAAAAACGCCCTCGTCAGTAATCCGACTGACATGACCACGTACGACGTCACTGTCTTTAAGCCTTAACCAGGCTTTTTCTGCTCGTTCCTTTTGTTCCTCTTCAAGCACCTGTCGCTGTGTAAGTATGATCTGATTTCGCTTCCGGTTAACACGCAGTATTTTTACTCGCAATGAGCGTCCCACGTACTTCTTCGTATCGCGTACAAACCTTATTTCCAATTGAGATGCGGGTACGTAACCAAGAATTCCAGCACCAAGGTCCACGAATACACCTTTATCATCAGCGCCCACAGCTTTTACCTTTCTAGGCTCTCCACTCTTTTCCCATTCTTCTACATCTTTCCAAAGTTTCCTGTAAGCAGCTCTCTTCTGAGAAACTGAGATATATCCCTTATCGTCATTTGTTCTGGTAACAACAACCTCCACGCTGGTTGGCACGTTACCTTCCTGCACCTGACGTGCTAACTCCGTAGTGCATTCTTCCAGTGGGAGAAAAGCATCATACTTACTAGCGATGTCCAACCACAATCCATCTACGTCAGCGCGCAAAACTGTACCTTCTACGAGATCCCCTCTTTCAGCCATTTCTACGTCGAATTCTTGATTGAAATTCTCTTCACGGGGTTCCACCTTTCATTACCTCCTCAAACTATGCATAGAATTTTTGTTCTAACTCGAACGAAGTAAAACTTCGAAAAACACACAACATTACATTTTAACATTTAAATCTCATTCTCCTATTTCTTTAAATTGCACATCCCTAACCACGTAGCCGTCACCTTCACGTACTGTATCAAACGTAGCATCTACTATGGCAACGTCACTAGTGAGAGATGATGTCCCACCTATGCCAACTCTGGTGTAACTTACGTGAACCTTTCCTACCCCGTCTGCATCATGCAAGGCCGGCAGGAGAAAAAGCCCTTTTGTAGCATAACCCCTGGTAAACTCAAGACCCATACTGGCTAAAAAGTTCGCCAATCCTTCATCAGGCTCGTTTGCTACAGTTTTTTCCACATAAAACATGTTCCTTGACATGAGAGCATCCATGAAGGTCCAAACTGCCTCCATGGGATTATCTGCAATGATCTTCACACCACTAACTAAATAATCCGAGCCTTCTTTGGTGGTAGTGACGATCCAGTGTATGTTCCTTGAAACAGTGGTGGTCTCCTCATACGCCTTGTATATGTAGTTGACAGTTCCTTTTACCTCCACAACTCCATCATCCACCACACTGTAATCAAGCTTCCAATTCTCCCACCTAAGCGGATACTCCACAGAGGCCACCGGTATTCCTTCAGCTTCAGCAGTAATCTGTCTCATACTTTCTAAAGAGTTCAAGAATGATCGAAAGTAAGCATTCACCATGCCTTCGCTCATTTCCTTTGTGCTCGCTGACGTCATACCTGAAAGATCATAGTTTGCCCAAGCCTCCACAAATTTTCTGGCCGCCTTCTGTGGAGTCTTCTGCCCAGAGAAAAACCATGTAGTCAAACTAATTACCAAAACAACTATGACAGCAATGACAATGTAAAGTAAACCTGAATTTCTTTTCCTACTACTCCGACTTTTCAACTTCCGCACCTCCTAGTTTGACTTCCCACCAACCAAGGTCGTTTCCAAGTCTTATCAAAGCTTCCCAGTAATCTTTACCTCCTCGTATTCCTTGTTTTTCTATGCTTCTAAGTTCCTCCACTAACTTCGAAAAGCTAGTCTCCGAGCTTATTCTCTCTTTTACGCGCTGAATATCTAATTCAGGGACAACGAAGTCACATTCTTTAATATGTGCCGTAGGTACCATTTTCATCTTGCTGGAGTCAACAATTTCAACCAGACCTCTTTTCTCTAAGTCCTTAACCAATGCCTTGAAATTGGGGTAACCCCAATCATGTTCAGTAAAGTCAGGCATAACCATGGTCAGCAGTTCCTTTAGAATGGACGGAGAAAGTTCATAGTTCATAAAATCAACAAACTTGATGATGCCACCAATGGTCTTGAAGAATTTCTCAAAGTCCTTTCCAGCCCTGTTCTTGCTTAAACTCTTTAATCCGCCCGCAAGTTCGTTGAGTGACACAAAAGCGTCGGCCGTATTCTTTAACGCTTCCGACGTTATTTGTTCGTCTCCTATGACTACTACTTCTTTACCCAGGCCCTGAAGAGCCTTAATAACCGGTATGAAATCACGATCTGCGGACACAAACACAAAGGCATCAATACTGTCCCGCTCATACCCTAACTTTAGAGCATCCACTGTTATCTGCATGTCTGCCATGTTCTTTACAACGCTACCACTTCTGTGAGCATAGACAAATACCACTTCATACCCCATATCCACGGCAAATGGTATGAGTGACGCAAAAACACCCCAACCTGTATAAACCCTTGCCACATCGATCTTACCCATACCAACAAAAGTATCTAAGATCTTTTGTAGAAGCTCTTGGGGGGTCTTATCATATTTCTCCAAACTTTTAGCCAGATTCTCTAGATCCAGGAAAATTGCGAAATGTTTGCAAGATTGCACTTTTTACCTCCTTAACTTTGTATGACAACTAAGCAGCAATTACTTTATTAATGATAACATTAGCCAATGCCAACAGGGTTATAATAGCTCACGTATGAGCAGATTAATACCCTGGATAAAGCGCATAATCGCCATAGTTTTAATCGTACTTCTTTGGCAAGCGCCATCTTTTAGTACGTCAGGATCCGTCACCGCTGATGAGCAACAAGAAGCTTTCTACAGGGGCTCTGTGGAAGCGGTTGTACAAGTACTGCCGCAAGAATCCAGTACAGTGCAACTTGTTTCCGTGAAAATCTCCGAGGGACCTTTAAAGGGGCAGGTTATATATGCGCAGAACATTTACGAAAGCTCCATGTATGGATCATTCTTAGTCTCGCCAGGAGATAAGGTATTTGTTTATGTAATCATGGACAACGGAAAGGTAACTGATGCATACATTCAAGACTTAGACAGACTTTCTGGAACCATCTCAACTGTATTGATCTTTTCCTTGATAGTGCTCTTGATTGCTCATCTTAAAGGCTTGGATGCTTTGCTAGGGTTGTTTTTAACCGGATTGTTTATGTGGAAAATGTCTATTCCAATGATTGCTCACGGCGAAAATCCATTAGTAGTTGGAATCCTAACAGTCATTGTGGGCACAGTGGCTACTATAACCTTGGTTATGGACAGCTTGGATAAAATCATGCTCTCCAGTGCTGGTACAGTTTTAGGCGTAGTAAGTGCTTATGTGTTTGGGCTTATGGCAGCAAAGATGACTTCCATTCACGGTATTACATCCGAGATCTTCTCTTTCTTTCAGTTTTCTGCATTGAAAAATGTTAACGCTTTAACTCTGTTTTTTAGTGCGATCATGATAGCAGCACTCGGCGCAGTCATGGATGTAGCAGTTTCTATTGTTTCCGCTGCTAGAGAAATTAAACTGCAAAATCCTGATATAAAATTCTTGGCACTTTTCTCCAGCTTGACCCGTATCGGGCGAGACATGATCGGTACGATGGTCAACACACTCATCTTCGCCTATGCCGGTTCCGAGTTAGGGCTCCTGGTGTATTTATACAGTTCTGGAGAGAATACCGCTTTTAAGTACATTACAGGAGAGTTTTTTGTGGGAGATGTGGTTAGAGCACTTTCAGCTTCAGCTGGCCTCATTCTGACAATACCTTTAACAGCTCTCATGGCAAGCCTTTTTTACGCAAAACACAAAGGCGTAGGCCGTGAAAAGTTTAAACACGTAGATTAGCCGTTCTACACGGTGGTACCCAAAAATACACACGAGTATTTCTGAAGAGTCCAATAAGAATTGTTCTGCTTTTTTTTAGAGCAAGTACATTGTCGACATTGTTATACTATTTCACAACGCATACGACGGGAGCATGATCTGAAGGCTTCGGGTTACGTCTCTTCCTTATTTCTTCAACCACGTAGACGTCCTCAATTGAGGGCATAAGTGTTTCACTAGAAAACACATAGTCGATACGCATACCTTGGTTTTTCCATATTCTACCTTGCCTGTAATCCCACCACGTAAACTGTACTTTCTTTGGATAAAGCGCCATAAAGACATCAACAAAGCCTACTGACAAAAGAGCTTTTAACGCTTCCCTTTCTTCAGGAAAAGTTCCTACTGTATCTTTCAAGAGAATGGGGTCCCATACATCATTGTCCTCTAGAGCAATATTAAAATCCCCTACAATTAGAACCTTCGGATATCTGCGTAAAAGCTCCTCCATACGCTTTGAGAACGCTTTGTACCACTGGATTTTTTGGAAAAACCTTGGGGAGCCACGCAGGTCACCATGGGGCGCGTAAACATTCACTATTAAAATGTCGCCTAAAACTAGACCCAACGTTCGACTTTCTACCCCTTCAAGAACACCCACAGGGACGCCTTCCTTGCGGGAACAAATAGATACGCCGTTGTAAGCCTTTTGTCCATTAACATAGCACTGATAATCCTTGAAAAAATCGTATGGGAAGAGATCGTTTTCGCACTTTATCTCCTGCAAACACAATACATCAGGAGCTTCCATCTGCATAAGCTCAGAGATAGAATCTAGACGCGCTCTTATACCATTTACATTAAAAGTGGCAACCTTCATACAAGTACTCTGGGTATTCTTGGATTAATGCTTGTCAAAACCTCATAGGGAATAGTCCCTATAAGCTGCGCCATCTCATCGGCCCAGAAATGCCCTCCTTCCCACTCACCCATGAGAACAATCTCATCACCTACTGTAATATTCTTCGGAGCTTCAAACATTGTAAAATCCATTGTCACTGTCCCTATCTGCTGAAGGCTACCAGCTTTAGAACCGGCAATTGCCTTATTGCTTAGTTTTCTGTTATATCCATCGCCGTAGCCCACAGGAACAGTAACAACGTGAGTGGGCTCTGTTGCTCTCCAAGTCCAACCGTATGAGAGTCCTTCCCCAGATTCCAAGACATGCTCGTGAATGACACGAGCCTTTAGAGATAGCACAGGTTTTAAACCAGGATAACCATAGCCATAAAGCGCTATGCCAGGTCTGAAATGAGTCGCATAAGGAAACCTACCATTATACAGTGATGCAGAATTGGATAAATGCACCATCAATCCCTCTGGAACAATACCTAAAACATCTCTAAATCTTTCTTCTTCGGTAGCCAGCACCTGTGAATCGGACAGTCCGTTTGATAGATGCGAACAAATGCCTTCCAACCTATTGCCAACGACCTTACATATTTCCTTTATCGTATTTGTTTCATACCACGGTACACCTTCACGGTGCATCCCAACGTCCACAAAAAGGTGAAACTTAATGGGCAATTCCAGTAATCCGTCTCTAAGCCATTTTGGATCTGTTATGCAGAATCTAATACCTCTTCTCTCATATTCAGAGCACATGCCGGAGACAGGCGGATCGTCCAACACTAATATCCATTCTGCTCCAAACTCAGACAACATGAGTGCATCTTTTGCATAAACCACTGCAAACTTTGTTATACCATTTTTCAAAAGCTCTGGAACAACCACAGCAGCATCATGACCGTAAGCATCGTCTTTGACCACGGCAATGGGTTCCAAGTCAGGTAGTTTTTGCCTTATGAGCTCCACATTGTTCTTCAAGTTCATTTTGGATACTTCAGCCCATTTATTCCACACTTCTAAATCCTCCTTCATTGACCAAACAAGAATTACAGAAAGTAACGCTTCAAGAAATGCGCAAACTGTGTAGCTAGATAAGGATCAAACTGTGTACCGCTGCACCTTAGAATCTCTTCGATAGATTCTTGAATATTCTTACCTTTACGGTAAGGTCTATCAGTGCTCATAGCGTCAAAGGAATCAGCCAGAGACAAGATTCTACCTTCCAATGGAATCTCCTCTCCCACAAGCCCTTTGGGATATCCTTTACCGTCCCAGCGCTCATGATGTGATCCTACCCACTTAGCATATTTCCTAAGGGTTTCACTACCTTCCAAAATTTCTTCAGAAAACACGGGGTGTTTCTTCATCTCGGCGTATTCCTCAGGCGTCAAACTCCCCGGTTTCTTCAAAACAAAGTCAGGTACGCCCACCTTCCCAATATCGTGCAGGATACCAGCCCAGTAAATATCTTCGGAGGTGCTTCCTGTGTAACCAATAAAAGAAGCAAAATCAGAAGCTATCTTTGCTACCCTTTCAGAATGACCAGCCGTGTATGGATCCCTGTATTCCAAAGTCTTCACCAAAATGAGAATAATCTCCTTTAAGAACCTGTTTGCTGTTCGTTCGTGAACTTTCAAAGCTGTAAACGCACTAGCTAAACTGGTTAACGAATCAAATAACTCAATGGATTGTTCATTGAAATCTACTTCCTCAAAACTATCGACAAAAACTGAACCATACCACTGCTTATTCACAATTAAGGGCGCAGCCAAAGATACTACAATGGGCGAAGGTCTAGCACTGCTAAATACTGCAGCAATCTCTGGGGGCATAGCACTGTCTCGAAGTTCTCTAACCACCTCCACTCCCTGAGGTCTGTAGACCCATTCAGGTCTAAGGTCCAGAGTGCTTAACAAGGAGCTATAGCCCCTGATTGCTCGGAACCGCACATAACCATCATCATCTCTTACCAATATCGAACCAGCTTGAGCCTCAGGAACCAGAGACAAAGCCAATTCCAGAAGGTAACTGTAAAAAGACTCGTCCTCAACATCTGGTCGCAGCTGCCCCATAAGTCCTAAAAGGCTTTTTTCTTTGGCTCTCATATCTTCCAGTTCTTTGTTCGCGTTCAAGATTTCCTCATAAGACGCCAAAAGCTGTTGATTTTCTGCAGCCAGCTGCTCATACGCAGCTGCAAGTTCTCTTCTGTTGGATCGAAGCATTTTTAATACCCAATAGAAAACTAAAGCAACAACAATGGCACCAATAGCAGCTCCTATGGCAATATTCCGTACCAACGTATTAACGAAAGCTGGGCTGAGCTCGTTTTTTCCAAGCCAGCGTTCTACAAGCTGATCGTATACTCCAGAAACTTGGAGCTGCCTAATCGCATCGTTCAGCCGAACGCGAAGGATACTGTTTTTTTCGCTAACGCCAATGGCATACTGGGCTAACTGAACCTTTTCCGGCAGAAGTATGGTGTCACTAATCTCAAGCTTCTCGGTTAAGTAGCCATAAGACTGCTCTACCATGAAAGCACCGTCAACTTGTCCGCTTTCAAGTGCTTCTAAGACTTCTTCATGACTCGCAAGCGACACGACATTTTTAAACCCATTGGAAATCAAGTACGACTCAAGTGCACTCCCTCCAACCACTGCCACCGATTTTTGTTTCAAGTCATCTAGTTTGAGGTTGGATCCCTTCCTTACAGCCATCACATAATACGGATAGAAGTAAGGATCAGTTGGCACCAAGGAGTTACCTGCACCTTCGTAGAATCCCATAACAAGTACAGCATCTGCTCTTCCATCTTTCACTGCTTCAATCGCTTCGCTCTGATACGAGGTAGGTAGAAAATCCACCTTTTCGTTTAGCACCTTTCCAATTTCTTTGGCCAGATCCACCGCAAATCCCTTTAGTTCTTTGCCTTCAACATACACAAAAGGTGGATTGTTGGCGTGCACAGAGAAAACAATATCCGCTTTTGCCTGCAACGGCAAAAGGAGTAGAAAGACTAATAAGACGCAGATTTTTTTAAACGTATGTTGCACCTTTACATTTTACAGCGATAATATAGAAATATGCATGATAAGAATATGAAAGAGCTTGCTTACTTCGGGGAACAATTGGTTAAAGCCACCCGTCAAAGTGCAGGATTTGACGTTCCTTTAGCACAGGAGGAATACATTCCAGCACGCGGCATCGTAGTAGCCTCCACAGGGTTAAGAGTAGCATTGCCAGAGGGCTCTTTTGGACTAGTTGTACCGCGCTCAAGTACTCCCATAAGATGGGGCATTACCTTAGCTAACTCCCCTGGAATCATAGACGAGGATTATAGGGGAGAAATAAAACTCATACTCCTCAACCTTAAAGACGAAGACGTGAAAATACCCAAAGGAACAAAGATTGCACAGCTCATAGTACTGCCTTTTATGAACTTAGAGCCCACACCATTTCAGGGAACACTAGAAGAATTTGAACAGTCTTCAGAACGAGGGACTAGAGGGCTTGGAAGCTCAGGAGTTTAACCTAGATGGCATGCATTGAAATACCTTAAAACAGGACCAGCTAAGTAGAAAGAGCCTGCTACTAAAGTCGGCGTTGGTTCCTCTAAAGCTTCGTAAAGATTAGGCAGCGTAGGTATTCCAGGCAACTCAGTTAAAGCGCGGTCAGAAAACGGTGGGTAGTAAAAGATCTGACCACCAAGCCTTTTCAAATAACTCAACGCCACTTCATGGTCTTTCCCCTTAACCAAACCCAGAATGATACGCATTGGGTTTACTCCAAGATCGTTGATCGTTTCAACCAGACTCTTGAAAGCAGGTGCATTATGCCCACCGTCAACAATGAGAAGTGGATCTTTCCTGACTACTTGTATCCGTGCAGGCAACACAACATCACTCAATAATGAAAACTCAGGTTCTTTACCGGTAGCTGCTCTATAAGCTTCTCCAGCGAGCAGGGCGTTCCATATTTGATGCAAACCAAGCATCCGTGTCCGAACTGTCCCCATTCCAGTCACGTATGCTTGTGTGCCATCCAGCGTAATTTGAGAATCTTCAATGCCGTATTTTGCCTGAACCACAACGTCAGCATCCACACCTGGCAAAGGTTCCAACGAGATTACTGGACCTGATAGACTATTGAGAAGTTCCCTTAAGTAGAAATCATAATCAGGAAACAGGTCAAAGTGATCCATACCTAAGGCTGTTACCACACTTATATCGTGTTTTTTTACGTTTGTTGCGTCGTGCTGTGATTCAATACCTGTTTCAACCACGGCCCACTCTTTTTTCGCCTTTTCGAAAGCCAAGTAAGCCGCACCAGTAAGCACTTCAAACGGGGTCAGTTCCACATTAAGATCTTTAGCCACGGAGAGAACTTGCTGCTTTAAACTGCTTAGGTCTGCTTGCTTTCCGTCGATCATAACCATCTCCGCCGACGTACAAACAAAGGGAGACAAGAAAAGACCTACATTATTGTTAAAAAGCGCTGCAACCATGGCGGCTACTGAACCTTTTCCAGAAGAACCTGTAACATATATGGTTTTTACTTTTTCGTGGGGATTGCCCAGAGCCCCTAAAACTCTCCGCAAATTTTCGTTCTTAAAACTTGTTGGCATGCGCGTGGTTAAGTCGTCGAGTAGTTCACAAGCGTTTTTCTTAAGTACTGGATGAGACCACTCAGGAAAAAACTGACAGAGAAGCTTCAAAAGAAAATCTCTGTTGTGAAGATCAGGATGAGGCACAGTCAAAACTTCGCTGTGCAAAACAAGATTATCATAGGTTAATATGTCGAGGTCTATTATGCGAGGCCCCCAGCGAATTTCTCTTGTTCTACCAAGCTTTTTCTCCACATCCAAGAGCGCCCTCAAGAGTTCTTCAGGCGTCAGTCCTGTATCACCTTTTCCTACAGCGTTCAGAAAAGTAGGCTGATCAACTTTGCCATATGGTGCTGTCTCTACCATCGGTGTTATGAACTGCCAACTTATAAATTCAGAGGTTAAATCAATTGCATTTCTTATGTGAGAAGCTCTATCCCCTAAGTTAGAACCAAAAGAAACATAAACGGTTGCCATGACGGTTAAATTCCTTCTCTTATAGCCTCGACAGCCTTGACGGCATCCACATTAGGCTTTGTATCATGGACACGAACGATGTGGACGCCTTTCCACGTCAGGTAGGAGGTCCAAGCTACAGTTCCGAAAAGCCTTTCCTCAGCAGGTACTCCTCCAAGGATTTTACCCATTGTACTTTTCCGGCTGTGTCCCACAAGCACTGGAAAACCCAGTGTGAATAGCTCCTCGATGCGACGCAAAACTTCTAAGTTATGTTCAGGCAACTTTGCAAACCCAATGCCTGGGTCAAGGATTATTTGGTTTTCCTTAATCCCCTTACTCAGCGCGTATTCAACCCGTTCAACAAAATACGTATGTAATTCCTTCATCAGATCATCGTAAGAAGCGTACTCCTGCATAGTAGCTGGAGTCCCTCTCATGTGCATTATTACCACCGGCACACCGTAATCAGCAATGACGTTGGCCATTTCTTTGTCAAACTGCAACCCGTAAATGTCATTGATTAGGTCTGCACCGTTCTCCAAAGCTTGTTTTGCTACTTCTGCACGGTACGTATCAACAGAAATGAAAAGCTTCACGCGTTCTCGTACTTGACGGAGCAACGGGATTACACGTCTTAGCTCCTCATCTTCGCCAATCTCTGCAGCACCAGGTCTTGTGCTTGCTCCTCCTATGTCAATGAAAGCCGCCCCATTTTCCTCAGCATCTACGGCGCGCTCCAGTCCTGTGTGAAGATCCACTCGAGAACCAGGGAAGAAAGAGTCAGGTGTAGCGTTCAATATGGTCATTACTTTAGTTCTTCTAAGCTCTAGAGTCCCATTTGGCATTGTCAAAACAAAAGTCCTAGCCTCTCTGTCCTCGAGGACAGACTTAATTTCGTCGGCAATTTGATTAAGACCCCAGTATGGCATCCTTCTAAGTTTGTCAACTAGGCATTTGAGCTGCCGCACATTTGCCAATATGAGCACCGAAGATTTTTCAACCTTTCCAGTGATGACATGTTTATGGACAGCGGCATCAGCCCCACAGGAAAGACACTCTTGTTTTATCACCGAAGCCGCTGGATAATACACTTCGTCAATCCACACTCGAAGGTGACTATCTTTATCAAGGAAGATGCCATAGCTGGCAGGATCGCTGCCAATCTGATTTAAGAGCTCCCTAAGGTCAACATCCTTGGAAATCAATCGAACCATGGCTACTATTATATACAAGACCGCTGATAAAATAAGAACATATGGTGATCAATTTTCTAGGTAGGATTTTGGATTTTTTCGGTTTCAAACGCAAAGCCATGGCACTTTTCTCATGGGATCCAGGTAATGATTACACTAGCTTCTGGGGAGCGATTTACCTTGTTTTGAACAATCGGTCCGACTTGGCAATGGAAATATTGGAAAAGAAAGTCCAGAGGAACAACTATTACAGATGCAAGAGGCTTTTAGCCACACTATATCTAAGAGAAAACCCAAAAAAGGCAGAAGCTTTATACCAAAGACCGTCAAATATGTGGGAAGAAATTTACTTAGGAGATATTAGATATTACTTTCTAAATGATGTTGGCGGTGCTCTGGATGCATGGCAAAGCGCTTTTGAAAAAGTAGATTGGAATACTGCCCGAGAATGGGACAACCCAGCGAGGAATCTTCTTAAACGACTGTACATGGTAACGAAAGACGCAGAATTCTTAGAAAAATGGGCTGAGCTGGATGTGGATAATTTTAGGCAATCACAAATGGCCGACTACATAAAACTTCTTTACAAGAAGGGCGAAAAAGAAAGAGCTCAAGAAACGCTCAACGTGTGCATGTATCTGTACCGAGAAGATCCTATTTTGACCAGAGTAGCCGAAGAACTGAACTTAGAAGTTCCTTACTACAAAAAGAAGAAACCTCAGGTAGAAAACGCCGTTAGAAAACCATTAAACGCAGGGCTTCTAAAAGAAGATACTGACCCTGAAACCTTAATAAAGGCTATCCATGAGCTTCATCCAGATGCGATTATTACATTGGCTTCTTCAGTTCTGACTATTATGCAAGGAACCCTCCTTTGGGCAGGCACGTTTAAACCTTGCTGGCTTGCACGAACTCTGGGCCCATTTACGGAGCACGCGAAAGGTCCATTGATCCACTTCTATACATATCCCATAGTTGCCGATTGGAAATTGCAAGCATATTTGGAGCTCAGTGGTACCATTCCTGTACTGTTTGGCACCTTGATAGCTGCTATTGGAAAGCTTTTCGGGCAATCTGGATGGTTTTACAGAGTCATAGGACCAGTAGCCAAAGCAGTAGACAGCGACAAAATAGCACCTTACGATAGCTGCTTGGTACCTGGCCCATTGAATGCAAAGGTCTTCACATCGCAGCTATGTAGCCAAAACATACCTTTTGCCATTGTTGATGTTAACTCAGTATTCGGAGCTGAAGTAGTAGAATGCTGCAAAGGGTTAGACAAAAGATGGATTGAAGGTGCCTTATCGGACAACCCTGCGGGTAACGATGAATCCATGACCCCCGTAGTACTGCTCTGGCAGAAAGACCACGTAGAGGAATTGGAACATGAAAGCTTTTAGGGCCATTGTAAGAGGTTATGTACAAGGGGTTGGTTTTAGATACTCTGCCGTAAGAATGGCCGATAAAATCGGCAACATAACAGGTTATATAAGAAATTTACCCAATGGCACTATTGAAGTAGTCGCAGAGGGGCCAGAAGAAGAACTCAAGGAGTTTCTAAACTGGTTACACCACGGACCAAGCAGTGCTATTGTAGAACGTGTGGACGTTGAATACCAACCTTATACAGGGCAATACAAAAGTTTTATAGTGAAATTTTAATATGTGGGAGGGGTGTATGTGAACGGTAATCTTATGATTCTCGTAAGTTTGTTAGTTGGATTAGCGTTTGGCTTATTGTTAGGGTTTTTGATTTGGAAACAAAGAGTACCGAAAGACATTTCCACTTATTTCAACTACCTTGGTAATCTGGATTTAACTCTGCACAAGCCAGTAACTACCACGTTTTGGAGTCGTTTCTTGGACTCCCTTGACAAACTAGTCCAAAAAATCAGATTGTTTGTGAGAGATACATTCTTCGCCTTCAGAGATGCCACGTCCAACGTTCACCAGGCACAGTTTCTGCTGGAGGATTCTATGAAGCTCGCTTATGGAAATATGGAAGCGGCAGAAGAGATAGCAGACAAAGTACAAGCGCTGGCAGCAAGTGGGGAAGAGTTAAGTGCTAGTACTGAGGAACTGGCAGCTTCAAGCAGTAATGTGTACGATAGCACTGTTCAACTGGACGGGCTATCTCAAAGAATAAAGGAACACGTAGAAGAACAAATCAAGAACATTTCTAATACCATTGAAAGTTTCGATCAAGTTTTTTCCAAAGTTACTTCGGTACAGCAGGAAATTGATCAATTGGAAAATCTCTCCCAACATATTTCTGGCATAGTTGAAGCTATTTCAGATATTTCGGAACAAACAAACCTTTTGGCACTAAATGCCGCTATTGAGGCGGCAAGAGCTGGAGAAGCTGGAAAAGGCTTTGCAGTAGTTGCTGATGAAGTAAGAAAACTGGCAGAAAAAAGTAAGGACGCAGCTGAAGAAATCGCAACTCAGCTAAAGAACTTTTCAAATACTGTTGGCTCAGCAGTAGAATCCGTGCAAACCGTATTAGAGTTAATCACCAACATGGGCGATACCACAAGAGTTCTTTCTAACAGCCTCAACGTCATACTCTCTAGCGTGCAGGAAATTTCAAGTTCTGTGGCTGAAGTGAGTAATAACGTAAAAGAACAGGATAGAGCAACTTCCCAAGCTGCCATAACTGTTCAATCGTTAGCGGAAGACACGGCCAAAGTTGCCGAGCTTTCGGAAGCTCTGAAGAATGCCATGACACAACTGCAAAGGCACTTGCAGACTGTGTACAAACAGAATTCCACTGCGGCAACCCGGCTCAGAGATGGCATGTTAAGTTGCCTTGATTTCAAGGCTCTTACCGAGGAAGAAACTAAGCAAATGTTTGCCGAAGCCGTCCAATACCACAAAGATTGGCTAAACCAAATCCTAGACACAATAACATCTGGGAAAGTATGGACCTCCATTGTTGACCCTCATTTCTGCATATTCGGGCTATTTTATGACGTGGCCACACCGAGATCTCAATACGAAGATCTATGGCCACGCATCGGTGAAGCACATGAAAAACTACACAGCACGGCTGCTCAACTGAAAAAAGCGTACGAAGATGGGAACAAGGAAATGGCCTTGTCGCTTCGCAAACAACTTGAAAAGGAGTCCGAAGAACTTACAAGACTTCTTAATGAGGTCCTTAAGCGTTTCTAGCTAAAACATCCTTATGCCTGAAATAAACTGGCAGCATTTGTTCTCAGATGAGGTCTTGTATCAACGTATAAAGTTTTTTCTCCTTGGGTCTGTCAAGAATATGGATGTTGCAGAAGAGCTCACACAGGAGACCATGGCAAAAGCATGGGAAAAGCGACTCACTCTAAAGAATATCGAAAAAATGGAAGCCTGGCTGTTTGCAATTGCTAGGAATGTGCTCATGGACTACTACCGTCATAGAGGCCTACTTATCGAGGAAGAAGATGAACAATGGGAAAGCAACGTTGCAGCTTGCTCATCTCAAAATCAAGAAGAATTCATGGATCTGCATGATGCTCTAGATAAGTTACCAGCGCCTCAAAAACAAGTCATCGAACTGAGGTTTTTTAAGAACTATACTGTGCAGGAAACGGCACAGATAATGGGAAAAACTCCTCAGGCGGTGAAAATGCTTCAATACAGAGCCCTAAGAGCACTTAGGGACTATGTGAAACCTTTTGATGAGTTGGAGCGTCTTAACAATGATGGAGAATATTAAGGCATTTCTACTCAACACAATCTTAGAATCCATAGAAAAACACCAGCAAATCGTATTGCCCTGGTGGTGGGTATTCTTACCCACTTCATGGAAAAAAGAATTCAGCGAGCTCCTAATAGTAGCTATTCCTCTAATAAAAACTAGCCCAGAGCAAAGTTACGGTAGAACAGTTCAATACAGCACAGGAGTACTTGGGACAATTATTGCCACAACGCTTGCATTGTTTCTCTTCACCAATACCTTCGCTCATATGACCCCACTGACCATGGTTTACAAAACAGCAGGGAACGGACAACAGCGGCTAGAAAGCACTTTCGACTCGCCCTTTGAAACTTCCGGACTTGGCTTACAGGAAGTAGTAATACCCTCAACCTTATATCAAATAAATGCACCTACAAACGAACTTCAAGCATTACTCGAGGAACTGAATGCTATCCCAGTTCCAGATTACCTTAACCATGAGGGATGGATCGTAGATCAAAAAAGGTTACTTGGGGCATTACAGTACCGCACCTTAAGTCCAGGCTGGTATTTCTCAGCGACGTCAACTTCCATAGACAGTGTTTTCAACTCGTTCTTAACAAACACTGGATTTACGTATCCTGTTTTAGTAGTTGAAACAAAAAGGCCTTAATCTATGTATACAAAGACAACTTTTAGTTATTTAAAATAAGGACTATTCAGCAGTTCTTTGTAATCAACGTGAATAACTAATTTATTTAAGGGTATATAATCCATAAGAGAGGTGGTGAAGAGTATGTCATTGAAAACATCAGCTTAAGGGTATATAATCCATAAGAGAGGTGGTGAAGAGTATGTCATTGAAAACATCAGCTATGGGTACTGCTTTGAAATATACATTAAGGTATGTGAAGCAGAACCCAGAGGAGAACTTGACGAAGATCCTTAACCTGGCGGAATCACTTTTCCCAGAGAGGTATAAGGAGAATTTGCGGGTTGCAAGAACTTATCTCGAACCAGGTGGAGTATACCACCCTCTCATTATGAGAGTGTTCAACGAGGTTGACCCCGTTTTCTTGGAACGTCTTGCTTACAATTTCTTCATTAACGAGCTGGCAATTGGTGTGCAGAAGCAAATAGAAACCGAGAAGAAATACGGTTTTCCAGGTCCTTTTACTATTTTGATAAGCCCCACCATGAGATGTAACTTATCCTGCGTAGGTTGCTATGCGGGCTTGTACACCCGTGAAGACGACATGCCCCCCGAGCTTTTTGACCGCATTATCAGAGAGGGCGAAGAACTCGGCACTTATCTGTACACCATTTTGGGTGGAGAACCTTTTGTCTACCCTCACTTGTTTGAAGTGGCCAAGAACCATCCAGACGTGGTGTTCCACACATTCACAAACGGTACTTTGCTCACAAACCCCAAAATGATCGAACAACTTAAAGAGGTTGGTAACATTGTCCCTGTCATATCCATCGAAGGTTGGGAAAAGGAAACTGATCAGCGGCGAGGCCCAGGAATGTTCGCGAACGTGGTTAAGGTTATGGACACCTTAAAAGCCAATGGGATTCCCTTCGGCGTCTCTATCACTTATACTCGTCTTAATGCCGATACAGTTACCTCAGATGAATTCTACGACTTCCTCATCGAGAAAGGAGCACTGTTTGGTTGGTACTTCTTGTTCATGCCAGTAGGTAAAGACCCAGATACCAGCTTGATGCCTACTCCTGAGCAACGCAAGAAACTCTATGAAACTGTTCAGCGCGTTAGATTGGAGAAGCCTTTATTCATGATGGATTTCTGGGGAGATGCCCCGTACGTTGGAGGTTGCATAGCTGGAGGACGTCGTTACATTCACATCAACCCCAAGGGAGACGTTGAACCATGCATATTCGTTCACTTCTCTGCTGACAATATCAAAGAGAAATCTTTAAAAGAAGCGCTGGATAGTGACTTCATGAGAGCCATAAGAGCGCATCAACCTTTCGATGATAACTTACTGCTACCCTGCCAAATCATTGATAACCCGGATAAACTTAGAGAGATCGTCGCAAAAACACATCCGAAACCAACTCATGAAGGCGCCGAAGTTATAGTCATGGATGACAACATAAAGAGCTTCCTAGACGACTACAGCAAGCAAGTAAAAGAAGTTTTTGATGAAATTTGGAAGGAACGCTATCTAACTAACCCTGCTATTAAGGGTTACGCGGAGAAACTTTATCAAGAACGAGAGCAAAAGCTAAAGAAGTTTGAGGAAGAGCACAAAGAAGATACATAGTTCAAGCAATGTGTTTGGCGAAGCCACCCAAAAAGAGGGTGGCTTCTTTTTTGGATGTCCCTGCTTAGCAATTCATTCAATCGATTACTTCTCGTGGAACCATAAATGCTAAAATAGGCAATGAACGTGAAACCGATTTCACATATACGGAGGCTCATGCATGTACGAATTAGTTGATAAGGAACTCGTAGCACCAGACATATGGAAGATAAAAGTAAGAGCACCCCATATTGCAAAAGCATATAAACCGGGCAATTTTGTTATCGTGTTACCCCATGAGCGAGGCGAACGCATACCTTTGACAGTGTTTGACACCGATGAAGAAAACATACACATCGTGTTCCAAGAGGTGGGTAAGAGTACAAAATTGCTGGGTAAGATGAAAGTCGGTGAGCAGATTCAAGATATCATGGGGCCAACTGGTCATGCCTTTCCCAGTCAAAAGTTCGGAAATGTTGTGCTCATAGCAGGCGGCGTTGGTGCTGCCACTGCGGTACCTCTGGGAAAACACCTGCGTGCCTGCGGCAATAACATTACCGTCATTCTTGGTGCCCGTAGCAAAAATCTGCTGCTTTTCGAAAAAGAACTCCAAGACATATCGGAAAAGCTCATCATCACTACGGATGACGGTTCTTATGGTGTAAAAGGTTTTGTTACTGATGCTTTGAGGGAAATATTATCCAACGAAGTTGTGGACCTAGTCGTTACCATTGGGCCGGCGGTAATGATGAAAGCAGTTTCAGATATTACCAGACCACTTAAAGTCAAGACGTTGGTTTCACTGAATAGTATCATGGTTTGCGGAACAGGAATGTGTGGAGCTTGCCGTGTAGGTTACAAAGACGGAACCGTACTAACTTGTATTGAGGGGCCTGAGCTTGATGGCCACATGGTAGACTGGAACACGCTGCTTCCCCGTCTAAGCATGTACAAGGAAGAAGAAGCTATAAGTCTATCCTTGCTGGACAACGAAAGTCGGTGAGATTATTATGCCTTTGAAAGACAGAATCCCCATGCCAGAGCAAGATCCCAAACTAAGGATCACGAATTTTGATGAAGTGGCACTAGGCTACACAGAGGAACAAGCTCTTATGGAAGCCTCTCGTTGCTTGCAGTGCCCCAATCCAACCTGCATACAAGGGTGTCCTGTAAACATTGATATAAAAGCCTTCATTGGGTTAATACAAGAAGGAAAATTCAAAGAAGGTTATTACAAGATAAAGGAAAAGAACAACTTTCCTGCCATGACTGGACGAGTCTGCCCTCAGGAGATTCAGTGTGAAGCATCCTGCGTCTTGGCTAAAATGGGAAAACCTATCGCCATAGGCAGACTTGAAAGATTTCTGGCAGACCACGAAATGTACAAGCCACAGCAAATAGAAACGGAAAAAAAGAACCACATTCCGGTAGCTTGTGTAGGTACGGGACCTGCCAGCTTAGCTGCAGCAGCTGATTTAGCCAAAAAAGGCTATGAGGTACATTTGTTCGAAGCACTCCATCTACCAGGTGGCGTACTTAGCTATGGCATACCAGAATTCAGACTACCAAAGAAAATAGTCAACCACGAAATCATGCTTCTGAGTGACTTAGGCGTTCTTATCCATACAGACGTTATCATAGGGAAGACTTACACCTTGCAGCAGCTGCGGCGAGAATTCAAAAGTATATTTTTGGGAACCGGTGCTGGAGCACCGTTGCTTTTGAGAGTACCTGGTGAGAACCTCAATGGCATATTCACGGCCAATGAATTCCTAATCAGGGTCAACCTCATGAAAGCTTACCGATTCCCAGAATTTGACACACCCATAAAAAAGGGTAAGGAAGTAGTAGTAGTCGGTGCAGGAAATGTTGCCATGGATGCCGCCAGAACCGCGAGGCGTTTAGGCGCCAATGTCACTGTTGTTTACAGACGCAGTAGAGCTGAAATGCCCTCGCGAGCTGAAGAAGTTCAGCATGCAGAAGAAGAAGGTATACACATGAAGCTTCCAACAAATCCGGTTGCTTTCCACGGCAAGGACGGTTGGGTACAGTCAGTAGAAGTTGTTTCCATGCAGCTTGGATCACCAGATGAGCGAGGCAGAAGAAAGCCTATACCCATTGAAGGAAGCAACTACGAAATTTACTGCGACCAAGTTATAGTAGCCATTGGGACAACGCCAAATCCCATACTTAAGTACAGCACGCCAGAACTTCTACTCACGCCCCATGGCAACATTGTAGTAGATGAGCAATACCAAACCAACATACCTGGTGTGTTTGCTGGAGGCGACATTGTAACAGGTTCAGCAACCGTCATAGAAGCTCTGGGAGCAGGAAAAAAAGCTGCCATTTACATTGATAAGTTTATAAAGGGAGCCTAATACCCTAGGCTCCCCTGACATTGTGCACTAAAAAGGACGCCCAGGTACCTTTGACCAATCAGCTAAGAATTGTTCCAATCCCCTGTCAGTTAGCGCGTGTTTAAAAAGCTGTTCCATAACTTTGAATGGAACCGTGCAAATATCAGCACCTATGCGAGCTGCATCAAGGACGTGCTTAGGATGTCTAATACTGGCAACTATGATCTGGGTTTCAAAGCCGTAATTATCGAATATGTTTTTAATGTCAAACACCAGATCCATAGCATCGTGTCCAATATCTTCCAAGCGTCCCACAAATGGCGAAACATAGGTAGCCCCAGCTTTAGCAGCCAACAACGCTTGAAGCGGTTGGAAGATAAGCGTCACATTTGTCGGTATACCTTCTTGGGAAAGCACCTTCACGGCCTTTATGCCTTCTTGCGTAGCTGGAATCTTAATCACCACCTGTTCACCTAAACGACGCAGCTGCTGTGCTTGCTCCACCATCCCCTGAGCATCTTGTGCCACTACCTCTAAACTGACTGGCCCCTCCACAATGTTAAGTATGTCTTGAACCACTTCCATGAAACCTTTGCCTGTCTTGGCAACCAATGTTGGGTTAGTAGTAACTCCATCTAGAATACCCCACTCTTTTGCAGCCCTTATTTCTTCAACAAAAGCGGTATCCAAAAAGAACTTCACGAATAACTCACCCCCGTTATTTCATCTTGTTACAATATTACCAACAACTTTGGGAACAACAGCATACAGATCTATTTGAGAACAAAACTTTATATCAGCGTCTTTGCCGTATCTCAATATGTTTCCTCCACTCTCTGACTGCATGAGTACATCTAGTGGGTCATCAGTTACTTTAGCCCAAGATAGAGATACCTTTGCTGCATCATCAAGTTCCATGTTTGCGTTGCTCAAGGTTAGTAGTCTGCTTACCATAAGACCCGCACAGTAAAAATCGTCTCCAACGAGTCGACCTTCCTTCCCAGCACAAGCCACCCCAATACCATCAAATTGCTCCTTTTGGACAATGTCAAAGGCTTCTCGCACCACAGATGATAGGTTTAGCAGTGATCCAACCAGAATTCTCGTAGTGGTATTCTGGAGCTTTATTAACAAATTGGTGCCGTTTGTGGTAGTCATAATGGCTCTGGCATCTGTTATTTGATCAGCATGTTTTACCAAACTCACAGGAGAGTTATCAAAATCGAAACCATCTATTTTGATTCCGCCCCTCTCCCCAATAAGAATCACCGATGGATCCTTTACTTTTTCTCTAGTAGCCAAGTCAATAGAATCTGTAACAAGAACCGATTTACCACCCTGAGCAAGGAACGTAACAATGGTACTCGTGGCACGGATGACATCCAACGCAATCCATACAAAATTTCCTTCAGGAATCTGCTCGCTTACAGATGAAAGTACCGAAATCTTCATATCTACATTGTAACAGCATAGAACCGCTGTCTTTGAATAAAGGATCTGTGTCTTTAGCCTTAAATTTATTTACCTTGTGTTATAATTCTTTCAAGTTGACCTATATAAATATCAAAGGGGTGGTACTCGGTGACAAGACCTTCAGGCTTGAAAGGGTTCGCCACAATAACAATGGGCCAAGTAGCTTCGATAACAGGCACCGCAATGACTCAATTCGGTCTCTCTTATTGGGTTTGGCAAGAATTTGGTAGAGCCACCCCATTCAGTATTATGAGCATTCTCTTCTTTGGTGCACAAGTGATTTTCGGCTTGGCGGCTGGTAGCTTAGTTGACCGTTGGCCTAGAAAAATATCGCTCATACTACCCGATATAGCTTCAGGTGTGCTTACGCTAATAGCTCTTTTCCTCTACACGCAAAATGCACTAACTTTATCCTTCCTTTATACCATGTCCTTTGTTAATGGCATTTTTTCAGCTCTTCAATGGCCAGCCTACTCCGTAACACTAGCTAGCATGTTAAAACCAGATCAATACACGAAGGCAAACGCACTGTTCAGCATTACTGACTACGGTCCAGCACTAGTTGCGCCCATACTTGCAGGTGGGCTACTAGGTACTATTGGCCTGGAAGGTATCATGACCATAGACCTTCTGACCCTAACGCTAGCTGTGTTAATAAACCTATGGGTTTTCATACCTGACATAAGAAAAAAGGAAACTACCGGTAAAGGAGATGCATCGGCCGGCTTCTGGCAAGACATATTGTTTGGCTTCAAGTTTATTTCACAAAGGAAACCACTGCTTATGCTACTGATGGTTTTCCTCGCTTCTAATTTCTTTGCTGGATTTGGAAACAGTTTGTTCTCACCCTATGTACTTGCAAGAACCAACAACAATGCCTTAGCATTAGGAACTATTGAAACGTTTTTTGGAGTCGGAGGCCTAATCGGTACACTACTACTCTCTCTTTGGGTCCTGCCAGGTAGAAAAGTCACAGCGCTGCTTATTGGTCTGATCATAAGCGATGTCGGATTCTTAATATTAGGTTACTTCAGATGGATACCGACTATGTGCATAGGTGCTACGCTAGGTTCTTTCGGTGGAGTTATGGCAAACACTCATAGCCAAGCCATATGGCAAAGTATTGTTCCCATAACCATGCAAGGTAGAGTGTTCTCAGCGCGCAGATTCATAGCTCAAGCCCTTAGTGGAATACCCATGTTTCTTAGCGGTCCACTGGTTGATAACGTCTTAGTCCCTTATTTCAACCAAAAGACCATGCTATCTAACGTATTGGGCCAAGGTCCTGCAGGTGCCATCAGCTTCTTAATGATTTTGGGCTCAATCCTTTCCATTGCGGTTGCGCTCCTGGCGTTCGCCAATTACAACGTCCAACATGTTGAGGATCTTGCCATGGCCAGCTTAGAAGCTGACAGCACCCAAGAAACCATGTCGACGCTACCTTAAATTCTATCGGAACTAGGCTTTGAATTTGACGCTCCTACAGGTTTCCCTACGTACCTTACTACAGCAAGCACACTTACAGCACCAATAAGAAGCAATACCCACCAACTGGAGATAAAACCACCCAAGACGTATAAGATCAGACAAATAACCTGAATTGCCAGGGCGTAAGGTAACTGAGTTTTAACGTGCGCAATGTGGTCGCAAGCAGAAGACATGGAAGCCATTATGGTAGTATCTGATATGGGTGAACAATGATCACCAAAAATGGCCCCACCGAGCACGCTACCAACCACCAAAGTAGTTATGGTCGGACTAACATTATAGGCCAGTGGTATGGCAAGTGGCATCACAATAGCCATGGTTCCCCAGCTTGTACCAGTGGCAAAACTCACTAAAGAAGCCACCAAGAAAACTAGCGGAGCCACTGCGAACACAGGCAAATGCTCGGACAGAACACCAACCAAGAACTGAGCAGTCCCCACATCAGCAATGACCCCAGATATTGTCCAAGCCAACGTCAGAATCATCAACGCTGGAACCATTGATGCAGCACCTTCAGTAAAAGCGTCCATGGTTTCCTGCAAACTGAGTATGCGCTGCCCTACAGCCAGAAGAACTGTGACAATGGCTGTGAATACGGTAGCCCATAGAATAGCAATAGACGAATCAGCATTACTGAAAGCCTGTCTAATAGCATCAAATGTGTAACCCAGGTTTGGACCGCCACCGTTGTACCAAAGCGCAATCAGGGAAGAAACAATCAGGACCACAATTGGTATCAATGCGTTATATGCCCTTGCTTCTTTGTTCCCTAGGTAAACTTGCTCCATTTTTATGTTAGCCGCTATGGGTCGTGCATCATCGTCAAGTAACTTCCCCGTAGTTCGAGCCCTGTGCTCTGCGTGCCACATGGGTCCAAAATCCCTACCAGTGAACGCAATTAGCAGCACAAAAAGTAACATGAGAATCTCATAGAATCTAAAAGGCAGACTTGAAAGGAACACATCATATGGTGCAGCAGCAATACCTAAACTGGCATAGGAGTCCTTTATCAAAGAAAGCTCATAGCCAATCCAGGTAGAGATTATGAATAAACCCGTAACGGGAGCCGCAGTAGCATCAACAATGAAAGCCAGTTTTTCACGGGAGATGTTGTATTTATCGAACAAAGGCCTCATTGTAGGGCCCACCACCACAGCATTGGCGTAGTCATCAAAGAAAACCACAATGCCCAGTAACCAAGCGGCAAACTGCGCTGTTCTTTCATTTTTGGCCAGCCTTCCAATAAAATCAGCCAAAGCTTTAGTCCCACCCATGCGGCCTATTATCCCTACCACAGAACCAAGTACCATGAGAAAGATAAGTATGCCAGCGTGGAAGCTATCGGTAAGTGCTCCTACAAGATACTTGCTAAGAAGTGTTAAGAAAGCACTGAAGACGTTACCACCTTCCAGCATGACAACTCCCACAAAAGCTCCCAAAAATAGGGAAAGTACAACCTGGCGAGTGACAAACGCCAGAACAATTGCTAAAAGAGCTGGGAGCAATGACCAAATGCCGAAATTTAGCACCGTAGAATCTTCGGCCATGACGTAGCCTGGCAAACATAAAAAGATGACTACAATCAGCGCAAACCAAAACCAGTGTCGATCTTTCATTTTACAACACCTCCCGTGATCAATTAAACAAAACAGATGATTCTGGTCATTATAGGTAGAAAACTATCGTAATTCAACATATGCACTTTAATATGCACATAACATTGAAAAGAGAGCCTTAACATTTCCCATCCTCTTGACCCCGGTGTGCGCAAAACTTACCGGAGCAATCTTTCTATATTTGAAAGTAACATATTGACTTTTCTAACATATGTGTTAATATTATTAAAGGAGGCGATGAAAATGATTACAGTGTGCCCAAATTGCGGTTCTCAACTTCATATAACTGGACTAAAATGCCCTGACTGCGGAACAGCCATAACGGGGGATTTCCCCATGGATGAACTGTTTAAGCTAACGCCTGAACAGTTGGACTTTGTAAAACTATTCTTAAAGAAACGAGGCAATTTATCTGAAGTGCAGAAGGAATTGGGACTGTCTTATCCGACAGTGAGAAACCGGTTGGAGAGCATACTAAAAACCTTAGGATACGACGTACAAGAAGAGATCACAGAGTGGGACATACTTGAACAACTAAGAGAAGGTTCACTGGATGCAGAAACTGCACTTCGTGTACTAAAGGAGTTAAAGGGACATGAAAACAACTAAGCTGTTTACCATACCCTTTTCAGAAAAGAAGCTAAAAATATTAGCGGTCTCTGCTGATCTTGAAATTAAAAGCGGTAAGAACTCGCAAGTAGTTTTAGAAGTGGAACTTGAGGGCGAAGCTGAAAAAATACAAGTTTACGAGCCCAAGGTAAGACGCACTGACGATGAACTTGAAATTACTCTAGAGTACGAGGCAAACCACATGGCGCTCGTGTCCTTTGGGCGATCTAAGTCGCTTCGGGTGGATAAAGCGACCATTACACTACCTTCCACAAAAGAGTTTTCCATTTCCACCGTGTCCGGAGATGTAAACTTATCAGCACCTAATTGCCAAGACAGGCTAACACTAAAAGCCATAAGCGGTGATGCAAACATGTCCGATGTGGAATGCCAAGAAATCGATATAAAAACTACTTCAGGTGACATTAGACTAAGGAATGTAAAGGCAAAAAACCAGCTAAGGGTGTCCTTGGTAAGTGGGGATCTATTGGCTCAGGACATTAGCTTCAGAGAAGCGCGCATGGAAACTGTGTCTGGTGACATAGTCATACGAGAGCTTACCGATACTTTTCGTTCGATCCAGTTCAAATCAGTTTCAGGCGATCTTGTGATAAACATGGCAGTTCTACCTCCAAGCAGAATTGAATTCAGCACATTGTCAGGTACCATAAAAGTGGGCCAGCGATTGCTAAAAGGGGTAAAAGGCTCAGTGGATACGGCTCCAAAACCTGTAGCGACGGTTAGAATCAATACAGTGAGCGGCTCTGCTACGCTGCAAGCTGCCAGAGAAGAGCAACAAACCCCCGAAGACGTTGACTTGTTCGTCGATCTAATAAAGAGTAAAAAGGCCACACCTGAGCAAGTCGCGGAGATGATGCGACTATTAGGTTTTGAAGACGAAACAATACAAAAAGTAATACAGAGTTGATACAATAACAGCCAAGGAAGCCAAAAGGAGCTGATACAATGCGCGACAAACTGGTGAAGCGTTTTCTTAAGTATGTATCATTCGATACCCAGTCAGACGAGAACAGCAGCACTTACCCCAGTACGGCAAAACAGCTGGAACTAGCGAACTACTTAGTAGAGGAACTAAAGTCATTGGGACTTGCAGACGCAGCCGTAGACCAATACGGCTATGTCACTGCGACACTGCCAGGTAATGTGCAAGGAAAAGATGTCCCCGTAATTGGTTTTCTAGCTCACATGGATACCAGTCCTGAATTCCCCGGTGCTAATGTTAAGCCAAGGATTATTGAGAACTACGATGGGCAGTCGACCATCGAACTAGGCGCAGGGCGTGTCCTATCTCCTGAAGAATTCCCGCATCTAAAGAACTATGCTGGTAAAACACTGATAACCACCGATGGAACGACGCTACTTGGTGCAGACGATAAAGCAGGTATAGCAGAAATAGTGACTGCAGTGGAGTACCTACTTGAGCATCCCGAAATAGAACATGGCACCATAAAGGTAGGATTTACACCTGACGAAGAAGTAGGCCGAGGCGTAGACTATTTCGACGTGAAAAAATTTGGCGCTGATTTTGCTTTTACCCTAGACGGTGGGGAATATGGAGAATTGAGCTACGAAACGTTCAACGCAGCTCAAGCTAAAGTGATTGTGCACGGTAAGAGCATTCATCCTGGCGAGGCAAAGAACAAAATGAAAAACGCCATTCTCATGGCAATGGATTACATAAATCAAATGCCCCCTGCTGAAGCACCTGCCCACACAGAAGGGTATGAGGGTTTCTATCATGTTTACCACATTGAAGGCAGTGTTGACCGCGCAGATCTAACATGGATCATACGCGATCACCATAGGGACCGTTTCGAGGAAAGAAAGACATATATGGTAAACGCTGCCCAATGGATGAATAAGAAATATGGTGATGGTACCTTTGAAATAGACGTGAAAGACCAATACTACAACCTGTATGAAGTTCTAAAGGACAAACCAGAAATTATCGAGCTTGCGAAAAAAGCAATGAAAGATGCCGGTATCGATCCAATTATTAGGCCCGTGCGAGGCGGAACCGATGGCTCACGCTTAACCTTCATGGGACTACCCACACCAAATTTGTTCACCGGAGGCCACAACTACCACGGTCCCTATGAATACATAGTTGTGGAATCCATGGAAAAAGCAGTGGAAGTCATAGTTAACATTGTTAAACTAGCTGCACAAGGTAACTAAAACATTAATTAACTAATCAACATGACCCGGTGAGGAGGAACCAAAGTACTTGCGTTTCTGGTTCCTCCCTTTTATTTCTCGATGTTCTCGTCTTTGTTGTTCTTTGATTTATTTTCCCTGCGCTTCTTCTTCACTCCCATGAGATGCTCAAGACGTTGCCCGTATTTGCTCTCCAATCCCTGATCAGAAGGCAAGTAGTAGCGCTTTCCCAGCAAGTTGGGAGGGAGGCATTCCATATCTGCAATGTGTTCTTCATAGTCGTGACTGTACTTGTAATCCTTTCCGTATCCAACCTCTTTCATGAGCCTAGTAGGGGCGTTTCTAAGATGCAATGGAACTGGTTCCGCCATGGTTTCCAGAGCATCTTGTTTTGCCTTTTCATAGCCCACATACAGGCTATTGGACTTCGGGGCTAACGAAAGATAGACAACTGCTTGAGCCAGGTTGGCTGTGCATTCTGGCATTCCAATGTAATTCGCTGCATCAAAAGCAGCCACCGCTTGCATGAGTGCTTGGGGGTCGGCCATGCCAACATCTTCAGAAGCAAAACGGACAATACGGCGTGCAACATACAAAGGATCTTCTCCAGCTTCCAGCATCCGAGCAAGCCAATACAGTGCAGCATCAGGATCGCTATTGCGCATGGATTTGTGAAGCGCCGAGATGAGATTGTAATGCTCTTCCCCTGCCTTGTCGTAAAGCAAAGTCTTCTTCTGAAGGGCCTCGCTGATGACCTCGTCACTAATCACCCTAATCCCTTCGCTGTTGGGATCAGTGCCAAATACAGCCATCTCCAATGTATTCAAGGCAATACGCGCATCACCATCGGAATAAACAGCAATACGCATCAGCTGCTCATCTGTTATGACCACACGCTCATTGCCAAGCCCCCGCTCTTTATCAGCTAGCGCTCTGTAAAGTATGGTCTTGATATCCTCTGCCTCCAAGGGCTCAAGCACTACCACCTTCGACCTGGACAATAGAGGACTTATGATTTCAAAAGAGGGATTCTCCGTAGTGGCACAAATGAGAACTACAGCTCCCTTCTCCACATAAGGGAGGAATGCATCCTGCTGCGTTTTGTTGAAATGATGTATTTCATCCACGAATATTACAGTTCTTCGTCCCATGTTAAACTGAACTTCAGCATCTTCCAGTACTTCCTTTATCTCTTTAATGCCTGAGGTAACAGCGCTAAACCGTAAAAAGCGTGCTTTCGTTGTATTGGCTATCACCATGGCAATAGAGGTTTTCCCAACTCCAGGCGGGCCCCATAATACCAAAGAGGTGAGCTTATCTTCTTCGATTAATTTGCGAAGCAGCGTTCCCTTTCCAAAAGCTTTATCCTGCCCCACTATTTCGTCTAGGGTACGTGGACGCATTCTCTCTGCTAAGGGAATCCATTTGCTACTAGGCTTGAAAAGTGAATCCTGAAACCTATTATCTGTCATTGCCTACTATCTCCATGGGTTTAACCCCATTAACCAGTCTTCCAATGCCTTCTATTTCTACCACCACTTCGTCTCCTGCACTTAAAGGACCTACTCCCGAAGGTGTTCCAGTGAGTATGATATCGCCAGCTTCCAGGGTCATTATCTTTGAAACGAAACTGACAAGATAGAATACATCGAAAATTAAGTCAGCTGTGTTTCCCTCTTGACGTACTTGCCCATTTACTAGCGTCCTGAGGCGAAGATTCATTGGGTCCACATCAGTTTCAATCCAGGGCCCCAAAGGCAAAAACGTATCAAATGATTTGGCTCTAGTCCACTGACCATCCTTGCTCTGAAGATCTCGTGCAGTAACATCATTGGCAATGGTGTAACCTAGCACATGTTTATGCGCTTCCTCTTCGCTTACCCAATACGTACGATCTTTGATGACTACTGCGAGCTCCCCTTCATAATCTACACGTTTTGATTGAGGGGGCAGTAAGATACTGTCATTTGGCCCTATCACGGCCGTACGCGGTTTTAAGAACAATGTAGGCTCTTCAGGGAGCTTTTCACCCATTTCTTCTATGTGGCTTCTGTAATTCAGCCCCACACAAACGGCTTTACTTGGGATTATTGGCGCATCCAGATCTTCATAGCTGAACCTCTTCCAGTTCACACCATTTAAACCGGATACAGCTGCTTCTCCTTCTTCCCAGGAAAAACAAACATTGCTCAGCCCTTTTAATCTTAGGAGTCGCATCGAGCTATCACTTCCTTTTTATATATTGTACTCGCATTTTTAACATGTGAATTCATGGAGCCAACTATGCATTTAACTAGCAAAAAGTGTATTCCGTTTATTCATACTTGATTCTGGTTATACTGTAAGTGAGAACGTTGTTTTGGATGGTGAAAAATATGGCAAAAAAGAAAGCGGTAGTAGAAGTAAGAGGAATGTCTTGCGCTTCCTGCGTTAATACAGTCAAGACAGCCATTGCACATACACCAGGTGTTGTCAGTGTAGAGGTGAATTTAGCCACTGATCAAGCCTTTATCGAATACGAAGAAGAAAAGGTGGACTTAGTTGAGATTGCCAAAAACGTGTCAAAGGTTGGTTACGCACTAGATATTGAGCAGGCAAAAACCAACGAGGAGTTGCAGCGTATAAAAGAGCAATTCATTGCCTCAACGTTATTCATGGTTCCCGTGACCATTCTCATGGTCATGCATATGAGTGGCATCATGTTCCCAAACATGGAACTACTTCAGCTTATTCTTTCTGCTTTGGCTGTGGCTACAGCTGGTCAGGAGACCGTATCAAGAGCCTTCAAAGCTCTGTTCCATGGACAATGGACCATGGATGTTCTGGTAGCTTCTGGCATTGTCATGGCAGTGCTATCGGGAGCTATAAGTTTAGTCTATCCATCGGTATACAGCTTTGCGTCTGTGGGAGCAATGATATTGTTCTTTAATTTGCTGGGCAAATACTTAGAAAGCTCAGCAAAGAAACGTGCTGCAAAATCCATAAGGGCGTTATTGGATCTTAGGCCACAAACTGCACGCATTATCGTGGACGGTATAGAAGTAGAGATACCTGTTCAACAACTAGACCCAGGAGACATTATGGTAGTAAGGCCTGGCGAACGCATACCCACTGATGGCATTCTTTTGGAGGGCGAATGCTACGTTGATGAATCTATGATTAGTGGCGAATCCATGCCAGTGCAAAAAAACATAGGTGATAGTGTCATAGGGGGAAGTATAAACCTGGGGAGCCCCATAAAGGTAAAAGCAACAAGAGTTGGAGAGGACACATTTCTTAGCCACCTAATAGATCTAGTACAGCAAGCGCAGGCTGCTCGCATGCCCATACAAGATAACCTGGATAAGGTTATAGCGATTTTTGTGCCTGCTGTGATTTCCTTAGCGGTTTTCACCTTTATATTCTGGCTTGCCTTCCCAGGGCTTGCTGCTAACGTTAATAATTACCTTTCCTCAATCTTACCTTGGGTCCCCAAAGGACTTACTGGATTCTCCTTGGCAGCTTTCGCCTCAATAGCCACTCTAGTGATCGCCTGTCCATGCGCCTTGGGTTTAGCTACGCCCACAGCTGTCATAGTTGCTTCTGGCTTAGCAGCTAAGCACGGTGCTTACTTCAAAGACGGATCAGCTTTCCAGCGACTGGCATCTGTGAACACTGTTGTTTTCGACAAAACCGGTACGTTAACAACCGGTAAACCCACAGTGAGAAGAATAGTAGCGTTTGAAGAAAACGCGGAGCAACTTATGTACAGTATGGCAAAGCAGTCACAACACCCACTATCCAGAGCCATAGTTGCTTACTTCGAAGAGAACAAGAAGATGGACTCAGCTCTACAGCTAGAGAATGTTAAAGAGACTCCAGGATTGGGTGTTCTAGCAACGTTCAGTGGCAAAACCTATTCATTAGGTAAGCCTAAAAGAAGACAAGACGTTCAGCAGTTCATAGACCCAACAGATAGCACGGTGGCACTTTACGATGAAACTGATCAAGTTTTATTAGCCGTTTGTGCACTTTATGATCCTGTGAGGGAAGATGCTGCCATGGCCATAGAAGAACTAAAAGCGATGGGTATCGAACCTGTACTTTTGAGCGGAGATAGAGAAGAGGTTGTGAAAGCCGTAGCTACTGCAGTTGGTATAAAAACGTTCAAAGCGAACGCACTACCAGAGGACAAACTAGACTTCATAAAACGTCTAAAGGCAGAACAGCCCGAAAGCATCATAGCTATGGTAGGAGACGGCATAAACGACGCGCCCGCTTTGAGACTTGCCGATGTAGGCATTGCCATGGGGAGCGGAACCGACGTAGCTATTGAATCTGGTGATGTAGTTATTTACAAGACCGACATAGGAACCATTGTAAAGACTGTGAAAATAGCCAAGGCCACAGCGAAAAAGATCTCACAAAATCTGTTCTGGGCGTTCTTTTACAATCTCCTTGCTTTGCCCTTGGCAATGATGGGAGCTATCCATCCAGTAATAGCTGAAATTGCCATGGCCTTCAGTTCAGTAAATGTGGTGACCAACTCGCTCAGACTAAATCGTATTAAACTTTAGAGAAAGGAGGTGTACACAATTCTTATGAAGCACATCGACCCCGTTTGCGGTATGGTAGTCAAAGAGGAAACTGCAAAAGGCACCTATGAGTACAAAGGAACCACATACTACTTCTGTTCCGAGTCGTGCTTGAATGCTTTTAAAGCTGACCCAGAAAAGTACCTAAAAGAAGGACCCATGGGACACATGCCACAGGAAGAAAAATAGGCTAAGGTATGGCTCAAGACAAAGTTAAAATCGGCATCATTGGTGGTATGGGCCCAGAAGCGACCTTGGATTTATTTAGAAAGATTTTGCGGAATACGCCTGCTAACAAAGACCAAGATCACCTACACCTAATCATTGATAATAATACGTCCATACCAGACAGAACTGACTACATTCTTGGCAAGGGAGAAAACCCCTTGCCTTTTATTTTAGAGTCAGCACGCCTTTTGGAATCAGCAGGAGTAAATGCTATTTGTATGGCTTGCAACACTGCTCACATTTTTGAAAGCGACATCAAAGCTCACATTCATGTAGACTTCATAAGCATTGTAGACAGTGTATTGAATGAACTAAAGGGGACATTTTCGCAAGCTAAATCGATAGGTTTAGCTGGTACCATGGGTGTTTTTTCATCGCATCTGTACGATGAACCACTCATGCAGAGAGGGTACAAGCTAATTCTGCCCACAAATGAGTTACAAGAAGAGCTCATGAAGGTGATTTATTCCATAAAGCAGGGATGTATAAAAGAGGTTATTGACAAAGCAGAAGAACTTCTGCAGTGGTACAAAGATCAAAAAGCTGACGTGCTTATAATGGCATGTACTGAACTGCCTTTAGTTCTAGACTACTTGGTGCCTCCCATTCCGGTGGTAGACTCCACTGAGGCGCTAGCGAAAAGTGTTGTTAGGTACGCTTTAAAAGGCTTTGTAAAACTACCCAATTAAAAGCGGCACGCAAGCATTCTGAGAACTTGTGGGCTTTATCTCTTTATAGCAATAGAACTTAAGTAAGGTAAAAAGGCGCAGTTACCACAAAATAAAAAGGGGGACTTAGCACCAACCTACTCTCCCGGCAGCTCCCGCACACCAGTACCATCGGCTTCCCTGAGCTTAGCTTCCGGGTTCGGAATGGGTCCGGGCGTTTCCCCAGGGCGTGGGCACTAAGTCCCTTTTTACACACTAAACAACTGTTGGAGAAGGTTTCTAAAGGCTTTCTACTTAAGCACAATCATGTGTTGCCATGTAAGCGCTTTTCTTCTACCCATCGCTTATTACTACAAACGCTTATTTTGGTATTCAAGGCCTTCTTATAAGTGAAGCAAGACCTCGGGCTATTAGTACTGGTCAGCTACACCCATTACTGGGCTTCCACTTCCAGCCTATCTACCGGGTAGTCTTCCCGGGCCCTTACCAGATCATCTCTGTGGGAGTTCTTATCTTGGGATGGACTTCGCGCTTAGATGCTTTCAGCGCTTATTCCTCCCAGGGTGGCTACCCAGCTCTGCACCTGGCGGTACAACTGGTACACCAGTGCCTGGTCCCTTCCGGTCCTCTCGTACTAGGAAGAGCTCCCCTCAGAACTCCTGCGCCCGCGGCGGATAAGGACCGAGCTGTCTCACGACGCTCTGAACCCAACTCGCGTGCCTCTTTAATGGGCGAACAGCCCAACCCTTGGGACCTGCTTCAGCCCCAGGATGAGACGGGTCGACATCGAGGTGCCAAACGGATCCGTCGATATGGACTCTCGGGACCCATTAGCCTGTTATCCCCAGGGTAACTTTTATCCGTTGATCGGTGGCCTTTCCACTCAGCACCACCGGGTCACTAAGCCCGTGTTTCCACTCTGCTCGAGGTGTCCCTCTCGCAGTCAAGCACCCTTATGCCTTTGCACTCTTCAGCGGGTTTCCATTCCGCCTGAGGGTACCTTTGGACGCCTCCGTTACCTTTTGGGAGGTGACCGCCCCAGTCAAACTGCCTACCTGACACTGTCCATGTGCCGGCTTCACGGCTCCATGTTAGAGTTCCAACACGTGCAGGGTGGTATCTCACCGTCGGCTCCAGTACCCCCGAAAGGGTACCTTCTCAGCCTCCCACCTATCCTGCGCAGCACATGCCAAAACCCAATATCAGGCTACAGTAAAGCTCCATGGGGTCTTCCCGTCCTGCCGCGGGTAGAGGGCATCTTCACCCCCATTGTAATTTCACCGAGTCCCTCGCTGAGACAGCGTCCCAGTCGTCACACCTTTCATGCGGGTCGGAACTTACCCGACAAGGAATTTCGCTACCTTAGGACCGTTATAGTTACGGCCGGCGTTTACTGGGGCTTCAGCTCGGAGCTTCGCCCATTCCTGGGCTAACCCCTCACCTTAACCTTCCAGCACTGGCCAGGCCTCAGCCCCTATACTTCGGCTTCCGCCTTCGCAGAGACCTGTGTTTTTGGTAAACAGTCGCCAGGACCTATCCTCTGCGGCCTGCCTCGGCTCATCAATCTCTTGATTCACCTATCGCAGGCACCCCTTCTCCCGAGGTTACGGGGTCAGTTTGCCGAGTTCCTTAGCGAGGGTTCTCTCGCGCGCCTCGGTAGTTTGTCTACCAGTCCACCTGTGTCGGTTTCGGGTACGGACACTAACTATGTCTCCCTGACGAGGTTTTTCTAGGCAGTGTAGGATCACTACCTTCGCATCCTTACGGACACTCCTCCTAGCCGCTAACCTTAATCGGATGCGGTTTTCCCTACACCCAGGCCTCGCTGCTAAGAACGTGCTGTTCCACTAGCACGCGTAGCTACCTTCCTGCGTCTCCCCTTCAGGTCAATCGACATAATCAGTGGCACGGACTATTAACCTGTTTCTCCATCGGCTACGCCTTTCGGCCTCACCTTAGGCTCCGGCTTACCCTGGGCGGACGAACCTTCCCCAGGAACCCTTGGACTTCCGGCGGACAGGATTCTCACCTGTCTTATCGTTACTCATGCCAGGATTCTCACTTCTGTGAAGTCCAGCTACATTCACATGTAACCTTCGCCCCTCACAGAACGCTCTCCTACCACTTACTTTAGCCTTGGCTAAAGTAAGTCTATGGCTTCGGTGCTACGCTTAGCCCCGTTACATCTTCGGCGCACATCCGCTCGACCAGCGAGCTGTTACGCACTCCTTAGATGATGGCTGCTTCTGAGCCAACATCCTGGCTGTCTTTGCAGACGTACTTCCTTTAGGTTGGAACACTTAGCGTAGCTTCGGGACCTTAGCCGATAGTCTGGGATGTTCCCCTCTCGCCTACGAAGCTTGTCCCCCGTAGACTCACTCCTTGGGCTAGCTACCATGGCATTCGGAGTTTGACAGGGTTCAGTAGGCCTCACGACCCCCTAGCCCTACCAGTGCTCTACCTCCACGGTCTACTACCCAAAGGCTGCACCTCAATGCATTTCGGAGAGAACCAGCTATCCCCGGGTTCGATTGGAATTTCTCCCCTACCCACACCTCATCCCACAGGTTTTTACCCCTGACGGGTTCGGGCCTCCAGACAGTCTTACCTGCCCTTCACCCTGGACATGGGTAGATCACCCGGCTTCGTGTCTCAATCCAGCAGCTTATCGCCCTGTTCAGACTCGGTTTCCCTTCGGCTTCAGTGCCTTAGCACCTTAACCTCGCTACTAGAATGAACTCCCTGGCTCATTCTTCAATAGGCACACGGTCGGCAACCCATGGGTCGCCTCCCGTTCCTTGTGGACGCACGGTTTCAGGTTCTTTTTCACTCCCCTCACCGGGGTTCTTTTCACCGTTCCCTCACGGTACTATGCGCTATCGGTTAGCAAAGGTGTTTAGCCTTGGAGGGTGGTCCCCCCTGATTCCACCAGGATTCCTCGTGTCCCGGTGTACTTGGGGTCACATACCAGCTAGTCTTGTACATTTCGCCTACAGGACTTTCACCTTCTTCGGTCTGCCTTCCCATGCAGTTCGGCTATGTACAAGTTTTGTAACTAGCTGAGCCTGTTGCCAGCCGGCTCCGTATGTGCCCCGCTACCCCTAAACTGCAACGCCTGGCCGCTATCACACAGCTTAGGTTTGGGCTCTTCCCCGTTCGCTCGCCGCTACTTAGGGAATCTCTCTTGATTTCTCTTCCTGAGGCTACTGAGATGTTTCACTTCGCCTCGTGCCCCTCGCTTAGCTACTATCTTCACTAAGCGATGCATGGATTTCCTTCCATGCGGGTTTCCCCATTCGGATATCCCGGGATCTTCGGTTGTTAGGCACCTACCCCGGGCTTTTCGCAGCCTGCCACGTCCTTCTTCGGCCTTTGCTACCAAGGCATCCCCCGTGCGCCCTTTATATCTTGCTTCACTTGCTTTTTCCTTCTACCTCTTACGCGCTTGTCTTTTTTACAATGGGCTTCCAATTGCTCTCACACGGCTTACTTTATTGTGCCTTTGTATTTGTATGCCTTCTCTACCTTCTCCCCAGTTGTTTAGCGTGCATTACCGGGATCAGGAAGAAAGAAGAAGAAAAAGGAGTTTCTTTTTTTCAATTCTCCTTAGAAAGGAGGTGATCCAGCCGCACCTTCCGGTACAGCTACCTTGTTACGACTTAGCCCTCCTTACCAGGCACACCGTCGTCCGGCCCTCTTCGGTTACCGGCCTTCTGGTGAACCCGACTCGGGTGGCTTGACGGGCGGTGTGTGCAAGGCCCGAGAACGTATTCACCGCGGCTTTGCTGATCCACGGTTACTAGCGACTCCGACTTCACGCACGCGAATTGCAGCGTGCGATCCGAACTGAGCAGGGCTTTTGGGGATTTGCTCCACCTCGCGGCTTCGCTTCCCGTTGTACCCTGCATTGTAGCATGTGTGTAGCCCAGGGCATAAAGGCCATGCTGACTTGACGTCATCCTCCCCTTCCTCTGGCTCTTCGCCAGCGGTCTCCCTATTGTGCTCTGACCCTTTTACCTGCCAGGAGCAATTAGGGATGAGGGTTGCGCTCGTTACGGCACTTAAGCCGACACCTCACGGCACGAGCTGACGACAGCCATGCAACACCTGTGCTGGCTCCCTCCCTTACGGTCGGGTCGTCCCCCTTTCAGGTTCCTACCACCAGCATGTCAAACCCTGGTAAGGTTCTTCGGGCAGCATCGAATTAAACCACATGCTCCGCCGCTTGTGCGGACCCCCGCCAATTCCTTTGAGTTTCAACCTTGCGGCCGTACTCCCCAGGTGGGATGCTTATCGCGTTGGCTTCGGCACTGAAGGGTCTTTACCCCCCAACACCTAGCACCCATCGTTTACGGCTAGGACTACCCGGGTATCTAATCCGGTTCGCTCCCCTAGCTTTCGCGCCTCAGCGTCAGGATCGGCCCAGAGAGCCGCCTTCGCCACCGGTGTTCCTCCCGATATCTACGCATTTTACCGCTACACCGGGAATTCCACTCCCCTCTACCGTCCTCTAGCTGCCTAGTTTCCCACGCAATCTCAGAGTTGAGCCCTGAGTTTTCACATGAGACACAGACAACCACCTACGCGCCCTTTACACCCAGTGAATCCGAACAACGCTCGGGACCTACGTTTTACCGCGGCTGCTGGCACGTAGTTAGCCGTCCCTTTCTACTGGGGTACCGTCCTTCCTCGTCCCCCAGTCCAGGAGTTTACGCCCCGAAGGACTTCTTCCTCCACGCGGCGTCGCTGGGTCAGGCTTTCGCCCATTGCCCAAGATTCCCTGCTGCTGCCTCCCGTAGGAGTCTGGGCCGTGTCTCAGTCCCAGTGTGACCGGACATCCTCTCAGACCGGTTACCCGTCTTCGGCTTGGTGAGCCGTTACCTCACCAACTACCTGATGGGCCGCAGGCTCATCCTTCAGCAGCTACCTTTAAGGTAACTCTTTCTTCACCAGTATCCCTACCAGTGAACGTATGAAGGTTTAGCCTCAGTTTCCTGAGGTTGTCCTCCTCTGAAGGGTAGATTACCTACGTGTTACTCACCCGTTCGCCGCTAAGCTACAATCCGAAGATCGTAGCCCGCTCGACTTGCATGCATTAGGCACGCCGCCAGCGTTCGTCCTGAGCCGGGATCAAACCCTCCGTGATATATATATGTGTATCTACTTCATATACTTTTCCCTTTAGGTCTAATCCCTACTCTATTTGATTCACTGTATCCTTATGGATACGCTTTGTCGTTTCCGACCGCTTCTTCCTCTTCTTCCTGTCCCCGGTTTTTCACCTTTCGGTGTCCTGCTCCATAGCGCATCGCTCCCGCGCTGCGCCTCACCGTGCCTATCTCGTTAGGCAGGCATTGTTAAGTATAACCAGTTTTGGTAAAACAAGTCAATACTATACATTAGTATACCATAATAAGCCCCTTAGCTCTTCTTCTTTAAACGGTAAAAAGTGTTTCCACTACGCCTTATTTCTTCTATTTTGCCCTCCTCCACCAATAGAGGTAGCACAATATCCAAAACCTTTTCAGGGTCAGTGATTTTCAGTTTACGGCTACTCCAAAAGGGGCCAACAACTAAGCCATCTAGTAAGCCTGCTAAGTCTTTCTTCGTAGCTTCACTTTGTTTCTTCAACGTTTTTAGGACGACGTCCGAAGCCTTCACTACTAGCTGGTCAGAAAGTATTTTTGGTAGTTCTCTTTCTTTCCTTACACCCCACAAGAAGACCACAGCGCCAGCGATTGCTGAAAGAAAGACAGCAATTACCATGCCCCATGTTTCACTCATAGGCTCTCTTTATCCTTTAAATCGGGTTTTTTGTAATATATCAGGTTGCCATTGTACAGATAAGTAACGAATGTAACCAGCCGTGGAAACAGAGGCTCAACTTCATCTCCTAGACGCTCTTTAAGCTTGAGCCCTATCGTCTTTATATCATCTTCCCCATTAATCAATCGCCAGACTTCAGAGCCAACTTTGTCCAGATCAATGGTAATCTCTAGAGGCGTTTTAAATAGTCTGTGCATTAAAGCATCATACCAGTGATTTCTATATATCTTTAGTTTAATAATTTCTCCTTCGTCAACCCAATGGACGTGCTTTTTTTTCACAGGCACAAGATCCAGCGCATTCCTCTTCGCCAAAATCTATCCCTCACTCACCTTATAGGGGGCCCTAAAAAGGCCCCCCACATCTTATAAGCACTAGTTTCCCACACTAAGCGTTTCTAGGTTTCTTAAACGCATAGTAAACCAAGGTGCATGTGACTAATGCGAACATAACTAGAGAAGCCCAAGAAGGCATTACTGCGCCCTCAGCCAACGCCGTACTCACATCAAAGTAAGCCAACAAGGCAAGAACCAAACCCATCAAAGCCTCGCCAGCAATTAAACCAGAGCTGTAAAGTATACCGGTTTCCGTTCTAGCTTCTTGTTCTTCAGGTTTTTTCTTCAGGGCATTATCCAATATACCCCTAACAAGTCCACCAACCATGATCGGAGTAGATAAATGTATGGGTAAGTACAATCCAATAGCAACTGGTAAAATGGGAATTTGTAAGATTTCCAACATTATTGAGAGTATGACACCGAAAATGATAAGCACCCATGGGAGCTGTGCATTGAACACTCCTTCTACAATCATCTTCATCAACGTTGCCTGAGGTGCTAGTAGATCTTTACTGCCAAAGCCCCAAGCTTCGTTTAGCAGAATGAGCACAAAACCTATCACACAAGCCGACGCTGCGATTCCTATAATCTGTGCTACCTGTTGACGCCAGGGCGTTGCACCAAGCAAGTAGCTGGCTTTTAAGTCCTGAGATATGTCACCAGCGCTAGCTGCAGCTGTGCAGACTACGGCAGCAACTGCCAAAGAAGCAGCCATGCCCTCAACTCCGGTCCACCCAGAGGCTTTCATTATGAGTGCTGTCAACAAGATTGTTGCAATAGTCATACCTGAAACAGGGTTAGATGAGCTACCCACCATACCCACAAGCCTAGAGCTGACTGTGACGAAGAAAAAGCCGAAAATCGCGACCAGAACCGCACCGAGCCATCCCACGGGAATTTGAGGCAACAATGCCATGAAGATGATTAGTGCAACTATGCCAACAATGAGCCACTTGGGATCCATGTCCGCATCTGTTCTAAGCACCTGAGTTGCTTTCTGCCCATATCCTTTTAGGGCATCCCTAAACGAGGTAATCATCATAGGCAACTCTTTTATCAAGCTGATAACACCGCCACCCAACATGGCTCCTGCTCCTATGTATCTAACATAGTTAGCCCAGATTTCTGAATACGACATCTCACCGAGTGGTACACTGCTAGGGAATATGGCAGTTGTTACACCACTTCCAAAGAACGTAATCAAAGGCGTTAGTATGAGCCAGCCAAATATTGCTCCCACGAACATGTAAGAAGAAATCTTTGGTCCAACAATGAAACCCACACCTAACAATGAAGGATAAACATCCATTCCTATAGCAGCGTTTTTCAAGCCAGGGATCTGCGTTTCGATTTCGTAAGGGAAGAGCTTTAGCCCATCAGTCAAGAATTTGTAGATGAAGCCTACTAAGCCGCCTACAACAATGTAATAAGCGCTGACACCGCCCTCTTCACCAGCCACCAACACTTCTGCACAGGCTACACCTTCAGGATAGGGCAGCACACCATGCTGGCCAACGATTAGATACCGCCTCAATGGAACCATAAACAGGACGCCCAGAGTGCCACCTATGAACGTGAGTGCACCCATTACCCATGGACTCGGGTTCAAACCCCACATAAAAAGTGCTGGAAGTGTGAAGATAGCTCCAGCAGCAAGCGACTCTCCCGCAGATGCTACGTTCTCAACAGTCATGTTTTCAAGTATTGAATTCCTATGCAGCAATCCACGTGTAATTGCCATAGAAATCACAGCTGCCGGGATGGAAGCAGAAATCGTCATACCTACTTTTAAACCCAGGTACGCATTAGCTGCACCAAAAATGACGGACAAAATAACGCCCAAAACGATGGAGTAAACCGTAAACTCAGGCATGACCTTCTCTGCGGGGACATAAGGTACGTACGTTTGTCCAGGCTTAACTCCATAAGCTCCTTCAGGAAGACCACGTTTTTCCACGAAAAATCACCTCCCTACGACGAGTTTTTATAGAAGATATTCTATCACAGACGAAACTACGATAACCTTGTAACTACCTATATCGGACTAATTAGCTCTCTAAGATCCTTTGGAACCAGTAACTAATAAAAGACGTCACACAAGACAGAACCAATGCAACTAGTAGCACTGCCCCAAAAGGCATCGAGAAGAAAAACGTGTGCAACCATAGAAGAGATAAAAATGTTACTAAAAAAGCCCTCCATAGCAGCGAATCAGCCCCGGAACCAAAAGGAAGCAACAAGGCGACTAGCATGAAAATCATGGGTATGGGTAAAACGTTGTAAAGCAGAGAGCCCTTTTCAGCGAGCACTGCAAGCTGGGTGAGATCTAGTGTGTCAAGCGTGACAAACACTGTCAAGTAGCCCAGTACCCACAAAGCTAGTATGAGCACTGTCCATACGCGAGACCATGTATGGTGTATGTCCTTAAGAAGCAATCCAAAACTCATGGAAACAACAAGGGCAATAAGCACAACGTTTATGGGTAGTACCCAAACAAACGTCCCTTCAAATGCCATGCTTGAGAGCATTAGCCACAGAAAAGCAACACCTACAACAAATTTGTTGTCTCGAAAAACAAAATCACTACGGCCAACAAGTTTCCCATCTTCTCGCCTCTGCTGTAAGATGAATCTCACGGAAAAGAAATGAACCACTAATACCCCTAACGCAAACAAAAGCCATACAAGTAACATCTTCCACATACAAGCTAACTCCCTTCACCGAAGAATACGTAGCTGGCTAAGATAGCAATTACAAATGGTATAAGCATGTTAATGATGTCCAGCTTAACATTTGCCCAAGTATTTGTTGCATTAAAAACGTTCTCAATGGCAAACAACGCTCCACTGCCCCCGTAGAGATTAACAGCAATTTTCGATGCAAAACCAGTCAAAATTCCACTAAATAGCAAAATGGCGCTAACAATTATGGACAGAACACCTTTTCTACTACTCTGCAACGCGACCTGGTAACACAACCCTACTAACAAGAAAAGCATGTAGACCCGCACTATGGCCACAGTAGATGCCGTTATGAACATAGAAGCCAATCCAGCAGTCTTAAAAAGGAAACCTACCGAAGGAGGAAGACCACTTGAGACAACCGTTTGTACAGCGGGAATAGCCATATTACCTAACAAAGCCCATGGGAATGAAACCAACGCTAGTAAAGCAAATTCGAAACTACCACCTCGAGGTGGTGCAAAAAGCAAGGAATACACCACAAGAAAAAAGAAATAAAAATCTGACTCCACCGGTTCTGATTTGCCTAATACACTTAGCAAGTACGCTACCGCCGGTATGAGCCCGATTATCCAGAGTACTCTATCAAGATAGGAAGGTGTTAAACGCACCTCAAACGTGGGATACCACAGAAAGAACATGAACATATACATGACTGACACCGAAAATAGTCTGGAAAGGACTGACGAGAGATATTTAGAACTGAACACTATTAAGGTAATAGCTCCTACGTCAAGTAACATAGCCAAGTTTCTTGTAAGATCTGTGTTGTTGGCAAAGTCGCTTCCTCTCTGAGCCATTTTCTCTGGCAAAAGCCACCAAAAACTTGGCTTCTCAGGCTCGCCCACAGCTAGATAAGTTCTAAAGGCAGTAGAACCAATTAGTAGCACAAGACCGACCCAAAATGTCAAGGGTATGCTTTTCTTAGAAAGTACAAAAAGTGATAAATAGGAAGCACAAAGAAGTACCAAACCTATCCAATATGTGGTCCTAAAAAAAGGTACTAACCAAAGAGCTCCAAGTGCCGCTATAAACAGGAACCTATAATCTTTCGATTCCAGGAACTCCCATACAGCAATTACCAAAGACGGCATAACCATTAAAAAATCCATAAACCCAGCCTCCTTAGAATAGAGATTGTTCTACGTACAGATAAAGGTTAGCCAAACCAGTGATGTCATAGTAGTTATGTCGCAGAACTTTTTCTAAACATTCCCAGTCCCCACCAAGCAAGAACTCTTGGTAGTATTGTGGCACGAACCGAGATGGGACATCGTCAGATCTTTCTATGCCAAGTAAATGTTTCTCCAAATACGACTGCTTTAAAGAGGGTAGCTTTCCTTGAAACTTACGCTTTGCTGTGAGATACAAATCCACGTGAGCTCTTGGGACAAACTGTCCTAGCCCGTGGTGAAGAAGCCTTTGATTAATAAAAGGAATATCAAAGTTCGCACCATTGTAAGTTACCACCTCAGCATCCTTTGTGAGCTCCAAGAAACGTAAAAGTAATTCCCTTTCACCTTCTTCTTTCAGCAGGAAAAGTTGCGTAGCTGTTGGTTTTTCGCCACCTTGAAGTAAGCCAATAACCGTTAAGGGTGTCCCCACCAAGGAAAGTGTCTCAATATCTAGAAACACCTTCGACGTCCAAATGTCACTATTGACTTCGTAGCATCTTTCAGCAAATCCGTCAAACTTTAGCTCTGACAACACCGTCATGTGTATATGATACAATGAACTTCGTTATGTGGCTTGCATTTTTGTTTTTTGTTGCTGCCTTTAACAGCTTTCACAGGCAGAAATTTGTTACCTGCGTTGCTCTCGCTTTAATAATATTAGGTTATCTATACCCTGGTGTGTACTTCCAGTTTGTGGATTTGGGATTATTGGTTTTGCTGTGGATTCAGAGACCTACGCGCATGCTCATAGGCGCTATTATTTCACTTGTGGTAACGCTTTTTACTTTTACCTTAATGCCTTACAGCACAATGCCTGCCTATCTTTCATACCCCCATTATTTTTTGTCATTGACCCTAGCCCTTTCTTTCTCTGAAGACTCTCTAGTTGGCATAGCAGTGTTGATTTCTGTCTTTAACAATCAAATTGCTGTTGCTGTTACCTTACTATATGTTTTGATAACGGGTTTTCAAGCCCTTAAGAAGGCTGATCTTCTTCCGAAATTTCCCGTTCGATAAGCACTTTGTCAATGCGCTTGTTAGTAACGGAAAGCACTGTAAACTTTGTCCCGTCTAGCCGAAACTTTTCTCCAACCTCAGGGAAATGCTGAAGTTGAAGTAGAACAAATCCAGCGATAGTGTCTACCTCTTCTGCTTCAAGATCAAGGTCCAACACATCATTTACATCTCCCAATGAAACATGACCGAGCACTATGGCTTTCACGTAGTTTTCAGACTTTTCCACAATGCGGATGGGTTCTTCTTCTTGATCATACTCATCGCGTATTTCACCCACGAGCTCTTCCAAGATATCTTCCAAGCTCACAACACCGGCAACTGCACCATATTCATCTACTACCACGGCTAAATGGTTGCGTAAACGCCTCATTTGGAAGAAAACCTCGTTGATCATCTCTGTCTCAGGAACAAAAAGAACATCTCTCTTTATGCTTTCCAAGCTTCCTTCACTATCACCTTGAACATGTAGTTTCATTAAGTCTTTAATATGAATGACTCCAAGAACGTTATCCAAAGAACCATCACATAGCAGTGCCCTTGAGTAGCCAGAGTCCAACATTAGTTGAAGTGCTTCGTTAACACCCACATTCTTGTCCAGCCAGAAAACAGCGAGTCGAGGAGTCATGATTTCTCGCACAGTAGTATCGCTGAACTCCAGTACCGACTTAATCATTTCCTCCTCTTCTTGAAGAAACTGCCCTTCAGACCTACCTCTTTCAACTATTCTTAGCAATTCTTCATCAGTAACGACCTTGGTGTATTCTAAACTTCCCACACCAACCATATTCAAGACGGCTTTTTGTATGACAGATAAGAACCATACAAAAGGATAGAGAATATAAAGTGTTCTTGCCAAGTTAACTAATGCCCATGGGGCAAAGTAGTCTCTGTACCTAACCGCAAGCGATTTTGGTATGAGTTCACCGAATATGATAGATATAAAAGAAACAAAGGCCGTGATAAGTACTGCTGCCAATGTGGAACTATTGGGAATACCTAGTCTGCTTAAGGCTTCACTAAATGGGCCAACCCAGTCCAAAGCAGAGAAGGACGACATAAGGAATCCAGCTAACGTTACACCAATCTGTACAGAGGAGAAAAAGAACGTAGGATCGTCCAACAACTTCTTAACAAGACCACTTTCAGCTCTAGGCCCTAATGCCTCTTCAATGTCATCTTTATCAGTGGAAACAACGGAGATCTCAGTGGCAGCGAAATAGGCATTTATTAGGACTAAAAAGAGTAACACCACAACCACATTCATGTGAAGCTATCCCCCTCCATTACTACCCGCGGAAGAAAACTGTGCGCCAATCTGCTCCAACAGGCCTCTCTTCCACTTCTGTGTCCATGATCATGCCTTCAATGTAAGTTGTATGAAGCAAAACAGCAGATGAATCAATGATCATAACGTCAGGCACTGTGACGCTGTAGTTTTCAGCAGACCCCTGTCTCTGAGGAACGAATGCTTCACTGAACACCTTTGCATTTACATCATTGAACAACTTTTCCAGCGCAGCATCAAAAGTCTGAACATCAAATCCGAAGGAAGCAGCGACACCAGGACCCCAAGGCAAACTCGCCCTGGAGTAATCTTCCTGAATTGACTGCCTAACTGCTCTAAGAGCGTCTTTGTGCTTCGGTGACATCCTTTCTAAGGCTTCTAAAGCACCAACAGTTCTTTTAAAAGAGTTATAGGCAGCACTTACTGCTAAAGGGCTAACGTCGCGGGTTATGGGTTCCACCGACTGAGGATGCCTTTCAAGCAGTTCAAGATAACCTAAGAGTACATCAACATCCAGAGGTAAGTAGCGATGACTTTCATCCACGGGATTCCAAGGTGTGTTAATTGAACCCCACCAAAGGCCCATTTCACCGGTCTGTGTAAAACACAAAGTCTCAGCCCCACAGGCTACTAGGTTAGTTCCACCGAAACACGGACCGTTTACCACGAACTTAAATCCGCGCTTTAATCTGTACAAATGATCAACGACTCGTAAACCCAGTTCGGGACGAAAAGAAGTGGCAGAAAGGGAAAGAGTTAAAGGACTCGCACCTCTTTGTACAGCTCCTAACAAGTACCCAAGTATGTCATCCCCCACCTCAGTTTGCGGGCGGACAAAAACCACCACGGGCCAACCGCCCATGGTTTCACCAATTGCTTTTACTATGTCCGATAATAAATGATAACTTTCACTATCCATTTTATTTTCTTAAAATTATTATATCATGGTTGCTACTCACAAAGGAAATCCACTTCTCATTCCAAGAGAAATCCAACACTTCCACACCGGAGAACCAGTTGCCATCTGAAGAGTAGAGATACTTTTCACCCTTTACATAAGGTATGTAATCAGGCACTTCAAATCTTGGATTGGACGTTTCCTCGCCTTTGGCGTAGTCCCAGAATACCACTCCATCATCGGTCAGAAACACTAGGTTGTCCCCATTAACATCTACAAGTTTGCCAGGAGGCTGATGCACCCATAGCCATGCTCCGTTATCTTTGTAAGCCCAAATCTTTTCCCCAGCGAAAACAAAACCAGAGTCACTTTTGTACCACGTACCTACAGGTTCAGGAGCTTTTAAGGTCCATATGCGCCAACCAAACGCAACGTTATATTGGCTCACCGAGGTGGGTGTAAAAGCTAGCATGACTTCATCGTTGGCTATTTTCACGTCTGTGAAATCACCCGGAGCTGTTCTCAAAACTGTTCCCGTGGTAAACGCATTGCTCAATACCACCACATTACCATCCAAAGAATACTGTAAGTCCGCGCTTAAGGAACTTGTAGTCACCGAGGGTAAGATGATGCTGCCCGTTACGGTGGAAACTGTTGACCACATGGGTACAGAAAGGTAATAGCTCCCCTCTAAAGTGACTACGGTTCCTTCTTCGTAGGCCAATGTAACAAACGCATGTTCGCCTACGTAAAGAGGCAATAAATCCCCGTTAATCATCACTATGGCTTTCCCAGCGAACGATGGCAGCCATAGGTATTCACCTTTTGCGTTATATGTGCCTTCCGCTGTCTTCACAGCAAAATAGGAGTTGGGTGGACCATAAAGCAAAAGACCTTCCGCTGAAAAGTTTACGCGTGTATTCTCCTCCGGTTTTACATAGACATCCTGTTTCATTAGTACTAGATTACGATACTTGGCTTCTACCACATGCCTCCCTGCAGCCACAGTACCTGATTCGAAAGGTTTCCCATCCACAAAAACGCTAAAGTTTGAAGGAGCAGAAACAGTCAACTTTCCGTACGGAGCAGGCACAACGAGAGAAAAAATCAACCAAACACCTGCAATAATCCCAAGTATGCTCAAGACAAGGAAAAACCTCCACTTCATAAGATCACCCTAAGACAAAGATGCAATGATTTTGATAATCTTTTCAATTTCTTGCTCCATGTCTTCGCCTTCAGAAGTCCGTTGGCAGATGTGTTGCTTAGCTATTTCCACTCCCACCCTTTTCAAAGCTTCGCGGGCAGCGACAATTTGATACAAGATTTCGCTACAGCTTCTTCCTTCACTAATCATCGATTCGATACCCCGTATTTGTCCATCTATACGTCTCAGATTTTTGAGCACGCGATCTTTTGTACTGTCCAAAGAGTTTTCACCTCACTGCTATTATATAGCCTGGAAAAACCCCATAAGGCTTGTGTAAAATATCTAAGCTAGAAGTTTATCAATGTTCTACATAATGAGTAGTAGGTTAGGAGTGATGATAAGTTGGTTGAGACTCTATTGGCTACCATTGTCGGGTTCTCGGTAGGGTTCTTGTTTGCATTTCTGAAATTGCCGGTTCCTGCCCCGGCTACCCTGTCTGGCGTAATGGGTATTGTGGGTATTTTTTTGGGATTTGTAGCAGCAAAAGCCTTACTTGGACGTTAGAGAAATGAAGAGCGGGCTTCTCCAAGCCAGCTCTTCATTCTACTAAAACCCAAACTGACGCAAAATTTTTTTGATTCAGCCATGCTACTTTAGGAGATTTCTTTCTTCTGCTAAAGTGACACATTTTCGCGGCGCCTTCTCGTAGAATGAAAGCATGAAAGTTCACATTGTAGCAGTAGGAAAGCTGAAAAACGGGTATGTAGCCGAAGGTGTAAAAGACTACTACGAGCGCATTAAACACTACATACCAATAACTATGGTAGAAACAAAACAAGAAAACCCGTTCAACATGACTACTAAAGAGGGGTTTCATATAGTATTAGACGCCCAAGGTAAGTTAATGACATCGGAAGAGTTTGCTTCTTTCATTGAAGATCTGCTCACCACTCAATCAAATGATGTCTATTTCTATATCGGTGGCCCAGAAGGTTTTTCTGAAGCGTTCAAGAATAATGCACAAATGCGAATTTCGCTGTCTCTTATGACCTTTCCACACGAACTGGCAAGGTTGTTTTTTCTTGAACAGTTATACCGCGCACTAACGATTATCAAAGGAGAGAAATATCATAAATAAATGAAAAGAGGCTGCTATTTAGCAGCCTCTGGATTCATAATAGCTGGATTAATGAATTCTGGTGTCCATGCAGGTTCAAAAACCAAATCCACATTAACCTCAGGCCTTATAGCTAAAGACTTTAGTACTTCTCTAACCTGCGAAACCATGTAATCCATTAAGGGGCATCCTGCAAAAGTCATAGTCATTTTCACATTGACACTTTGGTCGGTTACTTCCAAGCCATAGATCAGGCCAAGATTAACCACATCAAAGCCAATTTCAGGATCTATGACTCCTTCTAGTGCCTCAAGAACCTTCTTTTCTTCTTCACTTTTAGCATCCTGTTTATATAATGGTTTAAACTCCACTACGTACACCTCCATGGTTATAATATACCCCCTCATAGGGGGTCCAGTACAACATAGTATAATATGTTTTACCATGAAAATTGCAGTAGGACTATCAGGTGGCATCGATTCCACCGTAAGCTTACTACGCCTCAAGGAAGAAGGCCACCATGTGACAGCTGTTTTCTTAAATATGTTACCAGAGGGAGAATACCAGGAAAAAACCTGCTGCTCTGTGGACAGCCAGTTACTAGCCAAACGTGTCGCTATGAACCAAGGCGTTCCTTTTGAGGTCTGGGATCTAACGGAAACCTTCCAGAAACACGTAATTAACATATTTAAAGCCATGGTGAAAAAAGGTCTTACCCCAAACCCCTGTGTGTTCTGCAATCGCTGTGTAAAAATCGGTGCTTTTGTAGAACTAGCCATGCAAAAAGGCTTTGATGCTGTAGCGACTGGTCATTATGCTCGTCAAAGAGAGGGAAACCTTTACAAGGCAATAGACTCGTGGAAAGATCAATCCTATATGCTTGCACTTGTAGAAAAGCAGGTTTTGGCAAAGGTCTTGTTCCCATTAGGCGAACTGACGCGCGAAGAAGTGATAAGCTACGCTCACTCACATGGGATAAAGCACGTCCCAAGAAGCAGCCAAGACATATGCTTCATGCCTCACGGAGGCATGGAACAATTCATAACGCAGAATATCAGTGAAGTAACAAAGCCGGGACCCATAATCTTTCGTGGTCACATCATAGGAGAACACAGGGGTTACCCTTATTACACTGTGGGGCAACGACGTGGCTTAGGCGTTGCTCACAGAGAGCCACTCTATGTTAAAAAGATAGATCCTATCAGTAACACCGTTCACGTAGGAACGTCCGAAGAGCTTTTCTCCGAACATATGACCGTGGTAATGATGAATCAATTCTCTGCACTTACCCGGCAAGTTGAAATAAAAATCCGATACAGAGCACATTCTGTACCAGCTTTCGTAGAGCAGAGTAATGAACCCATCCTAAGCGTAAGATTCAGTCAACCAGTAAGGGCTATAACCCCTGGCCAGATTGCTGTGGCTTACGAGGGTGATAAAGTCCAATGGGCAGGTATCATATTGAATGCACGCACTACTAAAGAGTGAAAGTCGGAGGGAGTAAAGAGTACGATGTCTTATGACGTGATTGTAGTGGGAGCAGGCCATGCAGGCTGTGAAGCTGCTCACATAGCTGCAAAACTAGGCGCAAAAACTCTCTTAATAACGAGTTTCATTGATACAGTGGCACTTTTACCCTGCAACCCAGCTATTGGAGGTCCAGGTAAATCTCAGCTGGTCAGAGAAATAGACGCCTTAGGCGGGCTCATGGGTAGAGTAACAAACCGTTCTTACATTCAAGCGCGTGTACTAAACAAGAGCAAAGGACCCGCTGTTTGGGCTAACAGAGCACAAGTGGACAAATATCTTTACCCCAGTGAAATGCTCAATAGATTGAGTCAAACAAAGAACTTGGAGCTCATGCAAGCCCATGTGAATGGCCTACTTTATGACCAGAATACTGTTTACGGTGTAAAAACGGAAGATGGACGCCACATAGAAGGAAAAACAGTTATTCTTACCACAGGAACCTTCTTAGAAGGCAGAATCTACATTTCAAGCTGGAGCAAACCAGCAGGTAGATGGGGAGAATTTCCTGCCACAGGCATTTCGGAGGATCTTAAAAAGCTTGGTTTCTCCATGGGCAGATTTAACACTGGAACCACTCCAAGAATTGATGAGAAAACCATAGATTACTCAAAAGCTACCATACAGGAGAACGATCCAGGTCTATCATTCTCATTCTGGGAAGAACCAAATCCCCCTGGTTACAAACCCGTGTACATGGTAAGAACTAACGCCAGAACCATGGCTTTAGTAAGAGAGAACATAAACCTTACAGCCTCTCGTGCTAGCACCATGGTGCGTGTGGGACCACGCTACTGTCCTTCCATAGAAGAAAAAGCTGTTTGGTTTCCCGAGAAAACAGAACATCTCATTTTCCTTGAACCTGTGGGTTTGGGTACATCAGAGATATACCCAAATGGCCTAGCTATTTCACTGCCTGTAGATATTCAGCAGAAAGTATTAAGGACAATTGAAGGTTTGGAAGAGGTAGAAATCATAAGACCAGGTTATACAGTTGATTATGACATGGTTTGGCCAATGCAACTAAACATCACGTTGGAGGCAAAACATGTGAAGAACTTATTCTTAGCTGGCCAGATAAATGGCACCACAGGTTACGAGGAAGCAGCTGCCCAAGGCATTATCGCTGGTATAAATGCTGCATTGAAGGCCTTAGGAGAGCCACCATTCACCATACTGCGTCATGAAGGTTTTATTGGCACCCTTATTGATGAACTCACCACCAAAGAACTAGCTGAGCCGTATCGGATGCTAACAAGCAGATCAGAATTTCGTATGATTCACAGGCAAGATAACGCCATATGGCGCCTGGCAGAAAAGGCTCATTCTAGAGGCATTCTCACTCAAGCCGAATACTCAAAGGTCCAAGAACGAAAGACAAAAATGGATGAAGTATTCAACAAACTGAAAGAAACTAGCGTCTCACCTACATATTTCCCATTTTTAAAACAACCTGTGAAAGCCGAAACCGTACTTAGAAGACCTGAGGTTCATTTAGGTGATATGGAGCAGTTTATACCGGAAATTGCTGTATTGAGCGATGAAGAAAAACTCACCGTGGAAATAGAAGTCAAATACGAGGGGTATTTGCAAAAAGAGATGAGCTTACTAAACTCTATCAAGAAGCTCGAAAACCTGAACATACCGCAAGATTTTCAATACGACGGTTTGCCTATTAGCCGAGAGGCTTTGGATGTCCTCAAAAAGACAAAGCCATCCACCTTGGGTCAGGCCTCCCGGCTAGCAGGCGTTCATATGAGTGATCTTGCAGTAATCCTATCTGCTCTCAGAAAAGGGTCAAGTGGCAAGGACCGATCTTCTAACCAGTAACTGTTATGCCATCCAGTGCTACCAATGGACTTACTAGCCACGTGCTAGAAGGTACCGCCTCTTCCTCGGGAGTAGCCGCTATGATATTGTTAAGGACATCCCAAATGTTGCCACTTAGAGTAATACCGCTCAAAGGAACACGTTCTGCTCCGCTTACCAAGGTGCCATCAGCTCCTATGGAAAAAGCACCACTTACAGCGTTTAATCCAGAATGTATGCCCTTCAAGGAAGTAACGAGCAAATACTTATCCAGTGAATCAAGAGATGGTAACCCCTGCACTTGCACGTGACAAATGAATGGAACGTCGTTTGGTTGTGTTCGGAAGGAAAATCGATGTCCAACACCCGTAGGCTCTTTGCCGAATTCAGCGGCGGCAGCTAGGCCGTAGTAAGGCTCAACAAATGTACCATCTTTGAGTAAGAAAGCAGGTTTTACGCTTACACCTTCATGGTCGAAGAAATACTTACCAAGCACCTTTGGATGACTGTTTTCCAGCTTCAGGCTGAGATGCTCCGATAGGACTCGTTGCCCCACCTTTCCAGAAAAGCAACTCTTCTGCCTCTCCACGTTCTTGCCACCGAAGGAATCCAACAAAAATCCTAACAGCTCAGCCCACTCCAAGGAGTCAAAAACTACTGGTAAGCCCTTGAAACTCATACTTTTCCCATCCAGAGAACTGTAAGCGCGGTTCAACGAACGCAGAACTATTTCATTCAAGTCAAGGGTCTGGGGATCATTTGTTACAGAAAACCAATAGTTGGCGTTTTCACCTTCACCTGACACCACCGGCATGACCACAACCGAATAACCACTCTCACTGGAGGTCACATCTGTCCCCGCAGTGTTAACCAATTGCCAAAAAGAAGTTTCTATTCCAGCAGTGGCCTCGAATTTCTTAACGCCTTTAGAAAGAAAGATTTCGCTAATCGTTTCCAAGATTTCATTGAGATCCCTTTCCGGCTTCGCAGATTCCTCTTGTTTCCCTTCGTTACGGGGTAATTCCACAGCTAAAGGCTCCCCAAGTTGTGAAGCTTGTTCAGCATAGTCAATAGTTTGCAGAACGCTCTCTTCATCGGTCTTGTTACCAAAGCTGAAACCTGTTCGCCCCTCTTTAAAAATTCTCACGCCGTATCCTGAAGTTTCCTTTGACGAAACCTCCTCCAAAAACACTTTTCCATCTAAGCAACCCATTCTTATAGTTTTGCTTGTGGAATGCGTGTAAAAGATGTCACCATCACCTTTGTCTTTTGCTATGTAATCAATGTACTTTTTTAGCTCCAAACTACTCACCTCCTATGAGAATGCGAGAAACCATAACGTAGGGTTCTCCAATTCCAGCCGGAACCGATTGCCCTTCCTTGCCGCACATGCCTGGCATGAAATCCATGTCTTCCTCACCGCTCACTGCCTCAATGTTTTCCAATATGGTTAAACCGTTGCCAACCATGCTCACATCCTTGATAGGTGATGTAACCTTGCCATCTTCAATAAGATAACCTTCAGTAACACCGAAGATGAAGTTACCAGTAACTGGGTCCACTTGACCTCCACCAAATTTCAAGGCGAGCAAGCCCTTCTTAATAGAAGTAAGCATGTCTTCGAATGTGTCTTTTCCAGGTTTTATGAAAGTGTTCCTCATGCGTGGGTAAGGAATGTATTCATAACTTTCACGACGACCGTTAGCGGTATGGGGAAAACCGGTAAGCAAGTGCTCCAAGTAGTCACTCATGTAGGAGACTAAAATGCCATCTTTTATTAAGACAGTTTCCTGATTGGGAAATCCCTCATCGTCGAAGGCATTGGAACCCCATTCGTCAGGTACTATACCTGAATCAATCAGTGTTACTTTAGGACTTGCCAAGCGTTCACCTAGTTTTCCTCGCATGACTGAAACTTGTTTTCTTATACCGTCAGCTTCTAGACTGTGTCCAATAGCCTCGTGGAATATGACACCACCGAATCCGGGGCCCAATATGACAGGAAACTCCCCACTGGGAGCAGTAACAGCGCTTAGTTTAGACACAGCTACCTTAGCAGCATTTGCCGCTAAGGACTCAGGAGGATAATGGGCGAGTAGCTCTAACCCCCCTATTTTGCCTTGATTGTCAGAGCCAACTTCCACAGCAGTTCCATCACTGGCGTACACAAGGCAAAAAGCCCTAGTACGACTACGCTCTTCCTCAGCAAAGTTACCCAAACTGTTTAGTATTTGCACACGGGAAACTTCTTGATTAATGTAAGAAGTAACTTGAACTACCTTTGGATCGTAGCTTCTTGCACATTCGTCAGTGGCTTTCAAATAATCGGCAACTTCACCAAGTTCTTGCCATGGTGTCCACGGATTTTTCTTTAACGGTGGCTCAACAGTCTTTATGGTAAATACTTTACCCGGTTCTGCAACTGTATGCTTCACGCTACTTTTAAGTTCTCTCGCTGCATTAAACATGCCCTCCAACGTCGGATTATCTACCACGGAGAAATAAGTCGCCCCGTTGACAATAACCCTTAAACTGGCACCGAATACAGTGCCCGCAGATGGCCTTTCCAACTTCTGGCTTTCTAGAACCAAAGACTTGTTACTTCTTTCCTCTATAAAAATGTCAAAAAAATCAGGGGTTATATCTGATAACTCCTGGGCTACCTTTTGCAAGTCATCCTTAGCAAACAAGGTACCACCTCCCTATATGCTATAATGTAGCATAACATTTTCTTAGACAAGTTAAATCCTGCAAATTGTGAGGTGGATCGGTTATGAAGATTATTGCTTGCGTCCTGCTACTGTTTTCTTTAACCTTGGTGCCTGCCAAGGGCTTTACTACGCTACCTATGCCCACCCAAACGGTAAAAATGCAAGGCAAGACCTTAAAGCTTACCACTCCTTATTCGGACAAAAATATTCTTAAAGTCATAAGTGCCACAGGCAGTAATTTTGAAGTTAAGAAGCAAGGCAATGTACTGCTAGTGCAAAGCGTTGAGGTTACTACAAATGTGAACTACGTTTACATTCCCCCAAAAGTCATAGTACAGCCATCCAACACGGTAGCTCGCGGTAGAAGTGCTGTTCTAAGCTCTGGCGCTCCCACAATAAAACAACAAACTTGGCAGATTAAAAAAGTAGATGGCAAAGTTGTGGAACGCAAACTGATTAAAGAGCAGATCGTGCAGCAAGGAAGAGATAAGGTGGTAGCACTGGGACAAGGAACTTACAGAGGTGAAGCGCAAGAAATACTCATGGTAGCTACCGCGTACAGCGCTGAAGAACCAGGCATTGGCACCCGTACCGCCATGGGAACCCGTGTGCGCTACGGAGTAGTTGCCGTAGATCCAAAGGTAATCCCTTTAGGTACAAAACTTTACATTGAAGGCTACGGTTATGCTGTGGCAGAAGATGTAGGTGGCAAGATAAAGGGAAACAGAATAGATGTGTACTTTAACACTGTGAAGGAATGCTACCAGTGGGGCCGCAGAGTGGTAAAAGTTTACGTCCTTGGCAAGGATTAGACATTCCTCAACTTCTTAAACAGTTTTCCATTAGCCCTAAGAAAACATTGGGTCAGTCTTTCTTGATCTGCGATCACGTAGCAGACAAGATCGTTGCTGCAGCTGGACATGACGATGTGGCTGTGGAAATAGGCGCAGGCACTGGCATGCTCACAGTAAGACTTGCTTCACACTACAAGAACGTCATAGCTATTGAGATTGATCAGCGTCTGAAAGCACTGCACAACATGATCACAGCTGATTTTCCAAATGTGGTTTTTGTTTATGAAGACTTCTTAAAGTGGATACCTCGGCCGACAGAGATTCCCACAGTAGTTGGTAATCTACCTTACTACATAACAACACCCATATTGGAGAAAGTATTCTTTCAAATGAAGCCCAAAACCATGGTATTCATGGTTCAGAAAGAACTGGGCGCACGCATGGTAGCAAATCCTGGATCAAAAACCTATGGAGCCTTAAGTGTGTTTGTACAGAGTTTTACCAAGCCTGAAATGTTGTTCCATGTCACTAAAAATTGTTTTTATCCAGCACCTGAAGTTGACTCAGTGGTAGTCAAACTAGAAGGAATCTACGGATATGAGGAAGTCGTTGATCCTGAAGTGTTGGAACACGTAGTAAAGAGAGCATTCCAGCAGCGCAGGAAAATGTTAAGAAGCGGATTAAAGAAAGAACCTTTATTACTAAAAAAAGCAGAAGAGGCTGGTATTGATACCAGCCTCCGGCCAGAACAAATTACAGTAGAACAATATGTTAGATGGGCTACTTTGGTCAAACGTCAAAATACAGCTTGAATTCCAAGGCATTTGGGACACGATTTACTTCTCGCTCTTCCTGAAGCTTCTTCTGGGTCCACCTTTCAATGAGTGCTTCAGGGAATACACCACTTAGGTAACCGTTATCTTTAAGCAATGCATCACATGCCTCACTTAAAGACGTAGCTAGCTGTTCTCCCCTACCTTCTGCAGAGTCCTCAACTGGGCCATAACCCAAAGATACGGGATCAAGCCCACGACGTATTCCGTCCACACCAGCCAAAACCATGGCAGCAAATCCCAGATACGGATTTGTAGTCGCATCGATGGTTCTAAACTCGATTCTTACCTTTGAAGGATCTTTCACATAAGCTGGAATCCTCACAGCCGCAGTTCGGTTACCCAACCCAAAGACAGCTGTAGTGGGTGCCTCAAAACCTGGAGTAAGTCTTCGATATGAGTTTGTAGTAGGGTTTGTAAAAGCCATTAAAGACTTGCCATGAGTGAGGACACCAGCAATGTACGAAAGTGCCGTGCTGGACAATCCAAATAGCTCCTGACCACTAAAAATGTTCACACTATTTTTGACAAGGTACTGGTGCACGTGCATACCATTTCCAGCTTCGTCGTACAGTGGTTTTGGCATAAAACTGACCACGTAACCCATCCTTTTTGCCACGTTTCTTGCCACATACTTGATAAGCATGGTATAGTCAGCAGCTTTCAAAGCATCGCAAAAATCCAGTTCTATTTCCACCTGACACGTGCCCACCTCATGATGGTGATATTTCACTGGTACTCCTAAGCTCATTAACCTCTCCACAATGGCTCCCCGCAGGGTAGCCAAAGTGTCAAATGGTGTAACTTGGTGATAGCCACCTTTCTTACCAATAATGTATTCTCCAGTTACACCTTCGTTCCAGAAACCCTCTTCACCGTCTACACCATAGAACACTTCGTTAGGTGCCAAGTTAAAAGCCACGCTGTTGAATACATGGAACTCATACTCGGGTGCCAACATGACGTTTTCAGCAACGTCTGAAATAGAACTAACCGCTTTACGCAAGATCCCTCTGGGATCCAGCGGGCTGGGTTTTCCATTATCAACGCTGTAAACATCACATATCATGGAGATAAGTCTTTGCCCTTCTCGTTCCTCAATAAAGGCCGTACTGGGGTCTGGAATCATGAGCAAGTCACTTTGGACCACATTTCCATACCCCAGGTTCGAGGCATCAAACCCCACACCCTCGGTAAACGTTTTTTCACTAAAATACGTACTGGCCAAAGTCACATGCCGCCATCTTCCCCAAATGTCAGTAGTCTTCAGATCAACCTGAGAAATTCCCTCATCCTTGATGCATTTCATTACCTCGTCGATAGTCAAGGTTTGCACCTCCCATGTATGTATAATAGCATTATCAAGACATTGCTAACAAAACCTGTTCAGTAGAGAATGTACTAATAGGCAATGAAGCTTTCATGAGAAACGCGCTGTTTTCTTGAGGGAGAACAAAATGCCGGAGCTTAGAAAAATAAGAGGGAAAGTCAATTTGACCTTGGATATAATCGGAACACAGGGAGAAGTGCATCTTATAAGATCCTTATTCTTAAAAATACCCGTAGAAACTAAGGGGCTTTTCTGGAGGGATCCTGGACTTTTTCGCATAGAAAAGCTTGATATACCTTACACAAACTCAAAAGCCTATAAAACCTATTTAAGAAAACCTTGTTCTGCGTACATCTTCCAGTCCATACCCACAGGTTATGGTCTCGGAGGCTCAGCAGCAGATGATGCATTGATTGCATCATACACTGGGGTAAGGCCCTCCAGCCGTGATGCTTACTTTCTGCTAGACAGCAGTAAGCTAGCTTTGGTAGAAGGAGACCAAACAAATATAAAACCTTTGGAATTACCTTTTCCTTTAGAGCTTCTGGTCGTGTTTCCACCTTTCCTTGCTGAAACTAAAGAGTTGTACCGTAGGTGGGATGCTAATCCAGTAACAACTGATTATACAGAACAAGCTTTGAGAGCTTTAAAAGAGGGTGACAAAGATACTTTCGAAAGCTGCTTTGGCAATGTGTTTGAACATTATTTGGATGCAACTTTAAGGGATTTGCGTGAGCATTTAATGTCCTTCGGGCCCTTTATCATGACGGGTTCCGGCTCTGCATTCTTTGCACCTTTGGCGAAGGTAAGGAAGTATCCTGATTTACCCTTTAGAATATTCTTAATAGAAAGGTGGTCGCCAAAATGATGGACATTGGCATATTAGTGTTAGCTGGTTCATCCAAGGAGGATTGGGTGGAAAAGTACGGTGTACAAACCAAATTGGAGCTGCCAGTGGAGAATGAAACGCCTTTAATTGTTCACACTTGGAACGGTGTCAAAGAGACAAACCTTCCTTGCGTTATTGCTACGGATTCATGGTTAGCAGAAAAGTACCATTTAGAACCACATGTTGATGCCACATCCAACATTGCCGAAACTTTGACAAATGCGGCTCAAGAACTTGACACAGAATTCCTGCTCGTTCTGTCAGCTGACATGCCTTTTGTTACAGCAGAAAGCATTAAACAGCTCATAAAAGAAGCTCAGGAGGGGGGAGAGCGCGACATCTATGTGCTCATTGTACCCAAAGAGAGTATCGAACAAGCATTTCCTGGAGCTCCTCGTACCTACGTGAAACTAAAAGAAGGCTACTTTAAACTGGCCAATGGGGTTCTCATTAGAAAAGACTTTTTTATGAGAGAAGTGAAAAGAGCAGATGATTTGTTGGGAAACCGCAAAAGCCCTCTAAAGGTGGCAACCATTTTGGGGCTCGGGACAATATTTAAAGCAGTGACTGGTACTCTGGATGTACCCTACATCTGGAAAATGATTGAGAGTCGTTTTCATGTTAAAGCGTACCCTGTGTTTACCTCTCGCCCGGAATTTGGGTTCGACATTGACAAAGAAGAACACTACTTAAAAACACTGGAACTCATAGAAAAGGAGGCAAATTAAATGGCAAAAAAAAGTCAGCGCCGCACTTCTGAAGGTCCAACACCTGTACTTCTTGTGACCCTGAGTTTGATTCTTCTTGTTTTTCCACTTGTTTTCTACTCTCGTGCAGTGACCAGAGCCTTTGATTTGACGAAATCTGCTGTTTTTACATGGCTTTGGCTTGTATTGGGCTCGTGGATACTTTTCCTGAGTTTGTGGAAAGACCAAAAATGGCTTAAAACCCCGTTGCTTATCCCCATCATCGGCTATGCTCTGTCCCTAGTATTCTCCACGATATTTTCCATAACACCTGTAATATCGTTTTTGGGCGTTTACGAGCGGCAAATCGGACTCATTGTACAACTACAAGCCATATCGCTAGCGTTCATATTGGCTGGCGTTGTAGACAGGAAGAATCTACTTAACATCGTTGTGGACACCCTAATTGTCTTTGGAACAGTTAATGCCCTAGTAGGTATATCGCAGTTTTTCGGCTTCGACCCACTAGGATTTACTTCGGGTTACGGCACAGAAGCATTCGGATTTATGGGTAACCCTGACTTTTTTGGCCCCGTAATGGTGATCACAACGTTTCTCACATTCGGAAGGCTACTAAGCGATCTTGGTAGTGACAACACCTGGATATGGCTAACCAGCTTTGCACTGCAGTTTTTCAGTCTCATGGTTACAGCTCAAGGTGGTGTCATGGGTGCTTTCGGAGGTCTAACCATGGGTTTCCTTACCTTCCATACGTTCTTTACAGGTGACGACAAGAAGAAAAATGAGAAATGGCTGTACGCTGCTTTAGGCGTTTCATTAGCACTCTTTGTTCTTACGCTGCTGGTTTTCCCAGCAAACCGCATGACAGATTTGCTTTCAGCTGTCTTGGGCATAGGTGTTGGGTTAACGTTGTGGGCTTTTATAAACTTGGTTTTCTTAGATAAACGCGAGCGTGCAAAACTGTGGCGCTTTAGCACCATATTAGTTGTAGTTGTGTTAGCCGTCGGCATATTTGGAGTTTACGAAATCTATTCTCTACCACCTGTAACCATAGCTGAGAAACTCGGTTCCACAGTTGGCACACGTTTGGTTTTGTGGAAACACACTATTGGTTTTTCTGTTGAGAATACTCTTGACGGAAGGCTATTTGGTATCGGTATTGAAAGTTTCAGGCGAGGGTTTATGCCGTACAAACCCTTAGAGCTTTCACAACTGGAACCAAACGTTAACTACGACGACCCGCATAACAACTTTTTAGGCGTGCTTGCAAAAGTGGGCATTATAGGTTTTGTCTTCTATGCATGGATCTTCATAGCAGCAGCGGGAATGCTTTATAAAACACTTAGAGTGGCTGAGCCCAAAAAAGAAAAGATGCTTATTATTGGCATAGCTGCCGCCTTGGTGGCATACGCTACGAACCTGGTAACCATTTTTGACATGCTACCTTCCTTGATGATGTTCTACGCTTTACTCGGTCTGATTATGGCTTCTTACAACATCTATGTCAGGCCAACTGAGGAAATCAAACAGACAAAACCATGGGTAAAACCGACCACTTTGGTAGCTTGGGCTCTTTTGCTGGGACTTTCACTTTACAACGGTTACTATTACTTCAACGCATGGAAAGCCGAGTCGTATTTTAGAAGCGGTTTGGGGAACATGCGGTATTATGAATCCAACCAGGCTTCTTTAACTGACGAACAAAAGCCACAGGTCATTGCAAGCTCTCTATATTTTCTTGATAAAGCTATGGCTTATAACCCAAACGAGTCCTACTATGCCATAAACTATCTTAGGGCTGCTTCTTACTATTGGGATCTAACACAAACCGCTAGTCCAGATGAAGCAAATAACGTGGTAGCCACAGCCATAGCGAAGGCTCAGCAGTATGAGTCCACTACCTGGGCACCTGAAAACTTGTATGCAACTATGGCAAACGTCTACGCAAAAGTGGGTGGGTTAGATAAGTCCATTGAGTATTTTGAGAAAGCTGTAAACTGGGATCATCAGTTCTATTCAGCACGCATGAATCTAGCCATTCTTCTGTCAAACCGAGCACAACTTTACTTAGCGCAAGGGAACAAAGATGCTGCACGCACGGATTTAAACACAGCTCTAGAGCACATAAAACATGCTCAAGAAGTCCTTGCTATTACAACAAACGAAGAGTTGGTCAAGATGCGTGACCAAATGGCAAGTATTCAAAAATCCATAGAGAGCTTGCTTGCCAGCATAGAGTAAGAGCTTTTGCGGTATGGATAAGTTAAAGGAGGTGTAAGTCTGCATGGGTACGTTAAAAGTGGAAGTCCATGAAGTCGAAGGAATGCAGCTTTTAGCACGCACAGGGAGTGGATTTGCCTTTGTTATGGACAGCCCCAAGGACAACGGTGGACTGGAGCAGGGGCCAAGACCTAAAGAAATGCTACTAGCTGCATTAGCAGGTTGCACCGCTATGGACGTGATTTCCATTTTAAAGAAAATGCAAGAACCTTTAGAAAAACTGGTAGTGAATGTGGAAGGAGAAACCGCTGAAGAACACCCAAAATACATAAAGAAGATCATATTGACCTATGTAGCATACGGAAATGTAAATGAGGATAACCTGAAAAAAGCCATTGAACTTTCTCAGCAAAAATACTGCGGCGTATCAGCAACTTTAAGACCTGATATTGAAAAAGAAATTCGCTGGGAGATACGCCATGATTGAGCTGTCAGTGAGAACACCTTCTAGGCGTGCAGCAGTTGACATAACTCGGGACATAGAAGATGTGGTCCATAATTCTGGCGTGAGTGAAGGCATCTGTGTGGTCTACGTGCCCCACACCACAGCAGGGATCACCATAAATGAGCATGCAGACCCATCGGTCATCCATGACATCATGAATGCTTTGGTCAAGCTGACAGCTGGAATGGAATGGACACATTTGGAAGGGAACTCCGATGCCCACTTTTTGTGCTCAGTAGTAGGTTCATCGATAACTGTGCCTATTCACCAAGGCAAACTTTCATTAGGAACTTGGCAGGGCATCTTCTTTATGGAGTTTGACGGGCCTCGCCAACGAAGAGTTTTTGTCCAAATCTCAGAGTCAGTACGTACATAATTCCACAAAGGACTATAATAACCAGCGACAGCAGCTGTGCCGTATGGAGCCCCCACAATGATGGGGGCTCTATACGGAAAAACTCCACAACAAACCTTATTAAACTGTAAAGCATGAGGTATTCCAAAACAATTTGACCCCTGAACCTTCTTTTATGTAAGAACCTGTATGCAAGAATGGTCGCCCCCAGCAAGCACAAGAACCCCTCGTAGAAAAACGTGGGATGATAGAAAGCTTGATCATAATATCCAGCCAATCGGTGTGCTGGGTCGATGAACATTTTCCAGGGCACACTGGTAGGGTAACCGTAAAGTTCCTGGTTAAAGAAATTCCCGAAGCGACCAAAAGCTTGACCAATAAGCAGTATAGTAGCACCTAAGTCGCCTAAATCCAGTGTTCTAAGACCAACCCATCCATAGAAAAGCAGCAAACAAAGGACACCAGCAACAATGACTCCATGTATGGATAGTCCCGAAAGGCCAAAACCATCTGGAGTTATTCCAATAACTTCTAACGGATGATTTTGGTAGTATTCAGCGTTTTGCAAGACAAATCCAAGCCGCGCTCCCACTAAGCCAAAAGGTATGGCAACTAAAGCAAATTTGTCGATGAGCTCTTCCTCTATACCCTTCACTGGGCCAAGAAGCAATGCCGCTAAGTAAGCGAATATGGCTCCCATCGTTATCATGATTGCATATAGCTGAAATGGCCCCAACTTGTTTGGAATTGTCTTGGTTCCGGGGAAAAACGTGAAAACATATGCACTTAGTAGAATAAACACCAGCCAAAGAAAGCTGTAGAATAGCCTTATTTTTCTCATGAGTCATATTATACTAAATGAAGATTAAGGAGGCGGTAGCACTATGATGCCTGTGGAAGAATTCGAGAGAGAATTAAACGAACGCAGGGAACAAGGGCTGTACGTGACCATCAGAAAAATTGGCTCGCCCCAAGGTGCATGGATCATTGTGGACGGCAAAAAGGTTCTGAACCTTTCCTCTAACAACTACTTGGGTTTTGCAAACCACCCCAGATTGAAGGAAGCGGCAAAGAAAGGCATAGATGACTATGGGGCTGGGCCTGCAGCAGTGAGAACTATTGCCGGCGATCAACTACCTCAGGAAAAATTAGAAGAAATGCTGGCAGAATTCAAGGGAGCTGAAGCGGCTGTTCTTTATCAATCGGGCTTTTGCGCAGATTTAGGCACCATACCTGCCTTGGTTGGTGAAGGAGATGCCATCTTTTCGGACGAGTTGAATCACGCTTCCATAATCGACGGTTGCAGACTTAGTCGAGCTAAGATCATACGATATCCTCACCTTAACGTTCAAACCTTGGAAGAACTTTTGAAGCAAGAAAGGCAAAACTACAAGAAGGCAATGATTATCACAGACGGTGTTTTCTCCATGGATGGAGACATAGCACCCATGGATAAGTTGGCTGACTTGGCAGATAAGTACCAGTGCATCCTTTACGTTGATGATGCTCACGGTGAGGGAGTACTTGGTGATTCAGGACGCGGCATAGTGGATTACTTTGGTTTACAGGGCCGTGTTGATGTGGAAATAGGTACATTATCCAAGGCTTTTGGCGTGGTAGGTGGTTTTGCCGCTGGTAGCAAACTCCTAGCAGAACTGCTCAAACAAAAAGCCAGACCCCTACTTTTCTCTTCTGCTCCTACTGCTGCTGATGTTTATGCTTCCATGGAGGCAGTAAGAATTCTTCAGGAGTCAGACGAACTAGTAAAGAAACTTTGGGAAAATGCCAACTATTTTAAGGAACACATGAGAAAAGCCGGTTTCGATTTGGGTAACAGCCAAACACCCATAACGCCTGTTATGATTGGCGATGAAATCACAACGCAGGAGTTTTCAAAGAAACTCTTTGAAAGAAACGTTTTTGCTCAAGCCATTAGTTACCCCACTGTCCCGAAGGGCAAAGCGCGCATGCGTGTCATGATTTCAGCTACTCACAGCCGAGACGATCTTGATTTTGCTGTGGAGCAATTTACTGCTGTGGGGAAAGAACTGGGCGTAATCCAATCTTAGCCACATACCCTAATTAACCCTTTGGCGGAGGGGGTGGGATTTGAACCCACACAGCCATAAGGCTGCCCTCGGATTTCGAGTCCGGGCCCTTGCCAGGTTCGGGCACCCCTCCGCTTAAATGTTAACACAGAGCTGAAAGTCTTTACAAAGGCCTTTATGTTTTGCAGTGCGCTTCATGCTAACATATAAATGCCTATGGAAAACCAGCCAAGCTTGAGAAAAGCAACGGGGCAAGTAACCGTTGCTGTGCTAATTAGCCGCGTAACAGGCTTTCTTCGGGAAGTCGCCTTGGCTTCACTCTACGGTCTAAGTGGTATTCGCGATGCATACAACATTTCTCAATACATACCTAACCAGCTTGGTAGCTTATTAAATGCCTCTACTTCAGCAGGGTTAATTCCTCTTTTCATGAGACTTAGACACGAAAAAGACGAAAAAAGCGCTTGGCAGGCTGCCAATGCAATTGTAGGCACTACGGCGTTTGCTTTGTTTATTTTTTCTCTGATCTTATCCATTTTTCCACAGCCTTTCGTTGCAGTATTCGCACCCGGTTTCTTGAGCGAAAGCGGAGCACGTTTTAATTTAGCTGTTTACTTTCTCAGGTTTACTGCTTTTTCCACGCTTTTCATTGTCATGAATGGCATGCTCACAGGATTAAGTCAAGCCTACAAAGACTTCGTTCCTTACATGGTTTCAGCCCCGATGCAAAACATCATCATACTTCTATTCATAGTACTAGCTTACTTCGCTTTCCCCCATCAAAGTATTTTTCTTCTGGCATTAGGAACCATCTCAGGTGCGGCTGTTTTTGTTTTGATACCACTACTCAGAATAGCTAGCAAGAACACAGGTTTTTTTCGTCCCTTTGTTGATTTCAAAAATCCCTATGTCAAAGAGTTTTTGGTATTAGCTTTTCCCATATTACTTGGAAGCTCGGTACAGTACATAAATGTGCTTGTAGACCAGATAATGGCTTCATTTCTACCTGTAGGAAGCATTGCCGCACTTAACTACGGTAACCAGCTCATGACTATGGTGGTTGGTATTTTTGCTGCCAGTGTTTCTGCGGCTTACTATCCTTACATCATTGAGGATTTTCATAGTTCAGCCTACCAAGACCTTAATCGGCGCGTTCAGAAAGCATTTAATGTCATACAAGCCATCATGATACCCTCAGCTATTGGATTGATCATACTAGGTTTCCCACTGGCAAAACTGCTGTTCCAGCGTGGCAATTTCTCGCTAAGAGATGCACAAGTTACAGGAACCCTTATAAGAGCCTACGGGATTGGCCTCTTTGCTGCTGGTTTGAGCATGCTTTACCCACGGCTCTATTACACCACTGGAGACACATCTACCCCAATGAAAATAGCTAGTGCTGGCGTAATATTTAACATTGCACTTAACTACATACTTGCTTTTCCCTTAGGCCTAGGAGCACTGGGTCTTGCTCTGTCAACATCCATAACCATTTGCTTAAATGTGATCCTGTATCATGTGTTTATCAGAGGCAAAATACCACACCTCACATTAAGACCCTGCTTGCAGCCCATGATCAAGTCTTTTATTGCCGCAACGATTATGGGCATAGTTACATACTCGCTATATAGATTCTTGCCAATGAGAAACATGTACACACTATTGAACGTATTCATATCAGCCGTTGTATATGGCCTCTTGATGATCGTAATGAGGCATCCCGTTGCTGAAGAGCTAATCAGACGTGAAATCTAAAATACAGCACGTCCCCTTCTTGTATGATGTAATCTTTTCTTTCTAGGCGTACTAAGCCTGCCTGCTGTGCTTCCTTCCATCCTCCAACATTAACCAAATCTTGCCAGTTTACTACTTCGGCTCTGATAAAGCCACGAGCAATATCACTGTGAATTACTCCAGCAGCTTCAACAGCTGTGGCCCCTTTCTTCACAGTCCAAGCTCTGGCTTCCTTCTCTCCAGCGGTAAGGAAAGATTGAAGCCCCAAAAGGTCATACAAAGTCTTGGCAAGCCTTACCACAGCTGGTTCAGCGATGCCGTACTCCTCAAGAAACGCTTTTTGCTCCCCTGGTTCCAATGATGAAATCTCAGATTCTAGTTCTGCATTCACTACTAAAGATAAACGCCCCTTCTCATGTGCAAACATTGTAAAGTCATCAATTAATGATTTTGATGTATTTTCTTCTATATTCAAAACATACATCTGAGGCCTTGCGGTTACAAACCCCATTTTCTTAAGTTGTTCCTTCTCTTCTTCTGTGAGGGAATCTCCATAAACCAATAGCTGTTCTTGTTCAAGCACCTTGGACGCCTTGTCAAGAAGTACCTTTTCTTCTTGCGGGATCTTTTTAGCCGACAAACGTTTCTCAGCCATTTCCATATCAGCAAAGATGAGCTCTGTATCCAGTATTTCTGCATCTTCTTTGGGATTTATTCGACCCATAGGATGTGGCACCAAATCGCTCTCAAAACCCCTTACAACATGTACCAAGGCATCAACGCTTCGAGCACCTTCCAAAAAGCGTGACGTGCTCTTTCTGTCGTCAGGATCCACTCCCGGCATGTCCACCACATTAATGGATGCATAAACCACTTTTTTGGATTTAAAAACAGCAGCCAAAGCATCCACTCGCTCATCAGGTACCAATGCAGCCCCCATGTTTATTTCCTTATCTTTCACCGGTATTTTATTTCCTGTTAAAGCTTTAAAAAGTGTGGTTTTGCCGCATAAAGGTAGACCAACAATTCCAACCTCCATGATTACACTACACTCCTTCCTGTTTAGGTAACGTCCTTTGGAACATTTTTTCCAGTTCAGGCAAGGCGGATTCTGCCGCCTCTTCACCTTTTTTGATCATGGCTGCTGCTCTCTCTTTCACTGACAAACTCTCATCATTAGCACAAGATAAATCAGGCTCAATGGTGATGAACCAAAACTCTTTTTGACGCTGTGCAGTAGCCCACAACATGGCATCTGAGGTCCTCATCAGAGTCGCCACAGGCTTTTTTACCCTGTTCCTTGGCAATTCCCAAGCAACGTAGTTGTCGTAACTGTAAAGGTTTACAGCCACCACAGGCACATCGCTACTCTTAAACACATCCACAGGTAAAGGCTCAAGTATGCCACCGTCTGCTAATACAACACCGTCTTTTTCCAGCGCAGGGAAAACACCAGGAACAGCAATGCTAGCACGTACTGCTGTAACCAAATCCCCCTCGGAAAACCAGACAGTCTTAAAACGAACTAAATCAGTGGCACATATGAATGTGGGTATTTTAAGCTGAGAAAAATCTTTTACCCAGATTAGATCTTCCACAGCTTTCATCATTTTTTCTTCGCTCATGTGATTCGATATTACGGAAGTCCAAGACCTATAGGTAAAAAGCGTTTCCGCAAATTCCAAAGAAGCCTTCTCCATTTCATCAGCGCTCAGGCCCTTAGCATGCAACACAGCCATAATGCTTCCCACAGATGAACCAGAAACAGCTTCTACTTTAATACCTTCTCGCTCAAGCACCTTAAGCACACCGATATGCGCAAAGCCAAAGTAACCGCCAGAGCCCAACGCTAGTTTTATTGCCTTGTAAGAATTCATTCTAACCACCTCATTCTCCTTTAATATTAATAGAGTTAGGAGGATTTCATGCATGTGTAGAATAACTTTGTTTAACAAAGAAAGTTTTGCCTTATTCGGCAGTGTATTGCCAAATTTGTCTGAGTTTTTTAGTTTTTTAGAGGGAAAACGTGGCGGGGATGGGAATGGCTTTGCCGTAAGGACAAAAGGCTCCTCTTTTGTTTGGAAAAAAGGGCTACCCGATAAATTGCCTGCAAGTAAAGCTGCTCAAGAAATGCAAGATTTGAGAGATGTGGGAGAATGGTTTCTTTTCCACACAAGAAAAGCATCTCCCGGGCTGCCCAGCGATGCTAGCCAAGTTCACCCCTTCAAAATGGGCCCGTACATCCTATGCATGAACGGTACCGAAGAAAACCTAATTTCGCTGGTGTCGGAGATGAATATTAGTGACACACAGCTCATACTTACCGAACTGGTACTTAAGAATCTGCCACCCGTTTTCCTGCTAAAAAGGAAAAGCAACTTCGCTGGCTTTTATGGTAGCAAAGCGTTCTTGGTCAGGAACAATGGTGTGGACATGAAACTTTATTTTGACGAATCGCTAAATGCTGTTGTATTTGCTTCCGAATTCCCAGAAAACATTAAAGCCCATACGTTACCTGAAACATTCTACTGGGAAGAAGGCTACGACGTCAAAGATATTGTGACCGATTAGTTTTCCTATTTCTCAAGTACTGAAAAACATCCCCGCATTGGCAGAGTGGACATGCAACAGTAAAACATCAATTCTTACGAACTACGGCCTGTTTAGCGGGATTGGAACAAAGGATGCAAAAACGTTATACATTAATGCGGTAAATTTCAAGAAACCCCTCGAAAATTAAATCAAAAAGACACATAATAATGTGCGTCCACACGTCGCTTTCGCGAATGATAAATTGATTGGAGATACCGTCAATGAGTATTGTTACAGGCAACAGACTAAACTGGAAAATTCCCACACTTGATGAAAAAAACGTGTGTATGCTAATAACAGGCTATTCTAATTTGCCTTTGAACATCATATCTACAAATGGATAAATTGTGAGTTCAAGTGTAATATGAAGGATATATGAAACACATTAAACCTATAATTGATAGCTTCCGTAGAGCAAATGGTTTGGATTTTTCTTTTGTGTCTGATGATGTGTTCAGTGGTTATAAAACAGCCTACGGTACTTATGATGTTACAATCAACACATTGTTTGTAAATGTTAATTTACTTCTGAACGCTCCCGTATATAAAGTTTTATTTTATCTCTATCACGAGATGCGACACGCTCTTCAATATGCCCACCCCGAACAGCTCGATAAAGAAATCAGAGAGAGTCTGCCATATGTCCTACTATACAATGGCATTTGTTTTCGGTTGCTTGACAATGCATGGGTAGAGTGCAAACTTGATGGTGACGAAGATTATTTCACTCAGGCTTATTTGAGCTTTCCCTATGAACTAGATGCAAATAGCTTTGCTCATTCCATGGTGAAGGCAACACTTAGCGAAAGCAAGGAACTTAATGACTTATATACTTCCTGGCTACCGAATAACAAAACATCCTTTCATAAACTCGCTGAGCTATTTAAGACAATTGACAAGCAGATAAAGATATGAAGCAAAGAAATTTCGATTACTTCTTGTTTGAGAATTTTGATTCTGCAAGTGTGCCCACTGGCGATAACCCTCGAAGCTATCTGAATAGTTCCAGTGATAACATATTGTCTGATGTGGTAAATACAACGCCCTTTGCGTGCGACTACCATGAAATGTGCAGTCAATACAAACCCCAGCAAATCAACGACTTAATTCATATTGGTTTGTTTCGGGTTGAGAATGATATGCTTTTGCTGGACTCTACCGTCATTGTGCATGAGGATATCCAGAGCATTTTTGACTGTTTAGGAACGGAGATCTCAAGTTTAGCTGACAAACTTTGTGAAAAGAAATCAGAATTTTATGCCTGTGTCAGTTCCATTGAGAATGGATTTGATGAAAAAACAAATCTGTATCACTTGTTGTGTGGAGCTGTATTTGACGGTAGTCTTTTTGACTATTTAAGCAAACACAATCAGCTTGTGACTTCTCGCTTCCATTCCTCTGGTATTGACTATATTATCACGGTGTATGAGAAATGTCCGGAGTTGGACAGCTTCTCAAACCATCTGCTGTGCTCCTATAACCGCTTTTCCGACGGCACACGAGCACTGCAATCTTTCGGGGATGCTGATGGAAGTAGAATTGACTTTTACCGCTTCTCTTGTCAAAAACTGTTGGGCGCAGTTCCTCATGTATCAAAGCAGATCGAAATGATATGGGATGCTGCTACCTGCAATGACTATAGGGCACACATCCTAAACGAACTCCAGATTTTCGATGAAACTGGAAGCTGTGATGAGAATTGTATGCGACTGTTTGAAGCCTTTGGATACATATCTGGCGGTCAATACGCCGTGCCCGTATTTCACCAGAGTGCCAAGAATGTTGTTGAGGAACTGACTAAAATAGTGATTGGCTGTATTGGAGACGACATAAGGAAGGTGCTAGGCAACTCTCCTATCATGTTCCAACTCTATTGCCGTCAACATGGTGTACCCAAAGAAGAAGTTGCCAATGAAGTGTACCACATTCTCTTTGGTATGTTGAATGAAGAACTTGTGTCCAGAGGAATCGTCCAAGAACCGAACTTACATGTTGGCGAGGGTAAATACTTAAAATCTATTGAGTTGTTCACAAGATAAGTATAGGAATTTCAATGGCAGACAACCTCAAACCGCCGACACCCGATATTGCAAGTGGCATTTCCTAAATGGAAATCAGTGGCAATCGCCGCTCGTGCTAATCCTCTTGCAGTTCTTGCAATGGGAGAAGAAAAGAAAGAATGAATGAGGCGAAGTAGTCTCAACACTAAGAATAAAAAAGCCGAGGGGGAGCTTATAAAAGTGGAACAGGCATGACCGAAATCATGCCTGTTCCACGAAAACTCAATTTTACTGTCTTACCAACACTGCCCCTTGTAGGCGGCACTTTTCTCCTGAAGCATCTTTTTTCTATTTGTCATGTGCATGTACGTACTGCCTTGTTTCACTTATAAGGTAAGATATCTCCTTTTCGCGTCAAATAAATAGGATGTTCTTCATCGAGTATAGGGCCAGGCTCATCAATAGCCTCTCTTATGTTCTTTGGTAAATAGAACATGTGCCAATGAGATTCAGCATCATACATCTTAAGTTCTCCACTTATTCTTTCTCTTATGGCACCATGCAATTCTTCGCTCGTCCAGTCCATGGGGTCTTTACCTTTCGAAGCAATGATAAAAGACCAAGGTGTATCAAAAGATTCCACATAAACAGCGTATGATCTCACCACAGGGAAAACAGCCTGCAAGGTCCTTCTAATGGCAGCGTGCATGGTGTAGATCGAAGGTCGCAAAATAGAAGATTGTACCACGTAGACCCCTTGGTCATCGAGTTTATCGTAAACCACTTGTGCAAACTGCTTAGTGAAAAGCGGAAATGAAGGGCCCATCTCAAAAGGTTCTGTAAGGTCACTTATAACAACATTCAGCGAACCATTCTCGAAATTCTCAACGACCTTTCTTGCGTCATCGAATATGAGATGCATGCGTGGATCATCGAAGGCTCCTTGATGCCAAGACGTTAAAAACTCTCTTGCTGCCGCTATCATATCTTCATCTATGTCCACCATGTAAAGCTCTTCCACTGTTTTGTGCTTAAGCACTTCACGGGCAGTCGCACCTTCTCCTCCGCCCATAATCAAAACTCTTCTTGGATGCGGGTGGAGTAGCATGGCTGGATGAACCATGGCTTCATGATAAATGAATTCATCCTTTTCGCTAGACTGAACGTCTCCATCGATGATGAGCATGCGACCAAAGAAAGGCGTATCGACTATGTCAATATCTTGAAAGCGTGTAGTTTTCTCCAGCAAATGCTCGGTAAACCCGTGCAAGTGTACCTCAGAAGAGCTGAAAAAATCAGAGAACCACAGCCAGTTTTTCACCCTCATCTTCCCTCTCTTGTGAAGTTGTCATCACGTGCGTAAATGCATCACTTTGTTCAACGCCCCTTAGAACGAAGGTTTCCACAACTTCCTTCGCTCCCAGAGAGCTGACAACGTAGTCCACGGCTTTCTGAGGGTCCGTGGTGTCACCGCATGTATAAATGTCCAGAGCGGCATAACCCTTCTCGGGCCACGTATGTATGGCCAAATGAGACTCGGAGACCACTACTACACCACTCACACCCTGCGGGTAGAAATGGTGAAAGGTAGAAGTCACCACGGTTGCATTTGCCTGGCGAGCTGCTTCTACCAAAATGCCTTCAATTCTATCGATGTCATTTAGCACATCAGGATTGCATCTTGATGCTTCAACAATAAAGTGACGACCGATGGTGTTCACCTACCACCACTCCCTTCTATTTTTGATGTATTTCAATGCAGCTTAGTATTTTACCATACTTAGTCCACAACGCAACTACAAAAGCTATATATTTCGCGATTTTCCGCAAAAAAACTTCACAATGCTATTTCAATCTTTAAAAATCGTAATGATTATCAGCTTTTAGGCCTCTCTCCAAGAGTCACCGTAATATTCAAGTTTTGTCCTGATCTGTTCACAGTAACAACTATTTTGTCACCAGGGTTTCTCTTCCTAATTAAGCTATTAAGATCTTGCTGATTTCTGACAGCTTGGCCATCGAGAGATACTATTTTGTCACCAACTTTTACACCCGCTTTGTATGCCGGACCATTTGCGTCCATGTCCACTACTACAACACCGTCATCTGTGGACGTATCTCGAGTAACCACACCCAAATAAGCCCACCTTACATAACCATGTTGAATCAGATCGTTGACTACCTTTACGGCTGTGTCAGCAGATACGGCAAAACCTATGCCTTGGCCTTCAGTACTAATAGCAGTATTAATACCTACTACCTTACCATTCAGATCCAAAAGAGGCCCTCCTGAGTTTCCGGGATTAATGGCAGCATCGGTCTGGAGCATGTCAACAATAAGCGCACCATTGGGCTCTTGGATACTTCGCTCTTTTGCGGAAAGCACACCAAATGTAACTGAATGGCTAAGTCCCAGCGGGTTACCAATAGCCACTACAAATTCGCCTACTTTTACTGTGTCGGTACTCCTAAAACTTAAGAATTTGGCGCCCGAAATATCTACTTTTAACACGGCTAAATCAGAAAGCTGATCGCTGCCTACTACTTTCGCTGTGTAACGCTTGCCGTCTCGCGTAATTACGGTTATGCTTCTAGCTCCCTCAATCACATGATTATTCGTGAGTACGTAACCATCACTACTTATGAAGAACCCAGATCCCAATCCCTGAGAAGGAACCGCCTGAAACCAAAGATCATAGGAGATTGATTCTGTTTGAATATTGACCACGGCGTCCGATGCCCGATCTGCTACAAGTTCAATCTGGTTTTGTAAACTAACCAACAGATTGCTGGCTGTACTCGAAGTTTCTGACGTGGTAACCACCACTGGGCCTGCGGTTACATCAGGTTTTTGGCTATAGCCGTAAGCATAACCTACCAATCCTGAAACAAACACTACTGCTACTAGCAGAGCTGCAGTCAAAACCCTGGCCCAAATGCTTTTTTCCCTCTTCGGAAAATCCGGTTGCACTTGAGGTTCCTCATATAAACTTTCCATATCCTTGTTCACCTCCATACCGTATATACATAGCAAGACAGAGTTATTTAAGCAAGAGTCTTGATAAGAACTGAGAAAAAGTACTGCAACAAGGCATTATCAGCAACCGGTACTGCGTATCCCAGAGCTTTGAGCGACAAGCCGCATATGCCTACGAAAACAAAACCCACTACAAATCCCACAATCAAGCTAACTAACGTGCTAGACCACGTTCTTGGGCTTTTTGTGTGAACCTTAAACGCACAGGCTGCAAAAAACAAAATTAAAACGGCAATCACAGACACAGCAACAAAAGCTATTAAAGCATAAGCTACAGCTGACCTGATTTCAGGAGCCATCGACTGTACCACGCCCAATGGAAGCTTTGAAAAAAACTCGGCCTGATTTTGGAATAGGCCAGTATCGACAGCTATTTCGACGGCTACCCCTTTCCAGGCCCAGCCGGCCACACACCCCAAGAAAGTAATGACAGCTATGGGTACACCCCAGTAGCCCAAAAACAACGAGCTCAAGGCCCACAGAAGTGTACCCATCCACGTTATCATGCGTTCTTCAAAAAGGTCTTCAGTTCAGTAATAATATGTACGGGCATAGGATCAATGCCTTTCTTCTCAGCCATGTAAATGGAAGCAAAGTCCCCGACTAGAACACCATAAAGAAGTCTTTCCAATCTAGTTTCACCTTTTAGCCCTATTTTAACAGCAGGAGAACCATTTTCCTCTGCCTTTCTTAGCAAGAAAGAAGATTGCAGTTCTATGCGTTCATACTTTTCAGTGTCTTCATAGACAACTATGCCCACTTTAGGACTGGCCCCATGTTGAAACCCCTGTAAAAAGTTGTGGTTTGCTTCAGTCATGTAAAGAAAACCTGCCACCTCTTTGGCGTTCTCAGAGATCTCTCCAGCGAAACGCATTGACAAAACATAGTCACGTTGGGAAGAAAACACGTAAACAGCATCAGTATTTGCCAACTTCTCAGCAATCGCCTGCGCTTCGTCCTTCATAACGTTCATGTTTTTCTTAAGAAACGCCACTGCTTCTTTCCAGGGCAGCTTAATGCCATGGAGGTTTTCAACAAAAACAGATATGACCCGGGCCGAGTAAGGCAAAGCCATACGTGGAGGCAAACCAGCAGGTAGTTTTACGAAAGGTCTGTTATGCTCCAAACAGTATTTCTCTACTTCCCCATCCGATGAAACACCTACAATCTGTAGCTTACGCTTTACCGCCTCGCTCATCAGTGTAAGCGTCTCTTCTGTGTTGCCGGAATAACTTGAGGCAATAAATGTCCCATCGCCTATCCAAAAGGGCAGTCGGTAGTCCCTAATCACTGGTATGGGCGGTAGCACGTCATAGTAGGCAGTGTTCACAAAATCAGCTCCAATCGCCGACCCACCCATGGCACCAACTATGAGTTTTCTACTCATCTCCTCAAAAGGTAAGTGTTTTGTAAGTTCCTCGGCTTCTAAAAGCCACTCTGGAAAAGATTCTGCCATTTCTTCCATGGTCATTGCTCTTAACACCTCCTGTCAACTATAGGCTCACTTAGGAACTGTGGAACTTCTTCCTCCATGAGTTCATAGATTTTCTTTAAATTCTTCCTAAAGAGCTCATCAAAAATTGGCTTATCTGGGGACTCATTCGGTTTTCCATACCACCAGAACCAGTCAGAGCCTTCAGCAATAAGCAGTTGTTCCATAACTTGATCCTTCAATTCTTCATCCAAATTAGTGCACTTCTTAAAGGCAAGCTCCACTTGCATCCTAGCAGCAATAAGATAATCCCAAGCCTTATTCTTGCATGGGTCTCCTATCCACATGTCAAAATTCGCATTTATCCAGGATCCTGTCGTAAGGTTAGAAAGCCTGCCAAAATTATCATGCTTTTCAATGAAATCGCTTATGGTCACTGTTTCTACCCACTCAGTATCGCTAAGCACAGAATAAAGCCTTGAAAGGAAATCATAACCGTCATTTTCGTAATACTCCCAGCAGTTCTCTCCGTCTAAGGCCACCGTGACCAAGTAATCACCATCTAAGTGTTTCACCTTCGCATAAATAGCTTCCAGCCTGGACATGAAATCGTTTACAGCATCAACTGCTAACCACTTAGCATATTCAAATCCAATAAGGTCTGACAGCACTTGGTCTCTAAATACTATTATCATTTCTTTACCGTTGGATAGCGATAACTTGTAAGGCCTGTAAAGTAAGGCTGCCTGTTCAGGCACGTCCCTTCCTGCCCTTGAGAAATATGCCATACCAAGAGTTTTTGCAAGAATACGTTCGTCGGTAACAGCCCATGTAATACCCAAATCAGATGCAATACCAAGCACTTCTGTAGAAACCGACTGTTCCGAAGGCCAAAAACCTCTGGGCGCTCTCCCGAAAAACTCCTTGTGTTGATTCCACCCTTTTCGAAGTTGCAGTTCTACATCCTGCGGCGCGTTCAGAATCAAGTGAGGCAACAGCACATCTTCCCTAGCTCGTCTTGCACTTCGCGTGTCATAAATCAAGGGCAAAATGGGATGGTAGAAAGGCGAAAAGATAAGGTCAACGTCACCATTTGCGTTAGCTTCACGGTAATCGTTAATCAATCTTTTTATGATCTTCATTTGTACATCAACAACAGCTAGTACGTCCTCGTGTGAAAAATCCTGCCCTTTATCCCTTATACTACGAAGATGGGGATATTCTTCGTAATAAAGGGGGTCTATCCAAGCTAAATTAAATAAAAGCTGTAAGTCGCGAAGTTCTTGAGTAGTCCAAAGGTGCAAGTTTTCATTGATATCCTGTGAATAGCGCTTGGTATAAAGTTCCACGTATCGAGGGAAATTGGATATTTTCCTTCGAAAATCAGATTTAAAAAAGTTTCTAAGTATGAAAAGTTTTTCCCCATCAGTTAAAGATTCTGCTGGCTTCATTGTAAGATCCAAATACGTATCTGTTTTGCCTTCACAGTATTCTTCAAGTTGCCGAACTAGTGAAGGAACCATATTAAATGTAGCTTTTACATTCGGATACTTACTTTTCAAAAGCAACATATCCAGGTAATCCTTCGTTGCATGAAGCCTAACCCAAGGTAGAATCATCTTCCCCGTGTCAGGGTCTTTGTAGTAAGGTTGATGGTTATGCCAGATAAAACTTAAATAAAGATTTCCCATTTCTCATCCTCTCTCTGTTTTTTCAGACACATACAGCTTAGCACTAAATTCTTCCCCGCCACGGGCATTAGATTGAGCTGTAACAATTGTACCTTGATAAGTTACCTCCTTAAAAAGCCCACTTTCGTGAAGTATTTGAATGGGCTCCAATTTAATGTTTATTCTCTTTGAGAAAACCAAATCAATGTGTTCCACCCCAACATCCCAATGCAAGTCTTGGACATTCATAATTTGAGCTTCTTCATTTAATGGCAAAGCTTGGTTACCTGCAGTGACCTCGGCACTTGGATTCCAAAGATTCACAGGAATCTCTACTACAAATTCACTTTCCTTCAAAAACTTGTAGGTTACTTCCAAGAAACCTGACTCAAAGGTGAAAACCTTTTCCAACAACAGATCGTTCTCAGGGTGAAAGACCAGTTTCGCAGGTTTTAACTCTCGTGTAGCGATCGTGTAATTTACAGCATGTCCATGCCACTTGTCCAAGAATAAACCGTGAACTTCGCCTTTGGGGTCAAGCACGTCCAGCATATTCTCTTCCGCCCGCAACAGATCAAATTCCCTTATAGAAGCTGTTTGTGGTTCTACAAAAACATGATAAGTATCATTGGCAACCTTAAGTTCTTCACTTCCATCCAAATCAAAATCCTGCAGATCAATGTAACTCTTCTTTGTTCCGTCTGCAGTAGTTATTGCTTTTATGAGTCTATGGTACAGGTTTCGACGGAGATGACTTAAATACAGCCCACCGAAAACACCGTGCCAAAAAACATCGTTAGCTTCCGCTCTATAAAGTTCCATGAGCGCCTTGTTTTTCCTTGGATGCCGAGGGGCAAGGTTGTTCAAATAGCGGGAAAGTGAAACCACTCTACCATACATCCACCGAGACTCAGGATGGCTCTTAAGAAAACGACGCCAAAAACCACCATGAAGCCATATGGCTTCAGACTCTGTCAGTTTTTCTTTTACCTGTCTGTAACGCTCGTAAGATGCCTCATCTAAGCTCCATTCAGCCATTTCAGGGTATGTGCATGTAGGTAAGTAAACTAATCCACTACAATTTGTTTTCTCCAAAACTTCGCCAGGTAGTATTATTTCCACACCACCCTGCAAAAGGGTAGACAGGAGCTTATCTAAGTATTTTTCTTCATAACATAGTTCATGTGTTCCTTGCCACAAGCCAAATTTTTCTCCATCGTCCGCGTAAAGTATGTAAACATCCCCGCATTCACTAGAGAATGCCTTCAAGTAATTCAGCACTTCCTCAGGACTGTGCCAAGGTATCAAATACCTAAGTTTCTTGTCAATGGGAAATACAAAAAGCTGGTAACCTTGATCTTCAGTAAGGTAATAGCCCTGCAGCGGCATAGGTTCGCCTGCCTGCGTGAAATGATAATCATCCAAGAACACATAATGGTAACCAGCTTCGTTGTAAAACTTTGGAAAGTGAGGTTCCCAAACCCTTTCAGTGACCCATGCTCCATTTACGGGAGTCTGAAACTTTTTCTCCACGAAATCTCTTAGAAGCTTTAACTGATTAACCTTGTCATCATCAGGAATGGTAGATAGTATGGCTTCAAAAAACGTTCCTCCAATAAGTTCCAATTGACCTTTGTCAACCATGCTAGTCACGTTATCAACATAGTCTGGAGCATGCAAGTCAAAATACTCCCAAAGAGTGCCACTGTTATGCAGAGCAGCCTTGAGCCCGGAGTGCTTCAAAAAATCTAGGAATGGTTTGTAAGATTTCTCATAGGCCTCATCCATTACCCAAGTGAAATTCCCTTCAGGTTGATGGTTATGAATGACCCAGCTAAAGTAAATCCTACCCAAGATCCACCAGCTCCGGAGAAAGGAAATAGAAAAGACTATCCCTGTCTTGGAGATCCATCAAACGCTCTTCATCAAACGGCTCCTTGTTCAATATGGCGCTAGCTAAGTCCATCACATTTGCCAGATGAAAGGCAAAACGTTCTTTGGCATAATCCACAGCACCGCCCGTAGTAATAAGGAACTGCCAGTCAGAGGCAGTTAGCAAAAGAACTTCTCTCATAAGCTGCTTCAAAAGTCTATCATCAGCAACATTTTTGCCAGCTTTCAGGGCTCTATATGCAATGTTCTCAGCTTCGTAAATCTGCGGCCACATCCACTCCACATCTGGGTTGAACCAAACGCGGTAGTGTCCACCTTCACCCCAAGAGGTCTCTCCAAGAAAACAACGAGCATCTACAGAATAATTGTCCAAATAATCCTCACCAGAAGTCCATCCCACAGGTGCCTCAGCAAGCTCCTTAACGAGAAACTCCAAGAATTTAGGACCTTCAAACCACCAGTGTCCAAAAAGCTCCGTGTCAAATGTGAGCGTCACTATGCCCTCCTTACGTGACTCACTGTAGTAATCAGCCAGTTCACCAACGATGCGGCTAGCATAATGATGGGCATGACCGCCTACTGTTTTCAAAGCTGCCAAAGGATCATAAGGCTGCTTGTCCTTGAAGTCTATGTTCTTGTTGGTTATCTTCCAGAATCTTGCACCGCTGTAGGAGCTTCTTTTATGAAATTCCATGTAACTACCGTCCCCCGGATAACCAAAGTCTGCGGACCACACCTGCGAGCACAACAGATCATGGCGTGGAAAACCGACTACGTTGCTGTTATTCAGACGGTAAGCCTGGAACAGGTTGTACTGACCAGATTTTCCAGTCATCCACGGCTCCGGTGAAACATAGTTCTCAAAAGGTTTGCTATCAAGAAAAGTGTAATCAATGCCGTATTTATCCAAGAATTCTTCAATGCCCGGCCTTAACACTACAGCTCCACCTGCTACATGGTACGTTCGTGGCCTGTAAGCACATTCAGGAAGCCAAAACCCCCTGGGTTTCTTGCCAAAAGTGCCGTTATGGAACAGAATTCCTGTCTTCACCTGTAAATCGATTGTCTCATCACGTCCTAACAGTGGTAAAAAACCATGAGTAGCTCCACTAGTTATCAGCGTCAAGTAACCTTGGTCCTGGAGTTCCTCCCAAATGCCTGGAAGATCTCTCTCAATTGACTCAAAAAAGTTTAGACGCGTTTTTGCCAAATCAAGCCAGTAATGCTTCAAATCTTCTGACACATCTGTCTTGTCTGTTTCAAGGGACTTTATAAACTCTTTAGCATAATCCACAAAGCCCTGCTGTAGATACTCATCCAAAAGCATCTCTCCAAGCACGGGTGTTATGTTCATGGTGAACTTAAAGCTGTACCCTTGGTCCCTGAGCTGCAAGAATGTTTGCGTTAGCGGTATGTAAGAATCAAAAATAGCTTGGTAAAGCCATTCTTCGCCGAAGGGCCATTTCCCAGCTTTTTTTACCCAGGGCAAGTGAGTGTGAAGAACAATGTTAACATGCCCAATCAAAAAAACCACCTCCCCATTATTCCTGACTTTCCTTTCCTCATAAAGCACATACGCTTTTTATTGCACGATAAATGCTCATCTACGAAACTCATGCTTGATGTTATTTTATAACCTTATATGCTCTTTTAGGGTACAAAGAGCCCTTAAGAAATATAAATAAGCGCCCACAGCTTTGCAGAACCAAACCGTGGGCGCTTAAGTTGCTCAAAGGCAACATGCAGTCAAAGATGTAGGAGATGAAAGCGCTAGCCTTTACGCATAGCGATACTCAAGAAAAATGCTAATCCACCATAGATAACTGTGCAAATAACCACTAACATGATTATGGAAGCTGTACTCACTATACTCCCCCCTTAGAGGTTGTAACAGATCCTTTCGGTTTCATTTTGGTCAATAAGAAAGCAACTACAAGTACCAAAGCTACTACAAGCCAGCCCAACAAGAATAGCGCCAAGAAAGGATATCCTTCATAAGGTTTTTGAATTTCAGCGGCGAAATTCACAAGCCCCATAACAATCATAATGAGCGGCGCCCAATATTTTATCAGAAAATCCCACCATGGACCAATTCTGAAATCCGAAATGGCATTGAAATGCTGCCTGAGTTTCTCTGGGCCAAGGAACCAGCCAATGGCAACTGCCTCTGCCAAACCTGCCAGTACCACACCATAAGCGTTAATGAAGTGGTCAACGATATCAAGGATGTAAAGGCCAGCACCAGTAGCAAACACCATACTCACTAACCAACCAAGAAAACACGTCCAAGTTACTACTGCTTTGCGGTTGTACCCCGTTTTGTCTATGATACCTGCCGAAAAAGACTCCACCATGGAAATACTTGAAGTGAGCCCGCCAAAAAGCAGGCAACCAAAGAAGAGTAAACCAAATAGCCATGGTACAACAGGCATCATACCTATACCTTGAGGAAAAGCTACAAAAGCAAGGCCAATGCTCTGGGTTACAACTTCAGTGAATGGCACACCCGACTGAGTTGACATGAAACCAAGTATGGAAAATACAGCTAATCCGGAGAGGAATGCAAAACCAGTATCAGCGAAACCTGTAATAAACGCATTGTTTGTAATGTCTGATTTCCTCGGCAGATAGCTTCCATAGGCACAGTAGACACCCATGGCCACGCTCAAACTAAAGAAGGCTTGACCAAAGGCGTCAATCCACACCTGAGCATTAAGAATCTTCGAAAAATCTGGATGCAGATACTGCTCCAAGCCCACAGCAGCTCCGGGCAACGTGACACCACGTATCATCAAAACTAGCATCATGAGAAACAGCAAAGGCATCATAATCTTGTTGGCTCGTTCGATTCCACTTTGCACGCCGCTGTACACAATAAACCAATTCAGGAACCAAATTACGGTCATGGCAATGAAAATGGGCCAACGAAAGCCTCCTATGTCAAACGGTCCACTTGTTATGCCCAAGAAGGACTTGTAGAAGAAACTATTAGTGTCACTTCCCCAAGCCTGCGTAAAAGAAAACACAATATAGTTCAGTGCCCATCCAATAATCACACTGTAGTACACAAGGATTACCAATGAATTCAGCGGCTGCCACCACCCGAGCCACGAAAACCTCTTGTCAGCCTTGCTAAAGGCAACAGGAGCTGAGCCTTGGCTTTTATGCCCCAGAGAAACCTCAAGCATGATCAGAGGAATACCCACAGTGAGAACGGCAATCAAATAAGGGATTAAAAAAGCTCCACCACCGTTCTTGTAGGTAAGATACGGAAAACGCCAAATGTTGCCAAGACCCACAGCAGATCCAATTGCAGCCAACACAAACCCGATGCGAGAACCCCATTGTCCCCTCGCTTCACTTTCCATAGACGGCCTCCTTCGCTCATCAGAATCCCCAGAAGTTAGATGAAAATAATGTCAAATTATACCTAAACGCTTTCAGATCATGGAAGGGAGAAAATGGTCGAAAAATTAGCTCCAACAACCACTTACTAGCTGTGTCGCAGCTATTCTATATTAATCGACGCCAAGGTCTTCGCTGCTTCTTCGGGAAGCGTGTGATTAATGAAAAGGCCACTTCCCAGTTCAAATCCTGCTAACTCACTTAGCCTTGGTACCAGATCAATATGCCAATGAAAAAAGCTTGTATCATATTCTTGCCACCAAGGGCTGTTATGCAACCACAAATTGTAGGGCACTAGCCCACCTACAGCTGAATGCAAACGTCGAAAAACACTCCAAAGTATCTTGGAAAGATCTTTTATCTGGACAGGGTTGAGTTCTATGAACTCAGAACTATGCCAATTCGGGACAATCATGATTTGATAGGCACTCATAGAAGCGTAAGGACAGTAAGCCGTAAAGCTTTGATTCTGCTCCACAATCCTTTTCTTTTCGGATTTCTCGGTGTTTAGCATCGCACAAAGCAAACATGCGCCCTTTTCACCGTAGTAATTTCTCATGTTTTGTACTTCTTCCTCTATTCTTTTAGGGACCATAGGAGTAGCAATAATCTGGCTGTGTGGATGCACTAAAGAAGCTCCAGCTCTGTGTCCGTAATTCTTAAAGACTAAAGCGTACTTTATGCGTTTATCAGCCCTAATCGACAAAAGTCTATCTCGCCATGCCCATAAAACATCTTCGATTTCATCAAGTGCCATGAATGAAAAATCACGCGAGTGCGATGGGGTTTCAATAATCACTTCATGATATCCAAAGCCCACCACACTCCTATGTAAGTCATTTCCTATTACTGTGTTTAGCTCTAAATCTGGTGAAAGTGCAGGGTACTTATTTCTAACCACTCTTAGTGTCCATCCTCCTTGGTTGGACCCAGTACCTGGGCTCCTGTATGCCAGTACTTCTGGTGGAGTCATTAGTTCATTCCCGGAACAAAAGGGGCACTCCTCGCTCCATTCGGCAAATTCTTCCACTTGAGCAGTTCTGTGATTAGCATCTATGGGCCTTTGGGCTCTTTCGGGGGCTATTATGACCCAGCTACCGGTAAGCGGATCTTTCCTGAACTCTGGCATGTATTACGCCCTCGGTTTCAACTGATAAGAGCTTTCTCATAAAGTTTCACGTACGCTTTAGCAGAACTATCCCAAGAGACATCAGAAGCTATGGCTCTGTTGAAAAGGCTCTTGTGCATTTGGTCATCCTTGTAATAAGCAACTGCTCTCTTAACAGCCCCTAGCAAACCATCAACAGTAGGCTCGTCAAACACAAAACCGTTGCCGTTTGGTTCTTTTTCAGCATCAAATACCGTGTCTGCCAACCCACCTGTACGCCTTACTATGGGAATACTGCCATATCTTAGCGCTATCATCTGCCCAAGACCGCAGGGTTCAAACCTGGAAGGCATAAGAAAATGTGTGCTACCAGCATAGATTCGCTGAGCCAACACAGGATCGAAGGTTATGTTTACTGAGACCATGTTGGGGTACTTACCGGCTTTTTTAAAGAGTAATTCTTCGTATTTCTTATCACCCGTACCTAGAGCAACAAGCTGCGCACCCAGCTCCACGATGGAGTCTAAGGCTTCAGCTACCAAATCAATTCCCTTTTGCTCCACAAACCTACTAACTAAACCAATCACTGGATACGGTCCATTTTCCAAATTCAGTTCTTTCCTGAGAGCTTTTGTATTTGCAAGTTTTTTCTCCCACTCGTTAGTAAAGTTTACATAAATGTGTGGGTCGGTAGCCGGGTTATAAAGCTCCACATCGATGCCGTTGAGAATACCTATGAGCCTGTCTTTTCTTTGGACGAGCACGTTCTCTAATCCCACGCCGTATTCTGGTGTTAGTACTTCCTTCGCATACGTGGGACTAACAGTGGTAACATAGTCGGCACATAAGATGCCACCTTTCATGGGGTTCATCGTGTTGTCATCTTGTCTTATCAGGGCATCCATGTCAGGTGTCAATTTCAGAAAACCCGAAAGCGACCGACTACATAAACCTTGGTAGGCAAGGTTATGTATGGTGAATACGGTTTTAAAAGGAAGTCCATCCTGTCGTACCAACACAGGCACTAAGGCAGTGTGCCAGTCATTAGCATGAAGAATATCAAATTTCTCACGTTTCGCAAGTTCCAAAGTGCCCATACTAAATGCGAAAAACCGTTCTGCGTCGTCTTTCTCTCCATAGATATTGCTTCTGGAGAAATACTTTTCCTGCTCAAGAAAATAGTGCAAAATGCCATCTTTGTCTACACATTTGAAAACTCTAAAAAGCATCGGACCAACACCTGTCTCCACGTTCAGGGCTGTCTCTTCTTCTAAAACGAAATGCTCTCTATCGATGCTCTGGTAAAGGGGTACAACAGTAGCGGCATTCACACCTTGGCGACTTATGTATTTGGGCAAAGCACCCAACACGTCGGCTAGGCCCCCAACTTTCACAAATGGTGCACACTCAGCCCCTATTAGCAGTACCTTCAATGTTTTCACGCTCCTTATCACAGTACTCTAATAAAGTACTCTAATAAACTACGAAAGCTCATAAGCACTAGGAAGCCTATCCTTGAAAAGGTCGTTGTAACTGTTTATACTTTTCTGCAAAGCCAATCCAGGATCAATGTCAACCGCCAGTGCTTCCTCCTTAGTTTTCGTAGCTCTGTGTAGAACTATACCTCCAGGCGCAGTAATTTGACTAGCCCCTGTAAACTTGAGGCCTCGCTCTACACCTATTCTGTTGGCTGTTATCTCGAACACCCTATTCTCGATACACCGAGTAACCATGGCATCCTGGCAATAAGGCAAAACAAGATTAGCTGGATGAAGCACAATCTGGGCTCCCATGAGAGCCAAGCTACGCATAGCTTCAGGAAAAATCCAGTCGAAGCAGATCATGACCCCAAATACCGTGTCGTGCCAAGTAAAAGTGAAGAACTTATCGCCCCTATTGAAATAAAGCTTTTCTTCATTAAATAAGTGCACCTTCCGATAGATCTTTACCTCACCTTCAGGAGTGACCACAGCTGCAGAATTGTAAAAAACATCTCCAAAGCGCTCAGCAAAACCAAAAGCTAGTAGCGCTCCCTTTCTCTTGGAAAACTCCTGCATTCTCTTAATTGAAGGACCGTCATAAGGTTCGGCTAAAGTGACTATCTCTTCCTTGCTTTTGAACACATAACCAGTATTTGCAAGCTCTGGAAACACGATAACTTCGGCATCCAACGTTGAAGCCATATCGATCATTTTAGAAACGTTATATTCTTTATCACCAAACTTTGGTCTAAACTGCACATATCCGACTTTCACAGGTGCACCTCCCTTTTATAAATGCCCTTGCCTGCGCACTTCGTACTTATCAGTATAATGCCACGCTTTCTGTCAGAGAAGTACAGCTCAATCAAGGCTTATAATAATGAAAGAAGAAAGTGTACGTTACATCGCAATAGGAAAACCTAAAAACACACACTTAGGAGGTGAGCCCGTTGAAGAATTTCGACGAGCTATTGGAGTCCGTAAAGAAGGCAAACCCCGTGAAAGTCGCAGTGGCCCAAGCCAACGACATGGAAGTCATTGAAACAGTAAAAATGGCAACAGAAAAGGGCATTGCCCAGTTTTATTTGGTAGGCGATGCCAAAGAAATTCAGGAGAAATGTCAGCAGCTAAATGTGGACATGAATAAGGTTGAGATCATCGATGAACCCGAGCTTGAGAACGCACCCAGAGCAGCTGTATCACTGGTGAGCAGCGGAAAAGCGCAGGTTGTAATGAAGGGCTTAATTCACACAGCTGACTACCTCAGAGCCATTTTAGACAAGGAAATTGGGTTGAGAAAAGACAAGAGTTTGCTTAGCCACGTGGGAGTATTTCAAGTTCCTGCATTTGATAGATTTATCATCTTAACTGATGCAGCTATGATCATTGCACCAGATCTCCAGCAAAAAGTGTCCATCATAGAGAATGCTGTCGTGGTAGCTCGTGCATTGGGAATTGAGATGCCAAAAGTAGCAGCTTTGTCAGCAGTAGAGACGGTCAATCCAGACATGGTTTCCAGTGTGGAAGCCGCTATTTTGGCAAAAATGAGTGAAAGAGGCCAGATAAAGAATTGCATCGTAGATGGTCCTTTGGCTTTTGATAACGCCATTTCAAAGGAAGCAGCCGAACATAAAGGTATCAAATCACCAGTAGCTGGTGCTGCCGACATTTTACTGGTACCTGATATTGAAGCGGGCAATATCCTCTATAAATCATTTACTTATGCCGCGGGAGCCAGCATGGCAGGCATTGTGGTGGGAGCCAAGGCGCCCGTAGTTTTAACTAGCCGTGCAGACACAGCCGAAAGCAAACTGTATTCCATTGCTTTGGCTGTTCAAGTAGCAAATTTCCAGAGCCAGTAAAGTCTAATAAAATAAGTTCTTGTAAGTAAAAAACAAAAGGGCCCTGCTTTCACAGGGCCCTTACCTTTCTCAAGCTTCGAGGGCTTGGGGTTAGCCCCGAAGGGTGGATAGGGAGGTGTAAGGTGTTCTTTTCGATATGTATTATGCCAAAATTTATGCCTTATGACAACATACAATGTTAAGTGCATTTAACAAACTTTTGTATGGTTTTCTACACCGGCTGGTGCATAATATGTTCTCTTCTCACCAAATCCCTTAATGATCAAATGCCTTATGCTATAATTGTCCTAGCAAAGGTCCTTTAAATCCGGTCCCGTGAGGCTGGAAAGGGCAAAACCCTTCTGTCTTGCTGGTCTGGGGGACCTCACAAAATAAGGAGGTGCTCCCAAGTGTCACAGTTAAAAGAAAAAGCCAAAATCATGAGCGCCGATGATATGAGGCGCGCACTAGCACGTTTGGCCCACGAAATTTTGGAACGGAACCAAGGAGCAGACAACCTCATGTTAGTTGGTATTCGGCGACGTGGTATCCCCTTGGCAAAAAGGCTAGCCCAGGCGATTCAATCCATTGAAGGAGTTCAAGTACCAGTAGGTGAGCTGGATATTACATTGTACAGAGATGACCTCTCAGCTCTGGGTCCGAACCCCATTGTCCATCAAACCATAATCCCGAAACGCGTTGATGACGCCATCATAGTTCTCGTTGATGACGTGGTTTACACAGGTAGAACGGTGAGAGCTGCCTTGGATGCCCTGTTTGACCTTGGACGGCCAAGGGCTGTACAACTCTGCGTACTCATCGACAGAGGGCATCGTGAGCTTCCCATTCGACCAGACTTCACTGGAAAAAATGTTCCAACATCCAAGAAGGAAGTTATCGAAGTTCACGTCGAAGAAATAGATGGCGAAGACGCCGTCTACATCATGGAAAAAGTAGATTAACAAGCAGAACAACAACATTGGGCACCCATGTCCCTTTAAAGTCAGTCCCGTGAGGCTGAAAAGGGTGCCAAAGAAAGGGGTGCAACAAATATGAAACATCTTTTAGGGTTAGAAAAGCTTTCCCGCGACGAGATTTTGTCCATACTGCATCTGGCAGCTCCCATGAAAGACATTATTCTAAGAGAAGTTAAAAAGGTCCCCACTCTTCGAGGAAAAATAATTGGCACTTTGTTCTATGAGCCTTCCACCAGAACCAAGAACTCCTTTGAACTGGCAGCAAAGCTTTTAAGTGCTGACGTAGTCAGCGTCAGTGTGGCTACCAGTTCCGTTAAAAAGGGAGAAAGCCTTAAAGACACTGTGCTCACGTTGGAGGCTATGGGCATTGAAGCCATCGTCATAAGGCATAGTAGGAACGGTGTGCCAGCTTACTTGTCCAGCTTTTCAAAGGCTTCTATTATTAACGCAGGTGATGGGCAGCATGAACATCCCAGCCAAGCACTTTTGGATTTGTTCACCATTCAGCAATACAAAGGACGCATAGAAGGCTTAAAAGTACTCATAGTGGGGGATATCATGCACAGCAGAGTAGCAAAATCCAATATCTATGGCTTGAGTAAGTTAGGAGCAGAGATCATTGTTTCAGGCCCCCCTACTCTGATTCCAGAGGAAGTTAAGAACTATGCCCAGGTAGAATACGATTTGGACAAGGCGATCAAGAAAGCAGATGTTGTTAACGTGCTTAGGCTGCAGCTGGAACGTCAGGAAGCTGGGCTCATAACGTCTCTCCAGGAATACCATCGGTTCTACGGCCTTACCAAAGAGAGAATGACAAAAGCAAAAGAAGACCTACTTGTACTCCACCCAGGGCCCATGAATAGAGGGGTGGAAATCGATGAAGAAGTAGCTTACTGCGACAAGAGTGCCATACAAGAACAAGTGTCCAACGGTGTTGCCGTAAGAATGGCAATTTACTATACGCTGATGGGAGGTAGGGAGGAATGATCATTAAAAACTGCACTGCTTTTGTGGACGACGAATTTCAAAAAATGGACCTAAGAATAGAAAACGGCACAATTGCTGAGATCGGAGTAAATCTTGTAGGTGACGATGAAGTGCATGATTGCAACGGGATGATTGTTTCTCCAGCATTTGTGGATCTGCATACCCACCTAAGAATAGGGCAGGAGTACAAAGAAGACCCGCAAATTACCGTAGAGAAAGCAATTAGAGGTGGTTACTGCGCCATAAATGTGATGCCGAACACTGTTCCACCCGTAAACACCGCTCCCATGGTTGAATACATAAAAGAGCTAAAAAAACCGGAAGGTTTCTCCATCATGGTCACAGGTGCCATAACCTGCGATGGCTTACTTGCAGAAATAGAAAACATGGCAGAAGCTGGTGCAATTGCCATCAGTGACGACGGAAATTGGACCGAAAATAGCTTTATCTTCTATCAAGCACTTAAGTACGCTAAAAGGCACGATCTTTTGGTCATAGACCATGCTCAAGACACGGTACTTTTCAAGTCGGGACGCATTTACGAAGGTCAAGTAAGCTTTCAAACAGGATTAAAAGGATTTCCCAAAGCAGCTGAAGCGCACGCAGTCTACAGAGACGGTACACTAAACCTGACGGTGGGAGCAAAACTACACATAACACACTTGTCAACCGTTATGGGACTAGATACCATAAGTTTTCTTAAGCACCTGGGCAGCCATATTACAGCTGATGTTACACCACACCATCTGCTATTCGACGACACCGCTTACCTCGAATATGAAACCAAGCTAAAAGCCAACCCACCTTTCGGCGATGACAGAGACAGGAAAGCACTCATTCATGCATTAAGAAGTGCTGAAATAGCAGCCATTGCCACAGACCACGCCCCTCACTCCGAACCCGAAAAAGACCAAGAATGGGAAGATGCGCCTTATGGTATCGCCAGCATTGACACAGCCTTTGAAGCTCTTTATGAAGGATTAGTAAAAACAAATCTTGTGCCCCTGGAAATACTGCTCAGTGCCTTGAGTACAAGACCAGCTCAGATTCTTGGTATGAAGCATGGCATAGCGGTGGGCAATAATGCCAATTTAGTCTTCATAAAAGAAAACGAGCCTCATGTCATAACCAGCCGCATGGGGGCAAAGAATAATCCCTATGTGGGAAAAGATTCCTCTGCAAAGATCATGGGCTTGATGCTAGACGGCACGATGGTGTACAAACATGCTCAATGAAACCTTTAAGTTGGAAAAAACCGATCTGGGGCATTATGTAGTTGTTTTTTTCGGGCCGGTTGCAGAAGAAAACCTTCCGCAACCGGGGCAGTTTTACATGTTCTACAAAGAATATGTGAAAAAACCCTTCTCTGTAGCATTTCTTAAGGAAAACCGCCTCTTCTTCATCATAAAGAAAGTTGGGCCCTTCACTAGTAGTATTCCTGATGAAGTCAGGGTTGAGGGCCCTTACGGAAAGCCTTTCCCTGCCGTGGTAACCAATACTTTTCTCATAAGTGGGGGCGCCGGCATAGCACCCATATGCTTCCTCGCAGAGAAGCTTACAGAGCAAAACTTGCCCTTTACGTGGTTGCACGGTGAAAGCAAGGCAGAAAATCTAACCTTGCTAGATTACTTACCAGTAAAACCAAATAAGGTCTCGGTGGAACCCACTCTAGTCACAGATCTTCTACCCAAAGAAGCACAGTTCTATTGTGCTTGTGGCCCAAAGCCCATGCTTAAAGGGCTACACAGTAAATGGGGCACAAATGGCTTTGTTTCCTTGGAAGAACGCATGTCGTGTGGTTTCGGAGCTTGTTACGGCTGCGTAATTCCCACCACATCTGGATACCAAAGGGTTTGTAAAGAAGGACCCGTCTTCGAGGCAGGTGAACTGTTATGGCAGGAGCTGTGAGTTTAAAGAAGCTTACCTTGAAAAATCCTTTCATAGCGAGCTCAGGAACGTGCGGCTACGCGGACGCCGATCTCATACCGCTAGACAAGTTTGGTGCTGCAGTGACCAAAACCATAACCCTGCTGCCGCGTCAAGGAAACAGGCCTCCGCGATTGGTGGAAACGCCAGCTGGTCTCGTTAATAGCATAGGCTTGCAGAACATGGGTTTGGAAGCCTTTAAACAGTTTCTCACAGATTTCAAGAAGCCCACTACCCTGATTGTGTCCGTGGGTGGTGAATCACCCGAAGACTTTGCCACCATAGTTGAGGAACTGAACACCTATGACCTTATTGACGCGTTTGAGCTCAACCTTTCTTGTCCAAACGTGAAAACGGGAGGAGAAGTGGTCGGCAAGGATTACGTTACCGTATCCAACATACTGGAAGCATCCTTGAAAAGCACAACAAAGCCGCTTTTAGTCAAACTATCACCCTTCACAGAACAGTTAGATAAGATTCTGCAGCACTGGGAAAGCAAGGTAGAAGCGTTTGTGCTCTTTAATACATTTCCCGCCATGGACATCGACCCCCGCTCAGGCAAACCCGTTCTGGGCGCAGTAAGCGGTGGACTAAGTGGCCCTGCCATATACCCCATCGTCCTCAATAGCATTTACAAATACTCAAAGGCACACACCCTAGTTGCTTCAGGAGGCATTGCTACTACCGATATCGCAAAGAAGTTCATAATGGCAGGTGCCAGAGCACTTGAGATTGGTACGGGAAATCTGTGGAATCCTGCTTTCATAGAAACGCTTCTTAAGGAGGTGTAACAGCATATGAAACCCAATTTGGTACTGGCATTGGATTTTCAAAAAAGAGAGTGCATTGACTACTGGATAGAGCAAACACAGCACTTTTTCGACTGGTACAAAGTCGGCATGGAGGCCTTCTACGCTCAGGGTGACTACACCATCGCTAAACTGTTTGAGCGCGGCAAACACATTTTTCTGGATCTGAAGCTCTCAGATATTCCCAATACCGTTTACAAGGCCACAAAAGCCCTACTATCTCGCTATCCCATCGACATGATAAACGTTCATGCACTTAGCGGTAGAGATACTTTGTCAGCTTTCAAAGAAGCCTTAATGGAGATGGCCGATCTTTACAAAAAACCCATTAAAGCTATTGGTGTTACCCTGCTCACTAGCTTGTCTGAAGAAGATCTGCAAATGCTTGGACTTACCAATATAGAGCAAACTGTAATGACCTTGGCTCACATTGTTAAAAACGCAGGCTTAGACGGTGTTGTTTGTTCCACAAAAGAGGCTCCACGGATAAAACAAAAACTAGGCGAAGAATTTCTCACAGTCACGCCAGGTATACGCTTTGACCAGCTTTCACCTCATGACCAGAAACGTACCGGCACTTTGCAAGAAGCTGTAAAAGTATCTGATTTCATCATTATTGGTAGGGCCTTAACCGAAGCCCAAAATCCGCAAGAGGCTATAAGAACTCTGCAAGAAAGGTGGGAACAACTCCCATGACAGTCTTGGAAATTCTTGAGAAACGTGGAGCTATTTTACATGGGCACTTTTTACTTGCCAGTGGCAAACATTCTGACATTTATGTACAGTGTCAAAGGGCTTTTGTTTATCCTAAAGACACGGCGTTCATAGCCAAAGAACTTATTGGTAAAGCGCAAGAGCAGTGCGACATAAAGAACATTGCAGGCGTAGTCTCGCCTGCGCTAGGTGCAGTAATCATTGGCTACGAAGTAGCAAGGCAGCTAGATAAACCATTCCTCTTTGCCGAGAGGGAAGACGGAAAGCTCACCTTCAGAAGAGGGTTTGAAATACAACAAAACGGGCATTACCTCACAGTAGAAGATGTATTCACCACGGGCGGTTCTACTTTGGAGCTCATAAACTTGGTAGAAAACATGGGTGGCCTCGTTGACTATGCACTAGCCGTAGTTCAGCGTCAGAGAGAAATAGCCCTGCCCGTTCCACATGACAGTCTTATATTCTTGGATCTACCCCTCTATGAGCCAGAGAACTGCCCTTTGTGCAAAGCTGGTATACCTCTAGTCAAACCAGGAACAAAGCAGCAACAACAAAAAACTTCATCATAGAGATCCTAAAGCACTAACTATATCAGCATAAAGGCGATCTGGGGACTCCACGCCCACGTAAAAACGGATCAAACCGGGGTTAAGTCCCCAGCTTTCAAGCACTTCCACCCTGTAGGATGCCAAAAGAGGAGTGACCACAGGGATACTTCCGCCCCAGAATACGCCTTTTTGGAACAAACTTAGGTTATCGATGAAACGTGCTATATCCAAGAGACTTATGTTTAGTTCCAGGGTGACAAACCCGCCCATTTTAACGGACTTCCCATTAATGTCCCGTGGGTAGTAAACTTCTTTCAGCATTGGGTGTGCACTAAGCATGCTTTGTAGCTGGTAAACATTAGACCCAATTACCTCCAACTGTTGCCGCATACTTTCCATTTCCCCGATGAGGGCGTTGGCATCCCAAGGCATCATGATACCCCCTAAAGTGCTACGTGCCATTTCCACAGGCTCTTTCCATCCTTCACAGCCCAGGAGAGCGCCACCAAGGATCCCACTATCCCCTGCCGGGTATTTACTCAATGAAATAGCAACCAGATCAGCAAATGGGGTAATTTTCTCATAACCAAACCCAGCACTGTTGTCTACCATAACGCTAACCTGATACTTATCTGCTAAGCCCTTAATCTGCTCCAAGGGAGGGCAGGTAAGCGTAAAGGGTGCAGGCATTTCTAAGTAAATAAGTTCTGTATCTGGAGTGATTGACTCCTCGAGAGCGTCTACATCATTAACGTCCGTGAATGTGCATGAAACACCAAAACTCGGCAAATACTCTTCGAACAATAGGCGCGTAGGGCCATAGATTTCCTTTTGGACAACCACGTGGTCGCCTTGGCTTAGCAAAGCGAAAAGTCCAGTACTTATGGCCGACATGCCACTAGAGAAAACCCACGCAAAATCTGCTGGTTCATAGCTTAGTAGAACCTGCTCCAGTGCCTCCAGGGTAGGGTGACCATCTCGAACGTAGAAATAATCTTTCGAGTCACCGTAAAGTGCTGCCTGCATTTCTCGGAAGGAGTGGAAAACGAAAGACGTGGTCTTGAAGAGAGGCTCTCTTAAAGGTTTTGACATAACTCAAGAACTCTCTTCTCGCACGTCCCAGTCTGGACCGCCTGTTAAGATCACGGTTTTTAGCTTCCGCTTGCTTTCCTCACTTATAGGCATTCTGCCGATCTTTTCTGCAGTGGAAACCCTGTCATAGTCCAAACGTCTGAGAGACACGGAACCATTTTCTATAACCGCATAAGATGCCATGGGAATGTAATCACGAGGTTGTCCAACCGAACCTGGATTAAGAAACAGCAGTCCATCAACGTTAACAAAAAACTGTTCATGGCTATGCCCTACCAAAACAAAATCGTACTCGTTTTTCTCATTAGTGGAGAAAAGGTTGACCAAGCTGTTAGGATTTACGTTCCTAGTGGCTTCAGCCTCTCCTTCGAAGCTACCTTTATCACAAGCCCTCAAATACTTGTAAAGTGGATCAGAGGGTGCTGCATGAGTAGCCAAAAGTTTGTACTTGCCGACTGTCCAAGATTCCATTGCCCTAAGGCTTTTCAAGTACTGCTTGTTCTCTTCAGTCAGTGTTTTGACTGTGTAATTCATGCGCGTTTCCACGCTTAATTCATAGAACATCAGACCACACTGACAACTGACGCCGTATACTGCAGCATAATCGTGATTTCCTATTAAAACCTTGGAAGTAACATTCTTTAAAGTATCTATTACCTCGTTCGGAGACGGCCCATAGTCCACGAAATCCCCTAAAAAGATGACCTCGTCTGCGTCAGACTCCTTATCAAGAACCGCGCGCAAGGCTTCAAGATTGCCGTGTACATCACTCATTACCAGTATTTTCATACCCATACCTCACAAGGTAGCTAAGTATTATCATTATTCTAATTGACGATCTGTCTTCATAAAACACATTTGAAAGAGTTTCATTTAGTATGATTGCTACTAAGCTGTCTAGAAATATGTTACAATCTTAATTTGTTTAGCGCTTGGAATTCCTTTAGGAGTTGAAAGACGACTGTGAAAACTGTACGAGATTATCAACCTGCAGAGCAGACTAGAAAATCGTATGTAAAAGCCTTCTACATAACTATAATTGGAAACCTGCTGCTAGTCGCCGTAAAGGCGGTAGTAGCAAGCTTGACAGGAAGTGCCGCTTTGTATGCTGAAACTGCAAACTCTGCATCGGACGTCGTCTATTCCTTACTCATGGTGTTCGGGCTTTTGATTTCGCAAAAACCACCAGACCCGTCTCATCCTCAGGGTCATAGCCGCTTCGAACCATTAGTAGGGCTTGTGGTCACATTTTCCATGGCTTTTGCTGGCTACCAGGCAGCATACACTTCAATTTCGAAGTTGGTAGCCGGAGGAGTCGCGGTCCAGCCAGGTTGGCCCACATTAGTTCTGGTAGTAACTGCCCTCACAAAAGGACTTATGTACTACGCCATACTTCAACTTGCCAACAAAACGCAAAGCCCAGCACTTCGTGCCACAGCACAAGATAACCTAACTGATGTCATGACTTCATCAGCAGCCTTTATAGGAATTCTTGGTTCTTACTACGTTTCTCCCTTGCTCGACCCCGTAGCTGGTTTGCTGGTTTCAGCATGGATCTTCAAAGCGGTCATAGGATTAGCAGCAGAGAACCTTAAGTACGTAACTGGCGGATCAGCAGACGCGGAAATCGTGGAGCAAATACTACAGTTAACAATGGCAGTTCCAGGGGTACTAAAAGTACATGAACTGGTAACAGAATATGTAGGACCTCGCCTGGTAGTAGAAATGCATGTGAACGTCAGAGGTGATTTGCCTTTGACAGAAGCTCACCGTATAAACGATGAAATTGTTAACAGAGTTCTGCACAACGTCCAGGATGTGGATAGGGTTTACGTCCATTTGGAACCGGAAACCGAAAGTTAGCTTGTAGTTAACACTCCTTTTAAACCTCCAAAAGAAAACGGTCATACAATGTGATTATGCAGATATATTTACTCAGACATCCAGAAACAGACTGGAACAGACAGGGACGATTCCAAGGACAGACTGACATCCCCATAAACAAAACCGGTATGGAACAATTGGAGAAGACGCTACCCTTCTTAACCACTCTGCCTGTGCAGATTGTTTACACCAGCCCACTTAAAAGGGCAAGAGTAGTGGCACAAAGCGTTAGTCAAGCCACCGGTCTGCCCATGTTAGAAGACCCACGCATTATAGAAGTAAATTGCGGACGGTGGGAAGGAAAAGTTGCGCAAACTCTGGCAATTGAGGAACCTGAACTGTTTGATTTGTGGAAATCAAACCCATACGATTTTCGCCTCCCTGGAGGAGAAAGTTACCAAGACGTGGAAAATCGCACCACAGCTTTCCTAAAGGACATCACCAGTGATGGGAAAAACGCCTTAGTAGTAAGCCACGGTATTGCCATAACCACCATGCTCAGATCCATACTCCAAATACCGAAAACACATGCTCGAGTACTGCACATCGAGAATTTAGGGTTAGTGAAGCTGGAAGTAGATGCAAACGGCATTGCATACTCCGTAGTGAACCCAGCACATGAACTACAAATAGCTCTCTCCTTACACTGACATGAAGCGATTAGCAAGAACACTAAGTTCCTTTGGGTCCTTTGAAGGTCAGGTATAATTTACCCATGAAGATATATTTACTCAGACATCCAGAAACAGACTGGAATGGTGAATGGCGTTTTCAAGGTAGAACAGACATACCTGTTAGTAAGAAAGGTAAAGAAAGCTTAGAAAAGGCTTTGCCAGTCCTATGCAAATTGCCCATTGACATTATTTACACCAGTCCCTTGCAGCGGGCCAAAATCGTAGCCGAAATGATTAATGAGCGAACAGGCATACCTTTTGAGGTCGATGAAAGGATTATTGAAGCAGACTGCGGACATTGGGAAGGGAGAAAGGTTCCTGAACTTATGAAAGAAGAAACGGAATTCATGGCAAAATGGTGGGCAAATCCTTATGCTGTGCCCATACCGGGAGGAGAAACCTATCAAGATGTTGAGAAACGTACCAGTGCACTGTTGCAGGAAATCATCGCCAAGAACACGAACGCCTTGCTTGTGAGCCATGGCATTGCCATAACCACCATGCTCAGATATATATTGGAGCTTCCTTATGAAAAAACAGCCATTCTGAGAATCGAAAACCTTGGACTCGCCAAAATTGAAGTAGATGACTTTGGAAAGGGATTTGTCATATCCAACCCAGCAGGTATTCTTGATTTGTTGTCCTTCCCTTTGTAGCTGCTGCCGTAGGCCCCTAGCGTAGCCACATTCTCACCTGTCAATTTGCGTTCCTTATCTCATACTAAGATCTTGACGAAACTGTAACTGTGTTTCCCTTTCTATTTGGTCTCACAGAAACATACCCCAAGTTCCTCTTTTTGAGGAAAACTTTAACCTTTTGCTACCTATTGCAGTGATGTTGTGGACAAAGTTGATAATCTTGCCAAATTGTTTTAACGTCCCAAACCTATTCGCTCATTTTTGGGGTTAAAAAGCATGCTATTTATCATTGTTCGTTAGCTTTCCCGTTATTACTCCTTTTCCACCACCACTGGCACCTTTCTCCCTGAACGCCTCAAAGTGCATGTTAGCATTCGGTCCTCCCATGGCGAAATACCCTTCTTGGTTCACGAGCACAATATCTTTACCCTTCTCATTACAGTACGCAGCTATTTGCTTCATACTTTGCATATCCAATGGTAGGTTTCTCCAAAAGACTTCATCGCTTTGAGCGATTTGGACTTTCACAAGTTCCAACAGATTCTTCTTCTCGAGTTCCAGCTGTTTCTTCTGCTCTAGCAGTTGGAATACCCTCTCTTCAACATCCCCGGTAAGCAAATTCTTTAGTTTCTGCTCCCTTTCTATGTAATTCTTGGCTATGCGAGCTAACCGGATTCCAGCAGCAAAAATCACTCTGACATAGCGTGTGTTCTTCCTTTCCACCTTTAATATGGCGAAACCGCCAACGTAGCCAGTATTGGTAACATGCGTACCGCCGCAGGCACACTTGTCAATCCCCTCGATTTCCACAATGCGAGGATGTTCATAGTCTGTGTGTTTCCTAAGCTTTTCATCGACTTCTTCAGTTACATACACACGTACTGGGATTTGCCTTAAGATAACTTCGTTAACCTGACGTTCTAGCTGTGCGTATTTTTCTGGATCCTCATCAGCACCAAGAAGTTCAATTTTTGACTCATCTTCAAAAATCGCAAAACCCTCTGAGGGCCATCCGTAAAGCTGCTCTGCCAAAGCCGAAAAAATATGCTGTGCCGTATGCTGCTGGCTCACTTCTAAGCGCCAAAGCTCGTCTATAACTACGTCAACTTCCACTTCTGTTTTTGGCACTTCACCGGATATGCTCTTAACCTTCCAAAAAGTACCACCCTTCTCTTTGAATGCCTCGTCACTTTCAATGTAAAAACCAGGCCCTTTTATCTTTATTCGGTCGGCAGGCTGCCCACCGCCTCCTTCATAAACGCAGGCCTCAATTTGAAATAGCCCTTTTTCAGGATCGTAATTGAGTAGTTTACCTTTCACTCCAGCACCTCCACGCTAACATCTAAAAGAGATTGTACCCATGAATCTGCCTCAGGAATACGTATGCCCACAGCCACTGCTTTAGCTCCTGCAGCATGTGCCATCTGAACATCACCCAAGCTATCACCGAAAACCACTAAATCCTCACAGGGTATTCCCATGAGACTAGAGACCTTTAGAAGCATGTCTGGAAACGGCTTCCCTCTTTTCACATCTTCAGCTGAAACTATGATCGGCAATTCTACTTGCCAAAACTTAAACATCTCTTCCACATTTGACCTTGAATCAGAGGTTGCTATAGCCACAGGTACATGCTGACTTAACAATGTAAGAAGTTCTTTGGCTCCTGGCAAAGGAGAATAAACCATTTCTGGAGATATAACCCTTTGCGCTTCTTCTACAATTTCCTGTGACAGTTTTCTGCACGTGGCCCAATCAATTTTGTGCATGAGCCATATAGCTGCAGCTAGTAAACACTTAGCCTCTTCCATAGTGCACAAAGACAGCGGTGCAATTGAAGGATCTTCATCGACGCCAAAAAGGTCAATTGCCACCTTTTCAACGCACAAACCTTTCTGAGAGGCTACTTTCATATAAAGATAGAATATCTGTTTCCAAAGGTCAAAGCCTCCCGTTAGAACCCCATCTTTGTCAAAAACTACGCCTTTTACAACAAACTCGTCATTGCCACAAGTGATTTTTACTTTTCTTGAATTCGTGACCATAGTATTTATTTTAGACTTAAATTGTGATATCATATGATACATGAATGCCATAGAAGATAAAATTGAAAATCTCAAAAACATTATAAAAAGAAACGGCGACCGTATTACCAAGCCAAGGCTTGCTGTGTACGAGTTTCTAGTAAGTAATCAAGGGCATTTTAGCGCCCAACAAATTTATAATGCTATAAGAGAGACGATTCCAGACATCACACTAGCCACTGTATACAATGTTCTTCGATACTTGGCCGATATCGGTGTAATCCAGGAGATACCAACGCAAACCGAGACACTATATGACGGTACTGAAGTACCTCATGCTCACCTTATCTGCATGGAATGTGGAAAAGTTCAGGACGTCGTGGCAGTCAACATTAATCCCCTTATCAAGGCTGCCAAAATTCACCATTGGAAACTAACTCAAAACCCCGTGTCCGTATTCGGCATTTGCCCAGAATGTCAGAAACGGTCTAACGGAAGCTTACTCTGATAGAATTTGCTAAGCTCAGCCTGGAATCGAAAATCCTGTGGCTGCCGCACCCGGTTTAGGCGTTCATAATCCAATACAGCTGTAACAAGTTCCTCTTGATTGTATTTCTTACTCAAAGCGACGATGCCACTTAAATCTTCTGTGTAATCATGTGGAGCATAAACCCCAGCTTTCCCTTCAAATACGTAGTCCCCTAATTTCCCTACTAAGAAGGATTGAACCGTGAAAACCTGACTAGTCTGAGCCCTTGCCCAAGCACCCCTGATTTGTTCTCCTAAATAGAACGGTGCAGGGTTTGCTGAAGGCACTAAAAGCAAACGTGCCCCCATGTTTTCTAGTATGCGTGATTGCTCATAGTAAGTAGCATCCATGCACACCAAAACACCGGCCTTTTGAGTTCCTAAATCAAATAGTCCTAAGCGAGAACCTCTACTCATACCCCATTTCTCCTCCATAGGCATGAGATGTGCTTTATCCTGAGTTAAAATAACATTCCCTCGTCTGAACACAAAGGTGCGGTTTACCAACTTACCATTCTCCACAAAGGCCAACGTACCAGCCACAATCGTAGCATCAGTTTTGGCTGAGATCTGCGAAAAAATGTCAACATAGGTGGAGTACAGAATTGGAGAAATCATGCTAAGCAGCTCCAGGGTGCTGGGGTCATCCAGATCAATAGGCTCACCAGCAATGCCCATTAAAAGGTTTCCGAAGTATTCAGGAAAAAGGATCACACCAGCGCCCTTATCCAGGGCTGCCGTCATGTAACTAGCCACCGAATGAGCAAATTCCAATGCATTATCGTAAAAACGTAAGTCTGTATTGAAGGCAGCAACAATATTCGGATTTTGACTGTTCCTAAGCAGAAGTTGATCAAGAAAACTTCTATAAAGATTTGGGCTGCTGCTTCGGCTAAGCGTCACTTTTAATCGCTGACGCCTCCACCAGCTAACCATGATTCAGACCCTCCAACAGGTAGCGCTCATATTTAAGGTAAAGATCGGTATTCATGAGCTTTGGCAACATGTATTTCGCCCTAATCTCGTAAACAGCATTCATGGAAATAGATAAAGAATTCTCCAGAGGCTGTATGATACCAGTCCTGTCAGGACTAAGCTCCACAGGCACAATGCCAACAATAAAATTCCCTTCCTCGTGGAAGAAAACCTCAATAGCAACGAGCTGGTTTTCTTGAACACCTACCCACGTTCTATTAAAGAGTTCAAAACTATTCCCGTTCCATGGCCCAAAGCAAACAATTAGGTTTTTCCCTACATACCGTGCATATCTGTAGACAGACATGTCCATAGCAGATTTATGTCCAATAGCAAACCCCCAAGGTTCTTCCCGCACGTCATGTTCAGGATCGACTAAAAAAACACTACTATCATCAACTGTAATATAAAGCTGTTCACCATCAAGCTCAGCGGATATTGTGCCCATCACCATGCATTCATTTTAACGCATTGTTTATAATAGAGCACAACTTCATACGCCACTAACTTGTATAACGCTAACTGTTAAGTTCTTCTTCCAGATCATATGTCTTCTCAGCGTGCACATAAAAGTAGAACAGAGCTTTCCCCAGACTATAACGGTCATCGTCTAGCAAATAAGCATAGGAACTTTCTTCTAAAGGCGAAGAACAAACCTGTCTTTTTTGCTCCCACCAATTGCGCACCAAATCTGTTATGTCTTCGGCTCTTAAGCAAGAAAATCCGGCTTCTACCATTTCTTCTACCAAATAATGTGATTTTGACTTTCTAGTATATATAAAGCCAATCCTAGCCAAAGACTTTCTCACATTTCCCGGTACTGACCTGGTCATCAAAACATCCGTAGTCAACAACTCTCCACCTAACCTGAGCAATTTATTAGCTGTCTTTGGCGTTAATTCAATACATGTATCGGTAGGCAAAATATGATCAACTAATAACAGATCCAAGGAACTCATATTAAGGACGTTCTCATTGAGTATGATGGTACAGCCATTTACATCAGGAACGACCTCTTGTACCAGCAAACTACTGCCCACAACACCAATGCGTTTAGGGTTCATCGATACGATATCCTTCTTCATCCTGTCGAAGACAGGAGATAAGGCAGCATATTCATCACCATGGCAAGTCAACCGAGTTATCACCTCCTAAACGTACAGTTCTCTTGGACCAATAACAAAAGCACATTCAGTAACTATCAGAAACAGTGCAGAGAGGTAAATCTATGTCCAGTCCTACACTTTCCAAGGGTGCTCTACTAGCCGTTATCCAAAGGTCCTCAAGCGGGATATTAAGCTTGCGGGACAAACTGATTACACCGTCTTTTAGATTGGTAGCGCTCCCCATTAGAGTATTATCCTCATAGACGGCTCCTTTTTCCACTCTTAGCACGTGTCCGTCTAGCTCATACACCCCATCTTCCAAGCCCATCCCTTCTGTACCATTGGACACAAAAACTACTCTTGAAAGCCCTTTCGCCTTCAGAGTAAGCCCGACAGTAGCAGGATGAACATGTACACCATCTACGATAAGTTCCACATAAGCATCTGAAAACAACGCAGTTCCAATTGGACCAGGTTCTCTATGGTGAAAGAACTTCATTGAGTTGAACAAATGAGTAACCCTGTTGGCGCCAATGGAAATGGCTCTTTGCATCTGTTCATAAGTGGCGCCCGTGTGCCCCAAACTAACCACAGCACCATTCTTTACTAGATAATCGATGACCTCGGCTGCACCTGGCGCTTCTGGTGCCAAAGTAACAATGAGTGGCAATCCTTGGGCTGCTTTCACAAGTTTTTCAGCCTTTTGAAGTGAAGGCTTGATAATGTATTCTACTGGTTGTGATCCATGAAAATCGGGGTTCAGGAATGGTCCTTCTACATGAACACCCAGAATCCTAGCTTCAGCACTTGACTGCTGACGCGAAGCAATTACAATATTGTTCACCGCTTCAAGGATGCCATCCCATGGTGCGGTTCTTGTAGTAGGAAACCAGCCATATATACCGTTAAGTGCAAGGTATTCGCCTATTTCTTTGATGGCATAAATGCCATCCATTACAGACTTTCCAACAGCTCCGTGGACATGACTATCAACCAGACCGGGTAGTCTTCTGATCATATCAGCCTCCTAAGAAGTTTAATTCAATGTTAATAGCATTTCTTTAATATTATAAACTACCGCTTTACTCTGGTTGACCTTCTCCTTTCTGTTCGTTCTCATTGTTGGCTTTGGTTTCAGGCCTAACTGTTTTTAGCAGGTCCTTTGTCAGATTCAGGTCCTCCTGCAGTTTTGATTTCTCGTCCTGCAACTGCTTTATCTCATCTCGCAGGTTCTTCACTGTGCGCCCACGAGCATTGAAACTAGGCATGACGAGCAAAACACCCAATATGACACCAAGGAGCATAGAAATAACCAAAATCAGAGCTGCTGATCCCTGAAAACTCCAAAACAGAAAACTTATTGTGAGTGGAGTAGTGTTCTGCATACCAAACACTACGGCAACCACTGCAATTACCAATATAAGCAATACAGTCCCAGCCAAATCTCACACCCCCTTTTGCTGTTTCATGTATTCATGTTCCTTAAGTACTTCTTCAATAAGCTCAGAAACCTTCCACTGCATGTTCGTCTCAGTAGTTACAGCGAAAACCAAATCTTTGTCGGGAAAGAGTGTCTTGCAGGTCTTTATTAAAACGTGAAGTTCTTCCTCAGTGAATCCGTGGAACAAAAGAAACCTCTCAGATGCTACCATCTCTAACTATCCCTCCTCCAAATCAAGAAGCAATCGATCTTTACTTGTGTTCTTCAGCGAAAGCCTGAGCGGTTATTTCAAGCCCCTCTTCCAAATCGACCCTTGGTTCCCAACCAAGCACATCTTTTGCTTTCCCGTAGTCCAAACAACTTCTTTGTAGTTCCCCTGGTATGGCAGGGCCATGAACCTCTGGGAAGTCTTTCCCCACGTACTGCTTGAGTAGCCTAAATATGTCTAGCACACTGCTTTCCCTGCCAGTACCAATGTTAAACACACCCACTGCATCGCTACAAGCTGCCTTTATGTTAGCATCCACCACATCTTCAACAAACACAAAATCTCTGGTTTGAGTTCCGTCTCCGTTAATTACGGGGGTTTCGCCAGCAAGCATTTTTTCTAAGAAAATTGCAACTACGCCAGCTTCACCCTTCGTACTTTGCCCAGGTCCATACACATTGCTGTAACGGAGGGCCACGTAGGGCAAACCATGCACCATATGGTAATAATAAAGGTACTTCTCCACAGAAAACTTAGCCACACCATAGGGCGATAAAGGATTAGGCTCAACGGTTTCTGGCGTAGGCAAAATATCCACATCGCCGTAAATAGCACCCCCAGTGGAAGAAAAAACAAACTTGACCTTGCTTATGTCTTCAGCACTTTCCAGTAAGCTCTGCATGACATTTATGCTACCCAGAATGTTTATGGAAGCATCCTCCAACGGCTGCTGAAGGCTTCTCCGAAGGTTTATTTGAGCTGCCAGATGAAATACTACATCCGGCTTAAAATCCTTTATCAAGCGGCTAGCTTCCAAACTTCTAACATCTAAAGCTATGAGTTGAGCTCCCGAATCCACCTTTGATGCATCGCCCATGGATAAATCGTCTATGACGACTACCTCAGCTCCTTCTGCAACAAGCCTCTTTACTAAATGACTACCTATGAACCCTGCCCCACCCGTTACTAAAGCTCTCTTTTTCAAATTGTCCGACCTCCTAAGAACACTTTTTTAAAAGATCTCCTTGCACAAACGTCCATCAAGTTAAGTATAATTCAATATCCCGTGAATAATCAGCCATATTCCACAGGTTGCATTCCGAACGCCTAGCACTTAAGAAATGTTCTCTCCTTTTATGCTGCGATAAAGCTTGGCGACCTCGTCATCAGTAACCTGTTGAAAATTCAAATAAAATTGGCCCACTGCCATGAAATCTTCTGGAATCAACAGAGCCTTAACCTCATCCGCAAGACCTCTTAATTCTTCAAAGGTTTCCGGTGAGATAACCGGTACGGCAACCACTATCTTTTGAGCATTGTTGTTCTTCACAAAGCTAATCGCGGCTTTCATGGTAGCGCCAGTTGCCACGCCATCGTCTGTGACAATAACGATCATACTATTCAAGTTCTCGTAGCTGGAGGAGCCCCTAATGTAATTTAGTTGATCACGCAGCTCGACTAATTTCCTCGCCTTTGTGCCTTCAATGTAATCATCGCTGACTCCATAATGCTCTTTTATCCACCGGTCCACGTATATGATTCCGTCAGGCGCAACAGCCCCGACAGCCAATTCTGGATCAAAAGGAGCACCTATCTTCTTTATGCCCAGTACGTCCCAGGGCAAACCAAGACACCTACTTAGCGTCTGAGCCAGCACAGCACCTCCACGTAATATGCCAAGTACAATGGTTTGGTCTCTGCTCTTGTACTCAGAAAGGATATCTGCCAACTTTTGAGCGGCGTCTGTTCTTGAGGTAAACAATGCTACCACCCCACTCTCTAGGTAATACAGGTAGTACAAGTTCATTTTAGTTTAAAACCCAACAAATCAAACTCAATTTCTACTGATATAATGCTAAGCGGAGAAAAATCGGAGGGAGCTATCGTATGAAAACATCTGATCTGACGCACATAGCCCTAGGTACAGCTTTTTTGTGTGTAGCTGCTCAAATCTCTTTGCCACTACCAGTTTTTCCTGTACCCTTTACACTTCAGGTATTTGCGATATTTTTCTTATCCGTACTAATGCCACCACGCCAAAGCCTGATGACAGTCCTAATGTACATCCTGCTAGGAGCTCTTGGTTTACCTGTTTTTGCAGGTGGGAGTTCGGGGATTGGTATTCTGATGGGTAAAACAGGCGGCTTCTTACTGTCTTTCCCTTTCTGTTCGTACTTGATAAGCTGGATGCACAAAAGATTTGATACATACGGATATTGGGTAGGTATTACTGTTGGGCTATGCATTACCTATACTGCAGGAGTATTACAGCTAAGCTTTATATCGAACACACCTTTTAGGGTCATCCTATGGGGTATGCTCCCATTACTGTTAATGGACCTTCTTAAAGCCATAGCTGCCTATACTGTTGCTTACCCAATAACCAAAGTACTAAAGCAACTCATTCCGAATACATCTGCTAAGGAGGGATGACTGGTATGAGCCAACTCGGAAAAACCTTAGTCATCTTCGGCATCTGCCTAATGATTCTAGGTGCAATTCTATGGGCACTGTCGTCCCTTAACATAAAGGGGATTCCCTTCGGCAGGCTTCCTGGTGACATTTATATCAAGAAAGACAACTTTGTCTTCTATGCCCCCATAGTCAGTTTCTTACTACTTAGCGTGTTGCTCACTGTGGTTATCAACATTATCGTTCACATCTTCTTCAGATGAGTCACGGTTGTTCTTGTACCTGTGCCAGGCTCCCATAACCACCGTCAGACTTGCAAAAGCCAGACCCCAACCAATCAGCATGGCGATGAGCCAATTCTGGCTAGCGTTTGCGCCAAGAATGGTAAGCAATAGTTTTGACCCCTGCCAAGTCGCCCAAAGCCAAGCGAAATTCCAGCTAAACGCTCCCATGGAAGAAAACAGCGTATAAACAGGTAAGTTCATACCCAAAGTACCAGCTAACAATATGGTTGGTGTTCTGATGGGACCAAACCACCTTGAAATAACTACAACCCATGGTCCATACTTGTTAGCAAGGCTACGTAAATCCTCTATATCTTCTGGCTCTAGTCGCAAGAATTTTAGCTTTAGCACAAATGGCTCACCAAGTTTGTTCCCTATTAGATACCCAAGCACGTTTCCAAGAAGATTGGCAAGGCTGGCAAAAATCCAACACGGAACAAAAGGAACTTGCCCTTGGGTTATGAACATCGCCACGGCAAAAAATGCCGGCTGAAAGGGAACCCCGGGCATGCCAGTACCTTCCACGATGAGTAACAAATCAAGCACCAAATTTGCGATCCAAGCGCTACTAAACATAATGACTCCAACTAGTTAGCGTTTCTTTAAATTCTTCAAGCATGCTACCAAAACCTGAATTTCGTATCAAGCCCTTTCTACAGAATAACAACTCTTAAAAACCAACTGATAACGCCATGGTTGGAAACACTGCTCTTTGAAATATCCATTCACCATGACATGAGTACGCAATCCTCATTAAACTATTCTAACAGCTCAGCCAAAAACTTAACAAAAAGAGAGAGTGTAATTCTTTTAACCACGCTGACAACTGAAAAGTTACAGCCTAAATCAACCCTGTCCACAGGACAAAAGATAGCGGGTACAAAACCGTGCTCAACACTACAGCTTTGGAGATAAAACTAGTGTCCAGTCCCATTTGTTCCCCATAAATGGTAGAAACCACCATGGTTGGCATGCTACTCTGTAGTATCACCACGCTCTGATCAATGAGTGGTAGCCCCATAAGTGAAGAAAATCCCCAAGCCAGTGCTGGTAAGATAAAGAATTTCACCAAGAGTGCTGGTATTACTCTGTAATCCCATTCTAGCGTCAAGATGTAACCCGTATAGATCATAGCTAGCGGTGAGGTTGTTTTTGCCAACATCGAAATGACATCCATGAATGGCGTTGGAATCTGCACAAACTTCAGTAGTAGTCCCAGCATAGCCCCTACCAAAGGCGGACTAAGAACACTTTTCATCCCTTTCTGCAGCCATAGCAGGATGACCATTATAGTATTACTCTGGTCAAACACCACGGCACGAGAAAGTCCCTCTGCTCCCAATAGACCCTCCACTACCGGGTAACCCATGAAGGCAGTGTTTCCAGCCCATCCAGCGAAAACAACCTCCTTAAGCGATTTTTTAGACAACCTAAAGCTCACATAACCCACAATGTGCAGCAAACCAACCAGCGCAGCAATAAGAAAGAAACTGCTATTAAACGTGCTATTGTACATGGCTTGAAACGCCATACAAGGAAGGCATACGTTGAATACAAACTTTCTTAAAGTATCAGCGTCCGCTTGTGATAAAAACCCTATTATTTTTAGCAAATAGCCCAACACGAGCAAGATGAGAAACGTGATAATAGAATCCATAAAGGGAATTCTACACTAAGGTGATCCCCTGTCACTTAAAAAAACGTGCAGTTTCCCAGTGCTGCCTCGTGAAAGAAAATGTCTAACCAGCTCCCACAGAACTTCCGCCGGCACCCCCACCCACACTAGCTCCAGAGCCAAAACCGCCTCCTCCTCTAATTCCACTCTTACCACCGCCCATACTCAGAAGTGCAGTAGTGGGTATCCCGTTCAACTTATCAACGATGAAGGGTCTAACATAGAGAGTCCCTGCTACTGGAGTTTCAGGTGGCGCAGTGGGATAGAGCTGACGCAAGTTTTTAAGGGTCTGTTTGGCAACGCCCAAAGCCGTACCATACACCAGCAGTTCGTCCCACATAGCCAAGGCCTGCGGTGGGTTCTGAGAAAGCAAAGTGAAGTCTGTCAAGTATCTCCGTAAAGCTTGCCACTGCTTAACGTACAACAATCCTTCTTCCGTCCAATGAGAGAACACTGCTCGGTTCATGAAAAGTACTATAAGCGCCATGATAAAGCTTACACCCATTCCTGCCATCATGAAGGTTCTTGCATCCATTAGAGGGAAATCAGTGTTCGTAGAAGCAGTAAGCATTATAATAGGCAGAGCTATGCCGCCTACCACTGCCACCGTTTTCGCTATGGTGTTTCCTGTGCTATTGAAGTACTTACGTTTCTGCGCCAAGACAGTAACGCTTTCCTCCCATTTCGTTAGATTATCCCAAAACTTGTCTACTAAGCTTTTCTTCTTAAAGGTTTTCTCCAGACGAGAAAAAATTATCTCTCCTTCTTTGTTTGCGATAGCTTCCAAAGCTCCGCTAAGATAGGGGCGGCTTGTATCATCGTCTATTAGCTTCAGCCCTACCACTTCACCCGACTTTTCTATGAACGACAAATGTCCTTTACGCACCATGTCCAGCACAGCAGCAGAAAAACCATCATTATCAGGCTCCCGGCAAACCCTACTGACAATTGCATTGACAAGCTCTGGGGGGTCTTGCGTAGGCAAATCACGTTCATACAGTGCATCATATGCTATTTTTCGTTCCCTGCCGTATAAAAGGTAGATACCTAAGAAGATTACAAAAAGCAGTATGGGGTAGAACAAACCAAGCATTTTAGTCCTTTGGTAAATACTTGTGTACTCTCTTTCAATTTCCTCCACGTCTGCCAAAGAAAGAACACTGTTCTTGTAATTTGTGCCTGTGCCAAGCAGTCTTGGAAAGACAAAACGACCTTCCACGTAAGTGTTAGAAGGTACCTGCTCAAATACGTAGTGGAACACATACCTCTCATTTTGCAATCCCTTAGTAACTTCCTTTTTTAACCCCAAGGGATGCACATATACGGAGGAGGGTTCACCAAATACTGATGGAAATGCAATCATTACCACCAGTTTATCAGTCTTCACTGCAGTACCTTCGCCTATGAACTTTACAAATAACTGCGAAAAATCATTGCATTCCATCATTATGTTACGGAGGTAGTACGAGAATTTTACTTGAACAATCTGTCCTTCTTTAGGAACATTTACATACACGCCCTGCCCACTAGAACTAGGACTTCTTGGTGCGAACCACAGTTCCAGAGAGACCACATTGTGTCTATTCATGACATAGTTGATTTCAGGTGTTAGGTTTGGCCCCTGCAAAACAGCAACTTGCAGATCTTCTATGTCTACCTCGCTTGGGTATTCTACACGCCAAGTAACATATCTAAAAGGATCCTTTAATAGCCATGTTACAGTTTCCTCTACCAGAGCAGAGCCGTCTTCTTCTACAACCATAGAGAAGGTTCTCTCCGGAAGCTCAAAAGTAACAGCGGCTACAGAGCTCGGTAACAAGAAAACACTAACACACTGAAAGAAAACTCCGAAACACAGAAAAACTAGGAGCCATAGGGTTATTCTTGTTTTCATGAGCCCATTATATATCACCGAAGATATAAAAGTGCTTAATGCACAGTACTTCATAAAGCACATCGACACAACTAGGGATTCCTACAATGGTAAAATGGCTATGATGAGGTTTCCGAAAAGATATGGGTAGCTTTAAAGAAGCATTACTAAAAAGCATGAACAAACTGTTTCCACTACCTGTTCATCCTTTTAACCTGCAAAAAGATGGTGTAAAAACTTATGCCGACTGGGAATTTGAAAAAGGTTTAAGCACTCTGCAATATTTCTTAGATTTTACTGACTTGGACCAACTTTTTAAAGACAAAACAGTGCTGGACATTGGGTGTGGAGCCGCAGGCAAAACAGTATTTTATGCCACTTGCGGAGTAAAAGAGATTTACGGAGTAGACAAGGTTGAAAAATACAAAGAACAGGCAGAGAGACTCGCTAAGAGCAAAGGTGTTGAGGACAAGTTTCACTTTGTTATTGCGGATGCAGCAACCTTGCCCTTTTCTGAGAACACCTTCGACACCATAATCATGAACGACTTCATGGAGCATGCGTCACAGCCTCAAAACGTTCTCCTAGAGTGTTATAGAGTTTTAAAGCCTGGCGGTATGTTATATGTGAATTCTCCACCTTATTACCATCCCTACGGAGCACATTTGAGTGACTTGATTGGTGTCCCTTGGGTACACGTGTTTTTTGACGAGCAAACGCTCATAAATGTTTATAAAGACCTTGCCAAAGGACTACCCGACGCTGAGGATCGGATTAAGCTACGTTTTTCCGTTGATAATACCGGAAAGCCTTACATTTCCTACATTAATAAGATGACCATCAAAAAGTTCCGCCAGTGGATAAAAAGTTCTCCATTCAGGTGCGTGTACTACAAAGAAGTTCCCCTACGTAAAAGTTTATCGTTCTTAGCTAAATGGAGCCTAACCAAAGAGTACTTTGTTAAGATGTTAGTAGCCGTACTAAATAAGCCAATAGAGAAAACCTAGCAAGCAGGTTTTTTGGGAAAGCATTGACTAAGCCTTAGATTGGATTTTGTTTGGTTATAATAGAGTGTTATAAGTTTGAAGTTAAGAGGCAAAAGGAGGTAGCTTTAGTGCTTACGACAAAAGATAACATTGAAAAAAAGTTGCCAGAAAATCTTAAAGACCTGGCAGCTGTAGCATATAACTTTTGGCACACGTGGTCACGTTCTGCCATGAAACTTTGGAGCAAAATAGACCCTGATCTCTGGAAGGCTTACCAAAACCCTGTTAAGCTCCTTTTAGAAACACCCAGCGAAAGGCTTGAAGAGCTTTCAAAAGACGAAGACTTTTTGTCCCTGTATGAATTGGTCACAGAAAGATTCCACAGTTACATGAAGGAGAGCAACACATGGTTCAATGCTAATTACCCCAACTGGGACACAAAGTTTGTTTACATGTGCATGGAATATGGAATAAGTGAAGCACTGCCTATTTATTCAGGGGGCTTAGGTATTCTTGCGGGCGACCACCTAAAGTCTGCCAGCGATTTAGGAATACCACTAATTGCCGTTGGGCTTCTGTACAAACACGGTTATTTTGTGCAAGAAATCAGCTCCGATCTTACGCAACAAGAATTGTTTCCTCAATACAGTCCGGAAGACTTACCCATTACACCTTTGCTTGATGCAGAAGGCAAACCTGTATTAGTCCAAGTCCCTCTGGATGACCAAATGATTACAGCCAGAGTTTTTCAAGCTGACGTAGGACGCGTTAAGCTTTACCTTTTAGATCCAGATACACCAGAAACTCCTCCTGAGTACAGGCTTATATGTGATTACCTCTACAATCCGGGTATGGACATACGAGTTGCACAAGAAATACTGCTGGGTGTAGGGGGCATAAGACTTCTCAAAGAGCTGAATATAGAACCCGGATTAGTTCATCTTAATGAAGGGCATCCAGCATTTGCAGCTTTTGAACGCATAAAAGACCTTATGCAGAAGGGCTTGTCTTTTGAGGAATCACTGGAAGTGGTCAAGGAAAGTACAGTTTTTACCACCCACACACCTGTACCGGCTGGTCATGATAAGTTTCCAGTGGACTTTATCTATGGTCGTTTTAGATCATTTTTTGAAGGTTTGCCAGCGGATAAATTTCTAAGTTTGGGCAAAGAAACAGAAGATTCTGGTGAGCTGAACATGACAGTTTTGGCCATACGCACTTCCGCCTACGTCAATGGTGTGAGTCAGTTGCATGCACGTGTGTCCAGAGAAATGTTCCGCAATCTTTGGAAAGGTTACACGTTGGAAGAAGTACCCATAGAGGGCATTACGAACGGAGTCCATACATTAACATGGATTTGCTCAGAGTTTTCCAGAATCTATGACCGTGCACTCAGCAGGGTATGGCGTGAACACACAGATTTGGAAGGCATGTGGTACGGCGTTGAGCGTATTTCGGACGCCGATTTGTGGGAAGCGCATTTAAAAGCAAAAAAGAACTTTATATCGCTCATGAAGGATAAAATTCAGAGTAGAAACAAGCGCCTTAATCTGAGTGATCCGTTACCCGAAATTGATGAAAATAGCCTCATAATAGGTTTTGGCAGACGTTTTGCTACTTACAAACGCGCCATTTTGATTTTCCGTGATTTGGAAAGACTCAAGAAAATCCTTAACACACCGGGCAGACCAGTTTATCTGGTATTTGCAGGTAAAGCTCATCCAAACGATGGGCCAGGCAAAGAATTTCTGAGCCAAGTTCTTCGGATGACAAAGGAACCAGGATTAGCCGGAAAAGTGTTCTTCTTGGAAAACTACGACATTTCTTTAGCCAGAGCCATGGTATCAGGCGTTGACGTTTGGCTAAACACGCCACGACGTCCACAAGAAGCTAGTGGCACCAGTGGCATGAAAGCAGCCATAAACGGTGTTTTAAACCTTAGTATTTACGATGGATGGTGGGTAGAAGGTTACAACGGCAAGAACGGATGGGTTGTGGGAGATGAATCTTTGGAACCTGAGCACGAAGAGAATGATCAAAGGGATTCGGAAAGCCTGTACAACATACTCGAAACTCAAATAATCCCAACCTATTATGAAAACAGAACTAAATGGCTTTCAATGATGCGTGAGAGTATTAAGAGTATTGTTCCGCGCTTCAGTACACATCGCATGGTCAAGGAGTACATGGACAAAACATATGTAAAAGCTTTTATCAATTCAGAACGTCTCTCCAAGAATGATTTTGAGAATGCTAAGCGCGACGTTAATTGGGAAAGTAGAGTCGTCGAAGCGTGGAACGGTGTTTCAGTAAAGAACGTTGCTGTGGAAGAAAATGGAGCAAGCTTACGAGTCACCGTTAATTTGGGACAACTTTCCCCTGAAGATGTCAAAGTTGAACTTTTCTTAGGCAGAGAAGGTACAGAACTTGAGAAAGTACGAACCGTTGAACTGCGCAGATATGTATCAGAAGGTGACAGCACTTTTACTTACTTTTACACCGATGGTTTCTTGCGACACCTTGGTAACCCTTGCTGGAAGTACTTTGTTAGAATCCTACCTGACACTTCTGACACAGACATAATTCAGCACGTACCTATAATCTGGTACGTCATACAGTAGAAAATTCTGAAAGAAAAAGGCGGCCGCCTATGCTAAAGCGGCCGCCTTTTTTGCAATTGCCTGAGCTTCTTCATTATTTGTAGATAGAACAACCTTTTTCACTCTGGGAATGCTTGAGGGTGTCATACTAAACACTTGTAAACCAAGGCCAAGAAGTATTTCTGTGGCTTTATCATCACCTGCAAGCTCACCGCACATGGCAACTTCTTTCCCAAAGGTGTTTCCCACATCGATAACCCTCTTTATGAGTCTAAGAACTGCAGGGTGAAGCGGGTTATAGTATTCTCGCACTTTTTCGTTATCCCGGTCCACAGCAAGAGTGTACTGAGTCAAATCGTTTGTACCGATACTAAAAAAGTCCACCTCTGGCGCAAGTAAGTCAGCGGCTACCGCGGCCGATGGAATTTCCACCATAATGCCTACCTTTACATGCTCATCGAAAGGCTGGCCTTCTTCACGAAGCTCAGCTTTTGCTTCCTCTAGAACTTCTTTGGCTTTAACTACCTCTTCCACTGAACTGATCATGGGAAACATAACGGCAGCCTTACCGTAAACACTAGCTCGCAAAATGGCCCTTAGTTGAGTCTTAAGTACATCTCTGCGGTCTAAACAGTATCTTATAGCTCTCCAACCCAAGAAAGGGTTGTTTTCCCTTTGCAAGCCCAGATAAGGTAAATCTTTATCTCCTCCAATGTCAAGGGTACGTATGGTGACTACTTGTCCCCGCATGCCCTCTAATGCCTTCTTATAGGCCTCAAATTGTTCTTCTTCTGACGGCAACGTGTTTCGGTCCATGAAAAGAAATTCCGTTCTAAAAAGCCCGACCCCTTCCGCACCGAATTTCAAAGCTGTTTCAACTTCTTCAGGTCTGCCAATGTTAGCTTCCAGTTTAACCTGTGCGCCATCTTTGGTCACGCTAGGCACAGTAATCAATTCCCCCAGATCACTCTGCTCTTTTTTCCATTGCAACTGCTTTTGCTCGTAGTTTTTCAGCGAATCCTCTGCAGGGTTAACTTCAACTATGCCTTCGTTTCCATCAACCACGAGGAGGTCACCATTCTTTATCTCCCCAGTAGCATTCTTTGTGCCTACCACAGCAGGAATTTGAAAAGATCTAGCCATGATTGCCACATGCGAAGTGGGACCGCCTTCATCAGTGACCAATCCGACTACGTGTTCTCGATCGATTTGAGCAGTGTCTGATGGAGCTAAGTCCCTAGCAACGAGGACAGTATTCTGTGGAAGTTGAGAAAGGTCTAACAAAGTGCCTGTGAGGTTTCTAATGATACGCTCTGTAACATCTTTTAGGTCCGCAGCACGAGCTTTGAGGTACTCGTCGGTCATTTGTTCAAAAAACTGTATGTACTCTTGCCCCACGGACCAAACGGCGAATTCCGCATTCAGCTTCTCATTTTCAATGCTTTCTCTTACCTTCCCCAAGAACTCAGGATCATCAAGCATCATTAAATGGGCTTGCATAATATCTGCCACATCTTTGTTCCCGTTTTTGCTTGCCCTCTCGAGTAGTTGAGAAACTTGCTGCTTACTCTGATCCAGTGCCTTGTAGAATCTGTCTAACTCCTCTTTTGAATCCTCCACCGCAAAGCGCGGTATATCCAACTCTTTCTTCAACACTTGTGCTGTCCCAATACCTATGCCGGGTGCACCCGGTATACCTTTTAGCGTCATGATTCCACTTCTCCAAAATTATCGTGGATCAAGTCCAGAAGAGCTTTAAGCGCTTCTTCAGCGTCTTCACCTTCTACACTGATTTTTATCCTACTTCCCTTGTCAGCACCTAGAGAGAGTACTCCCATGATGCTCTTAGCATTGACATTGCGTCCTTCTTTTTCAAGAGTAATATTGCTCTTGAACCTCGCTGCCGTCTGCACCAGCAGAGATGCAGGCCTTGCATGCAGACCTGTTGGGTTAGTCAACGTCACTTCTGTCTCAACATGCTGTGCTTCCATTCTCTATAACGCTCCTTCCAAACTTAGACTAAAACGACAAACCCGCCTGTTTTACATAAGGTACATATTGGATATCCGTCTTAGTAACGTGGTTTATTAACCAATCTACAAGTACCCTGTTGAGCTTCACTGTCAAAGTCACACCAACACCCTTACTCTGTACCTCTTCTCGAAAACTTCTTATCTGTTCCTTGAACCACTCGTGTTGCTGTTTGTGTTCTTCTAAACCAGGGTATTTTGCTCTACTCATGAGGTCTTGCTCAGCATTGAAATGGAAAATAGTGTAATCTTGCAAAAAATCAAGCATCTCCAAAACTGCATCTTTGTTTCCCTCGGGAATCTCATCAAAAAGTTTGTTGATTCGAGCAAATAACTCTTTATGCTGTTCATCCACTGTCTTTATGCCCACAGAGTATTCTTCCTTCCACGTGACAGCCGGCACCTTTAATCACCTCTCTTTGGTAATGTAAGCTTTATCATTTAAATATTCTAAAATACTTCCTAATGCAATAAGCTGCCATTATCCTTTTGCACGCTATACAGCCTCTTCTTTAACATAAGGAGCAAACCTAGCATCGGTCTTGGTGACGTGGTTTATGAGCCAGCTGACCAGTAGCTTGTTCAGCTTCAATGTCAAACTTACACCAAGTCCGTTTCTCTCCACTTGCTCCCTGATAAAAAGTATCTCCGACTTGAACCATTCATGCTCATTCTTGTGTGACTCAAGTTCGGGATAGTTAGCTTTTGCCATGAGCTGTTCCTCAGCTGAGAAATGATAAATAACATAACTGTTCAAAAAATCAAGAGTTTCCAAAACCGTAGTCACATTGCCTTTGGAAACATCATCGAAAAGCTTGTTTACCCGTTTGAACAATTCTTTGTGCTGATCATCTATAACTTTTACACCCACAGAATACTCATTTTTCCAGACAATGGCAGGCACTAAAACCACCTCACTCAAACAAAGTAGTTAGTCATGCAGTTATCTAATACCATTTCAGTTCAGTCTACTCTACATTTCTATTGTATTACTAAACACCCCAAGTACATCATAGCCCAGTCAAAGAATGTTAACAACAGTACGGAAACATTTCATAACAGATGAGTAAAACAGTGCTACAATAATAAAATAGCTAGAAATGGCATATACGCATTTTAAAACGCATAACTTTAAAACTAGCAAAGAACGTTTGGTATGTTACTAGAAGAACGTTCAGGAGACTTCAGAATTTTGGTAGTAGCTCCTCATCCTGATGATGAGGTAATAGCAGCTGGTGGATTAATCACCAGAGCTTGTAAACTCGGTATTGACGTAGGTGTAGTAGTAATCACTAACGGCGACGCCTATCAAAGAGTTGCAAGAGTATTAGCTCAAGGACAAGTTCCCACTGCGAAGACCTACTACCAACTGGGTTTAACTCGGCAAAGAGAAAGCATAAGTGCACTTACTTATCTGGGCGTACAACCGCAGAATATCATCTTTCTTGGTTTTGCTGATGGCAGCTTGAAATTCCTTCTAGACGAGTATTGGGAGAGACCATGCAACATTGGCGGAATAGGCACAACTTATTGTCCATATAAATCAGGTGTATATAATCCGGATGTAGCGTACACAGGTGAAAACCTGTATAGGGCAATGCAGACAATAATAAAGAGCTTTAAGCCCACCCACATCATTTATCCACATGAAAAAGACACTCACGATGATCATAAAGCGACGAACCGCTTGATAAATCAAATTGTTACAAGAAGCCGAATTGAAGCTGTCCTTCTAAACTACTTAGTACATTTCCCCCAGTGGCCAGTCCCGAAGGGACTCTATCAGGATCTAGACATGCCGCTGCCTCCATTGGAAGAAGCTGAAAACTGGACTAGGCTAAAACTGACCACAGATGAAATAAAGCGAAAATACCAAGCTATTTTGCTATATAAGTCCCAACTTTACACCCTAAAAGATTTCTTGCTGTCTTTCGACCGTAGCTCAGAAGTATTTGCACATCACCACATCAAGTATGAGCGTTTGCCATCTTCAGCTAAGAAAAGCAACTATTAACTAGGATTCTGCAAATTCCTCACTAAAAGCTATGTCAGCCGCTGCCATCATCCACAACACATCTTCATCAATGTTGAAATAAGGACTATGGTTAGGTGCAGTAATGCCCTTTTCCGGATTGTTCGTATTGAAGAAGTAGAAAACCCCAGGCACCTTTTCCAAGAAGTAAGCCATGTCTTCCCCACCCATGTTTGCTTTTTCTGTTAGAACAACGTGGCTCTTACCTAAATACTTTCCAATGGCTTCGACCATGAGGTCAGTCATTTCTGCATCATTAATCATTGGTATATAGCCAAAATTATAGGTAAAATCAGCTTCCACTCCATAGGCTTCTGCCAGACCATGAGCTATTTCATCCAATCTTTTTGAAAAGTGGCTTCGGTCATCGTTTACTACTGTCCTTACTGTGCCTGTAAGGAACACTTCCTCAGGAATGATGTTGTTCGCCGTGCCACCATGGACACTTCCTATGGATATGACCGTTGGGTTATTTGGATCACTTTCTCTACTTTTTAGAACCTGCGTAGTTAGGATAAAAGTTGCAGCGGCCATGAAAGGATCTTTGCCTTTGTGTGGCTGAGAACCATGAGTACCCGTTCCCTTAAAAACCACCTCAAAATTGTCAGTGGCTGCCGAGGCAGTTCCCTTCTTAATCATGAATGTGCCAGTGGGCACCTCTTCAAACACTGGACCAACATGTCCACCAATGGCGGCATGCACGCCCTCCATAGCATCATGTTCGATCATGTCCACCGCACCAAAGTAACCTTCCTCTCCTGGCTGAAACAGAAGCCGAATACGACATGGTGGCTCATACACACTGAAATACTTAGCCACTCCCAGCAATACGGCTGTGTGAGCGTCGTGGCCACAAGCATGCATGTATCCCGGATGCTCTGAAGCATAATCCAAATTCGTCAGCTCCTCAACAGGCAGAGCATCCATATCTGCTCTAATGGCTAAACACTTTTCCCCATGACCCACATCGCAGATCAGCCCATGACCACACGGTTTGGGATTAAAACCAAGTTCAATCAACGTTTTTTCCACGTATGCTATCGTCTTAGGAAGTTCTAGTCCAACCTCCGGTATCCGATGCAGATCACGCCGGTATCTGACAATGTCTTTGTTCAAACCTTTAAGGAATTCCAACTCCATTACAAATAGCCTCCCTTTCTTGCTTCATATATGACTTCGCTACGTAAAGCAAGAACTTCATAATAACAATAATAAAACCAACTATTTCTTGAGTGAACTTCTATAATATGCTCAAAGATGTTACAGTATTGAATCCGAACAGATAAGGAGTGTGAAGCCAATGGAGTTACACAGGGTAACGGTAACGCCACTTAAAAGTAACTGCTACATACTAAAATCAGGTACTGACATCACAGTGGTTGACCCTGGGGGAGACCCGGAGAAAATACTAGAACAACTAGCAAAGCTTGATGGCCAAGTAAAATTCATAATAGCAACCCATTACCACTTTGATCACGTTGGGGCTCTAAAAGAACTCAAAGAGAGCGTAAGCGCGCCCTTTCTCATCCATAAAGATGATGTGCCTTTCCTTGATAACACAACCCCCGATCAAACCCTAACGGAAGGTGATGAAATCTCTTTGGCAGAAGAAACGCTTCAAGTGATACATACCCCAGGACACACTGCTGGGAGCATTTGTCTTCTTGGAGACGGATTCATACTAACCGGGGACACGTTATTCCAGTTTTCCTATGGAAGAACAGACTATCCTGGAGGAGACGATTTTCAGATGCAGCAATCTCTAAAAAGGCTTCAGGAAATACTTGTGCCAGGCATGACCGTGTATCCGGGACATGGATTGCCTTTTGTGATCACAAGTTAGGTGATAAGAGTGGTCAATTTGCTTTTTTGGGATGGTGTGGGCTGCATTGGTGGCAACAAAATTCTTCTCCAAGATGAGACAAAAGATCAAGCATTGCTCATGGACTTCGGCAAGAACTTTGGAGAGGAAAACAAATACTTTGATGAATTCCTTAAACCGCGTAGTGGCTTTGGAATTTATGATCTGCTTCGTATGGGATTGCTACCACCTGCCCTGGATTTGTACAGAAAAGACTTAATTCCAGCAGCTTTTGAGTCGCCATATGAGAAACAAGATGGCCTAAAACCTGTTGGAGGATTGTTAGTTAGTCACGCTCACCTGGATCATGTAGGTTATCTACCTTATCTTCGCGAAGACCTGCCCGTAGTAACTTCGTCAGTTTCAGCTGCACTCTTGAAATCTTTGCAAGATACCAACTCACAGCTCTATTCAGAACTTGTTGCCGTGGCCACCAGAGAACCCACAGACACTGGCATACTCAAAAAAGAGAAAAAGGGTTGTTTGCAGCCCAGGCCTTTTCATCTTCTTCAAACACCGCCAGATACTGACGGCTTTAGCAATAATGTATGGAACTGCAACTACACAAAAAACCCTTACCTCTCTGTATCTCCATCCTACTCGGAAAACTCCTGTCAACTGGCTTCTTACAACATTAAGGCCTGGCCTGTTGACCATTCCATACCGGGAGCCATGGCGTATGCTATTGAAACCTCGGCAGGTTGGATAGTTTACACTGGGGATTTAAGGCTACATGGGACCAAGGGCCATCTGACCAGAACGTTCTTCAAAGAAGCAGCTCAGTTGCACCCTTTAGTTCTCATAACGGAAGGGACCCACCCTGAAGAAACAAATCCCGTTACTGAAGAACAGGTAATGCAGCGTTCACTTGAAGTAGTGGCAAGCACTCAAGGATTGGTTATTGCCGATTTTGGGGCAAGAAACGTAGAAAGACTATTGTCTTTCCTGAAAATTGCCGCTGAAACTAAACGTTACTTGGTGCTCACACCAAAAGATATCCTCCTACTGGAATACTTGAGTTATGCCTCGGCTGAGCTCCCTCATCCAGTTAGCGATCCATCGGTACTTATGTACGTGGCTCCTAAGGCTAGCATCAGTGGCTGGGAGAAGCATATCCGTTCCATGGTGCCTGAGGAAAAAACCGTGGACGCCAAAAAAATTCACTCACGCCCTGACGATTACATATTGTGTTTTTCATACTATGACTTTGCAAACCTTCTGGATATTGATGTTCATGAAGGTTCCTACATTTACTCTTCCAGCGAACCTTTCAACGAGGAGATGGCTATGGATCACGAAAAGATAAAGAACTGGATCGATCTGTTCGGTTTTCGCATTTACGGACGTCTTGGCCAAGCCTCAGGTGAAAAGGATGGACGAGATCCATTTCATGCAAGTGGCCACATACACGCTCAGGGGCTAAAAGAAATGGTTGAGACCATAAAGCCTAAATACCTCATACCCGTACACACAGAGAAGTTGGATTTCTTCCAACAATTCCAAGGCCTAACTACGGTATTAACTGCACAAAGAAACGAACTACTGAGATTGGACTAGGCTGTTTTGACAAATCTGCTGTTTTTCAGAGTGAGTAGAAGTAAAATACAACTAATGTGGATCATGGCTGTTCATAAAACCAAAAGCGCACAAATGACAAGAAAGCTGAAGTGCAAAACACGATATGGCTTACAATAACGACTTTGTGATCTCGCTTATAGAACCTGTTTCAGCTTTAGCAGAGGTGACTGACTTATCGGACCCCATCTTGACCACTCATCAAGAGCAGGTTGCCTACATTGCGCTTGCCATTGCAGAAGAGCTCAGGCTTTCAAGTCAAGAACAGTGTCAGATAGCACTGGCTGGCGAACTTCATGATATCGGTTTTTTATCCCTAGAAAGCAGGCTGAAGTTTGCTGAACAAAGCTTCGAAGTAAGGGAAACATACAACCACGAACTCATCGGATACGCTCTGCTACGGAAACTAGAACCACTAAAAGAAGCAGCAAACATGATTCGTTTTCACCATTTGCCCTGGAACAATGGCAAGGGAAAGAGGGCCAATGACATCGATGTACCTCTGGGGAGTCACATCATAAACTTGGCTGACAGAATAGCGATCTCCATCGATAGAAGAAAAGACGTGCTAGGACAAATACAAACGATAACCGAAAAAGTTGCTGACTACTCGGGAATCATGTTTCATCCAGATGTGGTTAAAGCGTTCTTGTCTTTGTCAAGAATGGAGTATTTTTGGCTGGATGCTTCGTCTTCATACTTCGGACGCATTGTACAACGTAAACTTGAACCACTCAATATCTGGCTAAACATGAGAGACCTGGTAATGCTAGCCGAGGTTTTTGCACAGATTATTGATTTCAGAAGTCCATTCACAGCTCAGCATTCTAGTGGCGTTGCCGCAACAGCTGGTGCGCTAGCTCGTCTAGCCGGTTTTTCTGCAAATGAATGCCAGCTCATACAAGTTGCAGGATACTTGCATGACATTGGCAAGCTTGCTATACCCGGCAATATCCTTGAAAAGCCTAGCGAATTAGACGAAACCGAAAAACGCATTATGAAAAGCCATGTCTACCACACCTACCACACACTCGAAGACATTCACGGGTTTGAGACCATAAATACTTGGGCTTCTTTGCACCACGAAAGACTTGATGGCACAGGCTATCCTTTCCACCTGACAGCTGTGGACCTTCCCTTGGGTTCAAGAATCATGGCTGTTGCTGACGTTTTCACTGCGATTATGGAGGATAGACCATACAGAAAAGGTATGCCTTCAGAAAGCGCTCTGGAACTTTTAGACAAGATGACCAAATCGGCTTTAGATCCCCATGTGGTTTCCATTCTCATAGACAACTTAGAAGAAGTAAATGCCATAAGAGTGGCAGCCCAAACCTTGGCAGAAAAACGTTATCATTCTTTTCGCACTGAAATATCAAAATCGTCCCCTATTTCATAAAATGGAATAGGAGTAGTAACTCATTCTTGCTTTTTTGGGTGTTTAGTAAAGAACGTGGACAAAAAGAAAGGGGGAATGTGCAACATGGCGAGTTTAAATCCGGAACTGGAACAGAATGTCCTAATTGAGGTAGCAAAGAGGATGTGCATTGCTGCCAGAACTGCTCCCAAAGCGAACGGAAAAGATTTCTTGGTTACCGCTATACTGAGCGGTGAAGAGCTAAAGTCTTTGCAAGAAGAAATGAAGCGATATGGCGAAGAAAATCATTTTCAGTACTTTATCAGAGATGCAGAAAACATTGAAGGAAAAGTGGTTGTCCTCATAGGGACCAAACTAAAAAACCCCGATGAGAGCGTAGAAAGTTACACATCTTCGGCCGTAGACCTTGGCATTGCCATAGGTTCAGCTGTGTCCGTTGCTGCCGACCTCCGGGTAGACAACCGTGTTATGTACTCTGTGGGAAAAGCGGCCCTAAACATAGGGATTTTGGGAGAAGATGTAAAAATTGCCTATGGTATCCCGCTAAGTATTAGTGGCAAGAATCCTTTTTTCGATAGGAGATAGGAGGTGTCAATAATATGAAAGAATTACTTTTGATTCCAGGTCCGACTCCGGTAAGTGAAGAGGTTCTTAGTGCACTGTCCAAGGAAACCATTGCTCATACTGATGACCGTTTTGCAAGCATCATGACAAGTGCTCTAGACAAAACAAGAAAACTATTCGGTGCCGAAAAAGGATTCCCTTTCATCATTGCAGGATCTGGTACCCTAGGTATGGAAATGGCTCTTACCAACATATTGAATGAAGGAGAAAACCTATTGGTCTTGTCTCATGGATTCTTTGGCGATCGTTTTGTTGACATTGGGAAAACTCTCGGTGTAAACGTGGAGGTTTTAAAAGCTCCTGCAGGCGAAACAGTGCCCTTGACTAGCATCGAGAGTACTCTTAGAAAACACCATTTCCACGCAATCACCATAACGCATGTGGACACTTCTACTGGAACATTAGCCGATGTAGAAACAATTGCCAACATGGTTCATGAGGTTAGCCCAGAAACCATCATCGTGGTGGATGGCGTTTGCGCCACCGGTGGAGTTGAACAGAAGTTTGATAAGTGGGGTATTGATGTCATTTTCACAGGATCGCAAAAAGCTTTAGCTGTACCTCCTGGTTTAACCTTACTTGCTTTCTCTGAGCGAGCCATTGAAAAAAGAAAATCTATGGCAAAAGTTAGAACCTACTACGGCGACATTCTCCGGTGGATGCCTGTCATGGAAGATCCACATAAGTACTTTGCCACGCCAGCAGTGAACATGGTTTACGCATTGGAGAAAAGTCTTAGCATCATTACAGAATTCGGGCTTCCGGCTTATTATGAAAAACACACTCGCATGGCGGCTAAAGTCAGAGCTGCTCTCACTACCGTGGGTTTTGAACTGGTTAGTAAACACCCAGCACCCACACTCTCAGTATTCAAGTACCCCGATGGCATAGAAGATGCTGCTTTTAGAAGTAAGCTTGCCGTTAAAGGAGTAATCGTGGCTTCAGCGTTAGCAGAACTTCAGGGCAAAGCGTTCCGTATGGGACACATGGGCAGCGTAACTGAAGATGAACTGCTTGTAGCTCTTAAGAGAATGTTGGAAGTATGTCAAGAACTAGGCGTTAAAGTGGATAAAGGTCAGGCGCTAAATGCCTTCCTGGAAGCATAATGGTCCAAAGCCTATCAAAAACTTCTTAAATTCGTAAGAAATGAGCTCGCACCAGACAAAAAAGGGGCTGGCAAAAACATTGCCAGCCCCTTTTCAAGTATTTATAGCTGCTTCATAGCCCCATTTCGTTCTTCCTAAATATCTTTGCAATCTCAGAGATGGTAAAAGGTACCAGAGCCAACACAATGATGTAAGCAAATTCTGTCGATGTGGGTGGAACGTTTTTGAAAACAGCAGCTATGGGTGGTACGTAAACCGTAACAAGCATGAGTGCAATGCCTATCAACGTAGAGTACGCCAAGAACCGGTTAGAGAACAGCCCCATCTTGAAAACATAACCTTCGAAGGAGCGAGCAGAAAAAGCTCTTATAAGTTCTGATAGAACTAGTACCATGTAAGCAATCGTACGTGCTTCTTCCACACTGCCTACCCTATTTAGGCCAATTACAAAACCGATCAGAGTAGCTGCAGTAATAGCAATACTTTGCACCGCAATAATCCCATAGTGATACCTTGTAAGTATAGGTTCCTTATGTCCTCTGGGCTTGGCACGCATAAGGTGTGGTTCCCCCGGTTCCATCCCCAGTGCTAATGCCGGGAAACTATCAGTGACCAAGTTCAACCAAAGTAGTTGTAGTGGTATAAGCGGAGGAGGAAAACCAAGCAGAATGGCAGTGAACATGATAAGCACTTCTCCTACATTGCAGGACAGTAGGTAAACAATGAACTTACGCATGTTTTCGTAAATGGTACGCCCTTCAAATACTGCATCTACGAGAGTGGCAAAGTTATCATCCATGAGAACCATGTCACTGGCCTCTTTCGCTACTTCGGTGCCTGACTTACCCATGCTTACGCCAATATCCGCTTTCTTCAGTGCGGGAGCGTCGTTAACGCCGTCTCCAGTCATGGCTACCACTTCGTCCCTTTTTTGCAAAGCTTCCACAATTCTGAGTTTGTCCAAAGGATTAATCCTGGCAAATATGCTAATATCCTGCACTGTCTGCTGAAGCTCTTCATCACTCATGGTAGCAAGTTCAGCAGAAGTGATTACTTTGCCTTCAGGGAAATCCAATTCCCTAGCAATGGCATATGCGGTTACTGGATGGTCTCCAGTAATCATTATTGGTCTAATACCTGCCTCACGGCATTTGTCTACAGCATCTTTAACTTCAGGTCGAAGTGGGTCCTTCATAGCTACAAATCCCAAGAAGGTAAGATCCTTCTCTATTTCTGAGTCTTCTTTGGGCAAGGAGCCTTCAATGACTTTCTGAGCAAACCCCAGTATTCTCAAGCCCTGAGAAGCTAACTCCTCAGATTGTTGTAAAATAAGTCTCTTTCTTTCTTTTGGCAGTGGTTTGACCTCACCATCTAGGAGCTCGCTGTTGCACAATGACAAAATCACTTCAATGGCGCCTTTAGATACCACTAGGAAGCGGCCGTCAACTTGATGCACTGTGGTCATGCGTTTGGTTTCTGAAGTGAACGGAATCTCATGCACACGTGGTAGTTTGTTTCTAACATCTTCTACGAGCCCTTCGTCCAAGAAGCTTATTAATGCGATTTCTGTGGGGTCGCCAGCACTGTTTGTGGCATCGTTGCAGAGAATCATGGCACGAAGGAGCTCCTCTTCCAGTGCCTGCTGGCTGACTTGTTCCTCTTCTACATACTTATCGGAAAACCATGCTCCTACCAAGGTCATCCTGTTTTGCGTCAAGGTTCCCGTTTTATCGGTGCAAATGTGTGTCACCGCTCCTAGAGTCTCCACAGCTGGGAGGTTTCGTACTACTGCGTTTCTTTCAGCCATATCTGCCACACCAAGAGCCAAAACAATGGTTACTACTGCCGGTAATCCTTCTGGAATAGCTGCTACTGCCAAACTTATAGCGGTGAGTAGCATGTCCGTTACGGAGGCTCCCTGAAGGAAAACGCCCATTGCAAAGACCACGGCTGAAACAATTAAGAACAGCACACCAAGCAAGCGTCCCAACGTATCCAGTTGCCGCTCCAGTGGTGTTTTCTCCTTTTTAACCTCTCGTATTTTTGTTGCTATCTTTCCAAGCTCAGTCTCGGCGCCTATTGCGGTAACCAAGACCTTTGCTCTGCCTTTTGTGACTGCGGTTCCCATGAATACCATATTCTTTTCAGTGGGTTTGTCGCTACTGGGATCTACCGCATCCTTCTTTACCGATACTGATTCACCAGTTAGAGTTGATTCATCCAAATAAAGGGAACGTTCTTCTAGAATGATGCCGTCGCAGCTTACCTTATCACCGGCTTCTAACACCACCAAATCGCCTACTGTAACTTCCTCAGAATCAATGACTTGAAGTTTCCCGTCACGTATGACTTTTGTAGTGGGGTTTGCCAGTTTCTTAACTGCCTCTAAAGCAGCCTCGGCACGTCTTTGCTGGGTCACCCCCAAAATGGCATTCAGCAACACCACAGCGATAATGGCGAGCGTATCAATGAGTTCACCGAAGAACGCAGAAATAACAGCGGCCGCTATAAGCACGATAATCAGGAAGCTCTTGAATTGGTCGATAAATTGTTGCAGTAGCGTTTCCTTTTTTGCCTCAGGAAGTTTGTTAGGCCCGTATTTTTTCTGCGCCTCAGCAACTTCTTCGCTACTTAAACCTCGTTCCAGGAAATCTTTGTTAAGTAACACTAAAGACTACCTCCTCTTTTCTACGGGATTAGATTACACAGCACAACTACGTTTCCTTTGACCCACACAATACACTTTTCAAAAGTGACATCCCTCAGCAAAAATGATACCAAATGATTAGCTTCAGTAAACCCATGTGTTTTTAAGTCAAACTAATGGAGGGTGAAAGTCACACATCACCCTCCATACATACACAATTCTGTTTATGTGTTTATTTCTCTAATCCTTCTGCGACCACTTCCACGGCTATTTCTAGCCCCTTCACAATGACCTCCAGAGGCATGCTCGCCCTGGGCGGTTTTGCACCTGCTGCCTGCTCTAATATGAACGGGATGTGAATAAAACCGTTCAAAACCCCGGGCTCATTATTTCTCAAGTAATGTGAAACACCATAGAATACCTCGTTACAGCAGTATGTCCCAGCTGTATAAGAAACAGAAGCAGGAATTACCTTTTCCACTAGTGAGTCAGCAATCTTCTCTACGGGTATGGTAGCAAAGTAGGCATCTGGTCCAACTTCCACCACAGGTGCATAACGAATTTGGTTACCCTCATTATCGGGTATGCGGTAGTCTTTAACGTTTATAGCTACCTTCTCTATGCTCAGTTCTACACGTCCACCCGCTTGCCCCACGTTTATTACAGCCACAGGTTCATACTTCTCAATTAGTCTCACCGCCTCGTCAATGCATTTAACTGTGACCACTGGTAAAACTCCTGTTACCACTTCTAGCCCAGCAATGGTCTTGCCTTCCAGCTGCTTTACAGCAAGCTCGGAAGGATTTACTTTTTCTCCACCAAAAGGCTCGAAGCCTGTCAGTAAAATCCTCGACATCATGGATTCCTCCTTTCTTCCTTAAAACAAGATTATGTATGCAAAAATCAAAATGGTGATCCACATCACCACAGCAACAGGAGCCTGCCGCTTTATAACCCCGAAATTGTCCTTCATTTCTAGCAAAGCCACTGGAACAATATTAAAGTTCGCAGCCATTGGACTGATCAGTGTTCCGCAGTAACCTGCGAGCATACCTAATGTACCCAAAATCGCAGGATTTGCACCGTGCATTTCAATAACCAAAGGTATGCCTATACCTGTAGTGATCACAGCAAAGGCAGCAAATGCATTCCCCATTATTATTGTGAACAAGGACATACCAATAAAATAGGCAGCAAGAGTACCCAAAGCATATTGCGTTGGCACCACTGCGGATATGAGCGAAGCCACCACCGCACCTACACCAGCAGCATTAAAAACAGCACCTAGCGCAGCCAAGAGCTGAGGCAACGTGGCTGCTGCACCCACAGCATCAATGAGTCTCCGTCCCTCCTGCATGGTATTGCCAAATCCTTCCCGGAACATTATCATGGCGACGATTATGGCCGCTATAGATGCCAGCCCCAGTCCCATCAAAGCACCTAACTTTGTAAACTGAGCAACCGCAAACGTTACAATGGGTATGATCAGAATAGGTATAAACAGCTTGTTTCCCCACTTATCCCTTTCCGCAGTTCTGTACTCCACGCTTGATTCTTTAGCAGATCCCACTCTAATTTGCTTAAACCCTGACAACAAAGCCATAACAACGAGAAAAGCTCCGACTACGGTATCAGGAAGGTGAATAATCGGTGCCATGAACGTCAGCCCAAAAAGTGTCCAAAATAGCGCCGTGGTATAACGTGCAGGATTCCCTTTATCAAAAACTGTGTAAACAGATACAATGATAAGAACTAATCCAGTAAGAAAATATATGTTGTCCAAGGTAACTATGCTAGCCATTTGCATTCACCTTCCTTTCACTAAAATACTTCTGAATCTTGCGGTCCAGCATAAGGTACTGCAGAGTTCCATAGATGATGGCAAAGATGCCCACTGGTATGGCATACCTTGACATGGTCAAAAGGTCCACTTCAATGCCAGCCTCTTTGAAAACGCCTTGAATGAGAAGTAACCCACTGGCAGCAACAAAGATATTCTGACCATAGAAGTTTCCGTAATTCTCAGAAGAAGCGGAATAACCCATTAAATCTTCGTAGAGATCTTCTGGTATTTCTTCAACCCCATACTTTGCCTGAACAGCGCCCGTGACCATTGGTGCCACCAAAGGTCTTACAAACTGAGCATGTCCTCCTAACCTCAGCCCCAAGGCTCCAATAAGAACCCTAAGAGCCAAGTACAAAGACATAATCCTTCCTGCAGTAGCAGCCTTTATGGAGCTAATCAGCTTGGCAGCTTGCTCTCTTAAACCATGTTTCTCCGCCAAGCCTATAGCAGGTAACGTCAGCACGAACAAAGACATGGCACGATTGTCTACAAAAGCTTTCCCCATAATACTTAGAATCTCCATAAAGTTGAGACCAGATACTAAACCCGTTATCACACCAGCAATGAGAACAATGAGCAAAGCATCTACTCTGAATACGAACCCTACGACAACAATCAAGATACCGATAAGCTTAATCACTCACGCTCACCCCATTTCGCATAATGTATGCTTCGAAGGAATAAAGGAGGTTACTAATTCAACTTTAGCACCGTGTGAACTCTATAACGTTATCACAACTTGAAATCCAAGCAAGAACGTTCATCGAATATCAATGCAGAATCAGTCTTTTTCAGAATATGTCGGCAAAAAAGTAATTTTCGTATACGGTAATAGTAAGTATGGGGAGTAGCTTCCTTCCTCACACTCAAAAAAACAGCATTACTCAAAATACAAAGAAAGCTCGTTTACCAGGAACAGCTCAAAAAACCTTCCTCCTTAGTGGAAGTAAATCGTTTATTGCTTCTCTGCCCTCCCTTATCAGAAACTTAAGCAAAGCATTAAACATGGACTTATCATTAACCCCGCGCGCTGCTCAGATGCTTTACTCGGAACATCCCTATGATAGTTACCTAACACGATTGGGCGTGTCTCGTTTGAAGTTCTTGGAAGAATCAAATACAATAGCCAGATTAGTCAAACCACCACTTTAAAGGAAGAGTGGCGGCAAAAGTGCCGCCACCCTGTTCTTCATAATTCTTTGGAACTAGCTGTAGTTACTGCAATACTTCTCTTATGGCCCTCGCTATTTTGTCCTTGTCAGGCATAACTTCTCTTTCAAGTACGGTTGTATATGGAGGTGGCACCTGTGCTCTGGCAACTCGCTTTACAGGAGCCTTCAAGAATTTAAATCCCTCATCAGCGGCAATGGCAGCTACGTCCGAAGCAAAAGAACTATCCCTGTAATCGTCTAAACAGACTACCAATCTTCCAGTCTTTTCCAAAGAGCTGAGGATTAGTTCTTTGTCCAAAGGTTTTATAGTCCTCGGATCAACGACTTCTACGGAAATGCCTTCTTTAGCCAGTTCGTCAGCAGCCTCCAGGGCCATTGTGTTCGTGGATCCAGCAGCTACTACTGTGACATCTTTACCTTCTCTTTTTATGTCGCCTTTGCCTATGGGTACTAAGTATTCCTCATCTGGCACCTCACCTTTCACCATAGCAGATCTTATGTCATAGGCAAAGACTACTGGGTTATCATCACGTATGGCACTCTTAAGCAGTCCCTTTGCATCATATGGTGTGGAGGGATACACTACCTTAAATCCCGGATAGTGAACAAATAGTGAGCATATATTATCGGAGTGTTGAGGTCCAGCACCTCCACCACCCATGCTCATAGCCAGGTAAGTAACTGGCACGCATACATCTCCTCCGGTTGCGTATCTGAGGCGCCCAGCAACTGAGATCATTTGGTCTGCTGCCACGTACATGAAACTCGCTGCTCCATATTCCACCACAGGTCTCATCCCTAATAGTGACGCACCTGTGGCAAGCCCCGTAAACCCTGCCTCAGAAATAGGTGTATACCTTATCCGCTCGAAGCCAAATTCTTCATATAGCCCTGCCTCAGCACCAAACATGCCAAGCTCCAAGTTCTCTCCCATCATAAACACATTAGGGTCTCGCCGGAGTTCCTCTCTTAAAGCTTCATTTATTGCCTGCACGAACATCTTCTGACTCATTACAATCCCCCCTTTCTAAGGAAGAACAAGATCCGTGTAAACATCTGTGAAAGCTTCACTCGGATCCGGGAATGGACTGGACTCCGCGAACTCTACGGCTTCTTCAACCTGCTTATTCACTTTGTCCCAAATCTGTGTTTTCTTCTCTTCGGTAAGTATTCCTTGAGCCATCAGCTTTTTCTCAAAATTCGCGACAGGATCTTTTTTCTTCCACTCTTCAACTTCTTCCTCAGGTCTGTAGATCCACCCCATTTGTTCGTCGGCTCCCGCCCCCGCATGATGGCCGTACCACCTGTATGTGATAGCCTCAATTAAAGTAGGACCTTCACCTTCTTTTGCTCTCTTCAACGCCTCGCTAACCGCCTCATAAACGGCCAGTACATCGTTTCCGTCAATTGTTACTCCCGGTATTCCATAACCTTTCGCTCTTTCGGAAATGTTCTTCACAGAAACTGCGTAAGAAGCTGGGGTTGACACAGCATATTGGTTATTCTGAACCAAATAGACTACAGGTAACCTCCATATAGTGGCAAGGTTAAGACCTTCATGGAAGACTCCTTGGTTAGAAGCACCATCGCCAAAGAAACAAATCGTAGCTCCGCCAGTATTCTTCATTTTTTGCGCCAGGGCAACACCTGCAGAGACAGGAATGGACTCACCTACAATACTCAACATAGGAAGTACTTTAGCTTCAAACGCCTCAACGTGCATGTTGCCGCCTTTGCCTTTGCTGTACCCGGTAGCTCGACCGTGTACCTCGGCAAACAAACGTTTCAGATCGACACCATCCCGTGCCGCAGCGTCACTAGTACCCCTGTGTGAAATCTCCCAGTAGTCTTCTGGTCCTAACGCCTTCACAGTTCCCACTGGGATTGCCTCTTGTCCTACGCCAGCCAACAGTGTCCATACCTTTCCTTTAGAGGATTGTTCTACAAGTTTTTCTTCAGCCTGGCGCAAAAGAACCATCTTCTCATACATTTCAATAAGATCTTCATTGGACAACATTTAATTACCCCCTTTACTTTTTGCTTTTAACTTTCGCAGGCATCAGATCATAGGCAAACATCTCCTTTCCATTCTGGACAATCTTGTGCTCAAGAAAAAACTTGTTCTCTCACCAAGCAAAAGCCAGGATCTCAACAATCCCGCTAACGCTCGAGATCTCACTTTCCCCGTTCAACAGAACAGCTTTTATAAGAACATTATCGGAAGCTTCGAAAGGTACTTAAAACACAGCAGGGATCACAAGAAAGCCAAGGACTTGAACATATAAGAGCATAGTGACAATACTTAAACCAGCATCAATAACAGCATTCTAAATCTCACCCACACCGCAACGCAACGACTATGATTACAATTACAGCATCCTGTACATATCTCATGTGCAAAACCCATGAAGGGAGCATGTAACAGTGCGTCAAACATTTCTACTCCCTTCATGGCTATCTGCCTAATTCCTTACTGTAGTATTTCCTTAACTGCTTTGATCAGTTTTTCTTCGCTTATGAGCATTTCCCTTTCAAGCACAGGAGAATGCGGGACAGGTACTTGAGCTCTAGTTACTCTTCTAATAGGAGCTTTTAAATATACATATCCTTTTTCCGCAACCACAGCAGAGACTTCCGAAGCAAAGGAACATTGCCTCCAATCATCGTCACATACAACCAATCTACCAGTCTTTGCAACCGACCCCAGGATTACATCTTCGTCAAGAGGGGTAAGTGTCCGCGGGTCCACAACTTCCACTGATACGCCTTCGCCCGCCAGTTTCTCAGCTACCTGCATGGCTAGGTAATTCGCGTAACCAGCACCAACAATGGTAACGTCTTTCCCTTCTCTTCTTACAATTCCTTTTCCTATGGGTACTGTGTAATCTTCATCTGGTACTTCCTCTCGATTCATGAACACTTTAAATTCCATAAAGTAAATGACTGGATTATCATCACGTATGGCACTCTTGAGCAGTCCTTTGGCATCATAAGGGGTTGAAGGCATAACCACCTTGAGCCCTGGTGTGTGCACAAAATAAGCAGCAGTATTGTCGGAGTGCTGACCTGCAGCCCCCCCCACCCATGTTTAAAGCCATAAAAGTAACAGGAATCGTAGCTTGTCCACCTGTCATGTACCTGGTCTTTGCTGCTTGGTTGACAAGCTGATCCATGGCAACAAACATGAAATCTGATACCATAAACTCAACTACTGGTCTCATACCTCCAATGGCTGCACCTACGGCAGTTCCCGTAAAACCACTTTCCGAAATTGGAGTGCTCATAACTCTTTCAGGTCCAAATTCCTCAAAAATCCCTTTGGTTTCGCCGAAGGTACCGGTATGGACGTCTTCTCCCATTAGGATTACTTTTTCGTCTCTTCTAAGCTCTTCTCTGAGAGCTTGGTTTATGGCTTGAAGAAACATTAATTGGCTCATTACTCGTCCCCCCTTATGAAGGTATATAGTCAGTGAACACGTCAGTGTACACTTCTGCGGGATCTGGCCATGGACTGGATTCTGCAAACTGTACTGCTTCTTCAATGTAGGCATTTACTTCGTCCCATACGACCTTCTTCTTGCTCTCGTCAAGTACACCTTGTTCCACAAGCTTCTTTTCAAACCTGGGTATGGGATCTTTTGCTTTCCATTCTTCAACTTCCTCCGCAGGTCTGTAGATCCATCCCATTTGTTCATCAGCCCCTGCCCCAGCATGGTGGCCATACCACCTATACGTCTTGCACTCAATCAAAGATGGACCTTCACCTTGCCTTGCTCTTTTCATAGCTTCATCAACAGCTTCGTAAACAGCCAAAACATCATTGCCATCCACAGTCATTCCAGGGATGCCGTATCCTTTTGCTCTTTCTGATATGTCCTTTACAGACACCGCATATGAAGCTGCAGTAGTCATTGCGTACTGGTTGTTCTGTACTACATAAACAATTGGTAACTTCCAAACAGCTGCTAAATTCAAAGATTCGTGGAAGGTACCTTGGTTGCTTGCTCCGTCGCCAAAGAAACACAGAGTTGCTCCACCAGTCTTTTGCTTTTTCTGAGCTAAAGCTGATCCTGTTGCTAGAGGAATGCCTCCACCTACTATGCCAACCAGATTCAACACGTTGTCTTTGTAGGAAGCCAAGTGCATTGACCCACCTTTGCCCTTGTTGTAACCAGTCGCTTTACCATAAACCTCAGCATAAACGTATTTGAGCTCCACTCCGTCCTTCACCACCATGTCACAGACTCCCCTGTGAGACGGTGCCCATTTGTCGTCAGATCCCATGGTTTTTACAGCACCAACTGGAATGGCTTCCTGACCTACACCAGCTAGAAGTGTCCCAACCTTACCTTGATTGGACAGCTGAACTAATCTCTCCTCTGCTTGGCGGAGGAGAACAAGTTTTCTGTACATCCACATTAAGTCTTCGTTTGAAAGCATTTCATTACCCCCTTCACTGTTAGTTTCCGTTCTCTCCAAAAGATCTCACCATTCGCTACCCCTCCGTTTCAATCTCTGCAATCTTCTGCTGAACAGGAATTTGGTCCCCCTCAGCACCATACAATTTCTTCACAATACCAGTAGCCGGGGCTTCAATATCAGTAGTGATCTTTGAAGTAATTACCTGAACTAACGGCTCACCTTTTTCTACCCTTTCCCCTTCTTTCTTGTAGAACTTTACAATTTCCACTTTCTCCACACCCAAGCCGAGTACGGGAACCAAAACCTCCACTACCAAAAGAACGACTCCTTTCTAACGGTTTAGCTAAGAATCAATTTGAGGTGACATCGAATGTATGCAACAAGGCTGCACATTGTTTTGTTGGAAAAACTAGACTTTAAGGTTCTAACTAATTAAATTCTCTAAGTCCTACCGAGAATGTCAAACTACTTCACCTCACTTTACATTTTATACCACAATTGTGTAATTTTATAAACTTTTTTGCGTAGAACAATTAGATATAATATTCACATTTACGTGATGGTGTAAGTGAAATGTGACTGCATATGAGACGCATAACTACCATATTATTCAAATTGAGTTAAGTTTTAGTTCAACATTTGGTAACATGTGAACAGGGTGGTGAAGACACTAACCTTTAAAAGGAGGTAATAACCAATGAGCGATGCTGGTTTTCACATTCCATTTCCGAAAAATGAGCCTGTTCTTTCCTACGCCCCAGGGAGCCTAGAAAGGGCACAGCTTAAAGCAGAGTTAGAACGTCAAAGCAACACGACCATAGAAATTCCCCTCATAATTGGTGGAAAAGAAATTTACACAGGGCGTACAGGCAAAATAGTAATGCCTCACGACCATGGTCACGTTCTCGCTACTTATCACAAAGCTGGCCCAGAAGAAACAAAAATGGCCATAGAAGCTGCTCTAGAAGCAAAAAAAGATTGGGCGAACATGTCTTGGATCGACAAAGCATCCATATTTTTAAAAGCAGCCGAACTTCTTAGCACCAAATACAGACATTTAGTAAATGCTGCTACCATGCTTGGCCAGGGTAAAAACGTCTATCAAGCCGAAATCGACGCTGCATGTGAAAGTATAGATTACCTCAGGTACAACCCTTATTTTGCCTCACTTATCAACCAATGGGAACCTGTATCCTCAAGCGACAGTTTCAACAGAATGGATTACAGACCATTGGAAGGCTTTGTCTTCGCAGTCTCACCTTTTAACTTTACTGCCATTGCACTGAACTTGGCCACTGCTCCTGCGCTTATGGGTAACGTAGTGGTTTGGAAACCCGCGTCCACAGCAGTGCTGTCCAATTACTACCTAATGCAACTTTATAAGGAAGCTGGTCTTCCTGATGGAGTTATAAACTTTGTGCCAGGCTCAGGCCCCGACATTAGCAACGTGGTTTTCAATGATCCGTACTTTGCAGGTTTGCATTTCACGGGTTCAACTTCCACCTTTGATGGCTTCTGGAAAACCATTGTAGAACACATGGACACATACAAAACCTATCCACGCATTGTGGGCGAAACTGGTGGTAAAGACTTTGTAGTGGCACACTCTTCTGCCGATCCGAAAGCTCTCATAACTGCACTTATACGCGGCGCTTTTGAATACCAAGGACAAAAGTGTTCTGCTGCCTCCAGAGCATACATACCACAATCCCTGTGGAAAGAAATAAAACAAGAACTTGTGGACCAAACTGAATCTATTCGCATGGGTGATGTTCGTGATTTCCGCAACTTCGTTAATGCTGTAATCGACGAAGCCGCCTTTGATAAGATCATGGGCTACATAGAAAAAGCGAAGAACTCCAATGTAGCAAAAATCATCGCAGGCGGTCAGGGAGATAAAACTAAAGGGTACTTTATAAGACCCACCATAATTGAAACCCAGGATCCGCATTTCGTAACCATGGAAGAAGAAATATTTGGACCTGTGCTAACTGTGTATGTCTATGAAGATAACCAGTATGAGGAAATTCTTCAACTTTGCAATGAAACCTCTCCTTACGGACTCACTGGTAGCATATTTGCCAATGACAGAAAAGCTATTAATAAAGCCTATGAAGTGCTACGCTTCGCAGCAGGTAACTTCTACATAAACGACAAGCCCACTGGAGCCGTAGTTGGTCAGCAGCCTTTCGGAGGCGCTCGCCGCTCCGGAACCAACGATAAAGCTGGCTCGCCCTTTAACTTACTCCGTTGGATTTCGCCAAGAACCATAAAAGAAAACTTCATACCCCCCACGAGCTGGACATATCCTTTCCTACAGGAAGAATAATAGAGCTACAAACATAAATAGCATTAGGGAGAAGCATCTTCTGGGTGCTTCTCCTTTTTTGTTTTTTCTTTATACGGTATCATTTTTGCATGGAAAAGCAAAAGTCTATGTCCGTATATCGCTATGCCATTTTGTGGGCCGTTCTTATAGGGAACATCATAGGTCCCATAGATGGGAGCATGATTAACGTTGTTCTTCCCACATTAAGCGACGCTTTTAGTGTCCCCATGTCTGTAGTGCAGTGGGTACCAGTTGTAAACCTAACAGTGGTGAGCGCTACTATGCTTCTCTTCGGCAAAATAGGAGATGCTGTTGGCTATAGAAAACCTTTCCTGTGGGGGTTATGGCTGTTCTGCGCTGCATCTTTCATGGCAGGTTTTGCTCCATCCATCACTTTACTGATTATTCTCAGAGCTCTTCAAGGACTAGGCGCTTCAATGATCATGTCTGTTGTCTTCGCCATTATTACCGCCGTTTTCTCACCTGATGAGCTTGGTAGAGCCATGGGGATAAATATTTTCACTGTGTCCTTGGGACTGGTAATAGGACCATTGTTAGCAGGCTTGTTAACAAACTATTTGAGCTGGCGCTGGGTATTCTTTGTCGATGGCATTGTAGCTTTGATTGGCATTTTCCTTACAGCCAAATACATACCTAACTTCAAAGGCACAGTTGCAAAAGTTGATTACCTGGGAGCTGCATTGTTCTTCTTGTTTTCGTCAACACTTTTACTGTTTGTCAGCCTTTTTTCGACTCATGGTTTTAGTCCATTTAATCAGGCTCTGCTAACAGTTTCTGTTTTGGCACTAATACTGTTCATTTACCTCGAGCAAGTAAACCCTCATGCTTTAGTTAACCTAAAACTTTTTAGAAATCGTTCCTTCTCTTTTGGCTTAATAGCTTCCTTTTTTACCTTTGTTTCTCAGTTTATGATGACCTTTGTCCTTCCATTTCACTTACAACGCCTACTTGGCTATCCGCCACACATTTCAGGGCTCATAGTCACTGTTTTTCCACTTATGAGTATGTTCAGTTCCTTGCTTAGCCAGTTTGTTAATGCTAAAGTATCAGACAACATTCTGTGCTTCATATCATCTGTTATATCTGCTTTAGGCATAGTTGCGCTTGCGTTTTCAGGCTCAGATAGTAGTTTTCTGCTCGTTACTTTTGCCCTTGTCATATATGGCTTTGGAACAGGTTTGTTCCAATCCATAAATAGCAAATCGGTAATGGTTACACTACCTGACAGGTATTTGGGCATAGGCTCAGCCATGCTTTCCATGATACGCAACATGGGAATGGCTTTGGGCGTCGCTTTCGGAAGCCTAACTCTTTACAGCTTTGTTCCCCACACCATTCTTGGTCAGTCCACATTCTCAATCTCCGATGGCCTTCTCTTCCTAAGAGGGTTGCGTTACACCTACCTTTTAAGTGCAGGCGCTTCAGTATTAGCTGCATTGTCTTCGCTACTTGCCACCAGCGAAGCTGTCGAGTAAAGGACAGCCGCTACTTTTCACCATGTGAGTGCATAACATCTAGAATTCAGTGATTACATTTTTGAATCAAACAAACAGGCGTTCGTCTATCCTGGGAGTAGCAATTCTGGGTACTGCAGTGTCTGTTCATCATGTAACAGTAACAAATACAAAAACACTGCCCCATTAACAAGGATTAGCGCATTAGCACATGAAACTGCCTGCTGCTTAGCACCAAACCTCGCCAAACGTTTATATCTTTAATAGGAGGTATAGTACTGGAAATGGTATTGCTTATTCTGTGTGTGTTCATTGCAACTCTCCCTATATGGTCACAGTATTCCTGATTTCCGCAACACTGATTCCATCAACCAAACCAGGACAACTGCACAATTGTCGAACTTGGAAATGGCAATTCTACCTTTTTTGCTTTTGTCAATCTTGCTCACGCTTTGCAGGTTCCATCAATCTACGTGGTTACGATTAATTAACGGTGCCTGATTTAGAGTACTGTAATCAAAAAAGACACGATCATATTATTTGCAAAAACTTTCGCCGTGCATCGCCCTAATACGTCTAGCCGGCTTCTTTTCGAGTTTATGTATGTTAAGTACATTTCTAAACAGACAATAGTATGTTGACAATTACACAAAATTGATTTAAAATTACATTGTTATGTGATAGGTGACTCACCTATCAAAAACACGTGTGAGGAAGGAGGTGCTTTTTGTGGAACTTCCGTCAGTTCTCGAGGGTATTGAAGCCACATTTGTTGAAACGGAACGCATCAACATGCACGTCCATTTCAACAAGAACCGCGATGCCACTCCAATCATGTTTATTCACGGAAACTTATCTGGACCAACCTTTTTTGAAGAAGTGATGGTAGACCTGAGCGATCAGTTTTTCTGCTTCGCTCCTGACCTAAGAGGGTATGGGCAAACCGAAGATAAAGTGGTCGATGCTACCAGAGGAATGTGTGATTGGTCTGATGATCTATCGTCCCTTCTGGACACCATGAACATCGAAAAGCTGCACATTGTCGGTTGGTCCATGGGAGGAGGAGCGGCAATGCAGTTTCTCCTTGATCACCCCGACAAAGTGCTCAGTTTAACACTCATTTGTCCTGTCTCTCCTTACGGTTTTGGTGGCACCAAAACCGAGAATGGAATTCCTTGTTATGAGGACTATGCTGGTTCAGGTGGGGGTACTGTGAATCCGGATTTCATTCAGAGAATAAAAGAACACGACACAACAGAGAAAGACCAAGCTTCCCCATTGTTTATCATGAATAACTTCTACTTCAAACCACCTTTCAGAGCAAAAAGAGAGAAAGATCTGCTCCTTTCACTGTTGCTAATCAAAACCGGGGAGAAAGCTTATCCAGGAGATTTCGTACCATCACCGAATTGGCCATTCACTGCTCCGGGAAAATTTGGCCCACTGAATGCTATGTCTCCTAAGTACTTTAACGCAAGCTCCATTGTGGATTTGCCAGTTAAACCACCCATACTGTGGATCCGAGGATCTCACGATACTGTGGTAGCTGATGAATCGTTTTTCAACATAGCAACGCTCGGTAAGCTGGGACTTGTACCTGGTTACCCAGGCGTCGAAGTTTGTCCGCCACAGCCCATGCTTAAACAGACACGTAAAGTTCTTGAGGATTACAAGTCAAATGGAGGTAAGTACTACGAAGTCGTTGTCAAAGATGTGGCTCATTCTCCTCACATTGAAAAACCAGGAGAGTTTGTCGCCACGTTGAGGAATTTTATTTCGGACAACATGTAACTATTGGAGGTGGATTGTAAATGGAACAGCGGTACGCGAAAATACTGGCCACGGGCATGTATTTGCCTGAGAAAGTTATTACTAATGAAGAACTCAGCGAACGCTATGGATTCGACGTAAGCACATATTTATCTGGAATCACCCTAAGGCATATTGCTGCCGAGAATGAATGCGCCTCAGATATGGGAGTAAAAGCAGCAGAAACAGCTTTGGAAAAAGCCAACATGAAACCTGAAGATATTGACTTGCTTATAATGACAACTGACACTCCCGACTACGTTACACCGCCCACTGCACCTGCCATTGCTTACAAACTAGGCGCTTCAAATGCCGGAGCGTTCGACATAAACGGGGCATGCGCCGACGCCACCATTGGGCTCAGCATTGCGTCTCAGCATATTATGTTGGACAAAACCATAAACAATGTACTTGTGGTCGCCCCATATGCCATGTCTAAGTGGCTTGACTGGGACAACAAGGTGCTGGCCCCCATGCTTGGCGATGGCGCTTCAGCGGCCATAGTAACAGTGAGCGATGAGCCAGGTTACATCACTTCAACCATTGTGGCTGACGGACAGTACTGGGATGGATACGGTGTATATGTGGGGACAAAGTACCCAGTAACGAAGGAGATGGTGGAAAAGAAAGAACACTTACTCAGGTTCCACCCAAACTTTCACAAGTATCCACCTGATGTAAACTACGGCCACTGGCCTGACGTGATTAGGAAGAGTCTCAAAAAAGCTGGGTACACTGAGAAAGACCTAGATATGGTAATTCTTACCCAGGTTCGCCTAGCCGATATTGAACAGACCATGGAAAACCTAGGCTTACCACTTGAAAAAACACACTGGATTATGCATAAGTACGGGTATACAGGTTCTGCTTGTGCCTTCATGGCACTTGAAGACGCGCTAAATGAAGGAAAGATAAAGAAAGGTGACCTGGTAGCGTTCTGCACTTCAGGAGTGGGCTACGTAATGAGCTCTGCCTTGTTCAGGTGGGTATGAGTAAAACCAAGTAAAGGGGGAAAACGCATGGAACGTGTAAGAGACAAAGTCGTTATCATAACTGGAGCCAGTGGTGGTATCGGCAGAGAAACAGCACTAGCTGTGGCTCGCGAAGGAGGCCATGTAGCTCTATTTGACATTGACGAAACAAACTTAAAGCCACTTGAAGAAGAGATAAAGAACCTTGGCGTACAATGCAAATCCTACAAAGTAGATGTATCGAACTTTGAACAGGTCTCGAATGCAGTCGAACAAGTCATAAACGATTTCGGCAAAGTAGACGCCTTAACAAACATAGCTGGAATAACCAGGGATAACTTCTTAACCAAGATGCCTATCGAGGATTGGGACAGAGTCATAGCCGTAAATTTAACAGGTACTTTCTACTGTACCAAAGCAGTTGCCCCTCACATGATGGAACGAGGTTCCGGCTGCATAGTAAACATTTCTTCTGTGGTAGGAGTTTACGGCAACATTGGACAGACCAATTACGCAGCCAGTAAAGCAGGTGTAATTGGACTCACCAAAACTTGGGCTAAAGAGTTCGCAAAAAAGGGTATGAGAGTGAATGCTGTTGCACCAGGCTTTATAAAGACCCCCATGACTGACAAAGTACCTGAAAAAGTTCTCGACCAGATGATAGGTAAAACACCCATGGGGCGCATGGGCGAACCAAAGGAAGTCGCTAACGCGATTCTGTTCCTCATTTCTGACGAAGCTTCCTTCATTACGGGACATGTCCTCCACGTCGATGGAGGATTGGTTCTCTGAAAAAGAGTAAAGAAGAAAGGCGGGAAAATAAAATGAAAAGAGTCTTAAAGACTCTGTTAGGAGAGAACTTCAGTAACTTAAAGAAACTGTTCGCCTCCCTTCTCGTAGTGGCACTCTGTATGGGTTTCCTTGTAGGAGTACCTAAAGCAAAAGCCCAAAAAGAGATGTTCTTGGTCATGGCGGTGGGGTTTAAATGGTATCAGCTTAACGGCATGAGCTATCAAATGGAAGTCGCTCCAGAGATCATAAATGCGAGAACATTTGTCCCCGTGAGGTTCATAGCCGAAGCATTCGGAGCAAATGTGGGATGGGATCCAGCAACCAAAACCGTGACCATCAAATCTGACGGAAAAACCATACAACTCACTATAGGCAAGACTTCGGCAACTGTGGACGGGAAAGCATACACCTTAGACGCTGCCCCCTACATAAAGAACTCTAGAACCATGGTACCCGTACGTTTCATCTCAGAGGCTTTGGGCCTTAATGTTTACTACGAAGCGCAAAAGAAAATGATCTATGTTAGTGCAAAACCAAGCTATGCCATCCCCGGGATCACTGACAAGGAAATCAAGATAGGTTCTTTTTCGGCACTATCTGGGCCATTAGCAGTAATTGGAATCCCATTTTATCACGGTTTACAATCCTACATCAACTGGATAAATGACCAGGGTGGTGTTAACGGAAGAAAAATAAAAGTGATCATTGCTGACGACCAAATGAATCCAGCGCTTACTGTTCCAGCAGTAAAGAAATTTGTTGAAGAAGATAAAGTATTCGCCGTAGTAGGCGGTCTTGGCACCCCAGGTTGCCTAGCAGTCATGGATTACCTCAATGAGAAAGGTGTTCCCTTCGTGTATCAAGGTGGTGGTGCTTCTGCCTTCGCCTATCCACCAAAGAAGTACGTCTTTGCAGTGCAGCCCAACTACATGACCGAAGGTCAAGCATTTGTGAAATTCGCTAGGCAAAACCTGAACACAAGTAAATTTGCGCTCCTGTACCAAAACGATGATGCCGGCAAAGAAGGTGCTCAGGGCGTACAAGAAGGCGTAAAGAAATATGGTGGAAGTCTGGTCTACTCATCCTCTTTCCCTGGCACAGAAACCGACTTCACTTCTTATTTAACCAGGATTAAGAATTCTGGTGCTGAAGTTATTTTCCTCTATGCACCTGCGAATACATCTGCTGGAGCAAACGCCGTTAAAACTGCAAAATCACTGGGTCTCACTCAGAAAATCATCCTGCCATATTCTTATGCGGGAATTACTGCCATGGCTGGCGATGCTGCTGAGGGCGTGTACATAACTGGTTGGGTGGACTTTTCCAACTTAAACGATCCTGGAGTACAAAAATTCTTCGAGATCTGGGGCAAGTATTATCCAAATGACGACCCACTCACCTTCTCTTATGCTGTTGCTGGCTTCGTAGCAGCAGAGATATTCGTGGAAGCGTTACGCAGAGCTGGGCAATATCCCACACGAGACGCCATAGTATGGGCGTTAGAAACATTCAATGGCTGGAACGGTTATGTGGCCAAAGACATTTCTTACGGACCTAATGAGCGCGCAGGTAAGTATTCACTTTATTTCATGACAGTGAAAAACAAGGAACTTGTAAAGATTAGCGATTGGATATCCGTGCGGGAGTAATTTAGTGAATACCCCAAACAGAATAGAGGGGGCTATAGCCCCCTCTGCACGGGAAAGCATAGCCATGCATGTGCATGATGACTTGAGGAAAGGAGATATTCATGCTTTCCATTGAAAACTTAACCGTGAAATTCCAAAGCCTTGTCGCTGTTAACAACTTATCCATGAAGGTAGAACAAGGAAATATTCATTCACTCATTGGGCCTAACGGCGCTGGCAAGACCACAGTTTTCAACGCAGTCTTCAAATTAGTTCCATACACGGGCAGAATAACTTTCCTCAACCAAGACCTCAGGATGAAGAGCACCCATGAATTACTATCCTTGGGTCTGTCGAGGACTTTCCAGAATCTGAACATCTTCTATTCCATGACTGTTGAAGAAAACATAAAAATGGGATTACACCCTTTCCTTGAAAGCCACCTTTACCAGGACCTACTTGGTTTCGATGTGTATTCTCAAAAAGAAGTCAACGACAAGATCTATGAAGTGGCTGCTCTTACTGGACTTCTACCCTATCTAAAAGCTTATCCCCTATTTCTTCCTTACGGTGTTCAAAAACTTGTGGAACTAGCAAGGGCATTGGTTTCAAATCCCAAATTGCTCTTGCTGGACGAACCAGCGGCTGGCTTAACTTCAGCTGAGAAGGAAAATCTAAAGAACTTGATGAAGGCCATTAAAGCAAAAGGTTTAACGGTTCTCATAGTGGAGCATGACATGGGTGTTGTTATGGACATATCTGATGTGGTTACGGTTATGAATTTTGGACAAAAAATAGCTGAAGGAAAGCCACAAGAAATTTCTGCTGATCCTCAAGTCATTGAAGCTTATTTGGGGGTGGACTAATGCTCAAGATCATAGACCTCACCACAGGATATGGACCCGTAGAAGTGCTTCACGACGTTAACCTGGATTTCAAAGACTCCCGCATTGTTACTGTATTAGGGGCTAACGGTGCTGGGAAATCAACATTAATTAAAACAATTTCAGGCATATTGAAACCTTGGAAAGGTTCGATATTATTTGACGGCAAAGACATCTCCAGAATGAGTACTTCGCAAATTGCCAAAATGGGAATAGTCCACGTACCAGAGGGACGGCACATCTTTCCGAACCTTACAGTAAGAGAGAACCTGCTCTTGGGAGGTTATTTCAGAAGTGACAAGGGAAACAAGGAGACTCTCGACCAAGTACTAAAACTCTTCCCAGCACTTAAAGAACGCATCAATCAAAAGGGCGGAAATTTATCAGGAGGGGAACAACAAATGCTAGCCATTGCAAGAGGCCTCATGGCAAAGCCCAGGCTCCTTCTGTTGGATGAGCCATCTCTTGGCTTAGCCCCCATACTTGTTTCTGAAATCTTCCAAACAGTGAAAAGTCTTGCTCAACAAGAAGGGGTACAGGTCTTACTAGTGGAACAAAATGCCCGTAAAGCCTTAGATATTTCAGATACTGGTTACGTCATGGTCTTAGGACGAATAGTTCTTTCTGGTACTTCTGACGAACTTAAAGAAAACCCCGAGGTAAGAAAACTTTATTTGGGAGGGCAAAATGTTTAATCTCGTTCTTAGAGGACTAGCCACGGGTTCCATCTACAGTTTGACAGCAGTGGGCATCGTACTCATATTGTCTACTACAAACGTGATGAACTTCGCTCAAGGGGATACTGGCATGTTTCTTACCTACATTGCTTTTTTCTTCATTTTAAGAGGCATCGCCCCATCACTCACTCTGCCCATCGTTATTGTTGCGGGAGCCGTGCTAGGATATTTGGTTTACAAGGGGCTTATCTCTAAAGCAAAGAAAAGTTCGCATCTGGGAATGATGATCATCACACTGGGACTGACCATGATTTTTGAAGGCATAGTGGCCACATTCTTTGGGAACATTCCGCTGTTATTCCCACCGCTCATACCAGGTGACCCCGTGCATTTCGGCTCCGTCATTCTGGATCGTCAGGATATCTTGTGCTTGGTCACAGCTCTTGTTGTTTTTGGCATACTTTCCTTCATACTGTACCGAACAAAAATCGGTATTGCGGCTCGAAGCATAGCTGACGACGAATATGCGTCCCGCGTACTCGGAATCCCCATTAATCGAATTCATTCATTCATATGGGCAATAAGTTTTGGACTGGCTGGTCTAGCTGGAATAATGACTGCCCCTAGACTTTCCCTTCAGCCGCTCTTCATGGTAGTAGTACAACTAAAAGCATTCACAGCGGCTGTTCTCGGTGGCATGAATTCAGTAACTGGTGCCATTTGGGGAGGTCTGATTCTGGGTGTTATGGAGAACTTAGTTGCCTACTACGTGCCAGCCATAAAGGAAAGCTTTTCCTTGCTGCTCATTGTTGCCATACTGCTTTTCCTTCCAAATGGGCTGTTTGGAAGCCGTGAGGCAGGGAGGTCATGATGAAAAAGAAAATTCTTCCTTTCTTACTTTTGATCTTGGCACTCCTCATCCCCTTAGTATTCAATGCGCGGCCCTCCATTGTTGCCTATATAAACCTAGCCATCATTTACGCCGTTTCTGCAGTTGGTCTGAACTTGCTACTTGGGGTAGCTGGCCAGATCTCTTTAGGTCATGCAGCCTTCATGGGAATTGGTGGCTACACCTCTGCCATCCTCATGATCCGGTATGGAATTCCATCCATTGTTAGTGTGTTAGCAGGTGGTCTTTTGGCAGGTCTTTTCGGTTTGATCATAGGCTTTCCAGCCCTAAGACTCAAGGGATTCTATCTTGCCATTGCAACCATGGCCCTTGGAACTGCCGTAACCGACGTCATAAAAAGGATGGAAATTCTTGGAGCTGACAGGGGTCTCACCAACGTCCCTCCCGTCACCATTTTTGGCTACCAATTCAGCAGTGAATTCGCAAAGTATTATCTCTATCTGGCTATCTTGTTACTAACCATCTTTTTGGTGAACAACCTGCTCAAAAGCAAGACAGGTATGGCTTTTAGGGCAATGAGAGATTCGGAGGTTGCAGCAAAAGTGTTTGGCATAAACATTTCCTACTACAAGGTCCTAGCTTTTGTCATCTCTTCTTTCTTGGCCGGCGTCGCTGGTGCCATGTATGGTCATTCTCTTTCATATTTGCACCCAGACATGTTCGGATTTGGCTTGTCCATTGAGTTTCTTGCTATTACCATCATTGGAGGTATTGGTACCTTGTGGGGCCCTGTGCTCGGTTCCGCCCTGTGGGTCATTGTCCCCAGACTATTTGGTACAAAACTGGAAGCCATGGCTGGAGTTTTGTTTGGCGTTGTCTTGATTCTGGTCGTCCTGTTCTTACCCCGAGGGCTCTCTGAACTTATAATGAGGATTAATAAATTATTCAAGAAGGAAGAAGGAGAACGAAGCTAATGGGGAAAGGCAAGAAGACCAGGGACCTAATACTGGGAACCGCACTGGAGGTATTCAGAGAGCGTCGCTATGGCAACAGCTCGGTAAATGAGATTGCTAAACGTTTGGGTGTCCGAACTTCACTGGTTTATTACTACTTTGCAAACAAAGAAGACATTTTCAACGAGCTGGCCGTTACCTATCGTGACGGACTTGAAGAGGAAATCCGTCAGCATATATCCTTCGAAGGAAGTCTTCTGCAAAACGTTATCAATATCCTTGTAACCTATAAAGATTACATAAGAAGCCACAAAGACCTTTATGACACCTTCAGAGAGGTGGAATTTGTCGAAAAAGATTTGATCAGAGATTACTATCAAAGAATCACTCACCTCATCGCTAAAGCTCTTCCAAGAGATTTTTCAAAGCTGTACGACTTGGAAACTCTGGCTTATGCACTTTTAGGCAGTGTTTACTTTGTGGTGATAAAGAATCTAATCTGGGAGAACAAAGAAGACATCGACCAAGAATTAGAAACAGTAAAAGTCTTTCTGGACAAGGGAATTGACATCGACGGAACTTTTACCCCATTCATAGTTCCCGAAAAACCCATGGAGAGCCAGGAACCCCAATTTGCTTCTCGCGGGGAACGGACGAAGTACCAATTACTCAAGGCCGGAGAAAAACTCTTTGGGGAAAAGGGGTTTGAAAAAACACAGCTAACAGAAATCACGTCTGAAGCCGGTGTTGGCCTAGGTACCTTTTACCTTTACTTTGAAAGCAAGACGGAACTCTTAGCAGAAATTGTCAAGTACGTAAACCACACGCTCAGGAAGACCTCACGCATTTACCAAGATGCTTTAACAGACCGCAGAACCATAGAAAACGTGGGATTCCAGGCTTTTTACCACCTATTCAAAAACATGGGGCCAGCATACCGCATAGTTCGAGAAGCAGAGTTCGTCGAACCTAGCATCGGTATTTGGTATTACACACGATTGGCTGAGGGCTACACAAAAGGTCTAGCCCAAGCCATGGAAAGCAAACAGATAAGACCAATGGACCCAGAAGTGCTTGCTTACATCCTCATGGGAGTCTCACACACTACTGGCATTAAGTGGTTTGTTTTGGATGAATGCAAAGAAATTAACGATAATTCAGTTTTAACGGTTCTAGAGCTGGTCATGCATGGCCTTTCTGGTATGGAAAGGAAGGTAACGAATGAATTACAAAGAAATCTATAACCAAAAATTATTGGACATAGAAGGGGTTCTTTCCAAGATAGAATCAGGTGACTCCCTGGTTGTGGGGATGGCAGCCGCAGAACCAGTTGGGCTACTATCTAACTTACACCTCATAAAAGACTCGGTTCAAGATGTAACAGTAGTTTCCTGCCTCCTGCTCATGGAGTATGAATACTACAAGCACGTTGACAAAGAACATTCACCCTTTAGGTCAGAGACATGGTATCTGGGAAATTATGAGAGAGCTCTGTTTAAAGAAGGCAAGGCCACTTACATTCCCAATAACCTGCACATGGCTGCAACTGACCTAATGCAAGCTAGAAGAGTGAACATTTATTGTGGTTCTGCCACCCCCATGGACAACAAAGGCTGCATGTCCTTGGCCCTGGGCAATGTCTACGAAAAAGATATCTTAGAACATGCAGACATGGTCATATTAGAAATCAATGAAAACCTACCCAGAACTCATGGGGATACTGTTGTTCACATAAACGACGTGGACTTTCTTTATGAGTACAATGCTCCACTCATCGAAGTCCCTTCGGCTGAAGCTAGTGAAGTAGAGAAAAAGATTGGTGAATTCATAGCAGATCTCATAGAAAATGGCTCCACCATTCAGCTTGGTATTGGAGGAATACCTAACGCCATTGCCCAGTTCTTAACCGATAAGAAGGAGCTTGGGGTCCACACCGAGTTGATGACAGAAGGCATAGTTGATCTTATTGAAGCTGGAGTCATCACAAACTCCCAGAAGTCTTTATGGAAAGACAAGTGCATCGCGTCATTTGTCATGGGAACACAGCGGCTTTACGATTTTGTGGACAACAATCTGGCTGTTGAAATACATCGTGGTCGTATTGTTAACGACCCTTACATAGTAGCCAAGAATAAAAAAATGGTAAGCATAAATACTGCGTTAAGTGTGGATCTTACTGGACAAGTGTGTTCAGAGGCATTCGGCCATCAGCAGTACACCGGTACTGGTGGCCAATTGGACATGCACCGCGGTGCAATAATGTCCGAAGGTGGAAAAGCCATTATTGCCATGAGATCCAGTGTAAAGAACGACACCATTTCTACCATTGTTCCCACATTACCTCAGGGAAGCTTTGTCACCATTCCCAGACATGATGTGGACTACATAATCACGGAATACGGGGTAGCACATTTAAGAGGTAAATCTCTCAGAGAAAGAACATTGGAAATGATCCGCACAGCGCATCCGAACTTTCGAGATTACCTGAAAACAGAAGCCGAAAAACTTGGCTTCATCTGAAAAGGGAGGAAAAGCTCAATGAACGAAGTTTTTATAAGTATGCCGCTTCGAACAGCTATTAGCAAATTTGGAGGAAGCTTGAAAGATATACCGGCACCTGAGATTGCAGGCAAAGTCATAAACGCAATTCTTGAAGAAACACATCTACCGCCTGACGCTTTTGATGACGTTGTACTTGGTAACGTCATCCAGGCTGGGGAAAAAATGAATGCTGCCAGACAAGCCGCCATTTATGGTGGAATAAGTGACTCGGTACCCGCCATGGTGGTGAATAGAGTTTGCGGCTCCGGGTTGCAAGCTGTGATAACGGCAGCCATGGAAATACAATCTGGCTATGCCTCTTGCGTTCTTGCAGGTGGCATGGAAAACATGGATAAGGCGCCTTACATCCTCTCAAACGGAAGATACGGTGCTCGTATGGGCGACACAACACTATATGACGCCATGCTCATGGATGGACTAAACGACGCCTTCACTGGGAAGCACTCAGGTCTAATTACCGATGAGTATTTGGTCCCCAAATACGGAGTGACCAGAGAAGAACAAGATCAATTTGCATATGAAAGTCACATGAAAGCCGCAAAAGCCATACAAGAAGGTAAGTTCTCCTCACAAATTGTCCCGATTCAGGTATCAAAAGAATTCGTTTTCCAGGTGGACGAAAATGTGCGCCCTGATACCACATTAGAAAGACTTGCGAAACTAAGACCGGCTTTCAAAGAAGGTGGCACCATAACCGCAGGTAACGCACCATCACTGAACTCTGGGGCAGCTGCCATGGTCTTGTCCAATGAAAAAGTTGCTAATAAGTTCAACTTGCCGGTCTTTGGTAGGATTTTGTCCTACGCTGTTTCCGCAGTGGACCCCAATTTCTTCGGCATAGCACCCATACCTGCCGTGAAAAACGCATTAGAAAAAGCTTCTCTTTCTATTAATGATATTGATCTATTTGAAATAAACGAAGCTTTCGCAGCCATTGCCATTGTGGTACAAAGAGAGCTAAGTATTCCCGAAGAAAAACTTAACGTCAATGGTGGTGCGGTAGCTTTGGGCCACCCCATTGGAGCGTCGGGTGCCATGCTCGTCACAAAAATACTTTATGAGCTACGAAATCGCCAAGCCAAACTTGGTTGTGTTTCTCTTTGTATCGGTGGCGGACAAGGAATTGCTCTGATTGTAGAGAGAGTCTAATCACCTCCTATGTTAAAGAAGTGGGACTCCCGATGTCAGGGTCCCATTTCTTTTTAAGGTTTTGATAATTCCCCCATGAATTAGAAAAAAGAGACTTTGATTTCTGCTTTGTACACAACTTAAAAGCCCTCCGGGTTTTCTCCCTATCAGGAAACGTACAGAACAGCACTAAAAAGTGTTATCTTTAATAGTAGTTTAAGCAACAAGTCATAGGGAGGTAGGTAACTGTGAAAGGCACATTGGGTAAGGTACTTGAGGTCGATCTTTCCTCCAAAACAGTGGAAGTGCGACCTATCGAAGACAAAACAATGTACGATTATCTTGGGGGTTTGGGCCTAGCAACACGTTTGCTTTTTGACCAAACCAGACCTCAAATAGATGCTCTTTCAGAGGAAAATGTTCTTGTCATAGCACCAGGACTGTTGGTTGGCAGCGGTCTTCCCACTGCTTCTAAAACCACTCTTACCTTTAAGTCACCTCTCACTAACGGTTTTGGGAGAAGCGTAGCGGGTGCATACTTGGGAGTCGAGCTTAAGAAAGCCGGCTACGATGCATTAGTCATAAAAGGGAAAAGCGACAAACCTGTCTACTTGTTTATTGACGACGACCACGTTGAAATAAGAGATGCTTCCCATCTTTGGGGAAAAGACGCCATAGAAACACAAGAGCTTTTAAAGGCAGAACTTGGAAACGTAAGAACTGGCGCTATTGGTTATGCTGGCGAGAAACTTTCTAAGATTTCCGGCGTTGATTTTGAAGAACGGCAAGCAGGCAGAGCTGGTGGCGGAGCTGTGATGGGCAGCAAAATGCTAAAAGCCATAGCTGTGAGAGGAACTAAGAACATTCCCTATGCCAACGTGGAAGCTTTGCGAGAAACCATAAAGAAATGGAACCAAAAAATAGTCGGCAGCCCCGTACAGGAGCTTGATATGAAATATGGGTCTGGTGAATTCTACGAATGGGTGAACAAAATAATGGGTGTTTTCCCTGTTAAAAATTGGCAACAGAGCTACTTTGAAGACAGCTTTAACGCTCACCCTGATGGCAAGTCACCCTTAGATCCATATTACTGGGCTCCTCTATACACAGAAAAGCACCATCCTTGTCCTAACTGCAATAAACCCTGTGGTAGACATATTGTCTTTAAAGAAGGCAAATATGCACCACTCCGGGTCGAAGGAGTGGAGTACGAGCTTCTCTATTCCTTAGGTGGTGCACTGGGCATAGATGACATAGAAGTGACAGCAAAACTCAATAGCATCTGCGATAGGGCAGGTCTCGATGGTATTTCCGCTGGAGTCACTCTTGCATGGGCCATGGAAGCCTATGAAAGAGGTCTGCTCACAAAGGAAGACACCGACGGCCTTGACTTAAGATTCGGAAACAGTGATGCTGCCGTAGCAGCCATGGAAAAACTCGCTAATCGAGAAGGAAAATTGGGAGAACTTCTATCCAATGGTGTCAAAGAAGCTTCTCGTAAGCTTGGTAAAGGTTCTGAGAAATTTGCTTTGGAAGTTAAAGGTTTAGAACCACCTGCATACGATGTTAGAGGCCTCAAAGGCATGGCGTTGGCCTTAGCAGTTTCGGTCAGAGGTGCTTGCCATCTCACAGGTGGAATTTATGCTCCCGAGCTTACAGGTTCTTTCTGGGAATTTAGCAACATTGACAGGCTCTCTTCAGAATGGAAAGGCTACGAAGTAAAGACCGGTGAAGATTTCATGACCGTATACGATGTCCTTGGTTTATGCAAATTCTCACGTAGCCTTTTCTGGTTGGAGGAAGATGTTGTTGATGCAATAGAAGCAGTAACAGGCATAAGGTTTACGATTGAACAACTCATGGCCATAGGTGAAAGAATTTACAACCTGCAGAGGCTTTTCAACATACGAGAAGGTTTTACAAGAAAGGACGATTATCTACCATATCGCGTTACCCATGAACCCATATCCAACGGTGTAACCAAGGGGAGCTATGTTTCTGAAGAAGAACTTCAGGACATGCTGGATCAGTATTACATGGCAAGAGGCTGGTCTAAAGAAGGTGTCCCTACGAAAATGCACCTAAAGAGGCTTGGACTTGTGGAAGAAGCAGAAGTTTTCGGAGCACCCATATAAAGAAACCTGCCCTAAGAAACTAGAAGGGGCCACTACTAAGTGGCCCCTTGCCTTTTACACGACTAATTGGCTTTCAATAATGTCTTTGTAGACGCAAGAGCTAGCCATGAGTTCCTCATGTGTTCCTTCTTCTACCACGCGTCCTTCATTAAGTACTAGCACTCTATCCGCTTTTCTTATAGTGGAAAGCCTGTGAGAAATGATTATTAAGGTCATGTCTTCCTCTTTTAGTTCATCAAATATCTCTTCTTCTGTTTGTGAATCCACTCCCGATGTTGCTTCATCAAGCACCAAAATCTTTGGCTTCCTTATTACGGCTCTCGCTATGGCAATTCTTTGCCTTTGCCCATCAGACAGCTTTCCACCTCTTTCCCCGACTACCGTATCGTATCCGTTCTCTAATAAGTAAACGAACTTGTCCACCTTTGACTTCCGTACCGCGTCAAAGAATTCTTCTTCTGTAAATTCATCATCTAACAAAATGTTCTCCTTTATAGTCATGTTGAATACAAAATCATTCTGCCTAACGTTTCTCTACAATACCCGTATATGTTTGACTAGTATTTGAGCATAGAGAGTATTAGGAAGAAAGAGTACTATCCAATGAGCTACATACCAACAAATCCTGATTTTGTATTTAGTCATTATCGCTGCTGTACTTGCCTCAGGCGCTTACATGACCCGTTTCGTAACGAAGGAGCGCATAGTATTAACTAGCAGTGGATAAAGGCGAAGAACCGTAGCTTAACACCTGGAATGTTTTCTGTTCTGAGAGCGTGTTTTACCGATCATCGACATTCCATAGACAAACGCAAGAAACCTAAAGGGAGCAACGGCAAACATCGCCACCTGCTAGATTTTTAGTGTAAAAATGGATGTCACCGTGAAGAACTTTGGGTGCTGGGCAACCAGACAACCTGCACAGCAACGGAATTTCGTAGCCCTTTAAGCCTACTCAGGAGAAGTAAAGTCCCTCTGCATAGACCAAATAAGTAGCATCTACCTAGGTTTTAAGCTTACCCATAAGTCATTACAAAACTGTTGTTACAATTGAATAGGTTTGGGCCAATGAAAAGACTTAGGGAATTTGATGTTTTAAAAGGGCTTAGTATTACAGCGGTAGTACTCATACATGTTACAAGCCATGGCGTGGGTACCTTTGACCCCACCTCAACTTCTTATTTTGTTTATCTTATCCTAAACAGGCTTTCGCAGTTTGCTGTCCCCACCTTCATTTTCGCAAGCTCCGTGCTTCTTTCATATATCCATGGGGACGGCTTTCGAAGTATGACCACCGAAAAACTAAAAACCTTTTATAGAAAACGCTTCGTGCGCGTCATTCCGCCTTATCTGATATGGACGCTGGTATACCTTGTCGTGAAGCACATTGAATCAAACGGGACAGTAGCAGTTAACTTGGGAAACTATTTTAACCTCCTTGTTAGGGGTGATGGGTATTACCACCTTTATTTCGTTATCGTTATACTGCAAGTGTACATATTGTTGCCTTTCATAACGTACGTAGTGTCACACTTAAACATAAGGTTCCGACAGATTCTCCTGATTTCCATAGGAGTTCAGGTAGCTTGTTATTACTTATACGAGTTCTACATCATACATTACTTCCCCAGAGGTACACGCCTGATGATCTGGTACTTAGCGGTTATACTCGTAGGCGTCTGGATTGGTGAAAATTACGAGGAATACTGCAAAAGAGAGAGACACGTTACCATATTTCTGCCCGTTGCCCTGGTTTCAGGTGTTTTATATACCTATTGCTATCATCTTTCAAATATAGGTCAGCTCGTTTCATCAGGCATAGTTAACCTTTGGTGGTACATATATGTTTCGTCCACACCTTTGTTGCTTCTATACGTATCTAAGAAAGTCAACATCAGGTTTTTTGAAAGAGCTGGACAGCTCTCCTTCGGTATATTTCTCATGCATCCACTGTTTTTGTTCATCATGAATCGCATCTACGCCACGGCAAACGCCATACTTTACGACATACTCGTCTTTTTCATCATCTATTCGTTGTCCTACATAATAACCAAATGGCTGGAAGCTACTCCTTGGGGCAAATACATCGTAGGATAAAGATGTTAAAACTGCATATCAAGTTCTGCAAAGTTCCCATTCAGCATTCCTTTTTTCCTACAAATTATCAACATTATTGTCCCCATTTTAAGCTTTAAAGTTAATTTCTTCGCAGTAGCATGTCATTCAACTAACCCGAATTGACATAAACACATATCTCATACCTACCCCCGACAAGATATGCAATCGTGTCATATGCAGTCGCTTACATAGCAACTCACAGCGACAAGTTTTTTGCAAAGCGCCCTTCTGTCAGAGAAATAGATTAAAGTACATCTAAAGTTGTAGCTCAGACCTCAATATCTTTACGACCTCTTCAGCACTCAAAACTCTTCCGAAGGAAACAACCTTTTCATTGATAACAAGAGCCGGAGTGCTCATGATTCCATAAGCTGCAATTTGAGAAAAATCTGTAACATGGTTAAAATCTGCTTTGAGGCCCAGCTTGTCCAAAGCCGACTTGGTATTGGCCTCCAGCGCTTTGCATCGCGCACATCCCGGACCTAACACCTTAACAGACAGAACGACCGGATTTGAATCGTTACGAACACAATTCTCCTGCTCGTGATTTAAATTTGGAGTTCCTTCACTGAAGCTGCTCGTTTGATCCTCTGGTTTCTCTTGATGCATCTCCACAGTTTACACTCCCCTTTCGTTCTGAAATGTTTTCGAACAATATGTCAAATCAACACCGCTTGGAGCGCATTAAAAATGTAGCCTACAACCATGATGCCACCGCTTACTATGGCGATGAATAAAACCAGCAATTTGAGTTTTACAACCTTGCTTAGCATAACCATAGAAGGTAAACTAAGTGCCGTCACCGCCATCATGAAAGACAATACCGTGCCCAAACCTGCGCCTTTTGCAAAGAGGCTCTCAGCTACAGGAATGGAACCAAAGATATCTCCGTAAATGGGCACACCCACAAGAGTTGCAAGAATCACAGCTCCATTGTTCTTACGACCGAGGATAGAAGATATCCAAGTAGCAGGAATAACGTTATGGATAACAGCACCGATAGCTACACCGAGTACAACGTAACGGCCCACGCGGTGCACAATGTCCCTTACCTGATCTCGTGCGAAGATAAGGCGATCAGCCACGGTTAAGCTTGGAGAATCAATGTCCGCTGCTTTGGTATCTTTTACAAACGAGTAAACGTGCTTATCCATACCAAAAGCCTCGATAAGAGTCCCGCCTACCACAGCAAGAAGAACGCCAATAACCACATACATTACCGCCACTCTTAAGCCGAAAATGCTCATTAGCAACACCAAAGATCCGAGATCCACCAAAGGTGACGAAATGAGAAAAGAAAAAGTAACTCCAACGGGAAGGCCTGCGTTAGTGAATCCAATGAAAAGCGGTATAGAGGAACAAGAACAAAAAGGCGTAACAGTACCAAGTAGAGCCGCAAGTATGTTAGCCCATATTCCGTGGGAACGTCCGACAATTTTCTTCGTCCTTTCCGGTGGGAAATAGCTTTGGACATAGGATATTACAAAGATAAGGACTGATAAAAGCAGAAAGATTTTCGCGAGATCATAAACGAAAAAATGAATCACGCCACCAACCCTTGTATTCATGTCTAGACCCAGGGCGTTAAGAACGCTATAGACAACACTGCTGAGCCATTTCATGCCGAGTATTTGATTCTGAATAAATGACCAGACGGCCGCCAATACCTGCACAGCGATCAACCCTTATTCTCCTAAGCAATTGAGCTTTTGGAACAACACACTGGATCCGCTATGTTAAAGCGGCTCAATTGCCCCAAGAATTGTTGAGCTAAGGCGAAGCCAGCAGAGTCGATGGAATAGTGGACCCACTTTCCCTCGTTTCTGCTTTTCACCAAACCGGAGTCACAAAGGATTTTCATATGATGAGACAAGGTGGGTTGGCTAATAGAGAGCTTTTCAAGTAGTTTGCACGCACACTTTTCTCCATCATTCAACAAGCTCAATATTTCTAGACGTGTCCTGTCTGAAAGTGCCCTAAAGACTTTAAGGTATTCATCGTAATGTTCCGTAGTTGAACCACCTCACATAGATAACCGTCAATATAACAAACATGATTCCAGTTTATCGTAAGAGCCTACGGCTGTCAACATTCTGATAACATTCATCGTGGTTTCCTGAGGCTCAACAGTCCAGACTGTCAGATAGTGCGCGCTGATGAAGCGGTTTGCCTCAGACCTATTCAGGACATGCTCAGTGCTTGCCAGTTGAGTCGCTAAAAAGTACTTCATGATCTCATAAATGGCTATTGCGATGAGCCAATGGCGGCAACATAACGGAAAGCGCTGAAAGTAGCTGTGAACAGGGAACTTAAAACCACTAATGCAATAAAGATACCGGAGGAGAGCAGAAGCCAAAGCACATTTCCCAATCTCGGTTGAAGTTATTCTATTGGCAACCTCTCAGCTTCTTCAAACATCAATCTATTGTCTTTAAAGAAGCAAAGTGCGCTGGGCTACTAGTCATAAAGGCAAGTTTGGCACGTGCTACTTCTTTGGTCATGTCTGACTTTGGTTCACCCTTATACTCTCGGAAAGCTTAATTTCCTTGAGTACTGCTAACTAGTTTGATAACAGTTAGCTCAGGGTGATTAAAAAGTCTTAACGGTAAAGGAAAATTACCCAGTCCCGGTGAAACGTAGAGATACTTATCTCCCAGATTGAACAAACCTTTATCGTACACAGGTCCGTTGTAAGACAATTTTGGAAGTGTTATGCCATTGTATTTCAAAGGTCCAAGGAAGGGCAATCTAATACTACCGCCATGGGTGTCTCCAGAAAGTATAAGATCGCCTTTCCACTTATCGAACACCTCTTCATAGAAGATATGGGCCAAAAGAATGTTGTAATTATTGTTATCTTCAACCTTAATTGCTTCCAGCACATTGTCTGCTGAGGAATAATAACCCGTAGTAGGGCAACCATAGATACTTATAGGAGTTTCGCCTACCTTTACATCTACCCTTTCATATTCAAGCACTGTAGCACCTGCATCGCCGATATCGTCTACGCTGGATGATCCTTCGTGTTCGCCGCGCACATAGTACACAGGGTATTCTTCAGACAACACCTTTATCAAGTTGAGTGCCTTTGCCTTTCCTCTGTTGTCTCCACGGTTAAACAAGTCACCAGTTACAGCTACAATGTCTGGCTGCTGCTTTTCAATAGCTCGCAACAAATAGTTGTTATCTAAACCAAAACTGTATCCGTGAAGGTCCGAGATCTGTACAATGGTGACCGTGCTCCTAATTTTCGGACTGCTTATGGTGGTTACAGACACAACAATTTTGAAATTTTCAAAAAGCCAAAAGAAAAACAACGCAAAAACCACAACCAAAACCTTTCTTGTTTTTCTCAACTTATCCTTTTTCCTTTCAAGAATGTCTAATTACACAAGACTAAACATACCTCAAGCATGTTCCAATGACCAGGCACATACTTTAGCTAACTTATAGCTTACTACTCACAAGTTACTCAACCCACAAACCGTTTAGCCCACTCGGTTCACTTTTTCTAACCAATTTTACTCCTTCAAGTTTTTGAATGAATAACTCACCGTTGAAAAATGTTCCGTCCATTAAGTGGCCGCCAATTAAAGAATAGTCAGGTAGCCCTAAGACGCAGTGAGCATGGATAACAACCTCAGCCCCATTTTCAGCCATGCTTATGTTCCCTTCCAAGGAAATAACTTCCATCAGTTGCTGATAGAAACTCTTGGTCACATACTCGTGTCCGTTAAAGTAACCCAGCTCAGCGTTCTTAAACAGCCCTATCCCATGCAAAACTGCACTATTGACACCACAATCTTTGGCGACTGCTTTTAGGCTTTCCATGAATTTGTCTCCATCATGGAGCCTCACAGCAATTATCCCGTTGTTTTCCTTTATAGTCATACTCTCACTCCTTTTCCGGATATAAAGTTCGCTAAGCCCAGTTTAGACCAGAAATGGCAACTTTGCAACACTTTCGGTCAAGCAAAGTACGACACATTACAACACCACATGCATACTACATATAAGGTCCCATGTTAGCCTGAAAAAATGCAACTACTATCGACTGCATTCATATGACAAATGGCAACTAGTTGTTATTGAAAATGAATGTCCGTTATGCCGCGAAAAGTGTTCGAACCAATTTGAATAACAACTGGTAATTCTCAACAAAAGAGCTTGCCCATTGCATTTATCAAGAATGGGAGTTGTTTTACCAGAAATACTGCTCCCTAAAAACATCTGCCATACTGTGCATATCATTCCAATAGGCGCGCAACCTGGGACCTGCCTACTGTAATTCATTCTTCCCTCTCCCACTTACCAAATACAATTACGCCTGCTTCATTAAGCTTCATCGCAACGAACTTTGGTAAATGGTGCCACTCGAACTCATCTTCTGGAACGTGTTTACTGAATTCTTCTGTAGGATTCATAAACACCTTACCTGCTTTAGCTTCGATCTCAGGATCTACTACCTTTCTACACCCACCTTTTTTAAGTAACAATTAGCATCTCCGATGAACTGCTCTTCGCTTATCTACTCACGCCCTTCACAGATCTCCAGAATCTTCTACCTGTACGTCATTTCGCACTTCACCGTTCAGCTCAACCGTGAAAGAAGGGGGTTTCAATCCCTTGTAGGTAAGCTAGAAACTTGCATACAGGCCTAGCTCACAGGCAAGGCCGACATCAGTTTCGATCCCTTGTAGGTAAGCTAAAAGCTGAAATGAGTAATACTCGCTTTTTTATTCCTTTTGATAAACATTTTTTTGCTTGCAGCGGACCATATGGTCCTCAAGCATACCACCTTTGAGTTTGACCACTAATAGCGCAAACATTTCATGTATCAAGCTTGTCCATGCCGCCCTCCATTTTCTTCCCAGCAGACATGGCCTCCTCAAACTGCCCCAAAAGCTATTTTTTAAATATAAATAGATATTCGTGCGCTATTAGCAAAAAATTATATTTTATGCTCTGCTTTTTCCAGTAGCCTGTTGAAGTACAGTTGTGCTGTTCCTTTATGACGATCTCCTTTAGAGTAAGCCCCGCTTTGCAAAATACTTCCATAACTCTAAAACCAAGAGGTATAATGTTACCCTTTCTGCGCGTATCACCCATAAGAACAGCGCAGAATCTACCTCTTTTTAGGACCCTATATGATTCTGACGCTACTTTATACATTTCTTTTAAAAATTCAGGTATGTCGTAATGTGAAAGATCTCCCTCTATATTATCGCTATATTTGATAATATTGCTATATGGCGGATGAGTGCAGATAAGATCAATGCTACTATCTTTTACGAAATCGAGGTTTCTTGCATCTCCAATATGTACGTCAGCCAAGCCGCACTTATGTTCAAAATTAACATTTGACAGCGCAAGTTTTACTGCATCGGGGTTTATATCGACGCCTAACCCCCTTCTTCCCAATAACTTTGCCTCCACAAGTGTAGTCCCACTTCCTACAAACTGATCCAGTACAACATCATTTTCATTTGAATATCTCAATATCACATTTCTGGGTATATAAGGTGACCAGTTACCCCGGTATTTGCCAGAATGAGTTGCCCAATCACCTCTGTCAGGAAAACCCCATACAGTAGTTGTTTCCAAAGAAAAATCCTCAGGCTCCCATATTTCAGTTTTTGCTTTGCTAACATTATAATTTGTCATTTCTTCTTTTACTAATGTCCTATAACCAAGCACACCTTTTACGAACCTTTCAGTCAAGGAATTCTTTTGCGCTACATCTTTTATGCTCATGCCATTCTTTATATCTTTGTTTATTTCGTCTACGATACGCTGATAATCTTCAACGTGGTACGATTCAAGATGTTTTGCATACTCCGTCTTGGTGCATTTATAGCCACATATAGGACACTTCACTTTTAGCGACATACCTTTATAGTCCTTCCAATATAATGTTCTCCAACACTCCGTTTTCCAGCATGGAGAGGTTTAATATATAATCGACTTCATCAAACGCTTCCCTCAATGGTTTTTTTGCCGTCTTCCAGCCCAAGCCGTCTGTTATCCAAATAAAGGTATGCTGCGGCGTTTCTCTTTTTAAAAACCTACACAAAGTCACAAATTCTCCTGCCACTGCTTTTAACTTAGAGCCTCCTCCACCGTAGTAGTTCGTCTCGACAAGATAAAGCTTATCCCCATTGTCTATGGCGAAATCGAATGAACGCTCCGATTTATCAACTTTTACCTCATAACCAAACAATTCATTTATTTTATGAGCAGTAGCTTGTGAAATATAATTATAGCGATTCTTGGCGCAAATCCTTTTTATCAATAGCTCGGTTATCATTTCCATAGCCGCACCACTTCTATTCTTCCTTGCATTCGTATCAAGGCCAACTTCGACACCAGTAACATAATCTACGACGCTTTTTATATTCTCATTTTTAAACATAGCAAGCAGGCCTGTCTTATCTGCAAATTCGGTCAATGATGCTATTTCTTCAGTTGTGTATGAAGACTTTTTCTCAAAAGAGTATTCTTTGTAATTAAAGATATTATCATCAAGAGGGTCGAGCACTTTAACGTTTTTCGCTCGCCATGCAACAAGTACTGGCAAAACATCAATTACCTCCGGATACTTTGAGACAAGCTCTGCAAACTTTTCGGTTATATTCTCTTTCCCAACGAGATAGTTAAGCAAGTTAAGCGAGATTTCTATATCCTCCACCTTGTTAATCACTTTTTCCCATGCTACAAAAAAATCCCAGCTTATAATAGTTTCTTTCAAATTTCTTATAAGGTATTCAAATACATCATCCTCATCCTTGCAACTTATAAGTTTATAAAATAGGTTGCTATATTTCATATACTCCTCTTTTTACTTTATAATTTGTCACAATCAGCTCACTAATGCTCGCCCTTCCATCGGCCTTAGCATTGATGCTGCGCTTAGCGTAAACTCTATAAATATGAAAATCCTTATATAATTCGTCAAAAAAGCTATCATTTAAATCAACGTTTTTCGGATCAGAGTTGCTGAGCATTAGCAAAGCACCCATCTTATTCATCTCTCTAAAGACTTGAGCTAACTCGATTTGATCGTCATCGGTAAAGTCATATCTGCTATATGATGTAAAACGGGCTGTAGCAGTAAGCGGCCTGTATGGCGGATCAATGTAGACAAAGCTATCCGTATCTACATAATTCAAGCTCGCCTTATAATCAGCAGCGAATATACTAACTTTTTTAAGCACATTGCTAACCGAATATAGGTTTTCTTCGTCGTAGATTTTAGGATTTTTATAGCGCCCCGCCGGCACATTGAAAAGTCCCGCCTTATTTACTCTATACAAACCATTAAAGCATGTGTGATTGAGAAATATGAATTGAGCGGCTCTTTCCACATTCAAGCCCGGCTGTTTATTGGCATTGTTGTATAAATTCCTAATATCATAATACATATGCTTACGTTCTTCTTCATCCGCCCTCAAGTATTCCCGTTCCAAAAATGAAAGTATCTCAATGAGCTCATTAACGCAATATTTTACAACATTATAAGCATTTATCAAATCTTCGTTAATGTCAAAAACAAAGGCTTCCTTAACATTATAGCTTTGCAGAATGTCAAACAGCACAGCGCCTCCACCAACAAAGGGTTCGATATATCTTTTAACCCGGCCAGTCTGAAGTGCTCTGGGATAATAATCCCTAAAGGTATCCAATAGTTGAGCTTTACCGCCAGCCCATTTAACAAACGGGCGTGCCAGGGTTACCGACACATCGTTGAAAGCAGTTTTTCTCATTCATTCCTCCATTCTTCTAAATATTGCTCTTCTCACGTTTCTTTCCAAAGTTTCAATCCCTCGTAGGTAAGCTAGAAACTAAACTTGTCGCTTTCCTTCAATTACCTTTGTGCTGGTTTCAATCCCTTGCAGGTAAGCTAGAAACGAAGATCTGGGTCCATAGCCTCGTCGCTCAAGGATCGTTTCAATCCCTCGTAGGTAAGCTAGAAACACCCACCGTCCCTGCAGTAAAACGCCTCTTGCACAAAAACTTTGCCTGCGATGACGGAAAGCCTTTTCTAAAACATTTTACCATGAAGTATTGGATTCCTCGATGCCGTTGCTCAATGAGTGCATTCTGTCAAAGTCCCGGGTTTTTTGCATTATCTGGGGTCGACAGATTTTTATATGATGTTAGAGGTGTCATGCTTTTCTCGACCAATAATCTCTTTTTTCGTCAAGTAGGCTTCTCTAAGTTTGAAGAATATGATACTATCCTTTTCTGGCTCTATTATTTTCTTAAGTTCCGTCTTGAGTTTCTCCAACTTCGATTCTGTAATTTGTCCCTCAAAAACAGAATTCTGAATCCATGTAAGATACTTCCTCCCCGTCTTTAGAACCTTCGCAACGCGTTCTTCTCCAACATCGTAGACCATTATCACATACATATCAACTGGTCACCACTCTGCCACAAAAGGCCTGTAAATATCTTCACCCATGAAGTGCTTCTCGAGTTTATAAAGTTCTAGTCTTATCAACGTCTTGTAGGATACATTTCTCTTGATCTTCTTGTAGTCCAACGTAGACTGCAGTTTTTCGTCAAACACTTCAACAAACTTTTTTAGGTCTGCTTTCGTTTAGGTAAATGCCATTCAAGCGTTTTTCGAAGTCGGGTATACCTTTTGTTTGCTTGTTGACTGCACAAACATTTGCTACCGTGAGCTACATGCACGTTTTATGTGCAATAAGTTATTGTAAGATTAGCTTATGATAAATATATGCGGCAAAAAAAGAGGTCCCAAGTTGAAGGACCCCAAGCATTTGCATAAAGGGGCTGAATGAAGTGCAGAACTCACATTTTAGAAAGATTACGGTTGTTGCAATATGTGCCTTTCTTCTTTGCACGCTTTTAGGAACACCTACCCCGGTTATAAACGTGCAAGCCCAAACCAGCAACTCTCCCATACCTATTTACATACAGGGGCAGAAGAAGAGTTTTGATAGCCCGCCCATCTTAAAAGATGGGCGTGTCTTTCTGCCAATACGTTATATTTCTGAATATTTTGGCGCTCAGGTGACATGGGACGATCAAACTAAGACCGTAACGGTAAAGCAAGGTTCGAAGACTATTTCTTTGCAAATTGGTAACGCCATAGCGCAAATTGATGGGAAAGAGGTTTCTCTGGATGTACCCGCCTTTATAAACGGGGCCCGAACTTACGTACCGCTGCGGTTTATTGGCGAAGCCCTTGGTAGGTATGTAGATTGGGATCAAACAGAGCGTGCTGTGTACATAGATACAGATGCCGTTTCCAGCACTATGCAAATGTCTTTTGGCGGAAAAACGTTCAATGTAAAGGTTGTGAAGGTTTTTCTTAACAACCCTCATGTGGGTCTAAAGATTGCTTATGGTCAGAACCAGATAGGCCTAACAGAATCACTTTTAAGCATGGCACAGCGTAGCAATGCTATTGCTGCTATAAATGGAACGTTCTTCAGAGCTTATGAAACCACCAACCCGAAGGAGCCCTCTGGGAACCTGATCATAGATGGTAGAATCGAACATTTGTGCTTCCGTGACAAACCAGCCACTACTTTTGGCTTTACAAAAGATGGTAGGGCAGACATAGGTTTGATTGGCATGAAAATAGAAGGACAGTACGTCGAGCTCGCGCCTGACATGGAACCATGGATAATGGACATGGGTTGGTACGTCGGAACCATAAACAGGTCCCCCCAGTACTGGAGTACGAAAGGGTCGATAAACCTGTATACGCCCAAGCGTGGCTCCACGACACGTGCGTACAACGGTGGCACGAACATCATAGTAAGAAACAATACAGTAACGCAGGTCATACACGGGGACAATGTGAGCATACCCAGAGATGGTTACGTAATCAACATCTACGGCAGTGAGAAAAAATACGAGGACAGATTCCATGTAGGGACTGTGTTAAGGTACATTGACAATTACTACGTCTACAATGGGAACCCGGATATCTGGCAGCAGGGTGTAATCGATGGCGCCTTGAGTGCAGGTCCCAGGCTGATTACAAACGGTAAGATAACGGTGAACCCGGAAGCAGAAAACTATACTATACCCAAAATCACAGAATATTCCATGGCTCGCAGTGCGCTTGGTCTGACAAAAGATAACAAGCTCCTCATGGTGACCGTAAACAGTGCGAAAATAGAGGACTTAGCAACAATTATGCAAAAACTGGGTGCTTACAATGCCATGAACATTGACGGTGGAGCTTCCAGTGGTTTGTATTACAAAGGGAAACTGCTCACAACTCCTGGCAGAGATCTTAGCAACGCACTGCTAGTAATCAGGAAATAAAAAGCGCCCCACCAAGGGGCTGTGGTGAGGCGACATTGTTTTTTAGTTAATCCTCTATTCTTTTGCGTTCGCGTCCTCAACTTTACTTTTGCGTTCCGTCACCAAAACAAAGGCAATGAGGAGCACCGCAACAAGGCTTGCCATGATAGCAATTATGAGGCTCTGACTTGTTGGTCCACCCGCTCCTGTTTGTGCCACGGCGCCAAACGTTATGGCAGAGTTTCTGGGCAAATTGTCAAAATACGCCTTATTTGTAGAAAGGTAACTTAGCATCGTCTGGGCAAATGCTTCATCAAACGTGGTGTCTTTGAACTGCTGCTGCGCGTTTGTAATCTTTCTTATCTCCAGGCTCAGGTCAGCTAAACCCATCTCCAGTTCCGGCGTGCTGGCTACAGAAGATTTGATCACTGCAAACTTCCCATTTTCCAGCATTACATTGTCAAGGATTTTTCCAAAATAGCTGCTAAGTAGCTTCGCCGTTTGGGAGTCGGGAGCTACATCAAAGGCATCGTTGCCCAGCTGTGTTAAGGTCTCCTTTACGCTCGCAAACTGCGATTCTGTTACGCCTTTAGGGAACGTCACAGTCACTACATAACCGTACGGCGGTGCTTTCTCCAAGGCGCCTACGATGCGGTAGTCTTTAGGAGGATTTTGATCGTTGTTGGTATCAAAATCTTCTAAAGCTAGACCAAGGTCGTAAGGAACATTGTAATGCGCAGTCAGCGTTTGATTCTTCAAGGAGACAGAAGGAATAAAGCACTGCGTAAAGGGAGGAGAGACATATTTTGTCACGCCTTTTCCTATGTTGTTTTGCATAGCCATACTGAGCACTGGGGAAACACTGTAATAGGTATCTTTGTCAAAATATTTGTCAGCAAGCTCCAAAAGCTGATCAAAATCGGAAAGTGCTTGAGTGGGCCTGTTCTGTTTAAGATCTGCAGCCACAGCATATTCCATGACGTAACCGAGGATTTTGCCCTCAGTGGCATTCTCTATGGACCCAATGTTTTCCCTCAAAATATCCAAAGAAGTGGAAGGCAAACTTATATGATTACCATCAAGCTTCAAAACAGCGTCTAACCCTTCTGCAAAACTTGCAGGGGCTTCATAGTGAGCACTATAAACCTCTTGAAGAACTACCTGCTCCGGAGAACCCTCCTCTTGCAGGCTAACGGCTTTCTTAAGTATACTTTCCACATAGTCCCTGAAACCAGGCGTGCGATACCAGCCCACAAACTCATCCATGGAACCTATGGGATTCTCGGGGAAGAAAGCCATGGCGTAGTCGAACCAATCGCTGGCGTTGTTGGTTGCTTCTGCTTTTAGCCTAAGCGGGTTTACCTTTTCATACATGTAGTAAGGAAGAAACTCCACTTCTATGTTCTGCACAGGTTCATAGTTTACGAGGTGATAGACAACTTCGTTCCCATCAATCTTATATCCGCCTGGCATAATACTAAATACGTTGGGAGCGGCCGCTTTATAAGGGAACTTGAAGGTCATATCAAGCGTTCCGATAGGGCCCTTCCAGTAAGAACCTGTATTCAAGACATATAGGAAATATCCCCCAGCTGCCTTCCCCTCATAGCTAACCTGAATTTCTTTCGTTTCATTCTTATCGAAAGTGACGTCAAAATAGATGAGCGGAGCATATTCTCCGTGTTCACCTGGCGCAACAAACGTGGGTGTAATTTGATTACCATCCACTTTCACCTTCACTTTAAGGGATTCCAAAGTGCTCGTTGTGTCAAAACCAGGTCTGCTGGCTAAACTGAAAGGAAAACCAACCTTAAGCGAGACTTTATCCCCCGTATTCACAAAGATAAACTGAGCATTCACGCTTGCAGTACTGTTTCTCGGGTCGTCACTTTTGTTAAACGTAATGGTTAGGTTTTCTTTTGAAAGTACAATGTTGCTTTCCTGGTACGGTTTTATATTTACGCCCCCTATGAAAAAAGGGGCTGTATCCGCGTAAATGTTGCTTGCTGGCAGCAGGAAAACGACGAATGCAGCTAAGAACACAAAAAACGACATCTCTAAACCTCTAATAACTCTCACAAATACCCCTCCACCTTTCTAATCGACTTCTATTATTTGAGGGTTGCCTCCCTGCTTAGAAACTCACCGTTTTATCGCCCTCATAGAAAAGACGCTGAAAGGACGAAAAAGTTTCAAAACGTCTATTACTCATTCTGTTTTGGGAAACATTAGCGATGCGCCTTGTCCAAGTGATGCTTTAGAAAGTACCTTCCAATCTTCATTTAGTATTTCTACGTTGCCATCGTCGTAGGTAAGTTGAATTACTGAAGCAGCTGCTCCAACTTTATCGATGGCAAAAATGTAACCTTCCAAGTACAGAAAGGCAAAGAATTGGATGCAAACTTTAATATCTCTTCGCTAAATTTAGGCATTGCCTGCTCTGGTACTTTTTGCATCCCATTTGTCGCCCTTCGCTGTCACGACAGACCCCATCCTAGGCGTCAAGGCAAAGAGCGCAATCAAATTCTTGTTCGGTTCGCTACCAATCGAACTTGCACATCACACAAGAGAAATCGCCCCCACTGCAATGGTCAATAGAACACCTATGTATTTTCCCCTCATGTTGTTTACCCCGCGCTATCATTTCAGCTACTTCCCTGCTTTCTCTATGGCCTCTTTAACAGCATTTTGTCCATTTCGATATAAGGTCTCCTCAGAATCAAACATTGGGTCGGGAACTGGATAAAACTCAAAACCACTTCCGGTTGTGGAAGGCTGTTCAATATAGAACTTCACAGTACCTTTATCTATATTCCCGCTATCGTCAACCCTCGCTACAACCTTATAAGTTGCATAAGAAGTAGGCTCTGGCTTGCCAATATAACCACTAAGTTCCGACTTCCAGTCGTCGATGACATCATTTGCAGCATCTAACTGAGCATCTGTAAGAGTAGATCTTACACTCTCGAGATAATCCAGCATACCTTTTACAAAAGGCATGTCTTCAAGTTTTTCTGCTTTCAATGTCGCAGTAATATTGGCGTCTAAAATAGCACTGGCAACGCCATCCTTCACTGTGAAAGAATCAGCTCTTGGGTCAAGTGTTAAATCGATACCTATGTCCTTGTAATATGGGGAATAATTTGCTACAAGCGCTTCTCGCAACGCATTGGACAGCTGAGCAAGTATTACCTTATCTACATCCAAACTGTTTTCTAGTTCCTCTTTAAACTGCTGAGAAGCATCAGCATCAAACTCGAAAACTTCAGCATCCATATTCCATCGATAGGCTTCCACGTCTATGTTGCTGATAGCACCGCTATCATCTCTGTCAACCTGATATTGATAAACGTAGAAATTAAGCGGAGATGCGTTGTACACGCTAAGTCTTACCTCATGCTTAACAGATGCACCTTCGGAAAACACATGGGGTCCGACAGCTCCGTCTTCATCTTTAAAGTTTGCCAACGCCAGTTTATCATCCTGACCTATACATAAGGTGTAATAGTCCACATAAGCACCACCCGTACCCATGTAAGCAAGCGCAATTTCCTTTTCGCTACCATCAATCACAGGCCACGTAGCTACAATAAAAGGCTCACTTTGTGATCCAGCTTCTGGTAAAACGCTTTGAAGCATCTTAGTCAGCTCCTCTGTGTCATAGAACGCATATTTGTTACTGAAGGCGTTGTCAATGAGAAATTTACCTGTTGAAGAATCTTTCTTTACAAAGAACACAGCAGGAACTGTAGCTGTAACTTCAACCCCATTTTGCCCACCACTGGCAACCCAGACCACATAGCCTTGAACCTCTATCTTGTCGTTATCAACTTTCTCCATAGAGTCTACTTCTATTCGGTCAGGCCAAGGGCTTGATGTCGTCCTTCCCATTGCCAGAGAAGGATCAAGAACCCATTTTGATAGTAGGTTAGATGTCAGATAAGGCGTGTAATGCTCTTTTATCTGCTCAGCTACGACATTCTCTGGGTCTATTATTGTTACATTCGTCAACTCACGACCAAAGTTGTCAAGGAGTTCTGTAATCTGAGCTTTTTCTTCCGCGGTAAGTTCTGCTGCTGTGCTACCTCCACAGGCAACCAACGCACCAATGACGATAACTGCAACTACTACAAGGCATAAAGCTACAATGCCTCCTCTTTTTCCCCCTCCATCAAATATGTTTCCCAGCCTCTCTTTCATGGTTTTCACTCCCCCGTAAAAATAAGTGGAGAATACTGTCTCTCTTTCCCTTCCCTTATGTATAGCCGACAGTATCGTCTCACTGTACTGCTTTCTAAACTCTGTGCCCGTCCCCTCTACTAGCTCACTGTCACATGCCATCTCAATGTCCGCGTTGCTTCTGTACCGCATTACATACACTAGCGGGTTGAACCAATGCACTGCATTTGCTACTACCATAACCAATTTGTTCCATATATCTTTGTGCTTGTAGTGGATGAGCTCATGCTTCATGATCAGTTCTAAGTCCGCTTCACTGTACTCAACATACGGTAGTAGAAAAATAGGCTTAACAAATCCTGTTATCATGGGACTCTGTACCTTCTTACTCCTGATTAGTTCTATGTTCCCTCTTATGCCCATCTCTTGTTTCATTTGGCTAAAAGTAGCTAACGTTTGCTCGTCCTCTACAATTTCTGAAAAACGCATTGCCGACTTTCTAAACACTATGTAACCTGCAAAGTAGTAAGTCATGAACAATATTGCTCCAATCAGCCAGATCACAGGCAGTAGGTCTGCCAGCGTGATTGTGCGCACCGCTGAACTGTTTGGCGTTACCACAGGAGTGGGTTGCGTCGGTATAATGTTTGTTTGCTCACTCAAGTTTGTATTAGCTGGTAGTGGAATAGGAATCTGCACATTCTGACTTACCGATGGTATGGTTACAGGCGCTTCACCAGCTATGCTGGGACTAAATGGTATAAGCAGTCTGACAGCTATAATGAGCCATACTAAATAGCGCCACTTAGCACTGTAGCTACGGTTTATCAATGGCAGTAATAGTAGTAGCACGCCTATAACTATTGATGTGCTCATAGAGACCTGAAGTACTTTCTGAAATAAGGTCTCAAGTATACTCATTCCCCCCTTGTAAGCTTTTCTATAAACTCCTGGAGCTCCTTTAACTCATCCTCTGCTATGGCGTTGCTGTTATAAAGCGATGCCACAAAATTTGTTAGAGAGTTGTTGTACAACTTTTCCAAGATGCTCTTACTTTCTTTCTCTAAGTATTCCTGCTCACTGATCAGCGGTCTGTAAATGTTTACCTTTCCTTCTCTCTTGCACTCAATAAACCCCTTCTCTGTTAACCTCGCAAGAAACGTAAGTATAGATGTAATCTTCCAATCCTTTTTGCCCTTCAGCTTCTCGTTTATGTAAGCAGATGTCACAGGCTCTTTTGCATCCCAAATGATCTTCATGATCTCCAGTTCAGAATCCGGGAGACGCCTTATGGACTTCTTCACTTTTTCCCCTCCTTCTACAGTTGACGAACACCTGTGATATCATTCTACACCTGTAGAAGAACTTTGTCAATATATTTGGTAAGCCATGTCTATCTAATTGTCTCAAAGCACATGCTAAACATGTCTACTTGATGCTAGATGTATTACCACAAAGCATTCACCTTGGACTATTACGGTCCCAAGTAGTTTTAAGTTCATTGTCCTTCTGCAGCAGTTCTTTATTTCATTAGAGTTTACATGGATACAATAAGGTACTATATGAATCAAATGACTCATGCTCACACTACACAAGTAAGTTGAAAACTCACAGAAGATATGCACAGCAGCTACAAAGATGTTGCTACCCATGATGAGCCCTGAGCGGGGAATGAAACGTTCCTAATACTGGTAAAATATTATAAGAAATAAGGAAACTGGTAAATAGGACTTAGCTGTAGCTCGTGAAAGTAACAAGGACTGTGTGAAATTAGTTCCTTATTGGGATCCAACACATATACAAGTGACGTCTTGGTAGCAAGAGAGTAACATCCACTGGGAACAATTCCCAAAAAGGCCGAAGTGGCAACCAAGTTAAAGGCCTTACTCTACCTTATTGCCACATTGTTTAGGACGAAAGAGAGGAGGTAGCTAAATTGAGCAAGTTTTTAGCAAAACTCAAAGAAGTCAGCTTTTCTGTAATACCTGTAACAGTGCTAGTATTAATTCTGCATTTCACGGTAATTCCCATGGAAACGTCATTGCTCTTTAGATTTCTTATAGGTGCAGCACTGATAATCTTGGGTTTGACGTTTTTCCTTATGGGTGTCGACAGTAGTATCACACCTATTGGTAGCATAACTGGGTCCACAGTTTCTAAATCAAATAAGATCTGGGCCGTTATTATAAGTGGCTTGCTACTGGGTTTCTTCATATGTATTGCGGAACCCGATCTACAAATTTTGGCTGGGCAAGTACACAGCATCACAGCAGGATCAATCGCAAAGAGTAGCATCGTATTAATTGTTTCGCTGGGTATAGGAGCCATGCTTGCTTTGGGCCTAGTTAGAATAATCCGTGATGTTCCCCTTCAAAGAATACTTTTAATACTCTATGGCATCATATTCGCTCTCGGTTTGTTAGTTCCACCAGAGTTTCTTGCCATTGCCTTCGATGCTTCGGGGGCTGCCACTGGAGCTACTACGGTTCCTTTTATACTAGCTTTGGCGGCAGGAGTATCCAGCCTAAAAAAGGACCGAGAAGGTGCTGATAAAGAGCGCTTCGGTCTGGTCGCTATAACTTTTGCAGGACCAACTATTGCCATTATGCTAATGAGCATTCTGTCTAAAGCTGATAGAATCACAGGTGCCCTTCCAATTGCTGCTGTTGAATCTTCCTCGGTATTAGGTCCCTTTATTGCAGTGCTGCCTTCCATAGCACGAGAAGCCCTAATAGCAATACTTCCAATATTGGTTGTGTTTCTGGTCTTCCAAGTAGTAGCATTCAAACTACCAAAGGCTTCTGTGAAAAACATCTTATCTGGCATATCGTTAACCTTTATCGGCTTAGTTATGTTTCTGTTAGGAGCCAATGCAGGTTTCATGGAAGTTGGAAACGCCGTGGGTTACAACATCGCCTTGCTAGACAACAAAGGCCTGCTCATCCTTATTGGTTTCATTATTGGCGTGGTTACCGTGCTTGCCGAACCTGCTGCTTATGTTTTAGTGGATGAGGTCGAGCAAGTAACCAACGGCAACCTAAAGAGAAGCGTTGTATTGTTTACCTTATCTTTGGGCGTGGGAGCTGCCGTGTCTTTGTCCATGGTGCGGATTCTAATCCCGCAGGTGCAGTTGTGGCACTACTTGCTTCCTGGATACATCATTTCCCTCGCTATGACCTACTTTGTTCCTGAACTTTTCTACGGTATTGCATTTGACTCTGGCGCGGTAGTGTCAGGTCCAATGACAGCAACATTCATTTTGGCATTCGCACATGGCGTAGCTGATGCTGTGGAGCACGCCAGTCTCCTGGTTGATGGATTTGGCATTGTTGCCATGGTAGCGATGACTCCCATCATTGCACTACAAATACTTGGCTTCATTTACAACAGAAAACCTAACGTAGAAGAACCAATAACAGAACAAGAGCTCTCAACTGAACAAGAGCCCATAAGCATCACTTTTGAGGCTGACATATAAACGATTGACGAGTACGCATGAAGTTGATACTCAACAAACACAGTTTTTCACTAATGGGGTTTGTAAGTGCGATAATGAAAGTATAAATGCGATGAGATCCATATTAGGGAAACAACATTGGTTCTCGCATATGGCATGTTACAGGGAGGATAAGTAAATGTCTGAAGTGCTTTTCAATCAGGTGAGTTTCCCCGTGAAAAAGCTGGTGCAGGACATAGAGGTAGGGCAAATCGGTTTGCCAAACATACAGCGTCCCTTCGTTTGGCCCACTATCAAGGTCCGAGATCTTCTTGATTCAATGTACAAAGGCTATCCCATTGGTTATTTGCTTTTCTGGAAAAATGGTTTTAGCGGAGACCATAGAGTTATTGGAATGGATCAAAAGCAGGTGAGTCCTGAACTACTCATCGTCGACGGTCAACAGCGTTTGACTTCACTTTACGCCGTAATGAAAGCAGTACCTATTATCGATAAGGATTTTCGCACAACGCGTATACGCATAGCCTTTAACCCCATAGAAGAAAAGTTTGAAGTAACTAACCCTGCAATTGAAAGAGACATACAGTGGATACCTGATATTAGCGTACTGTGGGATCCAAAAACAAATTCCTATGCATTCATAACTGAGTATCTTCAGCGCCTACGTTCGCAATATGAGTTAACCGACCAACAAGAGAAAACTATCCCGGATGCTATAAACAACGTAATCAAATTAAGCGAGTACCCGTTGACTGCATTAGAAATTTCTTCCAGTGTAAACGAAGAAGATGTATCGGAAATATTCGTTCGCATTAATAGTAAAGGGACAGCATTGAATCAAGCTGATTTTATATTGACATTGATGTCAGTTTTCTGGGACGACGGTAGAAAAGAGTTAGAAGATTTTTGCAGACGCGCGAAGTCTCCTCCCTCCGGTAGAGAAGCATCACCGTTCAACTACTATTTCCGCCCAAGTCCAGATCAATTGCTTCGCGTAAGCGTGGCGCTGGGCTTTCGTAGAGCCAGACTTGAATACGTATACTCCATATTACGAGGAAAAGACTTACAGACCGGAGAGTTTTCTCCTGAGCGTCGCGACGCCCAATTCGCCGTACTTAAAGAAGCTCAATCATACACACTAAACCTTCAAAACTGGCATGATTTTTTCAAAGTTCTCTTGTACGCCGGTTATCAGAGTGATCAACTCATCTCCTCCGAAATGGCTGTAGTTTACAGTTATGCCTTGTGGCTCATAGGAAAACGCGATTTTAGAATTGACGACAATGCCCTTAGAAGAATCATAGCAAAGTGGTTCTTTATGTCTTCCTTGACTGGTAGATACAGCAGTTCAGCAGAAAGCCGAATGGAACAAGACTTAGCGCTGCTCAGGGGAAAGACTACACCACAAGAATTTGTGGACGTTCTGGAACAGCAAATCAACGCTGTACTAACATCAGACTACTGGAGATTCACATTACCAAACGAGTTAGAAACTTCAGCAGCCCAAAACACTGGCCAATTCGCCTACTATGCAGCTCTTTGTTTACTCGACGCACCTGTACTTTATTCAAAGCTGAAAGTCGCTGACCTACTCAAGCCCGGTATCAACGCCAAGAGGAAAGCCATAGAGCGCCACCATCTATTTCCGCGTAAATACTTAGAAAGAACAGGCATAAGAGACCGAAGGCTGATTAACCAGGTTGCAAACTATGCTCTGGTAGAATGGGGCGACAATGACAAAATTTCTGACCTTCCACCAAAAGAGTATGCGCCCAAGTACGAGAGTGTCTTAACTGATGAGGAACTAGAGAGAATGTACGATTTGCATGCTCTTTGGAAAGGCTGGTACGAAACAGACTACATAGATTTCCTAAAGGAACGTAGAAAACGCATAGCAGCAATTGTGGAGAGAGGATTCCAAAGTTTGTAAGCTAAGTTCTGTTCTACATTAAGGAACATCGTACCTACCCTACAATATCTATAAAAGAGGCGGCCCCTACTTACCAAAGGGGCCGCCATACTTTCACCAGCAATGTTGTTCTTCAGTCCAATGTATCCACGTTATCCTTTGTGATCAGCTTTAAGTCGACAGGTACGTAAGTGGGTACCTCTTCACCTTTGAGCACTTTGTCAGCATATTCAACACCCAGAGATCCTATTCTATCTGGCTGCCCCTTCAAGTACCTCCGTGGTACCAACTGCCATGAGGTCGTTAGCACAAACTACTGCAGTAAAGTCCCTTCCCCTTTTAAGAAGCTCTAATACGCCTTCACTACCTCCAGAAATCTTGTAGTTCCCTTCTACCATAAGCTCTTTATTTAAGACTAATCCAAAATCTTTCAAAGCCTTCTCAAAACCTGCTCAAAACCTGCATATCTGCACATGGAATTAGGGCTCTCATGTGGTCCACCTATGTAAGCAATTTTCCTGTGACCCATTTCAAGAACATAGCGTGTAATTTCGTACATGCCTTCATAACCGTCGGTATACACGCCAGGGAGTTTCTCATCATAAAAGTGGGGATCCAGAAAAACAAATGGCATTATGGAAAGACATTGTTTCACACTGGGACGATGAAAGCAGGAACACCGCCTTAAAAGAAGTTATCCGTGATAGGGCAGAAAAACCTGTTACGCAAGAAGAATTAGAAACTTTTTACAGTGAAGTTGTTAGCACTGTGCAAAGCGATTTAGCACAGCAGGTTTATACTGCTGCTTATGAGGTTTATTTAAGAGAATGCAGTAAAATAGTATGTAAAGTTGGGAAACTCATATAAGGTAAGGAAAGGGGTGCAAAAGAATGGAATTAAAAGGTTTACGTAAACTAAGCAGTGCTGTATTAATAGCACTGATGCTGTTAGTAACACCTGTGTCGCTACCTGCTACCAATCCACAAGTTTTAGCAAACACTGTAGAAACAGCTACTGTTCCGCAGTTGCCTCTTAAGTTTGAACAGCTACCTGCACGTTTTAATTGGGCTGACTACGGCATTGTTCCAGAGGGCAGAGATCAATCACCTTACGGCACTTGCTGGGCTTTCGGGTTAACAGGAGCATTTGAATCAGCAATTGCTTTACAGTATTATGAAAAAGTAGACTTATCAGAAGCATGGCTTGTAAGAGCAACTGGTAAACTTGCACCTGCTATGATAACTTCTACATCGCCTTGTGCATTAAGAGAAGAAGGCAATACAAAATGGGCTGCAGCAGAAGCGCTAATTAGAGTTGGACAAGCTTCAGAAGACTGTTTACCATATCTTTCAGCTACAGCTGCTATGTGCTGTGTAGGTTCAAGTTGCACGCTTCCTTCATGTCCTGTAAAATACCGTGCAGACAGCTTTAAAGTAGTAGCTGTAAGTGATCAAACAGAAGAAGAAATTATTAAGGTAAAACAGGCATTATTAGAACACGGACCTATGGAAGTTGGTTATTATACTGCACGTGAGGATTATACAGATGTGAGTCATAATGCAACTGTTATTGCAACAGCTTCTGTTGTCTTTATCAACCACGAAGCACTGCTAACTGGATGGGATGATAGCCTTGGAGCATGGATAGTTAGAAACAATTATGGAACTTCTTGGGGACGAAACGGCTATGGCTACATAAAGTATGGAAAAGCGGGTATTGAAAAGAATTTTGCTTATGTAACAGCAACAGTATTTGATCCTAACGACATTGTTTTAGCAGGCGATAACGGAACAGCACTTGGCTCAGAATCATTTGGTAGCAATACTGCTTGGATGGGCATGCAGTGGACTGTTACTACCCCGATTTACTTAAAGAGTGTTGAGTTTTGGACTGCTACTTTTAACAGCCAATACACTGTATATGTAGCACCTGGGAAGATTACAGAAGCAGGCGAGCCCATCTTTTCTACTTCTGGAACAGCAACAGAAATAGGATACTACAGCATACCTACTGGCATGATTCCACTTACCCCTGGTTATTGGAATGTGCAGATAAAGATTACATCTCCAGATAGTAGGTATGTTCTTCCAACAACTAGTAAACCTGAACTTTTCTTCAATCTTCAGCTTCAACCAGATACAGTGTTTATACGCCGTTCAGAAAATGCACCGTGGGAAGATACGCTGAACATAGGCAATTCTAAACCAATACGCATACGCTTAAACACTGCTGGAACTTATCCTGTGCTTGAACCTTCACCAACACCACTACCATTACCAACACCACAACCAAAGCCTACGCCAGAGCCAGAGCCAACACCTACTGTTAGTTTAGCTATCTTTGTTACTCCTTCTCAGGGTGGCACTGTAAAAACTGTTCCTTCTGAACCTTTTAGACAAGGACAGCAAGTGCAGTTAACAGCAATACCCAATGCTGGTTACCATTTTGTTTCATGGGAAAACGGAAGCACTAACCCTATTCGTATACTAACCTTAAACAGTTCAGCTACTGTAACTGCAAAATTCAAATCTGATGCAGATAAAGAATATGAAATTGTCTACTCAGACAACTTAGGAAACAGCTGGACAAAAACAGTAACAGAAGGTGACACAATTACCATACCTTTACAACGGACTGACGGTTGGACGCTAAAAAGCGTCACAATAAATGGACAGCTTTCAGGAGTAAAAGATTCTTTAACGCTGTCTAACATTCGTTCTGACATTAACGTTGTTGTTAAGTATGTGCTAAAGCACAATATCTCTTTACAAGTTGGTTCAAAGGAAATGCTTCATAACCTGTCTCCTATTCAGTTAGATGCACCACCTATCATAGTAAGCGATAGGACGCTTGTGCCACTGCGTGCTATAGCAGAAGCATTTAATGCACAGGTAAACTGGAATCCTGATACAAAGCAGGTAACTGTAAAAATAGGCGATAAAACTCTCTTGCTAACCATAGGTAATCCTAAAGCTTCAGTTAATGGGCAACCAGTTTACATAGACCCACAAAACCCGCAGGTAGTTCCTATCATCTCTAACAGTAGAACGATGGTGCCGCTTAGGTTTATAGCAGAAACTATGGGGGCTACTGTTGAGTGGGACCCTGTGTTTAAGAACATATACATTAGCTACGAGGAAGAACCTTAAGGATAGAAAGCGTAAAAGAGAGAGACATGGAGCTCAACTATTACGTTTCCATGTCCCTCTTCAATTTAATTTGCTTTTGCTGTTACGGCATTGAGCTGAACACATTGCGGTTACTACTATCCAAGAGTTTAGCAGCGTCACCATTGTTGCACATGCTTGCTTTAGTCCACATTAGAACATATGGTGAGCTACTGCAAGCGTTTTTACCAGGTGTAATAGCCACACAGAGCTACCCTTTTTAAGCATCCTTCTTCTTCAGAAGCATTAAAATATGAATAGGGGCATAAGCCCTAGTTTTGATAGAGGGAGGTTTTGGAGGTGAGGAAAGGTTTTAAACAGCTTAGCAGTGCTATAAGCCTGCTCTTGGTTCTCCTTTTGCTTATCCCACTCACAAATTCGTTCGCTTCTGCTAATTCGAATGTGAACACACAAGCATTAGAGCGTATTAAACAAGCTTACGACATTGCTGGTGTTACCACGCTTTGGAATATGGGTCTTACAGGTTCAGGTATGAAAATTGGCATCATCGATGATGGAATAGATTATAAAGTTCCAGACTTAGGTGGTTGTTTAGGTAGCGGTTGTAAAGTAGCTGGTGGTTGGAACTTTGACGAAAACTCACCAGACATCATGCCCCGAAACCGTGATTATTCACATGGAACGCTTCTTAGTGGACAGATGGTCGCTAATGGCAGCATGAAAGGTATAGCATACGAAGCCACTATTTACGGCTATTCAGGACAATCATCGCCAGATGTAGGCTTTAAAGGGTTAGAGCGTGCCATAGAAGATAAAATAGACTACTTAAACTTTTCCTCTGGTTTCACTGTAAGAGGTAGAGAACCCAACTACACAAGAGAGTTTACAGACCCTTACTTTAAGTCTTTGTATGAAAAAGCAGAAAAACAAGGCATGGTAATTTTTGTATCACCAGGGAACTTTGGTAGTGCCCTTTTAGAAGATGCACGCCATTACTTTCTAAATTTCCGTGGTGGCACGTTATTTTCACCAGTAGGCGAGCGTGTAGCTGAACCTACTACGCTTTCTATAGGTGCTTACGATGTATTTGCAAATGGTGGTGAAGTTGCAGAATACTCTTCCATAGGTCCGAGTTTAAATGGAGAAATACAGCCTGACTTGCTTGGTTACGTTGGTTATCCAGCTACGTTCATGCGGTATTACAACATGTTTGGTGGCACTTCTTGTTCAGCACCTTTTGCTGGTGCTGTAGCTACACTGGTTAAGCAGGCACACAAAGATTGGACTGCTGAACAAGTTAGAGCTTCTCTTATGAATACAGCAAGCGTCTTATACAACAAGGTTACTGGTGAACCTATAAGTGTAATGATACAAGGTTCAGGCTTGATTGATGGAGTAGCTGCTGTAAAAACACCTGCTTTGATAACTCCTTATGAAATAGATATGACTGCTACAGGCTTGCACCCTGTAGTATTGACAGTAAAGAACGTTAGCGATGCGACGCTAACATTTACAGTAACGGTGCAGCCTACTTTAGGTAACTTTGAATACGGTCAAAATGATGGTTTGACGCTGTCTTTAACAAGCAGTAGGATTATTGTCAGTCCACGCTTAAGTGCTACCTTAGGTTTAACAGCAAAAGCTGATTTAAGCAAACTTACCAAAGGATCACATGAAGCGCTCATTTGGTTTAGCAATGGCACTGCTACCTTACATGTGCCCATGCTTATATGGAATGATCTTAATACTATTTGGTGGGAAAGAAGCAATCCGTTTGATGCAGGTTACAACAGTAAGCTACCACCAAAGCTGATCAATGTAAGAGCTACTAAGCTACCTAACAGTAGTGATGTAGCCATAGATTTTACACTTAACAGAGGTTCTATCTCAGGTTCTTCATGGGGGTCCCCTGAGCCTTACTGGAGCAACTATGCCGATGAAATACGTGTAGACATCGTTAATCAAAGCGGTGCTACAGTTGCTACAGTGTTTGACAAAGGACACTTGCTTATAGGGCACTACAGAGCTGTATGGAATGGTAAAGACAGCAATGGTCAGCCTGTGCCTGCAGGTGAGTATAAGTATGTAATAACTGTAACAGACTACTTTACCAACTTTGATATTCCCATAATTGATACAGATACGCAGTATACAGGCTACATCACAGTAGGTAACAATGCTACATTAACGCCTTCTTTAACTGTAACAGCTTCTTCATTTGCTTATATTCCTGCTAATTACAATCAAAAAACTCCTACAGTGCCTATCACACCTGCACCGCTTAGCATTATAGAACTGCAAATAGGCAACCCAGTATTTAAGCTGAACAATCAAGCTTTGCTTTTAGACAGCCCGCCTGTGATTAAAAATGACAGAACACTACTGCCTATAAGGGCTGTTGTAGAAGCTATGGGTGGACAAGTTAATTGGAACGCCGAAGAAAAACGTGTAGACATAGAATACAGAGGTAAAACTGTTACTTTGTGGATAGGTAAGAACACAGCAAAGGTCAATGGCAAGGAGGTAATGATAGATCCAAGTAATCCTAATGTAGTGCCAGAGATTATAAACGGACGCACCATGCTTCCTTTAAGGTTTGTAGCAGAGTCTTTAGGTTGTCAAGTGGAGTGGGATGACAAAACCAAAACGATAACAATCCGTTTCCCCTCCTATTAGGACAACCTAGCAGGACTAATCTAACAGCTCATAGCTATTTTGGGGAGAGGACTTTTCTCTCCCCTTTTTTGTTCTTTAAAAAACACATTGAACCTGGATGTAGTGTTAAAATGCTCGCATACCATACACAAGGAAGAGAGGTAAAGGGGGATGAAATCAGTTATTAAGAGAGGGTTAGCATCACTCCTTATTATGGTGCTTGCGTGTTCATTTGTGGTACTACCATCTAAGGCAGACACGGTTTCGAAGCTTTCTTCTGATCTTACCCAGGAGATGCTAACCTCCACTGCATTTCAAGATGTCATGGTTGTTCTAAGGGATGAACCCGTCATCGAACATACTAAAAACAGAACTGGAACTGACAAGTTGGATACTAATAGCATTAAATCTGATTCCAATAGTTCTTCCTATGAGAACAAACTCATAATGACTCAAAGCACGGTGGTTAATAAGATCAAGCAAATGTCACCTGATGCAGAAATAGGACATAACCTCACCTGGACACTGAATGGATTTACTATGAAGGCGAGAGGTGTAGATTTAAGCAAGATTGCAGACATTAAAGAAGTAAGAGCAGTGTATCCCATACCTATAGGTGCAATGCCTGAACTAAGTGCCATAGTAGCCGAGACTCCAACTGCAGGCTCTGAAGATTTAGTGCTTGCACACATGAACGAAGAAGTCCTCACGGGACTCCATGTAAAAGATGTATGGCAGATGAAGGATGCAAAAGGCAATCCCATTGAAGGAAGCGAGATTGTCATCGCAGTAATTGATACTGGTGTGGATTATACTCACCCAGACTTAGGCGGCTGTTTGGGACCTTCTTGCAAGGTCATCGGAGGTTACGATTTCGGCGATGACGATAGCGACCCCATGGATCAAATGGGGCATGGAACGTTAGTAGCAGGTACTGTTGCCGCTGATGGTCGACTAAAGGGAACTGCACCAAAAGCAAGATTATTGGCTTACAAAGTGTTGCCCACATTGACAACCACAACACCAACTAGTGACGTGCTTTTAGCCCCTGGTAACATTTATCCGGCCATCGACCAAGCAGCTAAAGATGGTGCAGACATAATAAACATTTCCTTGACCGACGAGTCCAGACTAAAAACCGATTACGGCAAGGAAATAATAGAAAATCTGGAAACCTTGAACATAATAGTTGTGGCCGCAGCGGGAAATTCGGGATCAGCTGTTTATTGCGACGATCCTTTTTCACCAGACCTCTGCCCCAAAGGTTATTCAGCACCACTACTAACAACTTTTACCGAACCGAATGTGATCACCGTGGGAGGCTCTGTCTCCACAGATATGCCCGTAGCAAGAGTTGCGCCCTTTTCTTCCATGGGCCCATCAATTGACTTTCGTCTCAAACCAGATTTAATAGCTCCTGCCTATACGTTCAACACAGCCACTGGGAGCAGATATGTTTATGAAGAGGGAACTTCCTTTTCGACGCCTTTAGTTTCTGGAATAGCCGCACTCATGAAGCAAGGCCATCCAGATTGGTCAACAGAAGACGTAAGAGCGTCGCTGATAAACACAGCCACTGTTTTCTATAATGACGACAACAAAGAGCCTGAATCGTTACTCATGCAAGGTTCTGGCCGCGTAGATGCGTTAAGAGCCTTCGAAACCAGCGTTTTAGTAGAGCCCTACTCCATATCAATGACAGCAACTGGGCTAAGACCTGCGGATCTGGTCGTAAAGAATGTTAGTGGGAGTACTCTGACTCTCTCGGCATCAGTGGAACTAACGTTGGGCAATTTCGAACTCGGTGCTAATGATGGGCTGAAGCTATCTATTTCCCCAAGCACATTGACAATACCAAAGGGTGGCTCGGCCACAGTAACATTGATCCCCTCAGCCGACCTAACGAAACTTTCAAAAGGACCACACGAAGGCTTAATTTGGCTTACTAATGGAGAAACAAAGGTACATGTGCCTGTACTTATTTGGAATGATCCATCAGCTTGGTGGTTTCCTGTTACTGGAACTAGGCCATCAAAACTTGCCAACGTGAAAGCATCTTCTACTGTTCTTGACTTCAGCATTCCTGAGCAGCGAACTGTGACAATTGATTTCACATTGAGGTTTGGCTCTATTGATGGTCCAGCCGCGCTTGTGGACACCCCAACCACAATTCCATATGGATATTTGATGAACTCGGTCTCATTGGTTGAAGTGTCCATACTTGATGAAAACAATGCCACGGTAACCACTTTTTACTCTGAGAGAGGACTGTTAATAGGACATTACAAAGCTGTCTGGAACGGCTTAGGCGAGGACAACTTTCCTGTGAAGGATGGAAAATACAAATATGTTATAGCTGCTTCTGATTCCGGCATATCGGTAAAAGAACAACAATACGTGTACATAAACGTGGATACTGCATCGGGCTACATTCAAGTAAAGAATAGTCCAGATACAACTCCCCCATCGTTAACAGTGAACATTCCTGAGGAGTATACCGTTACAAAGTACGTATTTGAACCAGATCCGGTGTTGGTTCTGAGCGGAAAAACAGAAGCGGGCAACTTTGTGGAGATAAACGGAGAAAATGTCCCCGTAGACAGTAGTGGAATGTTCAAAGCAAACATCCCACTAACAACACAGGTGAACAAAGTCACAGTAATCGCGCGGAGAAAGGTTTTGGATGAATTAACAGTGGAAACTTGGAAACTCATAACTATCCAGTTGGTTCCACTCAATCTCATTGAACTCCAAGTCGGAAAGCCGCAGTTCAAGGTAAATAATCAAACCAAAATCCTGGATGCACCACCAATCATAAAGAACAGCCGCACGCTGCTTCCCATTAGGGCCGTTGTTGAAGCCATGGGCGGGCAGGTTGAATGGGACTCTGCTGACAGACGCGTTGATATAACCTATGAAGGAAAGTCCATAAACCTTTGGATAGGAAAGAACAAGGCTAAGGTTAATGGCCAAGAAGTAATGATCGACCCGTCTAACCCCAATGTGGTACCAGAAATCACAAACAGCAGAACCATGGTTCCTTTAAGGTTTGTAGCAGAATCTCTTGGTTGCGATGTAGAATGGCTACCTGATACAAAGAGCATCAGAATAACATACCAAGCAGGTTAAAACAACTGCTTATAACGGGGCTGGCCGAAAGCCGGCCCCCTTTTACCAAGCCTTGTTTAGAAAATCTTTTCCAATATGTAAGTGTTACTTTATGTAGAGGGGCACCAGACAACAAAAGTAATCTAACATACATGTAGGGAATCCACACCCATGCACGAGGTGGAAAAAGGAAGGGGACTAAATGTATAAGAGTGGAAATAAGAGAATGTTTCGGATAACCACTCTGAGCTGTTTGCTCCTAGTTTGCCTGTCACTGATTGGTTGTGCTACACAACAAAGTAAACTGGAAGACGGACTTTACTTAGCAAAGTGGGAAGGTTACACAGGCATTACCACAGACGAAAAGGCTATAGCGTACATACCCATAATGAGGTCGGTACTGGAGAAGACTATGAGTACCCCCAACAGTATACACAAGCCGCCTTTAATGTAGTCATGGATGGAGAACCTACCTCTGAAAACGCTTGGATATACTGGCCCGCAGATTTCATCCAGACTTACGGTACAAACCGTCAATACAAATTTTCTTATCTGACAGTGGAGCTATCAAACTTAACAGAAGGCGTACATGAAATAACCAGTGTGAAAGTTGCAGGAACGAAAAATAATTTCGTTTTCCCAGTCCACTGGATCATTAAAGTGCGAGAGCCATCAGACGCGACACCTTGCCTTAAAGCAGAAAAGCGATCTTGGCACCCCTATTTTCTCGATCCCACCAAACTTTTCGGTCTTCGAAACACATGCAGTAAGGAAGTGATTGTTGATGGGGTTAGTCCTACTGGCACTGATTTAGATGCGAAGATGTATTTACCTCCCGACGCTGCAGCTTCTTCAACGTCTACAGTTAGTACAAACAGGAGAGGACCTTACCAGCAAGTCACGATAGCGCCTAACTCAGTAGAATCGATAATAGTCACTTTCTCTCCTAAGACACCTGACAGGGAATTGGCACCTTTTACCCAATTCAATCCATTACTTATTTATCATGTTTCAGGTGATTCAAGCGAACATTTTGTAACACCCCCTGAACCTGAAGTGTCTACGTGGGCTCCGAAAGACGAAGAAGGTTTTAAGGCAACAGTACAACAGTTTTCGATCAAGGGCAAAGAGGTCGACTAGCCCTAAAAAGAGCACCAACCATGTGCTATCTCATGTAATACTCTAAATGCGAATAACCCATATCTTTTAACAGCGTTATGATTTTACTGGGAGGCCCAGAGATTTCCCAGCGTGTATAAACAAGTAAGGGTTTAAAAATGGCGCCTTAGCGACATGTGAAAGCGGAGCTTAGGCACATGCATCATCGCTATCGTGATTATCCTTCCTCTATTGACTGGACCAGCCTGGTACCTGCCGCCAGCACGGGCGCAGGTGGTTCCCCTGTTAATCCATGGGGACAAAAAGGTGTGCTCAACTACCTATTTTGGACGACCGATACACAGTGGAGCTCTTCTTTTACAGTTCAAGTGGAAGACAATTCTAAGCCCGAAAAAGGAAAGCGTCGGGGGTAATATTATTTTCCCTTTCCCCCCCCCTAGCTGCTGCTGGTTCTCCACTGGCATAGTCGTTGATGCTCTGCTCCAAACTTGCCGTCTTTTCAGTTACCACGTTTAGTATAGAAGCCGTTCTGACTTCTCGCAAACGTCCTATGACAAACAAAGCTGCTGTCTCCATATCAGCAGCCAATACGCCTCTCTCGCTCCAGTAATTGTCTATTTCATTCTCTCTGTCTGTGTAAAAGCTATCGTGGCTTCTTATGATGCCACAGTAATGTCTATAGTTCAGCTCCCTGGCACACTTCAAAATAGCGAACATCACAATGCGGGCGGGGACAAGAGGTCTATATATGTTTTCGATGTGCCTTCATCGCGTACAGCTGCTTGAGCAATTACAAGGTCGCCCACTTTCATATTGTCCTGAAGGGCACCACAACTCCCAATGCGTATCATCGTTTTTACGCCTATCTTGTTAAGTTCTTCAACAGCTATCCCCGTAGAGGGGCCGCCAATGCCAGTAGAAACAGCCAACACTGATACCCCTTTGTATTTACCACGAACGCTGTAGAACTCGCGGTTGTATGCAAGCTCTTCCACATCATCTAAAAACGCAGCAATGCGTTTAACCCTACCCGGATCGCCCGGTAAAAGAGCATAATCAGCTGAGTGATTTCTGCCCAACCTGATGTGAGGCTGCAGATCAGTTTCCAACACCATTGTCACCTTCCCTTTTGCTGAGCGTGAGCTCACTGATACCTGCCACGTTCATATTGTTTTGGATATCCCACGTCCGCCTTTAGGAAATGAGCGGCATACAACGGCCAATAAGGCTGCCTTAAAAGGACCCTACCCAGCAAAACTAAGTCTGCTCTCTGGTTACCTATGATTTCTTCAGCCATTTCAGGACTTGTTATTAGGCCTACAGCAGCAGTAGCTACACCCGTTTCCCTTTTTACTGCCTCTGCAAACCCGATTTGATAGCCTGGATAAAGGTCGATGCGTGGCGACAAGAGCCCGCCCGAGCTACAGTCCACAACATCAACCAAATCCTTCACCATGTTCACGATGGCTATGGTCTCATCAATATCGAGCCCGCCTTCTACGTAATCGGTTGCCGAAACGCGCATGAAAATGGGAATATCCTCTGGAACATTGCTTCTTACTGCCTCGAGAACTTCCCTGAGGAACCTAACCCTGTTTTCTATTCCCCCGCCGTATTTATCAGTTCTTTTGTTTGATAAAGGTGACAAGAATTCATGGATAAGGTAACCGTGAGCAGCATGGATTTCTAACGCGTCAAATCCAGCCTTTACTGCCCTTTTCCCTGCCTCAGCGAAAGCCTGAACAATTTTCTGTATATCAGCCATAGTTAGTTCCTCTGGTACGGGGTAGCTGTCACTCCAATGCATGGCTGACGGAGCCACAATGTGTTCCCCCTCGACTTCGCATTTTCTACCAGCATGCCCCAGCTGAACACCTATTTTGCATCCCACACCATGTACGAAATCCACGATCCGTTTCAACGGATCAATTTGACTGTCGTCCCAAAGCCCAAGATCATTCGCTGTTATGCGTCCTCTTTTCTCCACTGCGGTAGCTTCCTGAAGTATTAAACCCACCCCACCAACAGCCCTAGTAGAATAATGGACAAAATGCCAGTCAGTGGCTAACCCATCTTCACCTGCACAGTACATGCACATGGGAGACATCCCAATGCGATTCTTTAAACTAAGTCCCTTAATCTGCAAAGGGGTAAAAAGCTTGCTCATCATTTGCACCTCTTCCTTCATGCACTAAACGTGCGTATACCATTATTATGGTGCATAGCTTGCCACTTAGCTATTCGTGATGCTATTTCAATGCGAAGTATTGTTTATAAGTCTCTAAGGCGGCGCTGTAGAGGGGGTAAACATAAACAAAAGAAATGGAACTAGAGGTTTAAAATCAGTGCTCTGTTATGCCTGCTTCTAGTCAGTCCATTGTTCACTTCCTGCACAACAGCGGATTGTGCCGTTTGGTACTTTTTTTAAGAATACAACGTCTAGTTTAACTGAAGGTTTTCCAGTATAACCACCAAAAAACTCTGCCGCCCGCTAAGACCTATTCTTCCTGAAGCGCCTAAAAGAATTTTAGCTATTCTTTCCGTTTTTGACAGCGAAAGACACCGAAGCTAAACAACCTGGCTTACTAAAAAGAGCAAGAAGTAAATACTCTCTTTGTTAGGTACAGTACGGGTGCCTCTGCATTGTTGATACCCTCAACTTTTGGATAGCAAAATGCATTATTAAACCTGCAAGCGTGGATGTTTTCTATCGATAAAGACGAAATGCAACCTCAAAAAAGTAAGGCACTTCTAAAGCATGAATCCGTTAGCTCAGGTGAGTAGACCTATAAAAGTTTCATGGTAAACCTAGTACCTATTCTCTGATATGTATATGTTCGGTTACTATGAAATCCGAAAAAAAGCTTAAAATAGATAATATCGCAGAAAAGGGGGTAAGACTGTGCTGAGAGTTCTTGTATACGATAATCAGACTTCGAATTTAGAAGAAATGACAGACCCAAAACAGGTACTTACTGCCATAAGTGACACGCAAAAAACCATTTGGGTCGATTTGACAAAACCCAGTCAAGAGGAAGCAAAGTTACTTGAAGAAGGTTTTCACTTTCACGCAATTGCCGTAGAGAGCGCCCTGAAGGAAGGAGAAAGACCGAAGTTCTACAGTTACGGAAACTACTCGTTCCTCCTAATGGAAGCAACCATAGCATCAAACAAAGGAAGTGTTGTCAAACTGTCGCAGTTTTCAGCATTCATCTCTAAGAACTACTTGGTCACAGTACATCAAAAAGATGTCAATTTCATAGAAGATACCATAAACACTATTAAAAGTGAGCCCGAATTACTCAATAGGGGTGTCGGTTTTTTGCTTTACAACCTGCTTGATGGACTCATAGCAAACTACTTCCCCATACTTGATAAGATTGATAATAAGCTGAAGACAATTGAAGAACGAATATTTCAGCGACCAAACCAACAAGTGCTAAATGAGATTTTTAAATTGAGGCAAGAAATAAACCAAATGAGAAAGAGCGTGTCAAACAACCTGGATGTACTCAGCTTAATGATGAGACATGATTCCATGCAATCTTCTGAGGAAAACAGAATGTACCTCATGGACCTCTATGACCACCTGATGCATCTTCTGGACATGATTGACATGTACCACGACATGGTTTTCACCTCCATGGATGCTTATTTGTCCAGTGTGTCAAACAATATGAACAACATAATGAAGGTGCTAACAGCTATAACCACCATAATGATGCCACTCACCGTGATCACCGGTATCTACGGTATGAATTTCGATATGCCTGAATTTCATTGGACATACGGCTACGTTTGGGCGTTAACACTCATGGCTGTCTCTGTAATTGCCATGACGCTCTTTCTTAGAAGTAGAAAATGGCTATAAACCATAATTTAAACCGTTTTATTGTTAAGTGCTTTTGTCAGGCGCACAAATAGTTTTTGCTTTTCCGGTAATTGCTGCTTAGATATACTGCGGTGTCATGTTCCCGTTTTGTTAAAAAAAGTTTATTATGACCCATTCTAATGTGTGAATGACATTTGTCTTGAATGGTTATAATTCTAATCGTGAAACAGATAACACTTTGTAAAGCTATGAGGAGGTTGAAAGAACATGGCAAAGGTGCTTTATGTCAAGGCTAACCCAAAAAACAACGAGGAATCACGTACATTCAGAATTTCAGAGCATTTTATTAACGAATACAAAAAAGCTCACCCAGAGGATGAGATAATCGAATTGGATTTGTACAAGGAGAACATCCATTTCTTGTCAAGAGAAGAGATCAACACCATAATGTCTAAAGACAAATCCAACCTAAAGGATCATCCAGTTCTCAAATACACATACCAGTTTGCAGAAGCAGACAAATACGTCATAGCAACTCCCATGTGGAACCTAAGCATTCCAGCCATATTAAAGGCTTACTTTGATTACATCACAGTAACCGGCATTACGTTTAAATACACAGAAAATGGAGCTGTTGGTTTACTTAAGAACAAGAAAGCCGTGGTTATCATGACCACAGGTGGCGAATACCTTACTCCGCCTTTTGACCAATGGGACTTTGCAAGTAAATACGTAACCACCATGTTTAAGTTCTTCGGCGTGGAAGATGTTTCCCTAATAGCTGCACAGCGACTTGACATCATCGGTGAAGACGTGGAGAAGCGTGTTTCCGATGCCATGAAGGAAGCCGAGCAGTTGGCAAAGCAATTCTAAGCTAGCAACCGCAAAGCAGAAGCGACTTTTAAAGGAGGAGCCTGATGGCTCTTCCTTTTTTCGTAATAACAAGTTAACTGAAACTTAATTGATGCTTCTCCTTTTCTCTTCACATAGTGCCATTAAGCCACTATAATTGCCTTCATACAAAAAAGTTGGGCATGAGAGAAAGGGGTGCTGGGATTGCATACAGGTTTGGAAATGAAAGCGAAGAGCAGACTGAAATTACCACGATCTTACTCCCCCTACCTCGATGTTAGGGAAACAGAAGTAGCCATAAAGCTGATAAAAAACTCATTTCAAAGGAAATTGAGCAAAGCACTCAATGTGCAGAGAGTATCTGCCCCACTCATGGTCAATGCCCACACAGGCTTAAACGATAACTTGAACGGTGTTGAAAAACCCGTCAGCTTTACCACAAAAGACGGTAGCCAAGTGGAAATTGTCCAATCTTTAGCTAAATGGAAAAGAGAAGCCTTGCACAGGTATGGCTTTCTATCTGGTGAAGGTATTTACACTGATATGAACGCCATAAGACCTGATGAGTTGGTAGACAACCTTCATTCCTTTTACGTGGATCAATGGGATTGGGAAATAGTAATCACAGAAGCAGAAAGAAACCTACCATTCCTCAAACGCGTGGTCAGGAAAATATACAGAATAATCAGAGACACTGAACGTGACATGTGCAAACGTTTCCCTAGTTTGCCAGGCCCTTTTTTGCCTTCAAGGATTCATTTCATTCACAGTGAGGAGCTGCAGAAGATGTATCCTGATCTCTCCCCTAAAGAACGAGAAGACGCTGTGGTGAAAACCTTTGGGGCCGTGTTTATTATAGGTATTGGCTATCCACTTAAAGATGGGCTTCCGCACGACGGGAGAGCAGCAGACTACGATGACTGGATCACCGTAACAGAAAAAGGTTATCATGGCTTAAATGGTGACATCATTGTGTATTATCCTCTTTTAGACCAAGCCGTGGAACTTTCTTCCATGGGCATAAGAGTGAATTCTAAGTCCCTACTTGAACAGTTAGACTTTAGAGGTGAACTTCACAAGAAAGACCTCCCCTATCACAAAAGATTGCTTAGTGGTAAACTTCCTTTAACCATGGGTGGAGGCATTGGTCAATCACGCCTCTGCATGATTTTTCTCAGAAAAGTGCACATCGGCGAAGTACAAGCAAGCGTTTGGCCCCAGGAAACAATGGAGGAATGTCTAGCTGCAGGCATCCCTATGTTATAATAACCAGCATAAATACACACACAAAGGGGAGGCGATTTGTTATGGAATCGCGTTTTGACTGGACCAATTTGCTTATTGGCATTTTGATGATTATTGTGGGCATTTTGGTTTTAACTAATCCAGCAGCTACTATGACTACATTAGCTATTTTGGTAGGTATTGCAGTCTTAGTAAGTGGCGTTATTTTTCTCTTCAAATACAAAGAGTCTACTGCTAACCTAATATACGGAATAATAGCCATAATCTTGGGGATTATTCTCTTGACGCGACCAGCCTTTGCTGTAAGCGCTCTAGGATTCATCATTGGCATATGGTTTTTTATTGAGGGTGTGTTAGGACTTACCAGAGCTGGCTTCTACAAACTCATAAGCAGTGCAATGTACATCACTAGTATAATCCTTAACGTACTACTCCTAATAGCGGGATTCTTAATCATACTTAACCCGTTTGTTGCAGCTTTGTCACTACCTGTCTTAACTGGTATCGCTTTGCTCATTGCCGGCGTGATGCATATTGCCGGAGCGTTTAGTTCTAAGCAGCAACCACCATCATTACCTTATTAGCTTAAACGATATAAACGGTCGGTAAAAAGTGAATTTCTCTAAAGAAAACCTATTCGACAGATGGGCAGAAAAATACGACGAAGATGTATTTGAGTCTGACCATAAGAACAAATACCCTTTTGCCGGCTACAGCAAAGTACTTTCATTTATTTGGGACCGAGTAAATCCTAAGAACGATGCCAAAATTCTTGACTTGGGAGTAGGTACAGGCGTACTTTCTTCAATGCTTTATGAAGCTGGAAGCAGGATAACCGCATTAGATTGTTCTTCAAATATGTTAACAGCTGCCAAAGAAAAGATGCCTGATGCAACCATTATCCAGTGGGATTTCTCTAACGGACTGCCCGAACGTTTACTGGAGCAAGCAGGCTATTATGATTATGTAATAAGTACGTACGCGCTGCACCACTTAAATGAAGAAAAACAGATTGAAATACTCCTAAGTTTGGCTACGCTTCTTAAACCGCAAGGAACAGCATTCATAGGCGATATATCCTTCGAAAAACGGGTTAATTTGGAAACCTGCAGGAAGCATTACCAAAGCCTGTGGGATGATGAAGAATTCTATCTCGTAGCAGAGGGAATTATTAATGTACTTTCCCATGTATATGAATGCACGTATGATCAAATCTCTTACTGCGCAGGTGTATTCACGTTGAAACCTTTACTTTTACCTTTAAAGCCGTCATAGATCACGCAAGTGTTTCTTTAACTTCCTGGTTATGTCGCTGATGATGGCAGGTTTGGTTTTCTCATACCAGCGCTGCATACCTTCATCATAAGATATCTTCATAGTCGGTTTGGCACGCATTTCTTCTAACATTTTTGCCTCCAACTTGTATCTCCATTGATCAAGTTCCAGTGCGGAAAGTGCTTTTACCAAGCCTTCTGGGGTATTTACCCAAAGCCACCAGCGGTCTGGACTGCCCTCTTCCATTGGTAAATCGAAAAACTCTCTATAGTTTTCCGGCATGCCTAAAAGTGTTTTCCCTGCCTCGTCACACTGCAGCATACCTTCATACCTCCTATTGTTAGGTCATAAAGATGTCAATACCAGACTAATAAACGACAGAACAACCACCAAAGTATTTAAGTACCCCATGAGTTTTGCTGAAGACACCATAGAGACAAGCATGCCAATTAAAGCAGAAGGGACAAAAACCATTAGTACTTTCAGAGTAGTAACTAAAACAGAGCCGGGGCCCAAGAACAGTAGAGAATAGAGAATCAATCTCACAGCAACGTTCAAAGAAGACGTTAAGAGCTGCATCCCGGCGTATTTACTAACACCCTTATGGAAACTTTCCAAATACTGTTGTCTGAACAGTTGAGTAATGTTTGCAAGATAAACCCCCAAAGAAACAATACCCAGCAACCCTGCTAAAGGCAGTTTACCAATTAGCCAATCTTTGAAACTAAAAGCACTAGGGCTGCTACCACTTATTATGTCTCCCCACTGCACATTCACGATGTCAGTAAGCTTCAGCGACCCCACAGTAGCTGCCACAACGAAAGCCACAAGGATCAAAGACAAATCAACAGCCCAAACGTTCCATCCATGAGCGTGCTGGCAGTCATCAGAAGTTTCTAGGAACGACTTTGCCGCCAGATCCATAAGCAAAGAGCTGGCAAATAGCCCAAAGCTCACAACTAAGAGATCGCCGTGAACTGCCATGGTAGGCACAGAAGCAAACGGAAGCAGCCATAACAAGAATACAGGCACTGCCAAGGCAAGAATAAACAGGAGGTTTGGTAGCCAACCCAAATCGGTAGAAGGCTCCTTGAAAAAAGCTACCACATCCATAAAAGGCTTCCAGAAAGGCACATGCTGGTCGGTTGGCTTACTCAAGTTCCTCAACCACTGAAAAACGCCAACAAGAAAAAGGCCAACGAACATGAAAAACAGCGGTAGCAGTAAAAGGACAAAGGCACCCAAAATATTCTCTATGGTCATAGGTTATCACCTTCTTTTGGAAACTCATCAGAGTCATGAACTGCAGCAGGCAAATCAGGAGAACTTTCTTCGCTATTGGAATTGGTAGATCCACCTGCTTCCTCGCTAGAGCCAAAACTCCATACCAAGGCTGCCATGAGCACTGCCGCTATCAGAATGGCGAAAACGTACAAACTATTCCAACTACCCGCAGCGGTTTGTGTGTTGAAATCAAACACAAAAAATTCCGACAAGGACTTGAGAGGTTTGCTTAGTAGTTTTTGTAAGCTGGTATTGAAAACACCTAAACCCAGAATTCCGACGCTGGTCAAAATGCTTACCAACATGCTCACAATGCCTCTTTCGCGAATGCCGCTGGGTTTCTTAACGAGAAGGAAGCCACCAAGATACTTTATCGTGCAAAGTAGTAAACACAAGGTAACTAGCAGGAGCAAACCAGGAAGCACATAAAGATTCATCTCGAAGAAGGCTGTGTAAATCATGTATAAAGCACCGAACCCAATTAAAGGTGGCAAACCAATGGCAGATAAACCAGTGATCAAAGACAAAACACTGGTGTAAGGCATCCTACGCCATAGAGGTAATTGCTCCACTGACTCTTTAGTCTCTTCACCTTCAGTAGACAAGCTATTTTCCGTAGACCAGCCAGCTGCCACATACAAACCAGTCTGGGACAAACTGTGAGCATAGGCCATCATAACAGTACCTATGAATGCAGCAGGCAAATAATCAACTTCCATGGGCATGAAGGGCAATATGATCGCAACATAAGAGAGCTGTAGGCTGGAAATGTAACTGAGTAAGGTTAGATAATCGTCAGATTTCAAAGCCTTATGGGTGAAGTATACCGCTCCAGCTATTACCACGCCGCCAATTACCAAACTTCCAACAGGCAAAGAAACCAAAGACCCAAAGTGCGAAAGCCATTCCGCTCCGGTAAACAAAGACATGGATAACATACCGAAAAGCCCTGCCTTGGTTGTAGCTCCCGAGAGGTAAGCAGCAGCAACAGGATCCACACTTTCCAACGTGCGTTCCATCGAAAAGTGAAACGGGAACACGCCCATGTTGCTAAGAAACACCAGGAAAAGAAGCAGTAACCCAAACATCGATGGCACATTGAAGGAAGCCAACTTTTCTGCAACGGCGCCATAACTGGAATCCCAACCGTATGCAGAAAGCAGAATGACTGCGATCAAGAATAAGGTTGACCAAAAAAGATTGCTAACCAAGCTAGCTTTCACAACATCTTTTCCATGTGTGGTCAATCGCACAATGAAAAATCCAGACCAAAGCATAACTTCCCACGCCAAAAACATGGAAAGATAAGTTCTGGAGGTGAGTACTAAGAAGATACCCATGCTGCCAATCAAACTAAGAGCAACGAACTGCTCAATCCAATGTTTCTCCTTGAGGTCAAACAAAGCCACATAAACTAAAATCAGCGTAACGAGCACCGTGGGCCACAAAACTCTAGCAATACCAGTCCAAATAAAAGATATGTTGGCTTTGTACACAGAAAACTGAATGTGTTCGGCTGCAATACCCAGTCCGTAGAAACAGCCATAGCCTGTAGCAAGTAGGCCAATCAGCAAACTCAGAACCTGACTCCACCTTGTACGTATAAGAGATAACAGCCCAGAGGCCACAGCGCACAAGACAAAAACCAACACAAGCGTAGTCACCAGCCTTCACCTCCTGCAAAAACCTGCTAGTGCAATACAATTAAGAATTAATATCGCTCTACATTCTTAGCTGTAAGAACTCATTTTGCCACAAGTATTTCCATTTTAAATTACATCTTGACGCTTTTTACCATTCCTAAAGAGGCTATTGAGTAAAGCAAGCTCGCACAATGAAAAGTGTTGGACGCTCAGAATTACGTCCATAGTAGAATGGACTTTGGGAGGTGTTTTAGTTGGATAAAAGCTTTTTCGACCAAATCATTGACCGTAGAGGTACCAACTCCAGCAAATGGGATGGACTTAAGAACGTTTATGGCACCGATGATGCGATTCCCATGTGGGTAGCAGACATGGACTTTAGAAGTCCTCCCGAAGTGGTGGAAGCCATTAAAGAGCGGGCTCAGCATGGCATGTTTGGTTATACCACTGTAGATGAAGAATACTACACAGAGGTAGCCCGATGGTGGCAAAGGCGTCACGGCTGGAACGTGAAGCATGATTGGATTGTTACTTCACCAGGTACCATCTCTGCTCTTAGCGTAGCTGTAAGAACCTTTACCTCGCCAGGAGATGGTATTATCATCCAGCCACCCGTTTACCCACCTTTTGAAAGAACCATAAGGCTAGCAGGGAGGCAAGTGCTGTACAACCAGCTAATGCTCAACAACAATGGTCGTTACAGCATGAATTTGGAAGATTTAGATAAACAATTAAGTCAAGGAGCAAAAATGTTCATTTTTTGCAGCCCACATAATCCTGTGGGACGTGTTTGGACCAAAGAAGAACTCAAAGGACTTGCAGATGTACTCAGCAAATATGAAGATGTGGTAATCTTTGACGACGAACTCTGGGCAGATTTTGTCTTCCCTTCCTACGTTCACCACCCCCTTCTTAATGTAGCGCCAGAGCTAGCGAAACGCACAGTCACTGCAACATCAGTCAGCAAAACCTTTAATTTGGCAGGTTTAGAAAACACAAATCTGTTCATTCCCGATGAACAGTTAAGAAAAACATTTAGAGAAGCCATGTTCGCTTTAGCATTGAACAAAACAAATCTGTTTGCGATCGTGGCCACCAAGGCAGCATACAGTTGGGGTGAGCCATGGCTTGATTTGCTTCTTGAGTATCTGCAGGAAAACTTGCAATTCATAAAGACGTTTCTACAGGAAAACCTACCTACGGTAAGTGTAATAGAACCAGAGGGAACCTACCTAGCGTGGTTTGACATAAGGCAGCTCCATATGAGCTGCGCTGAAGTAAGCCAGAAGTTACTGCATGATGGAAAAGTTGCCGTGGAAGAAGGAACCATGTTCGGTCCTGGAGGAGAAGGATTCCTAAGAGTGAACTATGCTATGCCTCGCACACTACTTAAGCAAGCTTTGGAAGGTATGTCAAGAGCCTTAGCACGATAGCAATGTAGAGAAATAAAAAAGGGCTCCTCATCTTTGGTGAGGAGCCCTTCCCCTGCATCTCAACGCACACCAAAACGTTATGCAAAAAGGTTGTCAGCCTTTAGCTTATTTAGCTTATTATCTTTGGGTTTTTCTCAATCAGGTCTACAATGCCTTCGTAGTCCACCACATTTGCGTTTACCGTGCTTGGATCGTAACCACGCGCAATCAAGTCGTCTTTGCAAGCGTAAACATTCACGCCGCGCTCTTTTAGTTCGTCCAGAAGTTCTGGCTTAGCTACTGCGTAAAACACGCCGTCCTGTATGAGCAGCAAATCGTCCCCGGCCATGGCAGCATCAAAGAGCAGCGAGTTCAGCATTTTTCCGTTTGGGCTGAATTTCACCATTATTAGCGACATCACTGGCACCTCCTTCTTAAAACCACAGCACGGTATCGTACTCGTGCAAAAGCTTTGGCAAGTCCTTTTCTGATATGAGTTCAGCGTGCCACCTAGGATCGATGTCCTCTTCATTTATCTTTCGCCAATCCAAACACTCTTTCACAGCATAAACTTTTGTTTCATAGCGTTCAATGTACTTAAACGTGGTGCTTAGTGGAAGCAAACCAAGATGTTCTGGTTTGGTTTCTTTATTCAAAGCAATAACCGCATCGCGTACCAGCAAAACGGCAGGCTCTATGTCCTCAGCATACATACCGAAGACGCACCTAAATACCTCATTTACCCAAATGGAACCCACAGGGGATTGATAAACTGCAAACAACACTTTTTTCATTCTAGCCACCTCCTACACTGCGAAGTTGACATAGCGATCTGCTGTGGCAAGTAGAGTAGCCATCTCAGGTACACCGCTAAGCTCAGCCCCTGGCGTGGCAGCTTCAATGTCCAGCCCACGATATTCGAAGCAAAGTCCGCAGATGTGAATCTCCGCTCCCCTGTCAGCCAAGTCTTTGAGCAGATTTGGTATATTCCTGTCTATTCTGATGGGTTTAACTTTGGTATTCACGGAAAGCACTGAATCAGCGAATAGAAAGATGGATACCTTGTGACCTTTCTTCAAAGCCGCATCAGCTATTTTTATAGCACTATCCATATCCTCATAGCTATAAGGCGGATTAATTACCTGCAAAACGATGTGCATTACTAATCCCTCCCGTAAAGCAACCAGTACATGAACCAGTTACCAACTATGAAGAATACAGTAGCCAGAAGAGAACTGATTGCTAAATGAGGCACACCACTCAAGAAGTGCCCAATGTTGCAACCTCCTGCCACACCAGCGCCCCAACCCATCAAAGCGCCACCTATGACAGCATAAACATAAGCTTTGGGATCTTTCGGGAAGCGGATCTTGAACTCCTTAAAGATGGAAGCGGCAATAAAAGCACCAATCATAATGCCTAAAACTTCCATACCGATCCAGTTGTAAGGTGCATCTGTTAAAGTGGCAGTAAATAAGTTAATCCAACCACCGGTAATACCTAAACTGTAACTCTGGTTAGACCAATAAGCCAGCATACCCACAAGACCAATTAGAATTCCACCCACAGTCCAGTGCATAGGTGCTTTTCTCTCAGAAGTCTTGGTGAAGAACAAATACGCAAAGATGATCAAAGCAAAAACAATGGCGACAATCCACGGATCGATACCCAGCAAGTTAGCAACCGTTGGGGCTACCCGTCCCTCTTTGGCAGCGTAAACCCCTGGATTCTCCATGGTAACAGTGATGGGTTTGCCAAACAGAGCGGTAATCGATTTTAGTTTTCCATTTCTGGCAGCTCCGGCGAAAAGGGCATAAAAAGTGGCAGCAATGATCGCTACGGCATTCCCCTCACCTATTCTGTAAGTAACACCACTCGCACAGCCTCCTGCTAGAACCATACCCATACCGAATGCGAACCCTCCTACAATCTGGGCAGCAGGGATGAATGCTGATGGGTTCAGTTTAATTACTCCTAAAGCAGCCATCAGCTGGAACCCAATAGTCTCCACTGCAATTGCCATTAGTCCTTGTTTCCACAACCAATTGTCTTTAAAATAACGAACATCCCTAATAGCAGAGTTAAAGCACATTCTGGAACGCTGAAGCAGGAAACCAAATAGAAGACCAACAATGAGTCCACCAATCAACGTGCCTTGCATGGTTGTACCTCCCTTTCTAAAGGTGATTCACAATTCGTGTGTGCTACTACTTTTTCCTGATGACGATGCGCCATTCGCTAGGGCCAGTTTCCTCAATGCTTAGTACTTCTCCTCCCTCTTTGGGAGCACTAGCCGGAATGCGTTCCTTAGAAAGCGGGTAATCAATAAGAACCTCGAGAATTTCGCCGCTCTTCATGGTCTTTAGTTTCCTTCTGGTCTCCACGTCCGGAACCGGGCAAACTTCGCCTTTCATGTCCAATGTGTAATCTGGTTTTACCTCTGCCAAGGTTAAACACCTCCTCAATCGTGAATGGTTTCTTGTATGGGTTCTTTTGTTGAACCCATCTAAAAAGTATATTACCAGTTCTTCGTGAAAATATTCCACAAAATGATACATTCAACTCAGTGGAATAGAACAATTCTACGGATAAACACTAGGACAATGTTTTTAACCACCATATATAAGGATGCCAATGTACAATCAAGGTAACTAGGAGGTGCAAAATGAAAAGGGATCCCCTGAACGACTATTTGAACGTTGTGAGCAACATCCTTACACAGATCACCAATACCCAGCGCGAGAACTTGCTAAAAGCTGCGAATATCTTGGCTACATGCACAAGAAGTGATGGTATCATACACACTTTTGGCGTTGGCCACTCGCACTTGGTGGCTGAAGATGTGTTTTGGCGCGGAGCAACGCTGGCAAACATTCATGCCATCTTAGAACCAAGTTTGACTGGACATCAGGAAATAACAAAGTCAGAGTATTTAGAAAAGCTAGAAGGCATCGGTAGAATCATTGTTGATTATCACCGCATAGCGCCCCCAGATGTCCTCGTAGTCATCTCCAATTCTGGTAACAACGCTGTCCCTATTGAAGTAGCTAAAGCATGTCAAGAAAGGGACGTAAATGTTATAGCCATAACATCGATGCAGTACTCAGATTATTTGCGATCTTTGCATTCCTCTGGCAAGAAATTGAAAGATTATTCCACTGTGGCCATTGATAATTGCTGCCCTATCGGCGATGCAGCATTGACTTTTGAGGGTTTACCCATGGGTGTTGGTGCTCTGTCCACTATCGCAGGATCTTTTATAATGCATTCGCTTGTTGTTCAAACCGTAAAAAACCTTCTTGATGGCGGCTTTACTCCAGATGTCTACTTCAACGGTTCTCTTATGGCGAACAAGCAAGAGGTTGATGAATATAACCAAAGTGTAATCGAAAAGTATTTAACAAGAATAAAGAATTTATAAAGCTAACTTTTGTTGCACTTATATTACAATTATCATTGGAGGTTGTAGAACAGTGTAACGCCTCCAAGGAGGTGGATCCTGACACACGTACACGGTGTAACGCCCACAACAGGGCGCAATCCATTCACAGGGAGGTGTAGTATCAATGGAAGGTTACAGTGTAGGAATTGCATTACTATTAGCTCTCTATGGTTACTTTGCCATTCTTGCTCATCTAGGCCCTGCATGGCAGTTCGCTGACCCCATTGTCGCGGGTTTGTTCACTGGACTCATTGTTGGAGACGTTCCTCTCGGCTTAGCCATAGGAGGAACTCTGGAACTCATGTCTTTAGGTCTGTGGACGTACGGCGGTGCCACCATTCCAGACTACATGACTGGTGCTATCGTCGGTACAGCTGTAGCTGCATTGTCCAATGAGCCACTTTCAGTGGCTATAACACAAGGAATAGCCGTCGCAGTACCTGTGTCTCTACTAATGACTCAGCTAGATATTTTGGGAAGAACCGTTACCACAGTGTTTATTCACGGTGCAGATCATTATGCAGAGACTCACAACGAACGAGGTATTGTTTGGATGCACTGGCTAGGTCAATTACCTTGGGGACTTAGCCGAGCCATACCACTGTTCTTTGCTATCTGGCTTGGAGCAGGACCCATTCAAAACTTGGTTTCTGTCATTCCTGCTTGGTTGACCAATGGCTTTACGGCTATGGGCCACCTGTTGCCAGCTTTAGGTTTTGGCATACTGCTCACATACCTGCCACTGCCTAAGTACTGGGGATTCTTCATCCTCGGCTTTGTCCTATTCGCTTATCTAAAGATGCCACTTATTGGCATCATGCTTGCCGTACTCGCTGTGGTAGCTATTTACAATTACTTGTCTACCCGCGTTGAGCGAGTAGAAAGTGTACAAGCCGAAGCAATGGGTGAAGAAGAACTTGTTACAGGGCCTCAACCCCTAGAAGAAACTAATGTGACACGTCGTGATCTCGTAACAGCTATGCTAAGGCACAACTTTACTCTTCAGCTGTCTTGGAACTACGAAAGAATGCAAGCCCTCGGCTTCGCTTATTCTGTTATGCCAATACTCAAGAAAGTTTATCCCAATGAAGATGAATACTTCGAAGCCATTAAAAGGCACCTGAATTTTTACAACACAAACCCATTTATCGGTTCCCCAACAATTTTTGGGGCAGCTTGTGCTTTGGAAGAGCAAAAACAGCCAGAAGTGGCAGACAGCATAAAGATTGCATTAATGGGACCCTTGGCTGGTATAGGAGACACTATTGCAGCCATTCTTATGAAGCCTATCTTCGCGGTGTTTGCTGCTAGCATGGCCTTAAGTGGAAACTGGTTTGGTGCTGTTCTTATGTTGATCTTAGGATTCATCTACTTCTACGTAATGTTCCCCGGTTTTTGGCTAGGATACAACCAGGGTATAAACTTGGTAAAGACAGCGGGTAGCAGAGCGCTCACCACTATTACAGACCTTGCAAGTATGTTCGCTTTGGGAGTCATGGGTGGCTTTATTCCATCCATCTTAGCTTCGGTGAAAACACCTTTGAAATTCGCTAGAACTGTTACCATAGAAGGGAAAGCTGTAGAACAAGTTGTAGAGATACAGACATTCCTCGACCAGCTACTGCCCTATTTACTGCCACTGACCTTTGTCTTCTTAGTTTATTGGCTGCTACGTTCCAGAAAATGGAGCATTCTGCAGATACTGTTCCTGCTGGTAGTCATTGGTATTGTGTGCGGTGCTCTTGGAATCTTAGCTTAAAGAGAAAGGAAAAGTGAAACATGGTAGGAATGTTAATTGTGACCCATGGCAGATTGGGAGAAGGATTATTGGATGCTATGCAGATGATAGCCGGACCCCAAGAAAAGGTGGATTTTGTGTCTTTAAAGGAAGGCGACAGCATCGATGAGCTCAAAGAAAGAATCTTAAATGCTGTTAAGATACTTGACGACGGTAGCGGCGTACTGGTTTTTGTAGATATGTTTGGTGCCTCCCCCAGTAACGCTGCAGCTTATCTACTAAACGAAAATGTGGAAGTAATTACGGGCGTTAATCTGCCCATGCTACTGGAGATAGTAAGCTTTAGAGAAAGTAGTTCTCTTCAAGAGCTTTCGGCTAACGCTATGACTTCAGGCGTTGAATCCATAAAAAATCTCACCCAACTGCTCAGGGCTTCACTTGAAAACAGCTAACATTCGCTCAAGGAGGTTGGTATAAGTGAAATTACATCTTCACATTGACAACAGACTCATACACGGTCAGGTAACAGTTACGTGGTGTTCTTTCTACAGAGCGAATATGATCGCAGTAGTAAACGACAAAGTTGCTGTTGATCCCATACAAAAGGTCATGCTGCCTCAAGCTGCCAGGGGTCTTCCTACCAAAGTGTTGGGAGTGAAAGAAGCCGTAGATTATTTGAAAACACTAGAAAATCAGCCTGGGGCAGCGCTAGTCATTGCCAAAACACCTCAAGATGCCTTAGGACTTTTAGACGGTGGGTTGAAGTTTGAATCAGTAAACGTGGGAAATCAGGCGCCTGTTCCAGGAACAAAGCCTGTAATGGTATTCCCATGGATAGCCGCAACGCCAGAAGATGCCCAAGCCTACCAAAAGATTGCGGCCTATGGCTATCGTATCACTCCCAAAAGGACACCTGCAGACAGAGACATTGATCTAGTGGAAGAGCTAAAAAAGAAGAAGCTGCTGGTCTAGTACCAGCAGCTTCTTTACTCGCTCCATTTGGAAGGAGTTGAGTTTTTTGTTCGCCCCGTACAAAGAGAAAGGAGAATACAACAATGAAATACTTTCAAGTGATTAAAGATTTGATTCCCTTATTGGAAAGAGAAGAGGAACACATGAAACAAGCTGGCCACTTGATGGCGCAGAGCATCATGAATGGTGGCATTATACAGGCTTTTGGCAGTGGCCATTCCTATGCTGCTTCCATAGAAATTGCTGGCAGAGCTGGTGGCTTGCTGCCAGCGAAAGCTGTCATGGAAGAAACCTTCGGGCGTTACGAAACCATTGAAGGTGTAGGAACAAAGTTCATAGAAAGTTGGGACCTAAGAGAAAAGGACTGTGTAGTGATCATATCGAACTCGGGAAGAAATCCCTTCATTATCGAAATGGCATCCTTTGTGAAATCCAAGAATGTACCTTTAATCGCTGTAACTGCCCTAGAAGTAAGTAAAAACAGCACGTCCAGGCACTCTAGTGGGAAAAGACTATTCGAACTTGCAGACGTGGTGCTGGATAACCATAGCATACCTGGAGACGCTGCAGTGGAAATAGAAGGACTCTACACAAAAGTGGGTGGTACATCCTCTATTGCTGCAGATTTACTTCTGAACCAAACAGTAGTCTTTGCCATCGAGGAAATGCTTGCAAATAACTTTGAGCCACCAGTACTCATGAGTGCAAACATTGACGGTGGCCCGGAGTTCAACGATAAATTAAAAGAAAAATACAGAGACCTATACGGGTACCGCATCTGGATCAACAAGTAAAACAGGAGTTTTAGGAGGCACGCCATAATGACCATTCAAATTAAAAGTAATCACTATGTGATAAAGACAGACCATTTTTATGCACCAGAGCCCATTGACGGCACTGTATACATTGAAGTGAACAATTCACGCATCGAGCAAGTTTCATTTGAACCACCCGAAAGTGGGGTTGAACTGGTAGATTTAACCGACTACGTAGTAGGGCCTGGTTTTGTCGATGTTCACATTCATGGATTCGCAGGCCATGACACCATGGAAGGCACATTAGAGGCCATAAGCAGCATGGCAGAAAAGCTTGCCTCTACAGGTACCACAGCATTTCTTCCTACTACCACAGGTGCACCTGTTGAAACACTAAAGCCCATAATGCAGCTTTCTAATAGCTTTGCCCAGGTAAAAGGGGCGAAACCACTTGCACTTCATCTGGAAGGGCCATTCATTAGTAAGAAAGTTCCCGGTGCCATGGATCCAAATCTATTCAGGCAAGCCAACAGAGATGACATCATAGAGCTTCTTAGTGAAGGCAAGGCTCTCATGGTTACCATGGCTCCTGAGATTGAAGGACATCTGGACATGATAGAACTTTTCGCCGGATATGGCGTTAGTGTTTCTTTGGGCCACACGTCCACAGACTACGAAACAGCTGCCAAAGCCTATGCAAAAGGAGCAACCTCCATAACACACTACTTCAACGCCATGAGCCCATTTCAACACAGGCAGCCAGGTCTTATAGGTGCGGGTTTACTTTATCCATTCTATTTACAGTTCATCGCAGATGGGGTTCACACGCACATTGCTACCATGAAAATCATGTGCAAGTACGTCAAAGATCGGCTGGTACTCATCACTGACGCCACCATGGCAGCAGGTTTAGGGAAACCAGGCAGGTACACTCTGGGGAATAGGACCATAATCGTAGACGAAACCTCTGCCAGGTTAGAAAATGGAACATTAGCTGGTTCGGTACTCGCCATGGATAAGGGCTTTAGAAATCTCATTAACATCGGTGGGCTTTCTCTACCAGAGGCTTTCACATGTGCATCGCTACTGCCTGCAAAGTCCATAGGCCTGAAGGATCGTGGAACCATAAAGAAAGGATCCATCGCTGACATGGTAATTTTGAATAAAGAAACGCTCCAGGTGGAAGCCACCATAGGAGAGGGAAATCTCATCTATGCAAGAGCAGATTAGCAGCGATAAGATCATAGAGGACATAAGGAATAGGCTCAGGGATGTCAAGAAACTTATCGTTACGGACTTGGATGGTACCTTGCTAAACAATGACTCTGAGCTGCCGCAAGAGTATGTAGAAGAGATAAAGGACATGCTAAGTCCAGAAGTGAAGTTAACAATCGCTTCTGGACGAGGCTACCCCTCGGTGAAAACCTTCGCATATAGATTCCCCATAGATGTACCAGTCATATGCGAAGCTGGAGCAGTTGTTGTTGACCCCGTTACGGAGGAAATCATTTATCAACAGTTTATCGAGGAAGATGTGGTAAAAGCTATCATAGACCATTTGGTAAGAAGGAAATATCGATGTAACCTTTACCTATATCGAGGTAACAGCATGATTTGCTACAAAAGACCAGAAGTACCTGTGTTTACAGAAAAAGAGCCCGCTCCAGTGGTAAACACTGATCTTTCTGACATACCACCTGAAGACATAATCGGTGTAAGAAAAGTATCCATCATACTTGATGAAGAATATTTAAACCAATTAAAAGAAGAGCTCAGAGAACTTCTCGGTGACAAGATCGATGTTATGCGAGCAGATGATGGCTGTTTGGACATAATGGCAAGTGGCGTCACAAAGGGCAGTGCTTTACAGCACATGTTGCAAATTTGCGGCATCGATCCTGAACATGTCATGGCCATTGGAGACAATGAAAGCGATGCCACCATGTTCGATGTGGTCAAATTCTCGGTGGCCGTGGCTAATGCCGACGATTTTACGAAAAGTAAGGCTTCTTTTGTTACAAGTTCCAATGAAGATAAAGGAGTCTTGCTCGCCATAAAGCGCTTCTTGGAGGCACAGAATGGTTAAATACGGATATTCTCAAAGAATTATTACACCCTCGCTGGGGACACAAATGGCAGGATTTCTTGGGCAGAGAAAAGCAGAAGGTGTTCATGACGACCTTTACGCAAAAGCACTGTATTTGGAATTTGGCGAACACCAAAAGTTTTTTCTCATTGCCCTTGACACACTTGCCATTTCTCTGGATTTCTCTCAAGCTGTTGCTTCACAACTTGAGAGCCAAACAGGCATTCCCAAAGACCATATTCTCATAGCTGCAACCCATACTCATTCAGGTCCTGAAGGGCTTCAAAGCACAAAGCTCCTGACTCCTGATGGAAAAGTGCTGGCTGTGGGAAATATTGACAGCACTCTTTTTGAGTACACAGTGGAGCAGACTGTAAATAGTGCTTTGGAATCAATCAAAAGTGTTAGATCAGGAAAACTACTGTTTGGAGAATGCCCCTTTACTCAAAGGGTGTTTGGTAATCGCCGAGAGCTTAACACAGAGGAATTACTACCCACTTTCAAGATGCTAATAATACAGAGTGAAGACGGTAGCAAGGCATTGCTTTATAACTTCGGATGTCATCCCACCGTTTTACATGAGCAAAACCACTTAATAAGCGCTGATTTCCCTGGAAAAGTTGCATCTTTGCTCACTGAGCAGGTAAATAACTTAAAATTTGCCATGTTCTTCAACGGTGCAGCAGGTGATGTCAGCACACGCTTTTATCGGCAGAAATCCGATTTCGATGAGATAGAACGCGTCGCAAAGGTCGTACAAGACAGCTTGACAAGATGCATGCCAAACACTAAAGAAATTGATTTAGACCCTGATAAGTTCCAAGCCATCACCATACCGGTTCAGTTGAAGATAAAGGAAATGCCACCCATGGATGTTCTTCGAAATATGCTAAGGCAGGCACAAGAAGAACTCCAGCGCGCCAGACTAAGAGGAGAACAAAACCTTAGACCTTGGGAATCAAAGGTTGAAGGCATAGAGAGCTTAATAAGAACAAGCACTGCTGTAAATGGCGCTCAACTTATCCAAACAGCCTTACGCATTCTAGATTTTGGAGAAGTAAGCTTTGTTGGTGTGCCAGGAGAGTTATTTTCCACATTGGGAAAGCAAATAGAAGAAGCACTAAAACCTAAGAAGATCTTTGTTGTGGGGTATGCATCTGATTACATTGGCTACATTCCCGACATGAGCGCCTATGATGAAGGTGGGTATGAAACCCTTTCCACCCTGCTGCAGGGTGGAGAAGGAGAAAGGATAGTCGAAATCATAGTTGAGGCAATAAGAAACCACTACCATAGTTAGCAACCATCTGGTAGCAAGGAGGTAAACACAGTGAACGAACAAGAATTTAGAATGTTAGCAGAAATCGAGGAAGTCCCTGAAGTACTAAGGAGGCTGATTGAGCGGGAATCAGATAACGTTAAGGCAATTTCATCACGCATAAAGCAGTATGCTCCAGAGTTCCTTTTGTTAGCTGGCAGAGGTAGTTCAGACAACGCTTGCATTTATGGTCAGTATGCATTTCAACTCATAGCGCACCTTCCTTCTGCATTAAGTACTGGTTCTGTGTACACCCTGTACAAGAATCCACCTCATATATCCAAAGCTTTGATAGTAGGCGTTTCGCAATCTGGAGAGACCGACGACGTATGTGAAACCGTAAAGCGCGCAAAAGTAGAAGGTGCTCTAACCGTTGGCATAACCAATAACAAAGAAAGCACACTCTATAAACTAGCAGGCGAAAATGCCCTGTACATGCAGGCAAACAAAGAGGAAAGTGTGTGCGCTACGAAAAGCTTTACCGCTTCCATGGCTGCTCTCCTCATGTTAGCTTATGCCTTGGCAGATAAACCACTGGATGATGGATCGCTCCTTACTTCAGTAGAAACCATCTTAAAGCATAAAGAACAAGTATCAGCCTTGGCACAAAGATACATGCTGGCACAGAACCTAGTGCTCCTTGGCACGGGTCTTTCGTATAGTGCCGCGAAGGAAACGGCTCTGAAACTTAAAGAGGCTTGTTACATAAATGCATGGGGCATGTCATCTGTAGACTTTTTGCATGGACCCATTGCCATCTTGAACCACATGTCGCCCGTTATCATCTTTGCGCCAGCCGATGCCACATTACCTGCCAGCCTGAACGTCATAGAAAGAATTAAACAGGTGGGAGCACATGTGCTTGTAATTTCAGACAACGAAGAAGCTTTGAAGCTCGGTGATGCTCGGTTTGAACTTCCCTGTAACCATGACCTGCTCTATCCTTTCGCTGAAGTTACTTTTGCTCAGCTATTTGCTTTCTATTTGGCTCGCTTAAGAAACATTAACCCGGACAAACCGCGTTACCTGAGCAAGGTAACCCAGGTAGAATTGTGAGGATTAAAAACATGGAGATCAATTACGGTTTAGCTGGATTAGGAACCATAGCCAAAACCCACCTGCTTGGGCTTAGGAATTTACCTCTACTCAATATTCCCGTGGATTTTAGCATTAACTTGAAGGCACTTTACAGCACTCACCCCATGGAAAACATGGAGACAGCCAAAAGCTGCGGCTTTGCAGAGATAGTCGATACCATGGAAAAGTTAGTCTCGTTAGAAGATTTAGACGTAGTAGATATATGCACCCCAAATTTCCTCCACTGCCAGCAAACCTTATTAGCTGCTCAAGCAGGGAAACACATCTACTGTGAAAAACCACTCGCAAGCAACAGTAAAGAGACAAAGCTTATGGTTGAAGAGGTTAAAAAGAGTAACGTCTTAAATCAAGTAGCATTCGTAATGCGGTTCAACCCAGCTGTGGCTTCCGCTCATGCTACCATAAAACAAGGTGTTATTGGTCGTCCTTATGCTTTTCGTGGTGAACTGCTACACTCAAGCTACCTCATACCGGAAAAAACAATGACATGGAGACTGCAAAAGAATAAAAGCGGTGGTGGTGCTTTAGCAGATCTGGGCATTCATCTAATAGATCTGGTTCGGTTCTTGCTTGGAGAAATTCAGTCCGTAAGCTGCTTGACTGACACCATAGTAAAACAACGCAAGAACTCAGAAGGCATACTCCAGCAGGTAGATGTAGATGACTGGGCTTCTTTGAGCTTGCAGGTAGAAGGCAACGTTAAGGGAACCATTGAGGTATCTCGGCTCGCCGTTGGCAACGATGCTAATCGCATGTGGATTTACGGTGACAAAGGCTCTCTGTTTATCGATTTGGACCACAACCCCTACTCCCCCACCTTTTATGATGAAAAAGGGCAACGTATTTACCCAGATCCGAAGCTCTTAGCTAACGATCCATTCTACAAAAGAATAGTAAAACTTTACCCAAACTCGAAGCTTTCTCAGGGTTTTATGGTAGACACACACCTGACAAGTTTGCTTTGGTTCTTAAGCTCGGTAGCAGAGGGAAAGATTTTAGATCATACCCCTACATTTGAAGAAGGCCATCGCGCTCAGCTCGTTTTGGAGGCGGCTTACCAATCCAGCTCACAAAATGGCTGCTTCCTACCTGTAAATCCTAACCGAACTTAGAAGGAGGTGAAAACAGCATGAAGATCAGATGGCTCGGACATTCATGTTTCCTTATTGAAACAGGAAACATGAAGATATTGACCGATCCTTACAACTCTTCCACTGGCTACAAAGCTTCTTTCCCCGAAGTGGATTTAGTGCTCGTGTCCCACGAACATGGTGATCATAACTCCGTTAAAAACGTAAAAGCGTTCAAGGAAGTGCTTAAAGAAGGCACAAAGGAATTTGATGGAGTAAAAATCACCACCATTCCGTACTTCCACGACAATGCCCAAGGAGCAAAAAGAGGCAAGATCTCTTTGTTCAGCATCGAAGCTGAAAATATGGTTTTGGCATTCTTAAGTGATTTAGGTACTCTGCTAACAGAAAAAGAACTCGAAGCGCTGGACCAGCCTAATATCATATTCCTACCCGTAGGGGGTTTCTTCACAATTGGCCCTGATGAAGCATGGAAGGTCATTGACCAGCTAAAACCTAACATTGCTATTCCCATGCACTACAAGACGAAGTATGCCAGCTTCTTTTTAAAAACTGTACTACGCGATCTTGATGCATTCGTTAAAGACCATCCTTATGAGCAACTGGACGTGCTGGAAATAACAAAAGAAAACTTACCAGAACCAACAAAAATAGTCTCTTTGAATTTCAATCCCATTTTAGAAAAAACTTAGACCTTAGGTGATTAACATAATTCTGGTTTAGAATATTACACTGATGTTACCATTGGCAACTTCTATGCAAAGGAGCACTGACTGATGAATCCAAAAGTTAAGTTCTTGACGCTGGCCGCGTTGCTTATCGCTGTGGGTGTTCTATTACCCATGGTTTTTCACATGCTTTCTTTTGGTGGCCCCATGTTTTTACCAATGCACATACCCGTTTTAGTTGCTGGTTTTCTGCTGCCATGGCAGTTTGCCGCACTAGTTGGCATAACCACTCCACTTCTTAGCTCTTTCCTTACAGGAATGCCTCCAGTGCCCACGGTTTTTACAATGACCGCTGAACTATTCACTTATGGTATTACTACGTCGCTCTTATACAGAAACTTTAAGAAAAACACGTATGTTTCCATCATCTCAGCAATGCTCATAGGCAGATTGGTCTCTATCTTGGCGAACTGGATTCTTTTCAACTTTGTTCTTGGGCTACCATTCAAGCTAACAGCTTTTCTTTACAGCATGTTCGTCATAGGTCTACCTGGAATTGTTATTCAAATACTTACCATTCCTCCCTTGGTCACACTATTAGTGCATAGACAGGCGAACGTGCACGAGAGAAGCGCAAATCCTGTTACTTTGAAAGGGTGAAAAAATAGGTATGGATCTGAACCAAAAAGCGTTTTTTGATAAAGCAGCCACCGAGTGGGATAGCAAAAACCACCACGACCCCAGAAAAATAAAGGACATAATGAACATTCTTAAACCTAAACCTGGCAACCACGTGCTCGACGTAGGCTGTGGCACAGGTGTTCTAATACCGTATCTTCTTGAGTCAATTGGCCCAACAGGTCGGGTAGTCGGTTTGGACTACTCCAAGAATATGCTTCGCATTGCCAGAGAAAAGTTTCCAAAACAAACCTATCCGAACGTAGATTTTGTTTTAGCTGATGTCATGGCTTTTGAAGCCGATGACCTTTTTGACATAGTGATTTGTTACTCCTCTTTCCCCCACTTTCCTGACAAAGAGAGCAGTATAAAAAAATTGGCAGAGTTGTTAAAGGCGCGCGGAAAACTGGCTATTTGCCACTCTCAGGGCCGCAATCACATAAACAAGATGCACAAAGACATGGGAGGCGACATGGCAAAAGTAGAACTTCCCAGTGTTGATATAGTGAGTCAGTTCATGGTGGAAGCCAATTTGAATGTGCAAATAGCTATAGACGATGATGAAAAGTACGTCTTAGTGGCAGTTAAATGAGTAGTTTAATAGTGAAGAGTTGATATAACCGCCGTATACATGCGTAGATGAAATAAGGCTAAAAACGTTGCAGAATAATATTGCTCAGCCGCGTGGCCATAACTTAAAGGGGGCGACGTCCTATGCGTCCAAAGAAGGTAGCGGGACGGGAGGAAGAAAAAGAACTTGAACAAAACTTTCTTCATTGGGGAAAATGAAAAAGGTTAACAGCGTGCCATTAGTGGTACTGGTCGTGTCAGCCTCGATCTTGGTTATCACCTTCGTGGCTCTGTCCCTTGGAGGATGCTCAAATTCTGTCACCGATCAAGGTCTAGAGGATTCTATCCCGTTCTTTGGGCTCATACCTCGAACGTGGTCTGTTATGGAAGCTTATATCAATTATTGAGATGTAGCTGATGGCAACGTAGTAAAAACCGATAAGGTAGTTTATAGCGCTTCTGTATTGCCACCTATTACTTCGCCTACGAATATGACAAAAGCTTTGAGTTTAGTCCAAATCACTGGCCGTTCGGCTGGATTAGGTACAACACTGTCAATTTTTGGAAAAGATGTAGAGATGCTAAGAGTACTTGATGAAGAGAGCTACACAAAAAAAGCACTCGCTTGGGATTTTCCTAAAGCGTTATAATAGATTTAACCATTTAAAAAATTTGAGATTTTTTAGGGGGTGACAAGGTGGAAAAGGAACTATTTACCTTCATAGCCGGAGGCACGGCTGGGGCTGGCATAAGAAAGGCTGGAGCCGTAGCCGGTTACATCTTTACAAGAATGGGCAGAAGAGTTTTCGAAATGGAAGATTACCAAAGTCTTATAAAAGGCGGACACAATTTCGCAGTGGTTTCCTCAGCTACTTATCCCATAAAAAGCCATTATATGAAAGCAGATTTGGTAGTTGCCACTGACAAGCGTAGCTACGATATGCACAAAGAGCATCTTCGTGATGGTGGTATCATGGTTTTCAACTCAGATGCCATGAAAGACGAAACAGTCCCAAACGGTATAGGAATACCGTTTTCTACCATTTCAAAGAAATACACAAACTCTGAACTTAGGTTGGGCGTGGGCGCTGTTACAGTCCTTGCCGTAAGTATTGGCATGTCAAAGGACGAATTGGCAGATGTCATCCGCGAACAATACAGAGATGCTGAAAACAACATCAACTTCGCCATGGAGATCTATGATGCCGCAGCTCCACAGCTTTTTGGAAAATTCGCACTGAAGAAAACTAATGAGAAGCCACTTCCCATGATCAGTGGCAACGAAGCCATCTCGCTAGGCGCTGTAGCCGGCGGTTTAGATTTCTTCTTTGCCTATCCCATGACACCTGCTTCTTCCATACTGCATTTCTTGGCTGCTCATGCGAAAGAGTTCCAAATTGGTGTAATGCATCCTGAAAGTGAGCTGGCTGCCATAAACATGGCGCTGGGTGCTGCCAGCATGGGACTAAAAACCATGGTGGCTTCAAGTGGAGGTGGCATGGCACTCATGGAAGAAGCATTCTCACTTTCCGGTATGGCAGAAGTACCTGTACTTGCAGTACTTGGTTCTAGGCCTGGTCCTTCCACAGGTGTGCCTACTTACACAGAGCAAGGAGACCTGCGTTTTGCCATAAACCAGGGGCATGGAGAATTTCCTCGGGTGGTGGCTTCCCCATACAGCATGGAAGAAGCTTTTTACCTTGCCGCTGAAATGCTTGGTCTGGTACAGGAATTCCAAACTTTGGGCATTTTGCTAACCGAAAAACATCTTGAGGAAAGCCGCATGACCGTGGATATAGACCCCACTAAAGCATATTGGGCAGAGCCTATCATGTATCAGGGCGGTGACGAGAAGTATTTAAGGTATAAGATAACAGAAGATGGCATATCTCCTGTGCTTTTCCCACCTTCTGACCAAGTGATAAAGTTTACCAGCTATGAACATGATGAATACGGCGTTTCCACCGAAGACCCACAGATGATAGCGAAAATGCATGAAAAACGTGCCAAAAAACAAGAGACACTGGTGCAGAAGCTTATGCAGATGCACACCGTAAACGTATTTGGACATGGTGAACCAGTCATCTTTACCTACGGTTCCACAACCATGTCAGTTCTGGAAGCACTGCAGTGTGCTAATTTGGAAGCAACAGTGGTTCAGCCTATTTACTTAGAACCGTTCCCTACGTGGGAATTTGAAAAATTCAAAAATGTTAACCCCATCGCAGTAGAGCAAAGCGTTATGGGAGCTTTTGAAACCCTGATAAAAGAGAAAACAGGCATAAAAGCTAAAGCTTCCATTAGGAAATACGACGGAAGACCCTTTGATCCAGAAGAACTCGCCCAGCAAATAAAGGAGGTGATATAGTATGCCTGATGACCTGACCACTTATGCAGAAAACACATGGTGTCCAGGATGTGGTAACTTCGGCATTTTCAATGCGTTCAAGAATGCTGTTAGAAGATTAGAACAAGAGGACGGCATAAGCAGAAATAACATTCTCATCACCGCTGGAATAGGTTGTCACGCAAAGATTTTCGACTACTTGGATCTGTCAGGTTTTTATTCCCTTCATGGCAGAGAAATAGCTACAGCCCAGGGCATGAAACTGGCTAACCCCTCGATTACCGTTGTTGCTTTTGCCGGTGATGGTGACGCTTTCGGGGAAGGCATCGAACACCTCATTTTTGCAGCCAAGAGAAACGCTGATATAACGGTAATAATACATGATAACGGCGTTTACGGTTTAACCACAGGGCAGTTCACTCCTACTTCGCCAGAAGGTTTTAGAGGACCGTCCACACCTTTTGGTAGCCCAGAAGAGCCGCTTAACCCAATAAAGCTCATGCTTAGCGTGGGAGCCACCTTTGTTGCGCGGGGATTTTCAGGGAAGCTTAAGGAACTTACGGATGTTTTCTACCAGGCTATGAAGCACAAGGGCTTTTCCTTCGTTGACGTACTCCAGCCGTGCGTTTCATTTAATGATACTTACAAGCTCTACAACAGCAAAGTGGAAATCTTACCGCAGCCAGTTAGTACAGTGGAAGAAGCCATGAAACTTGCAGAGCAGACAGAGAAGCTTCCCATCGGGATTTTCTACCAAGTAGAGCAGGTTCCAACTTACCATGAGAGATTACTTGGAGATTTAAACATTGCTACCCAAAGAGCTTCCAAAGAACAGCGCTGGGAATCCATTAGAACCTTGCTAAAGCAGAGCACCTAATTTGCACAAAGAATAAGGGTTCTTACCTCCTGCAAAAGGAACGTACAATCTTTGTAAAGGAGGTAAGAACCCATATGAATCAGAAGCGTCTAGAAAAAGTACTGGAAGGGATGACCCAAGCTGGTCTATCCCAAATGGTCATTTCCGACCCCACAAACATTTTCTACCTCACAGGTAAGTGGATAAACCCAGGAGAACGGATGTTGGTTCTCTTGATCAGAAGTGAACAAATCCCCACACTTTTTGTAAATGAACTCTTCCCTATCAGGGAAAAACTTGGTCTGGATGTGGTAACTTACAACGATTCTCAGGATCCCATTGCTTTACTCTTACCCCACATTGCCCCTGACAAGCCTCTAGGGGTTGACAAGAACTGGCCTGCCCGTTTCCTTATAGAGCTCGTGCACCAATCCCCTATTCCCATAAAGGATTTTGTGGACATCTCCAGTATTGTTGATAGTGTACGTGCCATAAAGGATGACATGGAACAACAGCTTATGAGAGAAGCATCACATATAAACGACCAAGCCATGGAAAGGGTTTTGCACCTAATTCCCAATTTGCATACAGAGAAAAAGGTGAGCCGCTTGCTGCTGGACATTTACGAAGAACTGGGAGCAGATGGATATTCCTTTGAACCCATTATTGCTTACGGCCCTAACGGCGCTGACCCGCACCACGAAAGTGATTCAACTACTTCGTTAAAGGAAGGCGATAGTGTCATCATTGATATTGGCTGCCGTAAGAATTTCTACTGCTCAGATATGACGAGAACAGTTTTCTACAAGAAAGCAGACGACTTGCAAAGGAAAATTTACAACATCGTTTTGGAAGCAAACCTTAAAGCCATTGAAACTGTGAAACCAGGCGTAAGATTCTGCGACATCGACGCAGCGGCTCGCAATCACATTGAAAACTTCGGCTTTGGTGGTTATTTCACTCATCGTACAGGGCACAGCATCGGTCTGGATGTACATGAAACTGGCGATGTATCTTCAGTCAATACAGATATAGTACAGGAAGGTATGATCTTCTCTATTGAACCGGGCATTTACCTGCCCGGTAAGTTCGGCGTTCGCATTGAAGATTTAGTATTGGTAACACCAACTGGCTGCGAAGTGCTAAACCATTTCCCCAAGGAGCTCCAAATAGTAGACTGAACCCGTTCAGTAAATGCTTTCTGTTAAGCTTCTTGTTCGAGAGTATAGTTAAAGGGGAAAGATGTAAATAGGAGGTGTTGCATTTTGGATGTCTTAGATTTACTTTCCAGCCTGGTTTCATTTCAGACTGTAAATGACCCAAGCAAAGGTGAGATGCCTTCCAGGGAGTGCCCCGCGTTTATACAAAGCACTCTGCAATCTTGGGGCATTGATAGCGAGATAATCGAGCACAATGGCGCCTATGCTGTTGTTGGTGAAATAGGCGAAGGCTTGCCAAAAGTCATGGTCATGGCACATTTTGATGTAGTACCTGTAAGTAAAGATGAATGGCACTATGAACCTTTTAAATTGACCGTGGAAGGCAATAAAGCCTACGGCAGAGGTTCCGTGGATGACAAAGGCAACGTCGCCTCCCTCATGTTTGCCCTAAAAGAGCTCAAAGAAAAACCACTAAACGGCAAAGTACTGTTTGCCTTCACAGGTGATGAAGAAACTGGAGGAGCCACCGCTCTGTACATTGCAGAAAAACTCAATGAGATTAATAAACTGCCTTCTTTCTTGATAAATGCGGATGGTACAGGCATGATCCCCATAGTTCGAAGGAGAAAAGGTTTTAGCGTAACCATTTCTGTCCCTAATGCAAAGAAAATGACAAAGGGCAAGCTTGAAGAACAAACCTTTGAGATTCGTACACCCGTTGTGGAAACGAGACATGCTGCCTACTTCTTCCCGGGCGTGGACACCCACCCTTTAATAGCTGCGTCTCAGTTCCTACGCGAAACTGATTACGAAGCTGTCTCCCTCACTGGAGCCTTTCTCAAATCCAACGTGGTACCGGGAACAGTCACTCTAACATACGTAAAACCAGAGCAGGGAACGCAGTCAGAAGTAGAAGTAGATGAAAACCTAACAAAGCTTATAAAAGCTGTTGTCCCTTTAGTAAGAGCTCCCATAAAAGCTGAAAAATACAGCGATTTTGGTGTCTCCATAACACCCAATATGTATGCCTTTGATGGCGAAAGGCATTCTCTTTCCTTGGATATTAGAGCCATGAGCCATGACAATCAGGACATTGAAAGTACCTTAAAAGAGGTGCTTTCTTATAATCTGCCTGACGCCGAGGTAGACTTTGGCAACAGGGAAAAAGCTGGCTTCCTCTTTACAGGTCCCAAAGAACCATTTGTTCAAACAGTTCTCCAGGTTCTAAAGGAAAACGGAGAACGTGCCAAGGCAGTTGAAGGTGCAGGCGCAGCAGACTCACGCTACTTCACACCCCTAGGTGTGAAAGCTATCGATTTTGGACCCAAAGGCGGGAACGTGCATGGACCCAATGAATACGTTGAAGTATCTTCACTGAAAAAACTACCTCACGTTTACGTGCAAATTATTGATAAACTTCTAAGCTTGTAGTAAAAAAGCCATACCACATTTTGTGGAGCCAGCCAAAGCAACACTCCTGCTGGCTCCTTTTGCATTACAATACTGCTATGTGGTGGTTCTTAATTGGTTTGGCAGTGGGCATAGTCATCCTACTGTTCTTCAGGTTGGCTTTTGAGCGAGACCTAGAAAGGACACGAAGAGAACTCTACCAGCAATATGAAAACCAGTTACGTGAAAATCAATTCCGCGCGGAAGCATACTGGAAGGCGCAATTTGAAGACTGGAAAAGCCGAGAAATAGAGACCTTGAAGCAGTCCATAGATCAGCAGTATAAAGCAGCCCTGGAACAGTGGAAGCTGGAAGTGGAAGAAGAAATTAGGCAAGATGCCACTAAACGTAGCAAATCGGTCATGCTGGGTCAAATAACAGAGCATCTGGTACCTTTTTTGCCTGACTTCAAGTACAACCCAAAAGACGCTCGCTTCTTAGGAACGCCCGTGGATCTGATCGTGTTTGACGGCCTTAGTGACGGACAGTTGAAACAGGTTGTGTTCATTGAAGTGAAAAGTGGTAGTTCTAAACAACTTACTCAGCGAGAAAGACAAGTTCGCGACATCATCATGGACAAGCACGTTTGCTGGGAACTATTCTACCAACCGTCCACAGAGTTACTCACACAAGAAAACCAGATCACCTTCGACATTGACATTTTCAGTGATACTGACCCAGACGCTGGCGAGAATCCTACGGAACTATGACCTCTTCATTCCTCGTTATTTCGCTAGGCAGTCCAAAATGGCCCCAATACTCTTCTATAGAATATCCGTCTATTTCGCCTTGTGTCTTACCTTCAATACTGAGCTTTACCCTTTGAATTTCTGAAAATTCAGTCAATGTGTTGCCTATGGCGTTAATACTCATAGCTTCGCCACCAGCAGACACAGGACAGTATTTGTAAGCCTCTGTTATCGCTTCACGGCTTAAATCCACATAAGCTGTACCGTTTTCCACAGTAAACCCCAGTATGCGAGTGGTTGGAGGTAATGGCATACCCATACTTAAATCTTCGGGTCCCTCAATAAGTGATTCTAAAGCTCTAAGCGGCTTGTTCTCGTCCACCACATAATGCTCTTCAGCTTTAACAGCCCAGTCAGGATCGGCCACAATGAAATAAACCTTCACAGGAACCAGCTTTACAGGTATGGACCTATCACGGTTATACTCTTTAACCAGGTTCAGAAAGGTGTCGGTCTTATCACCCAAAGCAGCTCTAATCACATCCACAGCTGATGCAGTAGTACTTTTCAGTTCCGAAGCAATAGCGCTCTCAGCCAACCCCTCCTGTGTCAAAGCCTTCCTTTGCGAAAGCTCAGCCTTCAGTGCGAGCTGCACCACCTCTTGCTGCGTTGCAGTAAGCTCCAACTCTTTTGAAATGTTGTTGACATAAATAGAATCCATGTTGGACAAGTAACCAGGCTTTATGCTGGAACCGAAAAACCCCGTGCCATATCTGGAATACAAGAAACCCGCAGCAAAACCAACTACGACAACCAAGATTACTATTAATATCCAGCGTGCCGCACTCCCTCTCACGCTACTGCTTTTCTTTGCCATGGTGGTGCACCTCCAACACATTAGATAAAAACTACAGAACTTGCAGCCTTTCTCTCTCTTGTTACAGTAGAATATTAACATGAACTTAATTGAACACTACGGCCTTAAAGAGGTCTATCTAACTGTCATACCAAAGCTAAATCGGGACAAACAAGCAGGAACTCTGTGGAGCCATTCCTTGGATGTGGCGGAGCGTTTTAGAGAGCTCACTGAAAAACTATGGCGTCCGCCTGTGGGCCCAGACGCTCACCGTGTTCTGCGTTACAGCCTTGATATAATGCAGAGTTTAGTGTACCTACATGATGTAGGTAAAATCGATGCCCGTTTCCAAGAGCAGTTGAAAAACGGCCAGCTCATCTCCAGACACACTCTTTTGGGCTTGAATCTTGTGGTAGACGCCGCAGAAAAGCTTTCACAAAACTATCCGAAGGACTTTAGACCCACGCTGGTTTACCTAACATCCTTAGCTACTACGCTGCACCATGCCCCACTAATGAGAACCACCTTTACTAATGTTAAGGAACACCCTGACGCAAGCCTTTTGCCTGCGCACCTAAGAAGTTTGTGGGAAGAAGAGCTTAGCCAAACCATAAATCGTCTTAAACAATACAGAAAACAACTTATGATAAGCGGGTGGGAACTTCACTGGGTCTACACCTATCTCAATGGTCTTGTAGCTTTGGCTGATGAAACCTCCAGCGCTCATTATCCTTTGACCTTTTCTCACACATTCTACGTAGACTATCAAGTACCTGATCAGCCCTGCACACATGAAGTCGGTGTATACGCTCCACAGTTATGGGCAAGACAGCTAAAGAAAGGCGTCCTTACTCCATCAGTTAGCGAAGCATTCCGATTGATGCAACCACGCATTTACACCAGCTTCTATGACATACTTCCTTTTATAACGGGCTTAGGAAAGTACAACGTAAGAATGCTCAGCTTGCTGGGCAGTACCGTTTACACCCCAAGAAAAGACTGGGCAGCATTGTTCTCAGACCTATTTAGAGCCCGAGTTATTATCACAAACCCAGCAAGGGGCCCTATAAACATTGTGCGTGCCGAGGATTACGAGAACAAACTCCCCTATTACTTACAAAGCAACGATGAAGAAACAAACGAAGTAGACGAATGGACTGTGGTTACACAAGACTACAACGACTTAGTGCCGCCATATGATTGGCTATCACTGGTGAAAAAAGTTTGGAATCAACTTGGAGAGTACGCCCTAATGAACATGGGAATGCAAAACACCAGGCAACCATTTATTAAGGCTGACGTAATCCAACCCAAAGATCACATTCACAATTTAAGAAAACAGCTCCCTGAGTACATAAAGCTTTGGCCCAAGGTCCCGTTGGAAACCTTGGTTAACAAACTTGCCAGCACCCCAGTCCCACTTTATGAGGCGACCAAGGGCGCCATCATTAATGAATCCCACATACTGCTTAAGCAAAGTAACCGCGTAAGCAGGTAGCAAAACAGTTTGCTTTAATTTACTGTCGCCGCTTATAAACATACTCACAAAGCCTTTTTTCTTTCAACCATTCAAGGACGTCCGACGCCAGCCACTCTAGTGGCACAGCAGGCTCTTGCGGATTAAGAAAGTTATTCTGTTAGCTAAACACTCAGTAGGTACGTGGACCAAAATTACCTTAGTTCTTTCTTCATTCTATAGAAGTGGAGAACCACTTCCTGAGTCAAATTTACTGAAAACGTTCTTTCTATTCTATAACCGCGCTTTTGGTAAAAACGAACGGCATTTTCGTTTTCTGTTTCCACGTCCAGGCAGATAAACTTCGCACCGCACGAAACTGCGTCCTCTTCAGCGCGCTTCATTAATGCTGTGCCTACACCCCGTGTTTGCACTTGTTGATAAACAACCAAAAAGGCTATGTAATAGTCTTCACGCGAAATTCTACTAACCTGCGCATCCAATTTAAGAAGTGCTGGCAGGGCTTTGAAAAACTGAAGTCCCAAGTACTTGATCATGAGGTAACCAGTACTCAGCTGTTCGCTCTGTTTAGTTTGCCAATCGTAGCCCACTACCAATCCAAGGATGTCATCACCATCTTGAGCAAACAAGCAATGAGAGAAGCTGAATAGATTATTATCATGCACATACAAGTACTGCAAAAGCTCCACTGCCCTTTTTTCTCCGAACAACTTTGAGAAAAATGGAGCTGCAAGTAGCACCAGCTCAGAGACATGGTTCTTGTCTTCCAAAGTTCCTTTCCTGACAACCATCAACTTCTCCAGTGTTTGTTAACTAATACTAGTATGAGAGCTAGATAGTCCGACCATATATAATTGAAACATGCTGCTTCTAGGCGCACATACTTTTTCAAAAGGGCTATTTGTCCTGTGAGTAACCCCAATTACAAAATTCCGATAAAGGAATGGATTGTTTCTGAACGCCCCAGAGAGCTGCTTCTTTCTAAAGGTCCTGAGCATCTGCCTGATGCAAAACTGCTCGCTATCATACTACGTACGGGCAATAATGAGGAAACAGCGGAAGATTTGGCACGACGCCTGCTGAACACCTTTGGCGGCTTCACTGGACTGTACCGAGCCAGCGTAGAAGAACTTCTACAAATCAAGGGAATGGGAAAAGCCAAAGCCGCTCAAGTAAAGGCGGCATTGGAAATAGGTAAGCGGTTTCTCCAAAATGAAACTGTGGAAGAAGCAAGAATTACTACCCCTGAAGATGCCATCGAGTATGCAGCACGTTATTTCTCTTCCATGCTAATGAACGAAGGTAAGGAACACTTCTGGATACTGCTGCTAGATAGGAAGAATCGCCCCATAAAACACGTAGAAATAAGCGTAGGTAGTTCAATACAAACCACGGTTGACCCTAAAGAAATATTGAAACAGGTAAGCTTGACTTCAGCTCAAGCGCTCATTTTGATACACAATCACCCCAGTGGAGATCCTAGCCCCAGCCGAGAAGATGTGGCAGTGACAAAACAGCTGAAACAAGCCTGCGAATTGGTAGGCGCTCAGCTTCTTGACCACATCATTGTGGGCAAGAACCAGCATGTAAGCTTAGCCCGAGAAAAGTTGATTTAGAAGCCCCACAGCTTTTTACATGATGTAGGTGCTACTTTACCATATGTATGGTATACAATTGTTTGCTATAATATGGTTATGACAGTCATGGTGCTTTACCATGGTGCAGAATTTAAGCCTTTAGCTTTCAGAGATGGGCAACGCTGGCAAAAAGTAAAAACCTGGCAGCAAAAATGGCAGCAACCGCAGGGTAATCGCCAGCTTTACCACTTCATAATATCCACAGAAGAAGACCAAATCTGGGAACTCGTTTACCTGTGGCCCGACGGTTATTGGAGAGGATGGTGCTTGCCATGAGATGGATCATGCACGTGGACATGGACGCCTTCTTCGCCAGCTGCGAACAAGCCATCAATCCAAAACTAAAAGGTAAACCCATTGGAGTCATGGCTGACCCCTACGGCAGAGGGAAAAAGCGCTCCGTCATAGCTGCAGCATCTTACGAAGCTAAACGCAAAGGCGTTAAAGCTGGCATGCCTCCCAAGGAAGCTTTTAACCTTTGCCCTGACCTTATTCTGGTGCAAGCTCATCCATCATTCTACGGTTACGTGCATAATCAGATGCTCAAATACGCAAGAAGCATTTCTTCTGAGGTAGAAAATTACAGCATTGACGAATTCTTCATGACTTACTACGGCAAGGATCCAGATAAGGTAGGTGAAGAAATCAGAAGATACGTAAAGAAGCAGTTTGGTATTACTTGCTCCGTAGGCATTGCTCCGGGAAAAATCTTAGCAAAAATGGCAACAGAGGAAGGCAAACCCGATGGACTCACTTGGTGGAAACCACAGGCCATACCCAGTGTTTACAAGTACTTGCCCGTATCAGCCATACCAGGCATAGGTTCCCGCAGAGAAGCTCTACTCAATAAAAATGGTATATATACCTTAGAAGATTTAGCCTTAACTCCAAAACCCATAATCAAAAACCTTATGGGCATACTTGGCGAGTACTACCAAAAAATCGCTCAAGGCATTGACGAAACGCCTCTTATTACTCAGGAGCCACCTTTAAAAAGCATTACTCGCAGTGTTACTTTGGACGCAAGCACCTTAAGCCCACTGGTAGTAGAAGCAGTGGGACGTCTGCTTTGCGATTCTCTTGGTAAAGGTTTGGAAGAGATTAACTCCCGTGCAAAAGAACTTTTCATATTTTTACGCTATGATGATATGAGTGCAGAATCAACAGGCATGAAACTGGAGTTTTACACTAATGACCCCGATGTAATCTTTCATAACTTCAAAATGCTAAACAAAGAGCTCAGACCGTATAAGCAAGGCGTACGGTTAGTTGGCGTAGGTATGGCTGACATAAGGCAGCATTACACCCCTAGCCTTTTCTACCAAGAAAAACCAAATCCATTAAAGCCTGTAGTAGAAAAGATACGCCAGCGCTATGGTTACGACAGCATCATACCTGCTAATTTGCTCCTGGCAGAGCCTTACACCAACATTATTGCCGAGTAACCAAAAGCGAAGCTAAGTACGTTCATATAGATGTACTGTCCCACTTCTTGTATTAGACTTTTCATTATGTATGCAGGAGGTGGGAGGTTTTGGACATTAGCTTTTGCATAAAACCAGCAGGCGATTCTGCGCTTTTAGTGCAACTAGGCAATAAAATTTCACCAGAACTAAATGCTAAAGTTAGGGCGCTCAACGTAGCACTGCAGCATAATCCCATTGAAGGCGTCATTGAAACTGTGCCAGCGTATTGCTCACTGCTGGTGTGTTTTGATCCTCTTAAGTTGGAACCGGCAACGCTTGAGAAATACCTTGAAAGAGCTATGGAAAGTACCTGTGAGGCAAACATTTCACAGCCAACAGTGACTGTGATACCAGTGTGCTATGGCGGTGATCTTGGACCAGACCTTGAGTTTGTTTCTGCCTACTGCAAGCTTGCCCCCGAAGAGGTCATAGCACTGCACAGTGCACCGAACTATCTCATCTACATGCTAGGTTTCACTCCCGGCTTTCCATACTTAGGAGGCATGGATCCGCGCATTGCCACGCCACGTTTGGAGAATCCGAGGATCAAAATCCCTGCTGGCTCCGTAGGCATAGCAGGAGAACAAACTGGTATCTATCCTGTGGACAGCCCTGGTGGCTGGCGCATCATAGGGCGCACACCCGTTAACATATATGATCCTTTCAGGACCCCGCCAGTACTGTTCAGCGCTGGCAATTACATAAGATTCCAACCTATCACAGCCGAACAGTACAAAACCATTAAAGAACAGGCCAAAATCGGTGCTTACAAAGTTCGAACATATAACCTTGAAGAGGAGAAAGGTACGCTGTGACAAATGCCTACGTTTTTTGAAGTTGTTTCACCGGGTTTTTTATCCACTGTACAAGACAGTGGCCGTTTTGGTTACCGAAGCATTGGCATGCCCGTTACAGGAGCTTTGGACCAGTACAGTTATAAAGTAGCAAACTTACTCGTCAGCAATGATGAAAACGCTGCCTGTTTGGAAATTACTTTACTAGGACCCACTCTTAAGGTACATGGCTCAGCCGTCATTGCTCTAACTGGTGCACTGTTTCAAGCTACGTTAAATGAACAGCCCTTACCACAGTGGCAGGCAGTTGAAGTTAAAGAGAACGACATCATTACAATATCGGAAGCAAAAGTCGGTGCAAGAGGATACCTGGCAGTAGCTGGGGGATTTGACGTGCCCATGGTAATGGGTAGCAGGTCTACCTACATCCGTGGCAAGATTGGTGGCTTTCAAGGCAGACCCCTCCAAAGTGGAGACAAACTGGAAATTGGCTCGCCTTCAAAAGAACCATCGCAGTATGTAGGCAAGCTTATTCCCATGGAGTACGTTCCAACGTACGTTATAGATGCTGATAATGACATCATCACATTGCGCGTTATTATGGGACCACAAGATGATTACTTTTCCAAAAAAGGAGTGCAAAACTTCCTCAATAGCACGTACATAATTACTGCCGACTCCGACCGCATGGGTTACCGCTTGGAAGGCGAACGCATAGAACATATCAGCAAAAACCATGTCCAGATCATATCCGACGGCATTCCACTTGGCGCTGTGCAAATACCAGGTGATGGCATGCCCATTATCATGCTCGCTGACGGACAAACCACTGGAGGTTATCCCAAGATAGCCACAGTTTGCACAGCCGATCTTCCCCTCCTAGCTCAGGGTAAGCCAGGAAACAAAGTTCAATTCATGGTAATCAGCATGGAAGAAGCCGTTTATCTTCTAAAAGAGCAAGAAGATAAGCTTTGCAAGCTCCGGCTTGTGCTTAGCCCTAATGCTTCCGCTACTGCCAAGCATTTCTGTGTGGCAGTGGGCAACCGGTATTTCGACGTATGGGTGGAAGAACGCTAAGTAATGAAAGGAGGAACAGCTAATGCCACTCAAAGTTGATATAAATGCGGATATGGGAGAAAGCTTTGGTGCCTACAAGCTGGGATTGGATGGAGAACTACTAGACCTTGTGACTTCTGCTAATATAGCCTGCGGGTTCCATGCAGGCGACTACATGGTCATGCAAAAAACAGTGAGCATGGCAGCTTCCAAGAATGTGGCAGTGGGAGCCCATCCCGGTTTTCCAGATCTTCAAGGGTTCGGACGCCGTAACATGCAGCTTACACTTGAAGAAGTTACAAACTTAGTCATCTACCAAATTGGAGCATTACAGGCTTTTGCAAGAGCTGAAGGCAAGGAGCTGAAACATGTAAAACCTCACGGAGCACTTTATAACATGGCAGCAGTGAATTATGAGCTCGCAAAAGCTGTTGCCGAAGCTGTAAAAAAGGCAGCACCTGACGCCATCTTGCTTGCTTTGGCAAATTCAGCAATGGTTAAAGCGGCTAACGACGTGGGCATTAAGGTGGCACAGGAAGTGTTTGCAGACCGTGCCTACAATGAGGATGGCACATTGGTGCCCCGTTCCATGCCGGGTGCAATCATAGATGACCCATTGCAAGCCACAGAGCGTGCATTAAAAATGGTTTTAGAAAACAAAGTAACAGCCATAAATGGCAAAGAAATGCCTATTGTTGCACACAGCATTTGTGTTCACGGTGACAACCCGAAGGCCGTAGAGCTGGCTTCAAGCATACGTAAGGAACTGGAGAAAGCCCACGTAGAACTGGTAGAGCTAGCCTGCGTACTAAAAGCGCCGTATTCTTAACAAGCAAAATAAAGAGCAGCATTGCACAGAAGGTGTGTGTTTTTTTCAAATAATGTGCTAAACTGCCATTAATAAACGGGGGCATCAACCTAAAAGGTAGCACAAAGTTCAAAAAAAACTGTGTTGAGCTCCTTGGGGGGTGCATAGTTTATGATGAAACGTTCATTTGGACTGTTGGCTTGTCTTCTAACAGTGACTATTTCCCTACTTGGTTGCACAGGAACCACGAGTGAAAACACTGTGCCGCTGCTGCTGGAACACAACAACGATGAGCAAATCAGTTATGTGAAAGCTCTATGGGCACCAGAAAAAGGCACCGTGGAAATTGGCAAGGACCCCGTGCTTTCCTACCCTAACAACGACAAGCAAGTAGTAGCTCTGCACTGGGAAGGCCCTGACAGTGTTACTGTTTTTACCAGAGAGGCTACAAGTAACCTTGCACAGATACAAACAAATGGAGTAAAAGTAAATGTGATCAGCTTAGCCAAGTCCTTACCAATCTACTACGACCCAATGGTCGCATATACCACCAACGAAGCGATCTATGCTGTTGGAGTAGGCGCTGCTGCAACAACTATTTCTAAGATAAGTGCGACTGGCATGCAACAATACCAGGTAGCCAACGGAACCTTTTTAGGCTTAGGTGCCATGGACGACAAGATCTACGTGCTGGTGGGGAAACAGCAGCCCTACGTGCCACCCGAGACAGGGACAATCCCTGGGCCATCAATCATGTCAATAATTCTTGATGTCCTGAACCCTGATGGAAGCATGACGGTAAAGACCGTCACAGACAACTACGATGCATCCATATTAACATTGGCAGAACTTGACATACCTTTTGCCGATGGCTGTTTCTACTTAGATAGTTTACGGTTGGATGTAACTTCTACGAAACCAAAACTTGTTGAAGTAACATCTATTACCAAAGGTCTTAAAACCGTAGGAACTGCCACAAAGCTTGAACCCTTCACATTTTATGAAGAAACGACTTTCCCATCTTACACCAAATACAAAGACTATCTTGTAGCCGTCGGACAAACCGTTGGACCGAATGAACTCACCATAGCAGCGTTCAAAAATGATGAACTCGCAGGTTTTGCATTAATCACTCCATACAGCAGGCTTAGACCCATCCCAGAACAATTGAAAACTACTAAAGTATACATATACGACGCTCACGGAAAACAGCTCAATAGCTATGCAATAAACACTCCTGACAGCGTTGTAGTTCCAATGACTCCGTAAAGGTAAAAGCAAAAACAGAGAGATGAATAACACATACTCTTTAAAGAAACGCCTTCAATAATGCATAGAGAAGTGATCGAACCGTGAGAGGAAACAGAGAAAAATCTAATAGCTGCAATAATCTTAGTTGCAATACCTTTTGCTGCTAGCTTGCTCACCGACAATAGACTGCCTGAGTCGGCTCTTCATCACTGGGCGCTTTTGGTTAACCGAACGCCTACAGCACAAGGTTCTCTGCCGCTTTCTTTCTTCCTTTCATACTACTGGGAATTAACATACTGTACTGCTCATACCAATCGCTGGTCCATTAATGGGAAACATCATTCAGTTCATGGATTATTACCACGGCTTTGATGCACCATTCCTTAAACTGCCCTTTGCATGCTCACGTCAATCAAAGTAAGCTCATAGGATATAATTCTTGAGGTGAAAAAGAAATTCAGTTTCGCAAATATTCTGATCGTCATCAGTTTGGTAGCTGTTTTCTGTGTATCTTTTGTTGGCGGTGTTTACGCTCAGAAAATCCTGCTGCCGAAAACTGGTAGTTTAAGTATTTCAGACATCTTGGGTTCTGCCACAAACACATTGTCAAGCATGACAGGTTCGAAAAATGACCAAGTTTGGCTCTTAGCTGGGCTCGATACGGTAGGCAAGATGAACCAAGGTGGCTCAGTGGGTCATAACGACACGCTCATACTGGCATTCATACACGGTTCCACGGTGAATTTGCTTTATATTCCCAGAGATTCTTTGGTCAACATACCAGGTAAAGGCATAACAAAGGTCACGCATGCCTCCATGTATGGTCAAGGGCAAACATATGGTGGTTTGAGCAAACTGGTGCAAACAATTAAGAATAATTTTGGAGTGACCGTTGATCATTACGTAGTCGTGAATTTCACAACCATAACAGAGATGGTGGATTTAATGGGTGGGCTCACAGTGGATGTGCCGCAAAGATATTGCTATGAAGGTGTCGGTGTTCCCGATTACACATGCCTAAGCCCAGGTACTCACACACTTAACGGCACGCAGTTCTTGGTATACTGGCGTGTGCGTGACTTTGGCACCACCCACATGTCCGATTTAGATAGAATCTCTAGGCAAATGTCACTGATAACAGGAACTAATCTTAAAGATCAAGTTATTTCTAAACTTTCACCATCTTTTCTGTCCAGTGCTGTAAACATATGGAACGACTACGTTATTTCAGATATGAATTTGGTTGAAGTGGCGCAACTGGCTACAAAGATGAAAAATGCTCACCTTGTTGTGGATGTACTGCCTGGCGATTTTCATGTAAGACACGTTTTTGATCTAAGTGTACCTGTTGATGTTTATAAGTGGGATGCCGGTTGGTTAAGGAATTGGTACATTACAACTCTGGGAAATGTTGGACAAGCCTTTGCCTCAGGCGTAAATCCACCAGATTTTGGCACTTCCCAATGAATTGCCGTTAGTTCAAATCATTGAGCTTCACATGAACGTTTTATTCGCTCTTTGATCTATCCACCCCATATGTATGTAACATGGCTACACTTGAATGTTTCTATGTGCAGCAGCAACCCTTTCAAAGATTGCAGGTTATGAAAACACGAGAATAGGTCCGATGAGCGATGGACTCTCCACCGAACCTATTCTCTGTTACCCTTGGTTTACTTTTTTATTTGCAATTGCAGTCATTACTTGGAATGGCAACACGTTCGAATATTTCTTTATATATTTCTTCTGGACTTGTACCCCAGTGCACCAATAGATTGGGTTGGCAACTTGTTATCTCGCCCTCCGGTATTTCCTCTAAGGCTGTCCAGAATCATACGTCGTAGTTACCCTTGCTCGCTTCTTCCAAAGACGGGCTGTAAAGCTTGTACCCAAAATAGATTGGTACTGTTGATGGATGACTTGCCTCAATGTCGTCACGAGCTGCCTGAATTCCTATCCAGTTTTGCACGGCACTTATCTGATCATCAGTCAAGTAATACTTATTTCTGTCCAGCCACGCCTGAGCTTGCTTTATAGTCCAGTCATCACTTGCCGTTACGTTAAAGTTCTCCTCTTCAAACCACAGCTCTACACTCATATAGCCGCTGTTTTGTTTCACTTCAAATGTGGGATTGATTGATACAGGGTTGGATTTCATAATCTGGTCAACTTCTTCCCAGCCTTTCGGATAAGCATAGTTGTAGCGTGCAGGCAAAGCAAAAACATAACTGTCATTTTCAGCCAGCTTAGTGGGTGGCATTGGAGCAGCGCTCACTGAAAGCTCTTCGCTTTCAACCTGAACCCACAATCATGATGACCAACAGCAGTCACGTTAATCTTTTTGTACCCATCTTCTTATGCCTCCCTGCTCCATGGATATGGTGTGATTGTACGTCTATGAAGCCTTGTCATCGCATCTGGCGGTTTAATCGTATTGACCAAATTGTTAGCTTGCCCATGGTCTGCATTCATCTCTTTGTGCATATGCACAGAATGAACAGCAACTTACTATAATGCGAAGAGGGAGAAGCACAGAACATCCCGCTAAGGAGGGAAAAATGACAATCTTTGGACCCATACCATCCAGAAGACTGGGCGCAAGCCTTGGTGTTAATAACATCCCGTACAAAATATGCTCTTACAACTGCGTTTACTGCCAGGTAGGACGCACGCTACACATGCAAATGAAGCGTACCTTATACAGTAATCCATCAGAAGTTTTCGAAGAGGTTAAGATAAAAATAGAAAGGATAAGGGAAACTCAGCAAAACGTTGACTACATATCCATTGTTCCAGACGGTGAACCCACTTTGGACTCAAGCTTGGGTGAACTCATAGAAAGGCTCAAAGATTTAGGCCTACCCGTAGCAGTTATAACTAACAGTTCTCTCACCTGGGATAAATCAGTCCAGGAAGATCTTAAAAAAGCTGACTGGGTCAGTGTGAAAATTGATGCCGTCTCGCCTAACACTTGGAAACAAATAAATCGACCTCATGCTTCCCTTTCCTTGGACGAAATCTTACAGGGCATGCAGGAGTTCGCAGGCTCGTACACAGGAACCTTGTGCACAGAAACAATGTTAGTAAAAGAGTTAAACGATAATCCAGAAGAACTTACTGCCATTGCAAACTTCGTTAAATCTCGCATAAGCCCTTATAAAGCCTACATCGGAGTTCCCACTCGGCCACCAGCGGAACCATGGGTTAGCCGCCCGGAACCTGAGTCAATCACTGCCGCTTACGCCATCTTCACAAAAGAGGGCTTAAACGCTGAAACTCTAACCGGTTATGAAAGCAGTGGTTTTGTTGTCACCGATAACCCCGTGGAGGAAATATTGGAAATAACAGCCGTCCACCCTATGCGAAGTGACGCAGTAAAGGACGTACTCAATCGTTTCGGCGTTGGAGAAGACGTTCTGCAGCAGCTCGTAAAAGAAGGAAGAATCAGAAAAGTCCATTATGAGGGTTGGGATTATTACATAAGAGTTATGAGGTGAAAACAAATGGCAAAGTTCTCCTTTGAAGTTATGCAGGAGTGTGTTTACCCTTTCACTGTAAAGGAAAGCGAAGATCCTGATGTAATTCTGGGTTCAGCCTTCGGCGAAGACGTTGCTGTTACGCGAGTGGGAGACGATTTGCTGCTCTCACATGTCGACCCCATTGTCGGTGCCGTAAATGGTATCGGCTGGCTTGCCGTTCACGTGGCATGCAACGACATTGCAGCAAGCGGTATAAAACCACGGTGGGTGCAGTTATTGGTCATGCTTCCATCGCTAGACCAACCTGAGGAGTTAAAACAGATAATGTCAGATGCAGCGAGAGCAGCAGACAGCTTGAACGTTACTATTATAGGAGGGCACACAGAAGCCTCCAATGGCCTCAGACGGCCCTTAGTCGCAGCCACTGCACTAGCGCCTGCCTGTGGCAAAAGAGTCGTAAGAACCAGCGGTGCTAAACCAGGGGACATCATCTATGTAACACGCGGAGTGGGGCTCGAAGGAACGGGCATTCTAGCTTCTGACTTCGCCGTTGAAGCAAGAAAACGCGGCCTCACTGACCAGGACCTAAACGAGGCTCTAAAACTACTTTCTTCTGTGAGCGTGGTATCAGAAGCACTGAAGCTTGCAGACCTAGGCGCTACTGCCATGCACGATGTCACACGAGGTGGCATACTTGAAACATTGTTGGAAATAGCTTCCTGTTCCGGTGTATGCATGGAAGTAGATCCATCAAGAATTCCTGTGCCAGAAGTTGTCAAGCGCTTTGCTAATGCTTTCGAATTTGATCCACTAAAAATGATTTCCTCAGGCACCTTGGTGGCTACGTTACCCCCTGAAATGTGCGAAACAGCCGAAGCGTTATTTGAAAACCAACCATGCAAACTCTTTCGTATAGGCGTTGTGACAGAAGGAAGAGGTGTTCTTCTGCGTTCTGGCTCTGAAAGCCACCTTTACACACAAATAGCCTGTGAACAAGACGAATTAACTCGCATGTGGGCACTTCTAAGACCCGAAGGCAATTAAACATGTAACAGGCAGAAGTATTATGAAAGGCTGTTTCCGCTGCTCGCCGCAGTTCGAGCAATACATTCTAGGCAGCACGGCGCTCTTTTCACCCATTCTATTCGTAAAGAAGAGCAGTTTCATGAAAAAGTGATATACTAGGCTTACAAATGGGGGTGTTGTCCTCGAGGTGTTGTCGCCCGATGGGAGGCGTAAGATTATGAGAAACGTTAGGTTCTCAAGAGATGGATGGAAGGTTATGTTGGTTACAGTCATTATTCTTGCTCTTATCCTCACAGGTATGTTTACGCTAAGTTTTAAGCAACCCGCTGTGGCAAAAGCAGAAGTTGAGAAGACTGAGGTAGAGTCATTGGTTAAGAAAGCAGCCCTGATTTTTGCCACTGCAGTTCCACATGATAAAACACTTACATCTAATGCAACAGTTACTGAACTAAACATTACAGATGGCGGCATAGAGGCCATCGTAAACACGGAATGTACCTTTCTCCTCGATTACAAGAGCCCTTATGATGAGCCTCACTTAAAAGGGAAAACACAGTGGCTTGCGGAGAATAAGTCCAGACTCACAACAGAAGAGATAAACGTTGCTGAAACAGAAATAAAAATACATGAGGACTGGGTAAAGTGGGAAATGGAGGTTCCGTTCGGGTCCAGTGCCACTTATAAACTAACTGCTGCGAATTTACAAGAAGCTCGCAATGGGAACTTCACTGTGTACTTGTGGACTGATATCGACAGAGTAAAAAACGGCACAGTACAGAACTGGATACCAAAGAATATTTTCATACCAACTGACGAAGAAGCAACAAACAAAGCTTATGAAACATTTGGTGACTACGTAAAACAACTAACACCAATTTACGCAGAAGCAGAGCAAACCGCGATAGAGAGGTTTGACAGTAAGGACTAAATAAAGGGGGTATTATTATGAAAAAAGGTAAAGTTTTAAAACGGTTATTTCCCATTTCTCTATGTGCTGTCTTACTTATACTTTCAGTCGGTTGCACCAGTACCACACCCACATCAACCTCCGTTGAATCGATACCGCTTTTTTTGCGCTACGTTGACGCTGTAAATAATCAGGAACAACTGCTAAAGCTAACATGGAACACCAAAACAGGCACTGTGGAAATGGACACATCAACAACGCTAATGTTTCCCAACTATGCAAACGAGAGCAACTTTTGGGTAAGATTGAGTCCTTGGATCGGACTATCCTCGCAACCACCGAAACCTGTTTCAAATACTGCCATTTACTGGGATGGTTCGGACACTGCCACATTATTCACCACAGAAAAAGATCTTTTCGTCGGACTTCAGGAGAACAATCTTAAAGCGAATATTGTTAGCCTTACATCTACGTCGATGTGTAACCAGTACTTTAATATGACAAATTGTTATACTACACCAAACAAACTATATACCTTCGAGCAAGACCTCTCTAACTCAACTATTTACAGATTCTCATCCACAGAAGCTGTCAAAACGACAGTGAGTGGTTACGCCATGGGCGTTGGCGCAGAAGGCAGCACTACCTATGTTCTGTCAGCCTCTGAAACACAATCGTCAACCGGACCTAATTCTTTTCTTAATATCCAGTTTATCAACGCTGATGGCTCTCTAATAGAAAAGAAAGTTGCAAACAGCGAAAGGAAAGAACCATACTCACTTCTGTCTGACGCAGGTGGTTGGGCAGCATTTGCAAACGGCAATTTTTACTCAAACACTGCTAAGGTAAATGCAAGCTCTGACAGCCCTAAATTTGAACTGGTGCAGTCGTTGGCTGACGCTTTCGAGATTATTTCTACGTCCACATCACTTGGATCATTTGGCGGGCCTTACCCATCCCCAGCTTTTTACGGATATAAAGGCTACACGATTGTTGTAGGAAGCACATTCAGCCCGGATGAAATTACCGTTGCTTTGTTAAATGACGAAAAATTGGTCGCTTTTGTGCTGATTACGCCGATTGATACTGCTGAAACAAACTTTGTCACCTACGATGCCACAGGTAAAGAACTCAGTCGCTATAATATCCAAACGCCGCTTCAAGTTGTTGTGCCTCAATCATAACAAGGTTCTTAAGGGGGCTGGCAACCCATGCGTTGTCAGCCCCCGTTTCTAATTTTTTGTTGTTATTCCTAAAGGGCAACAGTTTCATAAAAATGTGGTGCATTCCTTTTACAAATGGGGGTGTTGTCCTCGAGGTGTTGTCGCCCGATGGGGGGCGTAAGATTATGAGAAACGTTAGGTTCTCAAGGGATGGATGGAAGGCTATGTTGGTTACAGTCATTATTCTTGCTCTTATCCTCACAGGTATGTTCACACTAAGTGTTAGAACACCCGCTGTAGCAAAGGCGTCTACTCCTGAAAAATCTTCAAGTGCAGTAATATTGGTTGAACAAAAACATTATGCCGAGAGCAGCCATGACTAACAACGCCGTAGGCGAAAAAGAAAGAAACGACTTTGGGTCAAATCAAAAACCAGGTTCGGACTTGCGTTACAGAATATTAGATCTGGATACCCAGTACATGCAAGAACTTACAGGTAACCCTTATAACTTAGTTTATGGTAGGACATGGCTACAGGTGACTCAATACAATCCAGAATAGAACACGAAGCTATGAGGGCAATGTTCAAAACTACGTATAAAATTTTAGTCACAGTAGCTTTAGTGCTGTGTATAAGCTGCGCCAGTCCAGTGGCGCATAGATCTGCAGAGCATGAATGGATACTATGTACCACCGTAATTTCAGAGGAAAAATCAGGGCAGCGCGAGGCGGCCGTTTTCATTTGGGATGTACAAAAGTTAATTAATAAAGAAGCTCCTGAGCTCCATCTTTTATGGCATGGATTGCGAGGAGCAAGGCCTGAGGCTGCTTTGTCGCCTGATGTCAAGACGTTGGCGGTTGCCTATTGGAACTATCAAATGGATGCTAAAATAACTTCGCTGGTGAATCTCAATACAGGACACATAGAGGATCTAACTAAAACACCAGGTGAAGAGTACGATCTAATTTGGCTAAATCAGAATGAACTTTTCTTGTACCATGCACCACATTCACCAGGTTTGCCCGATGTTTTGCAGGTATGGAACACAAAGGAGAAAAAACTATTGAAAGAGTTCAAATGGAGCGATATCTTTGCGCCGCCAAGTGATGCTATTCCATCTTTCTTTTCTATTGCACCTTCTGCAATTGGTAATGAAATAAAGGTAGTAGGATGGGTAAAAGAAAATAAGTCGCAGTTCTATTTCTCTAACGAGGAGAACGCCACAGTTATCTACTCGCCAACTTATCCTTATCAAATTGCGTCACTGGACAAACATACCTTAAAGATCACTTCTACGGTGTCATACCCCGCAGAGATAAACAATCTTCCTTCTCCTCCCAGACAAGACTTGGACTACAATGGAAAAGACATTTATGCTTTCATCACACAAGTATCTCCAATAAAAAGCACTTGGGATTCCGCGATAAATGAGATTGTCGTAGTGAAGCAAGGAGAAGATGGCAAGTTTACTAAAATCTATGAAATTCCTAACAGTGATAAGGCTGTGACATTCGATTCGGTGCTTTTCATAAATGAGGATTACCTCATCTACAATTTTATGAGTTACAAGAATGGAAATCCTGTGTATAACATCGGCATACTCAACGTCAAGAACTTCAACCAATGGTCATTTACACCTACATGGCATGGTGAAAACATAATGCTAGTAAACTACAGAACAACACCAGCTGGTTGGTCTCCTGATCTTAAATGACAGTCCTGAAAAGGTTCAAAGTGTCAGCTATCAGAGCTGGTGCCATGAACCCTTTATCTTAGCCCTGAGTAGGGTCAGCAGCCGCGTTTGTAATTCTTGATTTCATAAACCATAACCGTGCTAAGCTGACAGAGTTAGCCATAACACGCGATATTCTTCTTAGCTGCAATGCTAAACAGCTCAAAAATTATCCCATAGAAACACCAGTTCAAGTTATTGTACCGGATTCACCATAAAGCAAAATGGCTCGGCAGAGATCTGCCGAGCCCACACTTCCCAAAAACCTTTCAATCAGCACAGTATTAAGGAGTTGTTTGGGAAACAAGTTCAAACAGTTCTTTATGTACTTCCTCAGGGATTAACCCCCAGTGGACCAAGATTGTAGGCTCCCAATTTGTAATTTCACCTTCAGGTGCCTTGTCCAAATCTGTCCAAAACCACACGTCAAAATTGCCTTTCTGTGCATCTACCAAAGAAGGACTATACAGTTTGTAGCCCCAAGAGCCCGTTGTAGTTCTCTTTACACACAGTGGATCGTCTTTGGGACAGATTTTCGTTGCATTGTCCTTGATCCAATTTTCTACAGCGTCCTTCTGACTTTGTGTTAGATAATACTTGTTTCTTTCAAGCCATGATTGTGCAAAACTCGTTGCCCAATTGCTACTTGATGTACTTTGCGATGTAGCATCAATCCAAACTTCCGCACTTAAATAACCATTGTCCTGTTCTATCACCATTGTAGGCTCAATGGAGCTCGTGTCCCAGTGACTCACTTTGTCCCCTTTTACCTGTTCGATGCTGCGTACTGTGACAGTAACGCTAATTACGTCCGTGCTGTCCAACTCTGCAAAGACCTTTCCAGCTTTCTCAAACAACTCAATTACACTAGTTGCAGGCATCGAATTTGCAGTTGTAGTACCTGAACTACAAGAGGCCAAACAAAAGGAAAATAAAATTACGGACACCAGAATCAGTGATGTAAGTTTATTGCTTTTCACTTCTTTCACACCCCCCCCAAGAGATGCATTTATTAGCTCGATTATACACCTCGGAATACGACAAACACCATGCACAACTAGCAATTTACAGGAAATATTAGCCAAAATAGCTACGGACCACACCTTTATGAAAAACTTGTGGGATTTACTTTGATTACTCCTCTGGATATAAGCCGAAGCACAGTTTGTGTCTATGATGCACAGGCAAACAACCAAATGCCTACAACATTCAAACGCCATTGCAAGTTGTTATTCCTCAATCGTAGGCTTTTATAGTTGGGCAGACAACTTAACTGGATTTTCACTGATAATGCCTTACACCATGATTAGACCAATGCCAGAGAATGTGAAAACCTCGCGCCTTTGCATGTACGGTGCAAACGCAAAGCAGGTTAATAGCTATTTCGTAGACACACCTGACAAAGTTATTGTCCCGGATTCACCGTAAAAGACAAAAAGCTCGGCAAAAGATAGATGCCTGTATCACAGAGCTATGACCAATAAGAAACACTTGGGACTACTCTAAAAATGAGACTACTTTTCATGAAACAGGAAAAAACGAGGTAAGTCAACTAAGTCGCATATATGTCGCTTTGGTTTCTCGTGGAAAATTTTAAGCAACTGTTCTTTACGCCAATGTGGCAAGGTGCAACACAGCTGCTTCACGTACTCTTTAAAACATGTTATTTTTAATTTGCTCCTTGAGAAGGTAGACAAAGTCAAGACAGAAGTAGGTGCACAGTTACGAACTAATCATACCTTCTTTTCAGATTTTAACTTGGTAGCGCGAATATACAACGTATAAATAAACGATTAACGCCGCGAATGCAAAATACGCAATCAAGTTGTCTGGAAACAAAACTAAAACAAAACCGACAAGAGCGCAGATGAAGAATAAATTCACCAGTGCTTTCGTATTTTCCTTATATAAAAGAGAAAGTGCAAATATGTTGAACATCATAGTCGTAGCCCCGTAGCCCACAAAGCAATTTCTGAAAACCTCAACGGTATTTAACGGACCTATAATTCCTCTGTCATTGAGATAAGCTATTAGAAACGCAGTTCCCACACCAGCAAAGAAGAGCAATGTCATAAATAAGTCGCCTTTTGCTATCGCTCTGTATTCACTAGTTTCCACAGGTAATCTATCAACATCATCATTTCTTCCAGAAAGTACAATAGAATAAGTGAGACATAATAACTCTACAATTTGTAATGCAATGGTAAAAGCATTCAGATCTTTTCCTGCTGCATAGGCACTGAGGCCAAGTAAGGAGAACATATTTATGAAAGTAATTCTTCCTTTAAAATCGCCTCTTTTTTCCATAGCCCCTCCCTTTTGTCAACCCAAATTGTATTTCACTCTTTCTGTGAATTGAAATCAAACAACAGAAATAACAAAAACCTGCAAAATCACAGCTGTTGACAATACCTTCTTAAACCCAGCACTTTCGCTCGCCCTCGCTATTACCCCCTTTATAGGCTCCCCACTCTGAAGCCCATCTAATGGCGAGTATAACACAGGTCAGCAAGAACAGAAACTACGAGCGGGTGATCCCAACCCATCTCTAAAGGACTTAACCTTCTCAGCGGTTTCGTACAAAAAAGCTCGGCAAAGAATGAATTCTCTGCCGAGCCGCGCTATAAACAATTTCTGATTTACTACGGTATCTCGTCTAGGGTGCCAAAGCGGTAGCCTTCAGCCTTTATGTCTTTTATAAGCTTATCAAGGATTTGAATGTCATCGGATGATACAGCATGCAAGAGGATAACGGCACCATTGTGCAGTCGGTTCATTACCGTGTTATAGGCTTCATCTGGTCCACCTTTTAAAGGTACCCAGTCTGCCATGGCAATGCTCCAAAATACGGTCCTATAACCAAGGGCGTCGGTAACGCAAAGAGATCTCTCACTGTACTCACCGCTTGGAGGTCTTAAGTATTTCATTGTTTGATGTGTTAATTCATAATACATCTGCGCCAATCTGTTTATTTCGTCAGCAGCTTTCTCGTCACTGACTGTGGGCAAACTTACGTGGTTAACTGTGTGGTTCCCCACGATGTGCCCTTCATCCACCATGCGCTGAACCAAGTTCGGTTCACTCTTTATGAACGCTCCCGTTATGAAAAACGCAGCCTTAACATCATTGCTTTTTAGGATATCCAATATTCTTGCTGTATTACCTGCTTCGTATCCCTCATCAAAGGTGAGGTAAACCACTTTTTCGCTGGTATTCCCTGTAAAAATGGCATGGTATTTATCTAACAGCTCTTTTGCCTTAGCTCCAATATCAGGTGTTTGGTGGTTGGGTAGTATTCTCATGCCCCATCCGTATTTGGTGTTATCCAAGGATCGCGGACAAATTGCTTCCAACTTGCTCACTTCCACTGCTACAGTGGCTGGTGATGAAGCTTCTTCGCTGGTGCCCGTAACGGGCTCTGAAGGAGTCTCTTCTTCAGGTATTGAAGGTGAAGAAGGTACTGGGGTCGTTGTAGTGGGGCTGTTTTCTCCTACTGTCCCATTATAAGGAGAAGGTTTCGGTGCCTCGCCAAAAAACGAACCCAGAGCAAAGGCACCAATCAACACAGCCAAAACAACCAACGCCACTAAAACTGCTTTACCTTTCACGTAATCACCGCCTTACTATAAAATGGTATACCCACCTCGCATCTTGATGTGACCCTGTGACCCACAATAGAGAATAGAGTAAAGTGGTTATATAGTATGGTAAAGTTGAGGTGAATAAATTGCATGTTTCAAAAGTGAAGTTCTTTAGCCCAAATGAAGGAGGCGTATAGACGCGTGGATGAGGGCAGAGATTTTTCCGAACTGGAAAGAAAAGTCATGTTCGAGAAGGCTACCGAACCACCTTTCACCGGGGAGTATTATGATTTCTTTGAAGAAGGCACTTACGTCTGCAAGAACTGCGGCTTGCCATTATACCGTTCCCAAGATAAGTTCCATTCCGAATGTGGTTGGCCCAGTTTTGACGATGAAGTGCCCGGAGCAGTTCTTCGACAACCTGACAAAGACGGAGTAAGGACTGAAATCATTTGTGGCTACTGCGGGGCACATTTGGGCCACGTTTTCACAGGTGAGGGATTCACTGAGAAGAACACCAGGCACTGTGTGAACTCGGTTTCCTTAAGATTCCTACCCAAGGGTCAAAGACCGGAAAAGGAACAGATATTCTTTGCAGCAGGTTGTTTCTGGGGTGTTGAACATCTTTTTAAGCAGTGTGAAGGCGTTTTAGACACGCAGGTGGGCTTCATGGATGGTCACACTGAGCACCCCACTTACGAAGAGGTGTGCACCGGCACCACGGGACACGCTGAAACAGTCCGCGTTGTTTATGACACAAAAGTGGACGTGGAAGACCTTATCAAGTACTTTTTCGAAATACACGATTTTACCCAGGTGAACAGGCAGGGTCCTGACTGGGGTGAACAGTACCGCAGCGTCATTTTCTACACCAGTGATGAGCAAAAACAAAAAGCGGAGAAAATAAAAGCACTCCTATCTGAAAAGTACAAAGTGGCAACCCGCATAGAAAAAGCATCAACGTTTTGGCCTGCTGAGGATTACCATCAGGATTATTACGACAAAACAGGCAAAACACCCTATTGCCACTACAGAAGAACCATTTTTAACAAAGACAAAGACATCACCATATCCCTGGACTAAACAACAGCACTAAATGATCAAAACTCCGACCTTCCTTGCTTTGCTCAAGCAGGAGGGTCGGAGTGCCCCTTCCCTATCTTCCCTGTGTTTGGCCTCGCTGTTAATTTTAACACAACCATAACATTGGCTTTCGGTTAAAATAAACAACGTAAGTAGTTGAAAGGAGGAAACATGAGCATGCGCATGCCGGAACCTTACCGAATCAAAATGGTGGAGCCCATACGCCTTCTTCCCAGAGAAGAAAGAGAAAAGAAGCTCAGCGAAGCCGGGTTGAATGTGTTTTCTTTGAAAGCAGAAGATGTTTTCATTGACCTGCTTACGGATAGTGGAACCAATGCCATGAGCGACAACCAATGGGCGGGACTCATGCTGGGCGACGAATCCTATGCGGGATGCAAGAATTTTTACCACCTGCAGGACACAGCTCAGGAAGTTTTTGGCTACAAGTACATTGTGCCCACACACCAAGGCAGGGGGGCAGAGAATCTGCTGTTCAGCATACTGGTAAAACCTGGGCAGTATGTGCTTGGGAATGTACATTTTGATACCACCGAGGCTCATATAACCCTGAAAGGTGGTAAGCCGGTAAATCTGGTTATTGACGAGGCGTACGAAACTTCGACTTACCATCCGTTCAAAGGAAACATTGACCTTCAGAAGTTAGAGAACTTCATAAAGGAGCATGGCACAGACAGTATTGCTTTCATGCTCATCACTGTCACATGCAACACCGTGGGCGGTCAGCCCGTGTCCATGGAGAACATAAGGCAAGTATCAGAAATGTGCAGGCGCTATGGCATCAGAGTATTCATCGATGCTGCACGTTTTGCAGAAAATGCCTACTTCATAAAGACCCGCGAAGAGGGCTATAAGGATAAGAGCATACCAGAAATCGTGCACGAAATGTTCAGTTACGCTGACGGCTTCACTTTCAGCGCCAAGAAGGACGCTTTGGTAAATATTGGCGGTATGATCGGCATAAAGGACGATGAAGAACTTTACATGAGGCTTCGAGAACTGGTCATTGTGTATGAGGGCTTTCCCACCTACGGTGGATTGGCAGGCAGAGATTTGGAAGCAATCTCCAGAGGACTCAGGGAAGTACTCAGCTTCGATTACCTCCAGTCCCGCATCAACCAAGTCCAGTACTTGGGTCAACTGCTCACCGAAGCTGGCATTCCCATCCAAACACCTGTTGGAGGGCATGCCGTGTTCGTGGATGCAGGTAAAATGCTCCCACATTTGTCCTGGGACAGTTTCCCCGGCGTTGCCCTAACAGCAGAACTGTATTTGGAAGGTGGTGTGCGCGCCGTGGAGATCGGAAGTCTGCTCATGGGCAGGCAAGCGCCAACCGAACTGGTGCGGCTTACCATACCACGCCGAGTTTACACCGACAATCACATGGCATATGTGGCAGAGTGCCTCAGTAACATAAGCAAGCGCCGTGACCAGGTCCGCGGCGTGAAGATTACCTACGAACCGCCCGTTTTAAGGCACTTCTTAGCTCGATTTGAGTGGGCTTAATAACAGTTAGAACACCATGGAGTGCAGGACTGAAAAGGAACGCCTGCACTCCATAACCACTCTTGAAATTCACTGTGTACACTCCTTGTCAGTGCACCCGTAAAGCGAACTTTTTGTTGCATCCACATTAAAAGCTTATCTTCTCTGCTGTTACTTACCACCGTTGTGTTACAATTGTCCACAAAGGGGGCACGTACTATGAAACCGAAGAAAAGAATACAAACTGTAGCGTTGGTTATCGGAATTATTTTCCTGGCTTCAATCATAATCGTTTTTCTCCAAGGCGGGCCACCTAAATATGCAAGTATTCCTTCTAAAATAAAAAGTCAGACATTTTCTATCTTAACTAGCGATCAGTTTCTCGCACCGCTTGGTCTGCCGCTAGCCATAGGTTTGGACATAATCACTTGGACAATTGGTGTCATAATATGGCTCTTTGGATATGGTTCCTGGCCTGGCGAGGCTTTAGGTATCTTCCTTGTCGCCCATCCTGTAATTTACTACGTTTTCGAGATCATTTTTTGGTTTCTTGGTCTATTTGTAATGATAGTTTTGCCATACTGGATATTCTCAGCCATAAGAAAAGCGATGAACACTAAACACTATCTTGATTGGGGAAGCAGTATAGTTGGAACTATTGCGTTGTTTATGGGGATATATATCCTCGCACAACTTGTAAGTTCACGGGGCATTTCTTTTGCAATCCTGCCTATAGCGGTAGGCACGTCGGCATTAGCTACCGGTATTCTCTTGCCTCTTAAGTACAAGACATTGGCTTTCAACATAGTTGCTGGCATAATGGGCATACTATTTGGAATTGTCTTGCTCCTGGGAACTTTTCATGCTATAAGTCTCGACGTAGGAAGCATACCATTCAGCATTTGGTTCATTGTTTACGCTGTTAGAGGACTCCTGCAAGCACGCGTGTACAAGTCTACAAGTCCTTCGCAGTACATTGTGCTTAGGGTGCTAAACTTCCTCCTTGTAGTTTTTAGTTTGCTAGGAACAGTAATTCCATTCTTCACATTAACCGGTTGGCACCTTGTTGTGGCTATAGCTTTGATAACAGAAAGCTTGATTACATGGTTGGAGTAAATGATCTCAAAATGTTTTAGAGCACCAACAACCATGGGCACAGTCTGAGGTGGAATCTTTTGAAGGGCCGTGAGAAATCCATTTGTGCGAGCTGTAGGAGGCTGCCCTACAGAAAAGTGTAAGTCAGTTATACTAGATGGATTTGTAAAATCTTTAAGTACGTTGCTAAGTATATCGCTCATATGCCACTCTTTGTCACTAACAACCCGTGAAGCTGCTTAAAAAGTGCCATTCTACTGAGATTGTGACAGGAATGTAAACAAACTTGGTGTAGCCCGAAGAACACAAGGAAATAACAGTGCGGGAAACTATTTATGAAGAGGACTTGCTGACGAAGATTGGATATATTAATGGACCAAAATCGGCAGAAAGTGCCAATTAATTTTGCAGATACGATATTGATAAATCCTAAGGTGGTTGCCGCTGTTTTAAGTTGATAGGCAGCGAAGAAAGAAAACTGCCATACTAACCAAAATAGGTGTATAATGAATGTGGGAATTTCCCACAAAAAGGAGAGGAAGAAAATGACTCACGAGAGAATCGTAAAAACAGACGCAAAAGGACGTATCTCTCTTCCGAAAGCAATACGAGACGAATTGAACGTAAAAGAGGGAACTCCTTTTTTCGTCAAGTTTATAAGGGGAGAAAGAGTGATAATTCTAGCACCAGCAATTAATCCGTTCGATATTTTAGCTGAGCAGGCCATGGAAGAGTATGAAGCCGGTAAGACCACGAACATAGAGAAATATGCGAAAAATCACGGCATTAACTTAGATGAATGATTTTTACAAAAGCCCCGCCAGAATGCCCCCGATTTTTAATCGGGGGATGAATGGCGGCTTGGTTTTTCTCTCCGGCCGTGCTATAATTTAAGCAGACCGGAGGAGATGTTGATTGCAGACGGTAACCCTCAAAATAAAGCTTCTGCCTCCCAACAAGGGCAAGCTGGAGAAGATGACCCGCATGCTGGAAATCTACCGCCAAGCGTGCTTCTGGTTCCTGGAGAAGGCCGAAGCTTTGAATACTACCAGCCGGGCACATTTAAACCGTGAAACCTACCGGCAGGCATGTGAGTTATTCGACCTCAACCGGGGCACGCTCCAGTGCGCCATGCTCAAAGCGCTGTCCGTCAGGCGCTCCTACCTTTCCCGCAAACAAAGGGGCAAAAAGGCCAGCCTGCCCAAATTTGAGAAAACGGTTCCGGTAATGGTGCGGCAGGACTGCTACTCCCTCCACCAACTTCCCTCCGGCACGTGGGTCATCAAATTCCCCGTTTCCTCCGGTAGGAGCCAGATAGCCGTACCCCTTGCCGCTTCCACATACCACGCCAAAAGGCTCCAGGATCTGGCAGGAGGTTCCTGCCGTCAAGGGTCTGTGGAGATATGGCGAGACAAAAGCGGCGAGTGGTACGCAGCCATATCCCTCGTCTACGAAACATGTCTCAACGAGCCGTGCGGCGTAATCGGGGTCGACTTCGGCATCGTAAAACTTGCTGTATTGTCCAACAACGTATTCTTCGACGGACGACAGGTGAGGTGGCGAAAAGAACGTTGGGCAGAGCGGCGTAAAGCACTTCAGCAAGCAGGCAGGCTTTCCCGCGTCAAGAAGGAATCGGGTCGTGAACAAAGATGGATGCGGTATATCAACCACTGTATTTCCAAACGTATTGTGGAAATAGCAAAAGCTGAAGGTAAAGCCATTGCCCTGGAGAACCTGCTGGGTATTCGTGAACGGGCCAAAGGCTCCAAGAAGTTCAACCGCATGATGTCGGGTTGGAACTTTCGGGAGCTGGCTTCATTCATCGGATACAAGGCCGCCCTTGCCGGGGTGCCCGTAATCTACGTCGACCCCAAGGAGACTTCCAAGACCTGTCCGCGGTGCGGGAATGTTTCCCGCTACAACCGCAAGACTCAGGGCTGGTTTAAATGCACAAGATGCGGCTACCAATCTGATGCCGACAGGGTTGGAGCACTGAATATCGCCGCTAAAGCGCTCGATGCTCTTGGGGCATGACCCTGGGAGAAAGGGGAGCGTGACACCCCTTAAGGCCAAGGTGATGATCCGGGTCATCCGGGGAATGCTGGCTAACCTGCGGCGAAAGCTGCCATCCCACGTCGAGATGCCCCTCAATTAATTGAGGGGAGGATGTCACAAGATAGAACTTACACAACATGCCTTGAAAGACTTAGACAGATTGAAAGAACAAAGTGCTAAAGTGTTGAAAGCACTAAGTGCTTTGAAAGAAAAACCTCATCTAGGGCATATGCTCAAAGGGTCGCTAAAAGGTGTGAGAAGCCTAAAGTTCAACATAAATGGAGTGGCATATAGAGCAGCATATATAGTATTGGAAAAAGAAAGAACCTGCTTAATATTTATGGTTGGGCCTCATGAGGGCTTTTATAAAGAAGCTGAACGTAGAGCAAAAAGTGTAACGAAACAACAACGGGAAAATTCTTAATTCGCTATAGATAGCTATAACTTCACGATGAAGAGCATTACTCGAGATGAACTCTTTGTAAATGTATTTGTAATTTCTCTTCCGAATATTCGCACCTATCCAAATTTACTATGTTCGTTTTGGAAGCTTTTTACTTTTGGTTTACAGCAGAGACTATGAGTATGGTTCTCTTTCTTAAACAATATTAGCTGTTACTCTCACTGATAAGTTCCCGAACAGTTCATGAATTAAGAAAAACGCATATGGAACACCTATGTAAATAAAGGCTAAGATGATTATAATACCTGAACAGTGTTCTGCACCAAAAGGAATGTTGACAGTCTTCATATCAAGGGCAATAAAGACGATGCCAAAGAGTATAGAACATATTCTTACTTGAATTGATGTGCATACTAGGCGCTTTTCGTAACTTCTGCTGTATACTAGCCCCTAACAGAAATACAAAATTACTTTACCTTCGATTGTGCCAGCATTTACTAATGCTGAAAACAGTAGGTTGCTAAGAAAATAATAGCTTGGGCTACTGCTTCCATTTAGAATGTGTTTTATACCGATTACTAAGTCAAAAACATGATTGCTTTGGAAGTCTATCAGCCACTTCCTAAGCGTATCTGTGTTTATTTCTTCTATGTACCATTTGCTTATATTTATAACGCTGAGTACTTCTTGTAGCTTTTCATTATCTATGGATTGTATTTGTTTTTCTATAAGAATGCCGTCGAGCTTTTTTATCACTTCGGCTACATAGTTTAAGTCGCTGTGATGTTTTTTAACAGTGAATACAGAAAGTGCTTTAAGTATGGTCTTAAGATCATCTTGTAGGTTTTGCTTATCAAGGTAAGCACTCACAATATAAAAGTTGAAAATTGAAGAAAGTGCTGGATGATGTGTTAGAACTCCTTTTTCTCCTTTGTTTAACTAATCGTGGAAGTACTGTGTAGATTTACCAAGATCGTGTGTGAGTCCTATAAGATAGCCTGTGTTTAAGATAGTTTCTCTATGCTGGTAATCGCTTGGTAGTGCTTGGTTTAGTATTTCTTTTGTCCTTATGGCTACATTTAGTAAATGATCTTGGAGCAGTCTTCCTTTATGAGAACAAAGTTTTTCTGTGCTTACCGTGTTTGAGACTTGTCGTCCCATATAACTTCTGCACCCAAGTTTTCTGCTATAAACCTTAACGGCACCATTTTAAAACTTTGAAAGCGTCGCCTAAAATAAACTTGTATGTTTTTGTCTTCAACTTTTTGATGAGTTATTACAGCAAAGTCAACTTGTAGCATCCTCTTTATTAAGAGAATTAAGATATTTCATTCTTGCCTCGTTGACATTCAGAACGAAAGTTGGGCATCCAAAACTGCAAGTAAAAATACCAAAATACTCATCAAAACTGATTAGAAAATACCTTTTTCTATCTACTTTCTTTTCTTTCATGCCAAAGGCTAACGGACCGAATAATATAAGCTTCCCTAAAGATACGTCTCTATAGATCTCTTCTTTGGTTTGTATAACGATAGGTTTTAAATGATCGTAGTATATGAATTGATTAAAACTTTCTCCAAAAAGCCCTCCTTGGTATAATCGGAGACCCTTTTCATGACCAATTAAGTTAACGGGAGTATTTAAAGGCAATAAGAGGTTACCTTCTATGTAGTGTTCTGTAATGAAGTTTGTCACAAATGGAAGCTTTTCGCCATATAATGCTAACATTTCCTGTTTCTTTTGTTCTCGTTCTTGTTTTTTCCTTTCTCGTTCATCGGCATTCATAATTTCACCTCCTAATGTTAAATTATTAATTAAATATTATACATCTAATCTGTTGCATTAAACAGCTTATATCAGCGCTCTTTGTCAATATTGTTTCCTTCTTCGTAATACGCCAGCCGGCCTTCTAATGCTTTCTGACGATTGCGGAAGTCTTCTATTTCTTGGTGGATTGCTGCAGCAATTTGCGTTGCCTTAATTTCTTCTATTTGACATTCTTCTAACCGAGCGTAAACACCGGATTCCATATCCATGATCATTGATTTGACCGTTACCAGTAAGTCTGTTCTGTTTTAACACCTTATAGGTACTTCTATAATGCGAAAGAATTAACAGTTCAAGAACTGCAGAAATTAGTTTTAACACCTTACTTTAGGCGTTACTCAGTCACTAATGCATCTCTATGCTATACCCTCCACTGCATATTTTAGCATTGGGCTGTTTAGTTAACCAATCTTACAACCCAAAGGTACTTCTCTATCTGGCTGAAGCAATACTACACCGTTTTCTGTGTATACGCCAAGCACTAGTACCTCAGAAACGAAGTCAGCAACCTGCTTCGGCGGAAAATTCATTACGCAGACAACCTCCTTGCCCACCAAGTCTTCCTTCTTGTAAAGTTCCGTAATCTGTGCGCTGGACCTTTTCACACCCAAAGGACCAAAATCAATGGTGAGCTTGTAAGCAGGCTTTCTCGCCTTAGGAAAATCCTCTGCGTTTATCACTCTTCCCACCCTTATGTCCAAATCCATGAATTCCTCAAAGGTTGCCATTAAGCAGTTACCTCCTGCCGGTCCTGCGAGAATTGCAAAAAATCATATCTTTTATGTCAGGGATTGCAAAAAATCATATCTTTAAAGTTATGTCAGGAACAGTGGGTTGAAACTCGCTGTCCCGCAAAGTCATTTGAATCTTTATGATGCTCCTCATCTGCTTTGCCGGTTCCAGGCAGTATTTCTCAAATTCCTCCTTGTTAATGTCTCGAAGATCTCGAACATGAGGAAAGAGGAGCTTCAAGAAACCCGTAGTCAAACGCTTGATAGCCACTGTATCACGAAGATCCGAACCAGAAGGCACTTGAAGTAAATCATCTACAATGCCGGCGTAAACAAGATCTTCTCTCATGGCATGTAGAATTTCAGTGAAATATTCCACATTGAGGGACCAACCATGAGCGCTGACATGGCTTTTCATTCTCGGGATATCCCAACCCTTTATAAAGCCGTGGAATCTATCCAAAAGTGCCGATTCCTGGAAAATAGAAGGGAGTTGCTGAAACATATCTTTGAAAACATCCATACTTTGCGACTTAATGTTTCCCATAAGCACTATTCCAGCACTGCCAACAATCCTTTCAGCACCAATCTGAGTTTGACCCATTTCAAGGTACCCTTTCAAAGCGCCCGCCATTTCATCAGGATCAGGAAACTCTATAGTTTGGATCTCATCAAACACAACAAAGTCATAACGGCTAACAAGTCCAGGTATTCTCCTGCTCATGTCATAGAAAAGCTTTGCCCTGGATATACTACCTCCACTTACAAGCCACCCGTATTTCGATAGTTGAGACATCATGTACGATTTCCCAGTACCCTTTGGGGCGAGTTCGACTAGGTTGACGCGCCTTTCCAGAAAAGGAAGCAATCTACTTAGCAGAGTAAGTTTCTGTTTTTCATTAGCAAACGCCTCTGGATTGTAGTCGATCGCCATCAGCAAGACATCAATCCATTCATCTAGAGTGAACTCACGCCTTGCTTCTTGGTAGTAGCTTATACTGACTTTGTAAGGTCTGAAAGGTTTAAAGTCAACAAGCCAAATCGCACCACTTCTGTCATCAATTCCATAAGGTCGATATTCACACGTTAACAAGCCCCACGTTTCACTGTCCGAAAGAAGATCTTCTTTGTGTTCTGCCATCACATAATCATCAACCAAGGCCTCATACTTCTTCTTGGGGTAACCGAACTCTGGTAGTTGAAAAAGTGTCTTCCCCATCTTCACGTCGACCTCGATCCGAATTTTTCCCAGGAATCTTACCTGCTGTCCATCATTAACCATTTTTGATTTTAAAGACTCCCAATCTTTCGCTCCGGGAAGAGAAGATTTTATGAAATTAGCTACCTTGTCAATGTCTATGTTGCCTTCTTCATCTGCGAACCGCATGATAATCCAATCCCTCAGAAAAGAGGGAATGCTTTTGCTTGAAAAGAAATTATGGTACTCTGGATTCTTGTAAATTACTGCATCAGGAAAAACACTTCTCACTTTACTTTGAACATCATTGACTGTGCTCACTTTATCCTCCAATCAGTCATCTTAGAAATCAAAATCATCACTGCGTTCTATGGCGCCACGTTTCTTTACTTTGAATTTCACTTCGCCTAAATTTCTTCCGTTATCATACAAAGAACCGCTGTATTCGCCGTCACGTAATCCCTCTAAGAGAAATGACCACTTATTCTCTCCTTCGTAATGCCCTTCCAAGGACATGTTCGTTATCTGAAGCACAGGCGCACTCAACGAATGTGAAGATCTAATAACCAGCAGGCCACGACCCTTTATATCAAGTTCTACTTCTGGCGTTTCAACAGTCAATTTGATGCTTAATGCTTCCCTTGCTATTCTTATTACTGGTACCAAAACCTCTTCGGGGCTGGCGCCTCCATGTATTTCACCACCATGAACAGGACTCCCTATAAAATTTCTGTACCTAACCTGTATAAGTTCGCCTTCGGTCTTAATCACATCTGGATAGCGTTCTAAACTAGTTGTTTTTATTTTTTCGGCAGTATTAGAAAGAGATGCATAGCGACCACCTCTTCTGGCTTCATAACCATCTGGGGTTGGAACTTTGTCGTTGCTGATCGCAGCAAATCTACTCAAACCATGATCTGAAGTTAAAATCAACACCTGAGAATTATGTAATTCTTCTCTTAGTTTTTTGTTCACCTTGTCTTCGATTATGTCCAGTGCCTTTACAAAGTTATCTGGAAACTTATATTGAGTGTCATGTGCGTTTTCATCGAGATCGTAACGGACAAACTCATTCTCATCTTTCCACTCGTTATTCCTCATGGTCACAGTAGGGAGTTCCGCACGGACTATTTTGCACTCTACGGTGTATTCGTTAGGATCAATAGATCCTGCAATGACTCCGAGCCATTCCAAGCCCAACGCATCTATCCAAATGATTTCCTCGCTCTGTTTATTAACTTTCTCCAAAACAGAGTGGCGAGTGTCGTAGAGCCAGAGTTTTTCTTGATTCCACTCCTCCAGTAAATGAGCATGTTCTTCAGAAACGCAATCCATGATTCTGCTCTTCCTGTAGAAGTTGAAATACTTGTTAGCAAATTCGTCGTCTAACAGAAAACCAGTTAAGTAATTAAACAGGGTGGGGTAAGTAATTTCGAGTATTCTTATCCAACTCTCACCTGACGGCTTTATCTTAAGTAAATCACCGACGTTTCTTACCGCCTCGCATTTTTCTTTGTCAGTGAAATCTGTTAGCACCGCCAATTTTGATTCTGGCTTTTCTAATTTGTTGTATTTTTCCCAAAACAACTTAGGTAGATTTGGAGAACCAAGGTCTAGTAACAATTTTTTCCTTTCTTTGATCAGATCAAAAGTAAGTTCGTTCGCGTCGAATATGGCCAGAGCTACACTTTCCTCAAATTGGTTTATGTCATTGCTCATGTCCAAAGTCATTCTTAGATAGCTTCCTTGCGGTTCACTGAGTTTTGCCCACAACCAAGAGAGCCATCTTTTTGGTCCGTTGCCGTTTTTGACAGAATCTTTCCAAAAGTGATTAATTACTTCAGAACTGTACTTCTTTCTATTAAGTAGGCGACTGGCGAGCCTGTCAAAGTCATCATCTTCCTCGACGTTTTCTGCTAGCCAGGTCCATTGTTCTTCAGTCCCTAAGTTTTTCTCAGCAACAAGTTTGAGTTTGTCAGTAAGAAAGTCCCATGCTGACTTGTAAACCTGAACAGTGTAATGTGAAGATGCACCCTCCTTAACAATCCCTGCGAATTCTGTCTTCAACCAGAAGCGCGTACTTCTTTGCACATTACTTTGGTTAGACCATAGTGTGAACAACTCACGAACACCATTCAAGAGTTTAACGCCACTTTGGACTTTACGCTGGGCAAAAGGGGCAACAGTCAATTCGATATCTTTCAGCTGATTGCTAAACACCTTTACACTCAGTACATCAGGTGTTTCTTTATAACTTACCCTATCGTATCCTTCCAAAAGCTGTGACAGAAGTTCGCGCCCTCTGAACAGTGGTAGGTAGATTCGCCTATTCTTGGCAGTTTCTCGCTCAAATAACTTTGAAAAAAAGCTCTTCACTTTTTCTGGAACCAACCTCATGAACTCGCTGACGCCTACAATGCAGGCAGTTGCATCTTTCTCCATAACATCCAAAGTGGCAAGTACCCCTGACAGCATGGGAAATACATCGTCCCCAGAACAGAAATCGGCCAAATTCAATACTTTGTCGCAATGATTTCTTAACCAGTTCAACAAAACATTATATTCCTCAGGAGTATCTACCAAAATAAAGCGAGTCGCGAACCGTGCGTACCTACTATCCAGAGGATTCTCTAAATCGACTGCCAGGAAGTCGAGAAGTTCAGACACGGAGTCGAATTGGCATTCAGTCACTTTAACCGCCTTCTCTCCGTCTCAGGCACTCATATAGTGCAAGGCCAAGCTCAGTATTGTTTTCAACCTCATTTGCGATTAGGCTTTTAAGCTCTTCTCCGTGCATTTGCATGAGCATTTGTCGCACGTTTCGTGCTACAGCCTCCCTGTATCTCCTTTGGAGCCACTCTCTAGCAAACTTCTGTATCGTTGAAACAGAATCAGACCATTCCACTGGTTTCTTCTTCTCCATCCTTCCGTAAATATGGTCCCTTAACTGACTCATGCTGTTCAGGTCATCAAGCACTTCGGCATAGGCAGGCATTATTGTAGCCACGAATTTAGGAAGAAGATAACTCTCATCAGAAAGTTTGCTTAGGTCCGCTGCTCTGTCTTTCAAAATATCCAGAATATCAACTAACTTGCTCTCAGGGAGATTATGTAATGCCCTTATATCCTTAATACAACCTTTAAGTGTATCGTCGTCTAGAACCCACTGAATGGGCATTTTATGTCTTTCTTCCCAGTTCTCTACTGTCAGCGTTCCAGTTAAAGAGCGCCATTTTTCTTGAATTTCACGAATCAGTCTATTTCTTGCTAAATCTCCAACAGCCTTCCCTATTAGCTCACGAACTTTCTCTTCTCCAAGATCCTTAAGTGTGGTTTTATCTATCATCTTAAGCATCTTCTCAAAAACTTCTTTTTCGCCCCATTCATCAAGTTCTTGGTGTTCCCACGTTGACGCCAACACCTTTATCACCATACAGGGATTATCCAAGTAAGTGCTTAAATCAGACGCATTCTGAATCACCAACTCAATGTCTGATTCAGTTATTTTGAGAGCATCACCCTTATTCAATCTCTCTGGTAATCGCAATACTTCTTGCAAAACCCCAAAAGCCTTAGACAGTTCCTTTGCGCCCTCAGAATCACATGCTATTTGGTAAACTTCGAATGACAACCTGTTTGGGAATCTGCTTTCAAAAGTACTATCCATTTCAGCTAAATCGTTAATTCGTGAAACGCACACAGCACTTAAGGCCTCCATGCTCAAAAGAGCAGTTTTCAATAACGGAAGCCTGTTGAGAACCTCTTCCTGGTTCCACCGAGACGCATCCTCCTTGAGTAAATATCCCAAGACATCTCTTACGCCATTTGGATCGAGATTCAGCTTCTGCATGTGTGAAGCGATGTTTTCATCTTCCATAGTTAGAAATTGGGCAAAGCAGCGGCTCATGCGATCCTTCGTAAAGTTCTTAGCCAAATATTGTCCGGTCATTCCTCCAAGAAGTTCAGTTATGACCTTGAGTTGATCATCATTTGGAACTTCATCAGAAAAGATAAATGCTTGCAAGCTTGAAATCAAAGAGCAGAACGTGCCGCTCCCGTAACCAACCAATTCTGGATCGAACTCGAGAATCCATAAAGGATAGTGCATCTCGCTAATCTTCACTTTCAAGCTCTTTCGTACTTCCTCTGGAGTTGTGCTTTCTGCTTCAGTAAGGCTAAATGTCTCACGCATCAACTTGCAAAAGTCCTGCGCATTCTTTGTCAAACGCTTTATGACAAGGTCTTCGCATCCTCTATCATGCTTAACTACCTTTGTTAGCAGATCAGCCATTCTATTAGCATTTAGCTCTTGAGTTGTTTTGCCATCGTAAACGTAGTAACCTTGTGCATATTCCTTCATTACACACGCGAACAAGAACAAACCAATAGGCGAAGGCATTAGACCAAATGGTGGTTCCTGGAGTCTTTCCCAGATTTCAATAAGTGGGACATCAAAGTTTCTTTCTTCCATGATTCTATCCACTAAGTCTTGCATTCTCTTCAAAGGATGGTTAGATTGAACCGTACTAAGGTCAACTGACCATACGTGATCACGTTCCAGTTTTTGAATTAGCTCCTTGTAGGGGCTTGGAATCCTGGTCGGAGGTTCAAGCACAAAAGAGGCGACACTTTTGCCGTAGGAGGGTTTATACAGCGTTGAGGTCGTGTCTATCTTTTCAGGTCCCGCAGGAAACAATTCAGTTCTAAAGTTTATGAGTTCCTGCTTAACCTTTTCTATGCCACGTACAGAATGAGGCTCTTTTTCAGGTATGAACACCATAAAGTCGCCCGAAGCGATCCTATCAAACCAACTATCCATTATTTCCTCAGTCTTCGTCCTTGCGTAATTCGCTTGAGATGTTTCTTTCATTTCTTCATAGCAGTACCAATCTATCGCGTACTTTTTCCATTCTTTCCATTTCTCTTCTCCCAATGGAACTAGGCTGACCACAACTGCGGTTCTTTTCGTAGCGATTTCTTTCGCTTTTTCTAAAGCCTTTTCGCGATCTGCATCACTAAAAGCAAGCACAATAATGACACCTATTTGGTACGGTTTCAACAGACTCTCTATTGGGCTTAACGTAGATTTCGAGCTTTGAAAAGGCTGCACTTTTACAGCGAATCTGATCAGATCAGCTCCGTTAAGCGTGACAACCTTTCTTTCGAATTTCTTCATGTAGCCAACGTTGTAAACTTCATCTCCGGCACTTGTAAGCACTCTATCAAAAGTATGGTTACTATTTACAAAGTTTTCTGCTTCATTTCTTAATTCATTTGGTATATGTCTGCCTGGCAAAATAAATTCTTTGTCTCCGCTTAGTTCGTTAACATGAAGGACTTGCTTGCTTTCGAGTTTTTCCACTAAATTATCCAACACCTTGTCAATCGGTGTACCAGTAAACATTAACCTTAGGTTGCTGAGCAAAGGTTTGTGCCACCGTGATCCAGCTCCACTTTCCAAATAGTTTAAAGCCAAGAGTAAACAAACCGCCTTGACCACCTTTACTTCGTCCTCGGAAAGTGACTCAGATTGCATAGCGTTTCTCGCGTAACTTATTACCTGCATAGCGCCATCATTGTCTATCATGGGTTGAGTTTGACTATCAAAGAAGTAGTCCCAAAGTCTGTCACTCGTTATCCAATACCATCCATTTTCTGGGTACTTTTCGATGAAATCCGCGAAGCCACCGTTTTCTTTGCTTTTCAGATACATGAACAGACTTCTCTGACTGGACACGTAGAGATTCGAAATATGAGCAAGAAGGTATGCTGTATAGGGATGCATGGGTACAAGTTTTTCCATTTCTTTTTGTTCAACATCTGGAAGACCTGCACTCTCCATGGCATCTGCAACACTTTCCACCTGAAGCCACAATCTTCTTGACTGGTCTTTCCACTCATCGGCTGTGGCTGGCTTTATCTCTATAGCCCTTGCCATCAGGCTGAATGCTGTAATCTCTTTCATCTCTAAACGTACTACGTGAAACCTATCCCTTATTTTTGCTCTTTGACTTTCATCAATAGACGTGAATTGAGTTGGTGCTCTGTGAGTAACCAAAAATAAATAGAATGGGATTTCCGCGCTGTATTGAGCTACCTCTTGGACAGTGTCGAAACTTTTACTTTTGTTCAAGTATTCCGTGAATTCGTCCCAGATAAATACAATCGCTCCCAAATTGTTTCTCTCTATAACGTCTTGGAGCCATTTTTTCAGGGAATCTGGGTCATCATTAACATAGACTCCCTCTTTTGAGAGTATCTCCACCAACGTTTCAGCCACATCCAGATCGCCATGATTTTGCACACTGTTCCTGAGAGATTCCAAAACTTCTTCTGGCTTGTCAAACGCAAAGAACTCGGTTCTGTACTTTGCAAATAACTTTTCCAAACTAACAACTCCGGAATCGAATTTCTCTATAATGTCGTCAACCATCGTACTTGAGAACTTGTAGTAACCTTTACGTCTGAGCTCATCAGTCACGCCTTTCTGAATCTCCATAAGAAATCGTCTTGGGTTGTCTACGTGCCCAGACCCTGATTTATAAACGACTAATATGGGTTTCATGGGTTTCTTTGAACGTATGGCTTTAAACTTTTCCCATAAGTCGCCTATAATTCCAATGTTCATACTATTCCTAAAATATTTCTCAACCTCTGCAATATCGTCCTCAAGCAAATGTTTGACTACAAAGGATGCGAAAGTTTTTCCAGTACCGTAAGCCCCGGTCAACCATATGGGTTTTTCGTCATCTTTGTTTCCTCTTTCGAGAGCCTTCATTAACTTCTGAAGTAGCTCTTTCATGTTCTCGTGAGGTATGAATTGTTTCCAACGTTCAGAGTCCTTGTCAACCTCTTCTGAATAGACGTCCACAAACCCCTGTTCAACGCCTATGTAATCAGCATACTTCCATCCAACCATTTGCCCAAAGCCTCCCCTTTCGCCATTAACCTAACAATATTGCTTTGGAAACTTACTGCCCCCTCTTGTGTGGAAACAATCAATCGAAGAATCTCGTCCTTGGGAACATTAAAGATTACCCAGGGCCATGTCAATTCTTCGTCCAAGCCCATTTCATCACGTCGCTCCTCAGCAAACAATTTAATGATCGCATAAAGAGCAACTTTAGGTGATGGGATTATCCCATTCCTTACGACAAACATTTCTCCATCTTTTTTATGAAAAGCTCCCTGTTTTAAATCGTAACCTATGGGCGTTCTTATCAAAGTGTCTTTCAACCCATACAGTGCATTTTCTAAAGTCCTCGCACTCAAACGAGGCACCATAGCCATGATTAAAGTGTTTATATCCTTCCAGCTCATTCTGCCATCAACATTATGCGCATACCATCTAGCTGTAGGCAAACTGAAGACAACGTTCACCCAGACGATCTCCCAGAAAAGCTCACTCTCAATAGAAATTTCCCCTTTAATAAACCACTTTCCCAAGTTCGATAGAGTACCGTCTCTCGTTGCCAAACCAATAGTCTTAACCCACTCAAGAATACTTTGTACCTGTCTATTACCTATTGTCCATACGTAATTATTATTCGATAAGCTCTGCTTGTACATCTCGAGCCATTCAGGTCTTAAACCGAAATGTTCATGTCTAGCCCAGTTCTTGAAGCTATTCCAATCGTACATTCTCCAAGACTTCCTTCGGCGAATAATTTCTGTTCAAATAGACATTATCCAGATCTCTTACAAACTCTACGCGTACAAGATCAGGTCTGGTCGAACTTATGCCACGTAGAATACTCATTAGTTTTGTCTGTGCTAAACCAAAAAGTGCATACGGACTTTCATAGCTCTCAGAGTTATACAGTTCGTTAAGCGTAAACTCATATCTATTGTTAGTTTCAGCAAAACGGTACAACGAGTACAGGATCACATCTCCTAAAGGTTTGACCCAGCCCCGTTTTTCCACCCTTTGTTGCCTGCTGTTCATTGAAGGAATGCCTATCCCCAATCTAGACCCTATCGGACTCTTTGTAAAGAGTTCAAAAATGGCCGTTACAGCGTTCCTTCTAGTTCTTTCTGTATGATTTGGGAAATATTCCGCTGTCATTTTTACACAGTCGTCCTTTGAAACAACGCTTCCCCACTTTACCTGACTGATATACCATCTAACTATTTGTGAGTTCCTAGCTAAATTAGTCCAAATTACTGCCCAAGTAAAATCGCTGTCGGAACCAAATTCGCGTAGCAAGTCAATACTCAACATGCCTTTCCCAGAAATATCTATTTCTGCATGTTTTAACCATGATCTCAATCCAGAGAACTGTTTGTTACCTAAACCACTACTTTGAAGAGACCAATTTTCGCCAACTTCAACCAACTTTCTCAACCATTCCTGTCTGATACCAAACCCAGAATAGTCAGTAAGGTAAATTCTGCTATTGCTCATCACCTTAGCCCCTTCCTTCATTTTCAAAGACTTAGCACCTAAACACACTTTGCCGCCGAACCACAGACACTCTGCGCAGTGAATGCACCTATCTTGGTCGATAGTTACCTTTGTGGTTGTTATGTGGAGTGCTCCGGTCGGACATTCAACTTGACACGCTTGGCAATGAGTGCAATAACTGACTTTTGTAGCCACCCATCCAAGCCTTTTAATAGTTTCTTTATCATCACTACTCAATCCATTTACCGTAATTACTTCAACGTCACTATCTTTCTTAAGCTGGAAATCAAGAATTTTCTGCGGCGAACTTGGATTTGAAGGATCTCTAACGTTAAGCTGACCTTGAATATCACCTTCCATTACAACATTACCCACTGCTTTTACCCACTCGATCCAGTTTTCGTTGGGATTCCTGATTGCGAACATCAACGAACATCCATTAAAGCTTTTTGTTGGTAATTCTTTACCAAATCCCAAGCTACTTCCGCTAGCTCTACTTTTCCACTTACCAGAGCTAACAAATTCCGTTAAGTCGTCTTTCTCTTTCGTAAACATAGAGGCATATTCAAAAAGGGCATCTAGCAGAGTTTCAACTTCACCGCCATACACGTTCTGTATAACATATTCGGACCACCCTGATGCAAAAGGACAAACAGAACAACCAACTCTAGCCAGACCATATCTGTATGCTCGATTGAGTGGTAATCGTCTGGCAAACGTATATAGATATATTTCTGTACTGCTCCAATCAATTATTGGACGAATATTCGTCTGTGTGTCATGTTTGTATCCGATTGCTACATCACTATAAACAGAACGTCTTTGGCTCTCCTCTCGTCTAACGCCATCGACTATTAAAGCTCTGACTGAAGGCTTACCTGCCAGCGTCCTTAACATCAACAACGTAGGAGCAGATTTATGGACAGTACAGCACCATCTTATCAGCCTGCTCGGGGGCCCCATTTCTCGCCAAGTAGTTTCAGCATCTTTTTCGCTTTTTGCCGTGTAAAAGTTCAATTGAGGCCATCTCTTTTTTGCTTCTTCCACTACTTTGTAGGTATCACTCAATTCCATCCAAGTATCGTTAAACACTACAACATACTGGTCTGGATTTAGCGTCCTTTGCACTAAGTCGAGAAGGACCATGGAGTCTTTTCCTCCGGAGAAAGAAACTGCTGCTACGTCAACCCTGGGTCTGAACCGTTTGTACTTCTGCTCAACAAAACGCATGGCTTTTTCAGTAAGTCCATTAATGAACGTCTTATTCTTTTCTACCATCAGGTTCACGTCAACTGGTTCCAAAGAAAGATCTTCGAGTTTTACTACTACGTTCGGCTTAACAAAGTATCCACCGCCTTCAACGGTAGCAACTTCCTGGCCATCATAGAAATAATGCCGTCCCTTTGCCCAAAGTAAGGGTCCATCAGCATGAGGATACTGCCAGTATCGGTCTAAACCAAGAAGATCAAGTTCTTCATAGAACACTGGCCTAACCGTGCCGTCCATGGAATTTTCAATATCAGTAAGAGTTAGAAGAACGCCCTTTGACTCAGGATCCCAGCAAACTTTATACACAAAAACCCACACCCCTGTTCCTACAAAAAGACTCTACTATCCATAGATTATATTTAAAAAAGGTTACCATCTATGCATTGCCCGATCAGATTGACCAAACGCAGCATGTAAGTCTCTTTATATTATATGTTATTGAATTACTTTATATGTCAATCGATGACTTAGAGCATTTTTCAGGCTACCAAATCAATGATAAGGCTAAAACCGTTAGACCCTTACACTGCACCATTGTTCCTAGTTTACATGAGTGCATGTGCCTGCATTTAATACATATATAATGTTAATAGAAGTTATTGTCGATTTCCGTGGTGAATAAACGCGACTAAGGAAGTGATAAACGTGAATGCCGACAAGACCACATTGACCATAGAACAGGAAATCCAGAAGCGCAGAGAAGCTGTTAGGCCCATAAATGAGCGCATAGCTCGGCTCAGAGAAGAAAGTGTAAATGCCCAAGTAAAGATTTCCACGGAGCGAGCACGGTTAGTCACAGAGTTTTACCAGAGCGGAATGGCAGACAACCTGAGCATACCAGTGCAGCGAGCCATGGCATTTAAGTACTTGCTGGAGCACTGCAGTTTACCCGTGGAAGAGGGTCAACTCATTGTAGGCTTAAGAGGAACAGGCCCCAAAGAGGTGCCCACTTACCCAGAGATATGTGCTCATTCACTGGAAGATTTGGACATACTAGATACCCGAGAAAATATGCCCTACCACAACACTGCTGAAGACAAACAGCTTTATGAAAGCACCATACTGCCTTTTTGGCAAGGTAAAACCATAAGGGAAAAACTGTTTCAACGCATGCCCGAGGAGTGGCTACAGTGCTACGAAGCGGGTATTTGGACAGAGTTTATGGAACAGCGCGCACCGGGTCACACTGCTGGTGGCGAGCGTATCTTCCAAAAGGGCATTCTGGATATTAAGGAAGAAATAAAACGGCGCATGGCACAGCTTGACAAGAGCGATTCCGCATATGAAGAAAAACTGGAAGAGCTTAAAGCCATGGACATTGCAGCTGATGCGCTGCTTATCTATGCTCAGCGTTATGCAGAGAAATTGGAACAACTAGCACAAGAAGAAACGAATGTGGATAGGAAAGCAGAGCTTTTACATATGGCTTCCATTTGCCGCAAAGTACCTGCTCATGCGCCAGAAACCTTCTGGGAGGCACTTCAGCATTACTGGTTCATACACGTGGGCATAACTTATGAAACCAATCCGTGGGATTCTTTCAACCCGGGGCGGCTGGATCAGCACTTAAGGCCCTTTTATGAGAAAGAAATTAGTGAAGGAACGTTAACTCAGGAAAAAGCAAAGGAACTACTTGAAGCTTTTTGGGTGAAGTTCAACAACCAACCAGCAGTACCTAAGGTGGGCGTCACGGCTGAAGAAAGTTTTACCTACAACGACTTTACAAAAATAAACATTGGTGGCTTAAAGGTGGACGGCTCGGACGGCACCAGCGATGTTTCTTATCTGCTGCTGGAAGTACTTGATGAAATGCGCACACTGCAGCCAAACACGGCAGTTCTTATAAGCAATAAAACACCTGATAGGCTGCTCAGGAAAGCGCTAGAGGTTATTGGCCCGGGTTTTGGTGAACCACCCCTGTTCAACGCTGATGGCATCATTGTGAAAATGCTTAGGCAAGGGAAAACCTTGGAAGATGCAAGGACTGCAGGGGTAAGCGGCTGCGTGGAGACAGGTTCCTTTGGCAAAGAATCTTACATACTGACAGGGTATTTTAACCTGCCAAAGATACTGGAAATCACCCTTAACAATGGTGTGGACCCAATAACGGGCAAGAAAATAGGTTTGGAGACAGGAGATCCTACCACCTTCCAAACTTATGAAGAACTTTGGGACGCCTACTTAAAGCAAATAAAGTACTTCATGGACATAAAGATGAAGGGCAACGATATTATCGAGCAACTTTACGCCACTGAGCTGCCTGTACCATTCATGTCGCTGTGGATTGAAGATTGCGTAAAGCGTGCAAAGGATTACAACAGTGGCGGGGCTCGTTACAACACGCAGTATGTACAACTTGTTGGTTTGGGCACTGTAACTTTGAGTCTGAGCTCAATAAAATACCACGTGTTTGAAAACCACACATTCAGCATGGAAGAGCTCCTAAAAGCACTAAGCAGCAACTTCGAAGGGCCCTATGAAATGATGCGGCAGGTCATACTTACGCGGACGCCCAAGTTTGGCGAAGACAACGATTTTGCCGACAACATAGCTAAGGCCTTGGTGGATAAAACAGTGGAGCTCATTGAGAGCTACCCACCCACACCTGTAAGAAGAGCATCTCGCAGAGCTTATTGGTTGCCCACCACGGTGCACGTGTATTTTGGTAGAGTTATGGGAGCAAGCCCTGATGGAAGGAAAGCTGGCATGCCCGTATCTGAAGGTGTATCGCCAGTGCAAGGTAGTGACAGAAAAGGCATAGCTGCTGTGTTTAGGTCGGTGAGCAAGTGCGACTGGGACAAAACGGGTGGAGCACTGCTTAACCAGAAACTCACACCGGACATCGTGGAAGACCCAGAAACCCTTAAGAAGCTGGGACAACTGATAAGAAGCTTCTTCAACATGGGCGGACACCACGTGCAGTTCAACGTAGTTAGCGCAGAGCTGCTCCGCGAAGCTCAGAAAAGACCAGCAGACTTCCAAGATCTCATGGTACGCGTTGCCGGCTACAGTGATTACTTTGTAAACCTGCCCAAGGGTCTGCAAGAGGAAATCATAGCTCGAACAGAGCACGAGACGGTGTAAGAACTTTGCCCCAGAAGGAATCTGTAGTAGATTGGAACGCTCAGGGCACAGTCTTTGATGTGCAGCGCTTCGCTGTGCACGACGGACCTGGCATAAGAACGCTGGTGTTTCTAAAAGGCTGCCCACTAAGCTGCTGGTGGTGTCAAAACCCTGAAGGCATAAGCCCTATTCCTGAGCTGATGCATTTTGAGTTCAGGTGCATGAGATGCGGTACCTGCCAAGAAGTATGCCCACAGGATGCTTTAGAGCTTACCCAAGGCGGCGTAGTGATTGACAGAACACAGTGCACACGTTGTGGCGTGTGTGCACACTACTGCCCAACCACTGCTTGGCAAATGGTGGGTTTCACGTTGAGCGTAAAAGAGCTTATGCAGGAGCTGGAAAAAGACCGGCTGTACTACGATCAATCAGGTGGAGGAGTGACCTTCACCGGTGGTGAACCCTTCATGCAAGCTCATTTCTTGCAGCATGCTCTAAAGGCATGCAAGGAACTAGGCATTCACACAGCCGTGGAAACCTCTGGTTTTGTGCCCAAGGACATTTTTTCTCAATTAGCACCTTTAATAGACGTTTTCTTGTATGACCAGAAATTGGCAGATTCACAGCAGCATGCGTATTTTACTGGTGTGCCAAATGAACTCATAAAGGAAAACTTAAAGGCTCTTGCAGGCAGTGGAAGGGCAAGTGATGTAATTATCAGAATACCACTCATACCTGGTATTACTGATACTCCTCGAAATATTGAAGGTTTGATTTCCTTCTTGAAAAATGACATAGGTAGCGTCAGGCGTGTGGATCTGCTACCCTTCCACGACGTTGGAGAAAAGTATGTGCGTCTGGGGAAACCCTACAGAATGCCCACCCATGAATCGCCTGATGCAGACCACGTTGAACACATAAAAGCCTTGTTTGAAAACAGCGGCTTTACTGTGAAAGTGGGCGGGTAAATAAAAATCTTGGCGGAAAATCAGCCTAACTGTTTCAGTTAGTAGTAATAAACCTTGACTTCATGGAGTACGGGTGTGGTGGAAGTATCAGAGGTGCTTAACGTAGCACGCCATTGTTTGTACCTACCAGAAGGCAGATCAACTGACGCACGGTATGAGTTATTTGAGACAGCTTCAGCTTCTACTGAAGTCCAGCCTGGAGTAGCGCTGTCTCGTGTAAAAAACGTATCTGACGCTCTCACTTCAAAAGTAATAGTGGCATTCATCGATAGCGTGGCATCCCAGCAAATAGAATCCCACTGTGCATTCTCTACTCCGCTGTCAAAGACCATTGAGGCAATGCTGCCTGAAGTGTGGTAGGCAGCGTACGTAAGTTCTACTTCTTTTACTGCGGGCCTCATAAAACCCAGCAGCCCACCACCGTCAAACGCCATTCTGTAGTAAAACTCTGACACGCCAACCCAATTTAGGTTGGATAAATCAATGTCGTGAGAACCTTCAGACAGTTTGTCCCAACCGTCTAGAATTCCTGCAGAGCTGTACCAGTTTACACAGTCTTTGGAAAACTGTACTTTTACACTGGCTCGCCAAGGTATAGATGCTTCATAGTTAAAGGACTCCACACGTACTACGTGCTGAGGCAATAAATTCTTGGACACCAAAACACCCTCAGATCTCAAAGGTAAAAGCTCCACTTGACCATCCTCTACGCTTATGTTCTGACTTTCCTCGGAGTTGATGTAGCGCTGGTCGTTAAAGTGGTCCAGTATGGTCTGCATTTTTATAGCGAGCACAACATCTCCGGGGCTTGCCGAAGTATCCACTTGATAAATTAGGCCGCGGTCGAAGTCGTATTTACTGGTTTGAGTCCAGACAGAAACATCTTGGGCAATGGCTCCTGAACCTGTACCTTGGCCATTACCAGGAGGCACATTGGCAGCTTTTTGGACAATTTGATTGATACCGAACAAAACTGTTATGACTACAAGGCCCAAAATTGCCATTATGGTCAATCGTTGACCCAGTGTTCTCACAACTTGTTTACTGTCGCTTTTCGTGTTCATGCCCCTCCTTTTCGAGGTAACTGTATATGCTTCTTCTAACCACCCAAGTGCTCCCTAGTCCGTAGCTCGTTAATATCATAATCCATGAGCGCTTTTTGCGAAACTATTTACAACTCTGCACAGAAAACATATGGCTTGCGCAAGCGCTTAGACGCCTACTGCTTAAAAAAGAGTGCACTAGCACGAACTGTTGGAATTTCGAAAGAGCAAACGGATATGAAATATAGCTTACCCATGATTTATTGTTGAACAGTTGCATTTTATGTTCTATAATGGAGCTAAGTACCGGGTCAGGTGACTATGCCTTTTTTGAGGCATGGGCCAAAAGGGAAGTCCGGTGAGAATCCGGCGCTGTCCCGCAACCGTGACCGGGGAGCGAAGTCCAAGGTACGAATGCCACTGGCACCAATAAAAGGCTGCTGGGAAGGCAAGGACCGAGCGTTGATCCGGAAGCCGGGAGACCTGCCTGATCTGTTACTTCCGAGCCTCTTTTGCGAGGACAAAGGAGGTGATCTCATGAGGACTCGGTTTTCGCGTGTTGTTGCACTGCTGCTAATGGCTACTATGCTTGTATTACCTGCTTCCGCAGCGGTGAAAGTAACAGATGATGTGGGTAAGACTTTAACATTCACCAGTGTGCCCAAGCGTGTTATTTCTTTGGCTCCCAATGTTACGGAAATCCTGTATGCTATTGGAGCTCAAGGCAGTTTAATTGGTCGCACCCCCGTGGATGATTACCCACCAGAAGTGAAGAATGTACCTGTGATGGGCGACTACACCCAACCCAACATTGAACTGCTGCTGACCAAGAAGCCTGATCTAATCATTGGCACCATTAGCTTTAGGAAAGAGACCTACGACATCATGGAGAAGTACTGGAACGTATTCATTGCTGATCCACAGTCAGTGAGTGAAGTGTCATCGCTAATTCATCGCATGGGGCTCATTTTCCAGAAGGAAGCCCAAGCCAAGAAACTTGAAGAACAAATTAGACTCATGCCTGTAGCGCTAAAGTCACTGGGTGGCCAGCATCCTAGGGTGCTGCTGCTTTTGTGGCATGATCCGCCCATGAGCGTGGGCAAAGACACCTTCATAAATGACGTTCTCAATCAGGTAGGCTTAGTATCAGTTACAGGCAGCTACACCCAACCATGGCCCACGTTGGGCGAGGAAACACTGCTCAAACTTAACCCTGATTACATTCTCTATCCGGAAAAATCCATGAGCGGGGAAGCAGCTTCTTTTAAAGGAAAACCCTGGAGTGATTTAAAAGCAGTCCAGCAAGGCAAACTTGTTTCCTTTAATGACGACTGGGTATTTAGAGCAGGGCCCCGTCTGACCCAAGGCATGGCAGAACTTTATTTGAAAGTGGCCCAGCAAAAACCCAATGCCAAAGTGCTTTTCATATCAAACAAGGCCAAAATCGCCTCGCTTAATGGTGCATTGGTGGATTACTCCAAGTTTTCGCTTAAGGATGGTCGATTCATGGTTGATCCAGCTTATGCCAAACAGCTTGGCATTACATCCTACAAAGGGAACCTAAGAAGCAGTTCTCTGCAAGCCCAATGGGTTGACGCAGAGAAAATGGGAGTTTTCTTGCTCCCATGACAACTGGGCTATCACACCTCCCACGTTGGGAATAAGAACCGGCCCTTCTCACCTGCCCTCGCGCACCTCTCACAGTGGGTCACGGGGGCAGGCCCTCTCTTTTTTGCGACGGACGTATTTAGAACAAAACAGGCTTGCCTGTAGCCGCAGACTGGTAAATAGCATCAATGATCTGCGTTACCACCAAAGCCTGCTCTGGTTTTACTAGTGGTTCTTTATCTTCCCTTACAGCTTCTATCCAGGACTCCATTTCCAGTTTTCCCGGGTCTACTACGTGCGGCTCGTAGTAAGCAGCTCCGTGAAGTTGTGTCTCCACATCATTTAAATAGAGACTGCCCATATCCTCACCGTTTATCCGGAGTCCGCATATGTTGTCGGCCCCAGCCTTACTTCCGCATAGCACCGTTTGTGCCTCCCCTTCATCCACCGTGTTTAGAGCCCAGCTGGATTCCACTACCACAGTGGCACCGTCTGCCATGGTAATAAAGCCAAAAGCAGACTCTTCGACCTGGAACTTGCTTGGGTCCCAAGGTCCCCACGGGTTTGCCGCATTTTCCTCCTTTGAAAGCACGTTATAGGTAGTTCCCACAACGCTTTTCACTTGGTAATTGTTCATGAACCACAAAGTCAAGTCCAAAGCATGACTGCCGATATCTATTAAAGCTCCCCCACCCTGCATATCCTTGTTCAGGAAACTGCCCCACGTAGGCACACCTCTGCGCCTTAAAGCCCTTGCTTTGGCAAAGTAGATCCATCCTAAATCGCCCCGCTCAACCAATTGCTTGAGCATCATATTCTCTGGCTTAAACCGATTCTGAAATGCAACGGTGAACTTCTTACCACTTTTCTTCGCCGCCTCCACCATCTTCTGAGCATCCTGCGCGTTGGTTGCCATGGGCTTCTCACACATGACATGCTTACCAGATTTCAATGCGGCAATGGTCATCTCTGCATGGAATTTGTTAGGTGTAAGCACGTGAACTACGTCAATGCTTGGATCTTCCAGTATATCCTGCCAACTGTGGTAGATTTTCGCATCCTTTGAGCCGTACTGCTCTTTTGCTTTTCTTGCTTTTTCCTCGGTTGGGTTGTAAAACCCCGCAATTTCCACACCATCTATTTGCGATAAATAGGGCAAGTGTTTGGCAAACGCAATGCCTCCACAGCCAATAATGCCAACCCGAACAGTGTTACTGGGCATAGTTCTCGCCTCCTGTAAAATACACTGCATATACAATTCTATAGTGTGTCCACCGGTACATGTTTCATAAATTAAGAGCGCAGCTTAAGGGAACAAAAGCTACCGATTACAGCTAAACATGAAACTCTAAGCATGATTAACAGCGTATTTTTCATTACTACAGAAAAAACATTAGTAGCACGTCCATGCGGCTATACTATTTATAATTCTTAGCTAGGACACTGAGAGGCAGATAATTAAACATGGCAGGTATTCTTGCAGATTTCAAGTTTATCTTCGATTTTTTTAAGCCTTACTATAGTAAACACCGCATGTATATAGTTTTATGTATACTTTCTACGGCATTTCACAAGCTTGTCGCTGTAGCACTGCCTATTCTTATTAAGTTGCTGGTAGATACTATTGAAAAGGGCACAAACTTTAAGGAATTTGTTTTCTATGCAAAGTTGAACATCCTTGGCTTAGTTGTTTTTCTTGTAGTTCTTTTCCTGCGCTACTACTTTGAAAAGCGTACTGAAACTTTTATCAGCGCAGACCTTCGGCAAGACATGCTACAGCGCATCTTAGATGCTGATTACCTCTCCGTGAGGAAGGAAGAGACAGGATACTTTCTTGAACGGCAATCGGCAGATTTACAAAACATAAATGACTTGATCGTTCATGACCCAGTGTTATTCTTCATAAACATTTTTTATGTCGGTGCTATCGCAGTGATCATGATCAAGTTGAATGCTGTCCTTTCTGCGGCATTATTGGTCCTTTTTCCATTATTCTTGGTTATAGCGCGGACAATCTTACCAAAAATGAAGGCAGTAAAATCCAATGTGCTTAAGACAGAAGAAGAGGTTAACAGCTTTACCGAAGAGAGCGTATCAGGAGCCTACCACATCAAAGCAAATAACGCAGAAAACATTTTCGCGCGAAGACTTTCCAATCTTCTAAGTAAATACCTTGGGCTGAACCTCAGTTACGCCACTTTAGACATTCTCTACGACCTTATTCTTTTTACAGGCATTATGAACGTAGCGAATCTTATCGTATACATCCTTGGCGGTTACTACGTTTTCAAAGGCACGTTTACCGTCGGTAGTCTTTTTGCGTTTGTCATTTACTTTTCAAACCTGTGGGAAGCAATGGAATTTTACACCCAGTTTCCAAAAGAGCTCAAAGTAAGCATGCTTTCTGTTAACAGAATAAAGGAACTGCTTTCAATCCCGCAGGAACAGGAAGGGAAAGTTGTTTTGTCAGAGCCTATAGAAAGCATTCAATTTAAAGACGTTTCTTTTTCCTACGATAGCAGGATGGTGCTTAACAATGTCAACTTAATCATACGTAGAAGAGAAAAAATAGGAATTGTCGGACCAAACGGTAGTGGAAAATCGACATTTTGTAATCTTCTCACGCGGATTATTACTCCAAGCAGTGGCAACATTTTTATCAATGGCATCGACTACAAAACATTTACGAAGGAATCTCTCCGCAACAAGATCATCCTTGTTCCGCAAGAGCCTTATATATTCCGCGGTACATTCGAGGAAAACGTGACCCTTTTCGGAAGTAGCGCCAAAAAGCGCTGCAGCAGTATTGACGTAAAAACAATTTTAAAAGATAACTGCGATATTCCTACGAAAAATCCGGGGAGCAAACTATCCGGTGGAGAAAAAAAGCTCATACAGCTCTTACGCGGCATTAACCGCAATGGAGACGTTTACATTTTAGATGAACCCCTTGCTTTTGTAGATAAGGATTATGCAGATTTGGTCCTAAAGCTTATTAAGTCTGAATTTGATGACAAAACCTTAATAATCATAAGCCACCTAACAAACCTAAACGATTTTTGCGATAGAACGTATGTAATTACAACAGAAGGAAACATAGTGGAAGAAAAATAGGCTACGTAGGCTTAACATACATCACTCCTTTTCCACATATAGTAAGCAGCCAGTCCTCTGATGAGCACCAGCTCCTCCGATGGCCCCTTAGAGTAGGATTCACGGGGAAGCTGCTCAAAAGAGACGTGCCAACATTCAAATTACTATATTTTTTTTGTGGGTGCGAGAACATTTTTCTTGCTAGCAATGGACTATTGGTAAAGAACCAACCACCTCCATCATTATTCAGGAACTTAATTTCGGTGGGACTTTCATAGACGTGAACTTGCTTATAACTTATGAAGGGATTTACGGCTTTGCCAAAAAATAAATATACAGATAGAAGACATGTAACTACTGGCGTGCAACTTACCAATATCACAGATTCAGTACGAAAATTACAGGTGCATAGTTTGCTGTTACGTTTAATTGATATCTGGTAGACTAGATTTCAAAAGGTGAGTATGTTAATGATCCTTTCCCGTGTTTTTTGCTCATTGTTTCTGGGTGCGTCACAATAGTCTGATTTTGTTCAGCCATCACGATTATTCCAGGTAGAATACTACTTCAACAAGAAGTTATTGCTTAGCTGGTAATATTACTCAAAAGAGCAGCTTACATGTTTGGTTATTTTTATGAAAAAGTCAATTACTAAAGAGAGTAAAACTCTGGTCGCGTTGGCGATTTTTGGCATAGCCATGGGATTACTGGAAGCTGCCGTAGTAGTCTATTTAAGGCAACTTTACTACCCAGAAGGGCTAACACTTCCTTTGAAACCCGCATCGCCAAGAATTCTTGTAGTTGAATCAACAAGGGAGTTAGCAACCATTGTCATGCTTGTTAGCGTTAGCATGGCTACAGGCGAGAATGCTCTTCAATGTTTTGCTTACTTCCTTTACATGTTCGGGTTTTGGGACATCTTCTACTACGTTTTCTTGAAGGTATTTTTAGACTGGCCCACATCAATTCTGACTTGGGATGTGCTGTTTTTCATTCCGGTACCTTGGGTCAGTCCCGTACTCGCGCCTGTTATCTGTTCTTTGACCATGATCGTATTTGGATGCATTACGCTGCTTCTACAACAGAAAGGCAAAAGTGTCAAGATAAAGTCTGTTGACTGGGTGCTCATGATAGGTGGGGCACTGGTCATATTGTATTCATTCATAAAGGACTACATTGCTTTTCTTTTGAGTGAAGGTTTGCCCATCAGTATATGGGCTCTGGCTAAGGACCCAAACTTCCAGCAAATCATTTCCAAGTTTGTTCCCGCCCATTACAACTGGTATTTGTTCTTTGCAGGAGAAGTTTTGATAATTCTTGGAATGACGCTTGCATTTAGAAGAGCTCAGCAAACAACTGCCAGTTGAATCCCGCACCACCTCTTGCTAAAGAAAACCAGTAAAGCTTACTTAACATCGTCAGGAGTGACGCAAAAAACAATCTTTTTTTGACCATCAGAATAAAACAGGTACTGAAGTTCCAACACTTTCCATCCTTTATTGAGCTTATAAGCTACTTTTCCCTGTGTACGTTTACCAGGAGTTAGATCCGCACTTAACAATTGGTCTATAGACAGGCCAGGCACCGAGCTAAATATTTCTGCATCAACTGCCCAATCATCAACAAAAGCATCAAAGCTCGCCCAAGAGATATGCTCATGTTCATTTGATATGTCCTCGATAAAGAAGTCAAGTACTACCAAATCCTTCTCATTGTACTGCGAAACCGAGGCATCCCGTAGTGTGAATGACAATCCATCAGCCTCCACAGTTTCCCCAACTCCATAACAACTCTTAACTGGAGCAAATGGAGGTGTAGGTTGCTTAATTACCCAAGGTGGCTTTGACTCCGACTCTTCTGGCTGATTGTAGGCAGGGCTAGTTTGGTCGTACGTGTATTCTTGCTTAGAACCTTCAGGTGGAGTTTTCCATCTCCAAGATGATGACGACAAGTAGCTTAAAGTCGAAAGCAACACTCCAGCAAGTAAAACGATCAAGAGAATGTACCAACCACTCTTGTTACTTTCCACAGCACAACCTCCTTTCCCGCTTATATTCTAATCGAACTTTGGCTTGACCAATAACTAAGTGTGAGGCTGAGGTTTTGTCTGTGATGCCACCCAAGGGACTCATTTTGCACTAAACAGCATGAAAGCAGGACGCAAAACACAATCTTGAATTTCTAAAAGACAACCACAATCAAACCATGATTATGGTTTAGCTTCAACAGAGTTATAACTTAGCTTCATGCATGCGCTAAGCACAAGTTCATAGAAACGGTAAGAATTAGTCGTGCTATTTTGCTCGCCAGCCTCCATCCACACGCATGGCTTCCCCGGTCACGTACCTGGACGCATCGCTGGCTAGGAAAAGCATGGCTTCTGCGATTTCTTCTGGTTCACCCCAACGTCCAAGCGGCGTGGTTTGTTTTATCAACTGATCCGTCTTAGGGTCGGATATGAGATCTTTTGTCATACTGGTAACTATGCCTCCTGGGCACACCGCGTTTACGCGAATGCCTTGGCTGGCATATTCGCAAGCGATTTGTTTGGTTAGTCCGATAACACCGTGCTTTGAGGCAGTGTAGGCAGTGCCACCAGCCATGGCACCCAGACCCGCTACTGAGGCTGTGTTAACGATTACTCCTCCTCCACCTTGAGCAAGAAATTGCTGAATGGCACGCTTACAGCCGTAGAACACACCTTTAAGGTTGATATTGATAATACGATCCCACAGGCTATCATCGGTGTCCAAACAAAGTCTGAATTCATCAAAAACACCTGCATTGTTCACCATGACGTCAAGTCGACCAAAGTGCTGTACAGCCGTATCAACAGCCCGGCACACATCATCCCAGCGTGAGACGTCCGCAGTAACAACGATGGCGTTGCCACCTGCATTTTGAATAAGGTTTGCTGTTTCTTGAGCCGCCTGCTCTACGTAATCAACTACTACAACCTTAGCTCCCTCTTTGGCAAACAATAGGGCAGCCGCCCTACCTATGCCGGAACCTGCTCCGGTAATGACTACTACTTTACCATGCAATTTCCCGTTCATTTCTCTATCACCCCTTGTCCTGGGGCGCATCGTTATGAGAAAAAGCAATGTACGCCTTTCATCCCTTTAGATGTAGCGAAACCCCCGTAATTCTGCTTCCAAACACTGTTTACTGTCCAACCGTTGAATAATTGGCGCGCAGCAGCTTCCTAACTGGTGTGCTAATGCGCTTTCCAGGTTTAGATAATTAGTATTATACGCCACCTAAGTGCAAAGTGTTGCTAACACAGTAAATAGTTATGTTATGTCATGTACTTGTTAACGTTGCCAGAGTGAGACCCCCAATGACTCTAAAAGTGAAATTCATTACACTTCACGCTTTGCAAAAGCGTAAGCTAAATTTTGGACGTTGTTGGAGAGGTTGTGTTTTGTCTCCAGCAAGGTGTTTCTAGACCAAGCCACTTACTACATTTTCAGTGGCACAATGTTTTCCTTCATTCAAGTACCTTAGGTCAGCCGTTTAGTGGTTACGATTATCCGTTCTTTGTAAAAGTAGTTGACATCACTATTTTTTGTCCTATAATGTTAATAGGTAACGTATTGTAATACATTGTATTACTTCACCAAGGGAGGTGAAACAAAGTGAATCAAACGGTAGGAAGAAGAAAAAGCAATAGAATACTAGTTAAGATGCTTTCTCCTGATAGAACACAAAGAAGTGGCACTAGGAAAACAGAGGTGCTGACTTTCTCCGTACCACCTGAAATGAGAAAAATGATAGACGATCTAGCGAAACAAGAAAGTAGAACAAGAAGTGAGCTGATAAGAGAAGCGATAAGAAGATACATAGCTGAAGAAAAATGGGCGCAGATTTATCGTTACGCTGAACAGAAAGCCTTAGAAAAAGGAATAACCGAAGATCAGATTGAAGAAATAATAGATGCCGAAAGGGAATAGACAACAAAAACCGAAAGTAGTTCTTGATACAAACGTTTTTGTTTCCGCTCTTCACTTCGGCGGAATCCCTAGGAAAGTTTTGGATCTAATGTGGAAAGAGTCAATTGAGGTTTATATTTCTCCTTTCATTGAGGAAGAGTTAGAGCGTACGCTCCTTAACCGCTGCGGCTGGGATAAACACATGGTTGACCAGGTAATAGAGAGCATAAACGAATACGCAATTATGGTTGAACCAGAGATAACAATATCAATCATTGATGCCAAAAAAACTGATAACCACATATTAGAATGCGCAGTAGCTGGAAAGGTTGATTACTTAGTCTCGGGTGATAAAAAACACATATTGCCCTTAAAAGAGTTCCACGAAATTAAAATCTTGTCGCCCGCTGAGTTTTTAGACTACTTTTATACGAGCAAAAAGAGTAGCTAGAGAAAAGAGTAACTTTTTGTTTCACATTTGAAAGAGATGTTAATGCATTCAACTACCGCTTCTCTCTTTGTAGCCTGCTGCTAAATATCTCAACAACTTTTTCTTTTTGCCTGAACACAATTACCAGAAGAGAAAGGAAAAAGTACATCTTTAGCATGGAATCGCCGTTACTCAGCACAAGGTAGATGAGAAACAGAAAACCAGCGGCCTCACCTTCTTCGAGATACGAGAAACCAAAGAAGTGAGCTTGGAATATGTAGCAAGCGGAGAAAATCATGATGATGAATGCGAATAACTGAATCCCAATCATGGGAGCAGCGCCAAACACACCACCGAAAACTGATGCAATGCCAGTTCCTCCTCTAAAACCAAAGAACAATGGAAAATCATGACCTACAACGACAAGTGAGCCACCCACCGCCAGCACATAAGCAGGTAACGCCAATATGGAACCCACATAGAAAGGGATCATACCTTTTAGGAAATCTGCAAAGAAAACAAGTATTCCCAAGGGCTTGCTAACATGGCGAAACACATTAGTTGAACCAGCATTCCCGTCACCGAAATGTCTTATGTCCATACCCTTTACAGCCCAAGTTACAAAAAGAGCCGTGTTCGCTGAACCCAAGAAATAACAAAAGAACAAGAAAAGCAGCTCTTTCATTCCCATGGTTGACCAACCATGAGTTTAGCACAAAACAGAATAAGAACCGGGCGCCGTTATGGGCTAAAATGGAGCTCCTTCACTTGACGGTGTAGTAAGCCCATTCACACAACTTCAAACACAAAACACAAGCTCGTTTCATAAACGTTTAAACAACAAAACGCATAGAAGCAGGTTATCATGTAATCGTGAAACAAATAACGCTTGGGAGGTAATCGTAGTGCCCAAAATACTAAAGGTGAAAAACATGAACAAATGCATTGGATGCTTTGAATGCATGATAGGTTGCGCATCATTGAACTTCCATAGCCACACGCTAACAAAGAGCGCCATCAGGGTCAAGACAAAGGGGGGTCTTCAGAGTCAGTTCGCAGCTGTCATCTGCGTGGGTTGTTCAGAACCAGCGTGCGCAGAGGCGTGCCCAACACGGGCTCTGACGCCACGACCCGGAGGAGGCGTCTTATTTGATGCGAAGAAATGTATTGGCTGCGAGAAATGCGTGCCAGCGTGCATTGTGGGAGCCATTGCCATGGACAAGCAAGCTAAAAAACCTATCATTTGCAAACAATGTGGAGCATGTGTGCAGCTTTGTCCACATGAATGCTTAGCTATGGAGGAGGCGTAAGAACATGCTCGGAGCTGATCACATAAGAGTCTTGTATGTGGACTTAACCAAAGAAAAAGTCTCTGTTGAAGAACGAAAAGATCTATTTCATCTGTTAGGTGGGACCGGAGTTGCAGCAAAACTACTTGAGGAAAACATGCATCCAGAGCTGCCTCCCCTCCATGAAGAGCAGCCCATCGTCTTTGCCATAGGTCCTTTATCAACAATTTTCCCAGTGGCTACTAAGACCGTTGCCACGTTCATTTCACCGCTCACAGGCGAATACGGTGAAAGCCATGCTGGTGGTCGGTCCGCCATGGCCATCAGAAACGCCGGCTACGATGCCATTGTGATAACCGGAAGAGCAAAAAGGCCTACTTACTTAAGCATTTCTGACCATTCCGTGGAATTCAAAGATGCCCGTGGTCTTTGGGGCCTGGGTGTTGATGAAGTAGGAAGGATTATTAGAGAGCGTGAAGGCATACCAGGTAAACGCAGCATCATGCGTATCGGTGTATCGGGTGAAAACCTGGTTAGTTTCGCTGGAGTCAACGTAGACACTTACAGGCACTTTGGAAGGTTAGGACTGGGAGCCGTATTCGGAAGCAAACAGTTAAAAGCCATAGCCATAACAGGTGAAACAGACATTCCTGTACGTAACTTTAAAGACTACTACACCACCTTCCGCTGGCTGTATAAAAAGGTAGTGGAAACAGACCTCATGGCGAAGTACCACGAGATTGGAACTCCCATAAACATTAAGGTGCTAAACGCAATTAACTCCCTGCCTACCAAAAACCTACAGCAGTCCACATTCGAGCATGCTGATGACATCTCGGGCGAAACCTTCGCGGAACAGACGCTGGTTAGAAAAGTATCCTGTGTGGGCTGTCCCATTGGCTGTATTCATGTAGGACAATTCAGAAGGCTGTTTGATAAAGGTTATGAATACGAATCATTGGCGGTATCCTACGACCACGAACTCATATATGCATTGGGCAGTTTGTTGGGCACAAGCTCAGCTAGTGAAGTTCTGGAGCTCATCGACGAAGTGGAAGAAACTGGGTTGGATGCCATGAGCACGGGTGTGGTGTTAGCTTGGGCGACAGAGGCCCTGGAAAGAGGGCTAATCAGCGTTGATCAAACCATGGTACCTTTAGAATTCGGAAATACGGATGGTTACAAGAAAGCAGTACACTACTTAGCTGAGAGAAAGAATGACTTTTACAACGTGCTGGGGCTCGGCTTAGCTAAAGCCACAGAAGTTTACGGAGGTAAAGATTTTGCACTAGTTTATGGCGGTAATGAAATGGCAGGATACCACACTGGATACGCTTTCGCGCTCGGCCAAACCGTTGGAGCTCGGCACTCACATCTGTGCAATGCTGGTTATCAGTACGACCAAAGTGCTAAAGAGCTGAACGATGAAGAGATTGTAGACTATATCATAAAGGAAGAGAAAGAAAGGTGTATGCTCACGTCATTGGTCATCTGCTTGTTTGCAAGGAAGGTGTATGACAGAGAAACAGTACTTAAGGCCTTAAACGCCATTGGCATACCCTTCACAGATGCCGATCTGGACAAAATGGCTGAAGAAACCTTCTTTACCAGGATACGCATAAAGCAAAAACTGGGTTACTCACTGCAGAACGAAAAGTTTCCGAAGAGAGCTTTTGAAACACCAACACGCTGGGGCAAAATGGACGAAGAGCGCATGAACAGACTGCTCCAAATGTACATCCAAAGACTTCAATACGAGTATGAGAATTACAGTTCACGTAAATGATTACTTTAGCCGCTACGGTGTCCACTCAGGCGAAGTAGAGCTTCCTACTGGAGCCACCGTAGCGGATCTTATAAAGACTTTGGACATACCACCTTCCGAGATTGGCTTTGTGGTACGTAATAGCACCATACTAAAAGAAACAGAACAGCTACGAGATGGCGACGTACTACTAATACTTCCTTTTGCGTTAGGCGGCTAAGTCATAATCAAATTGGCTGACTTTTTGACAAATAGTCTTCAAAGACGTCTTCTGGTACCATGCTGCCGCCGGTGAGCCAGACCATGTGGATACCATCCCCTGCCAAACCATACAGCCCAGCATTGGCCGAAGGCTCTGTTTTTATACCTTCTCTTTCCCAAAGCCAACGCACCATGTCAAGCATAAACTCATCAGGGACTGTGAACGCTCCATCTATGAGATGAATCATCCAAGGAGTAGTCAGCTTTGATGCTCGACCAACAGCCAAACCGTCAGCCACGGTTACTCCATCCAACCCCACGTCACCCACGCTGATGTCACTCAGCTTGCCAGTGGCCAAAGCAAGTAGCATGCGCGGGCTATGTGTGGGTTCTGCAAAATAAACTTCCACCCTGTCACCCAATGTGGCTTTTAACCCGAAAGCAATACCACCAGGAGCACCACCCACGCCACATGGGATATATACCTTTAGGTTCTTACCCGTTTCATCTAAGAGAGGTCGAATCTGTGGTGCCAATCTTAAACCCGCCACCGCATAGCCCAGGAACAATATGACCGACTCTTCGTCATCAACAAAGTGTGCTTTGGGATTACTACTGGCTATTTGCCGAGCTTCAGCTACTGCCGAAGAATAATCGCCTTCATGTTCAACCACATGGGCTCCTAAGCTGCGCAGTTTTTCTTTTTTCCAAGCTGCAGCCTCCTTGGACATGTGTACTTCCACATTGAAACCAAAGGCACGACCCATGATTCCAATGCTGAGCCCCAAGTTCCCAGTGGAGCCCACTACCAGTGAGTAACCACTAAAAACTTTGCGCGCTTCCGTAGTCAGCAAAGCACGGTAATCACTATCCAGGGTTATGATGCCTTCCTGTAGAGCAACTTGTTCCGCGAACCAAAGCACCTCATAGATGCCACCACGGGCTTTAACAGATCCCGATATGGGAAGGTAATTGTCCAATTTTGCGTAGACGGGACCCGAAAAATCTTCCAAAGTCTTTCCATGCAACTCTTCTGCGTGTCTGAGTTCCACGTGAGAACTTTCTATGATACCGTTATTTGTTTCTGGAAAAAGCTCCTTTATGGCTGGTGCAAATCGGTGCAACCGTTTTTCTGCATCTTGAATGTCCATTAGCCCCAATGGTATATGCTTCAAAGCTTTTGCTGCTTCTTCTTTGTTCGGGTTACGCCAAAAAACCGGCTGGTACGCTTTTATCTTGTTTAGTAAGAACTCATCAGCATCCATGATCCTTTTAGAAATACCTCCTTTCAAAATCGGTAGCAACCCACCTGCTTGCTTCCGCTGAAGCCTTTCGGCAAGCTTCTACCAAAGCTGCACCCTTTGAGACCTCAGCTATGAAGACGCCGTTAAAGCAGTCTCCTGCTCCCAAGGTACTCACCACCTCCACCCGAGGCGCTTCCACATGTATACCATCCACAGTGGATCCTCTGCTACCTTGCTTCACCACCACGTGCTTGTAATGGTAGTCAGTTTTTGCTAAGACCTCCATCTCATGCTCGTTAGCAAAGAGAAAATCGAAGCCGCGAGTAGCCTGTAGAAAACTATCTAAGTGCTGCTTAAGTGGCTCATACGAAGCAGCATCCACGGAAAGAATAGCTCCACTGCTCTTTGCTTTCACAGTCAGCTCCTGAACCACCTTTGCGCTTTCTTCGTGGAACAACGCGTATGCGCTAATGTGTAGCCAATTAATGTTCACATCAGGAACAGCTATGTAACTGCGAGCCACGTTTGGAGAACTCCACATGTTCCTTTCTCCATGCTCGTGACGCACCAGCAGTGTACCCGTGAACCCTTCCTTTTGTGTGAGGAGCATATTAATACCGTAGCGCTGCCCAGCATCCATGAAAAAACCATAGCCTCCGTCGCTGCCCACACACCCTAAAATGCCCACATTGGTGCCACAGCGCGCAACATGACGAGCTGTGTTGAAGGCCGAACCGCCCGGGACCACCAAAGCTTTAGCTTGAGCATCCGATGCATAAACTTTGGGAGATTCCTCGAAAATTAACACATCCAATAACACATCTCCGTAAATTAGGACCATACTATAATTGTAGTGCTCAAAGAGGAGGTATGAAGACATGTTGCAAATTGCACCACATGTAAAAGAAGCCATTGAAACACTTAAACCCGTAGTTGCATTGGAATCCACCATAATAACCCACGGTATGCCCTACCCTGCAAATTTGCATACGGCGTTAGAGGTTGAACAAGTCGTAAAAGAAGCTGGAGCCGTGCCAGCTACCATTGGGGTCATAAATGGCGACATAAAGGTGGGCTTAAGTGAAGAAGAAATAACATACTTGAGTCAAGCAAAAGATCTTCACAAAATCAGCCTGAAAGATTTGTCAGTAGCGGCAGCCAAGAAGCTTTACGGTGGCACCACTGTTTCTGCCACCATGTTTGCAGCGTACAAAGCCGGCATTCAAGTTTTTGCCACTGGTGGCATAGGTGGTGTGCACCGCGATGCACGAGAGAGCTTTGATGTAAGTACTGACTTGGAGGCATTGGGCTCCATCCCCATAACAGTGGTATGTGCAGGCGCAAAAGCCATATTGGATTTACCAGCCACGCTGGAGTACTTGGAAACCAAAGGCGTTTTGGTTGTGGGCTACAAAACCCATGAATTCCCTGCTTTCTATTATGGCCACAGCGGACTGAAACTGGAACACAGCGTCAACACTCCGGGGGAGTTGGCTCAGATCATACGTGACCGCGATGCATTGGAGGTCGATAAAGCCATTTTGGTGGGCAATCCACCTCCTGAGGACATGGCTCTGGAAAAAGAAAAAGTAGAGCAGCTCATTGAGGCAGCTTTACAGCAAGCAAAAGCAAACAACATTAAGGGCAAAGACGTTACCCCATTTTTGCTGGATTACTTAGCCAAGAACTCCAAAGGAGAAACTTTGGAAACCAACATTGCCCTGGTAAAGAACAATGCCTATGTGGGTTCTCTGATAGCAAAAGCCCTGATGGCTGCTAAGATATAAAAAGGGTGTAAAGGAGGGGACAAATCATGCCAGATTTTTCAAGTCCATTTAGTGGAAACAAGTACGACCGTAAGCTCACACACGAGGAATTGGTGAGAGCCATTAGGTTCATGGTAGCCGCTGAGTATGAAGCTACTCAACTTTACATGCAACTTGCTGAAAGCATCGACAACGATCTTGCCAAAGATGTGTTAGTGGACATTGCCAACGAGGAAAGAGTTCACGCAGGAGAGTTTCTCCGCCTGCTTTTCGAGTTAGAGCCTGATGAGAAAAAGTTTTACGAAGAAGGCAAAGATGAAGTAGAGGAGTTCATAAAGAAACACCAGAAGAAGTGAGGTAGAAAGAAATAACGGAGGTGTCCGTGTAAAAAGGGCTTACCCGCAGTGGGTAAGCCCTTTTGCTTAATTCATGCCATTTATCGTGATTGACTTGAACGCTCTTTCTCTACTTTCACTTCACCATGACGCGCGTTAAGAAAGCAGCCACTTGGTCACGGGTTAGCGTCAGGTCTGGTCCGAATGTGGTTTCTGTCATGCCCTTTACTATGCCCTTTTCATAAAGGTAAGCTACATAGATCTTTGACCAGTGTCCGAACAGATCAGTGAAAGGAGCCTTGGGTATAAAGTTTTGACCAGGTTCTGATGGTAGCGTCAAGGCGATCAACTTTGCAGCCTCGCCTCTGGTCAGGAAGCCAGCTGGACGCAGTGTTCCATCAGGATAACCCTTTACAATATTGGCTTTGTAGAATGCCCAGTAGTAAGGAGCTACAGCACTCTTGGGATCCACATCCTTAAAGGGATTCTTCCCATCCAAGTCCGCTAACGTCACGGGCTTAATACCGGTGGCTAAAGCCAGTGCATACATGAATTCACCACGAGTGATGGGCTCTGTAGGTCTGAACTTGTTGTCAAGTACCGTCAGGAATTTCTTCTCTACCACAGTGGTAATGTTGTCTTTTGCCCAGGAATTACTAATGTCAGTGATTTCAGGTACAGAGCCGAGCACAAATGAACCTGAAGTGGTAACGTTTTGGCCCACTAACCAAACCTTGTAAGTGTAGCTGCCTGCAGGGATGTTAGGTAAAGTGATGAAACTAATCAGCGTGTTCCCAGTGGGGAATGTTTTCTTCATTATTGCTTGAGTGTAGCTCTTGCCTTGAGAATCCTTGTAATGGAAGTTACTGCCAGTAATCTCTACATCGTAGTAGTAACCGCTACTGAACTGCATAGTTACTGACGAACCAGGGTTTACCACGTAAACCATCAATTCTACCCCACCAGTGGGAAGTTGCATTACATCCAACTTGATTGCGAGTGTGCCTGCTGCCGATGTTGCCAAAGGTGCCATAACAACAAACAAGCTGAGGCACAGCAACACCGGAATGATCTTTCTTGTCAACTTTCTCATCCTTGTTTCACCTCCTTAACGAGGACGCATTTCAACCCCTATTGGTTTCTCATTTTAACATTGTATCAGCCTATCAAGTGTAAATTGTGCTTTAATTAATCCATGGAAGAAAAAATAACTCTGCCAAGAACTGTTTGGGGCCTCTGGAGAATTAAAACTTGGAATAGAACACCAAAAGAACTTGCTAGAACCATGAACAAACTTTTGGACCTGGGCGTGGATACTGTGGATTTAGCGGACATTTACGGAGACTATGAAGCCACAAAGATGTTCGGTGAAGTGTTGCAAGCTGACCCAACATTGTCTAAACGCATAAAGGTAGTTACAAAAGCTGGTATTGTTTTGCTCTCGGACAAGCATCCAGAAGTTTATGTGAAGCACTACGATACTTCAGCTGAACACATCATTGCCTCGGTAGACCAATCTTTACTTGAATTAGGCAGGGATCACATTGACCTGCTGCTCATACACAGACCTGACCCATACATGGACCCTTTGGAAGTGGGCCATGCCTTTGACGAGCTTTACAAGGAAGGAAAGGTGCTTTCTTTTGGCGTATCCAACTTCATGCCTTATCATCACTCACTACTCACAAAATACGTGAAACAACCATTATTTGTGAACCAGATAGAAATCTCTCTTGCACATCCACAACCTTTTTGGGATTGGCAAATTCCATACATGATGGAAAACGACATAACCCCAATGGCTTGGTCACCCCTGGGCGGAGGAAAACTGTTCACCAGTGGTGAACCCAACATGGTTAAGTTAAAGAACGCGCTGGAACAAGTTGCTCATAATCACGGCGTCACAGCTGAGCATATTGCGTACTCATGGCTGCTAAGCCATCCAGCGAACATTGTGGTCATAGCAGGCAGTAGTAAATATGATCGGGTAAAATCAGCAGTGGAGGCCAAGGACATAATCCTTGACCGACAGGAGTGGTTTTATCTTTTAGAGCAAGCCACTGGCGAACCCGTACCTTAACAAATATAGAGAAGCAGAAGACAAACAATGGAAGTCTTAGAAATTACAGACCTCACTGTGGAAGGTTTTGGTGTTGCTAAGTCATCTGGCCTTGTGTATTTTGTGAAGGGCATTGTGGCACCAGGAGACGTGGTAAAAGCAGTGGTTACGTCTCAACGGAAAAACTACGCGGAAGCTGAGCTGGTGGAACTGGTTCAGGCGAGCCCTTACAGGATAGAACCCTTGTGTCCACATTTCTCTCAGTGCGGCGGGTGCCAGCTTCAACACATTTCTTACCAGCAACAACTTCAGTGGAAAAGTAGTTTTGTGAGCCAAAACGTTTGGAAACTAGCTAAGCAAGAGGTGGACAACGTGCAAGTTGTCCCTTCAGACACGCTCTATGGCTACAGAGCAAAAGCTCATTTCATGTTCGGTGAAGAAAGAAACATCTTGGATGTGGGTTACTTTAGTAAAAATGACAAATGGTTCGCCTTGACCACTTGCCCCATACTCCAAGAGCCACTTTGGGAAACAGCACAAGGTGTATTGAGCGTTATGAGACAACATGGACTAAGGAGCTATTTCACTAGCGGTGGCACGCTGAGGCATTTACAAGTCAGAGCGTCTCTTCTCTCTGGTGAAAGGCAAGTTCTGGTAACCTTTAGTCATTTTCCCAAAAACTTTGAAACCTTAGCTCAGGAAATTCTTGAACTGGGCGTAAGTAGTTTGGTTTTTCACCAGAACACTGCGCAGAACAAGACGGTCATTGGAAAAGGTTTAAGCTGGTACTACGGTAACCCATATGTGCAAGAACAGCTCATGGGCAACATTTACAACATAACGCCCATGTCCTTCTTCCAAATAAACCCCAAGCAAGCAGAAAAACTGTTCACGGTTGCGATGGAGTACCTTGAGCCCAAGCCAGAAGATGTGGTGTTTGAAGGCTATTCAGGCGTGGGCGCTTTTACTTTACTGTATGCTCCGGAAGTTAAGTCTGTCATAGCAGCGGAGGGTGTAGAAGAAGCTGTACAGCAGGCATGTGAAAATGCTGCATTAAACAACGTGGACAACGTGCAGTTTTTAGCCAAACCCGTTGAAGAAGCGGCTGCTTCCCTACAAGAGAAGATAAACAAAGTAGTAGTTGATCCACCAAGAAACGGCATGACTCAGGAAGCATTGAACGCTGTAGCAAGGCTCCAGCCAGAACGTATTGTCTACATCAGCTGTGACCCATCAACCCTTGCTCGGGACATCAGCAGGTTTCAGTCCTTTGGCTATTTCCTAAACCACATCCAGGCCATAGACATGTTTCCACAAACAACACACGTCGAGTGTGTGGCACTGCTGATGAAACAAAAACTTTGAGCATTCCAGCAAAGGACAAACCCAAGTCAAAGCGCTACAATGAAAAGGCTGTGAACCAAACCACATGGCCAATTACTATAGATTCAAGGCAAAAGAACTCTTTCCATGCCAAAAAACATCTCATATGGCGCGATTATCAACTCGCTATATAAAACTGCAATAACCGTGAATATTGAGTCAGAATTTATTCAAGAAAAATGAGCTAATGGTTCTGCTAAAGCATAGGTAATTTATGCCGCTTTTATGTTTGTTTTCAGGGTATTCTTTGTTATAATATAACTCGAGTGCAAAGAAAGAACTTGAGCGATATTTATCCTCTATGTAAGAGAAATAAATCCTTCAAGAATTCGTTTATAAAATTGACATACCGGAAAATTTAGCGTACGCCAGCCTAAATAAGCCTACAATTTCTGTTTGCAAACCTTGAAGCTTTCTTGCACTGAGTTTTCACAGTAAGGAGGTAAGTCATATGTGTCGTACATATGCGCAGAGAAAATCAAGAAAAGACGATAAACAACTGAGGAGGTACATAAGATGAAAGTAAATGGGAATACTGAAGGTATAAGCGAGCTTATTAAAGCGTTACTCGCTGTGCAGCATGAAGTCAAAAATCCAATTGCGACCAGCGAGAACCCATATTTCAAATCTAAATACGCACCACTTGACCAAATTGTCGATCTACTCCGCCCCTTACTCACAAGAAATGGTTTGGTAATGGCGCAAGAAGTTTTATCCAACAGCTCGCAAGAAATCTCTATTGTTACGTACCTGTTTCACACCAATGGATGCTGGCTAGAGTTTGGACCTGTGACGGCTAATCCTCAAAGAGCACGTGTTCAGGTAGGCGTTGATGAAGAGAGAAAACCTATTTACGAGATAACCGATGAAGTATCCGTACAAACGATTGGTAGTACTATATCTTACTTGAGAAGGTATGCTCTTTTGTCGCTATTCAATATGGCAGCAACCTCTGAAGATGATGATGCAGAAAGCACAGTGCCAGAACATCAAACTGGATCTAACGCACTTCTCACAGCCAACCCCAAAAGGATTTCCTTTGTGCTAACCCTTGCAAAAGAAGTTGGCTTAAACGAAGAACAGCTTAGAACAATGGTAGAAAAGAAATACAACGTCCCATTGGATAAGCTGAATAACGAGCAAGTTGATGCACTAATAAATTACCTACGTAGCAAGAAACAAGAGCGAAGCTTGTAAAATAGACTTTCTTAGCAAGCCAACACAAAGGAGGGCCGCACCGTAGAAAGCGTGGCCCTCCTCATTTATTACTACTACAGGTTTTCTTCTGCTTCTCTGACCAGTTCGCTTATGAGTTCATCCACGTGCACAATTTTGTCCACTTTGTAGACGTTTTCACCGCAGAAAGCAAAACCTTCATCTAGATTCCCCTTCTGCGCGTTTATCAAAGCCTGAGAAATACAGTAAGGTGCTGTCTTCGGATCACATGTCTTTAGGCAGTTGTACCTGCACAGGTCAGGTTTTCTTGCATTGTTCTCAACGTCAATAAGAAATTGATTTCTTATGGCCCTGCCTGGCATACCCACTGGGCTCTTTATGATTACCACATCTTCTTTTTTCGCATTTATGTAAGCCTGCTTAAACTCCATTGACGCATCGCATTCGTAGGTTGCCACAAACCGCGTCGCCATCTGCACCCCACTGGCGCCCAGCTTTATGAACCTTGCGATGTCCTTCCCATCAAAAATACCTCCAGCGGCGATCACAGGTATTTTCTTGCCATACTGTTCTTCAAAAGGTTTCACTGCTTCAATGACCTGAGGAACAATATCTTCGAGCTTGTAATTGTCCATATGCTCAAGCTCTTCCGGCTTGAACCCCAGGTGCCCTCCTGCTTTTGGACCTTCCACAATGATGGCGTCAGGTACGTAGTTGTGCTTTTGAGTCCACGACTTACAAATGGTTGTTGCTCCACGAACCGAGGAAACAATGGGCACAGCTTTGGTGTGGGTGCCTTTCACAAACTCTGGCAAGTTTAGTGGAAGCCCAGCACCGGAAATAATGAGGTCCGCACCTTCCTCCACCGCAGTTTTTACCAGAGCCTCATACTCCGTTGCTGCCACGAGTATGTTCACGCCAATGATGCCCTGGGGCGAAAGCCTCCTTGCTTTTCTTATTTCTTCCCTGAGCGCTTCAATGTTGCCCTTTCTAATGTTTGGACCCCATTTAGGATCGCTAAGAGAAAGATGCAGACCGGATATGACTCCGATACCGCCAGCATTAGCCACAGCAGAAGCCAGACCCGACATGGATATTCCAACACCCATACCGCCCTGAATTATGGGCACTCTTGCTTCTAAATCTCCTATTCTTAGAGATGGTAGTTTCAAGTTTTTCCTCCTGGTTTTCCGCAAAGAATATCTACGTTGTTCATCATAACATAAAGGCAAAAGGTTGCTATAGGTAGCTCACATGTTACATTAAGTTGCGGCAATGTAAACACGAAGTGGTGGACAAATAGAGGCTAACAATACAGAATGAAGTTTACATACGTGGAGGTGAAGTACATGACTTTTGGAGAAAAACTTACAACTTTGAGAAAGGAACATGGACTTTCACAGGAAGACCTGGCGGAGAAACTCTCGGTTTCCAGGCAAGCCGTATCTCGTTGGGAAGTGGATAGCACTCTCCCAGATGCGGAAAACTTGCTGCAGATCAGTAAACTGTTTGGTGTTTCCGTGGACTACCTCATAAATGAGGATTATAAAAGCGAAAACGATACACCGGCTGCTTATAAAGTCGTCCAGAAAATGGAGCTGTCTGGGAAGTTGAATAGCGCGTACATAATGTCCGTAGGCGGTATAGCCATTTTCACCTTAATTGGCATCGGCTTGTGGATAACGTACCAGAATGCTACTTCCGTTATTGTTTCTGCTGTTGGTGACCTTCTCGTGATAGTGCTTCATGAGCTATTTCTTACCAAGTACGCCAAAGATGACCATAAGTTATGGTCGAACAAATTTGTGAGCAGCGCCATATGGCTTGTGATGGCATTTCCGGGCTTTTGGGTTGTGTCAAGTCTTGTACACATCTACCCGCGCCCTTACTCGTCCTTGACACTCTGGGCTATTTGCATTGCAGTGTATCTTGTTGTTTGTAGCCTGACCGCATTTGTTTTTGCCAAGAGATAGGCTATTGGCCATTTAGTTACATTTTGGTCCACAAGAAAGATAACCAGTTTGGAGAATGAGAGACATTTATAATCAACTAAAATCTGTTCAAGAAGGAGGGGAAGTTAATTGATTGGAGCCATTATTGGCGACATTGTCGGTTCCCGTTTTGAGTTTAACAATCACCGAAGCAAGGATTTTGAGCTTTTCACAGATGAATGTTTTGTCACAGACGACAGCATAATGACTTTAGCTGTGGCGAAAGCCATAATGGAAACCTGCAGGACCTTCGAGCCATCAGTGGTTACAAGTGGTTTTAGCGATGAATTCTACTCCGTGCTTGAAAGGAACACTATTCGTTACATGCAGGAGATCGGCCGCAAATACCCTAATTGCGGTTATGGTTCAAGGTTCTACCAGTGGATTTTCAGCGACAACCCAAGACCATACAACAGTTTTGGAAACGGTGCTGCCATGCGTATAAGTCCGGTGGGCTTTGTAGCTCGGTCAGAAAAAGAGGCAGTGAAGATGTCTAAGGTGGTAACAAGCGTGAGCCACAACCACGCTGAAGGCATTAAGGGAGCGGAAGCTACTGTGATAGCCATTTTCATGGCACGCACAGGGAGCAGTAAAGAAGAAATTCGCAGCAGAATCACACGTGACTACTACGAACTGGATTTCACTTTAGATGAAATACGTAATACATATGAGTTCAACGAGACATGCCAAGGCACTGTACCTGAGGCTATTGAAGCATTCCTTGAGTCGACGTCCTTCGAAGACGCCATACGCAATGCCATTTCCATAGGTGGCGATAGCGACACTTTGGCAGCCATAACTGGAGGCTTAGCTGAAGCATACTATGGAGTTCCTACTGACATGGAAGAAAAAGCCCTTACCTACCTTGATCCGCTGCTTCGTTCCATCTATGACGAGTGGCAGAATTTCATCGAAGATTTTTAGTACAGCAGCGAGCATAATGCAACACCTACCTTTCATTATAAATAAAAATGTTATAATTACTTCACAGAATTGCTGCTTCTCATTCTGGGAAAGGAGAACCACATGATACCAAACCAATGGTATGCAATACTGCCATCTAAGGCAGTAGAGAAAGGGCAAATAACAGCGGTCAAGAGATTAAACATGGACTTAGCTCTATTTAGGAACAGCCGAGGAGAAATCGGCTGTGTTGTAGATCAATGTCCGCACAGAGGAGCAGCTTTAAGCAAAGGTAAAGTTGTGGGCGACTGCATAAAATGTCCTTTCCATGGCCTCGAGTTCGATAAAGACGGTAAATGCACGCTTGTACCAGCCATTGGGAAGAACACAACCGAAGACATCAGTCGTTACAATGTCAGGCGCTGTTTAGTGAGAGAAGAGCATGGAATCATATACCTGTGGTACGGTGACGAAGAAAAAGCCACCAGTAATCTACCATTTCTTGACAAACACGTGGATGACTCTTATGTCTGGAGCGAGATGGAAGACCATTGGAATGCCCATTATTCTAGGTGCATAGAGAATCAACTGGATGTGGTACATCTACCATTCGTACATTACAACACCATAGGACGTGGTAACAAGACACTGGTGAATGGACCCAAGGTTATTTTTGAAGACTATACCATAACGACCAGTGCAAACAATGAAAAGGATGTGGGTCAGAAACCTAAACGTCCAGAAGAATGCGTAATACGAGATACGTTTCTCAGCTTTAAATTCCCCAATATATGGATGAATCACATTAGTCCCCAAATAAAGGTTATTATCTATTTTGCACCAGTTGATGATGAGAACACCGTACTGTATATACGGTTCTACTGCAAAGTCACAAACTCCAAGGCATTAAACAGCATAGTGGCATTCTTTGGCAAATACGGAAATTTAGTTGTAGAGCGGCAAGATAAACGTGTGGTCATAACACAAAAGCCAAAAGCATCTTCTTACATCTCCGAGGAAAAATTGGTTCCCGGTGACGGACCCATCATCACCTACAGGAAGATTAGAGAAGAACTCAAGAAGGCGAATCAAGTTCACGCCACAACAAAGCCATGAATTATAAAGACTCAATGAAGTTTGACTCCGTAGTAGTCGGGGGGAGGTATAGCAGGTTTAACAGCGGCGTGCTACTTATGCAGATATGGCCATAGTGTGCTGCTATTGGAAAAGTCCAAAAGGGTTGGCGGTCTTGTTGGATCCTTTGAAAAAGATGGCTTCGTCTTTGATTTTGGTGCACGAGCTTTCGAAAACTCAGGCATCATATTGCCCATGTTAAAGCAACTCGGTATCGACATGGAAATCCTCAGTAATCCTGTTACCATAGGCATTGAGGATGAGTTTGTGGAAATTTCTTCACAGGAGAGCTTGCATGATTATGGCAATATGCTTAAAAGGCTTTTCTCGCAAAATGCCCACGATATAGAGAGAATCATGCAAGAGATTGACAAGACAACGAGTTATATGAACGTCATGTATGGCATAGATAATCCACTTTTCTCAGATTTGACCAATGATACCCAATACTTATTGCATACGTTGCTCCCTTGGTTGGTCAAATACAAAAGAAATCTAAAGCAAATTAAGAAGTTGAACCAACCAGTTGATGAGTACCTAATGAAGTTCACAGACAACAGGCAGCTTGTTGACATGATCACACAACATTTTTTCAAGAAGACGCCTGCCTTCTTCGCACTTAGTTACTTTGGTCTGTACATGGATTACTTTTACCCCAAAGGCGGAACCGGTGTACTACCACAGGCACTAAGCAGTTACATTGAGTCACATGATGGGAAAATTCTTATTGATACTGCTGTAACCAAAGTAGACCTGGACCATAAAGTTGTTACTTCAACCGACGGCGAAGAATTTTCCTACGAAGAGCTTGTTTGGGCATGTGATCAAAAAACCCTTTACAATGTGCTAGAAACCAACGATCCGAAGTTAGGCAAGAAGATTTCTGATAGACGAGAATTACTAAGCAGGTGCCACGGAAGTGATTCTGTGATTACTGTGTTCTTAGCACTTGATATGGACAGTGAGTTTTTCAGAAAACGTTCTGGACCGCATCTATTCTACACACCAAATACAAATGGTTTGTTTTCCCTTCCCGATCCAATTCAAGCATGTCCAGATGCACCAAGAGACGTAATCATGCACTGGATCAGCGACTATTTTAAGCACACTACTTATGAAATATCTTGCCCAGCACCTAGAGATCCATCACTGGCACCACCAGGCCATACTGGCCTAATTGTGAGTTCTTTAATAGACTATGACGTTGCAAAGATTGCAACTTTACAAGGTTGGTACTCCGAGTTCAAAGAACAATGTGAAAGAACCATCATTGATACCCTTGATAGCTCGGTTTTTCCTGGAATAAAAACAAAAGTACTGTTTAGCAATTGTTCTACACCATTAAGCATTGAACGTATCACTGGAAATTCTGAAGGTGCAATTACTGGTTGGGCATTTACAAACACAGTACTACCGTGTGAAACAAATCTGGACAAGATTGCAAAAGCTGTCTTTACGCCCTTCAAAGGTCTTTATCAGGCAGGACAATGGACCTTTGGATCATCAGGGATACCCACATGTATTCTCACAGGCAAATTAGCTGCTGATGAGGTTCACAAAAAACTAAGAAAGCAACATAAACGGCTTCATCATTAGGTTTTATTGCTTCCCCCTTGACCTAAGCAACAGTTAGCCCAACGCCCATGTACTCAAGCACATCAAAAGCAAAATCTCTGTTTTCCAAAGCGATAACTGCTTGCTCCCAGGTTATTACACCCTCGTTAAGCAAATTCCTAACACGCATCGAGAACTGCTGATCCCTGGGGTTTAGTTGCAGATTGCCCGCGCAAGCATTTTGTATTTGCTTAGTTGTGGTATAGACTGTGTGAATTTTATGAGTGCCATCCAATTCACAGCGATACGACTCCGGATCTGAGAACACCGTTTCAGCAACAACGCAGCTGTTGTCAAGCTTCATCAGAGGGTAAAATAGCCCTGCCACCATCTTGCTTGTATCAAACTCTTTAGGCAGTTTTGGATCATACACATGAATATCCTTGACAAACAGCTTATGTGTGCTTGCAGCTAATGACCGGGCGAGCATTTCCTCATTCACGTAGCCATTTCCCAAAAGTACCTCACCTAGTCGCTTATTCTCTGCATGTGCCTTCTCGAGCGCTTCCTGCAGAGCTTTAGGTTCAATGTACTGCTTCTCCAGCAATACGTCTCCCAAATTCCTGTAGTAGGTGTAAAGAACATGTTGTTCCAAAAATTCGTGTTCGGTTTTATTCCACTTTATGCTCGTCTGTTTGGCTTTTCCAGTACCCACTCCAAAGAAATACCAACTCCAAGCTTTGGCCGTTGCTGTGAAGTTGATCAGGTTACCCCAGATTAACCTCAACGGAAGAACTGGCGGAATCAAACATGCTGCTATCATGCTTCTAAGACCGTAAACATGATAGACAGCTAAGCCCCTCATAAACTGTTTATAAAGCATGACAAAGGTGAGGCCTAAAGAAAGCCACCAAGACAAAGACCACATGGGATAAACAGCTGGTAGCGGAACAAAAAGAGAAACCAAGAAATAAACAAGGATTATGTAGGCAGGCAATACCAGTATGTTCACGAATTTGCTTTTCCAATCTTTATATAACGCCCATCTCTGAACAAGATTGAGTTTATTCTCCTTGGAAAAAATATCCCTGATATGTAAGGACTGCATGGTAATACCGTAAATCCAGCGTGTTTTCTGTTTGACTGCGGCACCAAAGGTTTTTGGGAACAAACTGCGTGTGGCCACGTAATCCCATTTGAGCTTCCCGGTGTTTAAAAGGCGCGGCACTTTCTCGAGTACGTAGTGAACGTTGAAACCATGCTTTGCTAAATCCACAGAAAATTTGTAATCTTCAGTCAAACTACCTTCTGTAAATAGTGGTTTGTTTTTGTAATAATCAAACACTGTTCTTGATATGACAAAACCGGTTCCAGCCGAAGGAACGACTGCCTGTGTGCTACTCCTCATGACCATGTACCTGTAATGGTTTTCAGCAAATTCATCTGCATATGTTCCAGAAGTAATCTCACTAAAGAAGTTTTTCCAATTGGGTTTTCTTTGAAGTGGAAAAACGGGAAACTGCAAGGAGTCATATTGGTCAATTAAAAAGTTTGTAAACTTGAGTTCGTATGGATGAACCACGTCTTCAGAATCATGCACAGTAACTGCAGCAAATCTGCAAAAGTGCTCTTTTTCAAAATCATGAAGTGAATCAATTATGTGGTTCAGGTTTTGTGCTTTTGAGGTGGGACCGGGTTTTGGATTTATGACCACTTGGACATTTTCATACTTTTGCGCCAGTTTTTCAGCCACTTCAATGGTCGCGGGATCATTTGGGTAAACACCTAAAAACACACGGTACATGGATCTCGGATAATGAACCGTGGCTATCATGTGGTCGATTACTTGCCCAAGAACATTCTCTTCATGCCAAGCGGCTATCACAATTGCCAATAGCTTAGGAGGTAAATCGTCCAACATTGCAATGGGCAATCTTTCTTCCTTTCTTTGACGTCTAACAATAAAGTGATAGCCAATATCCCAAATAACGTCGTCAATATTGAGAAGTATCATGCAAATGGCTACTATTAGACCAATTACATAAACTGTCGTACTCATTTTATCTCTCCTTTTTATACACAAGATTGGCAACTAAGCATGAACTTCTGTTTTCTTAACTTTGTCACATTCTCACGCAAATATATGCCACTCATATTTATAACCATACGTCCGCATTTTAACATTAAGATAAGTGAAAGTTTTCGCTTAAACTCGGGAATCATGATTTAACAAAACAATTAATCTTTTTCTTAGAAGAAACTACTCTCCAGCTGCATATGAAACCACATAAACACGAAAAGTGAGTAACCGCCAAGAATTACCCGCATTGAGCGTGCGATTCTGGGACTATCATTAAGCTGCGAAATGAAATCGAATGAAAGCTGCCCTTGTAGTGAACTGTGTAAGTGCCAACACGGATATGAACTTTGCAAGAATAACAGGCTATATTGAACAATGCGCAAAGAACGGTGCTCTGCTAATAGTTTTTGGTGACCGCGCTCATCCAAATACTTTTCGTGGACCTTTGAGCGGTTTCTTCTGCCGATCAGCGACAATGAACTACCATGTGAAGCTCCGTTTTCAACTCCCTTGCTTCCTCCGAAGTCTTAGTTAGCTATGCCGCTTAACAATAATAGCCAAAAGGGCCATAATGTGTATGAGCGTCAGTCGGTTTATGCAGAAGCTTGCAAAAGGATGGTGAAAGCCTTGACAGAAAGAAGCTACGCGTACATAGTGCTGATTACGTTGATCGTCTTTTTGGCTTTGGGAGCAGCCAGTTCCATCCTACAGAACCTTTTTGCAGATAGAATGGCTCAAGGTTATCTGATGGAATACTGCTTGTCAACGGGAGCTGTGCAGATGGTTCTTTCTTTGCTTGTCATATGGATCATGAAAAGGAACCACTTGTTTTACAAAGACGAATTTACCAGTAAGACCTTGTGGAAAGGGCTTAAACTCGGTTGGCTTGCTTACATATTCGCTGGGCTGTTGTTTAGCCTAAATTACATGGGACAAGATAAAACATTATTCGTCAGTCCAAACCCGTTACATGTGCTCATAGTGCTTTTTTCTGCACTGACGACAGGTCTTCTTGAGGAAATACTGGTTCGTGGATTTGTGCTAAACGCCATAAACGTGAAACTACTTGGAGTTAAAGATGGCAGCAAGAAAGCCATGCTGTGGTCTTCAGCCATTTTTGCATTGGCACATTTTTTCAACCTTGTTATGAACCCAAACTTCCTCCCAGTCTTTGCTAACGTCATACAAGCATTTATGCTTGGTCTTTACCTGGCTGCTATCTATGTTCTCAGCAAAAACCTGATAGCTCCTTCCATAATCCATGGTTTAATAGATTTCGCCTCCTTCATTTTCTACGCTATTCTTTCGCCTGAAGCACTTTCGAAAATGATGAGCAGTACACAAGCAGGAGCAAGTGGCAACCTCACCGTGGCAACATTCCTGGTACAGATCGCCATAACAGTGCCATTCCTCATAGCAGCTCTCCTTATGATGAGAAACGTGGAGCAGAAAGTGCCTGGGGAAGCAGCTTAGGCTTACCTAAGAAAGCTTTTTAAAGAGGGAGAATCAATCACATGAATATGAAAAAGATTGCGCCGTTTGAAAAGCATGCAAAGGAATACGACGCTTGGTTTGATGAAAACGAGCTCGTGTACCTCAGCGAACTGGAAGCAGTAAAGAGGATGCTGCCTAAGGGTGGCACGGGTATTGAGATTGGTGTGGGCACAGGCAGGTTTGCATCACAGCTTGGCATAAAGCTGGGTCTGGAGCCATCCAAGAGCATGGGTTCCTTGGCTCGCAAGCGGGGCATTGAAGTAGCGGAAGGCATGGCTGAGGCGCTTCCTTTCGAAGATGGTTCTTTTGATTTTGTCCTGATGGTAACGGTCATATGCTTCCTTAATGATGTGGGAAAAGCGCTGAGCGAGGCGTACAGGGCATTAAAACCTGGAGGGTGCATTGTCATAGCTTTCATCGATAAAAACAGCCCCATAGGCAAAATGTATGAGCAGCGCAAAAATGAGGATGTATTTTACAAGGAAGCCACATTTTACTCTGTAGAAGAAGTCAGCGCCGTGCTGCAGCAAGCAGGTTTTAAGAACCTCTCCTTCTGCCAGACAGTGTTCCAAGAGGAGACAAAGCCTGGTGAGGTACAAAAACCACAGCCGGGTTACGGTAAAGGCTCATTTGTGGTAGTAAGGGCAAAGAAATAATACTTGAAAGGCTCTTCCCTCTGCGAAAATAATAGGACATTAGTCGTTTGTATTCAGAGGTGATGTTTGTGGATTATAGGGGTATAGCAATGACCATTGCTGGAAGTGATTCTGGCGGTGGAGCAGGTATTGAAGCAGACTTAGCCACGTTCCTGCATTTACACGTTTTTGGGACTGTAGCGATCACTGCAGTAACCGCACAGAACAGCAAAGGGGTACATGGAGTATTTGACATTCCACCTGATGGCGTAAGGGCACAAATAGACGCCGTTTTAAAAGATTTTTCTGTGGGAGCAGTTAAAACAGGTATGCTCTCCAGAGAGGAGACTATTTCAGAAGTAGCCAAAGCTCTTAGCGAATACAATTGTAAAAAACTGGTCGTAGATCCAGTAATGGTAGCCCAAAGTGGAGATTCATTAATCTTTGGTGACGCAGTGAAAGCACTTGAGGAAAAACTACTTCCCTTAGCTTTTATAGTGACCCCAAATATACCTGAAGCACAAATACTAACTGGTATCACCATTAAGTCCTCAGAGGATATGAAAAAAGCGGCTAAGGCCATATCTAAACTAGGGCCTCAAAGTGTACTGGTAAAAGGAGGACATTTGGAAGAGAAGCAATTGGTTGACCTTTTCTATTACGAAGGCGAATTCTACACATTCACACACGAAAAAATAGATACTCTAGACCATCATGGCACAGGCTGTACGCTCTCTGCTGCCATAACAGCCGAGCTTGCAGCTAACACTGAAACAGTAGAAGCTGTTAAAAGAGCTATTGATTACACCAGGCTAGGAATTGAACACAGGTTTAAGGGAGGAAAAGGTTATGGCTGTGTAGGTCACATTTTTGACATTGACTGGTTACGAGAAGATTAGTTTTTCTGCCTAAAAAGGAGGAATTGTAATGATTGGTCAACCCTCTGTAAATATTAAGGAGATTTTGGAACACGTAGTTTCTACAAAACCACTGGTTTATCACATGACAAACATGGTTGCCATGGCAGAGCAAGCACACCTAACATTGGCCATAGGTGCTTCGCCTGTTATGTCGCTGTCTTTTGAAGAAGCAGCAGAAATGGTAAATATTGCTAATGCAGTCTTGATAAACATTGGTACACCCTCAAAGGAAGCTAATGAAGCCATGTTGAGTGCAGCCCATACAGCAAAACGATTAGGCAAACCGGCAATTTTGGATCCCGTAGGCTATGGTGCAACAAAGCTGCGTATAAACCTTGTGGAAAGACTTCTTGAAACAGGAGCCTTTAGCATTGTAAAAGGTAACGGTGGTGAAATCTCCCTGCTAGCAGGTGAACGTGCAGAAGTCCGAGGGGTAGATTCGGTGGGTTCACCACCAGCAGCCATTGCAGCGAAAACAGTAGCTCAGAAGTACAATTGCATTGCAGCAGCAACGGGCCCTGATGATTATGTTTCAGACGGTGAAAGGGTCTATGTCCTTAGAAGCGGCCATGAATGGCTTACCAGAATTTCAGGGTCGGGTTGCTGGGCTGGTACGCTTATGGCGGCTTGCTTATCAGTGACAGAACCGCTGCCTGCTGCTATGTCAGCTCTTTCATTGATGGGTGCTGCATCTCAAATAGCTGCAGAGCAATCAGATGGACCAGGAACATTTCGCATTCGAATGTTCGATGTTATGTACCAAATTACGCAGAATCCACACGCTTTCTCTTTCCCACAGTGGGAACTTATGGAGGTATGAAACCATGGTTACAAAGGAACAGCTCAAAGAAAAGTTAAAACTGTATGTCATATTGGATAGAAAACTGGGAAACGGCGTTCCCTTAAGACAGCAAGCTCAGTTAGCCATAGCAGGTGGAGCAACGGCCATACAGTTGCGTGACAAAGAAATGAAAGGGCGGGATTACTATCAAGCAGCTCTGGTGATAAAAGACGTTTGCAAAGAAAACAATGTGCTTTTCATCGTAAATGATAGGCTTGATGTGGCATTGGCTGCCGAAGCTGACGGAGTGCATTTAGGGCAAGAAGATTTACCCCTGCATGCGGCAAAAAAACTAGCACCTCCTGGATTTATTATAGGCATCTCAGCAGTAAACGTGGAACAGGCAAAGTTAGCAGAGAAAGGCGGCGCAGACTACTTGGGTGTGGGAGACGTTTTTGGTACTGCAAGCAAACCCGATGCTAAGCTAACAGGTGTTGACATGCTCAAAATGATTTGTCAAAGCACTTCTTTGCCCTGTGTTGCCATCGGAGGAATAAATGTGAACAACGCAAAAATTGTATTGGATGCTGGAGCCATAGGTATTGCTGTAATATCTGCGGTGGTTTCTCAGAAGGATATCACTGGTGCCGCTAAAGCCCTCAGAGAATTGATACCTTAACAAAGACAAAACGGCTGTTAACGTATCACGCCAAAAAAGGGCTCAACCGAAACACTAACCTTACAAATCAAATAGAATGTTATGGGGATCTACAAAGAAGGAGGTATTCTTTTATGTTTGAGAGTATCCGAAAAAGAGACGGCCGCATTGTGCCTTTTGAAGCAGAGAAAATAACAAATGCCATAGCAAAAGCTGGACAAGCTACAGGAGAATTTGACAGGGACGTTGCGCAAAAGCTAATGATAAAGGTAGTAAACGTGGCTCAAACTGTAATCAAGGAAGAAATCCCATCGGTAGAACAAATTCAAGACATAGTAGAAGAAGTCCTCTTGGATTCTCCTTACCGCAAAACAGCCAAAGCTTACATAATTTATCGAGAAGATCATGCCAAAATGAGAGAAATCGTTTCAAAAGCTAACTCCGATTTAGTGGATCAATACCTTGAACGTATTGACTGGCAGGTTAATGAAAACAGCAACATGTCATTTTCTTTGCAGGGCTTGAACAACTACATGTCTTCTGAAATCAGTAAGGTTTATTGGCTTAACCGTATTTACCCGAAGGAAATAAGGCAAGCGCATCTAAACGGCGATTTTCACATACATGATTTGGGAACTCTTTCGGTTTACTGCGTTGGCTGGGATTTAATCGACCTACTCCGTTATGGATTCAAGGGCGCAGGCTCGGGAAAAGTGGAAAGCAAACCAGCTAAGCACTTCCGCAGTGCCCTGGGGCAGGTAGTAAACTTCTTCTACACGCTTCAAGGAGAGGCTGCTGGAGCTCAAGCTTTTTCCAATTTTGATACGTTACTCGCCCCTTTTATTAGATACGATGGTTTGTCCTATCGCGAGGTCAAGCAAGCCATGCAAGAATTCCTTTTCAACGTTAACGTGCCCACGAGGGTGGGTTTCCAAACACCTTTTACGAACATTACTCTGGACCTCACACCACCAAAGCACTTAGCTAATCAGCCCGTCATTATAGGAGGTGAGTTTCAAGAAGCCGTCTACGGCGACTTCCAAAAGGAAATGGACATGCTTAACAGAGCTTTCTTGGAAGTCATGTTGGAGGGTGATGCTAAAGGAAGGCCTTTCACCTTTCCCATTCCTACTTACAACATTACCGAGGACTTTGACTGGGACAACGAGAATATGGAGCTTCTGTGGGAAATTACGGCAAAGTACGGCATACCCTATTTCTCCAACTTCATCAACTCCGATATGAAGCCGGAAGATGTGAGATCCATGTGCTGCCGACTGCGAATCAATACTCAGAAACTGGAAAGAAAAGGCGGAGGGTTGTTCGGAGCTAATCCGAAAACAGGAAGCATTGGTGTGGTCACTATAAATCTGCCCAGATTGGCATATTTGTGCCACAGCGAAGAGGAGTTTTTTGAGGCACTGGCAAAGATGATGGATTTAGCCAAGAACAGCCTCGAGATAAAGAGAAAGGTCTTAGAACGGTTCACAGAACAGGGACTTTATCCTTACACAAAGTTTTATCTAAAGGACATTAAGAATACGTTTGGCGGTTACTGGAAGAATCACTTCTCCACCATCGGCCTCATTGGCATGAATGAAGCTTGCCTAAATCTACTTGGAACTGATATTGGCAGTGAAGAAGGACACCAGTTCGCTTTAAAAACGCTTGATTTCATGCGTGAGAGGCTCATTCAATATCAAGAAGAAACATCTAACAACTACAACTTGGAAGCCACGCCAGCAGAGGGCACTTCTTACCGATTGGCCAAAATTGATAAGGAGAAATATCCAGATATCGTCTGTGCAAACGAAGCACATTGGAAAGAAGGTGCGGAGCCTTTTTATACCAACTCCACTCAGCTACCTGTTAACTACACTGATGACATATTTGAAGCATTGGATTTACAGGATGAGCTGCAAACAAAATACACTGGTGGCACAGTGATGCACTTGTTTGTGGGAGAAAGGATCTCTGACCCAAGTACGGTAAAGTTACTGGTGAAAAGAATCTGTGAGAAGTATAGACTCCCTTACTTTACTGTTACACCAACATTCAGCATATGCCCGAACCATGGTTATCTTTCAGGTGAGCATGGTAAGTGTCCAGAGTGCGGCAGTGAGACCGAGGTTTACTCGAGGGTTGTAGGCTATTTGCGACCTGTAAAGCAGTGGAATCATGGTAAGAAGGAAGAGTTTAGAATGAGAAAGACCTTCAAAGTTTAGAGGTAGACAAGAAGGGCATGATTATTGGTGGATTGCAGAAATTCTCTTTGATTGATTACCCTGGAAAGATAAGCGCCATCGTCTTTACAAGAGGCTGCAATTTTCGCTGCCCGTACTGCCACAACCCAGAACTTGTAGACCCACAGCAGTATGCTGAACCATGGCAGGAAGAAGAGTTTTTGGCGTTTCTTCAAAGCAGAACACAAAAACTGGATGCCGTAGTCGTTACAGGCGGCGAGCCAACGCTACAAGAAGATCTTCAGCCATTTTTAGAAAAAATTAGGAAAATGGGATTTCTCATAAAACTTGATACGAACGGCAGTAACCCAGACGTTCTAAAAGACTTACTTTCTGCAAACTTGGTGGATTACATTGCCATGGATATAAAGGCACCTTTGGAGAAATACTCAGAGGTGACAAAGGTGCCAGTAGATAAACCAGACATTGAGAAAAGCATTGAGCTAATAAAACAATCCACTGTAGACCATGAATTTCGCACCACAATAGCGAGAAATATTCTTTCAAGAGAAGACATAGTAAACATTGCAAAAATGCTTCAAGGTGAGAAGCTGTACATCCTGCAACGTTGCGTACCAACAAAAATACTAGACCCCTTGTTCCTTGCACAGTTTGAACCTTACACTCATGAAGAGCTTGAACAAATAGCAAATCTAACTGAAAATTACGTATTACAGTGCTTAGTACGATAAAGGGGGAGGATTAAAACACCTTTAAGTGCCAAGCATAGGAGAAGCTTTCACTTTTACCTAAATGCTATTGTAGGTAATATTTTGCTTGAGTTAGTCTCCTTGTGTGTTTTGCGTAGAAACTTACTTAATTTATAACGGTACGCACTGATAGGGTGTTAAGATTGTGCATGAATTAACGACATACTAGGAGGATCGCGAATTGATTGAACTTACAGGAGTCACAAAGATTTATAGGAGCGGTGTAAAAGCAGTCGATAACCTGAGCCTCACAGTTCAGTCCGGTGAGCTTTTCGGCTTCATCGGTCCTAACGGGGCTGGCAAGTCTACTACTATTAAAATGATGGTTGGCCTGTTAGAACCCACATCTGGGTCTATCAAGATTGATGGCTATGATATACGCACCCAACCACTGGAAGTGAAAAAGTCCATCGCATACGTACCTGACAACCCTGATATTTACGAAAAGCTAACTGGTATTGAATATTTGAATTTCATAGCTGATGTGTACGATGTGCCATCGCACCTGCGTCAAGAACGCCTGAATTATTTGCTGGATGCTTTTGACATGACTAATGCCATAGGTGGGCTCATAGAAGGCTATTCACACGGTATGCGGCAAAAAACCGTACTCATTGGTGCACTTCTGCATAATCCTTCAGTATGGATCTTGGACGAACCTATGGTGGGTTTGGATCCGCGTTCGGCTTTTCAACTTAAGAAGATGATGAGAGAACACTGCGATCAGGGGCACACGGTATTTTTCTCCACGCACGTACTGGAGGTAGCAGAAAGGCTTTGCGACCGCATAGGCATCATTGACAGGGGCCGCTTAGTCGCCTGTGGTACGCTTGAGGAGCTGCGTCACGGACAACGCAACGAATCGCTTGAAGAGCTATTCCTGCAGTTAACTGATGAAGAAACAGTACAAGGTGCGCAAAGTGAACAACAGCAGTAGAGCCTTCCTTTCGTTAGTCAAAACCCAGTTAAAAGTGCAGTTCAATTTGTCTGCCCTCAGATACAAGATCTTCAAGAACAAGCGCACCTTGATGCAGACGCTTTTTGCAGTCTTGATCATGCTTTTTTTGCTGTTCCTTTTCTTTGGCTTCTTTAGTACTGCTTTCAACATAGTTATAAAAGCAGGCTTTATGGTTGGGCAGCCTGAGCTTGTATTGGTGGTAGCACTGCTTTCTGCTCAGCTGCTTGGGTTGGTCACAGGCATCTTTACCTTGATGAGCACTTTCTACTATTCTAAAGACTTGCCCATGCTTATTACGATGCCATTCAAACCTTGGCAGATAATTGCAACAAAGCTATTGGTCACACAGATTACCTTATACACTCTACTTGTTCCCCTTTTGGTAGCAGGCATAGGGCTTTATGCTTACTACATACAGGTAGGTGCGATGTACTGGATAGTTGCTGCCATTGTGACTTTGACGTCTCCCCTTCTTCCACTTTCCATAGCAGCAGTCATTGTCGTTATCTTGATGCGTTTTGTGAATCTGACAAAGAACAGAACCATATTTACTGTACTTGGTTCCTTGGTTGGCGCAGCTATTGGCATCGGTATCCAACTGTTTTCACAGCGCTTGACCACCATGGGCAATGCACCAGAGATCCTTTCGGAGCAGGCAAACATACTGAAGGCTGTTAGTGCTGCATTCCCACCTTCGCTATGGGGTGCAAAAGCTATTGCATTACCTAATGCACAGGGGCTACTGTACCTTCTTCTTTTTCTTGGTATGTCATTTGCTGCTTTTATTTGTATGCTTGCCATATCAGAGCAGGTGTTTTACAAGGCTGCCATTGCAGGTATGGAATCAACTGCACCTCAGAAAAGACTAACACGCAAGGAAATCTCTAAGGCCTCTAATACAACAAGAACCCATACCATGGCGCTTTTTTCTAAAGAATGGAAACTTTTCTGGCGAACGCCACTTTTCTTAAGTAATGCCTTGTCCCCTTTCATAATCTTTTTTATTGCAGTGTTTTTGCCCATGATCACATCTTCCAGCGGAGGGCAAAGCGGGAACGACTTAAGCCAGTTACTAAATGTCCCCAATGGCGATCTCATAATGAACCTCATATTGGCCAGTATTTTGTTAATGAGCATTGCTATGAACTCCGTAAGTTACACAGCGTTTAGCAGAGAAGGAAGCACTTACTGGATGTCTTTAACCATACCCGTGGAAAGAAGGGAACAAGTAAATGCAAAACTTATGAACTGTGTTGCCATTGAGACTGTTTTTGCAACATTGATAACCGTAGCTTTCTCCCTGCTATTTCGCAGGTCGCTGTCGGATATAGTTACGGTGATTGCATTGCTTGTTCCTGCCATGATTCCGCCCATCTGTGTAAACATGGCACTAGACGCTTTGATGCCTAAACTCGACTGGGTAACACCACAACAACTCTTCAAACGTGGAATCTTTACACTATTGTTTTTCCTTTTATCTCTTATACCAGTGGGTATCATGGGGGCAACTGCCATCTTCCTTCTAAACAAACAAGTGAGTACTAACCTCATTTACGTAAGCATAATTTGTTTATCTGTAGTGATTGCAGCGGTCACCTATGAACTGCTACTCATGGCTTCCAAAAACTTTTACAAATTTCCACAGTAAAAATGTTGCATTTACTTTGTCCGGGTGTTATACTACGACAAATTGAATGTGGGTGAACGAAGTGGATAAATTAGACAAGAGCACAATGGATTTTTTCTGTTCTTTTAGTATGTCTATGATAATGTGCACCAACGCCCCGGGAGGTGCTCCGGGCGTGTAGTGCATAACACTTGCGCTCGGAGGTACCCGAAGGGGCGTTCTCTATATGCTTTTTGAGAACGCCCCTTTTTTATTTGGTCATCGCAGGAACTTACCTCTGAGCATGAACAAACCAGAAGCACCATGGCGAAAGGAGGGAAAGAAACAGTGGCAAAGGTTTATGTACCAGAAAAGGCAACCTGCATGCCTGACAAGAAGGTTTTCCTGGCGCGCGCTGGAGCGCGCTATGCGTTTCTTGTCAAAGAAAAAGACTTCATGGAACGAGCAAACAGACTGTTCTTAGAGGGCTTTTCCCACATTGATCCTGTGATCTACTACATCACCAGTGACTCACAAACGCTCCTGCCACAACTCCTGCCTAGCATATTCCAGGGAGTGAAACAAGTAACTGTTTTTCTTTCTACGCTTGGAGAAGAAATTGACAATCTAATCAGCTCATATCTGAATCGAGGTAAAACCTTTGATGCGTTCTTGCTAGATGCCTGGGCATCAGAAGCATTAGAAACCCTCAATGAAAGCTTTGATAAGGAACTGCGCCAGAAGTTTGGAGAAGGTACTATGAGGTTCTCTCCTGGTTACGGAGATGTGGATGTCCGCATGAACCAATACATTGTGAAGGAGCTGATCAGAGTGGAAAACGTAAGAGTACTAAGCAGTGGCGAAATGGTACCTCGGAAAACAACCACTTGCATGATTGGGTGGTATCAATGAACAGAAAAACATTCTTAGAACTGTTAAGTGAACGTGTTTTATTTCTTGATGGTGCCTATGGTACGGAGTTTTTCAAGCAGGGTTACAAAGGCGCGGTGGAACTGCTTAATATTGACACCCCCAAAGTAGTAGAAGATCTTCAGAAAGCGTACGCTGAGGCAGGAGCTGATGTTGTACTTACCAATACCTTCAGTGCTAACCGCCTAAAACTGCGATCCATGGGGTTGGAAGAGCACATAAGAAAAATAAATGAGAACGCTGTGAAGATTGCCCGCCACGCAGCTCCCGGCAAATTGGTACTTGGTGATATGTCTTCCACGGGCATGTTTGTAAGGCCTCTGGGCGACTTGGATTTTGAAGAAGCATACAACGTATTTCGAGAACAAGCCGCGCTGCTCATTGACGCTGGAGTAGACGGCATCATTGTGGAGACCATGTCCGACTTGAAAGAGCTAAAAGCAGCCATATTGGCCATCCGCAACGTATCAACGGATATACCGCTCATTGCCCACATGACTTTTGAAGCAGATGGTATCAGTGTTACGGGAACATCAGTGGAGATTTTTGCAACTTTGATGAACGATTTAGATGTGGACGTAGTTGGCATAAACTGCACCTTGGAACCAAAGGACATGCTTCCCGTGTTCATGCGATTAGCAGAATATTGCCACAAGCCCCTCTCTGTGGAACCCAACGCAGGCAAACCCTTGTACAACAAAGGTGTGCTTACGTATAAAAGCACACCGGAAGAATTTGCAGTTTACATGGCAGATTTTGTGGAATTGGGAGCAAACTTGGTGGGCGGCTGCTGTGGTACTGGTCCAGACCATATAGCGCTCATGAGCAAGTATGTGGGGAAGCAAAAACCACGTCAGAGAACTGTGAGAAATGACCAGTTTTTGTCATCGCGCACTGTGATAAAAACTGTAGAACCGTTTTTGGTGATCGGGGAACGCATAAACGCCAGTGGACGTAAAAAGCTACAGAAGAGCTTCCAAGATATGGACTACACAGAGATGCTCAATTTGGCACGCAAGCAAGAAGAAGAGGGCTCCGCAGTTATTGACGTAAACTTGGGCATAGAAAAACTGCTCACTCATGAACACTTTAAACAAGCCGTACTGGAATTAGATAGGGTTTCTTCTTTACCTCTTTCCTTGGACATACAAGACGCGGCCTTTCTGGAAACGGCCATGCGTGAATACGTGGGCAGGCCGCTTATCAACTCAGCTCTGGCAAGAGAAGAACACCTTAACAGTAGGCTAGCTCTGCTAAAGAAGTACGGGGGCATGCTAATTGTACTCACCATGGAGAAAGACATTCCACAAACCGCACAGGATCGCTTAAGTGTGGCAAAAAAGGCTGTAGAAATCATTAAAGCTAACGGTGTTGACCTAAAAAGGGTGTTTTTTGATCCATTAGTTTTGCCACTAGGGGCTGGCAGTGACTACCATGTAACACTAAATACCATTAAATCGCTCACGGAATCTGGCTTACAAACTTCCATAGGGCTGTCCAATTTAAGCTTTGGTATGCCAAATAGGGAAAGTATTAATGCCGCTTTCCTGGGGCTAAGTGTGGAAAACGGACTCAGCGCCGCCATATTGAACAGCAAGGAAGCCACCACTATGAACGTTCTTCAAGGATGTCTGGCGCTGAAGGGCAAACAGCTTGGTACGACGCAGAACGCCATTGATGACGAGCTGGTAAACCTCATAGTAAAGGGACAAAAAGATGCGTTGCTGGAGTTCACCAAGCAGCAGCTAAACGAGCATGATCCACTTTATGTGAGTCAACACATTCTGGCTGAAGCCATGCAAAAAGTGGGTGAGCTTTATGCAAAAGGCGTTATTTACCTGCCACACCTCATATTAGCAGCAGAAACAGTCCAGCCTTGTTTTGATTACCTAAACAGCCTATTGGGTGAAGCACAGGTAAAACTGGGAAAAGTACTTCTTGCCACAGTTCAGGGGGATATTCATGACATTGGGAAGAACATAGTGGCCACCGTACTAAGAAGCGGTGGTTTCGATGTTTATGATGTGGGGAAAGACGTCCCAGCTCACACCATTCTTGAAGCTTGCCAAGAGTACAAACCCGATATTGTGGGCCTGTCAGCCATGATGACCACCACCGTATCGCAAGTGAAAGAAGTGGTGGATATGCTCAAGGCAAACAACATACAAGCCTTTGTCATAGCCGGCGGAGCCTCCATGAACAGACAACTGGCAGATGAATTCGGTGTGGAGTACGCAAAAGATGCCATGGAAGCACTGCAAATCTGCAAAGCCTTCATGGAAAGAAAAGGTGGCAATGAGCCGTGAAAAGCATTGTCTTGAAATTTGGTGGTTCCACGCTGAAAAGCAAAGGTGATTTGGAAAAGATTGAAAACATTTTGCGGCTGCGTCAAACACCGTTTGTACTTGTGGTGTCAGCCGTTAGTGGCGTAACTAACATGCTAAAAGAGGCACTCGATAATCTAGCAACCTTGGACATCAAAGAGTTTCTTGAGAACATGGAGCGTATTTATCAGGCTTTTTTGCAAAACCCGTCCTTAGAGCTGCACCAACGCGTATTTGCCATAAGGGACTTCCTTCTCGGTGCTCAGCTCATAGGTGAAGCCCCTCCATTCGTTTACGATTACGTTCTCAGTCACGGAGAACGCTGCTCTTCTCTGCTACTCACAATCCATCTTAATGGCCGCGACATAACCTGCTCAGAAATGCTTCCAGAACAGTTCGGTCTCATAACTGATGGCACTTACGGGAATGCCACAGTGGACCTAAGTCAAACAGAAGCCCACGTGAAACAGCATTTTGAAGAAGATCAAAATTACGTGGTCCCCGGATTTTACGGTGTTTGCGATGGCAAGGTCACCGTACTAGGTAGAGGAGGTAGCGATTACACAGCCACTTCACTTGCTTATTGCCTGAGTGCTGAAAGGGCTGAGCTGTACAAGGATGTGCCTGGTTTCATGAGCTGTGACCCAAAATTCCTAAAAGAAGCAAAACCCATAAGGCAGCTCAGCTACGATGAAGCAGCAGAGCTTTCTTACTTTGGAGCCAAAATTCTTCACCATTCTGCCATTGAACCAGCTAGCAAAGGGCACATTCCCGTACACATTTACAACATGAACACATTCAATCCGCAAGAAGGACCCGATACAGTTATCTCTGCTGATTCTTGCATAACCCACGGTGTGGTAAAGAGCATCTCTTTCACTGACGATGTAGCCGTAATCCAGTTTGCCGGAGAAAATGTAGGAAGAGTGCCAGGTATTTTAGGTACCATTGCATCCACTCTGGGCAACGCGAACATAAACATAAAGTCCGTTATAACTTCGCAGACCAGCATTAATGTGCTGATTTCCAAACAAGACATTGATAAATGCAAGAAAGCCACGCAGCGCATGAACATCCCTTATGTGGAAAGCATTCTTTACAAGACAGACATATCTCTTATCGCAGCTGTGGGTGACGGCTTACTTAAAAGACACAGTGTGGCAGCACGCATATTCTCTGCAGTATCCAGACAAGGAATAAATGTTGAAATGATATCAGCTGGGGCATCAAACGTAACCATTTATTTCCTTGTGCGCACAGCAGACAGACAAAAGGCATTAAAAGCCATCCATGAAGAGTTTTTCAGTGGAGGTGAACAGAACCCATGAAGACCATTGAGGAAATCAATGCCAAGATACGCAGTGGGCAGGCTGTCGTCTTGACAGCGGAAGAAGTTGTGCAAATGGCAAAAGAATCTTCCCCCAAAGAAATTGCAGAAAAGGTGGACGTGGTGACAACCGGTACTTTTGCTCCCATGTGTTCCAGCGGTGCATTTATCAACTTTGGCCACACCACACCCCCAATGCGCATGGAAAAAATAAAACTGAGTGATGTAGAGGTTTACGGTGGTGTTGCTGCCGTAGATGGTTTCCTCGGAGCTACGCAAGAATCGGATGAGGACAAATCTTTTGGGGGAGCTCACATTATTGAAGCACTCATAAAAGGCAAAGATGTCTTCTTAGAAGCTCAGGGTAAGGGAACGGACTGCTATCCAAGGAAGACTTTTGCAGGTTTTATTAACAAGGATATGATCAACGATTTCTTCTTGTTCAACCCGAGAAATGCTTATCAAAACTATGCAGCAGCAACCAACAGCAGTAAAAGAATACTTTACACCTACATGGGGAAACTGCTGCCCAATTTTGGGAACATGAACTACTCCACGTCAGGTGAACTAAGCCCGCTACTAAAAGACCCCAACATGCTCACCATTGGTTTAGGAACACGTATCTTTTTGTGCGGCACAGAAGGGTACGTGGTTTGGCCGGGAACCCAGTTCACTGATCAGGTGCAGGTTAATCAATGGGGCATACCCATGGGAAGCGCAAGAACACTTGCAGTTATTGGCGATGCAAAAAAGATGAATGCACGTTACCTCAGAGCTGCTTATTTCAAAAACTACGGTGTGACTCTGTTTGTAGGCATCGGCATACCCATACCCATAATAAACGATGATGTGGCTTACTTTGCCTCGCGGAGCAATGCTGAAATAACCACGGAAATCAAGGACTATGCGTTGCCAGATCACCCGACCATTGGCTACATGACCTACGAAGAGCTTCGCTCAGGTTTTGCAGAGTTAAACGGCAAGAAAGTGAAAACAGCTCCCATATCAAGTTTGAACATGGCAAGAGAAATTGCAGATGTTCTGAAACACTGGATCAGCCAAGGTGCATTTTTGCTTACAGAGCCAGTGGCGTATTTTCATGAGCCACGCATAGTAAAAAAGCTCCCACAAGTTATGGAAGGAAAACCCCTTACAAAAGACGATCCCACTTGCGTGGATTGTGGCTTATGCACCTCCGTTTGTCCAACTGGCGCTTTGAAGCTTATAAACGCTAAACTTGCATTCACAAAAGAAGTCTGTACTAAGTGCGGACTATGCAGTGACGTATGTCCTGTGGGAGTGAGGCTTCCATTCGATGAACAACGCTAGGCGTTTTTACAGAAGCTGGCATAAAGGACGATTTCATAGCTTTTCTGTGGGCTACAAAGAAACTGACTTATGGATTGGCGTTGACAAAACCTATGAAGAAATGCCTGAAGCCGCCCTTCAGTTCATAACCAGATTACGCCAGCAATTGGAAGATTACATAAAACAAAATCCCGTCTTTCTGACGTCCTTCAAACCAGTAAACGACCCCATTGCAGTGGGCATTGTACGAAAAATGTTAGATGCAGCAGAACTTGCCCATGTTGGGCCCATGGCTGCGGTGGCAGGAGCAGTAGCTGACCAAGTGGGGAGTTTTCTTTCTTACGAATTCGGTTGTAGGGAAGTTATCGTGGAAAATGGTGGCGACCTATTTGTGAAAGTGCAGCAGCCCATCGTGGTTTCCATATTTGCAGGGAACTCTCCTCTTTCAGGCAGAATCGGCTTAGAAGTGCCAGCAGGGAACTATGGCATTTGCACTTCCTCTGGCACAGTAGGCCCTTCCATCAGCTTCGGCAAAGCAGACGCGGTAACAGTGGTTGCTCGCTCAGGAGCATTGGCAGACGCTTTTGCCACATATTATGGCAACCAAATAAGACAACCCAGCGACGTTCGAAGTATTCTGAATTCTCCCCTACATCCTGAGATTGATACGCTCCTCGTCATCATAGGAAATACCATGGGCACAGTGGGAAAACACCAGCTAAGAATTCTAGAAGGGGGTGGTAATGATGAAAGTTACTGACAAAATCGAGCAGGGACGGATCATTTCCATAGAAGTCCTACCACCGAATCGAGGACACAGTGCGGAAGACATCTTTAAAGCCGTTGACGAGCTTATAACTGATTACCCCATAAGCTTCATAAACGTGACCAGACATGCAGCTGAGACCACTTATGTGGAGCTTGAAGACGGTACCATCGTGAAGGTGCCGAAGGTGAAGAGGCCTGGTACAGTAGGTTTAACAGCTGCATTGATGAAACGTTACTCAGTGGACGTAGTGCCACACGTTCTCTGCCGCGGCATGAATAAGTTTGAGCTTGAAGACTTACTCATTGACTTGCATTTGATTGGTGTGCAAAATGTGTTTGCCATTAGAGGTGAATACGAAAACGCTGAAGGAGAAAGCAAACAAGAGAACAACAAAGACTACCACACATATGCAGTGGATTTAGTGCAGCAAATTGCGCATATGAACAAAGGACACTACCTGTATCAGAAAGAAAGCACCATGTGCACCGATTTCTGTATCGGAGTAGCTGGTTACCCAGAAAAGCATTTTGAAGCTCCCAATTTGGAGGAAGACATGAAGCACCTAAAAGAAAAAGTGGAAGCAGGGGCAAACTACATCATTACCCAAATGATCTTCGACTTCGACGTGTACAAAGACTTTGTAGAAAGAGCCAGAAGCATCGGTATAAATGTACCCATTATTCCAGGTATAAAACCCGTGGTCAGCCTCAAATCCATCTACAGCATACCGAGAAAATTCTTCGTCAACATTCCCCACGCTTTTCTGGAAAAAATGCAAGAAGCCAAGAGCAGCAAAGAGGAGTTTGAAGTGGGCACAGCGTTCATGGCATCACTTGTTGAAAAGCTACTTTCGTGGGGAGCGCCCGGCATACACCTTTTTACCATGGGTAAAAGTAAGTCAGCCAAAGCGCTTCTCCAAGCTGTGTGGCGCTAAAGAATAGAAAGGAGGATACAAAATACCACATGAGGAAACGAAAAGTGGCCATTTTAGGAGCAACGGGCTTAGTGGGACAACGCTTCATTCAGCTTTTGGAAAATCATCCCTATTTCCAGATAAGTACACTTGCAGCTTCTCAAAATTCCGCTGGAAAAACGTATAAAGAGGCTGTTACGTGGAGATTAAATACTGCCATGCCGGATTCCATTTCAGACATGCTAATTGAAGAGTGCAGGCCCACTTTCCATTGCGATTATGTTTTCTCTGCTCTACCGTCAAGTGTGGCGGGCCCCATAGAAGATATGTTTGTGAACGCAGGCTATACCGTGTTTTCCAATGCAGCCTGTCACCGCATGGATGCAAACGTGCCATTGGTAGTACCCGAGATAAACTGGCAGCACCTTTCACTGACTCGTTATCAAACCACACCCGGCGTCATCATTACGAATCCAAATTGCTCCACAGTGGGCCTTGTCATGGCACTAAAACCTATTGCTGATTTGTTCGGCTTGGAAGAAGTTAACGTGGTAACCATGCAAGCATTGTCCGGTGCAGGTTATCCCGGCGTATCATCTTTGGATATTGTGGACAACGTAATCCCCCACATAAACGGTGAAGAACAGAAGCTAACCAGTGAACCGCTAAAAATACTTGGCAATTACAATGAACACGAAGAGGCCATCGACTTTGCGCCTTTCAAAATTTACGCTCAGTGCAACCGCGTGCCCGTGGTAGATGGCCACCTGCTGTCAGTGTCTGTAAAAACAAAAGAAAAGGTCAGTATTACAGCCCTCATTGACGCCATCAATAACTTCCAGCCGCTAAAGGGCTTTAACCTGCCATCAGCTCCGGAAAAGCCGTTAATTTACTTACCTCAAAGCGACGCTCCCCAACCTCGACTGCATCGTAATCTGGGTGGCGGCATGACAGTGAGCATGGGGCAGCTTGTGCAGTACTCTGAGCGCTCCCTAAGATTCCTTGCCTTGGTTCACAACACCATACGGGGTGCTGCTGGCTGTGCCATACTAAATGCCGAAATGTATGAAGCCATGAACGGTTAAGCATTATCTCTTGAAATAACTGCATCACAAAGGCATTTCCCCCACATGCCACACATTGTGGCACGTTCTACTAGAATCTGTATACGCGTATGTGTTTAGAAACTGAAAACGCATGTGCTACCTGAAAAGTCCAATTACAGCTGAAAGGTATAATTTAAGCTCATGTTCTAAATGCCAAACGTTCGGCAGTCAAAAAGCAGAGTTCCTGACGTTTTTGGGGCTCAAGACTTTATCTTCTTTTCTCACGAGCTAAAGAAGTTCAACAATTTTTGCCGCCACCACACACAAGCAAAGCATCTTTTCCAGCTTTATATCTTTTTGCCCTTCTGAGTTGTTTTATAGGTTAGATGCGGCTAAAGTGGTGTTATGGTGGACGAAATAAAGCTCATAGATAGGATTAAGCACGGTGACAGACGCGCGCTGGACACTCTCATAAAAGCTTATTACCAAAATATTTTCGCTTACTTCTACTACCACACGCAAAACCGCGAAATATCAATGGACTTAACGCAGGAGGTTTTTGTGAAGATGGTGGCTTCCATAGAAACTTATGAGAATCGTGGTAAGTTCCGTTCGTGGCTCTTTACCATTGCCGCGAACCATCTAAGGAATCACTGGAAATATGAAAGCAGGCATGAGGAATACGAGTTCGAAGAAGAGAGCGAAAATGACATTACTTCAAGCTTGGAAAACGTAACAGACAGCGCAGAGCTGTTAAATGCGCTGTCTAGGATTCCTACCGATCAAAGAGATTGCATCGTACTTAAGTACTACTACGGTTTTACTAGTAGGGAAATTGCAGAGATGCTCAAAGTTAAAGAGCCCACAGTTAAAGCGCGAATACGGTACGGACTTAACAAGCTTTCCATACTGCTAAAGGGGGAAGAGACAGATGGAGAAGAGCAGTAACGAAGATAAGCATATCGAGCAGCTCTTTAAAAGTGTGAATATACCGCAAATCCCAGAGCAGCAGATCGAATCTGTGGTACAAATAGCTGCTGATTATCTACCTGTAGAAAGAAAACGGATTAATCTATGGGATATCGCTATTTTGCAGCTTACCACAACATCCATTGTCTTCTGGGCTGCGTGCGCTGCGTTTATGGCAATAACCGTACTCTCTATAAGTAGCGCTAAATCCTCGCTTTCTGCAGTAGGTATTTTTGTTGCTGGGGCACCCGTTCCCTTACTTTTAAGCTTACTAGAAGTTATGACCACTAGAACACCGGCCGTAGTAGAGCTGGAAAAAGCTTGCAAATACAATGCAAATCAACTTTACGTAGTAAAGATCATGGTCGGTACAGTGTTGAACGTAGCATTATTAGCCTTAGTTACTACTTCTACATCGCAAAACTTGATCACCCCTTTAAGGATGTTCCTTACGGGTTCCACTATGATGTTCTTCATCGGTTTTTTGGCTCTACTGGTTGCAACAAAATTTGGTGAGTCCTTACCAGTAATGGGCATACTTGCAGGGTGGATTATCGCATCTGTCATGCTCTTCGTAAATAGGCACGAACTGGCTATGATGCTACTCAATATAAGACTTTTCTCGTTGCTCGTCATACTTGGAGTAAGTACTATGCTGTTTATTTTTTCGCTACATGCCTTTAGCCACCAATTGACAACATTGGATTTAGGAGGTACATGTTAATGCAACTTAGAACGCAAAACCTAACAAAAAACTTTGGAAATAGATGTGCCGTAGATCATGTGAGCTTAAACTTTGAACGCGGTGTATACGGTTTGCTGGGCCCTAATGGAGCCGGTAAGACCACACTCATGCGCATGATGGTGGGCGTTTTGCCACCTTCTTCAGGCAAAGTCACCCTAGATGGCGTAACCATAGGGGAACTAGGAGCCAAATACCGAGATATTCTCGGTTACATGCCCCAGGAGGTCGGTTACTACAGAGATTTCACGGCAAAGCGCTTTTTGCAGTACCTTGGGGCACTCAAAGGACTGGACCCAAAGTACGCAAACCGCAGAATAGATGAACTTCTCGATTTAGTAGGTTTAGCAGATGTGAAAAATAAGAAACTTGGTCAGTTTTCAGGAGGCATGATAAGGCGTATCGGCATAGCTCAAGCACTGCTTAACGACCCAAGAATTCTTATTCTCGATGAACCCACAGCGGGGTTAGATCCTAACGAGCGCATACGTTTTAGAAATATTCTTTCCGAGCTTTCCGAAGACCGCATCATCATTCTTTCCACACATATCGTCTCTGATGTGCAGTCCATAGCAGGCCAAGTCATTCTGCTAAAGGAAGGCAAAGTCGTAAACTGTGATACGACGGAAAACCTCCGTCACATGGTTGAAGGAAAAGTGTGGCTCGTCAATGTTAGCCACCGCGAGCTAAACGAACTCAAGCAGCGGTTCCCTATTGGCAACGTACTTCAAAAAGATGACCATTTTGAAATACGTATAGTAAGCGATTCAAAACCACTTCAAGATGCAACGCCGGCAGAACCTTCTTTAGAAGATGTCTTCGTTTATGTTTTCGGAGGCCAGGACGAATGAACCTTATCGGTGCAGAGTTCAAGAAAATTGTTTCAAAGAAGTACGTATGGATATTAGCTTTGCTGCTTGCACTTTTCTACGCGTACCTTATTCTTAACCTTGCCGACAATTTCTCTGTAGTGTACAGCAAAAGAGCGTTGCAGCCGGTGTTTCAAGAGATAATTGACGCAGCTTATGACCCGCAAGTACAAGAGTATGTTATAAAAAATGAATTTAACGTTACTTTTGACGAGCTTCAGCCGATGATCTCTCCTAAAATAACTCAAACTATTGAGCAATACCAAGGCAAAGTATATGAACGCTATGATGTAGCAAAAGAGTTAAAAGAAGAAGCAGCACTGCGCATTGAAAGCTTAGTTGAGCGAAACGTTACCTTGAATAAAATGATACAAGAACTAAAGAACGAACCAGATACACCGCTCAACAGGTATTTGCTTCAGCAGTACACAAACATGCCTAAGATGGAGCCGAATCTTACACGCTGGGATGACTGGATAGATATAAACAACTCTATGCTTCCATTACTGATAGCCTTTGTGGTGATACTTGGCACAGCTGGTGTTTACACGGGCGAATACACCAGTAAAATGCATGGCATATTACTTACGACCAAAAATGGCAGAAGCAAATTATTTTCGAGCAAGCTACTGGCAAGTTGCTTGTTTGCCGCAATAGTTGTAATCATATTTCAAGCTCTGGCAGCACTTCTTTATATGCATGTTTACGGCCTTCCCTTCAAAAACACCCCCATAAACAGCCTTACATCCTTTTACAAGATGCCTAATACCATGTGGGCTTTGCAGTTCTATTTTTGCCAGCTTGCAGGATCTCTACTGGGAGCCATCGTCTTGACGGCGGTAATATTGTGCATATCTTCCCTGTGCAGAAGTAATTTAGTTAGTTTCTTCATTTCAGGCATCTATTTTGCCATTGGTGCCCTTTATTCACTAAATGTTGAAGGTCAATATATTAGTTCCATGAGGACAATATTCGCTGACGTTAGCACATTTTCTCTCATGTCGCTTACAGACGTTTTGGGAAACGGAAAAGTATTTATTGTTGGGAACAGTGCCATTCCCACTATAAGATTTACGTTGATTACTCAAGCAGTTATATTCGCTGTAGCTATTTTGCTCACTTATGTTTTCTACAATAGGAAGGAGATAATTGCATGAGCGCTAAAGGCGGAACCTACCAACACCTTATGATAGCTGAACTAAAAATACTGCTAAACAACCATTGGACATTGATTGTGCTTGCTGTTTACGTGCTTTTTACCTGCGGCGTTTATTTTTCGGAAAGCTTTAGACAAACGTGGCTACAAGTACTTGATGGAAACCTGTTTACTACCATGATAAATCTTTACTTGCCTACATTTCTCTTTATAGCTGTTCTTCTCAATGCAGCGCCAATTTTGGCTGGTGACAAGAAAAATGGAATGGAAGAGCTCGGGGATACCTGCTTTTACGGCAAAACGTTTAGAAAAAAGGCAAAAGTAGAAGCCACCACATTTTACACAATTCTCATTACAGCAGCAGGTTTTTTGGTAACTGCCGCTGTATCTTTGGCAAGTAGAACACCTCTCGACCTAGGCAGTAAAGCTTTTGAAACAGCAAACTTAGATATAAGAATGAGTAATGGGATGTTTTACCTATTTTGCTTTGCCATGATTATACTTGGCTTAATTGCCGTTGCATCCGCAGTAGTGCTTATTTCTTCAAGAAGCGATGATGTGATTGTGCCTTTAGCAACAGGCATACTAATTTATGGAGTAGAACTGGCACTCTATTTAAAACCACTTGTAAGAATACTGTGGGATGTAAATCTGTTGAAGCTCTTAAGGCCTTATACAATGTTAAGTGTTTCCTTGTATTTTGATTCCACCATTAAAGCCTTAGCCGCCAATGTTATCGCTTTCATTTTGGTAAGCGTAGCATTATTCTTGCTTACGTTTGCCGATGGTTCCGAGATAAGAGCAAAACGTACTTTGTCTTCTCAAAGTAGTTAGTAGATGTACAGAATAAAAACTCTATAGGGGGCTTGCCTTTTTCACAAGCCCCTTTGCTTGTATGAGTGTATTAATAGTTTCACTGCTAAAATTCAAATAGGCAAACTTTCATTGGGAGGTATACAATGCTGGGAAACATTCTAACTGAAAAAGCGATTCGTCTTAAAGCTCAGGCTACGGACTGGCAAGAAGCAGTGCGTATGGGCGGAGAGCTGTTGGTAAACGCAGGCTTTGCCAAACCAAGTTATATAGAGGCTATGGTAGAAACAGTAAAACAACTTGGGCCTTACAGCGTCATAGCACCTGGCATTGCCATGCCACATGCAAGGCCTGAGGCCGGAGTTATCAAGCCTGGTTTGAGTTTGGTAACCTTGGCAAACCCACTGGAGTTCGGTAACAAAGAGAACGATCCGGTGGACATTGTGGTTTCATTCTGTGCCACCGATAACACCTCTCACATACAGATGCTTGCAGAGCTTGCTCAGCTACTTGGCAGTGATGATGCTGTAAATACTATAAGAAACGCAAGGGAGGTGAGCGAAGTAACCCAGCTGATAAAGGTTTTCCAATTCTCATAAAAAGGGGTGAAAAGTTATGGCGGCGTTTATCAATTTTCTGGTGAACAACATTTTTAACCAGGTGGCCATTTTAATCGGCATTGTAGCCATGATCGGTCTTATTCTCCAAAGAAAACCTGTAGAAGAGGTCATATCAGGTACTATAAAGGCCGTCGTTGGCATTTTGATCATGCTCGCAGGTACCGACCTCTTCACCGCTGGCTTGTCTTCTTTCCAGACCATTGTTTCTTCCGCTTTCGGCATAACAGCGCCTGTTGCGGCCAATACTTTAGACAACTTTACCGCGAATTTTGGCAGCATAGCAGTATCCATAATGGCTTTGGGCTTTCTCATACATCTAATCCTAGTAAGGTTGTTTAACACGGGTTTTGTGTATTTGACCGGTCACTTGATGTGGTGGATTTCCTTAGTAATCACAGCAAGTTTCTTAGAAGTGTTCCCAACGATGAATCAGGGTTGGCTCATTGTTGTTGGTGCCATATTGATTGCTCTTTACTGGACTTTGCAGCCTCGCATAATTCATAAATACATGAAAAAGGTGACCAAATCTGATGACGTCGGATATGGCCACACCTCCTCCAGTGTTGCTTATTTGGCAGCATCATTAGGTGGATACATAGGCAAACCCGAAGAGAGTACTGAAAACATCAAAATACCACAGCGTTTGTCTTTCATGAACGATATCACAGTTGGAACTGCATTCATAATCGGCATTATTCTACTAATAGCGGTGTTCTTTGCAGATAGAGCCGTTGTAGTTGAACTTGCAGGTAACCTAAACTTTGTGGTATGGGCAATCCTGCAGGGCTTACGGTTCGCAGCGGGAATAACCATTCTACTCTATGGCGTAAGGCTCTTCTTGGGTGAAATCGTTCCTGCATTCAGAGGTATTTCTCAAAAACTCATTCCAGGTGCAAGACCTGCTTTGGATGTTCCCGTAGTATTCCCCTATGCGCCTACAGCAGTACTCGTCGGATTCATAAGTTCCACAATTGTGTTCCTCATTCTCATGGTTATCTTTGGTGTAACGGGCTACGCCACAATTGTGCCATCCATGATCATGCTGTTTTTCCCAGGTGCAGGTGCTGCCATATTTGGCAACGCTACTGGTGGCTGGAAAGGAGCTGTACTTGGTGGTGCTGTTAACGGTTTGTTCTTGGCTTTCGGGCAAGCTATCACTTGGCCCATGCTTAGCAATACGGCTCCTGAACTTGCAGTACTGGCAGATCCCGACTGGTATATAATCACATGGATCATTGTTGGCATAAGCAGTCTGATAAAGTCACTGATGTAAACAAATAGCGGAGGTGCAATGAATGGCAGATAAGCTAAAAGTAGTGGCAGCATGCGGCGTCGGTATGGGAAGCAGCTTGATCCTGAAAATGAACGTTGAAGATGTGCTAAAGGAACTTAACGTACCAGCCACAGTTGAGCACTCTGACATTGGAAGCTTAGTTGGGTCAAACTACGATATTGTGGTGGTGCAAACCTTCTACGCAGACCAAGTGAAAAACTACGGAAAAATTGTAGTAGGAGTGGATGATTTCTTCAACAAAGAAAAATTAAAAGAGAAAATCCAAGAAGCACTAAAAACCTTGGGCGTACTACAAGAGTAGTAAGGCAACAAAAAAACAAGAAGGCGGGGTCTGGATGTTTCTCCGAATAATTCTTGCTCCGCCTTCTTTATTTTGATGCGGATGTGTGAAAGAAGCAATGCATATGAGGAGGTATGGTCTCATGGATCCGACTCCGGTTACTGCTGCTGAACACATATTCTCCGCGGTAGTCGGCTCATAAATACTGGTCCGGCTGGACGGTAGAACTGTCTTTGCCAACAGAAAAACTGCAAAATGGTAAAGGAAAAAAGTACGATGCCACGGTGGCTGACATCTTACTGCAAATTATCAGAGAAGGAGAATTCGATTTTAACAGTCGTCTGTAGCCTTAATGTCCCTTAGGACAGCATAAACCTTCCGAACATATCCTAAGTTTATGGGTTGTCCATACCAAGTAGGTCTGTGTGCTTTCCCATACCCGTGTCAGGATGAATGTGCCTATGCTTAAATGTCATTTAATATACTTCAAGCTGTTTTGTTCTATAGTAGCTGTAATAAACCTTTAGGAGGTGACCTTTAATGCAGTTCGAAGTAATCGCAAGCGGAGAAAAGTGTTCAGCAGCGAGAAATGTTTTTAACACACAGAGGCTCATTGTTTCCTCCGAGGCCACTCTAAAGTGGCAAACCCCTTCTCACCTCCTTTGGCGCTGGCGCAGCGCATAATACTTTTTTCCCATTAGAAAAGCAAAGCATTTTCTCTTTTCATAAAAAGTTTGAAACGTACTTAGAAACCTTCGCATTCTCAAGAATAGGTAAATGCTTCAGCGCTGCCCTTTTCAACAAACTACCCATACGAGCTAGTTCTTTGGCCCATAACAGCGGCTTTTCAAAAACTTTCTGTTCCACTAACATGAAGTTGTCTCTGTACATGACAAATGCACACGGTGGAACACCACATAGCCAATTAGGCTTAATTCTTTTAATAAGAGGGAGGTCTTTTACTCATGATATCCAATGAAAAGGCAAAATTCGGTGAGTTTGGAGGCCAATACGTGCCAGAGGCAGTTATGCAGGCACTCATTGAACTGGAAAAAGAGTTCAACAAGGCGAGAAATGATCAGCAGTTCATAGAAGAATACCGCTATTACCTACATGACTACGATGGACGACCTACCCCACTTTACTACGCTGAGAACCTGACAAAACAGCTGGGTGGAGCAAAGATTTACTTGAAGCGAGAAGACCTGAACCACACTGGTGCGCACAAAATCAACAACACACTGGGGCAAGCCCTACTGGCAAAACGCATGGGAAAGAAGCGCATCATCGCAGAGACCGGTGCCGGGCAGCACGGTGTTGCTACGGCCACAGTGGCAGCACTGTTCGGTATGGAATGTGAAATTTTCATGGGAGCGGAAGACGTGCAGAGGCAGCGTTTGAACGTTTTTCGCATGGAACTTTTAGGAGCCAAGGTGAGAAGCGTGACTTCGGGGAGCTCCACACTCAAAGACGCTGTGAACGAGGCAATAAAAGACTGGGTTGAGCACATTGACAACACATTTTACCTCATCGGATCAGCGGTGGGACCACACCCTTACCCGCTCATGGTTAGGGAGTTCCAAAAAATCATCGGGGAAGAAGCTCGGGAGCAAATACTTCAGAAAGAGGGGCGCCTCCCAGATTATGTCCTTGCTTGTGTAGGTGGAGGCAGCAATGCCATTGGCATATTCTATCCATTTGTGCAAGATACTCAAGTTCAGCTCATCGGTGTGGAAGCAGCAGGCAAGGGCTTGGACACAGATTTGCACGCTGCCACATTCAACAGAGGTACTGTGGGTATCATTCACGGCATGAAGACATACCTTTTGCAGAGCCCAGATGGTGAAATCACAGAACCTTACTCCGTGGCTGCCGGTCTTGATTACCCAGGCGTGGGGCCTGAACACAGCTACCTAAAAGACATAGGCAGAGCCAAATACGAAAGTGCCACGGACGAAGAAGCATTGACAGCCTTTGAACTCCTATCCCGTGTAGAAGGCATCATCCCCGCCTTGGAAAGTTCTCATGCTCTGGCTTATGCTGTAAAACTGGCACCAAAGCTTAGCAAAGACAAAATCATCGTGGTGAACCTGTCAGGCAGAGGAGACAAAGACGTTCAGCAAGTGGCAAGAATGAAAGGCATTGAGGAAATTTAGGTGGAGAACAAAGGAGGATCATGCCATGGAAAACAAAAATACCAGGTTACAAAGAACTTTCGAGGAAATGAAACGTGAAGAGAAAAAAGCGCTCATTGCCTACATCACTGCAGGTTACCCGGATTTGCAGAGCCTCAGTGATATTGTCCAAGCTCTGGAGAACGGCGGCGCTGACATGGTGCAAGTGGGCATCCCTTTCTTAGACCCGGTAGGAGACGCCCCCATAGTTCAAGTGCTTTCCAAAAGCGCCATAGAGAGCGGTTTCACCGTGGAGAAGTTCTTTCAAGCCCTGAAAGAACTCAGGATGAGCACTACCCTGCCCCTCCTGCTCAGAGCCTATTACACCACCATATTCGGTTATGGTGAAGACAGGTTCGTGCAGGGGTGCAAAGAAGCCGACATAGACGCAGTTGTGGTTCCCGATTTGCCACTTGAGGAAAACGGCACATTGAAATTGAAACTAGATACCGTAGGCGTGCCACTCATACCCATAGTGGTTCCTGCGCCAACGGAAAGGATAAAGGCTATTGTGAGAAGTGGTGGAGGATTTGTCTACTTGCTGATGGCGCCGTCAGAAAACCAAGGAGCGTTCGTTGACCAGCTTAATACTTTTACAAAGCAGGTCAAGCAAATCACAGACTTGCCTGTTTGCCTGGGCATTGAGCTGAGAGACCCCGCACTTGCAAAGCAGCTTACCAAGAACGCTCACAACATTGACGGCATACTCATTGGAGATGTGCTCATGGAAACTTTGCAAAAAGCATCTGACAATAAAAACCCTGGGCAACTACCAACACCAGAACTTGAACGAGTTGTTGAAGATTTCAGCACCTCCCTGGTACTAAGAAGATAAGATGACGTGAGAAGGCAGTAGCATCAGGCAGTTAGCTTGGTATAAACTTACTTAAAAGTCGGTAAAGTATGACGTTACTAAGTCTTTTAAAGGAGGCATAAGCTGAATGGAAATAGAGTTCTTCCACGATGTACTTTGTGCCTGGTGCTATGCCCTCTCCCCACGGTTAAGGCGCTTAACTGAGGAGTTTCCAGACATTCAAGTGATACACCGCAGCTTCCCTCTGGCTCCCCAGCCAGAGGACATTGTTCACATGTTTGGTAGCAAAGAAAAAGGCAAAAAAGACATACTTAAGCACTGGGAAGCTGCCAACATGAACGACGATGAACACCGCATAAACGCCGACATTATGAAGCAGAGAGACTTCGATTACCCCTACTCCACTCCGGGGCTATTGGCATGCAAAGCGGCCGAGCTGCAAGGTGGCCAAGAAATGCACTGGGCCTACTTTGACAAAGCTCAGGAGGCACATCTGACCCTGTGCAGAAATGTTGCCGACTTTGACGTACTAGTTGACATTGCCAGAGAGATTGGCTTGGACGTAGATAGGTTTAAGGCTGACCTTTTCAGCGAAGAAGTTAAGCTTGCTTTGCACCGGGACGTGGATCGAGCCTTGGAGCTGGGCGTGGAAGCAACGCCCACCCTAGTAGCAAACGCCCGCATGCTCACTGGTGCAGTGCCTTACGATAGTTTGAAACGTTGGTACTTACTGACACGGAAATAGGGAGAGTTTCTAAAGGCCTTATGTAGAAGAATACTGACGCAGGCTTGAACACAGTTCTTTTGTTCAAGCCTGCGTCAATGAGTAATAACCACGTAGAAATCGTTGACGGCAGTTGTAAGTTGCGCGCTAATGCAAGAACAAACTCCTTGGGTTGTCAACGAGCAAGCGCTCAACATCTTGTGAAGTCAGACCCTGATCATAGAGCATTGGCAGGAACGTTTCAATAAGGTACACGTGACCATAACCGCCGTATCGCTTCAAGTGTGACTTTCGCGTGATATCCAGTGAAAGAAGGATGCGGTTTCCAAACCCCTGGTTCATAAGTGCTGCGATGTTCCGTGCTCTGAGCTCATCTGGTTGATAGCTGGTTTTGCCAATTGTGTCAAAGCCCGGGTAACAACTCCCTTGCCTACGCTATGCTGCAAAGCCACAGCCACCACACCAGAGAAAGAGCTCTCTTACTGGTTTTCGGCAAAACATTAGTACTTAGGGCAATCTGATAAGCTGTCCATAAGCAGTATGAAATCCTGTTTGCACTTTTGACTATGCAACTGACATCTTGGTTTATCAAAGGCAGAGTTAGTCGCCCAGTTTGTTCCATGTCCAGACAATACAAGAGCCTGTATAAGCTCTACTCTGCATAGTATTCCGCATATCTACGCTTAATGTTTGATGAACAGTTCCTTTATGTTGACAATATATTTTTGTTTATGATATATTGTGAGCATTACCAGTGTTTCCCAGACTGGAATTTTTTGGATGGGGGTGCCACTATGACAAAGGAACCCACGGAACACAAAGCGGATTTTAAGCCCTACGTCAGCCCTGACGCAAGGATGCCAGAAGTAACCGTATTATCGGTGGTCACTGGTATTATCCTTCTCATTATCTTTGGCGCTGCAAACGCTTACTTGGCCTCAAGGTTGGCATGACTGTCAGCGCATCCATTCCCGCTGCGGTGGTTTCCATGGCTGTTCTCAGAGGGCTGTTCAAACGCGGAACCATTCTCGAAAATAACATTGTACAGACCATCACTTCCACCGGTGAGGCAGTCGCAGCTGGAGTCGTTTTTAGTTTGCCTGCTTTGTACATGCTTGGGCATTCTCCTTCTTTGATGCTGATCTCTTTGGTAAGCCTTTTCGGAGGAATCATCGGCGTAGTTGCTATGGTCATCTACAGAAAGTACTTGATTGTGGAACAGCACGGTATTCTTCCCTATCCTGAAGGTACAGCTTGCGCAGAGATCCTCATTGCTGGAGACAAAGGTGGAGTCTCAGCCACTACAGTTTTTAAAGGCGGCATAATTGGTTTTCTATTCAGAACGGTACAATCGATTTTTGGCTTATTCCCCGAAGCCATTGAAACTGCGATCCCGGGCTTACCTTTTGGAACCATAGGCATGAACGTTTTGCCGTCACTGGGTGGAGTAGGGTACCTCATAGGGCCAAGAATTTCATCGGTCATGTTGGGCGGCGGACTTCTGGCTTGGATTGTAATAATTCCTCTCATTGGATTCTTTGGTGGACCCTTAGCGACTGCCATATTCCCATCTGCGACACCGGTGGGGGAATTAGGTGCTTGGGGCGTTTGGACTGACTACATCCAGTACATTGGTGCCGGAGCGTTAACAGTAGGGGGTTTAGTTGAATTCTTCAAAGCCCTACCCGCGCTCAGAGGCGCTTTTATAGGTGCTTTTGCAAGTATCAACTCAAAGCGCAAAAACTCTGACATGAAAAGAACTGAGAGGGACATACCTTTCGCGTACCTCATAGTTATTTTCATAGCTGTCGTAGTACTAATGGCCATACTTCCTTACATCCCAGTTGGCGTACTAGGAGCAGCGTTAATCGCAGTTTTTGGTTTTCTCTTTGTTGCCATCTCTTCCAGAATCGTTGGCATTGTGGGAAGTTCAGCTAACCCTGTCTCGGGTATGACCATCGCAACGATTTTCTTTAGTGCCATACTAATGAAGGCCTTGGGTAAAACAGGTGCTGAAGGAATGATAGCTTCAGTCATAGTAGGATCTGTGGTCACTGTTGCTGCTGCTGTGGCTGGAGACATGTCTCAGGATTTGAAGACTGGTTACATAGTAGGAGCCACACCCATAAGTCAGCAGATCACAGAACTTCTAGGAGTTCTAATCTTTGCTGGCATAGCAGGTTATGTGGTTCAGCTACTGAACAACGCCTACACCATTGGAAGTAGTGCACTACCCGCTCCTGCCACATCTGTTATTGCTACTTTGGTAAAAGGCATTTTTGAAGGCAACTTGCCATGGGCTTTATTAATAACCGGGGTCGGTTTAGGAATCATCGTGGAACTGATGGGCATTCCATCCTTGCCTTTTGCAATCGGGTTGTATCTGCCTGTGCACCTAACTGTCCCCATCTTCTTGGGTGGCATGGTACGGGGGTTCATGGAAAAACACAAGGCCGCTGACATTGAAAGTGGAACCCTTTATGCCTCAGGACTGGTGGCTGGTGACGCTTTAGTTGGTGTCATAGCAGCGTTCTTGACCACTGCGGGAGTGGCTGAAGCACTCAAGTTCGCAGAGGGATGTTTGGGAGCAGCTGGTAGTATTGTCGCCCTCATTTTAATGGCAGGCATAATCTACACACTTTACAGCAATTCCTTGAAAAAAGGAAATGCTGGTAAATAGAAAGAAGGCTAGAGATTTATGAAGAGTGTTGTAAGTCAGATGAGGAACATCTCCACATTTTCCATTGTGGCCAGGGATCCAAAAACTGGAGAACTGGGTATTGCTGTACAGTCAAAATTCTTGGCAGTGGGATCCGTAGTCCCCTGGGCGAAAGCTGGTGTGGGAGCCATAGCAACTCAGGCTGCAGCCAACCTGGATTACGGGGAACTGGGTTTGAAACTGCTAAAGAAAGGGTATTCACCGCAAGCTGTGTTGGATGCGCTGCTGGCTTTGAACGATGGGCGAGAAGATCGTCAAGTGGGCATAGTAGATGCTAAGGGAAATTCGGTAACATACACCGGAAAGAGCTGCTTTAATTGGGCAGGGGGCATAGCTGGACAGGATTTTGCATGCCAAGGTAACATTCTGGTGAGTGAGGCCACTGTGAATGCTCTTAAGGAAACGTTTTTGAGTACAGAAGGGCCCTTGGCAAAAAGACTGGTAACTGCATTGGACGCTGCTCAGGATGCTGGGGGAGACAGGAGGGGTCGACAATCAGCGGCACTCCTTGTGGTCAAAGAAAGAGGCAGTTACGGAGGTTACAACGATCGATACATAGATCTTAGGGTGGATGATCATCCTGAGCCGATCAAGGAACTCATCAGGCTACTTGATCTCTATAACATGTATTTCAGCAAGACTACCGAGGAAGAGAAAGTGAAGGTGACGCCAGAAATAGTTTCGAGGATGCAGGAAGCTCTGAGGAACCTGGGTTATTACAATGGCCCTGTTAGCGGCGCTTTTGATGAAAAGACAAAGAACGCATATAAGAACTTCTGCGAATTTGAAAACTTTGAGGAACGTTTGTGCGAAGGCGACTTCGTTGACAAAAGAGTCATAGAGTTCTTGCTTAACAAGGGGAAAGCATAGATTTCTCATACGGCCGCAGTGATTAAGTAAGTGGTTGTCCCTTCAAGTGAGCCACTAAAGAAGGCTGTGGACTAAGCTCGTCCAATGCAAAAAAGATGAAGTCTACAGCCTTCTTTTTATGAAAAACAAAAAGTTTCTTTGTCTTTGTTCAAAGAATATTTTTAAGTGTTACTATTAGAGTAGCTAAAGTTTGTAGGGAGGTTGACATTATGAGTGTACTCACAGAAACGTATGTGCTACATAATGGGGTAAAAATCCCAAAAATCGGTTTCGGGACGTGGCAAATACCTAATGGAGAAGTGGCTTACAACTCAGTTTCATACGCTTTAGAAGTTGGCTACAGGCACGTGGATACAGCTTATGTCTATGGTAATGAAGAAAGCGTAGGAAAGGCCATAAGAGAATCTGGTATCCCGCGGGACCAGATTTTTGTTACTTCCAAGCTACCTGCTGATGTAAAGACCTATGATGGAACTTTGGATTATTTTGAAAGGACCCTTAGAAACCTGAACATGGATTATTTAGATTTGTACCTAATTCACTGGCCATGGCCTTGGAACGAAAAAGGTAAAGACTACAAAAAAGAAAACATAGAAGTGTGGCACGCCATGGAAGAACTGTACAAGAGTGGACGCATACGTGCTATAGGTGTCTCCAACTTTGATGTGGAATATCTTCAAGTGCTCATGGACAACTGCAGCGTAAAACCCATGGTAAACCAAATAAGGTTTTTCATAGGAAACACGCAAGAAGAAATTACCCAGTTCTGCCAGCAAAACGACGTTCTGGTTGAGGCATACTCACCTTTAGCCACAGGCAGGCTCATTGAAAACGACGCCATAAAGAAGATTGCTGACAAATACAACAAAACAGTGGCGCAGATTTGCATCAGGTATGTCATCCAGAGAAACGCTCTTCCGCTGCCTAAATCTACTACCCCAAGCCGCATAAAAGAAAATGCTGATGTGGATTTTGAAATCTCACCTGAGGATATGGAGTACCTTAACAGCCTCAAGGACACAGTGGAATAGAGAAACAAAGACCATCCTCACACTTACCTAGTGCAGCCTACCTAAATGGTAGGCTGCACGCTTTTTTGAAATGTTAAGAAAAACATTGTGCACTTTTTTGTTCATTTAGCATTGGTTTTTCATACAGGTGGTCTGTCTTGGGTATACACTATTACGTAACAAAACCAGAGCGACTTAGTGCGCTAGCATAAAGCATTAGGAGGCGACGTAAAATGGGATGCGGTTGTACATATTGGGAACAGAACTTAAAAAGGCGAGAAACGCTCTTAAGGAAGATCGTCAAGCTCTTCTAAAGAGCGACCCTTCCATTGAAACCCCCGCAGATATTAGATTCCATGCAGGCTATAGAAGTTTACGTCTTTACAGGTATGCTCACGCTTTCTACGTAGCAGGTTTTAGGAATGTATCAGCGTTTATTCACTTCATAAGCCGCGTGCTCTATGCTGTGGACATTCACCCCGCAGCAGAAATTGAACCAGGCGTAGTAGTTGATCACGGTATGGGGGTTGTTATTGGAAGCACAGCAAAGGTTGGTTCGGGCACGGTGATATACCATGGTGTAACTTTGGGAGCCAAGAATATCACCACAGGCAAAAGGCATCCACAGGTGGGGAAGAATGTTTTTATTGGCGCTGGAGCCACATTGCTTGGTGCCATCAATGTGGGAGATGGCGCACGCATCGGTGCAGGAAGCGTTGTAGTGGAAGATGTGCCCCCTTACAGTACTGTGGTAGGTGTACCTGCTAAAGTAGTTAAGCAGGACTGCGTAAAGGAGGTAGTAGCATGATAGGCATTGTGGAAACTCCTTTGGTATGTATTGAGCCATATGGTATATACGCAAAGCTGGAACGCTTTAACCCCACAGGCAGTATAAAAGACCGGCCAGCTTATTTCATGCTCATGCATGCTCTCAAAGAAAACTTGATACAACCAGGAGGTACCCTGGTAGAACCAACTTCAGGCAATACAGGGATCTCGCTAGCTGCCTTGGGTTCACAGGTTGGCATAAAAGTCATACTCACCATGCCAGCTTCTGTTACCCCTGAGCGGGTAAAACTAGCCCAAAGTTACGGAGCTGAAGTTATCCTCACTCCCGCTGAAAAGGGCATTCCAGGAGCCATAGAAAAAGCCAAACAGCTTCAGGAGCAGCACCACGCTTACATTCCCGACCAGTTCAATAACCCTTTCAACGTATTGGCTCATGAACTCACCACCGGCCCTGAAATACTTAAACAAACAAGTTGGGAAGTGGAGGCTTTCGTTGCAGGCGTAGGTAGTGGCGGAACCATATCAGGTGTAGGCAGAGCGCTGCGAAGAGCTTTGGGGAATAGAGTAAAAATCATTGCTGTGGAGCCTGCAGAGTCCCCTGTGCTTTCCGGGGGAAAAGCTGGAAGCCACATCATACAGGGCATAGGAGCAGGCTTCATACCCACCATATTTGATAAAGATCTAGTGGATGAGATTATTACCGTGACAGGAGACGAAGCACTGGAAGGTGTAAAAATGCTCAGCGCCAAGGGATATTCAGTAGGCATATCCTCCGGGGCAAACTTTATAGCCGCTTTAAGAATAAAAGAAAAATACAATTTAGCACATGTGGTAACAGTATTCCCTGACGACGGCTTAAAGTACCTGAGCACCATTGCTTATTAAATGATTGTTTAGGAAGATGTGTTTTAAGTATGGGAATAAGGGTATAATAAAAGCAGTGGAAGGTTGAAATATAACCTTTGTGGTAGGTATGGGCAATGCACCTCCCGCTCCATCCCGACCACAGCCCCCTTCCCCATCTCATAGTTACTTAACTCCCGGCCTCCGATTCCCCCCGTCGGAGGCTCTTTTCTTTTTAATCCGCATTCGAAGCAGCTGCTTTTTGAGAATAAGTATCATTTTGGTGTTTCATGTTTTGAATAAGTCAAAAATTGGGTATACTAGAACTAGTAGCATCAGGAAAGGAGTGATAGTACATGTTTGAGGAACAAACGCGAATGCCGTTAATCGGTGATAAGTTCCCTGAGTTGGAAGTAAAAACCACATTTGGTTCCATGAAACTACCCGACGATTTCAACGGAAAATGGGTAGTATTCTTCAGTCACCCGGGAGATTTCACTCCAGTCTGTACTACAGAATTCGTAGCATTTCAGAAGAGATTCGATGAGTTCAAGGCTTTAAACACAGAGCTCATCGGGCTATCAGTGGACCAGGTACCATCACACATTAAATGGGTTCAGTGGATAAAAGACAATCTTGGCGTAGAAATTCAATTCCCCATTATTGCGGATGAATTAGGTCGCGTAGCGAAGGCTATTGGGCTTATACACCCTGCTAAAGGCACGAACACAGTCAGAGCTGTTTACATCGTGGACCCCAAGGGCATTATCAGAGCCATTCTTTATTACCCGCAAGAAATTGGTAGAAACATCGATGAAATCATCAGGATGATCAAAGCTTTCCAGACGGCTGATGCCAATCACGTGGCCATTCCAGCTAACTGGCCTAACAACGAACTCATGGGTGATGAAGTTATCATCCCTCTACCGCCAGACATTAAAGGTGCAGAGGAGCGTATGAATCAGCCTAACTGTTACGATTGGTGGCTCTGCCACAAGAAAATTTGATTCCCCCTTCCCCATCCCATAATCACTTAACTTTAAGCCTCCGATCCCACATCGGAGGCTTTTTCATTTATAATGAAGATGTGGATTCTGTGGATTTAAGTAAATTAAATGAGGCTCAAAAGCAAGCAGTAACTGCCCCTCCAAAACCCCTTGCCATCATAGCAGGGCCTGGTTCGGGCAAGACAAGGGTGCTAACTTATAGAGCTCTTTTTGCTGTTAAGGAGTGGCATCTGCCTCCAGAACGCATTTTGGCAATAACCTTTACCAATAAGGCGGCTGATGAGCTAAAGGAACGCCTAGGAAGGCTTATTCCTGAGGGCGACCGCATTTTTGCAGCAACCATGCACAGCTTCGCGGCACGGATGCTCAGGTACTTTGCCCCCTATGCTGGAATTAGCCAGAACTTTGTTATTTACGATGACGATGACAGTAAAGGCCTCATTGAAGACATCCTAAAGCAGATGAACATGGATACAAAGAAATTTAGGCCCAATGACGTACTCAATCACATCTCCGCTGCGAAGGCAAGGATGTTTGACTGCAACACGTTTCCTGAATTCATCAGGCAGCGTTACGGTTCATGGGGGTATTACTTCGATACTGTGCACCAAGTGTTCATGACATACGAAAGATTAAAAGAACAGAGTCAAGCCCTGGATTTTGATGATCTCATCATGGTCTTGGCGCAGCGTATGGAAGATAGGCCTGAACTTAGGGAGATGATTGCCGGTCTATTCGACTTAATCATGGTGGATGAGTTCCAGGACACAAACTTTGCGCAGTACCAGATGCTCCTTTATATGACAAACCCCCACTATTCCGCCATGAACAACGTCACTATTGTAGGTGACCCCGATCAATCCATTTACGGTTTCAGGGCTGCCGAGTACTACAATATAAAGCGTTTCATCGATGATTACAATCCAGAAGTTGTGTTCTTGGATTTGAATTACAGAAGCAATAGAACCATTGTGGATTCAGCTTCCGCTTTAATTAACGACAGCCCATCGGCGCTCTTTGAGAGAAAACTAGAGAGCATAAAGGGGGCAGGCAACAGGCTTATTTTGAGAAGACCTTTTGACGATGCTGACGCCGCCATAACAGCAGCGTTCGAAGTACAAAGGTTGCACAAGATGGGCATACCATACGAAGAAATTGCCGTTCTTATGCGCACACGTGCTTTAACCGCGCGTGTGGAACGGGAATTTGCCACCAGGAATATACAATACCACATCATTGGGGGTGTACCTTTCTTCGCTCGCCGTGAAATAAAAGACATTCTTGCTTATTTGAGGCTGAGTAGAAACCCCATGGATCGAGTAAGCTTGAAACGCATATTGACTATGAAAAAGAGAGGATTTGGAACAGCGAGCCTGGAGAAACTGTTCAACTTTGCCGAAGAGAACAAGCTAACACTGTTGGAAGCCATGAAAGCCGCAGTAGAGTCGCTCCTGTTTAAGAAGTTATCCATGAACGATTACTTAGAGAGCCTATATACCCTCATTCAAACAATTCAGGAAATTGCTGAGCCTTCTCAAGCCATTTACCTTGTGATGGAACAGGAAAATCTGTTGGACCACTTTAGAAGCATCAGTAAGTCTGAGGAAGAATACATCGAGCGAACAGAAAACGTAAAGCAATTGATCTCCATTGCCGAAGAGAGCGCTGACATGGATGATTTTTTACAGCGATCCGCTTTGGGAACACGCGAAAACAACGGTGGAGTGGAAGGTGTTGCTATTTCCACGGTTCACGGTGTAAAAGGATTGGAGTTCCAAGCTGTCATCTTGTATTACGTTACTGATGGGTTCTTCCCCCACAGCTTGTCTGTGACCACAGCCGAAAAAGAAGAAGAACGTCGTCTTCTTTATGTAGCCATGACGCGAGCCAAAGAACATTTGATTTTTTACGTTCCATATAAGCAACCTTGGGGGAATGGTTTTGAACAAATGGCAAGACCCTCACCTTTCCTGCGCTCCATTCCAAAAGAACTTTGGGATGGAAAACCTAACGAAATAGAATCGCTGTATGCCCCATATTCGCCACAGCAAAAACGGTCTGAATAAACCTCACTACTACTAACGCTATTGCGTATGTTCCACGTGGAACATCTCCCACAAACCGCTTTCATCCTGACCGTATTGCTAATACTACGGACCAAGAAGGATTGTCGGAACATAAAAAGGGGGAGGAGCATCAACGATTACTCCTCCCCCTCCCAAGCAGTTATTATCTGCTGTTTAACGATTCTCAGCCAAGAGACCTTTAGCCACCGGCAATGGGTGGCAAAAACACAACCGTGCAACCTTCATTTAGCGGTGCTTCCTTGCCGCCAAGCAAAGTATGATCTCTACCATCGACGAGGATGCGCAAGCCCTTTATGGCATCCATGGCAGTTCGGTACTCTGGACCATATTTCCCCTCGAGAAACTCTATGAGGGTCCCTACCGTAGCTCCTGATGGCATTTCAATGGTTTCTTTGTCCTTTAATGTGACCTCTCTTAGATGACCAAAATACAGCACATTCACTAACATGACGACATCACTGGGCTGCATAGTCAAGGGTGAAGTCTAAACCAAGTTGGCGGAGTTTGTCAGCCGTTGGTAAACCCGTTTCTTTATCCCAGCCACGTGCAGCGTAGTAATCATCCAACAACGCATCCTCTTCAAAAACCTGACCAGCAGACGGGCCATAGGGCAGAGGCTCTTTCACGATGCGCTCTGGCATTCTATCATCCTCTCTGGTGAAGCCCTCACGAGCATTAAACATGCGTTCCAAGTTCACAATGCGCTCACCTACTACCCACATGTAGTTAGGATCAGCGAACTCCTCTACACCAGTAGCTCCATAGAGCAGTTGGCTGAAAACGTCTGGACCAGTCATCAACGAGGCAAATGTGCACAAGATCCCTGTTTCAGTAAATGCTGCCCAATCCTGATTGAATTTGGTTATTTCGCCTTTTCCCTCCACAGCGAAGCGGTCCACAGGCCGAGGAATGGGAACACCAAAAAGCTCCTGAGAGCCATACCCGTAGTTGTGGTCTGCGCCCAGTGGAGAAGTAGCTAAGTTCAAACCGTGCGCCTTGGCTCCTCTGGGATCGTAGGCAGGAAGCTCCAATCCCTTGACTTGAATGGCATAATACTCGGAACCCTGATTGTACTTCTCAGCCATACGCTTTGTTCCTTCAGCCAATATGTCGCCGAACCCTTCTCTATGAGCGATCATCTCAATGAGTTTTGGTACTACTTCAATGTTGCCGTAGGCAAGTTCTAAGCCGTCAGTGTCTTCTTTTGTTATTACACCCTTTTCATAAAGCTCATAAGCGAAACCAATGGATTGACCAGCTGAAATAGTGTCCAATCCCAGTTCGTCACAAAGTCTGTCTGCCAAGACAGTGAGACCTATTTCTGCCTTTCCAATGGGACCAGAGAAAGACCAAAGTGTTTCATACTCGGGACCCTCACTCCACACACCTTTGTAAGGTCCGTCCCAAACTTTGGTTATTTGGCTGCAGCGTATCATGCAGTTCTGGCAGCCCATCTTTCGCACGCGAAGCTTGTTGAACTCTGAAGCCTGCAGTTTCTCCCATTCAGGTCCTGGTGCTTCCCTAAAGTTTTTCCAGGGATACATACCCAGCACTGCCGTAAGTTCAGATGCCTGCGTACCCGTGGTGTGCATCATCTCGTACATGGGATTACCTTTATAAGCGCCGACTTGAGCCTTCAAAGCTTGCTGGAACGCTTCGTTATTAGCTATGGGAACTTTTTGATGGCCCCTCACAGCCACGCCCTTCAGGTTCTTGGAGCCCATCACAGCTCCGCCGCCTCCACGTGCTGCCGCACGTCGGTCGCTGAAAACCCCCGCATACTTGACCAGATTCTCACCTGCGGGTCCAATGGCAGCTACACGCACATAAGGATCATTGAGTTCTTCACGGATCAATTGCTCGGTGTCAGCTAGCCCCAAACCCCACAAGTAAGAAGCATCTTTGAACTCAACTTTGTCATCATGAATCCACAAATACACAGGCTTTTCTGATTTCCCTTTTATGATGATAGCGTCGTAACCAGCAAATTTCATTTCAGGAGCAAAGAAACCACCACCTGATGACTGAAAATAGCCGCCTGTTTGTGGTGACTTGAAGTAAATCTCGAAACGAGCGCATGATTGAGCTCCAGTAGCAGCTAAAGGCCCTGCAATGAAGATGATTTCATTTTCTTCGCCCAGAGGATCAATACCAGGTTTCAAGTCATCATACAGCAGTTTTGCTCCGAATCCCCTGCCTCCAATGTAATCCCGGATGAGCTTTTCATCCAATTCTTCGGTTGTCCACGTTCTACTGGACAAGTCTACTCGCAGGATACGGTTCATGTAACCTCCCCGCACAATACATCGCCTCCACAGTATTTGTAGCTGTTATTATATCATAATTCGTATACGCAGGCGAACAATTATGCATTGCACAGTTCACAAAATTCTTTTAGTTGGCTTAATTACAGACAAGGGAGACCTAAAACGGTCTCCCTTGTTGTGAATAATATTACATTTAAGAGCTACATAAAGTTAAATTTTTCAATTTTTAGAGCCGGTGCTGTAAAAGACCCAAACTCTTCGCCAACCATCATCAGCTCAGAACCGATGTCTGTGGTGTTCTGGAGCGCCTCGACAAAACTTTGAAGGAATCTGGTATTATTGAGAGCTTTGGTAACCTTTCCATTTTCTATGAGGAAGGTACCGTTCCTGGTTATACCCGTGGCAAGTACGGTCAGAGGATCCAAGTAGCTTCTTACGTAATTGAGCATGGTAACGAGCACACCATGCTCTGTCTCAGCTATGAGCTGGTCCATGGATTTTTGTCCTGGCAGCATGATCACGTTTAGTGGTATGGGTGAGTAACTCATGGCCTCAGGAGGCAACGCATGACCCGTGTTGGGGTGACCTAGTATTTTTGCAAACCTGCTGTCAAAAACAACATCTTTGGCCTCTCCACCTTCTATGAACTGGACGGGTTTCTTCAAGTAGCCCTCGAAGTCCATGGGAAGACGAAGTGCGGTGAGGTCGTCCAGGCCCCAATCATAAATGGTCATGAACTTGGGGAAAAGCTGCTCACCGCGATGCTGCCAAATGTAACTGTGGCCTTGATAAGCTGCTCTCGCATTAAAGCTGAAGCTTGCCATCTCACCCAGCAACGTCCCCACGGCAAGGGGTTCCAAAATAACTGTGTATTTACCGGGCTCCAACGGCTCCGGGTGCTGACTGTCTAAACATTTCTGCAAAGCAGTTTCAGCAAGTTGCTCCCATATGAAATTGCCTGCGTTGTTGAATTGACTGATCTGATAGCCACTCCCCTGCCCCTTCATGTACATGGCTTTTACTAAACCCACACTGCCCTGCCACTCCAGGTTGGTTCCCACACTGTTCCTTATGATGACTTTTTCTCTTGTGGCATTAAGCACGCCAAAAGCGTCAGCCTGAGCTTTTTCCCCTTTCTCAATCATGCTTGCCACAATTTTTGCTCTTTCCTCGTGAGCATCTATGAGATCTTCCACAAACCGCGACTTCATGTCAAATTGCTGCTCACCTGTTTCAGCAAGCTCCAGCGTACTCTCGCCTGAGGAAAGTTCAGCGTTTAGCAGTGCTTTATCCAGAAGTGCATCAGCTTGATCAGGTTTCAGAGAGCTTGTGCCAGCAATGCCCACTTTTTTGTTCTTTTCCACCACCACTGTCACTTTCAACGTTTCCTGGCGCACGTGCTGGTGGATACGGTTCACTGCAAAGCGAGTAAGCAAGTTCTCTTCTGCTTGTGCCACCACAAGAGTCTTATCTGCCTTGCCGTTCTTAACAAGTTTTTCCACCATATCGTTTAAAGCCTCGTTCATCATTCGTTGCCACCTACCTTTATGTTCTTAAACAGCGCAGGAGCTGTGCCATGAGCCACGCGCATGGTTTGTCCGGGTTCTCCCTTGCCACAATTGGGTAAACCCCAAACACGCCATTCCTGAGGACCTGCCACGGCTACCAAGCTGTTCCAGAACTCCGGCGTTATGCCCCAGTAAGACGGATTCTTGTACAGTTTCCCCTTCTTACCGTTTTTGATCTCCCACGCTGCTTCAGCACCAAAGTGGAAGTTCAAACGCTTGTCGTCAATGGACCAGTTCTTGTTTATGTCAAACATGTAGCCATTGCCAGCCATGTCCATGAGCTCTTCTAAGGTCTTATCACCAGGTAGTAAACTTACGTTGGTCATTCGAACGATGGGCAAGGACCACCAACCGTCAGCTCTGCTCGCGCCTGAAGAACTGTGTCCTATTTGAGCAGCGGTTTCTCGGTCGCTTAAGTAGTCCACCAACAGACCTTCCCTGATTAGGTAAACCTGATGGGCCGGTGTCCCTTCATCGTCCCAACCGAAACTGCCTAACCCATAAGGCAATGTGGGATCGCTGGTAATGTTCATGGCTTTGCTACCATAGTGAAGTTTCCCCAGGTTGTCCAAGGTCGCGAACGATGTTCCTGCGTAAGATGCCTCGTAACCCAGCACACGATCCAGTTCAGTGGCATGACCAACGGACTCATGTACTTGGAGTGAAAGCTGGGGACCCAGTATGATAATGTTTGCCACGCCCTGCGGTAAATTTGGTGCTGTTAAGAGTGCCACGGCCAGGTCAGCCACTTCTTCAGCGTGATGTACAAAATCCATCTCTTCGATGAACTCCCAGCCAGCTTTACGAAAAACGCCAAAAGAATTGGGATAACTCTTTACTTGCATTTGTGTGCCTTCCATGGCAGTACACTGAATTTGCCCGCCTGACTCTACATAATGTTGAGTCACATAAGAGCCTTCAGAGCTGAAAAACTCCTTTTCCTCTTCCCAAAACTGTAAAAAATGCTCGCGGTGCTTTATCTGCGGCTTTGCCGCCATGATTTTGTCCGCTTCCAGCAGCACGCTTACCTTCTTATCCAGTGGTACCTTGAATGGATCAATTTCCATGGGACCTTCATAATGTCCACTAACTGGAGCTTGCTGATGCCATTCAATCTTCTTCTTATTAACTTTGGCAGAAGCTCTGGCAATACCAACTGCTTCAGAAACCACCTTCTCGGGACTATCAAAATCGTAACTGGCAGCAAAACCAAAAGAACCTTCCACTAGCACCCTGAGGTTATAACCTTCCGTCTCCGCAAGCTGAACTTGTTCCAATTTACCATCACGGACGAATATGTCTTCGGTTCTTCTGCGTACCCGTCTGGCATCAGCGTAAGTTGCACCCTGGTCTAAAGCCTTCTGAACTAAACGTTCGAGGAAATCTTTCAACTGAAACCCACCTCCTTGATATACACAGCTATTATATACACGTTTTACCCCCAGTAATGCGTTTTTTCTTTATTGATCGTAATACTGGCTTTTGCGCTGTTTTGAACAGCCTTTAGTGCAAATGTTCCACGTGGAACATGGAAAAGGGTGTTGGAACTTTTTTGTGGGTTTTCCACAGAGCCCTGTGGAAAATGTGGATAACTTTTTAGTAAGCTGTGGATATGTGATAGAATTTTCCACAGGAGGTGTGGACAACATGGACCCAAAAGAGCTCTGGAAAAGGTTTTTGCAGGAAATCCAGAAATACGTAAGCAAACCGGCTTTTGAAATGTGGTTCAAAGACAGTGCCATTGACAGTCTTAGGGAAGACAAAGTGACCATATCAGTATCCTCGGATACTGCAAAAGACTACATTGAAGAAAACTACATGCCCATAGTAAAGGAAGCATTAAGGCGCATCACAGGCATGGCACTGGAAGTAGAAGTCATCGTCCAAAAGAAACCCACAAGTGATGTTTTCTCTGATAATCCCGTAAAAAGGGGAAAGCCCAGGTCGCTCATCAGACTTAACCCACGCTACACCTTTGACGAGTTTGTCGTAGGAGATTCCAACAGACTTGCCTACGCAGGAGCTCGTGCGGTGGCTGAAAGCCCCGGAAAAAGGTTTAATCCCCTTTTCATTTGGGGAGGCGTAGGGCTAGGTAAAACCCACCTGCTACACGCCATAGGCAACCACCTCCTTCAGCAGCAGGAGCCAGACATGCAGGTACTGTACATCACTGCTGAAGAATTCACTAACGAAATGGTGGAAAGCATTAAGAAGAATAGCCCAGAAGACTTCCGTGCACACTACAGAACAGTGGATGTTCTTCTCATAGACGATATTCAGTTCATCGCCGGCAAGGAAGCCACTCAGACGGAGTTCTTCCACACATTTAACACGTTGTACCAGGCTGGAAAACAAATTGTAATCACCAGCGACCACCCGCCACAAGAACTAACACTATTGGAAGACAGGCTTAGAAGCCGCTTCCAGCAAGGGCTAACTGTGGACATACAGAGACCTGACTTCGAGACAAGAGTTGCCATACTGGAGCGTAAAGCCCAAAAAGAAGGGCTGGACGTACCAAGTGAAGTCATAGAATTCATTGCTCACGCTGTGACAACAAACATCAGAGAGCTGGAGGGCGCTTTGACAAAAGTTATCGCCTTAGCCACCCTTCAAAATGTTCCCCTAACCTTGGGCCTAGCAAAGCAGGCATTGGGCGATGTTAGTACAAACCAAAGTCCCGTCTTAAACGCGCAAACCATAGCAGAGCAGGTAGCGTCTTATTTTGGTATGACGCTGGATGACTTAAAGTCCAGTAAGAGAAACCAAGATTTGGTTATGCCGAGACAAATCGCCATGTATCTTATTCGCCAGTACACCGACATGTCTTATCCAGAAATTGCGGCTTTTTTCAACAAGAAAGACCACACCACTGTTATGTACGCCATAACCAAAATCAAGGATGCACAGCTCAACAATGTTTCCATAAGGCATTACGTCAATGACATCAAGAAAAGACTTAATTTACTGTAACTCATGTAAGTGGAGAACCGTTTTGTGGAATAACCCAAAGTTTCTGTGGAACAAAGATAGAAAAACTGGGGATATTGTGGATAACTTTCTATGATTCAATTCTTGGGTGCATACTGTGGAGAATAATCCACAGGTTTTCCACAGTATGCACAGCCTTTATATACACGTTTTTTCAAAGTTTTCCACAACCTACACAGTTATACTACGACGACGGAAAAGATTTTTGAGTAAACTTAAAAATACTAGTAATCATAGAAAAACGGGAAAAGAGGAAAATACTAACCAAGAGCCACATCAAGGATCATCATGATCACAAACCCAAAGGTTACCCCAATCGTACTCACATTAGAATGTGGTCCGGTCTGTGATTCAGGGATGAGTTCTTCTACTACAACGTAAATCATGGCACCAGCTGCAAAAGCTAAAAGGTAAGGAAGAATGCTAACTACCACGTTGGTCAATAGCAAAGTAATAATCGCTGCAATGGGTTCAACTACTCCTGAGAGAACACCGTAAACGACGGATTTACTCAACGACATTCCTTCTGCTCTCAAAGGGAGGGAAATTATCGCTCCTTCAGGTATGTTCTGAAGAGCAATGCCCAGAGAAAGTACAAAAGCGGCAGCAAAAGTTGTTTGAGCTGAGCCTTGTAAGGCACTGGCGAACAAAACACCCACTGCCATACCTTCTGGGATGTTGTGAAGTGTGACGGCTAATACCAACATGGTCACACGCTGCAAATTGGATCTTGGTCCTTCTGGCGACTCTTGATCAAAGTGAAGGTGTGGGATAACGTTATCCAGGAATAGTAGGAAAAACACACCCAGTAAAAAACCGGCTGCTGCTGGTAACCAGGCGAATCTCCCCAGGTGCTCAGACATTTCTATGGAGGGAATGAGTAAGGACCAAACTGATGCAGCGATCATGACCCCAGCAGAAAACCCTAAAAGAAAGTTCTGCAAAGAAGGCTTTGGTTCTTTTTTCATCATTAGTACTGAAATCGCGCCAGCTGATGTTCCGATGAACGGGATGAGTATGCCCCACATTACTGCCCAAGGGGTTGACAAAATCTATCAGCCTCCTTCCATTAGTTATTCATGATTATAAACAAAGAATTTTAAGCCCATGAACTAAGAAAGAGAAAGGGGATGTCATGTGTGAGAGTGCAGAGCAGATAGTGCAAGGAACCTCATATTCCTTCTTACTTGCTAAAGCTGATAGAACCAGGCGAAGGCGCCTGTGCTAAAATTACATAGTAAGGCAAGAACACACAAAGCACACAGGAACGAAGATAACTTGAATGCACTCGAAAAGTTTAAGAGCCATACGAATAAACAGTTGTGGGGAGGTACACGCGTTATGCCAATAACATTAGGGAAAGACCAGTTTATTCAGTCTTTAGAAGCCGTGCTCAGGCATGTTCCCAAGAAAACCACTCAGCCGGTTTTGTACAACATACTACTGGAAACCACCGACGGTGCTCTGAAGATAACCGGGACTGATATGAAAAGTGCTCTTTCATACAAAATACCATTGGAGTCATCAGAAGAACTACGCACAACAGTCCCTGCCAAGTTTTTTAGCGATTTTATCAAGAAAGCTCCTGGTTCTGAAGTTAATTTGGAATTAGGTGATAACTTCTTATTGGTTTCCTCTGGCACTGCCTCACTAAAACTTTCAACCCTTCCACCTGAGGAATACCCAGAGCTAGAGGTGCTCCAGGGGAACACATTTACTGTTGATACTGCTACTCTCAAAAAAGCTGTGGACGCGGTAAAAAAGAACGTGTCAAAAGGTGAGCTAAGAAATCCAGTTTTGGAAGGCATCCTGCTGGATGGATCAGAAGGTGTTCTCATCGCAGTTGGCACCGATGGCCACCGATTGGCTGCCTGCAAAACAGATCTACAGGTAACCGATACAGCTTGCCTGCCTGCTGATGTGCTCAGCGATGTTTGCGATACGCTCGTCAATACTGGGAGTGTGGCATATGTGACCTTTGGAGAGGGCGAAGTTGCTTTTGAAAATGAAGTCATCTATGCGGTTGTTCGCACGTTAGAAGGGCAGTACCCGCCTTGGAGAAGTGTAATACCGAAAACCGTGGAGACCACTGTTAGGCTTTCAAAGAAGACCATGGGTGATGTGCTTGACCGTGCGGGTATGCTTGCAAAAACCTATGATGACGCTGTACGTCTTACGCTTGAAGATAACAGTTTAACCATTGCTGCTGAGGTACCAGAGCTGGGGTCCTTTGTGGAGAGTATTCCTGTGGAGAAAGAAGGTTCTGATTTGAAAATAGCTTGCAATTATGCTTATTTGCAGGACGTGCTTTCTGGCATTGATGAAGATAACGTGTTGCTCGGGCTAACCAGTCCACTCCATCCCATTGTAATTAGGCCAGAGGCATCAGAAAACTACGTGGGTTTGGTTATGCCCATGAAGCTCTGATCCTGACGGCGGGTGCTCTTTGCCATCATGATTGAACTGCAGCAGTTCTTGAAAATTGTTCTCAACATATCTGGGGGCGAGGCAAAACACCTTGTACAAGAAGGCTTGGTTTACGTTAACGGTGCCGTAGAAACTCGGCGTTCGCGTAAGCTCTCCTTGGACGATGTGGTAGAAGTAAGGTTAGAAGAGCTTTCAGGAGAAAAATACAAAGTTTCTGATTTCATAAAAGGCTAAAAATCATTGATTAGCTAAAGTAAAGGGTCACTGGGCTTGCCCTTAGGAGGGTGAGCCCTTACTTTTTTTCTGGCTAAGGCGGGTGCCGCACTCAAAGAAACTGCAAGCTTCTTAACCGCACTGCTGCTTTCAAGTTTGAGTAAAACAGTGTATTATATATAATATCGTTTTGTAAAGCAAAATATTTTGCCTACAAACCGTTTCAAACCGTTTCTGGTAGGCGTCTCAGAGAAGGTCAGTTCATAGCTATCAAGGAGGTGTCTGTCGATTGGACAAACCGGAATACATAGCACCCCAGGAAGAGAACCTGGAAGATTACAAATCAACTGAAACTGATATAGAAGCACCAAGTAGGAGTACATCAGAAGTTATTTCCATTGAAGAGCTTGCTGAGAATCCAAAACTCATAAGCAAGCGAGTATGGCAATTAGCATGGCCTGCCATGGTGGAGCTATTGCTAAGTACGCTGTTTAGCATGGTTGACATGATCATGGTAGGACGCATAAGCTACCAAGCCCTGACGGCGGTGGGCCTTACCAACCATCCTACCATGCTGGCATTGGCTGTTTTTCAAGCGCTAAACGTGGGCAGTACGGCCTTAGTAGCACGCTTTATCGGTCCTGGTGACATCAAGAATGCCAAAGCCACAGTACGTCAGTCATTGGTCTTGGTAACCATATTGGGCGTGGTAGTTTCCATTGGCGGCTATTTGCTTTCTCCTGCCATAGTCACTTTTATGAGGGCAGAACCTGACGTTTACCCCATGAGCGTGAGCTATTTGCAGATTGTTTCCCTCGGATGGCTTTTTACCACAATCTCACTGAATATTGGGGCTATTCTCAGGGGAAGCGGGGACACCATGACACCCATGCGCTACAACCTCTTTTCGAACCTGCTTAACGTGTTTGGAAATTATGTGCTTATTTTTGGTAAGTTTGGATTCCCTGCCATGGGCGTGGCAGGAGCAGCGTTATCCACTACACTGTGCCGTGGCGTGGCTGCGTTCCTTGCACTTCGAGCCATATTTAATAAGAACAAGATCATCGGTGTGTCCCTTAAGGACGATTACCGCATCGACAAGAATCTCTTAGAGCGTTTAATCAGCATTGGTCTTCCTTCTGCCATGGAGCAGTTCCTTCTCCGGTTGGGTCAAGTTTTTTTCTCTCGTGCCGTGGCTGGTTTGGGCACCGCGGTGTATGCCGCACACCAAACGGCTGTGAACATTTCTTCTTTGACTTTCACCCCTGGGCAGGCTTTCGGTATGGCGGCTACTACCATGGTGGGCCAGAGTTTGGGTGCCAAGCACCCCGATGTGGCAGAGAAGGCGGGCTTAGCTGCAAGAAGGATGGGGCTCATAATTGCTTTGGCCATTGCCATTGTGCTGTTCTTCTTCGGCTACGATGTGGCACTTCTTTACACTGATGAGCCAGAGGTAGCTCGAGCAGCAGCAAACGCTTTGAAAATACTTGCCATAATGCAGCCCATGCAATCCACTCAGTTCATATTGGCTGGAGCCCTTCGTGGCGCCGGTGATACACGTTGGCCACTTTACTCCACTGCCATTGGTATTTGGGGTATCAGAGTTGTACTGGTGCACGTGTTCATCGCCATGGGCATGGGCCTCATGGGTGCTTGGGTGGCTCAGTTGTGCGACCAAGCTTTTAGAGCGGTGTTCATCTACAGCAGGTACAAATCGGGTGCCTGGAAGCATACGCGGGTATGAGCGACAAAGGCAGCAAAGAACACTTCCGCAGGAGATCACATTAATTAAATGTTATTAACATAGCATATACTTCCCTTAAACTGTGGTATAAATTGTTTAGATAACTCTTGGAGGGAGGTTGAATTGTTATGAAAAAGACTTTAACCATCCTAGTAATTGCTGCACTGCTGGTGGCCTTCGCAGCCGTGTTACCAGCCACTGCTCAAACCAACAAACTTCTAGAATTGTACATAGGAGATACTACCGCTTATGTAAACACTGCCCCAGTGAAGTTGGATTCACCACCAGTCATACAGAATTCTAGAACCTTGGTTCCTGTAAGGTTCATCAGTGAACAGATGGGAGCAAAGGTCACTTGGAACGATGTAAAGCGTCAAGTAACCATTGCACAGGGAACCAAGACTATCATTTTAACTATCAATTCCAATAAGGTCCTTGTTAACGGCAAAACAGTAACCATCGATGTGCCAGCGAAGATCATCAATAGTCGAACCATGGTTCCTGTAAGATTTGTATCAGAGCAGTTGGGCTACAAGGTGAAGTGGGATCCTGTTAGCTACCGTGTACTTGTTTCCAACTTCGACACTGCCATGCCGGTGAACAAGAATGTAAAAGGCACAATTACCGTGTGGCATGGCTGGGGCTTAGGAACTGCAGAGGCTGATGCATTGGACAAAATCATTGCTGAGTTCCAGAAAGCTTATCCAAATGTAGTAGTGAACCAAGTTCCAGTGGACTTCAACAACCTACAGAACAAGTTTCTTACTGCTGCTCCTCAGGGACAAGGCCCCGATATTGTCATCGGACCTCACGACTGGATAGGGCAGTTTGCTAAGGCTGGGCTTATAGATCCCATAGATATTTCTACACTGGTGCTCAGAGCTAACTACCTTACCACTTCTGTGGAGGGTGTTTCATATGCTGGCAAGGTTTACGGTTTACCTGAGTCAGTAAAGTCTGACGCATTGTTCTACAACAAAGACTTTGTTAAAACATTGCCTACGTCCATAAACGATTTACTTAATGCACATCAAAAGTACCCCGTACCAGGAGGAAGCCCATTAGTCTTTGATGCCGGCAACTTCTACCATGAAAGTTGGCTGCATTTTGGCATGGGCGGAGGGGTGTTCAACGGCACTAATTACAAGGATGTTTCCCCAATAAAGAATGCCGGTGCAGTAAAGGCATTCCAGGCATTGGTGGATATGAAAAACAAGGGTGTCATGCCGTCGTCGTTACCTGATTACGGCACATCCATGAGCTTGTTCACCAACAAGAAGGCAGCTTTCTTTATTACAGGACCGTGGGAGTACGCTAACCTGAAGAAGGCATTAGGTGACAAAATGGGCGTTATGGTCATACCGGGTGGTAAGCCATTCGTAACCATTGAGTCTACAATGCTTTCCAAGTACGCTAAGAATAAACCGGCGGCATTAGAGTTTATGAAGTTCTTCACGGGAGCCACTCCGGGACAATCTAACTTTGATGCTGCAGCTTACCTGGGTAAGCAGATAGGCCATGTGCCAGCAGCAGTAAATGCTTACAGCGACACTGCAGTTGCCAATGACCCCATTATAAAGGTATTCTCAGCGCAGGCGGCGAAGGGTGTTCCCATACCAAATGCACCTGAGATGCAAGCAGTATGGTCTGTAGTTAACCAGATTCTGCCCACAGTGTATCAGGGCAAACTCAGTCCACAAGAAGCTGCTAACCAAGCTTACCAGCAGATAACGGAACAAATAAGTAAGTAACTATAGGGCTATTGTCAACGACAAAAGGTGGGCAGGGCGACAAGAATCGCATAGCAAGTTGTAGCGGTCGCCCTGCCCACACGTGAAAAGTGAAATGGACCATTTGGCTGATGAGATAAGAATATAAGAGAGAGGAAGACTGGACATGAGTAAAGTCAGAGAATGGCTCACCGCATACGGCTTCATAGCGCCCGCCATGATAGCGATTTTGCTCGTATCTGTTTATCCCTTGTTCTTTGGCGTTTCCATTGCGTTCACTGACATGTCTGTGTTCAATTACCTGTCCAAGGAGTACAAGTTTGTCGGCTTCGCCAACTTTTCAGCCATGCTTCATGACCCAGAAACTTGGATTCTCACTTACAGAACCGTCATCTGGACCGTCATCAATGTGTTCTTGCACGTTTCTCTGGGTATTGTTTTTGCTATGCTCCTTTCAAAACCATGGCTGAAGCTTAAGCCCATTTTCCGGCTCATTCTCATACTGCCTTGGGCAATTCCTTCTTTTATTTCCATACAAGTGTGGCATGCCATGTTCAACGAGCAGTTTGGAGCTCTGAATCAGCTACTTCAAATGGTAGGCTTAAACCCTATTCCGTGGCTCAGCAACCCTACTTGGGCTTTCGTGGCGGTAGTGCTCACCAACGTGTGGTTGGGTGTGCCCTTCATGATGCTTATTGCTTTAGGTGGTCTAAACTCCATCCCAGAAGAGATTCAAGAAGCGGCTTACGTTGATGGAGCATCTCCTTGGCAGACCACACGCTATATAACGCTACCTCTGCTTCTTCGTACTATGGTGCCAGCTATTGTCTTAGGTATAATCTGGACCTTCAATAAGTTTGATGTGATTTACCTTATAACTCAGGGAGGTCCTCAAACTGTGGTCACCTTGGCTGGTCAGCAAAAGGTTATGGGAGCTACTGACCTGCTTATAACCAAGATTTACAAGACAGCGTTCCAGTATCCAAACTCCTGGGGTATGGCTGCCGCTATGGGTTATTTGGTCTTTTTGGTGCTCCTGCTATTGTCCTTGCTGAACCTGCAAATACAGAACTTGGTGAAGGAGTGATGCGCTGTGGCTTTGAAGCAGAAACCATCTTGGTTTGAAGTATTTTACACATACGGGTTGATCATCGTTGCCTGCATTGCTGTGCTGTTTCCCATTTATTGGATCTTCACCACTTCACTAAGGCCCTTTGACATTCTTGCTACGCCGAAATTGGAGCTTTGGCCAGAGGGTGCTACGCTTGCTAACTATGTCAATATTTTCAAAGATGAAAACTTTTATACAGCGTTCATTAACTCCATAAAAATCTCGGTACTTGCCACGGTGATTGGTGTGATTTTGGCAACATTAGCTGCCTATGCTTTTAGTCGCTTTGAGTTCCCTGGCAAAGGACCTTTCTACTACTATTACATCATTTCGCAAATGTTTCCCAGTGTGGTGGGCTTAATACCACTTTTTGTCATCTTTCTTAGGATTGGCTTGCTCAGTGAGGAACCGTTTTTGGGGATCCCTAAGGTGCACTGGGCGCTCATAATAATTTACGGAGCTGGAGGCTTAGCTTTCTCAGTTTGGAATATGAAAGGGTTTTTTGATGCTATACCCAAAGAGTTGGATGAAGCTGCCATGATTGATGGGGCTGGTTCCTTCACGATTTTTTGGAGAATCATCTTACCACTGGCTACTCCCGGCATCGCTGTAACAGCGCTGTTTATTTTCATGGGAGCTTGGCTGGAGTTCGTTACTGCCATGACGTTCCTGAGTAATCCGAAGCTTTACACTTTGCCTCTATGGATCAACTTATCCATTACTAATCCTTTTGGTATACCGTGGGCTAAATTCGCCGCAGCATCTTTAATTATTGCTGTGCCTGTAACACTTTTGTTCTTGTTCTTGCAGCGGTACCTTCTAAGTGGATTGCTCAGAGGAGCTATTAAGTAAAACAATATCAGAAAGAGGAGGTGGCAAGTATGAAGAAATTCATTGCAGGAATTGTGGCATTGGTATTAGCCATGACCTGCATACCGATGGTAGTAAAAGCGGAAGAACCTATTTTAATAAGCTCTGCACCGACTTCATTCAGCATTAGCATAGCGGATCCTGAAGGAGACGATTACGGTCCAGGGTGGTACACATACCCCACGAACGCAGTGTTTAAAGCTGGAGACTTCGACCTACTGGGTTTTGAGCTGAAGGCAGAAGGAGATAACTATGTAGCCACATTCAAGGTAGCGAACATAGACAACCCATGGGGAGGAGCCACAGGCTTTAGCAAGCAGACGTTCTTCCTATTCTTCAGCACAGGAGCCGAAGGTGGAAGCACAAAGGGAGTAGAAGGGACGAACGTAAGCTTTGCAGAGAACTTCAAGTGGAACATAGGATTGCAGATAGAAGGATGGGAGAGCAAGATATACACAGCAGCAGGAGACACAATAACGAGCACACTGATGAGTGAAGTAGGTATAACAGCTACCACTGTAGTAGAGGATGAAGCAGGAGGGCCAGGCGAGGTAGTAGTGACGATACCTAAGGCGGTATTAGGGGAGTTAAATGAGAGCAGCAAGTTCATAGCATGGGTAACAGGTCAAGATGGTTATGGGACAAACCGGTTAAGGGGCTATGCAGAGGAAGCAGGGGAATGGAGCTTTGGAGGAGGAACTGAAAGCTCACCCAAGGTGATGGACATGGTAGTACCAGAAGGTATGAAGCAGGAAGACATACTGAACTACAAGGACCACACTGTTGCGCTTCCTGGCATACTAGTCGGTGACTACATGAAACCCACCTTTACTTCTCTGAGCATAGCGGATCCTGAAGGAGACGATTACGGTCCAGGGTGGTACACATATCCCACGAACGCAGTATTTAAAGCTGGAGACTTTGACCTGCTGGGTTTTGAGCTAAAGGCAGAAGGAGATAACTATGTAGCCACATTCAAGGTAGCGAACATAGACAACCCATGGGGAGGAGCCACAGGCTTTAGCAAGCAGACGTTCTTCCTATTCTTCAGCACAGGAGCCGAAGGTGGAAGCACAAAGGGAGTAGAAGGGACGAACGTAAGCTTTGCAGAGAACTTCAAGTGGAACATAGGATTGCAGATAGAAGGATGGGAGAGCAAGATATACACAGCAGCAGGAGACACAATAACGAGCACACTGATGAGTGAAGCAGGTATAACAGCTACCACTGTAGTAGAGGATGAAGCAGGAGGACCAGGCGAGGTAGTAGTGACGATACCTAAGGCGGTATTAGGGGAGTTAAATGAGAGCAGCAAGTTCATAGCATGGGTAACAGGTCAAGATGGTTATGGGACAAACCGGTTAAGGGGCTATGCAGAGGAAGCAGGGGAATGGAGCTTTGGAGGAGGAACTGAAAGCTCACCCAAGGTGATGGACATGGTAGTACCAGAAGGTATGAAGCAGGAAGACATACTGAACTACAAGGACCACACTGTTGCGCTTCCTGGCATACTAGTCGGTGACTACATGAAACCCACCTTTACTTCTCTGAGCATAGCGGATCCTGAAGGAGACGATTACGGTCCAGGGTGGTACACATATCCCACGAACGCAGTATTTAAAGCTGGAGACTTTGACCTGCTGGGTTTTGAGCTAAAGGCAGAAGGAGATAACTATGTAGCCACATTCAAGGTAGCGAACATAGACAACCCATGGGGAGGAGCCACAGGCTTTAGCAAGCAGACGTTCTTCCTATTCTTCAGCACAGGAGCCGAAGGTGGAAGCACAAAGGGAGTAGAAGGGACGAACGTAAGCTTTGCAGAGAACTTCAAGTGGAACATAGGATTGCAGATAGAAGGATGGGAGAGCAAGATATACACAGCAGCAGGAGACACAATAACGAGCACACTGATGAGTGAAGCAGGTATAACAGCTACCACTGTAGTAGAGGATGAAGCAGGAGGACCAGGCGAGGTAGTAGTGACGATACCTAAGGCGGTATTAGGGGAGTTAAATGAGAGCAGCAAGTTCATAGCATGGGTAACAGGTCAAGATGGTTATGGGACAAACCGGTTAAGGGGCTATGCAGAGGAAGCAGGGGAATGGAGCTTTGGAGGAGGAACTGAAAGCTCACCCAAGGTGATGGACATGGTAGTACCAGAAGGTATGAAGCAGGAAGACATACTGAACTACAAGGACCACACCGTTGCGCTTCCTGGCATCTCCATAGCAGATTTCCTGCCCTCTGTTACCAAAGTTAGGGTGTTAGCGCCTCAGGACGGCACTGTGACCAATCAACTCACAGTGGACCTAAAAATTAAAGTGCTGGTCGAGAACCTTACGAAGATTGTTATTGGTGAACAATCTTTTGACGTGACGAGCGGCGAAAACGACATCCCGCAGGTTGCACTGCCAAATGAGGGTGAAAACGTAATTTCCATAATGGACGAGAACGGGAATCAATTGGCTCAGATAACAGTGATTAGAGATACGACACCTCCAACAGTGAGCATCGAAGAGCCCAAGGAAGGCGTTGTGCTCACTGATAGAAAGGTTGCGGTAAAGTTACAAACGGAACCCAACGTCAAAGTCACACTAAGCCTGAGCGCTCCAGATGGAAGTCAAGCTGATGTGATCAATACATCTGCAGATTCCTCTGGAAAGGTTAGTGTGGACGTGGCTTTCAGGGCTTTTGTTGGACTGAACATAATGAAAGTCACGGTTACTGATAGTGCTGGAAACAGCGCTGTGGCTTACAGGCTATTTGCCTACGACAGACCTCATACCGCAATACTGACGATTGGCTCAAAGCAGATGGATGTGAACGTGGACAGCTATGAACTGGACGTAGCACCGTACATAAAGAATGGTTACACCATGGTTCCTCTGCGTTTTGTGGCAGAGGCATTTGGAGCAAAGGTGGGCTGGGATGATGGGACAAAGACAGTTGACATAGACTTTGCAGGTCACCACATAAAGGTGGTCATAGGTAGTGCTGAAGCCGTGGTAGACGATGAAACAGTAACCATGCCACTACCAGCAGAGATTGTAAACAGCCGCACCATGGTACCAGTGCGCTTCATTAGTGAAGCTTTCGGCTTTACCGTAAAGTGGGACGATAGTACTAAGGTAATTACTGTTACGTACCCGTAAGGAAAGTGTTTCACGGGGGCACGGCTAATAGGTCGTGCCCCCTCTTGTGAAGTTGGGGGTGAGAGTTGTGAAAAAAGTATTCAGTTGGGCACTGGTATTTCTCCTTTGCCTGACTATTTTGCCAGTAGGGCTAGTTAGAGCACAGGAAGAGCCAGTTTTGACTGTAGGTGACCACAGCGTGCCGTTTCTGTACCGTGACGGCTACTATGTGGCCAGCGCCACGGTAACACCTGAGGTTAAGAAGTTCACAGCTAGTGGGGGAACTCTACCCGCCCACGAGCAGGAGATTTCTGTTGTAGGAGAGAGGCTGTTAGTTGTGAATTATCACGATGGTGCATTTAACTACAAGCTATTGCCGCTTAAGAGTGATGGTGTGGTCCTGGAAGATGTGAAACTAATTCGTTATCCTGAGGGCGCTGTACCAGCGGGAACTGAAGTCACCTTCTATGTTTACACTCCACGCAGGGACGTAAGCAAAGTCGTGCTAACGCTAAGTGACAGGGGCTTAAGCGACGAACAAGCATCTACCAGCGGCAAACCAAAAGCCGTAAAAGACGTTGAACTTACAAAGGTAGCAGAAAGCAATGATGGTTTCTACGACATTTGGACTTACAAGTTTAGTGCCAACGAGGTAACTTGGTACCAGTATGTGGCATACGCTTACGACGGTAGCAAGAAACGTCAGGTGGGTGAAGGCAGACTGACAGTTTATGATCCGGATTTCACAACGCCTGATTGGCTTAAGAATGCTGTCATTTACCAAATATTTCCTGATCGGTTCAAAAACGGTAACCCGGAGAATGACGTAACTGAAGAAGGGCAGAAGTTCACTTTCCACGATGATTATTTCGATGAAGATTTCACACTGCCAGGCGATTACCTGGGTCAGCTCATACAGGGTGCAAACTGGACTGATCCCGTTACCTCTTGGACAACTGTCACCATGACTGATGGAAGCAAGAAATGCGGTTACGTTGACTCTTACCGGTTTTACGGTGGCGATTTAGAGGGCATTATTGAAGAGCTGGATTACCTAAAGAGCTTAGGGGTTACAGCTATTTACCTGAACCCCATTTTCCCGTCAGAAACCACTCACAGGTACGATCCAGCCAGCTATTTTGCTGTGGACCCGCGTTTAGGCGATGCAGAAACCTTTAAGAAGCTTACTGAAGAAGCAGCTAAGCGTGGCATAAAGATCATAAACGACATCACACCTGATCACAGCGGAGATGATTCCCTGTACTTTGATGTGAAAGGTGCCTACAGCACTGTTGGTGCACATGAAAGTCAGGAATCTCCTTTCTTTGATTGGTACACGTTCACTGAGTGGCCCGATAAGTGGCAGGGCTGGGCAGGATTCAGCGCCATGCCCATTATCAACGTGCTCAATCCCAAGGTGCAGGAGTTCTTCCTAACTGGTGAAAAGAATGTCATGAAGTACTGGCATGAACTAGGTAGCTCTGGATGGCGCGTGGACGTAGCCATGCAAGTGCCTATGGGCTTTACCAGAGAGATGCGTAAGGCCTTGAAAGCATTGGACCCCGATAACGTCATGATTGCCGAGGTTTGGGATCATTACGACCAAGTAATTCCCATGGTGCTTGGCGATTCCTTTGACAGCGCCATGAACTACAGGGTCAGGTCTTTACTCATAGGCGACTGGGATAACGACCATGCTGGAACAAATCCGAAGTTCCAGGGATTCTTCCTGAAAAAGGAAATGACTCAAGAGGATTTCTGGCAAAACTACCTGCAGATGAAGAATGATTATCCCAGAGAAGCTTTCTACGCCATGATGAACCTGGTGGACAGCCACGATGCAGCCAGACCGCTGTACTACTTAACAAACACCTGGGATGAGAAGGCAAAAGATGCAATGAAGGCATTATCGTTCTTCCTCTATACCATACCCGGAGCACCTACCACCTTCTACGGTGACGAGGCTGGAGCAACCAACGAAGGGGAGTTTGGTTGCAATAAGGACAGGCCCATAACCGATGATCCATTCATGAGGGTGCCCTTCCCATGGGGTAAGGAAGATACTAACCTTCAGGAGTGGTATAAGAACTTAGGTGCAGTGCGAAATGAGTACTCCTTCCTAAGAACTGGAGAAATACAGCCACTTGTGGTGGAAGGCAGCGACCGAGTAATCGCTTACCTGCGCTATGACGAGAACGGAACAGCTTTGGCACTGTTCAATGGTTCAGATGAAACTGCTACAGTGTCTGTTGATGTGGGCTACTACCTCAAAGAAGATGCCGCATTAAAGGGTGTCATAGGTGAGGACATGAAGCTTGAGGGTGGCATCCTCACCCTTACGTTGAAGCCTTTTGAAACCCGGCTTGCAGTAACCACTGACAGCGTTAGCAAAGCTGATCAGATAGACCTTAAGGGCGCTTTTGATGGTCAGAAGGTTACCCTTACCTTTAGTGGCAATGCCGTAGTGGAAAAGCGCGACTTAACCACTGGTGAAGTAACCACACTGGAAGCAAAAGACGGTCTTGAAGATGTGGCTCGTGCTGGGCACAAGTACATTTACACTGTGTCCGTGTTAGAAGATAACATCAAGGTTGCAGAAGGAACCTACACCGCTGAAATTGCAGGACAAGAAGAGGTTGAGCCACCCATAGAGGCAGAAGAGGAAGAACCAGAAGTTCCAGCGGCAGTGCTAACGCCGGTGGTCATAGAGGACCCTGAAGGTGACGATTACGGACCTGGTTATTACACCTACCCAACAGACCCCGTGTTCAAAGACGGAGACTTTGACCTGCTGAAGTTCGAGCTTGGACTGTACGAAGGCAGCTACACAGCCACATACACCGTAGGTAACCTTGACAACGCATGGGGTAGTGACAATGGACTAAGCAAAGCCACATACTTCCTGTTCATAGATAACAAAGCAGATGAAGGCACAACACAGGGCATAGAGGGGTTGAACATCAGTTTTGCAGAGAACTTCAAGTGGGACGTAGCAATGCAGATAGAAGGCTGGGAGAGCAAGGTATACAAGGTAAGCAGTGGGGAGATAAACGCAGTTAATGCAGCGGATCTTGGAGTGGAGATAAAGGGCACAGAAGGGGCACCAGGGCAAGTAGTAGTGAACATACCGAAGGACGTAGTAGGGGAGTTAACAGCAGAAAGCAAGATAATGGTCATGGTAGCGGGGCAAGACGGATTTGGGACAAACAGGATACGGCAAGTGACACCGGAAGCGCAGCAGTGGAGGTTTGGAGGAGGGAATGAAGAAGGGACAGCACCAGCAGTTATAGACATGATCGTGCCAGAGGGGATGAAGCAAGAAGAAATACTGGACTACAAGACCAAGGCAGTAACCATACCCGGCGTGTCTTTGAAGCCCTGGATACAGGTGCCCAGTGTAGCAGTGCTAACGCCGGTGGTCATAGAGGACCCAGAAGGTGACGATTACGGACCTGGTTACTACACCTACCCAACAGATCCCGTGTTCAAAGACGGAGACTTTGATCTGCTGAAGTTTGAGCTTGGGCTGTACGAAGGCAGTTACACAGCCACATACACCGTAGGTAACCTTGACAACGTATGGGCCTCTCCAAATGGACTAAGCAAAGCCACATACTTCTTGTTCATAGACAACAAAGCGGATGAAGGCACAACACAAGGCATAGAGGGGTTGAACATCAGTTTTGCAGAGAACTTCAAGTGGGACGTAGCATTGCAGATAGAAGGCTGGGAGAACAAGGTATACAAGGTAAGCAGTGGAGAGATAAACGCAGTTAATGCAGCGGATCTTGGTGTAGAGATAAAGGGCACAGAAGGGGCACCAGGGCAAGTAGTAGTGAACATACCGAAGGACGTAGTAGGAGAGTTAACAGCAGAAAGCAAGATAATGGTCATGGTAGCAGGGCAAGACGGATTTGGAACAAACAGGATAAGGCAAGTGACACCGGAAGCGCAGCAGTGGAGGTTTGGAGGAGGGAATGAAGAAGGGACAGCACCAGCTGTTATAGACATGATCGTGCCAGAGGGGATGAAGCAAGAAGAGATACTGGACTACAAGACCAAAGCAGTAACCATACCTGGTGTGTCTTTGAAGCCCTTCTTCATCACTGAGGGTGAAGAGCGTCTAACCATACTCACGCCTCAAGATAACACTGTGGTTAACACAATGCAAGTGGATATCACAGTGAAGGTACTGGATGCCAACCTTAAGCAGGTAATCATCGGTGAAAAAGCTTTCGATGTAGCTGAGGGCGAAAACGTACTCACTGGCGTGGCTTTGCCCAATGAAGGCGAAAACCTTATTGAAATAACAGACGAAGCAGGTAGAGTACTGGCATCAGTAAAAGTTATCAGGGACACTGTCCCGCCACAGATGGAAATTCTAAGTCCCAAGGAAAAAGATTTGCTAACAGAGCGTCTGGTTGCTGTAACTGCAAAGACAGAACCACGGGTAAAGGTTCAGTTGGAGCTTCTTGCTCCTGGTAACTTGGCGGCAGATCCAGTGATTACCAATGCTGATGCAGAGGGCAATGTGAAAGTAGACGCCGCATTTAGGGCTTTTGTGGGACTGAACATCATGAAAGTTACAGTTACTGATAGCGCTGGAAACAGCAGCGTAACTTACAGGCTCTTTGCTTACGATAGGCAACACACAGCAGTACTCACCATTGGTTCGAAGCAGATGGATGTGAACGTGGATACCTATGAACTGGACGTTGCACCTTACATAAAGGAAGGTTACACCATGGTTCCACTGCGCTTTGTGGCAGAGGCTTTTGGGGCAAAGGTAGGCTGGGACGATGCAACGAAGACCGTTACTATAGATTTTGCTGGTCACAACATGAAGGTAGTCATTGGTAGCACCGAAGCTGTAGTAGATGGCGAAACGGTTACCATGCCACTACCAGCAGAGATAGTGAACAGCCGCACCATGGTACCAGTACGCTTCATCAGTGAAGCTTTTGGCTTTACTGTGAAGTGGGACGGTGTGGCAAGAACAGTAACTATTACGTATCCGTAAGTAGGAGCAGTTGATGAAGAAAAAAGGGGCGCCCGGTAACGGGCTCCCCCTTTTGGTTTTTTGTAATTTGCAGACTGTTTTCTGCATTAGGGCATAGATGCCAAAGCTTCCACCATACTTTGCAGCGTTAGACCTATGCTTTCGCCTATATTCTCAATATCTCCTTTATCAGTTAGCTCTGCCAATTGTGGATCCAGCGGCATTTCAGCACATACTTGAACATTGAACTCCTGAGCAGCTTCACTAAGGGGCTTTTGACCAAAGACAGAAAACCTCTCTCCGCAGTGAGGGCAGGTTACGTAGCTCATGTTTTCTACCAAACCAAGCACAGGCACTTGAAGCTGATTTGCCATGTGGTACGCTTTCTTTACCACTGAACGTGCCATGTCCTGTGGAGAGGTTACTACTACTACGCCCTGAAGTGGGAGCATCTGCATCACCGTTAGCGGCACATCGCTGGTTCCAGGCGGCATGTCCACAAGCAGGTAATCCAGTTCGCCCCAGTTTACGATCCCACGCCGGGAAAGCCCACCCTTTCAAAGGTGGGATGAAAGGCATCCTGGCTTAGACTGTTAGATGCAATGCGGAGAACTATATTTGTAGTATAATAAAGCAATGAACGGCAAACGATGGAAACGATCAGCCACAACAGTATACAACATCGGCTACCACCTCATCTGGTGCCCTAAGTACCGGCGCAAAGTCCTGGTGGGTGAAGTAACTGAGCGGCTGAAGGAGCTGTTGCTCCAAAAAGCCCAGGAAATTGGAGTGGAAATCGTTCAGATGGAGGTCATGCCAGATCATGTGCATCTCTTCGTAAAAACTGATCCTACCAATAGTCCTCATTTTATCGTCCATCAGTTGAAGAGCTATACCTCCAGGGTGCTTAGGGAAGAGTTTCCTTTCCTGAAAAGCCGGCTTCCCTCCCTGTGGACGCGCTCGTACTACTGTGAGTCGGTCGGAGACATATCGGAAGAGAGCATAAGGAAGTACATTGAGGACCAGAAAGGGAAGTAACCGGTATGACCAAGGTGGAACGGATAACAAATACTCTCCAGGAGACAAGACAACGCAGAGAAACCCAAAAACCCACTGTGTACGAGTTGAAGCTCCAGAACCTTTCCAAAGGGAAAGCTGAGGTGCTCAGGAAAGCATTTCTGGAAGCAAAGTGGCTGTACAACTGGCTGGTGTCGGACACGGAGCGGCTAGGTATTCCCGCCAACAAGGTAAGCGCGGTTGAAGTCAAAGCGGGAGATAGTTATGAGCAGAGGGAGCTGACCGTCCTCGGCTCCCAAATAAAGCAGGAGATAGCAGACCGGCTCAAAGACAACCTCCTGGCACTCGGGAAACTGAAGAAAAACGGCCGCAAGGTCGGAGCTCTTAAGTGTAAAAGGTTTGTCAATTCGATACCGCTCAAGCAGTACGGCGTGACGTACAACTTAGACTTTGCTGGGAACAGGGTTAGGATTCAGAAGCTGGGGAAGTTCCGTGTGCTGGGTCTGCATCAGATACCTGCTGATGCGGAGATAGCGAACGCCGTGCTGCTTCGAAAACCCAGCGGATACTACCTGCATGTGACGTGCTACCTCCCGAAAGACAGTAGTACTTCCCGGAATCGAGTTGATAAAGACATCGGGATAGACTTTGGGGTCAGCTCGAAGCTGACATTATCCAACGGGATCAGGATAGACTTTGAAGTTCACGAAACGCGGAGGTTGAAGCAACTTCAGAGGAAGCTGGCCGGAACACAAAAAGGCTCCAGAAACAGAGAAAGGATCCAGTTTCTTCTGAGGAAGGAATACGAAAAGCTGAACAACAGGCGTAAAGATGCTCAAAACAAGGTCCTGGCGTTTCTGAAGATATACCGGAAGGTAGTATTCCAGGACGACTGTGTGAAGGGGTGGTCGGCGCTTTTCGGCAGGCAGATCCACTCCTCGGGGATAGGCGGACTGAAGTCAAGGTTGAGGACCAGCCTTGAGACGCCTGTGGCCGTGGAGAGGACGGAGACCACCACCAAAGAGTGTTTTGCCTGCGGGAAGAGGAGAGAACTCTCCCTGTGGGACAGAGTAATTGAGTGCGAGTGCGGCTGGAAGTGCGACAGGGACGTGAACGCTGCACTTGTCATTCTGAGAAAGGGGCTTGGCCTGGGTGTTGAACAGGCCGTAGGGCTGGACCGGCCCGAACTCAAGCCTCCGGAGAGGGAGGCCGCTGCGCGGATACTGGGGAGCAATCCCTATATCCGCGTAAGCTTTCCTCAGTGAAAGAGGAAGCTCACCCCTTTTAGGGGTGGGAGGAGGTCACCACTGACCACGGCTACGACATGCTTTATGCGGCTTCCTTCGCTTAAAGTTAAATGATTATCCACACTAAAAGGCATATTACTTCTGTTTTCTGGCATAACCTACTTCTCCTTTCTTTTCTTTACTACGCAGAACCTATAAATTGTCTCATACAATTATGAAATTTCTTACATATCACAGCCTTTCACATGCAAGGGCATGTTAGAATGATTAAAGTATTGCTAAAGGGGGTGCGTTTGTTGTACGTGAGAAAGAATTGGGTAAAGATTTCTTTGGTTTGTTTGGTTTTGGTTGCTCTCGGTGTAACGCTTGCTGGTTGCAGCAAACCAAAAACGGAGGAAGAGTCCACGGGTTATCCAGAGCCTGGTAGCAAAGGTACCATTGTTCTTGCAACTACAACGTCTTTTAGGGATTCAGGCTTAGCTGAGGTGCTGGTAAAGGAAATGGAAAAAGTCAGCGGTTACACAATCAACTTAGTGGCTCAGGGGTCTGGTGCCACCATTGAACTCCTGCAGCGCGGCGATGCACAGGTGGGTATCACACATGCACCTGATCTGGAACAAGCTTTGGTTGATGCAGGTTGGACTCGTATGCCTTTTATGAAAAACTACTTCTACTTGGTGGGTCCAAAAGACGATCCAGCCGCTGTGAAAGAGAAAACGCTACCAGAAGCTTTTCAGGTCATTTATGAAAAACAACTGCCTTTCGTTAACCGCAATGACAACAGCGGTACCGACGTAAAGGAAAGAAACATTTGGAAGAGCATCGGGCTTGATCCGGACACTTTTGGTGAATGGTACATAAAAACCCAAGCTGGAATGCTCAATTCGTTGCAAATTGCAAATGAGAAAAGTGCTTACATTCTTACCGACCAATCTACCTGGATGAATAACAAAGATCAGCTTACCAACTTAGATTTCATAACCACTTCAGCAGAAGGAGAAAACATTTACAGCTTCCTTTATAACGACCCACAGTACCAAGTGCTGGCTGACTACTTGAAAACCGATGAAGCACGAGAGCTCATGCAGCAGTTCTTCTTTGAGCCTTTAGACGAGGAATAATTCCTTAGGGCACAGCTGAAAGTTAAGGAACAGTGGATTTAGCACTTATTGGGCGCACGCTCGTTTTTACCGTCTTGACCACGGCTGTGGCGTGTGCCTTTGCTTTGCTTGTTGCTACTCTTTACGCTTCTTTTGTTAGAAGCCCGTGGTCACATTTGAGTTTCTGGCGTGCAATAAGCAGTATTCCACCTGTGTTAGTTGGTTTGTTGGTTTATTTGCTTTTCTCTAGGCAAGGCCCTCTGGGTTTCCTTCGCTGGCTCTTTACTCCCAAGGCATTGGTGGTAGCGCAGTTTTTACTTGCCATGCCCATGGCAATAAGTTTGTGCTTGCAGCAGCGTGTGAACTTGCCTCGGGATATGGAAGAATTCATACTGGTTAATCTGCCCAGCAGACGTGTTAAAGCCATGATGCTGCATTTACGCGGCAGCCTGGTGAACATCGGATTCTTAACTTGGGGTAGAATCCTTGGCGAAGTAGGTGCTGCCACCTTGAGCGGTGGAGCCATAGTGGGTTATACCGCCACCTTGGCAACAGAGATCATGTACCGAACAAACCTGGGGCAGTTTGCTAATGCTGTTGCCATGGGAGTAGTGCTACTGCTTATAAGCTTAGTTCCTTCCATGGTTTTGGAGGTAACCAGTCGTGCTCAGCGCTGATGTGCGCTTCACCGTCGCGCAGAAGCATTTTGCAGTGAATCTACAGCTTAAAGAGGGGCTTTACCTTGTCATGGGCCCAAATGGTGCTGGTAAGACCACCTTTTTACGTGTACTGATGGGTTTATTCCCTTTTGAAGGCACAATTAACATGGACAAGCCCCTTGGATACATTCCACAACACTACCAGCCACTGAACGCTTCCGTGGAAGACAACCTGCGTCTTTTTGATGTGAAACACTTGCCTGACAATAGCCCACTGCAAAGTAAAAGGCGCCTCAATGCCATGAAGCTAAGCGGCGGTGAAAAAGCCATGCTGGGTTTGACACAAGTTATGGCGCTTATGCCAAAAACGCTTTTGGTGGATGAAATAACCGCGCATTTGGACCAGCCCAGTACCATCATGATTGAGAACACGCTTAAGGAATACGGAAATCAAGCTGTGGTACTCTTGGTTACGCATCAGTGGGACACACTCCTTAGGCTAAAGGTGCCCACTTTGCTCTTCTTGAATAGCAGTGCGGAGCTGCTACCTGCTGAGGAAGCCTACAACCGTTTACTGGAAACGCTGAAGTAAAAAATGGAGGGTTACAAGCCTGTGGTGGCACGTTCGTTGCGTATTATTAGAGTAAATGGCAATGAAAAGGGTATTTCGTAAAGTTGTTTGCATTGTTTTGTTTTTATCTCTTCTGGGCTACAGCCTACTACCTATGAAAAATGTTTCTGCTCAGACATTTTTTGCACCACTTGCGCTTAAAGCCCTTGAGGTTACCGCATATCCATTGGCTGTTACGGAGAACACAGAAGCCAGTGTCACCCTTACTTTGCGTGATGTAACCAGTGCCAGTACGCCCACCGCCATAGCGCCTGATTCACTGGTAACGGTTATGGTGGGCAATTACACAACCACTGCCACAGTAGGAACGGATGGTAAAGCCCGCATAACATTGCCTCCTGAAGTAGTTACTGGAAGCCGCTTGGTGGGTGTGGTAATCGTTCCCGGTTATCAGCGAATGGTGTTTTCTTTGATTGTTAAACCCATGCAGCTAAAAGAAAGTGCATCAACTGTTCCAGAACGGTCTCCTCTGGAAGTGGAGCTTCAAATAGGAAGGCCTTGGTGCCGTGTCAATGATAAGCCTACCAAATTGCCTGTGGCTCCCTATTTGAGGGAAGGAAGAACCATGGTGCCGGTAAGGTTTTTTGCAGAAGTACTGGGTTACACTGTGGACTATGATTTTTCTGATCCCGCCATGAAAAAGGTCATGATTTACACCCCCTATAACGTATCAAATGCTGCCATGGATGAAAAACAGCAGTCAGAGAATAATAGACCTTTTATTACCTTGTTCATCGATCAAACCACAGTTATCATCGGTGGCATCTCGGTGGAGATGGACACCACCCCTGAGCTGGTAAGAGGAACCACCATGGTTCCCCTGCGTTTTGTAGCTCAAACACTGGGCTACTACGTAGATTGGATGCCCCCTTTGGTAAAGCTAACTAGCAGTTTTTAACTGCAGATTTAATCGTTTATTCCATATCCGATTCCCATATTTGTACATAAGTGTGTAGTTCTTCTTTAATGGTTGTGCTACCTAAAATGTAATGTATAATAATTTACAAACCTACAGTAGGTGCTGTTATTTGCACTTGATCACCTAAGTTTTGACCACAGATTTATTCAAAGGGAGGGTGAAATGTGTGGTGAGTAATTTTAGGAAAACCATTTCGTTAGTTTTGGCTCTGGTTTTGGTTGTTACTGTTTTCCCATTGCAAGCTTTCGCTGAAACACCTGCTACTTCAAACGTTGTTAACTTTGATGACTTTGACAAGGTGAAGGAACAATTCATTGAGACAATTAAGGACAGCGCCAAAAAAGCTGATGTTACACTGGACACTGTTGACATTGGTGGCGGTTTTGTCGTAACTAAAGATGTTTACGAGGGCATAAAAGCCCTTGGAGGCAGAGCCAAAGTTATCATCGAGGTGAACCAGGCACCATTTTTTGAGAGTGGTAACACTGACCTCAACGCATTTAAAGACCAGGCAGATAAAATCCACTTAGAGGCTCTGAATCAAGTAAAATCAGCAGTCCCGAACTTCGTTAAGCAGTATGATCTTTATGCTACAGTCAACGGTTTTACTGGCGTTGTTTCCTTGGATCAGCTAAAAGACATACTATCTCTGGCAGGAAAAGGCAGAATCGCACAGGTTTATATTTCCAAGCCTTACACTGTGGACATAGTTGGAGAACCAATTTCCTATGAAAGCATGCAAGAAATTGGTGTTAGCCCAGACATGGTTAACTCTGCTCCGCTCATTGGTGCACCTGAGGCTTGGAACCTAGGCTATACTGGATCAGGAACGTATGTTGCTGTTATTGATACTGGTATTGACTACACTCACGAAAACTTCGGCGGTTACAGTAGCTTCCCAAATGAAAAAATCCCCTATGGCTATGATTTTGCAGACGGCGACAGTGACCCCATGGACCACAACGGGCATGGTACTCACGTTGCTGGTACTGTTGCCGGGGTTGGAATGGCGGAGTTCCAAGACAAGAATGGCAATGTTGTTCCCTTAAAAGGTGTCGCTCCAGATGCCAAGATAATCATTTGCAAGGTTTTTAGCGATTATGGACCTTATGCTTACAGTGCGGACATAGTAGCAGCTATTGAATACCTTATCCAACTCAAGCAGAATGGTGTAAACGTGGTCGCCGCAAACATGTCACTGGGATCGGATAAAGGTTTTGACGACCCAACCGATCCTGAACAGAAAGCCATAAAGAACGCTTATGAAGCTGGTATTACCTTTGCAATTTCCGCTGGAAACAATGCATTTTTCGAATATGCTTTGGGCCCCAATTACATCGGAACAAATCCAGATGGCAAGTACACTTCCTACATTAAAGACCCAGCACGAGTAGGTGCGCCTGGCGCAAGTCGCTATGCCGTTACTGTGGCAGCTGTTAACAACCAAGGTACGGTCTTGGAAGGTCAAAAGCTCAAATTTAACGACGATTACGTTATGTACTTAACAAGTCCTGAATCCCCAGATCCTGTTTCAGTGTTCAATCAGCAGCCAGTCACCATACTGGACACTAACAGCCAATTCTGCACAGTACCCCAGAACGACTACAGCGGGAAGGTTCTTCTAATTGACAGAGGAACCTGCACTTTTGGAGAAAAAGTGAACAACGCACTAGCTGTGGGTGCCAGTGGAGTGGTGGTAGGCAACAACGATACTGATGCCTCCCTCATTAGTATGGCATTGGGCACTGCTGCTAACACCATTCCAGCAGTATTCATAGGTGGTCCTGATAAGTTGAAACTTAGAAGTGCTATTCAGACTGGAGACGGCTCTTTACAGGTTGTGTTCAGTGACGAAATTGCTAGAAGCTATGCTGCTACTAACCCTAACGCTATGGCAAGCTTTACTTCCTGGGGTCCTGCACCCAACATGGCGTTTAAGCCCACAGTATCTGCACCAGGTGTTGCCATATTCTCTTCTGTCCCTGGTAATCAATATGCCACGTATCAAGGCACGTCTATGGCAGCTCCACACGTAGCTGGCGCCGTGGCTGTTATCAAACAAGCCCATCCTGACTGGACGCCAGAGCAGATAAAGCAGGCTTTGGTTAGCACTGCAGAGCCCATTTCAAACTACAGTCCACGTGTGCAAGGTGCAGGCAGAATTAACGTAGCCAAAGCTGTTAGTAACAACGTGTTCATAACCTACAACGGTCAACCATATGCAGAATTGGGTGCGTTTACAGGCAATAAAACGATCACGCTAACCATCACAAACAAAGGTACAACAACATATACGGCTAACATTAGTGGCTACGTGACTACGAGTCTGGAACAGATCGTTTACGGGAACCAAGGAGCCACCTATACCGTTGGAACCGTTTCGGCGCCTTCTTCTGTCAGTGTTGAACCAGGCGCTAGCAAGACTGTCCAGGTGACAATACAACCCTCGGAAGCATGGACGAATATTTTCGTTGAGGGCAGACTTTTATTCGCTTCTGCAGATGGGGCAAGAGTTTTCCCATTCCTTGGCTATTTCGGTGATTGGGCTATTTACAGTGAAAGGGACACCATAAACGGTGATAGCAAATGGCCTGACAACAATAACATTATTGACCTACCGTGGTGGAATGCTGATTCGTGGGATGGATTGACAGGCGTGTATTATCCGTATGGAGATGGTCTTTACTACATCGGCAGAAAAGCTGGGCAATTCGAACCGAAAGCTCTGGCTATAAGTGCTGGTTCCGATTATAGTGAGTGGAACGAACGGCTTGTAGTGGGGCTAGGCATGCTTAGAAATGCCCGTGCGCTTACTATCAATGTGCTGAACAGCGCAGGTAAGGTGGTTAAGACCATAGTTTCAGAGAATTTTGTGCGTGCTGGCGTGAGTTCCCGTGACAGTACTTCTGCAGCTTTAAGGACGGGATGGTCGAAGCTTTGGGAGTGGGATGGCACTGACCGTAACGGTAATTTCGTGCCGGAAGGCCAATATACCATAAGAATAGTTGCCATGCCTGACCCACTTATCAGTGATGAAAGTGAACTTCTTTCCACTCAAGTCATGGATATACCAGTAAAAGTTGATAAAACACCTCCAATTTCAAGGTTATCGGACTGGCAGAATGCCACCGCAACCTTGATTGATTTCGAGGACGAAGAATTTAGAGCCATTGTTCCGACTTCCACGACGTTTAGTCTAGTGGCGACTGGTACTGATAATAGCTCCATACTGAGTTATTACCTTTTTGGTGCAAATAAGGCTGCAGGGATTGATCCCGCGAACACTTCTACCTTCACTTACAACATCCTGGAAGTGGTATTAGACGGTACTGGTACTACAAATTGGGAAGACGGAACAATTTTTGTAGATGACCTTGTAGCGGAAGACGGCGCTGGTAATGTAGGCGTAGGCGAACGTGTATTCCTGGTCTACGACAACCCTAATACAAAAGTGGGGCTTGGCAACCTGGAGGCAGTAGCTGACGGAGAATACCTGAAGGTCAGCTTCAAAGTTCTTAACGCACCAGGAGCTACTTATAAGGTTACTATAAAGGATACTAACGGTTCTGTGGTTCAAGAGTTCTCCGGTGTTGTTTCCGCTCTTGGACCAGTAAGCGAAGAAGTGGTTAAGTACAAGGTTCCTGCTGCTGGGAAGTACACAATTGAAGTCACCGCCAAAGACATCTATGAAAACACGGCTAAAGTTACCACTGCTATTTCGCTGGATCTTCTGAAGATCACCATCATTCCTGAATCCACATTTATGGTTGTAAAACAAGGTACCTCCACAGGCATATCTGTGGTTGTCGAAGGACCTGCAAAGACTGGAACCGTTAGCCTAAGCAGAATCGCTGTGGAAAACGGAGAAGTAAAAACAACTATCGTGAAATCTGAAGTATTTAGTGGGAACAGCTTTGACGATCCAACATTCATAGATGACTCGCTAGATGCAGGTAGGTACCAGGTTAATGTCGAGGTGAAGTCTGCATTCGGATTTGTTTCTGCAAGTTCGAGGCGCGTTGTCATAGATGGACAGGCTCCAAAGATTGATGATGTAACGGTCATAAGCGACACAGGTGCTATAGTAGTTGGGAAACAAATTAATGGAAACGATATAGATCTTCTTGTTAGAACTGAGCAAAGCACAACAGGTCAATTAGTACTTAAAGCATCTGACGATTATACTTATTTTGATGTCTATCTTGACGGAGACCACATTGGAGGTTGGGGCGACACTGGTGCTGGTGGGGAAGGTACTTTCTTTGTACCTGTGAACTTGGACATTGGTTCATCTCAAACGTACACCATGGAATTAGTCGACGAAGCTGGCAATAACTCTGAGTACACCTTACATCTGCGCATTTACGGGTCAGGGGTTGATCTTCCACCCGTAATCGATAAAGTTGAACTTAAAATAGGTGATGAAACTATTGCACCTGAAAACGGTGGGGAATACGAAATTACCTTGCCGCTACCTGCTGAGGGATTGCTCACATTTGTTGCATCGGATGATGTAAAGGTCGCTTCTATCAGTGTGAAGCTAAACAGCACCAAAATAGGTGATAGCAGCCCTGTGACACTTAACTTTGCTGCTGCTGGTAAATATGTAGTTCAGATTACAGCGATAGACAGTGTAGGTCAAACTAGCACTTTTGAATTCACTTTGAACGTGGCCGAAGAAATTGTCGGCGTAGCTTTTGATTTGTCGCTAAGTGCAGGGACAAACTATTTCGGTATGCCTATTTATGTGGATAAGACTTTAAGAGATATCCTACCAGGAGTTAACGTGTACCGTAGAAGTGGGACTAGCTGGATACTTGCCAATGATGAAAAGCCAATGGCATTTGCAGTCTACCGCGCTAGCTTGGGTGAAGCAAAAACTGTGATTCTTGAAGGAGAGGTATTTGGCACTTCCAGCATAACGTTGAAACGCAATGTTAGCAATTACCTGAGCATACCGCAGAATAGCCCTGTTAACGCCAATGATCTTTTTGGTGACGCACTACTGTCACTAAGCGTTATCACTACCAATGGCACGATGATAAAAGTTACTGATGGAATTATGCTGCCAGGCAAGGCCTATGTGGTTATAGTAAGCAGAGATATAACAATTAACCTGCCATTATCTATACCGAGATAACTAAGGCATTTTCTAGATTTTAAAAAATGTAGAACTAGGGGGGCTTATTGCCCCCCTTAATTGTTGAACGGATACAATGTAACGAATTGCCCGACTAGAGTGCTTTCTTTATCGGGTTTATTGAGGGAATTATAAGTGTGGCACGTTTGTTGCGTATAAAGGTAATAGAACACCCCGAGGTGGGGTATATATCTTTATGATCTTGATCACCTCTGGCGGGGTTGACCACCTAAGAGAAGAACAATAAAGCCTTGGATTACCTAAGAACGGATGATCTAAGCGTAAGGTTGATCACCTAAGACAGTATGGGTTTCTGATGACCTAAGACGAAAAGAAGTTGCTTTTTGATCACCTGCTAAGGGTTTAGAACATCTAATAGTGTGTTCAAACACCTTAAGAAAAAGGAGGGAAAACAATGAAAGGCATGAAGAAATTATTTGCGCTTGTTGCTGTGCTTGCCTTAGCTCTGACGTTGACACCAGTGGTGACAGCAAATGCCGCAACCCCCATTTACACCATGACGGTGAAAGAGCCCGTGTGGACAACTGAAGAGGATTTGGACTTAGACATTGACAATGATACCGACAAGAGCGAGGATCTAGTACTGATGATACAGGGGAGCATAAATGGTGTTGATAGTCTAGATACAGCGTCGTTTAATTTCGATGCAGCAGCTTGGTTATACGTTGCAGTATCGAACAACAACTTTACTGCGTATGTTTTCTACAACGATATTACGGTGTTGGATGATGGGGTGTACGCTCTCACATACGAAATTAATAGCACCACTACAGTTTCGGCAGGGATACCACTGCAGCTTTTCAAGGTAGAGCCAAAGGATGCTGTACCTACTGAGGTAACCAGTGGTCAGAAAGTGACCATTACAGGTACGGTTACGCCGCTCGAAGATACTTTGGGACTGAATGTTAATAATTACAAAGTATTCGCGTGGACAGGCACCAGCTCAGTCGCATCAGCTACTATAAGCGGTACTGCAACTACTGGAACCTTCAGCTTGACCTTCAACGCTTACGGCAATGTGGGGACAAAATACAACATCACAGTACAGAAGCCTACTACTACTGCTACTTACAACAGAGCCCCTTATTACACTATTGAAGTTAAGAATTTGGCTGATGTGACGGTTAACCTTAACCCTGAGACAATCGTTGCTGGTGTGGATAACGATGTTACTTTACAACTTCTGGTTGGCGATGTTAAGCTAGCTCGTCACGTTGTTACAGGAACCATAACGCTGGGAAGCGAAGCAGTGACGTTTACAGGTACAACCGGTAGTCAAGGTAGGATTACAGCAACAGGTGTGAAGTTTAACAGTGTAGGCGTTGCTGACGTTACTGTGAAGGTAAATGGGCCTGACTACTACGGAACAGGGGCTGCAAAACTCAATGTTTCCACCAGCGAAGAATACGGCCTGGCAGTTAAGTGGCCTACCAGGTGGCAAATTGGTGCACTGAACACGGTAGAATTTAGTACACCGTATGCTGGTTACACTGTAACTTCTGTTAAAGTGAAAGTAAGTGGACCGGTGAAAGAGAATGGTGAGACGTTGACAGGTACTAACAGCATACAAGTCACGCCTCTAGGCTACGGTGAGCTAACCCTACAGGTTGAAGCAGTATTGGTGGGCACTCCCACTCAGACCATAAGCAAGACTTTCTCCACTACAATTCCTGGTTACGTAGCTACTGTAGATCCTGAAGAACTGGTCAGAGGTGCTACGCAAACATTGACCGTAGTGGTAAAGGATGCCTACGGCAATCCAGTGAACAATGCGCTGGTGCGGTTTTTCAGCGCTGTGAACAGTGCTGATCCTATCGCTGAGATCAATGGCAAAACTGAGCTGGTTAACAACGGTACTTACGAACTAGAGATTGTTGGAAGCAAGATTATGAAAGCTGATGCTGAATCTTACGTAGAAGTAAAAAGCAATAATGTCTTGCAGGCGAAGGTATTTGTCGAAATCGCACGTTCTACCGGTATCAACATCACTCTGGACAAGAACGAAATCGTACTTGGTCCAAAGACCACATTGACTGTGACAGTGGCTTCTCCAGAAGCTCTTGGAGGCGCTAGTCTGAAGTTAGTTGACGCGGATGGCGAGAACACAGGAGTTCTTGCTTACACCTTTACCGGTGCTGCCACAGTGCAAAAAGTAACGTTGCCTGTTAACACCATGCCTGAAGAGGCAGGCGTGTACCAGGTGGTTGTTGAAAGTGCCAACTATCAGGGCAGTGCAACGTTGACCTTTGTGGAGCCCGTGTTCACGGCTACTCCTGCTGAACTGTTGGCGAACAGCTCCAACGTAGTGACTTTCACTTCTACCAATGTGGAAGATTTAAGGGCTGTGACAAGTGTGACCGCCACAGGTGCTGTGAAGAGCATCACTGCGAAGATCGCAGAAGAAGCAATCACTGCTACCATTGTGACCACTGCTGAGAAAGGCACTGTTAAGGTGACCTTTAAGTTTAACAGCGGTTATGAACATGAGGTAGAACTTAGCTCTGTGTACGGCAAGCTTACAGTCGAAAATGCTACAATTGCCTTCGGTACGAAGGTATTAGCTTTTACGCCTGTGAATGCAGCTGGAGCTACCTTAGCTGCTGGCACTGAAGTAAAGATTAACCTGCTTGGCACCGAATACAGCGGCTACGTTGCTGCGGATGGTTCTGTGAGCATATTGATTCCCGAGCTGCCCATGGGCACATACAGTGTGCTTGTGAAAGTGGCCGGATATCAGGATGCCACGTTCAGCTTAGTAGTAGCAGAAGCTAAGCCTGAGTACGAGACAATTATCGAGCTTGCTCCTGGTATGGATATCTACACCGTGAATGGTGAAACCAAGTTCTGGGACGCCACACCTTACATCAAGGAAGGCAGAACCTTGGTACCAATCAGACATTTGGCAGAGGCCGTTGGCTTCAAGGCTTCTTGGGACTTCTCCGATCCTGCCAACAAGATGGTATTCATCTTCAAGGCAGATCAGGATCCAGAGAAGGACAAGGAACATCCATTCATGCTGCTCATCATTGGTCAGCCCACTGCCATGGTAAATGGCAACCTCGTAGCTTTGGACGTCGCTCCTGAGATTCTCAACGGCAGAACCATGGTACCGCTGAGATTTGTGGTAGAGACGCTGGGTTACCAGGTGGAGTGGCTGGGCAACACCATTCGCCTAATGAAATAACGCAGCTCCGTCATAGCAAGCAACACACTTAAACAAAAAGAAGGGGTACCCCAATAAAAGGGGTGCCCCTTTTTTGTTTTATTGGCTAAAATGAGTTCATAAGTCACATGAAGGGAGGTGTGTCAGGTATGGCGTGGCATAAACTTCTCATTGAAATGGGCATGGGCGTTGATCAACATGGGCAAAGCCCCACGCATGCTTGCCAAAAAGCCATTTTGGATGCTGTGCACCGCGTGTGCATGCCCAGTTTGGTTGAAGGTGGGCTGCTAAGCAGCTGCAAAGTAAAGCTCACAATTGACCTAGGCGTGCCCGGTGCTGGAACTGTGGATATAAGCAAGGTGCGTGAAGCACTGCCTCTGAACATGGAAGCTGACATCGTGGTTAAGGAAGGTGGCTTAAAGACAAAGGGCGTTGCCATGGAAGAGCTTCAGGACAAGAGTGACGACATGTTCATTGCGGTGGCTTCCATAACTGTGTGGGTTTCCTGCGATAGTAGTGAGGAGGCTTAAGTAGGGCAGTCGGGTTTTGCAACATAATGCGAAACTGAGCAAAGGTTGAGTTAGAATATAATTACATAAAATAAAAGTCATGATGTACTCCTGTGTAATCCTCCAAATACGGTGGGGGAGTTTCTACCTGCAGACCGTAAATCTGCAGACCACAGGGGTGAGGAAGAAACTGCGTTTTAACGTGTGGGCGTTTGTTCTTCACCCCCAGTGGTCTAAGCTAAAACACGCTGCTACCAATGTTTTTGCACTTTGTAAGGGTGGTAGTAGCAGCAAAACTGCTGTGCGGGTGGAGGGCAAACAGCTTTGTCTTTTAGGTTTTTAGTTAACCCTCCTTCTTTTGGTTTTTTGAGTTGTTTCCCGCACGGTCATCTTCTTATTTGTTTGCCTTTGGAAGGAGGTCGACGTTATCTTGATTAACTGGCTGGAACGACACTTAGATTTTGAAAGGCATGGTGCCAACTGGACTGACGAAATCATTGCCGGCTTGACCACATTCATTACCATGGCTTACATTCTTTTTGTCAACCCAAACATTTTGGGTGAAGCTGGCATGCCCAAGGGGGCAGTTCTCATGGCAACTGCCATTGGAGCTGGTATTTCCACGGTGATGATGGGTCTTTATGCTAAACTTCCCTTCGCTTTAGCACCTGGCATGGGGTTAAACGCCTATTTTGCCTACTCAGTATGCTTGGGCTTGGGTTTACCGTGGCAGGTGGCACTTGGGGCTGTGTTCATTGATGGTGTGATTTTCTTTCTGCTTTCGGTTACCCCTGTTAGGCGTTGGATTGTGCAAGCTATTCCGCTAAGCATTAAACTGGCAGCCTCGGTGGGTATTGGTTTGTTCATTGCCTTCATCGGTATGATAAATTCTGGATTAGTAGTGAAGAATGATGCCACGCTGGTGGGTTTGGGCAGTGTGACCAGGCCTGAAACCATGCTGGCATTGGTTGGTTTAATCATCATCGTGGTGCTCATGGCACTGCGTGTAAGAGGCAACATTTTACTGGGCATCCTCATTACCACCATAATTGGTGCTTTCATAAAGGGCAGCACAGGTGTGCCTATTACGAACTTCACCGGTTCAGTAGTGGCACTGCCTAACTGGGGCGAGCTTTCTCAAACCTTTGGTGCCATGGACATCATGGGAGCACTAAAGTGGGGCTTTGTGTCCATCATATTTACCTTCACCTTTGTGGACATGTTTGACACGCTGGGCACCATTGCTGGCTTGGCTGCTAAGCTGAACATACTAAAGGAAGATGGCAGCTTTGAAGGTGCAGACAGAGCACTAATAACAGATGCTGTGGGCACCATGGTAGGAGCTGTGGCTGGCACCTCCACCGTGACCACTTACGTGGAGTCAGCAGCAGGTATTGCTGAAGGAGGGAAAACAGGTGCCACGGCATTGGTGACGGGCATACTGTTTTTGCTTTCGCTGTTTCTTTGGCCCTTGGCAGAAGTAGTGCCTTCTGCAGCTACGGCGCCAGCTCTCATTGTGGTGGGTTTTCTCATGATGGAGCCCATTTTGAAAATTAATTTTTCTGAGCTAACAGAGGCCATACCAGCTTTTATTACCATGATTGCTATGCCCTTTACCTATTCCATAGCCAACGGACTCATTTTTGGCATTCTAAGTTACGTCATCATGAAGCTGTTTACGGGAAAGATGAGGGAGATTCACCCAGTACTTGCGGTGCTGGCACTGGTCTTTGTCATCTATTTGGTTTACTAAGAACAATGCTGTCACCTCTGCTTACTTGACATACGCACAGTTACGTTTGTGGCAGAGGGCGGGAAGTGACAGAAGTTACGTTGCCCGCCCGAGAATCGGTTCAACCTCCTCCTTTTCGTTTGGAGCCGTACCCAAACAAACCCCACGGGGCGGCTCCAAATTAGCTTTGTGCTATACTAAGTGTAATCGCTCTTCGACGAAGGAGGTTTTTGACAATGCAACACACGTTTGTGGTGGAATTCTTCCCGTACAATGCTGAAAGCAGTAGTGTGGTGGAAGAGGCTTTGAAGCTGCCTTATGTGGTGGAAGCCAAAGAGGGCAGGCTCATCATGGTAACAGTGGAAGCTGATTCTTACGAGGAAGGTAGGCAAAGGGCTGAAGAGGTTGGTCAAAAGGTATTCGGCGAAGGTAACATCCGAGTACGCCGAGCCCAGTAAATAAAAAGCGAAGAAAGACGTAGATGCATTATGGATGCTAGCGGTTTAACGTATAAGGCTGTGCAAGCAAAACTGGTAGTGGCAAGCGCACAGCTTCATGCTTTGGTTCTGCAAGCTGTTATTTTCTTTTCATAAGTTTTTTCGGGAGGCATTGGTGATTTAGAGGCGTGGATTTTCGGGATCTGAAAAAGAAGTTAGCCGAATTTTCTGTGAGGGCTCCTGGCTCTGAGCAAACCCGTAAACTGCAGGAGCATCTGAAGCAGTGTTTTACTGGTTACGAGCATGAGACGGTGGATTTTAAGTCGCCTCAGCACCCCGGGTGGTCTTGGGGCTCACTGCTTTTGCTGGAAGTGGCGGGGCTTTTCCTTCTTCAACGCAACCCGCTTTTGTCTGTGGTACTGGTGGTTATTCCCGCCTTACTGCTTTTGTGGGAAGAGAACGGTTACGTGAACTGGTCGAGGCTGTTCAGTTTTACCCGGTGCCAGAACTTGGTGCTGAAGAAAATTCCTAAACGTGAAGACGAAGACAAAGATGAAAGCGAAGGGAAAAAGGATCACTCCGTTCCTCATGTTGTTTTTGTTGTGAACGTGGATAGCCGTGTAGAGGGTCTGTGGGACAGGTTTGACCCTGAGGGTGTAGGACGCACAGCTTGGCTTAATCTGTCTTTGATGCTGTCTTCTTTCACTTCGGTGTTAAGCTTTTACTTTCCCATAAAGTTTTGGCTTTACGTGGGCTTCGTGCTGGCTGTGGTGCTTCTGCTGGAGCTGGTGGATTTTGTCTACCAAGGGCTGTTCCATCGTTTTTACCCGGGTGCTTTGGATAATGGATCTGGCATGCTGGTATTGAAGCAAATCAGTGACCTACTTGACAATGTTCCACACTGGATGCTTTTTGTGGACGCTGGTAACGTTAGTGGTGCAGGCATTGATGCCTTCAAGCGCCGCTACAAGCTACCAAGGAATGTGCTCTTTATCACCTTGGAAAGGCCCGGCGCTGGCACAGTAGCAGTAGCAAGGCGCCACGGTTTGTGGTCTGCTGTTGGCATGCCCAAGCAGGTGGTGGCATTTCTTACAAACGAAGCTGGCATAAACAATTTCACGGATTTTAGTTACAGGCGCAGTTTGGGAGCTTTTCTGAACTTCCGTGGCTGTGCTTCACTTTCTGTGGTGGGTCAGCTCAGAGGTAAAGAGGAAAGCCAGCTCATGCTCACAGATACTATCGAGTGCATAAGTGATAAGAACATTCAAGAAGCAGGAGCTTTGGTATTAAGGTTGGTGAATATGATTGAGCAACCAGAAGACAACGAATCCGGCTCTGGAAACAAAGCAAACTCCAATTAGGCGGTATTTAGAGGAGTTCACTCTTCTTACTTTTGCTTTTTACCCATGGTACGGTAGGTTGGCTGACACCATTACACCCAGTAAATCCTACTGGTTTGACATTCTGTATTTTGTTTGCGTGTTTGCTGTAATCGATTACCGACACATTCGCTGGGAAAAGGTTATGCGCTTCGCACCGTTCATGCTGGTTTACTTTTGGAGTAGTGCCATTAACGGTGTGCCTCTGCTCATTTTCAAGGAGACACTGCGACGTGTGGTTGGTCCATTTGGCATCATGCTTTTTGCCTCAGCTGTGGACTGGGACTACGCAAAACTTAGGAGGTTGCTGATTTACATAACTATTAGTGGTTTGCTCATGGGTGGTGTGGCTGGTTACCAAGTGTTAACTAAGCAGGCTCCTCAGTCCGAGTGGCTGGATACGGAGCTTGATACCGATCGCACCATTATCAGGGTGTGGTCCATTTTCTCCATTCCCACTTACTACAGCATATTTGTGGACATTTCCATTTTGGTGGCACTGGGGCTTTTGCTCACTTCGAGTGGTTGGATTGAACGTTTTGTTTGGGGGTTAAGCTTTTTGGGCTTTTTGTTAGCTCAGCTGCTTACCTATGCTCGGGGCGGTTTGTTGGCTTCCGCTTTTGGGATTTTTGTGGCGCTTGCAGTGGAGAGCCTTGTATGGGCTTGCGTGGCGGCTGCGGCGGCGGTCATAGGTGCTTTAACCATTCCTCAGCTGCGCGATAGACTGCTCACTGCATTTTCGTGGGCTTATGTTCAGGAAAGCTCACAACCTGGAGGCAGAATTTACCAGTGGGGTAGGGCATTGGAAAATGTGGGCATATTAGGCGGTTTCAAAGGTATTAGGCAGCTGCTAATTGGTACGGGCCCTGGCACCTTTGGTACCCAGTCTTCAATCAACTTGGGGCTCCATGGGGCCCTGCGCATTGACAGTGCCTACTACGCCATTATGGCCGAATATGGGCTTTTGGGTGTGGTGAGTTTCGTTTATTTTGTGGTGAGCACGCTACTGGAAGGCTTGAAGAAAGTACTTAATACGGAGGATAAAAGGGTTAAACTACTGCTCGCTTGCGTGCTTGGTGCCGTTTCTGCTTGGGCTTTCCACGGCCTCACCGACAACGTCTTCGATTACTTTTACGTGCTCAGTTGGGTATTCCCACTGGCCATGGTGCTTTAGAATATTACTAATGAATAAGGCTTTAACGGTCGTGCATAAGGCTTTGGTGGTGGTGTGTGATGCACTTCAAAGCATTGTGCATGATCAAGGTTTTGGGGAGCGCTCTCGGCTTAAGCTGGTTAAGTAGAGACGGGTACGCTCAATGACAGTAAAGCAGCAGAGGGAGGGATACGGGACGTGAGTAATCAATCCTTAAGAGTGAAGATTACAGTAGTTATGATTGTGCTTGTATTCTTAACGGTACTGGGCTTAGGGGGTATTGAAGCTTACCGCATCAGTGGCGACTTTGAAAACTTAGTTGGTCAGCAGCTAAAAACGCAAACGGAATCAGATTCTAGAGCCATTTGGGATTTTTTGAAGAACTACGGCAACTTGGCGTCTTATTTAGCTAATACTAATCAGGTTATCATGGCAGCTTCCACCGATGACGTGATGGTCCAGTCCGATGTGAGGATGCTTTTTGATGCCATTAGGAAGCAGTACCCAGACATTCTTAACGTGTATGCAGCTTCTAATACTGGTCTAGTCATTATGGAGCCCATGACGTCCCTGCCTCCTGAGTACGATGCTACCAGCACAGTGTGGTACCAAAGAGCCATGGCAAACCCCACGGATTTTGTGGTGGTAGAACCTTACAACGAGCCAGTAAACCAAACACAAGTAATCACAGTAGCAAAAGCCATTTACAGTATGGGCGATTATGTGGGTGTGGTGGGTATTGACATTGAGGCAAACAAAGTTGCCAGTCAAATGCTGGCGTTCACAAATAACATTTCCAAGTACTTGCTCAGCCGTGATGGCGTAGTCATGCTTTCTGGGAGTGGTTCCTTTGTCAGTGCTGGTACAGACCTATCCAAAGAAGCTTTTTGGAAAGACATGAAGAGTGCTGCTACCAAGGGAAACATGGTCAGTTACACCTTGAAGGGATCTAAGCGTATTGGTTTCGTTAAACAGCTTCCCAGCGGCTGGTATTTTTTGAGTGCCATGCCAGCATCGGTCATCAGTGCCCCCGTCAGAAAGGTCATAAACACCACCATATTAGTGGGTCTGGGTGTACTACTACTGACAGTGATTTTGGGTTACTTCGCTGTGCAGAACGTGTTCCTGCGTCCCTTACTTGAGCTGCGTGGTGCCATTGAAGCCATTGCCAAGGGTGATTTAACGGTGCGAGCACCTGTGAAAGGACGTGACGAGCTGGGCCGCATGGCACAGGGTGTGAACAACATGGTTGAAAGCTTGAACGCACTCATTGCGGCAGCTGCTCAAACGGCAGATCGGGTGAATGAGTCTGCAGGTAGCTTAGCAGCTACTTCTCAGGAGACCAGTGCTTCTGTGGAAGAATTAACGGCGCAGAGTAATGAAATCGCTACGAATGCGGAAATGGCTTACCACGCCATTGAGGATTTTGCAGGCGGTGTGGACCAGGTTTCCAGCACTGCTCAAAGCATTGCCACTGACGCACAGCTGCTCGCCACGGAAGTCTCCAATGTGAAGGCAAATGCTCAGGAAGGCGCCGAGAGCTTAGAGCAAGTTGCAGAAGTGGTAGATATTGCTAACAAAAACACTGACAAAACAAACACGATCATGGAGCAGTTATCAAAGGATGCCAGCAGCATCAGTAACATTGTGGAAACAATTGAGCAAATTGCTGAGCAAACCAGCCTGTTGGCTTTGAATGCTGCCATAGAGGCTGCTCGTGCCGGTGAAGCAGGACGCGGTTTTGCCGTAGTAGCTGACGAGATAAGGAAGCTGGCGGAAAAGAGTCAAGAGGCTACTCAGAGCATTGCTGACATACTTGGTGGGATTCAAAACAGAACAGCTGAAGCCAGCGGTTCTATGAAGAACACATTGAACGTGGTAAAGTCTGCCTACGAAAGGACAAAGCAAGCCCAGCAAAAATTCAGCGCTATTCTGGACAGCGTGGGTAAAATTGCCAGTACTGCAGAAGGTTTTGCTGCAAGTGCTGAGGAACTCAGCGCCTCCACTGAGGAATTGAATGCTGCGGTGGATAATGCCGTAGAACCTGTTAGAAGTATTGCCGAGCAGGTGCGTCAGTTCAGTGATGCCCTGAAGCAGCAGTCCCAGGGTGTATACCAAATTGCGCAGGAGATTTCTTCATTAGAACAGTTAGCTGAACAGCTCAAAGAAGAAGTGGATAAGTTCAAGATATAAAAGAAACTTCGCTTGCATGGAAGGGCGTGAAAGCAAGAAGGAGGCAAAGAGGTGGAGTGCCTCCTTCTTGCTCATTAATGTGGCACAGGACTTTTGTGTTTGGTAAAATGCTGTTTCTTCTGGTCATTCGATGGGTTGAAAGTGTTTTTCAGTAGGGATGAAATGTTCCGTTCTCCACCACATTTTGATGGCGCTTAGCCTTTTGCTCATGTCAAAAACGTGGTTTTAGCGCATCATATGGACTTTGTGTTTCCTTATTTGGTAGTTCAGCTGCTTACTTATGCTAGGGGTGGTCCGTTGGCTTCAGCTTTTGGGTTTTTTCAGCGGTGGTGTCCCAGAGCATTTTCTAAGCTTTAGTGGTAGCAGGCGGCGTTGTTTTAGCTACGCTATTCATTCCTTAGATACGTGAAAGGGTTCCTCACGGTTTTTACCAAGGCTTATCTGCAAGAAAGCTCTCAGTCTGGCGTATGTGATTTACCAGTGGGGCAGATCACTAAAGATTGTGGGCACCGTCGGAGTTTGTACCATATATGTCATGGTGCTTCTTTTCATATGTTAGAATAACCTTTAAGCGGTGGGGCGGCCGCTCTTCGCTTAATGAGATGGGACTTAACCATAAAAACGAGGGGGATATAAGTTTGCTTGTAGAGATGATCAAGTTTGAAATAAACAGACTGCTAAAAAGGCGTACATCGCTGTTTTTGGGCGTAGTTTTACTAGTGGCACTATTTACAGGCGTTGTTGAATACCTTGGAATAAGTACCCCTAAAAGAACGATCTTTGATGTTTTTAGCTTTTCTACCAGTTCAATAATGTCCTTGCTTCTTGCGCCTGTAGCAGGATTCTTTACTGGAGGCGCTCTGGTGGCGGACAGCCGCTCAGGACTACTTTCGCTCATTTTCTCGAGAGGTGTTTCTGCCTTTGAGTACGTTACATCAAAAGTGATTACTAGTGCTTTAGGTCAAATGTGTTTTATCGGCATTACGTTGGTTGTTTTTTTTGTTGCTTTGCTTCCTTTTTTCCCCATGGGAACAATTTACATAGGCGCTCAGCGTTATTCTGAAGCGTTTGCCTACGATGAGCCTGTTACATACTGTTTTCTCATTGCGTTGCTTTTTATGGCTGCTGCAGTGGCTTTCAATGGAATTGCACTGCTAACTTCAGTTTGGGTCAAAAATACATTCGTCGTAATGGCTGCACCTACTTTGCTTTACATGGGGCTGACCTATGTAATGAGAATGGGCCCGACTAAAGTTAATTTATTAGACCCCTACGCCAACCTGGCGCTTACAGACGTTTCTATTCCGGTATCGATACTACATATGGTTTGTTATTGGGCTGTAATAGCCTTAGTTACGCATGTGCTTGCCATTGCTGCCTTTAGCCTTAAAAAGGATTACATGTAAGGAGCTGAGGAAATGAATGAGGTATTGCAAGTAAAATCGCTGACAAAGAGGGTGAAGCAAAAGGTCATCCTGCAGGACGTAAGTTTATCCGTAAGTGAAGGAGAGATCTTAGGCCTCATAGGTCCAAATGGCGCAGGCAAAACCACCTTGCTTAAAATTGTTTCCGGCGTTGTAAGGGCAACCAGCGGCTCTGTTTTGTTTGATAAATCTGCTGGCATAGGTGTTGTGCCTGAGCAAGCGGCATTACTCGGCGATATGAATGCCTTGCAGAATCTTCGTATGTTATCTTCCATAAGAGGCAAAATTGGCACAAGTGAGATTAAACAGACACTGAGGCGCGTCGGTCTTGATCCTGACAACAAGACAGCAGTCAGAAACTATTCTTTGGGTATGAAACAAAGGCTCATGCTTGCTCAAGCTATCATGGAACGTCCGAAGCTTCTGTTGTTGGATGAGCCTACCAACGCTCTCGATCCACTGGGCATCATTGATCTGCGGATGCTGCTTTCTGAGCTGGCTCAAGCTGGTACGGGCATCATCATTGCCAGCCATTTACTTAATGAAATAGAGCGTATGTGCGACTGTGTGGCAATCATCAATGGCGGAAAAATTTTGCGCCAGGTAAACCTTCGGTCCACTGAACAAACTTCCATCGAAGTGAGTGTGAGCACTGCAGATGATTGGGGCACTTTAAAGCGATGGGCTGAGTCTGCCCATATTGAGCTGGAAAAACTAACGCCTAATAAAGGCTTGCCCCGTGGGATATTGAACACTAAAATGGCGGTTCCGCAGGTTATAGCGGAGCTGCAATCCGCTGGAGTTGCCATCGAGAGCATCAGCCACGTGGGGCCGAACTTAGAGGCTGTTTTCTTGGAGTGCGCACAGCTGGAAGGGGGGGTCTACCGATGATAAGACTTTGGTGGAATGAAACGCTCAGGTTGGTATGGTGCAAGCGTTTTCTTGCGGTGTTTCCTGCGTTTGCATTAGCTACCCTTCTTGCTCTTGCTAATCTCTTACCGTATTTTAGAGCTTACAATGTGCAAACGAACGTTTGGGACGGTGTATTCGGTACCATGGCAGATTGGCTGTATTTTCGCTTTATCATCTTACTGGTATTTGTTTTTCTTACTGCAGATACATTAGTCCAGGATACCAGCAGTAATTGGTCTTGGCTGGTATTACCGCGAACAAACAGCCGGCTGCGCTGGTGGACAGCAAAAGTACTGAGTCTATTCAGTGCTGCTCTTATTTATTTTATAATCGGTTTTCTGGTTGTTTTTGCCATCTGTGCGATGCAGCTTCCGTATGCAGGAAATTTCAGTGAATACGCTACACGGGGTTCTGAATTTAATGCTGGCGTAGGCACGTTAAAGTTTCCTGCTGGTGCAACACCTTTTGTACTGTCAGCTAAGATGATATTTTATTCTGCTTTTAGTTCGGCTATCTTTATGATGATCCCTGTGACCATATCCATAGTTGTCCGTCAAGGGTATGTGGCATTGCTTATTCCATTCGTGTGGATATTCTTGTCAATGTTTTGGCAGACAAATAACTTCATTTTCTCCATCGATTTAATTCCACGGCTATTTTACGGGTCTTATTTTTCTTCTTTCTCAAGCCGAGTTATTAATCTATCCACATCTTTAATTTATTTATTTCTTGTCGGCATAGCATGTTACCTTGCAGGCGGTTACATGATAAAAAGAACCGATTTTTAGCTGTTTCCCACGCTTAAGAGAAAACTTCCCAGTTCATTCAAAGCAGCGCTTAAAATTGTAGGAGTTACCCACAGGAGGTGACATGCTTTTATGAACCACAGAGAACAGTTGGCAAGACAAACATTGGCTGATGTTATGAAAAAGCTCTACAGCCGTGGGCTTATTTCTGTTTATGGTGGTAATGCCAGTATGGTGCTGGATGACCATAATGCCGTTTTGATAACGCCCTCGGGCTTCAACAAAGAGAATCTCAAAGAAGAAGACTTAGTAAAAGTGGATTTCTTGTCAGGCGGTGTATTGGGCGAAGGGAAACCGTCAAGCGAGCTAAGAACGCACATGAGCATATACAGGGCAAACCCAGCGGTGCGTGCCGTGGTGCATGCTCACCCGCCAACATTAGTTGGGCTGTGCAGTGCTGGTTTTGATTTTGGCGTTTATACCCCTGAACAAGCCCTGTTAGTGGGTAAACCCAGTGTGATCAGTTTTTGTTTAGGTGAAGAACTTGCTCAGGCCATTTCCACTTTAGCAGGCACAACATGCCATGCTGTGGTTGTTAAAAACCACGGTGTGTTTGCTTGGGGGCAATCTCTTACTGAAGCTTATGCCAGAATAGAGATTCTGGAAGAAGCGGCAAAGATGGTAGTTGCTGGCAATGTTATTATGGGTGGCTTGGGTGTAAGCTCACTCAGTGATGAACAGGTCTTGGACATTCTTAAGAACTACAAACCATCGCATAAAAGTCAATGATTATCAAAAACGGCTACAGAAGTGCATCATCGTGCGACATTTGGGTATATAAATAAGTAATGAAGAATAGAAGAAGTTACTTGTGGTTGGGTGCCGTTGTTGCCATTCTATTGTTCTTATCGGCGTATCTTCTTGTTAACGCTCACTCTAGTACTTTAGTCTACGCACTGTCCGACGATGCAGTTAACATGGACCCTTTGGAAGCAACGGATATAAACTCGTGGAATGTGATGAGTCAGATTTATGAAGGACTGATGAAGTTTCGGCCTTCTTCATTGGAAGTTGAGCCCTGTTTAGCGAGTTACTACGAGGTGAGCGATGATGGTCTGGTTTTCACCTTTTATCTCCAGAAAAACGTTCAGTTCCAAGATGGTGCACCTTTTGATGCTGATGCGGTGATTTGGAATGCAAGGCGAGGCATGGAAAAAGCTGATACTTCCTACTATGCCAGCTTGGTGTGGGGAAGCGTTAAAGACGTACAAAAGCTTGGCAGCCACGTTGTGCGTTTTACTTTGAAAGAGCCCAGGGCAGATTTCCTCACCAATTTAGCACTGCCTTTTGGCGGCAGTATGGTTTCACCTAACGCCACCGATCTAAAAAACAATCCCATAGGCACTGGTCCTTATAAACTAGCAGATTGGGTTAGAAATAAAGCGATAACGCTGGAGTACAACAGCAATTGGTGGCAGGGCAAGCTGACTGATGGCGTGGGCTTCAAGAGCATCCGCTACTTGGTTGTGGACGACCCCGAAGAAGCAGTAAATCTACTCCGCCAGGGGAAGGTTCACATTCTGAGCTATGTTCCTCCCGAGCTAGTTGAATCGCTTAATGCGGAGGCAAACGTTAGGCTGGTGGAAACTCATCTGCTGACTACGTCCTTTTTGGGTTTTAATACTAAATCGGCCGTATTGGCTGATGCCAAGGTCAGACAGTCGTTGGTGTTACTGCTTGATCAAGATTACCTGATTAAACAGGTTTACAAGGGTTTTGCTTTGCGTAGCCAAGGCCCTCTTCCACCTGCATTGGAAAAGGAAATCGGGTGCCGATACCTATCGCCTAATCGTGAGGTAGGTACGAGACTGCTCCGAGAAGCTGGTTACAGCAAAGAGCGCCCTCTTAACTTGACTGTGGAAGTGCCGCTTGAGCCGCGTGATTACATGCCCAGCGGTGGTGTGAAATTAGGTGAGGGCTTAAAAGGGGTTTATGAAAGTACTGGATTAGTGAAGATCACCTTTGTTTACAAACCCTTCGAAAGTCTGCTAAATGACCTCATGGAGGGCAAAGCCACGGAAGCATTTGTACTAGGTTGGAGCAGTGACAATGGACAGGCGGACAACATGTTAACACCGCTTTTTTACAGCAAGAGCCCTTTGAACTTTTTTAAATATGAGAATTCATCGGTGGACAAATACTTGGAAGCAGCGCAGACGGAATTAGATGAAAATAACAGAGCAGAGCTTTACAGAGAAATCTGTGACATAATGCTCAAGGATCCACCTGCTGCTTTTCTGCCAACTCCTACTTCTTATAAAGCACTCGATGAGCGACTAAAGGGCTATAACATTAATTCCATTAACATTGAACAGCTTTACTTTGTGGGATACTGAGGCGCTTAAAGGTTTATAATATGAAAATAATGGCTGAATACGTTATCAAAGAAATTGACTTTAAAGACTTAGAGAACATTTCTGTAGGATGGGACGAGTCCGCGTACGATGACGTGGATATCATGCTCATTAAGAGTTTCATAATGAACGAGCTGGAGCACGAATACGGTGAAGGTACCCACATTGAAGTGTATTCCTTGGGTGATCTCATTGAAAAAATGGAAAATCTTGTTGGGGAACCGGTTTCACCCGAAGACTTGCCTTTTGACCAAGTGGCTCGTCTCATGGACCGTTTCTTCGGTAAAGCGGTGAAATTTTTTGTGGACGAAGAAGGAAATTTGTTCGTTGCTCTACTAGTGGATATGTTGCCTACCAGCTCTGATTTTATGACCACACTTTGGAGATTCTGGAGCAACAACGATAAATAACTAACAACACAAGTAAGGAGTGATAGCGAACGTGCGCAAGCCTTATAGGTGGTTTATTGCTTTAGTACTTGTAGCAGTGCTGGTACTGGTTGCTTGGTACTTGCATGCAGGCGTCAACCGTGGGCTCACTGCAAAAACCGCTGTGGCAGTGGTTAGATCCGATGATGTGGCTTATGAAGTGGCTTCAGCTCCGAAACCCGGTGATCTTCTGCTGGACCGTTACAAAAAGCCATACTTTGAAGTGGTTACTGCTACCTACATGCCTTTCATGTACAGAACACAGGATGAACAGGGTAATGTGGTTTACAGTCCTGACCCGCAGCGTTATACCATGTTTGTTACAATAAAGACCATTGCGCCTTTTTACGATGACGTTCCTGTGATGGCGAAGCAGCGCATAGTTGTGGGGCGTTCACTCACGCTGGAAGGCCCAGACTGGGCGGTGTACGGACGCGTAACTCAGCTTACTGTTACTCCTGTTGAGAAGTAAGCGTACTGCAAGTACATATGTAATCTACGAGGGCCAAAGAAAGGGCACCTTTTGGGGCAACAGCTCAATGTGTGCAGGTGTGAACCCTATGACTTCACCCTGCACGTAAACCAGCTCTTGAGTATCATTTACACTCAGCTCGCGTGTTCTTATGTGCGTAGCCTTGGGGTGTGGTAAATGTGTACCTTTAAAGGCTTTTGGCAGCAGCTTCAAGGTTTCCCATCGTGTTAATCGTTCCACAAACAGCACGTCCATGTAACCATCATCAACAACTGCCATGGGCGCTATTTTTATGCCGCCTCCCACATACTGACCAATCATTGCAAAAAGCATGTTGTAAAAGCCTTGGAATGATCCTTCAGGCATTTCCAGCTTAAGCTGTACGGGTTTATTAAGCCTGATTTCAGTGATAACTGCAGCTGCATAGCTCCAAGCCCCCTTCAGCGCACCTTTCATGTTGTTTACCCTAAAAGACACTTTGGCTGGAAAGCCCACCCCGAAATCATTTATGGAATACCTAAGGGCTGTCTGGCCTCCAAAGTCGCAGTAGGTAATGCGCATCAAATCCAAGAGTTTGATATTACCCTGCTTTATAACTTCCACCTGCTTTAGTAAGTCTTTTGCAGTTCCGGCGCTTTTTAGAAAATCGTTGCCTGTACCAATGCCAAGAGCTCCCATGGGAACGGGAAAGTTCAAATTTGCCAGTCCGTTAAGTACTTCGTTTAACGTGCCATCTCCGCCAGCGCTTACTACGGCATCAACACCTTTTCGTGCTAATCTGGCTGCAAGCTCGGCACCATGGCCTGGGAGTTCCGTAATCTCTACCAAAGTTTTTATGCCAACCTCATGGAGCATGGAAAGAACTTGCGGAAAAATGCGCCCGGCTTTACCCCTGCCGGCTGTGGGGTTAAGTACAATCCCTATGTTCTTGATCATTTGACCTTACTGATGACTCCGATACTTCCGCTCTTTTCTCTTTAATGGCAACGGCATTGTGCGGGTGTATGGACTCGTAGCTGACCACCTTTATTCGAAAGCAAGGGGATAAAGGATCCAGTTTCAAAAACAGATCTTTGGCAATGTCTTCTACGAACTTTGGGTTCAAATAGGCTTTTTCTGTGACGTATTTTTCATCAGGTCTCTTTAGCAGGGGATACAGAGGCTGCGAAGCACTGCTTTCTATGAGTGCTATGACATCTTCAATCCAAAGATCACCTTGCCAGCTAACAGTAACATCCACACGCTGGTTGTGTGCGCCAAAATCGCTTATGTCCCGCGAGCAGGGGCACAGTGAATGAACTGGCACGGTTACGGTTGATGTCACCGAGTAGGTTGTGGAATTAAGCTCTGCCTTGAAGGAAGCATCCACATACATGATGGTGTCCAATTTTGTTACTGGGGTACTTTTCTTTATGGCGAAGGGAAATGCCACTTCAATCATGGCTTTCGTTGCTTTCAAGCGTTCTTTTATGTCTTCCAGGGTCACTTTTAGGCGGGTTTGAGATATCTCTTCCTGGTGCTTATACAGGACTTCCATGAACCGTGACATGTGAGTGCCCCGAAAAGAGTGCGGGAAATCCACTCCAATGGCAAAGGTTCCCACTGTGGGCTGCTTACCGCCTTCTTTGGTACGCACTGTTATGGGCAGTCGCACATTCTCAATGCCTACATAATCCAGGGGTACGTTACGCGGGTCACGTTCGCTTTGCACATCACGCATGTCACTCATTGTCTCCCTGTGTTTCTTCTCTTATTTCTACCCATGAGGTTGCTGTCTCAAAAAGCTTAACCGAAGTTAGCGTCAAACCAAGTTTTTCCACGTGGGGCCTAAGGGTTTCAAATATCCACATGGCGATAAGTTCAGTGCTGGGCTGCTCAAAATGGTCGTTTAGGTAAGAATGGTCAAGTTTGGAAAGCACTTCCTTGTTAACTAAGTTTTTTAGGTCACCAAAATCCATCAGCAAGCCGTTCTCAAGCTCATTAGGTGTGCCGCAAACGGTTACTTCCAAGCGGTAAGTATGGCCATGTAGTGCTTCGCACTTGCCTTTGTAATTTATCAAATTATGGGCTGCATCAAAGGTGAAGGCTTTGGTTACACAAACTTTCATACGTTAAAAAGTATAACACAAAAGCAAAAGTGGAGCCTTTGAACTTACAGGTTTTTACAAGCCTAAAGCAGGTAAAAGCATGGAGGTGAGGAAGTTTGCCAGCCACTGCGGGAAGGTGAGCAGGTAGCTGTAGGGGGTGTACTGCAGCAGCAAAACGGCACCCGCCGCGGACAGGAATAAACCCTTCACACCCACTTCATGAAGCAGGTAATACCTTCTTATTTTCTTTTGAATGGGTTTCTTTTTCTTCTCCCACTCTTCGCTGTATTCTGCCACACTGATTAAGTCGATAAAATCCAGGTCGTCCACGGTTCTTTTTACACCTCCTTCCTTAGCTTCTCTTTGGCTCTGTGGACAATACTCTTAATGGTGTTTTCTGGTTTTCCAGTGAGCTCAGCTACTTCACGGTAAGAAAGACCTTCCTGGTACAGCAGCAATAGAACACTGCGTTCTTCTTCTTTCAGGCTTTGCAAAAGCAGATGCACGTCCTCAAAGTGATCTTTGCCAGCGGACAGTTCATAACCGTTTTCCTCGTCCACTAAAGGCATCCTGCTCCTAAGGACGTCCATGGCCCAGTTGTGGGCAATCTTGAACAAGTAGCCCTTGGGCGAAGACCAATCTATGCTGGAACGCATGGCTCTGATGAATACTTCTTGCACTCCGTCTTCGGCTTCCACCTCAGAAAGCCCCAGACGCCGCATGTAAGCGTAAAGCCTCTTGCCGTAGAGCTCGAATGCTCTTTCTACCTCATTAATCATGGCCATTGCCTTATGTCCACATTACCCATTTTCATGTCCAGGTGCAGTTTCATGGTTCCATTATATCCCTGGGGGTCAGAATCATTGTTAAATCTGCCAACGGCACCCACGTTTTCCACTTCCACCTTTACACCCTCGGGTACTGTCATGACGAGGTTGCCGGCTGAAGCTTTAACGGTGATCATATCCACTACCGTGGACGTGCTCACATTTATGTTTCCTGCTCTGCTGTCCACACTTATGTCTTTAACATGCTGGTTCAGTGCCAAGTTTATGTTGCCTGCGTAGCTCTTTAGTATGATAGCTTCAATCTCTGCAGCACTATCAATGGTTATATCGCCCATGCGTGAATCCACCAAAACTGAGTGCATGGGCTGAGTAACTTCCACATACAGAGAGCCATAACTGGCTGCAATGTCCACGGATTTAACCTCTGAGCTTAGAAACAGTGCTCCATTGCCTTCACGCCCGCCTTGTGGGGTAAGCTCATACGTGCCTGTTGCACTTTTTCTAAACACATATTGATAAGTACCAAAGCCATGTGTTTTTGAAGGTTGTTGTCCTACGTAAAGAGAGCCAAAATCCAAATGAAATGACAGGGCAGAAGATGTTTCTTCTTCTGCCCATGTCAGTGCCTCCAATGGGGTTGAGCGGAGGCCGTATATTTTCAGGGGGGCAGGGAAGGGGCGGTTACCTTTTCTTGCGGGGGTGTCATTGTAACCAGACCCTTGTTGTTGCTGCTGTTGCTGTTGTTGTCCCTGCCACTGAGGTTGGGGAGGTGTGAGCGTCTTAAAAATGTAAAATCCACCAATCACCACAGCCACACACAGCAGTGCGGCTACGATGTCTTTGGTCGGTGCAGGCATTAAGTACCTTACACCATAGGTAATGAGTAGCCCACCCAGTAGATACCAAGGATCGGGGAGGGCAGAGTGTGCTACATACTCTTGCAGGGGGCTATTAGGTAAAACATACAGTATCCAAAAAACTCCGCAAATCACTAAGATTAACCCAAATAACTGTGCAGTGGCCAGTCTAACCCTAAACAAACCCAGCAGTGATTGTACAAAAAGCACCAGTAACCAAACAAGAAAAATCACTGCAAAAAACTGGTTAGCTGTCCACACCATCATCTATCCGTTCCTCCGCCTTGGTGCTTTGTCTGGTTGTGGCTGATTAGCAGTACTATGCCGATCACGATGAGCAAAACGGGAAGTGCAAGGGCACGTGCCATTTCAAAGTAGGGTATTATCCAACGCGGAATACTGATGATGGCGTAGGAAGAAAGGTTCTTAAACAGGATAACAGCGCCTATGACCAGTAATATGGCACCAAGAACCACCTTACCGCTTACATGCTGCTCACCAGTTTCTGCTGAACTGCTACCGCTTACGTCTGAGTACGAAGAATAGACGTCACCCACATAACCTTCCACTGAGGTACCGTCCAATGTGGCTGAAACTTTGGGCTGCTCGGGTATGATCACCCAACCGATTATGTAAAGAATGGTAAAAAACGTGAAATTCCCGAAGAACATGAGCAGTAGGTAAACAATGCGCAACAGCACCACATCCACTTGCAGGTACTCTGCAAGTCCACCAAGAACACCTGCTATGATACGGTTTTTTCTGCTCCTGTATAGCTTCTTGCTGCCGCCATTATTACTCATAAGTTCCTCCCACGGGTTCCACTGGTACAATGATCCAAGCAATGATGTAGAGCGCCGCTAACAAAGGCATAACCAAGGTAAGCCCAGCTGTGATCAGCCTTAAAAGGTTGGTATCCACATCCAAATTGAAGTAAGCCCTGAGACCGCCCACAACCCCGCCGAGAACCTTGTCAGTTCTACTGCGGTAAAGTCTTTTCAACTATGAACACCTCACTTTCTTTCTGCTTGCTACTTAATATACTGCAAAAAGCATTGGGAAGTTGCACAATGTAGTAAGAAATGGGGCGAAGAGGAGTTTAATATGAATTGGTGGGAAGTGGATTTTGATAAACTGCCGGGTTCTCATGAGCTCCAAAGATTCACTGGATTGTGGCTGGAGCTCAAATACGCTTGCTTTGTTTTTCACATTCCGGTTAATCTGCTCTACCTTTCCTATGCGCTGGCAAAAGAGAGCGGCAGAGAAAACATTAGGTACGAGCTAACAGGTGGTGTGGCGCTTCAGCTTACTCTTTCCGATGTGGCAAAGGTGCTGTCACACGTTGAGGAAAGTGAAGAACCTTTTTCTTTTGTTTTAGTGATTGACGGCAAGGAGCGAGAGGTGGTCGCTACTCCAGTGAAAGTGCCGCCTTCCAATGGTACATGTATACGGGAAACATGATTACCACGTAGATTGCGTTCCGCGCCATAATGGAGTAGGTATGGCGAAGAGCTGATTTCCTATATTCTTGCTCCCTCCTGAGTATGAACTCCTCTACTTCCTCACGTGTAACACTGCCGCTTCCATTAGGTCCGTATTTTTCCCATAGGAGTTGTGTTTTGGCATCCTCGTAGTTTATGCGAATAGGACTCAGTGGAGGTTGTACTAAGATTCCAGACAGTTGTGAAACCAAGTTGCTGGCATAAAAGAGTACGAACATGAGCAGCACAAACGATGCCACATAGTAATAGACCTTCATTCCTGCTTTTTGTTTTTCCGTCATTGCACAGCTTCTCCTTGTCGAGCTACTCCAGTCTACGAGCTACTTTCCAGTGGTACCAAAACACGGGGAAACACACTACCAAAGAAATCATATTTCTTGCAGCCCCCTGATACCAAGAATAGATCTGGAATTGTCGGTTTTTCTCCCTCTGCTCCTTTACGAAAGCTTGGACCTCTTGTGGTGCCACTGTTGTGTTCTCCGTTACCCCGTATTTTTCCCAAAGTAGTTGCCCTTTAGCATCTTCATAGTCCCACTGCCCCAGAATAAGAGGTGGAGGTGCCACTATGCCAATGACTTGCCACACAAGGCCGTTTAGGCTGTAGAGCATCATCATGAGTAAAATGAATGACACCGTGTAGAAGTAAGCCTGTTTTACAGTAATCTGTTCCATGTCAAACAAGTCCTCTTCTGCACATGGTCATTCCAAAGTGCGAGCTACTTTCCAGTGGTACCAGTAAAGAGGCGCAATTACAGCCAGGTAAAGCGCGTTTTTTACAACGACCTGCCAGTTGTAATAAAGCGTTAGCCTTTGGCTTTCCTTTTCTTTTTGATCTATGAAGGTTTGTACTTCCTCGGGCGTGACGGTCACGTTTTCAGTGGTGCCGTATTTTTCCCAAAGTAGCTGACGCTTTGCATCCTCGTAGTTCCACGTGCCAGCGGTCAGGGGAGGTAAAACAGTTATTTGAACTACCTGCCATAAAAGACTGCCTACATTGAAAAGTATTAATAGGAGTAACACCAGCGAAACTCCATAAAAATAAACCTTTTTTGCTGTCCAATTTTGCATGGACTTAGCACCCCTTTCTTTAATACTGTGTGCAGTGTGTTTCATTCAAGTGAGCGTGCTACTTTCCAGTGGTACCAGAATACGGGGAAGCACACTGCCAGATAGACTATGTTTTCTCCCATCATTCTCCAGTTAGAATAAGTGTTGACTTTTCTGCTTTCGAGATCCAAGATCGGAGGTGGAACAATTATCTCGGAAAGCCTCCACACAATTTGGCCAACGTTGTAGATGATGAAGGCAAGAAGTATGAATGACAGGGCATAAAAATAAACCTTCTTCACAGTCCAGCCGTGCATATCAAGCCTCCTTCGGTAATTTCCAGTATTAATTATATTATAGTGCATCTTTACATGAGTACTGTAGTTTTTTCTGAAAGAAGACTACTTAACAAAGTTGTACGGATGCTATCGAATAATTGTGAAAAATTAGTGGTATAATGTGCGCATGAAGGGGAATAAAAGTTTCAAGGGTATGACCCTCATAGAAGTGCTTATTAGTTTAGCACTTCTATCGGTGTTGATGGTTGTAGTGCTTTTCACAAGTACTTGGTTGTTCACCTTTGTAAAAAATCGGCTTATAGCCTTGCCTAATTATGTCATTGGCTTGTCAAGAGCTTACAGTGCCGTTTACCTTAACGCGCAGGACATCCAGCTGAGCGCCACCTACAGCGTTGACAAGAACCTCCCGTCGGTGACGCTGTACAAGAAGAGCGGTTCAGACCTGGTGTCCAATACTGTGAATTTCAAAGAATTGATACGTGCCGAGGCGTTGTCCACGGCTACAAGTGCCACGGTAACTTTGGAAGTTCAAACAGCTTCGGTGTCCATTCAGCAGCCAGCTGACAATAAATTCTTGCTGTTACTTTACCTCAGCATACCTTCTTCTGACGGCAGAAGGTTCGATAATACCGTGGTCATCAAAAAACTGGTGAATGCCGCGCCAGTGCCAGAGAGTTTTACGCGGAACGGCAATAACGTCATAGTCGACCTTTATTATCCTGCCTTGGGGTTTGGTGTTAGGCCTACGGGTTCTTCTGATTTGCAGCTGGTGACTGATACAAGTACGATTACAACTATTATTGACGACAATGGTGTTAGAAAAACTGCCACTGTGAGTTTGACAGGCACAACGCTTAATGGTAGAAATGTTTACCAAGAGCTGTACATACAGACCAGCGCTACGACTCAACCAGTTTTCGTTACGATACCCCCTCTTATCGGGGTCGATGGCACACCTTGTGAAGACGTTACTGTAAAGGTGGTGACAAGCCCATGAAAAAAGGCATTGCACTGATAACGGTTTTAGCTTTTGTTCTCATACTTAGTCTACTCATGGTGCCTCTGTATGTGTCTGTTTTGGGGATGACCTCCACACTGCGCAGTATTCAGGTTTTACCTGCTAAACACGAGGCATTTGCGGCTGGGCTCAATGTGGCGCGCACGCTCATTGTGAATGCACAAAGCCCTGCAACCAGTACCAGCATTGATCTTGCTCAAGGTACAATCGTAGTGACTGCTTATTTGTCACGATCTTTAGAGAGCGATTTATCGCTTCAAGAGGGGCAAGAGGGGATAGATTGCGAAGAGACAATGAGACTATGTAGCGCTGTTAACTATTGGGATGTCACAGTAACATTCAAGGATGCATACACACTTACTGGAACAGCAGTGCAGTACGTGATGTTCCAACCTGACAAGGATTATGTGTATTTGTTGGATTTTAAAGAGGGAAGGAAGTGAGCAGAATGCGTAGAAACATGAAAGGTTTTACTCTCATGGAAGTGGTCATTGCTTTTGTCATAGTTGCCGTTTTAGCTGCTGGTACACTACCTGCTTTTTCAAACATAAACAGGCAATCATTCCAGACAGAGATTGACCTTAACCTGCCATCAGTGGGCCAGGCTGCGCTGAATGGTCAGGTTTCAGCAACCAGCCTTTACCAGGAGCTGGCTGATACTACTACCACAGGTGCTTTCGAGCTTTCTGAGGGGCTCGTTAAATACAGTGCCACGGTGAGCAGTAAGGGATACTCCTACGCCATTGACACATTGTATGCAGACGTGGGCGTGGGGCTTGGAAATTTGTCGTCAAAAACCGGCCCTGAGGAAATTGCGGCAACTTCCAGCACATCGACAACTGCTTCTACTGTAGTTATAACCCCTACCACTTCGACCACCGTACTCCAGTTCACTGGTTCAACTATTTGGGATCAGAGAACATGCATTCCTGTCTTGGATGACGATGCAACTAACGACACAGTCGTCTACGGTGATCAGTACATGGAAGTAAGAGCAGGTGATGACGGCATCATTAACTACGGACTAACGTTTTGGGTTCCGTCCGCTACTAACGACGAAAACTATATTATCATCGCCATACCCGGAAATACTGATCGTGACCCTAACAATCGGGATCCACACGGCAAGGATAAAGAATACAGCTATGTAGCCTTCGAAAATAAGAAGCCAAAGAAAACGGAAACAACTGATCCGCCACCATCATTACGGGAGGTATGTGATAGTAAGGTTACGAATGGGATTAATGGTAATCCTGTATTTTTGCCACCGACTTCCACTACCGCTACAATAGAAAAGTATTCAGGAAAAGGAAACGGCGGATCTTTTCTATTCCCTGTTGGTTCTAGTAGCGCCACTGTAGTATATCAATATAAGCTTTCAGCATGGGTGGAAAAAAAAGCAGCTTGGAATTTAAGGTTGTCAATTAAGTTTTTAGATGGGACAGATCCAGCTAACCAATGGGTTCGCATCTACATACCAGGCAGTTCTGGAGAAGTGACTAAAGACATTCCTGCGACTACAGAGGAAGTTACTGTTACCAACACCTTTTACGAACCTTACACACTTCTAGTTTACCAAGAGGCTGTTGACGGGTTACTCGCTTGGGATTCCATAACCTTTGATTTGTCCGAAAACGCCTCTGTGACGGTTGAAGTTGTGAGTGCGAGTAAGGCTTACGTGTTCCACGCTACTGGTCCTGCGAACCCTTTGAAGATTAGCCTTAGGCAGTATAACTTGCCTCCTCAAGATTTGAGCATTACTTTCTATATAGACCCTATCGACAATACAAAGCCTGCAACCATAAACAATGTTCAAATTTTCTACTGGCAGAAGCAAAGCCCATGAAGTAATAAAGCCTGTGCCAATGTATCCTTATAAAAGATTTTCAATAAGTCAAGGTACGGGAGTGGTGTTTTAGAATTTAGGTGTGGTGCTACATACTGTTTCCACGAGATCTTTCGCATGTATATAGGCTTTTAGGAGGTGTCTTGAGGTGCGTTACATAACTTACGATTTGGGCGATCGGATTTATGCCAGTGAACTGCTTAGTGTGAAGGAAATCGTTTTGAAGGAAGACCTAAGGTCCATACCAGGGGCGCAACCTTGGCTGCTCGGCGTGATGGCACTCAGGGGGCAGCTTTTACCTGTTATTGATCTGGGTCTGAGATTGCAGGCAAACCCCAGTCAGGGGGACAAAATACTGGTTTTGGACAGCGAGCGTCCCGTTGGCTTTTTGGTAGACAATGTAAGAAACATTGAAGACGTGGCGGAACTAAAGCCTCTTCCCATGGAACTTCCTGAAGAAGTGAAGAGGTTCCTAGTCGGTAGCTTTCTCCATAATGGCGACATTGTGCTGGTGCTGGATCTTAAAAAAGTGCTTACTGATGAGGAGCTAACACAGGTCACTGTTCCCTAACGCGGTTTTTCCTTTCAGCTTTTACCAAATAAGCGCGCTGATCGGCTAATTCAACCAATTGTTGGACGGAGTTTGCTTCAGAAATAGAGGCGAAACCAATGCTGGCAGTTACAGGTTTTTCCAGGGGGCTCTTTATGCGAAGCATTTGGTTCGTGAGTCTTTCACAAATGACAGTTGCCTCTTCCGTGTCAGTTCCAGGTAGAATAACCAGGAATTCATCCCCTCCCCATCTTATGGGAACATCAGTCGCCCTGAGTGAAGAACGCAGAAATTTGGAAAACTCCATAAGTACTTTATCGCCCATTTCGTGTCCAAGAGTGTCATTTACCCATTTGAAGTTATCCAGGTCCAAGAACATAACACTGAAGTGTGGTCCGCCACGAAGGTAAAGTTCCCACTCCTCTGCCAAACGTTGGTTGCCGTAGGTTCTGTTGAACAAACCAGTTAGAGAGTCCTGCATCCCAAAAAGTTTTGTGTTAAGCTGTTCAAGGCTGTAGCTGAGCAAATCGAGAACATGGGGAGCCATGGGGTCGGTTAGTTCGTTGTACCAGGCTTTTATTTGAATTAAAGAACCTTTTTGTATGAAGTATTGACATTTTTTCGCTACCCTGTTATCGCCAAGCTCCAAATTTAAGGTTCCGCTTTCAATTTTTGCATAAAAGTTACGGCCAAAGTATGATTGAAAGATGTAGCTCAGGGCACCACCGAGCTGTTCCACGTTTGATATTTCTTGCAAGTTGAGATGCCAGCTTAGTAAACTACTCCATTGAGAAACAGCAGCAATACTTTGGTATGCTTCTTGCCAATAAGCGGTAAGCTGTGGGTAGTCCAGTGCACGTACCTCCTGGAGTATCCAATCAGCCAACGTTTTAAGCAAGGCCTTGTCGGTTTCATTGTAAAATCTTCTAAACATGATCATGCCAAGATTGGACATGGAAAGACGTTCCCAACGTCTCCATAACCTTAGCATGTAGCGAAACGCGTTCGAACAGTTCTCAGGGCTCATGGCAAGCATTCTTAATGATTCCTCGAACGGACTGGAATCTAAATGTTCAAGAAGCTGAGGTGGTATGGAATCACACTGTGTAATGAGTAACACAGATACCAACCTGCTAGCGTTAATGCCCTTATCCAGATGTTCCATACAGCGGCTTAATAAGGTATCAATGTCGCTTTTTGCTACTTCTTTACCTTCAAGCAGTTTTAGGTAAGTCCATAAAACTTTGGTATTTAACTCCTCAATTTCTGAAGACGCATTCTTTGATGCCAAAATGAGGAACCATTCTGCCAGGTTGAAGTCCAGCACACTGGTGTAGTGCCAAGCCAAAGTCATGTACCCATCATAGCGATAAGTCGAGGACAAAAGAACTCTAGTGCACTCTTCAAGTTCCCTGACATACTTTTGCAAAGCTCCTCTGGACATGAATTCTTGGAGACTATCAAGTAATGTTTGCCAAAATGACCGTTGCCCAACACTGGATAAACTGGGTATCAGGCTTTCCAGGCGCTCCTTACTTTCTAAAATAGTTTTTGACCCGTGCATGATTGTCTTTACCGCGGCTTCGTTTATGACTGGCCGTGCAAAGACTTCGAAACGCGATGTTCCTTGAAGTACCTTTATGGACTCTTGGTAAAACTCAGTGGCATCTTCGTATTTTAGAGAATAACTTAAGGAGACCCCAACTACGTTCAAGAAAGCGCCCCAATGTAATCGGGGAGATTCAAAGTCACTTGGGTACAATCGCACATAGTAGTCAAAAATCTTCCTTGGCTCATTCTTGATGTTGATAATATAGGGGGCCAGGTCTGACAGCATGCCGGGCCAATAGAATTTGTTCACTTTCTCAATTTGATTTAAGAGAAATTCACCGAGTTCGGTGGCTTCTTCATTCATTCCCAGCAGCACGTACAATCTGACCTTGTACGCCTGGTCAAACAGCGATGGAGACTTTATCTGCTGAAGCATGGAAAGTGCTTCCTTGTATTTTCCCTGCGAGTAATAAATGTTTGCTAGTTTGCGTTTTGCACCATTCAATTCTGGAAACAGCTCCAGCGCTTTTTCAAGCAGTGATGCTGCCTCTGGATAGTTGTATTGCTTCCTGGATGCCATGAGAAGCGCAAAAGCTTCACTGCGCTTCTGTTTTCCAAAAGCGAACAGATGCGCTATGCGGGTCCAGTAGGTGGGAATGTTCAGTTTACTTAGTTCCTTAGCCCACCACACGTGCACATAATCTTTGTCAAGCTCGTTCAGCTTCCAAATTATTTCTTTTACTTCTGGCGAAAGAAATCGATACTGCGGGACTTCTTGAATTATGAGTGGCGAATCCAATAAAGAGCATTCATTATCAAGGATGTTTTCTTCAACCAGCTTCTTACTCGATGGACTAAACCAAATGTCTCCCACATACAGATGAGCCAAAGCATTAAAAAGCTCTGGGTTTTTTGCTTTTTCCTCCACGATTACTTCTTCAAGATTTTGCGCGTTTCTTTCTTTGAGCAGCTGTGCATTGAACAGATTTCCTTTGGACATTTCCACGAGTTTCTGGGCATCTGAGTAGCTCAAGTCGTTCCAGACTTCCATGAACTGCTGTAGAGCGTCTTCGCGTTCACGCTCTGGGTCACGCATAGGAACCACAGGGTAACCAAGCTCTTTAAAAACATCTTTGTAGGTGGAAGTAGCAACAATGGCTATGCCTTCTTTTGCCAATTCACGCAATAGATGTTTAACTGAGGAGCTTAACTCGGTTGGGTCAAGTTGGTCCAAAAGAAGTGTTTTTATGTTATATGTTTCTAACAGCGTCAGTGTACTTAAAAGTACGTCCCTGTTTATGGCTTGGATGTCCACTAAATAATTCGGTTTTGCTGTTATTGAGATGGGGACTTCGTCCACGGGAATGTATCTTAAAAACGTTGACCATGATTTCTCATCCAGGTGACTTGCTTGTTCCCAATCGGAAGATAGTACGCTCCAGTAAAGTTCTCCAAGTGGCATGCGGAATGAGTGTATATGGACGTAAAAAGATTTATCCAACTTAGAACGCAGTTTCTTTAAAAGAAATGTCTTTCCACTTCCGTGCTGCCCCCATATCCCTACGCGATTTCCTACGATATTACCTAAAATCTGATCAACTTTTTCATCGTACCACACCTAAAAGCCCTCGCAATCCTGTTATAGTTATCATGCACACCTTTTAGTAAATATACAAAAAATACAACACGTACCACATACGTTTTCGTATTTACGTATAAAACATATTCTATACCATTCGGGTCATATATGTTACCGCAACTCAATGGTTGTATGGCATCAATGTAACATTGCACCAGCATAATTGTGACAGTCTGAACTGTTTATGATTTTGGGTTCAAACGGGTTTCTTTTACGTGGTTGACATGTGTGTGAAAGGTATTCTTTTGCTACTGTATAATATATGGAAACCCCTTGGAGGTGAATTTATGCCTTCATCATATTACGAAGAGTCGTTAACATTCGACGATGTGCTGTTGGTGCCCCAGTATTCTGAGGTGTTGCCCAAGGATGTGGACATCAGCACAAAGCTTACTAAGGACATAACACTAAACATTCCACTTATTAGCGCTGCCATGGACACAGTTACTGAAGCTCGCTTAGCCATCGCTTTGGCACGTGAGGGCGGTATTGGTATTATCCACAAGAACATGAGCATTGACCGTCAAGCCGAAGAGGTGGACAAGGTAAAACGGTCTGAGTTTGGCATCATCTACAAACCTGTGGTTTTGGGTCCCAAAGCAACCTTGGCTGATGCTCTTGCGCTCATGGAGCATTACCACATTTCTGGCATCCCCATAACGGTGGAAGGCAAATTGGTAGGTATTATTACGAACCGTGACATACGGTTTGAAGATGATTTTACTCAGCTCATTGAAGATGTGATGACCAAGAAGAATTTGGTGACCGCTCCCGTTGGGACGTCTTTGGAAGAGGCTCGCCAAATACTTAAGGCACACAAAATTGAGAAACTTCCACTGGTGGACGAAGAGGGCTATTTAAAGGGACTTATTACCATTAAGGACTTGGAAAAGAGAAGCCAGTATCCAAATGCAGCCAAAGATAGTAAAGGCAGATTGCTCGTAGGTGCTGCTTTGGGCGTGGGTAAAGAGATGATGGACCGTGCTAAGGCCTTGGCGGATGCGGATGTGGACGTGCTTGTAGTAGATTCTGCGCACGGAAACAGCAAGAACGTTGTGGAAGCAGTAAAGAAGGTAAAGAACAAGTTTCCACATGTGGCCGTGGTGGCTGGTAATGTGGCTACGCCTGATGGTGTGAGGAATTTGGTGGAAGCTGGTGCCGACTGCGTAAAAATCGGCATCGGACCTGGGTCCATATGCACCACGCGTGTGATTGCGGGTATTGGTGTGCCTCAGCTCAGTGCTGTTTTGAAATGTGCTGAGGAAGGCGCAAAGCTAGGTGTACCCGTCATTGCTGATGGTGGTATTAGGTTCTCTGGTGACATTGTAAAGGCATTGGCTGCTGGAGCATCTACGGTCATGATAGGCAGTTTGTTTGCCGGTACTGAAGAAAGCCCCGGTGAAAAAGAGATTTATCAAGGCCGTATTTACAAGACATACCGCGGCATGGGCTCTTTGGCTGCTATGAAACAAGGCTCTGCTGACCGTTACAGCCAAGAAGATGCTTCCAAGTTCGTTCCTGAAGGGGTGGAAGGGCGTGTGCCCTACAAGGGTTCCGTTCACGATGTGGTTTTTCAGCTCTGCGGTGGGATTCGTTCAGGTATGGGCTATGTGGGAGCAGTCAGTATTGAAGACCTTCAGAAGAAGGCGAAATTCGTGAAGATTACTAACGCAGGCTTAAGAGAAAGTCACCCTCACGACGTGCAAATCACCAGAGAATCTCCCAACTACACACTGGAGGAATAACGTTGCCATGAAACGAGAAGGAGTAGCTGTTATTGATTTTGGAGGGCAGTATGCGCACCTGATAAGTCGGCGCATCAGGGATTTAGGTGTTTACGCAGAGATTGTTCCTTATTGGCGGTGGCAGGAAGTACTTGACGACCCCTTGGTGAAAGCCGTTGTGCTTTCTGGAGGTCCTGCCTCAGTTTATGACGAAAACGCACCTCAGTTGCCAGCTGAGTTTTTCAGCAACGTTACCAAACCCGTGCTAGGCATCTGCTACGGTGCCCAGCTCATGGCACATTTGCTTGGTGGCAAGGTGGGCCCTGCCCCTGGTGGTGAATACGGTAGAACCAACCTTGCTGTAAAAAACTCTGAGCCACTTTTCACTGGCACTCCAACTGCGCAGGATGTTTGGATGAGCCACGGAGACCAAGTAGTGGAGTTGCCCAGCGAGTTTGAAGTAAGTGCAAGCACGGAGCATTGCCCTTTAGCAGCATTCCAAAAGGAACCTTTGTTTTATGCTGTGCAGTTTCACCCTGAGGTGGCTCATACGCAGTTTGGGAATGCCCTATTAAAGAACTTTGTCTTTGGTGTGGCCAAAGCTGAAGTGAACTGGAACATAACAGACTATGTCAGTGAAGCCATAAGGGAGATTAGGGAAACTGTGGGAGAAAACGGCATGGTACTTGGCGCGCTCAGTGGCGGTGTGGACTCCGCTGTTGCGGCAGTGCTCACCCACAGGGCACTGGGCTGCGGTAGACTACAGTGCCTCTACATTGATACTGGGCTGCAGCGTGCTGAAGATGAAGCACACGTTAGAAATTTGAGTAAACACCTGGGCTTAAAGATAAAAGTGGTGGATGCAAAGGAGCGATTCTTAAAAGCCTTAGAAGGCGTTATCGACCCTGAGCAAAAGAGAAAAATCATAGGAAATCTGTTCATTCAAGTGTTTGAAGAAGAAGCTCGAAACTTGGGGCATTTCGATTTCCTGCTCCAGGGGACCCTTTATCCCGATGTGATAGAGAGCGGAGAAGGCAGTGCCAGTGTCATAAAATCCCATCATAATGTTGGCGGTTTGCCCCAGAGTTTGGGACTGAAGCTGCTAGAGCCTTTAAGGTGGCTTTATAAGGATGAGGTTAGGAACATGGGAAGGTGGCTTGGCATTCCTGAGGACTTTCTGATGCGCCACCCATTTCCTGGTCCAGGGCTGGCTGTACGTACTATAGGCCCTGTGAAGGAAGAGTACTTAGACATTTTGCGTAGAGCTCACAGCGTTTTAGAGCGTGTGCTTAAAGAGGAAGGCGTCTACAATGAACTTTGGCAGGCATTTCCGGTGTTCACGGGTGTGAAAAGTGTGGGTGTAAAAGGTGATGCGCGCCATTACGGATGGGTACTTGCTGTTAGAATGGTGCAAAGTGTGGATGCCATGACGGCTGACTGGTACAAAGCTCCACCCGAGCTTTTAGACAAGATCGCCAGTTCGCTTATTAGCGAAATTCCAGAGATTTCCAGGGTAGTTTATGACATCACTTCAAAGCCACCTGGAACCATTGAATGGGAATAGGACACGTTATGACAACGTAGAAAAGGGAGCAGCGGTGCAGAAAGCGCCGCTGCTTTTTTACTAATAAGATGTATAAAAAAGCTAATTTGCGATAAATCAAACCAGGCTCTTGTGGGAAGCAAGTTTTTTCTCCCTCGAACGTGACGTGCTCTTCATGGGTAACGAAGCTCCTGTGAAAGCAAAATCGCGGTGAGCTCGTGTAATGGTTCTTAGGGCAGACTAAAGTAAAACACTCCACGCACGCTTTAGTAGGCTCCCTAAACGCTTATATGCTTGCCTAGAGCGTTGTTAACCATACAGCGGCTTCCTACAGAGTGGTTCCTTGTTAGCTTTTGCAGTAATGTTTCATTTGGTTGAACATTCTTTATGGCTCAAAAACATGTCCCTAAGAAACGTGGATTTATCAGACCCATTTTTGCTCAGAACGGCCTATTTCTCATCTTTTTGACGTGTTTATAACGTACATGTTCCAGAACGGGTTTTTCTCAGAATCATAGCTCATCTGCTATGTTGAAGTTCGCCCTGTGCACTGCGATGAGAGGTTACAACATTAGCGGACCAGATAAGTCCTCTTTAAGTCTTAGGTAACGCTTTAGCATGAGCTGCATATGGCTTTTTTCCATGTCCGCAAGGTCACTGAAGGTTTTACTAAGCTCCTCATCGTCGGCGAACTTTTTTGCCATGTCGCTGTAAAACTCGGCAGAGGTGAGCTCAGTAAGATAAGCAGTGGAGGCGATGCGCAGTACATTGTACACATCTTTGAACTCGTCAGCCTTAACTTTTAACGCGGGTTCCACAGTGACGTTGGGGTTTCTCTGGAATTTTTCACTGAATCGGCTTTCATAAATGTTTGTTAGTTGGTCGCGGTGCTGTGCCTCCCAGTCTGCAAGCTCTTGCAGTTCTTTCTTGGCTGCCGGATCGTTAGTATTAATTGACCATTCTAAGTAAAACTCGTTAGCCTCAATTTCGGCGTGGATGGCATAACTAAGAGCTTCCTTCGCAGTCATTTCTTTGTTTTCCATGCTAACTTACACCCCTTTCCTCCAAAAACTACTAAAGGTATTATAACCAAATTCATGTAAATCCAAACTTTCGCAATAAAGTTCTATTTCTGATGCCCCCATGTTTTTCACCGTTTGTTCACATGTATCAAGGAGCACTTGCAAGGCTTCTCTGTCCGAAGGTTCTTTTAGTACGAGATCTTTTATTTCTGCAGTAATGGTTTGTGTGACTGCGGAGTGCTTTAGCCAAAGTAGGGCAAATGCAACCAGTGCACCTTCTTTTTCAACAACGACTACTCGGGTGTAAGGCACCCTGACATAGTTAAGCAGGCTTTGAATAAAAGATGTTCTTCTGTTGGGCGGATAAGGAGCCCATTGGGCGAGATCAACCACATCGTCTTCACTGGCTCTGCGCCCTTCGTACTTTGACATGAATGGTTCACCACACCTTCTTTGTCATTTCCGTAAAATCCAATATGTCCAAGTGTGTTTCTAAATTCTTTATGCGTGAGCTCATTTTCAGATTGAAGCACTGCGGATTAGCCACGTAAATGTGGTTTTTATCCATGAGTTCGCTTAAGCTTTGAGTTGCTGATGCCACTTTGGGATCATTAAGTAGCACTGCCATGCCCAACTTAAACGCTTCCTCACTTGGGTAATCCAACTGCCATGGGTATAAACTAACTTTGCCCTCAGATGGTCTCTGAGGCGGCACATAAAACACCGTTGGAGTCAGTATTTGTACTTGGCTAAGGTCTGCCAAAGGAACGTTAAGACACAATGAGGTGGTAGAAACTGTGGGCAAAACCGTGGAAGAGACAGCGTAGTCAAAGGTTCCAGAGAAATGATCAGTACCTTCTTCAAGCCATGCTATGTCAGCTTTCTCAGGTTCGTTGGTAAATATGATCCGCATTTCACCCTTCAAAAGAACACCATTTTCATACGTTATGTCCGTTGTTGCTGATGCGGAAAATACGGGGTCAGCTAGTAACAGGGGAAGGTTAAGGGGAAATGCTGTGACCACATGAAGGGTGCTTGGTGTCTCGGCTGAAAGCCCCTTAAAAGGACCTGTGTTGTTTTTGTAGCTTTGCCCACCTTCAATGTAGTAAAAGAGCTTACCAACTACGGTAGGATCACCATTTTTAAGTGTTTCACTCCAAACGCTTATGATTTGGGTTGCAGTAATGATGTCTGATTTAAGACTGATGGTCCAGTGTATGTTGTCGGTGGAAGTTGCACTGAGGGCTAAATCGGGGACTGCTTGTTCTTCCCAGCTCGCGTCATTTGCGCTAGGTTTGCCGTATTTAAACAGTGTTCTTCTTGTGTTATATAGCACAGTTCTATCTGCTGGGGTTATTGCAGTCCAAGGGACAATGGTGGCACTGGGCACTTCTGGCAAAAATACATAAACAACTTTACTGCTTTCTACACGCTGCCAGTAAAAATAACCACCACCCAATAGCAGAACAACTATTAGTACCAAGCTAATCCAGCGCACTGATAAGCTCCATCAGAAAGGTTTTGTCGAAAGCTGAGACCACGATGTTTAGGGGCTCATCTTTCAAGCGCTTGAATACATTTGCATAAACCTGTGCCAGTGCCCTTGGCTCAAGTCCCCCTACGCCCATACCTAATGCAGGCACTGCCACGCTTGTTACACCTAGATCGACGGCTTTCTTAATGGCTTTTGCTAATGCTTCACCTGCGGAATCATAATCGGCAGGTTCAGCAGGGTACATCATGGTTACAGCGTGAATGACGTATTTCCACCTACTCCCGCCAGTGGTTACGTAAACCTGCCCAGGCTTAAACGGACCTTCTTCTTGACAGCGCTTTATGGCTTCTTGTTCAATTTCATGCCCGCCTACCTTTTTAATGGCGTATGCAACGCCACCTCCCATGGGCCCTATACCGTTTGCTGCGTTCACCACGGCATCTACGTCCAGGGTAGTTAAATCCCCCTTAAAAAGAAACACCTTCATAGTGGTATTATAGTATAGAACATGGGTATTTCCTATGCAGAGGTGCTAATAGCATTAGTTCTGACTCTGTTAGCGGGTCTACTTCTGCTTGGCGCCAGCGGGGATGCCCAAACCATACATACTTATGTGAAGGAAAGGAATGTGGCTTCCTCTATAATGTACGAGCAACTTTACAATGCACCTTGGTACTCTGAGACAGCTACAAGTTTCGTGGTTCACAGTGGTAACGTGGACTACGGCGTTACTAGAAGCGTGTCGTTGGGCTGTTCCAGTTTTGGTGCTTCAGCACAGCAAATTCCTAATTGTGAAAGTAACTTCAAAGAAACTACGGTAACGGTGCATTGGAAAGATTATTCCATAACAGGAACAAGGGTTTCCCGGCTTTTACCTTAATTGAGCTGCTTTTGGCTTTATCAGCCTCCAGCTTTCTGTTGTTGCTACTCTTTAGTTACATAAACGTCGCTTCCCTGCAGTTAAACAAGGCAGGAAAAACCATAAATAATCCTACACCATTGCATACTTTGCTTACTGAGCAACGTACACCACTAGAAAGGCAAATCTTTGGTCCTCAAAGATTTGTTTATGATGCAACGCCAAATCAAAGGGTGGACTATGAATGGGAAATACTTACCCGGTAGTGCTGTTTTGTTTTCTGTGATGCTCGTATGCAGCATGGTGCTTGTCACCTTAAGCGCTTCAGCATTTAGCGTAGTTCACGAAAGGATGCTTGAGGAAAAAGCCTTGGCGCGGCTGCGTATAGAGGAATGCTTGGACGTAGCTGAACATATGTACAACACTAAAAATGGTGAGAAACTTAGCTTTTTCAATGGCTGCAGCTTTCTGTGGTCTGAAGAAGCAGTAGCAGTCCAGTATGAGGACATGGAACGGACTTTCCCAGTGGAATGGGTACCATCTTTTGTAGTAAATGCCAGCTCCACTTTCTCTATGGACTATGGTAGTCGCTTGTTGGGGGATGTGGCAGCTGAAAAATTTTACTTCTATGGCTCGTCAAAACTTCTGTCCTGCGGCAGGCCTTGTTGGACTGAATCGTTGTGGCAACCAGCTATTGATGAGGGGAACATGTATGTTTCCTCTACGCGCAGAACTATAGTGTTTGTGGGCTGGAGGGGCATGAAAACCACCTACGAAAAAGATTCTTTTTATTATGCTGGCGAAGGGACAAAAACTGGAGCCCCTGGTTACGAATACAGTAATTTGATGTTTCAGACTAGTTCACATTGTTACTACACCAGTTATGACCACTGCGTTGAGGGAAAGGGCATTAAAATCACGCAATTTGATGATGGGATGAAACAGTTGCTACCAAGTGTTGTGCTTTGGAAAAGAATACCGGAGGCGAAGCCAGTGGAGCAGTTTCAAAAGATATATAACTGCACGGGTAGTGCGATTGTTGTTGGTGATGGAAAGGCTTTGACTTTGCAAACGTCAACGTTAACTTTAGTTTATGAGCAGGATCTAAAGGTAATCAGTGGCACTCAAACAGCCACTGTGCCATTTTTAAACTCTTTCTTCCAAGAGTGTAACGTTGAGGTTGGCAGTGGTTATTATGGTGAACTGCTTTTAGGTGCAAAGAACGTTGCAGTGAAGGACAGTCAGATTAACCATTTAAACGTGCAAAGCGAAAAATATATAACTGTAAATGGGAGCAACTTAGACAACGTAACACTGAGCGGCGAGGAAGTGGAACTTAGCAGCTCCCAGTTCAGCGGCCAGATATCTGCTAAAGTGGTACGGGCTAAAGGCAGTAGCATACTAAGGAGGGCCTTGCAGAACGAAGGGAGCCCTCCTTTACTGGTAAGAATTATTCACTAAGCTTTGTTAAGCGTTCTTCAAGAAGCTTCCTTGTTTTACCAGGATCGGCTGTGCCTTTAGTTTTCCTCATAACCTGCCCTAGGAGGAAACTGACCACGTTCACATTTCCTTTCTTGTACTTTTCTACGGCGTCAGGATTTTGCTCTAGCACTTCGGAAATTACTTGTTCTAAGTCTAGGTCTTTCTTGCCCAAGAGCTGATGCTCTTGAGCGTACTTTATCGGGTCGATGTCGCGGGCAGCTTGCCAGAGAAGGTCCTTGGCTACGGCTGCTGTGATTTCTCCTTTTTGCTGCAGATTTAGAATGGCACTTATGTAGCTCTGGTTTATTTCATTCCAGCCTTTGCCAACTTCACTCAATATGTTGGGCAAGTCAATGGTGATTATCCGCGTTAGTAGTTTTGTATCAAAGCCCTCTTTTGCAAATGTCGCATACATTAGGTACTGGTCTTTGTTTAATGCCAACGTGCGCGCTTCACTTTCTTTTCCTATCCACTGCAAAGCATTCTTGTAAGCTTCTAAGAAGCTACCCGAGTACCTGTCTGCTTCTTCAAAAAGATCACTGGTGAGCACCAGTGGTGGCAAGTCTGGTTCAGGGAAATACCTGTAGTCTTCTGAGGTTTGTTTGGTACGCATAGGACGAGTTTGATTTGTCTTTTCGTCGAAAGCCAGGGTTTCCTGTGGTATGATCTCTCCTCTTTTGTAGGCTCCCACGTGTCGATTGTACTCATAGCTTAGTGCCTGCCTAATGGCTCTGATGCTGTTAAGGTTCTTAATTTCTACCCGAGTGCCTTCCTTTCCGTCCAGTTCCACAGACACATTCACGTCGCACCGTAGTTGACCCAGCTCCATCTGGGCGTTGCTTATGCCCAGATACCTCAAGGTGGCTTGCAGTTCTTCCACAAAAAGGGCTGCTTCTTCTGGGGATTCGAAAACTGGGTCTGTGACTATTTCAATGAGCGGTATGCCAGAGCGATTGAAGTCAAGCAAAGTCTCCTCTGCACCTGAAAGCCTACCGGTGCTGCTCACATGCACACTCTTAGCTGCATCTTCCTCAAGGTGAATGCGTTTTATGGGGATTTTTTTACCGGTGGAGAGCTCAAGATAGGCATTTTCTATGATGGGTACGTCACCTTGTGTTATTTGATACCCCTTGGGTAAATCGGGGTAAAAATAGTTTTTTCTGTGAAAGCGAGAAATATTATTAATGTGGCCGTGGAGGGCTTTGCCCAAGGCAATTGCCATGACAACGGCTTCACGGTTTAGCACAGGTAGGGTTCCTGGGTATCCAAGGCATACGGGACATACACGGGTATTAGGAATGTCTGGTCCCTCGGTAGGGCAACTGCAGAACATTTTTGTTTTTGTATTAAGCTGAACGTGTATTTCCAACCCTGCTACGAACTTGAAATTCATATGCTTTTCACCCCCAGCTCTCCTATAAAACTGAGAAGTTTGTGGTCTTGTCCGAAGGGCGCAATAAACTGCAAGCCCACTGGTAAGGGTTCGCCTGTAGCTTTAAATGGAATACTAACTGCAGGCAAGTAAGCCAAGTTTGCTGGCGTGGTAAAGAGGTCTGCCTTGTATAGTTGTAATGGATCTTTTACTTCACCCAATTTGAAAGGCAGAGTGGGGGTGGTTGGAGTAAGTAGAAGGTCCACGTCTTTGAATGCTTGCGCGAATTCCAATACAAGCCAGCGACGTAGGTAATTTGCCTTTTCATAAAGTGCGTCCTTAAAACCTGCTGACAAGGCAAAAGAACCCAGTAGTATGCGGCGTTTTACTTCTTCTCCTAGTAGATTACGTGTTTCCCTTACTGTGTCCCAGTAAGTTTCTTCTTCCACCATGGTTCCATACCTTACACCGTCATAGCGGGCAAGATTGGAGGAGGCTTCAGCAGGTGCAATGAAGTAATAAGCAGCAAGAGCTTCTTCCCAATGCCGAATAGAGACCTCCATCACGTCAAAGTCCCTAGAGAGTTGTTGCACGAATAATTCATAACCTTCTTTGACCTGTGGGTCCACTGCACTAATATCAACTTCCTTTACTAAGCCGATCCGCCTTACCTCGCTTGCCTTGGGAGAAAAGTCCATGAAAACATCTGTGGTTGTGCTGTCCAAGTGGTCTTTCCCAAAGAGGACAAAAGAGGTAAGAAGGACATCTTCAGGGGTTTTTGCCAGTATACCTATTTGATCCAATGATGATGCAAAGGCAACTAAACCATACCTGGAGATGGCACCGTAACTGGGCTTGAATCCAATAATACCGGTGAAAGCAGCAGGCTGTCTTACCGAGCCGCCAGTGTCAGACCCCAAAGCCACCATGCACATGTCCGCTGCTACTGCTGCTGCAGAACCGCCAGAAGAACCGCCAGGCGACCTTGAAAGGTCTAAGGGGTTTTTGGTAGGTCCAAAAGCTGAGTTTTCGCTTGAGCTGCCCATGGCAAACTCATCTAGGTTGGTTTTACCTACAATGATGGCTCCAGATTCTTTTAATTTCTTGACCACCGTCGCATCATAGGGGGCTACAAAATCTTGAAGAACTTTGCTCGCACACGTGCATGGCATGCTGCTTACGCAAATATTATCCTTTACTGCTACCGGTATACCCTGCAGGGGTCTTCTAACCCCTTTTTCCCAAGCCTTGTCTGCCTCCTCAGCCTCTCGTATAAGCTCAGAAGGGTGCTTCAGATGAAGGAAAGCATGTAGTTCTTTGTCTTGTTCCAGTTTTTCGATGGTTTTCTGCATTAAGCCTTTAAAGGTAATCTCGCCGTTTTGTCTTTTGGTGAAAACTTCTTTTATGTTCATAAACCTTAACCCTCTTCTTCTTTATCTTCGAGCACAGGTTTTACTCTGAGAAAGCCGTTCTTGAGCCTGCTTGGGTCAAACAACCTGGATGCATCAGTATAAGGCAGTGGCTGGTCAGCTCTTAAGAAAGCTGATTGTTCCACGCCGCTTTCGGGCGGTTTCTCAACCACGCTTATCACTTCAAAGGTACTCAGTATGTGGTTCAAGTCCTGAAGCATTTTTTCCTCCAAGCCCAGAGGTAGCTCCAGTTGGGCGAGCTCTTCCAAATGCTTCAGCGTTTCGGGGGATATGTTAAACACAACAAGCACCTCCTGTAAATCACACTTGTTTTCGTGAACATGTGCGTTTCACCAGCGACATATAACCTTTTTCATTATAAAGCACAAGACTGATGTTCTTCATGGCTTTCGTTTGATAAAAAGAAGAGGGGAGCCCAACTTGGGCTCCCCTTTGAAAAGGTTGCTTAGAAATTAGTATGAATGACTACTCTCTGTACCACCAAGCGATGTTCCAAGTGTGAGCTGCTACGTCCAATCCAAGATCGTATCCTTCAATGTTCAGCTTAACGGCGTCATGCTGATCATGCCATACGATTGGCATTTCTGGCATGTAAACACCAAAGTAGAGCTTTCCGAAATCCTTGTAAGCTTTTGTTCTTTCAGTCATGTCAAAACTGGTCCATTTATTCATGAGGGCGTCAGCATCAGCGTTGCGGAATCCGCTGTAGTTCTGTCCCTGGTAGCCGTTAGCTTTGCAAGGAATGTACCTGGACATGTACAGTGTAGTTCCACCTGGTTCGAGAATGCTGCTCTGTCCCCAAGCAAACAGGCCAAGTTCAAACGTCCTGTGTGGCAGTACCGTGTTGAAGAAGTCAGAAGCGTTCAAAGGCTGCATGCTCAGGTTTATACCAACCTGCTTGTACTGCTGCTGGATAATCTGTAGTGTGTTAATACGGTCAGTCCTAGTAGTTGTTTGAGCAAGCAAGCTGAGCTTCTTTCCACCCTTGGCGTATACTCCGTCACTACCCTTAGTTAAACCTGCCTGTTTCAGCAACGTATCAGCCTTTCCTGGGTCATATATGAACACATTCTTGAGGGATGGTTCATCAAAGGCACTACCGGGTAGCACGTGGTAGTAAGCCAAAGGTCTCATGCCGTAGTAGACACGGTTAGAAATGTCCTGACGGTTAATAGCATAGGACAGTGCTTGACGTACTCTGTTGTCGCTTAGGAATGGGTGGGTGTATGCTACGCCTGGCTTTGGAGCATCAGGTAGATTGTTAGGATCGTCAAAGTTAACGGTGAAGTGCTCCCAGAACACCGATGGTATGCTGTTGAGTTTGTACTGCTTTAGGAAGTTACTGTTTGCAGAAAGTGTCTTTGCGTTTTGTGTATTGATAACACCCATGATTGCCACATCGGGTTGTCCCCTTAGCAGTTCTGCCAAGCCTGATTCAGCACTTCTGAAAGCGAATACTACTTTGTCGAAGAGTCCAGGACCTAAGAAGTAGTTTGGATCGGGTGCAAACTCCATGTAACCTTTCTCCACCCAGTTGGTGATCTTGTAAGGTCCAGTGTGCATGGGCTTCCTGTTGTAGGAGCAGTTTACAATGGCTTCTACGTTTTTGTCCATGACTTCTTTTATGTTCCTAGGTAACGTGTAGGAAACATCAGACAAATATTGCTGTTTTGCATCGTGTTTCAATACAAAGTCGATGGTCTTCGGATATGTCACAGTTGTCTTAAGAACGTTCTTTTCAAACCAATGCTTTGGATACATGGGTAGTCCGTACTTGGCATAAACGTTGTAGGGGTTTTCCTTATCTATTGCAGTGAAGTACACTCTGATTGTGTAATCATCAAGTTTTTCAATTCTGGCTATCCTGTCATAGGGGTCAATACCCGGTACGGGCATGTCCTTTGCCAGATAAAGCAATGTGCCGAAGATAATGTCGTCAGCTGTGATGGGTTCACCGTCACTCCACTTGAGGCCCTGTCTTAGGCCAAAGTCGTACCTCATGTAAATGTCAACCTGTGTTCCGTCTTGCAGGGTTATTTTTTGTGGCTTGTCGTAAATGACCTGCTTGCGATTCTCGGTGGTGGGTACCCAGCGGCCCATTTGTGGCCACCAGTTGCCTCTCCAGTCAGAGCCCTGCTCACCATCCATGATCAATGCCAGAACCTGCGTCATGGCAGCCATGGAGTCCAATGCACTGAACAATGTAGCGGGTTCCTGTTCCTCAATGATGTAAAGTTGTCCACCTTTCTTTACAGGCCATTTCATCTTGTAAATGGTGTAAGCTGCTTCTCCTCTGGTGGCTGCCTTGTCTGCAGCAATTAGCCTGCCAGGCTGCCTCCAGCTGAGTACTTGGTACCTGGGCATAATAGCTGCTGTGAGCCATCCCTTCGCCCAGTAGTTGGCATAAGTGCTTTCATCGCTGGAAAGATAAATTGGATTCTTCGCATACTGGTCAATGGTAGCTTGTGTTACACCTAGTCCTCTTAAACCTACTACGGCCAGCTCTGCACGGGTTACTGGGTTGTTGGGTCTGTAAGTGCCATCTTCGTAACCGGTTACTAAGCCAGCTTTAGCAGCTGCATTAACGTAGCCGTAATACCATGTTCCGGGTTTTACGTCTTTGAAGTACTGCTTAGAAGTCTCTAATGGCAATTTCTTGAGGTTGACCAACAATGTGGCCAATTCTGCACGATTTAAAGTGGCGTCTGGTGCGTACTGTGTAGCGGACCTTCCTTTTACGATGCCGGCGTCAGCTAACTTGTTGATGTACTTGTAATACTGGTGCGTCTTTGGCACGTCGGAGAAGTTAGCTGCATTGACAGGGGAGAACCCCACAAAGGATGAAGCTACTAGCATAATTACCAGCAGCCCCACTGCAATTTTCTTCACACCCCACACCTCCTATGTGAGAAAGTTGTAATTTATTATACCACACCGTAGAATACTTAAATGAATAGAGGGGAGCCAACTTGGGCTCCCCTCTGAAAAGGTTGCTTAGAAGTTAGTATGAACGACTACTCTCTGTACCACCAAGCAATGTTCCAAGTGTGAGCTGCTACGTCCAATCCCATGTCGTATCCTTCAATGTTCAGCTTAACAGCGTCGTGCTGGTCGGTCCATAGTAATGGAATCTCTGGCATGTAAACGGACCAGTAATTCTTGGTGAAATCCTTGTAAGCTTTTGTTCTCTCAGAAGTATTGAAACTATTCCACTTAGCGATCAAAGCATCTGCCTGCGCGTTACGGAATCCGCTGTAGTTCTGACCCTGATAGCCATTTGCTTCGGAAGGAATGTAGGAAGATTGATACAAGGTGTTCCCACCTGGTTCAAGGATGCTGCTTTGTCCCCAAGAGAACAGAGCCATCTCAAATTGTCTGTGGGGTAGTACGGTGTTAAAGAATGGACCAGGGTCTAGTGCCTGCATGTTTAGGTTAATACCCACTTGCTTGTACTGCTGCTGCACAAGCTGAACAACACGGATTGGGTCTGTGGAGTTACCCATGTTTGCAAGCAAACTGAGCTTCTTTCCATTCTTAGCGTAAATGCCATCAGTGCCTTTCTTAAAGCCTGCTTGTTGTAAAAGAGTGTTTGCTTTAGCTGGATCATACGTAAAGACGTTCTTCACAGAAGGTTCGTCATAAGGGGTTCCTGGCAGAACGAAGTTGTAGCAAAGAGGTCTCATGCCGTAGTAGATACGGTTCGAGATGTCTTGACGGTTGATGGAGTAGGACAGAGCTTGACGTACTCTGTTGTCGCTTAGGAATGGGTGGGTGTATGCTACGCCTGGTTTGGGGTCCTTTGGTAGGTTCTTTGGATCGTCGAAGTTAACGGTGAAATGCTGCCAGAATACCGAGGTTATGCTGTTTAGTTTGTACTGTTTTAGGAAGCTGGAGTTTGCAGCCAGTGTCTTTGCGTTTTGTGTGTTGATAACACCCATGATTGCTAAGTCAGGCTGTCCTCTGAGTAGTTCTGCTAAGCCAGATTCCACACTTCTGAATGCAATGATGACTTTGTCGAAGAGTCCAGGGCCCAGGAAGTAGTTTGGATCGGGTGCAAACTCCATGTAACCTTTCTGCACCCAGTTGGTGATCTTGTAAGGTCCAGTGTGCATGGGTTTCGTGTTGTAGGAGCAGTTTACAATGGCTTCTACGTTTTTGTCCATGACTTCTTTTAAGTTCCTAGGCAGGGTGTAGGAAACGTCGGATTGATACTGCATCTTAGCGTCGTGTTTAAGCACAAAATCAACAGTCTTTGGGTAGGTTACCGTGGTCTTCAAAACGTTTTGCTCGAACCAGTGTTTCGGGTACAGTGGTAAGCCGTACTTGGCATAAACGTTGTAGGGGTTGTTTTTGTCTACAGCTGTGAAATAAACTCTGATGGTGTAATTATCCAGCTTCTCAATTCTGGCTACGCTGTCATAGGGGTCAAGTCCTGGTACGGGCATATCTTTAGCCAAATACAGCAATGTACCAAAGATAAAGTCATCAGCGGTAATAGGTTGTCCATCGCTCCACTTAAGACCCGGTCTTAAACCAAAATCGTACCGCATGTAAATGGGTACTTTGGTTCCGTCCGCCAGCGTAATGGTCTGTGGTTTTTCGTAAATGACCTGTTTGCCGTTCTCAGTGGTAGGTACCCAGCGTCCTAACTGTGGCCACCAGTTGCCTCTCCAGTCAGAACCTTGCTCAGCGTCCTGAACCAATGCCAGTATCTGGTTCATGGCTGCCATGGAGTCCAATGGGTTGAACAACGTAGCGGGTTCTTCACTCTGGATTACGTAAAGTTGTCCACCTTTCTTTACAGGCCATTTCATCTTGTAAATGGTGTAAGCTGCTTCTCCTCTGGTGGCTGCCTTGTCTGCAGCAATTAACCTGCCAGGCTGCCTCCAAGAAAGTACTTGATACCTGGGCATAATGGCTGCTGTTAGCCATCCCTTCGCCCAGTAGTTGGTGTACTTGCTTTCATCACTGGAAAGATAAATTGGGTTCTTTGCATACTGATCAATGGTAGCTTGTGTTACGCCTAACCCTCTTAAGCCGACTACTGCCAGCTCTGCACGGGTTACTGGGTTGTTGGGTCTGTAAGTGCCATCTTCGTAACCAGTTACTAAGCCAGCTTTTGCAGCTGCGTTAACGTAACCGTAATACCATGTGCCTTTTGGTACGTCTTTGAAGTACTGTTTAGAAGTCTCCAGTGGCAGTTTCTTGAGGTTGACCAACAAGGTGGCCAATTCTGCACGATTTAAAGTGGCGTTTGGTGCGTACTGTGTAGCAGACCTTCCTTTTACGATACCTGCATCAGCTAATTTAGTGATGTACTTGTAATACTGATGCGTCTTAGGTACGTCGGAGAAGTTAGCTGCATTGACAGGGGAGAACCCCACAAAGGATGAAGCTACTAGCATAACTACCAGCAGCCCCACTGCAATCTTCTTCATGCTTCACACCTCCGCATATGCCGATTCCTTATGAAGCATTATACACCATAAGCACTGCAATGCTATTTAATATTCCACTAATACTTAAGAGAATGCATACTTATAACAACATGCGAATAACGATGAGGTATTTTTTAATAGGGCAGTAAGGAATATAGGCTACTAACGGCTTTTTGTCTGGTTAACGCACCACCATCGCGGAAAAGATAGGAAAGTTCAGGAATCCAGTTTTGAACAATATTTCTTTGCGCATTTAACCTGTAGTCCAGGTCCAATCGAAAGCCTTTCTGCTCCAAAGCTGCAATGTAGGGTTTTGCCCAGGTATCTGCTCGTGCGTTTGTAGAAACGTTGGAAGGCCTAATGTCCTTTAATCGTGCATAGAACACGGCCAGTTCTTGATAAGTAAGCGTTTTTGTGGGATAGGTTTTTCCATGGAATCCTGCCAGAATGCCAGCTGCCTGTAACTTTGATGCCTCTTCTTTTCCTATGCTACCAAGCCAGTCCACCATGTGGGAGGGTTGCCATTGGTAGATTTTGCCTCCAATGAAGAGCTTTAAACTACTAGTGTCCGATAGCATGTTGTCTGGAAGAGCAAGAAGACCATTGCCCCAGTTGTAATAAATTGGTTCTGTTCCCATCTTAACCAAGCCCTTTGTTGTGGAAGCCCACAAGTTTTTACTATTTACAGGTGAGAAGAGCCTTAATGCATCTAAAGAAGCATAATTGCGAAAACCACTCCACAGTGAGGAGCCATACTTGACCCCTTGGTCTGTAGCAATGAATATGAGTTTGTCTGAGAAGGTTACATCTCGGACATAGAAGTTCCATGTCCCCGACCGGATAACTTTTCCCCAGCTGTCCGCAATAATCCAACCTCGGTCTGCAAGTAAGTACACAAATTTTCCGTCAGACCAAAGCGACTTGATACCATACAAAGGGATAGCTGTTTTCTGAAAAGTGCCACTGGTGCGGTGTATGGCGTAAAGTTGACCATAACTTGCCAAATACAGCATTCCAGAGGAAGCGCAGTAGTAAGCACTTTGTATAGAGTGAGGGGCTATTTCAAAGAAGGCATCCGACTTAACAGTGTACCGGGACAAGCTGCTTGGATTCACCAAATAAACTTGGTTTGACGTTACTACGGTAACCCAATCCCCTTGGTATGCTTTTACCACGCCAGAAATGTTCGCAGGCCTGCCATCTATGAGAACGATGTTGTTTCTGAGTTCAACTAAGTGCGTACCGCTGTAAAAGGCATCTTGCAGGTAAGATTGAGCTTTGAAAACATTAACGTAATCCAAAAAGTCGTAGGTGGAAAAAAGGCCATTTGGAGTGGCCAAGAAAAACTGTCCTTTCATATATACCATGTCGTAGATAGCGACAGAAACAGGGAACTTTCTCATGTCGCCTATACGTACGATGTTCTTCCCATCGTAAACATAGACGCTGTCTTCGCTGGCTGCCAGCGCTTTAATATTACTGGAATAAAGGCCACTATTTACATCCCAGCGTTTTAGCAGCCTGCCCTGCAGGTCAAACTGGAACAAGCCTTGAGAAGAAGCTACCCACAATTTTCCACCGCTTACGAGCATTTTTGTGGTGCTGACTGGAGAGATGTAATAGGCATTATTTCCAGCGATTCGCATAATGCCGGACATCGTTCCAACAAATGCCTGATCGCCAGAGCATACTAAGGAGGTTACATTATTATGGGGAAGTTCGGGGTATTGATAGATGATTGGACGATTGGTGGAGTTTTTGGTGTAAACAGCTAAACCGTTGGGGGTGCCAATGAAAATTTGGTTTTTACAGTCAGCAACGGCTGTAACTGAAGAGGCTGGTAGACCATCGCCGGTAGTTACCACGCGCCAGTAACTTTGCCTGAATGGGTATGCAGCACCGTTATCAGTACCCACAATCAGTGACGTGGAGGGATCTGCATTCACTGTTGTAATTTTCACTGAGGGTAAATGAGGTGGCTTAACTTCGGAAAAGACCTTGCCATTCCAAACCAATAAACCTTGGTCTGTTGCCACATAGAGCTTTTCACCGTCAGTAGCTAACGTTTTAGGATACAAGTAGGTTGCAGCGGCAGCTTTTGAATTCTCAGAAACAAACCATGGGCAGCACAATGTCAGTAGCGCAATAATGAGCAAAGAAGATAATACCTTTTTAGAGAGTGATCCACCTTTAACCATTATGTTCTCTTTTCACCATTTTCAAAAATGCCTCTTCATCGATTATAGTCAAACCCAATTTCTGTGCCTTATCCAGTTTTGAACCCGGGTCTTCACCTACGACCACGTAATCCACGTTTTTCGATACGCTGGAAGCTACTTTGCCGCCCAATGACTGAACCAATTTAGCTGCGTCCCCTCGGCTCATGCTTGTTAATGTTCCGGTAAACACGAAGGTGAGTCCCTTAAGAGGCCCTTCTATTGATTCTTGCTCCATTTTTAGTCCCAAAGTTTTGAGCTGGTCGATGAGCTCATGAACCTGAGGGCTCTGCAGTGCTTTTAAGATGGTTTCTGCGGTATCTGTGCCGATCCCTTCAATGCTTGTAAGCTCATCCATGGTTGCATTTAGTAGGGCATTTATGGAACCAAAATGTTCCGCAAGCATTTGTGCTGTCTTTAGTCCAACACGCGGTATGCCCAAACCATAAAGCACTCTAAAAAACGGTCTGTCTTTGGATCGCTGTATATTCTCATAAAGCTTTGTGGCAGAGCGCTGAGCCAATCGAGGCAGCGTGAGTAAATCCTGTACGCTCAGCTTGTACAAATCAGCAATGTTTTTGACTAGCCCCATGTCAACGAGGTTCTCAATAATGCTTTCTCCCAATCCATCGATGTCCATGGCATCACGGGAAGCCCAGTGAAGCAGGTGTCCTTTTAGCTGAGCAGGACACGTAATGTTTACACATTTTAGATATGCTCCGTCCCATTCTGTGGGGCCTCCACAGACGGGGCAAGTAGTAGGAGGCTCAATTTGCTCTTCCTTACCCGTTCTCTTTTCTGCGGCGACGCCTATGATTTCTGGTATGACCATGCCAGCACGTTTGAGTTTCACTACGTCACCTTTTCTTACGTCCAACTGTCTTACTATGTCGAAGTTGTGAAGTGTGGCTCTGCTTACAGTAGCTCCGTCCAAAACCACTGGTTCAAGCATAGCCACAGGTGTTATGATGCCAGTTCTACCTACCTGGAAAACGACGTCCTTTAGCTTAGTTTCCTTTTCCTCGGCTGGAAACTTGTAGGCAATGGCGTAACGCGGAGCATGAGCTGTGGTGCCCAAAATATCCCAGTACCTTAGGTTATTCACTTTTATGACAACCCCATCAGCAGGAAACGGAAGTTCAACCCTGTGTTCAGTCCAATAGCGGATAAACTCTAATGCCTCTTCAATAGAAGATGCTTTCCTGTTGTGTTCATTTATTCTGAATCCCCATTCCTGGCACTGCTTGAGGAAGCGCTCTTGGGTTTCAAAATCCATGCCCTGGACCAGACCAAAACCATAAGGCATGAAGTACAGTTTGCGCTGGGCAGTTATGGATGAATCGAGCTGTCTGATTGAACCAGCTGCTGCATTCCTTGGGTTGGCAAACAAAGGTTGTCCTAAAGCTTGCCTTTGTTCGTTAAGCGCTTCAAAATCCCTTAGCATCATGAAAGCCTCGCCGCGAATTTCTACTACGGGTGGAATGTTTTCACCTTTTAACCTTAATGGAATGGTTTTTATGGTTTTCAAGTTCGCCGTAACGTCCTCACCCACATAACCGTTGCCACGGGTACTACCTCTGACAAAGAGGCCATTTTCATACAAAAGGCTCACAGCCAAGCCGTCTAATTTGTGCTCACAAAAATACTCTACATGTTGCTGGTTCAGTGCGCTCCGAACACGCTGATCAAAAGCCTTTATTTCATCTTCTGTGAAGGCATTGTCCAAGGAAAGCATGGGGACTTCATGGGTTACAGTGGCGAATTCCTTGGCCGGAGGAGCACCTACGCGCTGAGTGGGGCTATCGGGTGTAATAAACTCTGGAAATTGTTTTTCTAGTGTCACCAGTTCACGGTAAAGTTTGTCGTATTCTTCATCGCTGATTTCAGGGCTATCCAGTACGTAATAACGGTAGTTGTGGTACTCAATAAGTTCTCTTAACCGTTCTATTCTCTTCTTCGCTTCTTCCCGCGTCATATGGGGATTACCGTCCTTTTCTTACCTCTTTTGGTTCTAATTCTGCTATATATATCATCAATCTTTAAGAAAGTATTTTAGTCTGTTAAGGCCTTCAGATTTATTGTTTGTCCACTGCTTATGATTTCAATACCAACTTTCGTTGCTTCCCATGGCTTAAGCTGTTGTTCATCTAGGACTTTCTTCAGCCCCTGTTTCTCCAGTTGAAGCTTAAGTACGCCCTTAGGCGTTTGAAAAACTGATAGATAGGGTTCCAATTTGTAACTGAGCACTAGAACGGGCATCTCGTGTGAAGAAAAGAATGGCTGCAGCTCCTCTGCTCTGATTTTTAATGGCTCCTTCGTTGGAATGAAAAAGGGTTCTCCCAGTGAACTTACACCCAAAGGTAATGCAGAAGGTGTTTGCAGAAGGATGCGTTCTTGGAAACCTTCTGTATAAAGGAGTGGCAAGTTTGCACGTATTAATCCATAGGAGATATGGCGAACATAGTCCTTGTAAGAAAGCCAAGCACTAGCGTCCACCTTTCTAAAGAATATGGTCAAGCCAGCGTGGGCCATAAATCACCACCACAAACTCCGCATCCCAAACAACTCATGCGGCAGTCAGGAGTTAGGAGTCCCTTTCTACTTTTTTCTCTTTGGAGCAAAAGAAAATCCTTAGATGGTCCAACCTTTATGTGATCCCAAGGCAGAGGTTCTTCTATATCTCTGGCTCTTAAGTACTCCATGGGATCCATGCCCAGCTTTTCCCATGCTGACTGCCAAAGGAAATGCTGACCGTACTGCTCAGAAGTATCGAATATGGCTCCTTCTTTCCATGCTAAAAGCACCAAATCAGCCACTTTTGAGTCGCTTCTGGAGAGCACTCCTTCAAGGAGTGAAAACCACGGGTTCCTGAACGAAACATCAATCTGTTTCTTCAAGTGTTTCTGAATAAGGGTATATTTCTCGAGCGTTTCTTCAGGTGATATTTGACGTTCCCACTGGAACGGTGTAAAGGGTTTAGGAACAAAGGAAGCCACTGTGGCATGTATGCGGCTTCTCCTATTGTTCTTGAAGGCAATGGTGTCAGCTTCATTAAGCAGTGACACAATGTCGAGCACATCTTTTTCGGTTTCTTCAGGTAGACCGACCATGAAATAAAACTTGAACTTGCTCCACCCGCTTTTAGAAAGAAGATCCACGGCTTGAAGGATTTCTTCATTGCTAAATGGTTTGTTTAGTTTTTTCCTAAGCTGGTCAGAGCCGGCTTCTGGTGCGAAAGTCAGGGTCAGATGTCTAGTTGGATCCACTTTTTTAAGAAGGTCTGTATCCAAAGAATCAAGCCTTAACGAAGGTAGGCTCATGCTCAAATGTTCACCAGATAAAAGGTCTACCACTTCGCTTAGTTTGGAGTAATCAAAGGTGGACAGTGACAGTAGGCCTACCTCAGTAAAGCCCGTTGTTTGTTTTATGCTTTTAACAAGCTCCACTACTTCATGGGGTGGAGTCTCCCTTACGGGTCTGTAGTAGGAGCTGGCATGACAGAAATGGCAACCGCGAGTACACCCACGGGCTAACTCCACTACTGCACGTTCCTGCACAGCTTCCACATTAGGAACTATGAACTTTGTTGGGTAGAAAATGCTCTCTCTAATTACGTGATGCTCCTTAGCGGTGTTTCTAAGCGCTGGTACATAGATGCCAGGAAAAACTTTGGCGAGCTCAGACAACGTTTCTCTTCTATCGGCACATTGCTGCTTAGCCTTTGCTAAGAATCTTACTAATTCATCAATGACATCATCGGCTTCGCCTATGAAAACTGCATCCAAGAATGGTTCAAAGAAAGACGGGTTGCTTATGGCAGGTCCACCAGCTATGACATAGGGATCATTATTTGTACGTTCCGATGACATAAGGGGAACTTGTCCCAAAGAAAGGGTTTCCAATACGTTTGTAGCTCCCAGTTCTGTGAGAAAATGCACAGCAATTACGTCAAACTCATATAGTGGTCTTTTGTTCTCCAAGGACCACAAAGGTAAGTTCTTTTCTCTTAGTAGTTTTATGGTGTCTATTGCTGGTGTAAACACGCGCTCAGCCAACAAATCCTCTTCTTGGTTTATGAGGAAATAAAAGAGCTGCATCCCATGATATGACATGCCTACTTCATAAAGATCAGGATAAAGTAAAGCCACCTTGTAAAGTGTCTTTTCCCAATCTTTAACAATGCTGTTAAATTCTCCACCAAGATATCGTGAAGGTTTCTCCACGCTATAAAGCTCAGCATTTGAAAGCATAGACATATTAAAAGTATAGCATTCAAAATAACAGTGGCTCGGACTAGTCATATTTATGTAACTTTTATGGTAAAATGATGCAAAGGCGTTCCGAGTCTGTGTGCCTAAAGCCGTTCGTAGGATTGGAAGGCAAGGGCGTCAGACCGATGGGTGAAGCTGGAAACGGCTCCGCCTGCCACCTTCGCAAAGGGGCGCCAGACTTTGGCGGAGGTGAAGCTAAATGGGTTATGCTGGGAAGCTACTCAGGGTTAACCTGAGCACAGGGGAAATAAAAACCGAGCAACTGGACTTCGCTTTATCGCGCATGTTTCTTGGGGGCAGAGGTTTGGCAAGCAAGATACTTTACGATGAAATTGACCCCAAGGCAGATCCACTTTCTCCAGAAAATAAGATCATTTTTGCTGCAGGTCCACTCACTGGGACAAATGCTCCCACAGGCGGACGTTATATGGTTATTACTAAGGGGCCACTTACTGGTACCATAGCTAGCAGCAACTCTGGGGGTTTCTTCGGAGCTGAGTTGAAGTTTGCAGGCTACGACATGGTCATATTTGAAGGTAAATCTGATAAGCCAGTTTACCTTTCCATACATGATGAAGAGGTTCAACTTAAGGATGCAACACAGTTGTGGGGCAAGGATGTATTTGAGACCACAGACATACTGGCAAATGAGTTTGGTGATGGTAAAGCTCGCGTTTCATGCATTGGCCCTGCCGGTGAAAACTTGGTTAAATTTGCGGGTGTTATGAACGATAAGCACCGTGCTGCTGGTAGAACAGGCGTTGGGGCTGTCATGGGAAGCAAGAACCTAAAAGCCATTGTGGTAAGAGGCAGTGGAAGGCCAAAACCAAGTAGCCCTGATTTTATGGAGGTAGTAAGACAAAAAATCAATATCATAAAACAAAATCCCGTAACTGGAGAAGGTTTACCAGCACTGGGTACTAAAGTACTTGACAACATTATCAACCAATCAGGTGCATACCCCACAAGAAATTTCCAGGAATCGGTTTTTGAGAGAACTCATGAAGTGTCTGGAGAAGCTTTGGTGGAAAAGAAGTACCTGAAAAAGAATACGGCATGCTTCGCCTGCCCCATCGGTTGCGGTCGTGTCATAACTCTGCCAAACGGTATTGACTCTGAAGGACCTGAATATGAAGCAGGCTGGGCCTATGGTGCAGATTGCGGTGTTGATGATCTGATCGCCATCTGTGAGGCAAATCATCTTTGCAATAAGTACGGCATTGATCCCATATCTGCTGGTTCTACCATTGCCTGTGCCATGGAGCTTTATGAGAAAGGTTATCTGCCCAAAGAAGACCTTAACAAAGGGCCTGAGCCCATATTCGGTAGCTCTGAAGCCATTGTGTACTATACAAAAGCCATAGCTTTTAGGGAAGGGCTAGGGGACAAGCTGGCTGAGGGTAGCAAACGACTTTCAGAAATGTACGGACATCCTGAATTTGCTATGCACGTAAAGGGACAGGAACTACCTGCTTACGATCCAAGAGGTGTTCAAGGACACGGTCTTCAGTACGCTACCAGTAACCGTGGTGGATGCCACGTCAGAGGTTACATGATCTCTCCCGAAGTTTTGGGTATTCCTGAAAAGTTGGATCCTCAGGAGCTCAACGGCAAGCCAGAATGGGTAAAGACCTTCCAAGATTTGACTGCGGTCATTGATTCTGCGGGATTGTGTCTGTTTACCTCATTTGCGCTTACAGCTGATGATTACAGGGACCTTGTAAATGCTGATACGGGTTTTAACTACACCACAGAAGAACTAATGAAAGTTGGCGAACGGGTTTGGAACTTAGAGCGTTTGTTTAACTTGAAGGCCGGATTTACCAAAGCTGACGATACACTACCGAAACGGCTTCTTGAGCAGCCTGTGGCAGAAGGACCCAATAAAGGAGCTGTGCATCACCTGTCTGAACTGCTACCACTTTATTACCAAGCGCGTGGCTGGAATGAAGATGGCGTTCCCACGCCGGAGAAACTAAGCGAGCTTGGTCTGGAGTAGGATGAAGCTCGAAGTAGAGTTTTTTGCAACGCTCAGGCTAAAACTACCGAAGCCTACATACGAAGTGGACATGCCAGAGGGGTCCACTGTTAAAGACTTAATGCGAGAATTGGATAGAATAACGGGTCAACCTGTAAGTGAAGAACTGTTCCGGGGAGACGAAGTTATCCCCGGAACAGTTCTGCTTTTGAACGGTAAGAACATTCTTCATTTGAATGGCATTCATACGCCACTAGAGCCTGGTAAAGTAGCTGTGTTTCCGCCTGTCGCGGGCGGATAACTAAAGGCTAAAAGCGGTTTTATGGCTTTCTCCAATGACCCATGCAGATAGGAAATGAGCATACCGTAATTCACTACTGGTAGGTCTAAACGTTTAGCTAGTTGCATGCGTCTCATGAACATATTCCTGGTGAGCACGCATCCACCACAATGAATGATGAGCTTGCAACCTTGTAAGCTACTTGCTTCAGGAAACTCCTTACCAGCGAAAAATTTGTATTGCAGCTTTATATGCAACTTTTCTTCAATCCACCTAGGTATTTTTACTCTGCCTATGTCGTCGCATGTGGGAACGTGCGAGCAAGCTTCTACAACAGCCACACAGTCACCATCATTCAGCTTTTCTAAAGCGTTTATGCCTTCCAAGAACAATGTTAAATCACTTTTGTTTGCTGCTTCCAGAATGGAAAAGGTAGTCAATGGAATCTGCGGTGGAACCACCTTGTCCACGTCCATGATAACTTGAGAGTCGGTGACCACTAGGTCCACGTTGTACTGCAGTTTTTCCAGAGTTTCTTTGAGCTCAGGCGGACGCGTTACCACGGCAATCCCACCGTGGTCAATAATGTCTCGGATGGCTTCTACCTGCGGCATGATGAGTCTTCCTTTGGGTGCAGCTTTATCTACTGGAATTACGAGAACGGCAGTTTTATTTTGACCTAGTAAATGTGCTACAAGAGGCTTTTCTTCTTCATCAGGTAAAAGGGAGCTGAGTACTTGAATGAGCTCTGATATGTTTTTCCCTTGTGCGGCAGCCACCTTCACCACAGGCACGTTAAAAGGTTCATAGTCCTTTACAAGGGTCTTTGTGTCTTCTGTTACATCGCTTTTATTTACGGCTATGACAAAAGGAATGCTCAGGTTCCTTAGCAGACTCACTATGAAATCTTCGAAAGGCCCAGGCTTGTCATCTACCACCAGTATGGCTGCGTCAGCTTTATATAAAGCTCTTTTTGCCCGTTCTACGCGTTTTTGCCCCAGCAGCCCTTCGTCGTCTAAACCAGGCGTGTCAATGAGTGTTACTGGACCCAGTGGTTTGACCTCAAGGGTCTTGTAAACTGGGTCGGTGGTGGTACCAGGAACATCACTCACGAGAGCAATATCTTGCCCTGCAATGGCATTGATGAGCGAAGATTTCCCAACGTTACGTCTGCCCACAATGGCAATGTGTTTTCTAAAAGCCGTGTGGGGTATGAGTCCTTCGTTTAGGCTGGTCATTGCTGTTCTTTAATCCTCCTTTTGCGGTAACCGTGGCTTAAGCTTACCGTGTATCCAGCAGATTTTACGAGGGCTTTTGTGCATTCGCCGCAGGCCACGTCGTTTTCCATAACACATATTTTGTTTGGATAAAGTACGTACTCTGCTCGGTAAGGTGAAGGGGTGAAGTTAGGCATGATAACATTCGCTCCACACTTTAGTGCCATTTGCCTGCCTTGTGGGTGGATACTGCCCAAAGCTGTGGTGGCTGGTATGTTAGCATCAGGCAGGAAGAGTCTGGTCAGCGCTACCATTTTCAATGTTTTTTCCAGTGTCCCTTGCGGCGCATCTCTAAGAGGTGTATCAGGGTGTGGAATGAACGGACCAATGCCAATCATGTCGGCATCCAACTCGTATGTGAACAGGATGTCTTTTGCCAGAGCAAAGTCGTCTTGACCTGGCAAGCCTACCATGGAACCTGCACCGACTTCATAACCTAATCTTTTAAGTTCCAGTAAGTGCGCTTTTCTGTTTTCCAATTTGTCACCTGGATGGAGTTTTTCATAAAGCTCTTCATCGGCTGTCTCATGTCGCATCAGATAACGATCAGCTCCCAACGCTTTCCAATAGCTGTATTCGTCGAAAGATCTTTCCCCTAAGCTCAACGTAATGGTTAAACCAAGGGATTGAATGGCACTTATGATGTCACCGAGCGTCTCTTTTGTGTAGAAAGGGTCTTCTCCCGATTGAAGCACTACGGTTTTTATACCTTGTGCGCTTATGATTTGTGCTCTGTCAACGATTTCTTGGGGGGTCATCCGGTATCTGTGTACATGCTTGTTCTGTGCTCGTATGCCACAGTAAAGACAGTTGCTGGAGCAGTAGTTGGAGAATTCTATAATGCCCCTGAGAAAGACTTCTGTTCCCAGGTATTTCCTTCGGACCTCATCAGCTTTTGCAAAGAGCTTTGGTGTTAGTTCTTCGTTTGACAAGACGAAAGCTACCTGTTCCAATGTGACGCTGTCAGGATGGTTGAGAATTCTCGTCAAAATATCTTCGTACACAGTCAAGCACCTTCCAGCCCCAATCCTTCATTTGCTTGCTTATTTGGTCGCACTGCACAAAGAGTGCAAAGCGCTCGTTTTCACAGAGAATGAATGGCTCACTGTAGCGCTCTTCACCAGCTTTCAAAGGGTGTAAGTAGGACATCCTTCTCCCAACTTTTTCGCATACCCAAGCCTTGCATTGAAACTGCTGGCAAAATCGTTCCAGGAGCATTTCACAATCGGACATCGTGTTCATGGTTCTTAACACGCTCCAAGAGCCCTTTTACCATGCTGCGCCTGTTTTCAGGCATTTGCATGAGTTCCTGTTCAATCAAAGCTTCACCTATCTCTTTTGTTTTTGGCGAAGCGTAGTCCATGAGGTACTCTTCAAAAGTCAATAGTGCGTTTGGCGTGCAAAAGTTTTTAACGAAACCTGGTATGGCAAACTCCATAAAATGCTGACCGGTTCTGCCTGCTCTGTAACAGGAGGTGCAAAAAGAAGGTATGTAGCCGTGGGATGCCAGTTCATATATGACTTCGTCCAAGGGCCGCGTGTCACCCAGTAAGAACTGACTTTTCTTAACCTCTTCAGGGTCGCTTGCTGAATAAGAACCAATACCAATGCTGGAACCGGCATCTATTTGTGAAACGCCCATCTCCAAAGCTTCGCGTCTGATTTCTGGCTTTTCGCGAGCTGTGAGTATCATGCCGGTATAAGGGACAGAGAGCCTGATTATGGCGATGAGGCGCTTGAAATCATAGTCGCTAACTTTGTAAGGAGGGTTTTCTGCCATGGGCGTATTTACAGCAGGTTCCATGCGAGGGAATGAGATTGTGTGCGGACCCACGCCAAATCGTTCTTCCAAGTGCTGGGTATGGTACATTAACCCCATTACTTCGAACTTCCAGTTGTAAAGTCCGAACAAAGCCCCAATGCCTACATCGTCAATCCCTGCTACCATGGCTCTGTCCAAGCCATAGAGCCTGTACGTGTAAGAGGATTTTGGTCCGTGGGGATGTAATTTCTTGTATGTCGGCAGGTGGTATGTTTCTTGAAAAATCTGAAACGTACCAATGCCTGCCTCCTTTATGATCTTGTATCCATCCACTGTTTGCGGTGCTGCATTCACGTTTAGGCGCCTGATTTCTCCAGGTCCGTTTTTAAAAGCATAGATCTTGCGAATTACACCTGCAATGTATTCGGGTGAATACATGGGATGTTCCCCGAATACCACAATAAGACGTTTATGCCCACGGGAGGTTAGAGCATAAAGTTCCTGCTCCAACTCTTCGTCGGTGAGCGTTTTTCTAATTAGTTCCTTGTTCTCCACACGGAAACCGCAGTACAGGCACCCGTTGATGCACTCGTTGCCCACATAAAGAGGAGCAAAGAGCACGATACGGTTTCCATAAACCTGTTGTTTTAGCTTCTTCGCTGTTTGGAATATTTCCTCCACCAATTCAGGATCTTCTGTGTTAAGAAGAGTGGCTGTTTCACGTGGAAGCAGACGTTCCTTATTCATTGCCTTTGCCAAAATGTCTCTGACCTCGGCTGGGTCTGGGTTACGGGTTTTTTCCAGCAGATCGAAGATTTCCTGATGCGGAATGAAACATTCAGTATCGCTTTCGCTTAGCGTGTTTGCTATTTTTATACCATTATTGGCCATGCTGCCTCAGCTCCTAACTATTTCAGGGGTAAAGTCTTTACTTGGACGCTTCCCAACTGGCCCAATTTTCCTGTCAGGCTTCCTAATACATCGTTGTTTGCTTTCACCACCAGTAGGATGATAGCCGCGTTTTCTTCGGGTAAAGGATACCCCACGCGCAGGCGAATGTCCTCAGCAAAATCATGGAGTAATTCATTCACTTGCCTGTAGGCTTTCTCACGGTTGTTAACGATGATGTTCACAATGTAGAATCTTTCCAATTTAAAGACCTCCTTTTGTGTTGGCACCTGGAAAAGGAGGTTAAAGAGGCTTTGTAAAAATGCTGCTTCGCCTTTTACCTTCCTTCCTCGGTGTCAGATTTTTTAATCCTCCGCCTCAGAATGGCTAAAATCATTATAGCAGAAAAAAGTGAAAAAAGGAACGATAGCTGATTCCATGTTTCGAGTCATGTAACGTTTTGCTCAAGCTCATATGCTTGTTGTTTGACGCAAGCGCCCTCAAGAACAGCTAAAATAGTTACATGGCGGTGGAATATTACCTGGGTAATGCCAAAGTCTTAATTGAACCCAAGCCCCTGAAGCGCGTTTACGTTGAACTGTCCAGAGCTTGCAATTTGGACTGCGCAATGTGTTTCAGGCATACCTATGAGGATCATGCTCAAGCACTCATGGACGAAAAGACCGTGCAAAACATGCTTCGTGAAGTCATTGATTCTCCGGCTGAGGATGTCATCATTGGTGGTATTGGTGAGCCGCTCATGCATCCACTTTGGAAGGAGGTTGTCAGACAGCTAAAGAACGCTTACAAAAGGGTTACCATAACCACCAACGGAACTCTCATAAATCCAGAGGTTGCAGATTTCTTGGTGGATCAGCGCGTTGATGAGATTTACATATCGGTGGAATCTTCCCCACTGGGACACAACAATGTAGAAAACACCTTCATTGTGGGTGATCTCATAACTCGTCTGAAGCAGCTAAGAAATAAAATGCGCCCCATTTTATCTGCAGAAATGGTTTTGACAAAGAGCAGCTTAAAAGAGGACATTGAACTTATGAAGGAGCTCAGTAAACACGGTATCAGATACGTTCTCATAAACAATTTGCTTCCCATGACACCCGAGCTGGATAAAGAAGTCCTTTACGTGAAAGACAGAGCCAGTGATTTGCGGTTTAGACTTTCTTCTGAACTTTATGCCAAGGTAGGCGTGGAGTACCCAGAATTCTGTATAAGAACTGATCGCCTCTGCAGGTTTGTGGAGAGAAGTGCAGCCGTCATAGCGGCTGACGGTACAGTATGTCCTTGCTATCGCTTTCTCCATGAGGGCGCCGAGCGTGTATTCGGTAGAGTGAAGACACTTCACACTCGTGGGTTCGGAAACATAAACGAAGAATCGCTGATGAATATTTGGAACAGTCCTGATTACAGCATCTTTCGTTTCAAGGTTCGGTATGCCCTTTATCCCTCTTGTGCTGACTGCTTTTTGCGAGACGGGTGCAGCTTTCTATGGGATGACAAAGCAGACTGCTGGGGGAATATGCCCAGTTGTGGAGACTGCCTTTGGTACAGGCAGATCATATTGTGTCCTTGAGTTAGTATGTAAGAAAGAAGAAAGGAGCGTGTTATGAGGTGGGTCAAGTAAAGAATCCGGCTTTATATGGTGATGGGCTGATTAAAATTGACTGGGTTAGGCGTTTCATGCCTGTGTGCGGGGAGCTGCAGAATATTTACGCCAAGGAGAAACCTTTTAACGGTCTGACCATTGCCATGTGTATACACCTGGAGGCAAAGACAGCCCGTTTGGCTTTGTTGCTTAGAGATGCAGGCGCTCAGGTGGTTGTTACGGGAAGTAATCCTCTCTCTACGCAGGATGATGTGGCTGCGGCCCTTGAGCACGAGGGCCTAGAAGTTTTTGCCTGGCGCGGTGAGACTCAACAAGAGTATGAACAGAACTTACAGCACCTGCTCTCTTTCAATCCCGATTTGATATTGGACGATGGATTTGATTTGACCACCATGCTCGTGGAACGTTTCCCAGAAAAGGCTGAGAAAGTCATAGGCGTCACGGAAGAAACCACTACGGGGCTTATCAGAGCGAGAAACATGGCAAATGCTGGTAGACTGCCATTTCCTGTGATGGCTGTGAATGACGCACGAGTAAAACATTTATTCGACAACCGCTACGGCACCGGAGAATCCTCTGTCTACAGTTTCATGCACAACACGAATTTACTCATTGGTGGTAAGACCTTCGTGGTGGCAGGTTTCGGTTTTGTTGGCAGAGGTATTGCGGAAAAACTCAAAGGTCTGGGGGCGAAGGTCATTGTCACAGAAGTTGACCCAGTAAAAGCCTTAGAAGCTTATGCGGAAGGTTTTACTGTGATGAGCATGGATGAAGCTTGCCAAGTGGGGGAAGTATTCATAACTGCTACAGGTAATGCGGGTGTCATACGTGAAGAGCATTTCTTAAAGATGAAAGACGGAGCTATCTTAGGCAATGCCGGGCATTTCAATGTGGAAGTGGACGTAGCAGCTTTGGAAAGGTTGGCTAAGGAGAGCTATGAAGCCAGGCCAAACATTATGGGCTACAGAATGCCAAATGGAAAGGTGTTATTCCTTATCGCGGAAGGCAGGCTCATGAATTTGGCTGCTGGCCAAGGGCATCCAGCTGAGATTATGGACCTTTCTTTTGCCGCTCAGTTTCTCTCACTTAGATACTTAATGCAGAACAAGGGAGCGCTGCAGCCTCAGGTGCTGCAGGTGCCTTCGGAGGTTGATGAGGAAGTGGCGCGGATCAAACTCGACTCCTTGGGCATAAAAATCGACCAGCTTACTGAAAGTCAAAAGGAGTATTTGAGCCGTTGGTAGCTAAGCTTGTTTAGCTTTTAACTATCTCTTTTACCTTAGCAAGCACTTCCTGGGCATGTCCGGAGACTTTTACCTTCCGCCATTCCTTGACTATCTGGTTATCAGGGTTTATGAGAAAGGTGCTCCGCTCGATGCCCATGGTCTTCTTACCGTACATGTTCTTTTCTTTCCACACGCCCAACGTTTCAGCCAGTTCATGATCAGGGTCACTTAGCAGAACAAAAGGGATTCCGACCTTTTCTTTGAACTTATTAAGTCTTTCCGCACTGTCTGTGGACACTCCAATGATTGTCACGCCTAGGGCCAGAAAGTCCTCATGAAGCCTTGAGAAATCCTCGGCTTCCATTGTGCATCCTGAAGTCATAGCTCTGGGAAAAAAGTACAATACTTTCCAGCCTTGAAAGTCACTTACTTTCACCGGCTTACCATCCAAACCGATAAGTTTTACCTCAAGCCACTGTTCCATGTTCTTCACCTCTTTTATGAATTGTGTTTATTCGCTTCGTTAGATTATAATTTCATTATGCTGCAAGAGTGGGAGGCACTCTTAAGGGATGCCAAAGGTATTGTTTACCTGGATATACCGACGGGGAAGGGACGTACATACACTTTAAAACAGCTGAAGAAGGCTTGTAAAAGCAAGAGTCTGTACAGTCTCTACTACTCTCCCTTGACAGGCATAGGGCAACTTTTTCACGACTTACTCTGTGAGGTTAGGGAAGGTTTCCTGGAAGAGTTCCCCGAGCACGGTCCAATTATAAGACGCTACTTGCATGACAGGTTTTACCCTGCCCTTGGCGCTTTTAAGCCGTACCGGCCTTTAGCAGTAAGTCAGGAACAAACGCTACTTCTAAGTGCCATGGTGGATTTGGTCAGGGCTTCGGGCATAAAATACTGGTTCATAGATGACTGGCTGCAGGATGATTACAACCATTTGTTTTCTGTGGTTTTACCAGAGCTGGTAGCAGCTACGGATATTACCGTTGTGGTTGTTGGAGATGCTTTTCCTCAAGAATGGGCTGAAACCGTTTTGGAAAACAGTTCCCTGGATCCTTTCTTGGGAGATGGTTACCTGGTTGAGTACTGCCGAAACCTTGGTTTCACTGAGGAAGACGCTGGAAAAATGATTGCGGAGACGGAGGGTAACTGGCATGAACTTCTCTTCCTATGCCAGACACGTGCAAAGACTTTAAGTGAAGCTGTACAAAAGGCACTAAGCGAACTTCCCCAGAAGGCATTAGATTTGGTCAACGGCTTCGCTGTCATGGCTGAAAGAAACAGTTCGTTTATAAAGGACATTCTTCTTGGTGGCGATCAGAAGGATTACTCTGCCTTGGAACCACTGGAACGCCTTCACTTGGTTTTTTGGGAATCCCCTCTTTACAGGTTCCCTTCCTCTCGGGTAAGACAGGAGGTGCGAGAGAGGATACCAGAACCAAGGCGGAAACAGATCATCGAGAACGTAGCTGACGCCATGGCGCAGGCAGGCTATAGCGATTATTGGGGAAGAATTGCTACGCGTTACAGAACTGTGGGCAATAGAAAGAAGGAAGCTTTTGCGCTACTGATGGAGCTTAGGGCCAATAAGGGCACGTTGGAAGCCATGAAGACAATTGAAAGGTTGGACCAGCTTGGGGTAAAAGGTCCTGGTTACAAAAGACTGAAAAGTCTTTGCCAGTACTGGGCAAATGACCTGGAAGGTGCGGTAGAAACACTAAAGTCACTTAAAAACCCAAATCTAGTGGATATGGCTAATCTGGTTAGATTCCTTTCCTACAGTGGAAGAACAGCTGAGGCAGAGGCTTTAGTGTTAGAGTTGTTGAGAGACAAGGAAGCCCTTTACGATTCTCTGTTCTTCCCGCGGTTTGCTGGTGATTTAACTTTACCACTGGTTTTAAAAGGAAGATACAGGGAAGGGTTGGAGCTTTTAGAACAATTCCTTGAGGTCATAGTGGGCAAACGCTATCTAAGGGAACACTTGGGTTCTTTTTATAATAGCTTGGGGGTCTTACTTGCCTATAATGGGCGTTTTTATGCAGCATACGATGCTTTTCAACGTGGTTTAGAGATTATGGGTCCTTTGGATGGATCTGAAGTGCATTTAAGGCTTCTCATAAACCTGTCAGACTCCGCCTTGGAGCTGGAGGGCCCCTCTGCTTCTTTTAAGTACGTAAACGCTGCCTTTCGCAGCACAGCACCGTGCAATTTGGCTTTGAGAGCGGTAGCTTTATCGAACTACTGCGCTACCTACTTTCAGTTCATGGGACTACCAAAAGAAGCATTGGAAGAACTTATTTCTCTCATGCCAGAAGCTGACAGTAAGACACGTTTTGACGTAGGAGAAGTTGCAGTTGTGATTTATTGGTTAAGTGGTATGGAGAACTTGGCCAAAGATGTATTGTCCATGATGAATGCCGAGACTGGCAGTGAAGAAGAGCATTTCAGGCTAACTGTTTTCCAGGCTGTTTTGGACCTGCGTTCGTGGAGCGAGGTAACGTTTCCTTCGCTTGGTCTTAGTTCCAGTCAGCCTTTGTATCCATTGATGTGGCTTTGCAAGAAGAGCCCTGAAAATCTTAGCAAGTTGAAGCTATTTAGTAGTGACCGGCCCATAGTGCTGTTCTTAAGGGCTTTTAGGCAAAGGGACACAGTGGAGAACCTCATGGCATTTGCTGTAAGAGCTGAGCACGGTTGGTACCTCGCTGATGCCATGTTCATTTACGAACTACTAGCTTCGCTGGTGGAAGGGGAGGAAAAAGCAGCCTTCTTGGAAGAAGCTCTTCGTTTAGCTACGCTTTTAGGCCTTTCCGAAAAAGCAAACCTTTTAAGGAAGGAAATACACGAGGCAAATATTCCTTTGACTCATAGTATGAATCTTCAAATGCTAGAGAAAAGCCTTCTTTCTCTGCCCTTAGAGCAGGCTACCATTAGCGGATTCATTAACTACTTAGGGAACATTCTTAGCCACTTTTATGAGGATTTCTTTCTTTCCATAAGCTGGGGAGAAGAGATTTATCGTGCTGGAAGAGAGCGAGTTAGCGGGTTTGCCATCGACATGTACCTACCGCCCTTCTGGGGCACTTTAGTGGTGAAGAATGGGAACGTAGCTGACGCCTTGGTTTTAAAAGCTGTCCTCTTATCTGTGGAAAGAGTTTGGGGAATTCGCTATGGTACCAATGATGCTCTAACAGGTCTATTTAACAGGAACTTTGGTCTGGAAGTGCTTAACAGACTTTGGAGTGACTATGAAAGGAGCGGCAGATCTTTTTCGGTCATATTCATGGACGTAGATAATCTGAAGAACATAAACGACACGTTGGGGCATCCAGTGGGCGATCAGGTGCTACGTGAAGTTGGTTCTGGTTTGAAGAAACATATTCGACAAAGCGATTTCGCTGTGAGATGGGGTGGCGATGAGTTCCTTGCTATCTTGCTTCAAAGTGACGAACAAGGGGCACAAAAAGTGGCAGAAAGAATAGAAATGGAGCTTGCTAACAGTCCGATACCAGTTGGCCTCAGTTACGGAATTGTGGAAGCCAAGGAAGTTTTAACTTTGGAGGAACTTCTCAGAACATCAGACGCACGGATGTACCTTCAAAAGAGAAGCAAGAAAACGCGAAAAGGAGAAGATGAAAGAACGTAGAATTATGTGGGGAAACAAGACCCTGAACTACTTACTTCCCAATGCAAAAATTAGAGAAAACTGTTGATAGAAGGTCTTCTTCTACGTCTCCGTCAATTAGGGTTGTTAAATTCCTAAGTGCAGAGAACAAATCGTCGGCTGCCACCTCAGCGTAAACACTAAGATGTTCCAGAGCATCGTGCACGTCGCCAAGGGTCTTTTCTAAAAGCCCCATTTGCCTTTGGCTCACTAGAAGTTTTGGCGGTTCCGTAATATTCATCAGCTGGTGTATGGCTTCAATTATTCGGTCTATGCCTGTCTTTTCCTTTGCGCTGACGAAGTAGGCCTTTGGATGCTGCTCAGCGCCTTTGCCTTTATCTATTTTGTTTCCCACAACAATGGTCTTTTCTTCTTGAATGAGATTGAACATCTGCTGATCTTCATCGGTCCATCCCGTTGAGGCATCATATAGGAAAATTACCAGATCAGCTTCCTCAATTCTACGAAGTGCCAGTTTTACGCCTTCTTGTTCAATGGGATCATCCGTGTGGCGAAGCCCCGCAGTATCTACCACATTTACAGGTATTTTTCCTAATACCGTGTACTGTTCTATGTAATCTCTAGTAGTCCCTGGGATTTGCGACACGATGGAACGTTCCATGCCAACTAGTGCGTTCATTAAAGAAGATTTGCCCACATTTGGCCTACCTGCTATTACCAGGCTTATGCCTTTTCTGAGTATTTCAGCTGTTTTGGCGCTTTCAATGAGGTCTTGAGTTTCTACCAGTATTTCTCTCAACTGCTCTTCAATATTGCTCTCCTCTACGTCTTCGGGGAAGTCCATGGCTGCCTGGAGGAAAGCCAATACGTTAAGTACTTTACTCCTTAGACTTGCTATTCTGTCGCTAAGTTTGCCTTTCAGCGTATTCTCACCGGCTTTTAGAAGCTCTGTGCTTCTTGCCAGAATAAGATCGTTAACCGCTTCAGCCTGAGTAAGGTCCATCTTTCCGTTAAGGAAAGCTCGGAAGGTGAATTCCCCAGGCTGAGCGGGTTTCATACCGGCATCCAAAAGAGTCTCTATGATAAGCTCTGCAATGGCTGGGTTACCGTGGCACATTATCTCAACCATTTCTTCTCCTGTGTAGGAGTGTGGCTCAGAATACCAAATTGCCACAACTTGATCTTCTACCTTTTCGGAGCTGAAGTACCTCAAAGAGGCATGTCGTGGCTTTTGTAATGGCTTGTTAAGAAATGCTTCTACTGTGTTTTTCGATGCATCACCAGATATTCTGATCACGTGTAGGGCTCCCACTCCCCACGGAGTGGCCAATGCTACTATGGGCTCCACTGATTTCTCCTATGGCTCATCAAACCTGTACTGATCGTCTTATTCACCGGTACGTTTTACATAAGTGAATTTTCTCATCTGCCAAATGACACTTGGCTTTCCAAGAAATTCGAAAACCATTGCGCACTTCCCAAAGCCGCCAGTGCCACTAAAACCACCAAAGCACAGGGATACCAAAAATAACTTACCACAGCAAGAGCGATCCAGAACCAGGGGGTTGGAATGGCTTTTCTTAAAGTGCTAGTTCCATAACCAACCATGCGAATGATGATGATCCAAAAAGCTATCCACAAAGCAGCCCAGCATATTGTTAACACAAGGCCTGTGTAAGAATCTAGCGCGTTAAGTGCAGCGTTAAAGAAGAGAGAAGAGGCTAAATCTACGAAGGCATAAACAGCGAACAGAAAAACGGCTCCCAATACTGCCGAAAGTACACTACCCCAACTAATGGAAAATCCAGGAGTGCTGTCACTTAAAAGACCCCAAATTAGCCCTAACACCAAGAAACCCAGAACGCCGTATTTTGCCACAGTGGAGAAAGGCTTGAGGATGTAGTAAAGTACTTCGTTACCTGGTAAAGCCATGGTTTGCAACGTGGCAGTCGACTGGTTGACAACGTGTGATCCAAGAAGTATTATGGGAATTTCACCCTCACTGCCAGGAGCGATGTACACATCCGATCCCGCTGCAACAAGCGGATACCACAATTTCCCTTTCAAGGTGAAGTCTCCAAAAAACACCTCGCCTGTGGAAAGTGTTGTAAAGACACTGGTTTGTCCTCCATACTGCATGAAGTCCATCAAGTAACCAGGCGGAGATACTGTGTCCGCTTGACTCTTCCAATAACCCACATAAGTGCCGTAACCAAACTCATTACCAATTACCAGTGCTGCATGCACAGACAGTGGTAAAACAACGCACATAAGCACTGAGAGAACAATGAGTCTGAAAAGGATCTTCTTTTTCTTGGAACTCATCTGTTCCACCTCCTGAGGAGGTCATGCTTCGCTGTCTTCCAGACTCTCCAGTAGGGCAGTAAGCACTCTCTCCACAAGTTCTCTTTTATGTGGATATTTTGCCACAAAATTGTCAATTTTTTGTCCTATTGTATGGGCTTCTGGAGCTGGAATGGCTATACGTTCTTTGCTTGGTCTGAGCGTTACCGATTGGCGACGCGAAGGTACAACGCTGGAGTAACCCCGACCGCTAAGTGCCAAAGCCAAAGATTTAGCTGGCTGTGGTTCACCGTGGGTGACCAGAAAAGTGGTGTTCTGTGGAAAATTACTTGCCCAGCTCAGTAAGTCTTTGGCATCAGCATGTGAAGAAAAGCCGTTTATGGTGTGTATTTGTGCCCTAACAGCGATGTCTTCTCCCATTATTCTTACGTTTCGTGCGCCGTCCACAATGGACCTTCCCAATGTGCCTGCTGCCTGATATCCAACGAAAATCAAATGGTTCTTTGGGTTCCATAACCCATGTTTGAGGTGGTGTAAGATGCGGCCTCCTGTGCACATACCTGAGCCAGCCATGATCAGAGCGTGGCTTAAACTGTTAAGTTTCTTGCTTTGCTCTGGTGTATCGACATATTGAATGCCAAGCTTCTCTTGGTCCATACCGCGGAAGAAGTCAGCTAAGTGAGGCAAAAGGTATTCGGGATAACTGCTGTAAACTGCGGTGATTTTGTTACCCAGTGGTGAGTCAAAATACATAGGCATATTGCTTAGTTCAGGCATTTCTTGTAATAGAAGGTAAAGCTCGTAAATAATCCGCTGAGCTCTGTCTACAACAAAGGTGGGTATGAGCACTTTTGACTCATCGCGGATTGCCGCAGAAAGCGCATTCTTAAACTCGGCGCGGGTTTCTTCTAAATCTTTGTGCTCGCGGTCTCCGTAGGTGGATTCAATAACAACATAATCGGCATCCTCAAAAATGTGTGGAGGGGGTTCCAAGACTGTGTCCTGTGGTCCAAGATCACCGGAGAACACCAGTTTTATGTTTTCTGCACTTACTTCTATGCTACTGGCGCCCAATATATGCCCTGAAGGTCGGAATGTGAATTGAAATCCCTTGAAGCTCTCTGGTTCGTTCCATGGCAATGGTACAAACAATTTACTTGCCTCATCAGCATCATATTCGTCAAACAGTAGTTCCACAGGTGGTTTATCCTGCCTACGTCTCTTGCGGTCGAGTCTTTCCTTTTCTTCTTTCATGAGCTTTAGCGTGTCTTCCCACAGCAGTTTCGTAAGTTCGATGGTGGGCGGTGTGGCAAAAATGGGACCTCGGAAGCCATTCTTTACCAGAACTGGTATGCGTCCCGAGTGGTCCAGATGGGCATGAGTGAGTAAAAGTGCGTTAATTTCTTTTGCTCTTATGTCCAGGGGCTGGTAATTCCAGTCCTCTTCTTTACCTTGGAACATGCCAAAATCGATGAGCAGTTTGGTGTCCTCGCTCTCGAGCAAATAACTAGACCCAGTAACTTCCTGAGCAGCGCCCAGAAATGTGAGTTCCATGGGTGTATTCACCTCCCTTGTCATAATGGTAAAACAATGCAGGGTAAGTTGTGCATATCTTGGTAAGGTGGGGGTTCCGCTCTGATTGCTTTGTAGAGTGTAATCGTTCAATAAAGAAGTGAAATGCTGTTTCACATTTACGCAGAAAAACTCTGTGGTAACGTGTTATCCAGAAAACAAAGATTCTCTCAGGTGGCAAGTGCGTCCATTTTGGTTATGCTAAAAAGAGAAGAGGCTCCTCCAATAGGGGAGAAGCCTCTTGACAACATTTGCTTTTCTGTTCAGTTATCAGCTTTAATCTTCTATCTTTATTATGAACATGACCTTTCCAGCGGCTCCTGTGGGTAAACCGCTAAAACTATTGTAAGTTTCCGCCAGATCCTTAGCTTTTTCCAAGTCTTGGCTCTGGCTGGAGAATGTTTCGTATGCCTCATTGGCACCTTTGGAGATTTGCCTCAAGCCTTTGGAAAGTTCACTCATGGGTGGTATGGTTTGTCCATTTATGGTTCCACCTTTAACCAACGTAGTAAGGGCAGATTTCAAGTCAAGCATGCCTTGGCTGAGTTGTTTTTGCATGGTGCTAATGCCAGTTTTCAGCTCGCCGCTAACCTGTGCTATGGGTGGTAAGGTCTTACCTTGCAGTGTACCGCCATTGACCATGACTCCTAATGTGCTGCGCATAGCCAGCAATCCGTTACTTAAATCTTTTAGCATTGCCATCTGGCTGGCTGTTTGCTGCAAAGCTTGTGCCATCTGAAGGCTTCCTTGACTTAGCTGAACAATGGATTGTTTTAGAGTGGACAAAGGCGGAACAAATCCGACTGGCAAAGTTGCACCCTGAGTCATTGCTTGAAGTAACATTTGCTGCTGGCCCATGAGTTGGAGAAGCTGCTCCTTGCCCTGAAGCTGCGGCTGCATTGCCAAGGCGTTGGTTACTTGCTGATTTATGGTTAAGCTTTGGGAAGCGAGCTCCATGTAAGCGTCAACCAATGAGCCTAATTGGTCTAAAGCAGAAGCTGTCTGCTGGAGCGGTTGTTGAAGAGTGCTTAGCCCTTCTGCTGCCTTGGGAAGCATCGCAATCTGCTCGGGGTTTAGTTGCTGATACATCTGACTTAGTATTTGTCCATAGGCATCCAACAGAAGAGTAACATTCTCCAAACTGCTTAGGTCCATGTCAGTTTTTATGGAGTTGGCCATCTTGGTTAGTGCCTCGCTGTAGCCATCTATGCCTTTTGCAATGCCATCTAATGCTTTTGCCATGTCTTTAAGGTTGGACATGTCAGGCAGTTCTATGGCCATGAGCGTAGGAACTACACTTATGGATAAGGAAGGGCTGCTCTTTTTCATCGCTTCGTAACTTATAGTGGCTGTCGTCCTTTCACCCAATGCCTGCATCATCAAGGTGGCCATGGCTTTTGACCCCACGTAGCTCACGTTACCACTGCTGACTGTAACATCTTTCACAGAAGGGCCATCCAAGGTGAGGCTTACGTTAACCAACCATGGCAAGTAAGTATCCTGCTGTTTGTAGTAATTCATGAATTCCACGCCAATTTCCACTTTTCCTGTGGCTTCATCAAGATCATTCAAGGTAGCTTCTTCACCATTTAACAGTACGTTCAGTTTCAAGGAGAATGGAAGCTCCTTCTGCAGGTCAGTTCTGTAGAAAACATCAGCTACACCGCTGGAATCTCCTTTTATGGTTAGCCCCATATCGCTTTGAGTAATAGTGGCATCACCGATGAGGATCTGCGGTGATTGTGCCCCCTCAACGGGGTCTAAGATGCTGAAAGGTCCCTCTCCTTCCACTCTAAGCCAGTCCACTGAAATAACTTTCTTTACTTCTCCTGCGCTGTTTTGAATCACATACACGTTCTCATAATCGGACACAGTGGGTGCTGCATTAGCATTTAGGGGCAGGAAAGCCAGCGCCAATATGGCCGCAAGGGCTACAAGTTTTTTGCTTTTCATGCTTTCACACTCCTTCCAAAAAGGATGTGCTGGAATACCTTGAATACGGTAGGGAGTAAGAATACCGCAATTAGTCCAGAGATGAGTGCTCCTCTGGCTAGTCCACCCATGATTTGGGTTAATCCTGGAATGTCACTGAGGACTGCAGAAGGCAGGCTCATCAGGAAGAACGTTCCAGCACTGACAAATATGGATGGGGAAGCACCTCTGATGGTCACATCCAAGGGGTTCTCATTCCCTTCTCTTACCGCTTCTTCAAAACGTGTAGCAGATAGCACTGCGTAGTCAATGGTGGAACCCAGTTGCACAGTGGACAATGTAATGGGCACCATGAAGGTGACTGCCTGGAACCACCCAGCTGCCCACAGGTTGAACTGAACAGCAGCCTCGATCACGCCTATGAGTACCAAGGACAGCCACACGTTTCTGAAACCAGCTAACAAGATGACGAATATGAAGATTAACGTCAGCAAACCGGTTTTTGTGCTGTCTTCCACACTTATACGCTTTATGTCGTCAATAGCTATGGACAACCCTGTTACATAGTTCTTTCCGGGAACAGAGGCGAGTATGCTCTCAATTTCTTTCCTGAGCTGCTCAGCTTCGGGTGTGTCCGGCTTCACTTTTGTATTCACAATGGCGTAAACATACTTATCATTGGAGAAAGAGCTGAGTACTGACGAAGGCAGCATCTCCTGAGGTATGGCTTGATCCAACATAGTAGCTGGATTAAGCACGCTCTGCACCAAGCTCAGCTTATTGATTTCTTGAAGTGCCGGTGTGTAGTTTGTGTTCTTGTCCAGCAGTACCATCCAGGTATCGTAATTCTGGAATTCCTTTTGGTATTCCTGCTGCAGTTTTATGGTAGTCAGTTGGCTTGGTATGAATACGTCGTTGGCATAAGTTATCTCGGTTCGGCTGCCACCCCAGAATCCCAGCACCAAAATGATGAGAAGGACCACAAAAAGTGGCGTAATCGCCTTTTCAACGCTTGCTGCAATGTTTGCTACGATACCTTCCACGTTGAGTGTCTTCCATGTTAGTTTGCCTTCGAAGGTGAGAAGCAGTGCCGGCAATAAAGTAATACTTACCAGGAAAGACAAGGCCACACCGCGTAGAAGTAGCCAACCGATGTCCTGACTAATGGTCAAGGTGGCGAAGGTTAGGGCAAAGAATCCTGCCACCGTAGTTAGAGCGGATAAGGAAATAGCTTTGATAGTAGCTACTAAGGCCATCTCCATGCTTTCATCATCAGGGTGAGTTTTTCTTTCTTCCTCGTACCGGTGATACAAGAACAGAGCGTAGTCATAAGATACAGCCAGCTGAAGTACCTCCACTATGATGGTGACCAAATAGAACGTACTTTGTCTAAGGAGTCCGGAAATCCCTAAATTGAGTAGCACGCCAACTGCCATGGAAACAACAATGAGTATGGGTGTGAGTGGTTTATCAAAGTAGAAGAGCAAAAACAGGAACACAAAGAGCAAACCCAGGCCGAAGTAAAGCATGGGCTTTCCTGAGAAGTACTTCTCTACTTCTTCCAGCTGAACATCGCTGGATATGATGTGGGCATTGCTGGGCAAGAAACTTCTTAGCTCACTTGTGATCTGGCTCACTTCTCCAGTAGTAGCTGTGGTTTGAATTACCACATTAAAGTCATTTCCTTTTACCCAGTTGCTTGCTTCATCCGGGTAAAGTTCTTGGGGTGTGGCAGGATCAACCACCGTTCCAAGCCAGGATACGTTGATCACCTTGGGTATCTCTTTTATCTTTTCAACGGCTGCAGCTACGTCTTTTAAGCTTCCATCTTTCCAATAGATGGTTATGGACTCTCCCACCTGCATTTGATCAGTGAGTATTTGCATGGCTTCGATGGATGGTACGTCCTTGGGTAAGGCACTGGTTATATCGTAGTTCATACCACGGTTCTGCATCGCAAAGAAGGATAGTAAAGCCAAGACCAAGTACACTGCGATCACCCATTTGCGGTTCTTCACTACAAAATGAGCAAAAGCTTGCAATGTATCACCTCCTAAGTGCCTGCTTCTAGTGGCATAACGTGGATTCTTTTTTGTTATACCCAATTATGCAGGGTGCTAACCTAAAGAAAGGCTAATCGAAGAAATGGTTTTCAATTAATCTACGGTGGGCTCTGTAGTAGTACCAGTGAAGTACGAGAACCAGCAAACTGTTGGCAGTGCTAATCCAAAAGGCCGTGGCAGGTGACACTTTAATGACCATGAGGAGAAGGTACAGTAGTGGCGCGTAAAACAACCATTGAGCAATGCTATTTAGAATGAAAGGCAATTTAGTATTGTTGTATGCTTGGAAGTAGCTAACATAAATGGAGGTTATGTAGCTCATCAGCGGAACGAAAGCCATTATCCTTAAGGCTGAAACTGCCAGTGGTACCAATGTGGGGTCTTTTACGCGGAACAATGTCAGTATGGCACCGGGGAAAACAAGGCATATGACGGCAAATGCACCCAAAAAGTACACGCCTATTTGAAAGCAGTAATCCACAAACGCTTTTACCCGGTCATGAAGTTTTGCACCCACATTTTGTGCCATGATGGGCGTTGACATGAGGGAGATTGAAGAAACTACTGTGTTGGGTATTTGCACAATGCGGTTAAATACTTGGTAAGCGGAAAACACTGGTATGGAAACGGCGTTTATGATCCTCTGTGTGATCACGCTCACACCAACCGTGGAAAGATTGCTAAGCCCAGCATAGAACCCAATGCGGAATACCTCTCCCCCCACTTCTGTGAACTTTATGTCTTTGAACACGTTGGTGGGGAGTTCATACTTGGGTGTTGTGATAAACATGAATGCTGCGATGTCTGATATGACCCAGCTGATCAGATAAGCCCAGCCAGCACCTGCCAGACCAAGTTTTGGAAAGATCCAAAAACCCAAAATAAGAAAAAAGTCCAAGGCAATGTTGAGTGCAGTCTGTAGTAGCATAAACCACATGGCCCAAATTGTTTGCCCGGTAGCTCTAAAGAAAGTGTACGAGGAGTAGCCAGCCATTGAGAAAGGTATGCCCAGCAAGAAAGGCAACGCATACGCTTTGGCGTGAACCATAATCTGTGGTTTTGCACCCAGCAGAGCAAGTAGCGGTTCAAGAAAGGGAAGGCACAGCAGTACCATTATTAGTGCTCCGAAGAATTTGCCATAAGTGGTCTCTTTCAGGGCAAGTCTTGCTTTTTCGTATTCCTTCCTGCCCAAATAGTTTGCCATGACTATGACAGAACCTGTGCCCCAGACCTCGTTGTAAACGTATATCAGGCTGACCAACATCCCCACAATGCCCATGGCGGCTATTGCGTTCGTTCCCAAGTCTGCGATGAGCGCTAGCTCTACTGCAGGCAGGGTGTTGGAAAGCAATGAACCCAACATGTTAGGAAGGGACATGGACCAAATTACTTTTTTGGGGTCACCATGAATCATTTGGTCTTGTGCACTCATGAGAGTAGTCTATCATGTGAAGCGTTGGGAAAGGCAGGAGTGCTTTTCATGGGTATTCCTTGTGTAATGCCGCTCTCTTGTCATTAACGGTTACCAACGTAGGCAGTAAATAGGTAAAATGTTTGTGGATAAAGCAATCGCTACTTTTCATTTATTATTATTACTTCATCATAATGGCGGAGCGATCTTGCAAACTGTGAAGAAAGGGGTTATCACCTCTGGACGTTAAATCAGTAAAGGGTTTGGCTTCTTACAGGGAAGTCATAAAGCGTTCTGAGTTCATTGGTTACGCAAAAGCCGTTTTTACAGATCAGGAAGTGCATGATTTTCTGCAGGATGTAAAGGCAAAGCATCCTAAAGCCACGCACTGGGTATGGGCATATAAAATGGGAGAGGTAATGTTCTCCAGTGATGCAGGAGAGCCCAGTGGAAGTGCGGGGACACCAGTTTTGAACGCCATAAGAAGCAGTGGGTTGGATTATGTTATGGTGGTTGTGGTGAGGTATTTTGGCGGCATACTACTTGGGGTTAAAGGCCTCATCGATGCCTACAACTCAGTGGCGAGGAAAACCTTGGAACAAGCTTCCAAAGGTACTGTGGTGCACCAGTGCCGCGCATTACTGCAATTGGACTATGAGGCTTACGGAAAGCTGTACGAGGACTTAGCACGACTTGTTAGTGAACCTGAGGCATTGTTTCAGGAGCAGGTGATCATGCAGGGATGGGTGGATGTGGCACGAAAGGATGACGTTGAGCAGCTGGCAGCCAAAGGTAACATGTCACTGCAGTGGGGAGAAGAAGAAAGGATAAAAGTGGTTTGAATTGTTGTTTTTAGTGGACAACAAGGAGGTAAACTACTTCTCCCAGCAGTCCGCTTATGAGCAGAATTAGAGCACTGTTCAGTTTTGTTCTTTGTTTTAGAAGAAGCGCGAAAAGGAAAATGCCAACTCCATAGTAGTTGGTCACTGAGGACTTCAATATGCTCAATGTGGCTGCTATGACCAATCCAAAAGTTAAAGGTGTTATGTTGTCAAAAAACATATCCAGGTAGACGGGATTAACCTTGTTGAGCAAGCTGGACATGGAATAAACCAAGAGGAAAGGTACTGCAATGGAGGAGAATGTTGCCACAATGCTGCCCCAAATGCCTCCCATGAGGTAGCCCACGAACGTAGCTGTGTTTATGGCAATGGGGCCTGGTGTTATCTGCGATACGGCAAGCACGTCCAAGAACTCTAAGTCGGTGAGCCATGCATACTGCTGTACCACTACGTAACGAATAAGTGCCACGATGGCGTAGCCGCCACCAAAAGAGAAGACGCCTATTTGTAGGAACGCTTTTGCCAGTTCCAATAAAATATCCACGTTAGCAGTCCTCCTAAATAAACCAAGATGACCCAGGCTGGGTTAATTCCCAAGGCGAATATGATCAGTGTTATTACCAGCACCAATATGAGTGAAGGGACTTTCCAATGCCTTTTGGTAAACAGCTGCCATACAGCGGCTACCATGAGTGCTGCCACGGCAGGTCGAAGTCCGAAGAACAATCCTTGCACCCACCAAAGTGTATAGGCCTGTTTGAAAAAGATAGCTATTATCAAAATGATCACCAGAGATGGCAGTGTGGCTCCCAAAGCAGCAACTACGGATCCAGCGAGTCCAGCTAGCTGATAACCTGAAGCTACAGCTAGATTGACTGCAATGGGACCTGGGAATACCTGCGCTATGGAAAGCACTCTAAAGAACTCTTCCTCACTAATCCAATGACGTTTACTGACAATTTCTTCTAAGAATATGGGGACCATGACATAGCCCCCACCGATGGTCAATGTACCGACCTTTATGAATACCAGAAAAAGGTTTAGCAGACTGAAATTCATACTCCTACTATTATAGATGCATAAGCTTCTAAGGTAAAATGTGTCTGTGGACAAGATATCCCTGTGGGTGGTAGTCAGTGCTGCATTAGCTGATAGCGTCAATCCTTGTGAGATTGGCATACTTACTATGGCTCTCCTGCACATAATTTTTGCCTATGGTAAGGAAAAGGTGCTCAGCATTGGTTTGACATTTTCTCTGGGAGTTGCTATTAGCTATTTCTTTTATGGGATATTCGTTGCTCATATTTTCAAATACATAGCCAGTATAAGGATCATTGTGGGCATAGCAGCCATACTACTTGCGGTGCCACGCATGGTTTATACTTTGAAGGGTGAAGAGCTAAAACTCACTCCGGCACCCCTCAGGCCCATAGTGGGGGGCTATTTAAGGAAAGGCAATGTTTGGTACGCGTTGGTGGGCGGTCTTTTGGCGGGTTTTATTCTCATGCCCTGCAGTAGTGGTCCTTACTACGTAATCTTGACTTTGCTTAGCCATGATATCGTGGCTGTGCGGATGAAAGCGTATGTGTGGCTGGCTCTGTACAATGCCATTGTTGTTTTGCCGCTGGTGGTTATCACATTGGCAGCGCACTTCCTCATGGACGTTACCAAGGTAAAAGAGTACAAGGACAAACTTGTCCCTTTGTTGGAATGGGCTTCATCGCTCATTTTGTTAGCTTTAGGTCTTTACGTACTCACTCAGATGTAGTTGTGAAAAAGCAGAAAGATACGCAGAGCAGAGGTGAAAGTGCATTTGCATGTGTACACCACTTGGAGGTGCATTTTAAATGAAAAAATCTTGGCAAGCATTGCTGGGCGGCGTTTTGTTTTATTCTGTTTCCTCACTCCTGGTAAAAGCCACTGCTTCGCCTCCTGCGACCATAGCGTTTTACAGGGTTTTCATTGCTACCCTGGTGGTTACGCCTTTTTGGGCTAAAGATTTCTTTCTTTGGTGGCGACACAATTTTTCTCTACCTCTAATTGTGGCAACTTTGGGATTGACTTTGGATTTTGTACTTTGGTTCTATTCACTCCGTTTTACTACGGTGGCTCATGCTACTTTTATTGTGAACATGGCACCTCTGTGGGTGGGTGTGATGAGCACCGTGTTCTTAAAGGAGCCCATGAGTAACAAAGGGTGGTTGGGTATTGCTTTAGGTGTTTCAGGAGCCGCAGTGATGACTCTGCAGCCTTCGGCTATTCAGATCCATGTTGGTGATCTCATGGCTTTGGGAGCCAGCTTTGGTTTGGCCCTTTATGTCACTATGACCCGCATGAGCAGTAGGAGTATGAGCAGTAGTTCTGTTCTCACCTACAGCCTCTTCTTTTTCACTTCCATGTGGCTTGCTCTTGCTGTGCTTCTGCTTGGGCAGGGTTTTCTTCTGCAGCGCCATGATGTCCCCTTTGTTTTGGCTTTAGCTCTGGGACCTCAACTGGGTGGTAATACTCTGATAAACTATGCCTTAAGTAACTTGCCTGCTTCTGTAGTTTCTGTGGCACTTCTTGGGGAACCTGTCATTGCCACAGTGGCGTCTAGTTTCTTGTTCGGTGAGACGCTTTCATGGCAGATTGCATTGGGTGGTGCATTGATTTGTTTGGGCCTATATGCTACTACGACGGCCGTTGCAAAAGCCTAAAGTACTAATGCTAAATGCATTATGATTTCGCTTCTCAGAGTGTTATTTGCATAAGCGTTTTATGTGAGTTTTATGTTAAAATTAACTTGGTTTTAGAAAGCCAATTGTGTAAAATGTAACTGTTTGGAGGTGACCATATGTCAACAGAATCTCTTAACCCATTGGTCAATGCGCAAAAACAGATTAAGGCTGCTTGCGACCTATTGGGTTTGGACCCTGCGGTCTATGAAATGTTAAAAGAGCCTATGCGTGTCATGGAGGTCTCCATTCCTGTTAGGATGGACGATGGCAGCTTAAGAGTGTTCAAAGGCTGGAGGTCCCAGCACAATGATGCTTTGGGCCCCACAAAAGGCGGTATAAGGTTTCACCAGAATGTTAACTTGGACGAAGTAAAGGCTTTGTCCATGTGGATGACGTTCAAGTGTGGAGTCTTGAGTCTGCCCTACGGTGGCGGTAAGGGTGGAGTGTGTGTTGATCCTACAAAGCTTTCAAAGAGAGAATTGGAGCAGCTCAGCCGTGGGTACATTAGAGCCATTGCAACCATAGTGGGTCCTGAGCTGGACATCCCAGCACCAGACGTGGGTACCAACGCCGAGATCATGGGTTGGATGGTAGACGAATACAGCAAGATAATGGGGCATAACAGCTTTGGTGTGATAACGGGTAAGCCCCTCATACTTGGCGGTTCAAAGGGACGCACTGATGCCACTGGTTATGGTGTGGCTTTAACTGCAAGAGAAGGCGCAAAACGTTTGGGCATGGACTTTAACAAGTGCACAGTGGCTCTGCAGGGCTTCGGCAATGTGGGTAGCTACAGTGGACTTTACCTGCACCGCTTAGGCGGAAAGGTAGTCGCTGTCACCGACGTATTCGGAGGCATTTACAACAAAGACGGTATCGATGTAGAAAAACTCATGGAGCATGTGAAGAAGACTGGCTCCGTTGTGAACTTCCCTGGCACCACGTCCATTAATAATGAACAATTGCTCAGCCTGGATGTTGACATATTGGCGCTATGTGCTCTTGAGAACCAGATCACAGCTGATAACGCCGATAGCATAAAGGCAAAGATGATCGTGGAAGGGGCTAACGGCCCAGTTACTCCTGAAGCAGACAAGATTTTGGACAGCAAGGGCATCTTCGTGTGCCCGGACATTTTGACCAATGCTGGTGGAGTCATGGTTTCTTACTTTGAGTGGGTACAGAACCTGACGAATCTGTATTGGACTGAAGAAGAAGTAAAGCAGCGCCAGGAAGAGGGCATGGTTGATGCCTTCAAGGCTGTTTACGACCTGGCACAGCAGTACAAAGTGAACATGCGTACGGCTGCTTACATGATCTCCATCAAGCGCGTTTACGAGGCCATGAAAGCAAGAGGTTGGGTGTAATCAATACATAGCCCAATAGCGGTCGTACTGCACAAGCGTACTAGAAGCAAACATACTTCTTAAAAGAGATCTTTTCTCTCTCCTCAGAAGGGCGGCTTCCAGGTAAGGGAAGCCGCCCTTCTGTTTTTTGAAGCAAAGAGCATTACTTGGCCATTGTGCAGGGGTGCCACGGTACGGTTTAAAATAAGCTGTAAAGCAAAAGGAGGATGAGTACTTTGGATTTTATCGACTTAAGGTCAGACACGGTAACGCTTCCCACGGAAGAAATGAGGCGTGCCATGGCTGAAGCAGAAGTGGGCGATGATGTTTACGGTGAGGACCCCACCATTCAGGAATTAGAAAGCTTGGCTGCAAAGATCCTGGGTAAGGAAGCAGCTTTATTTGTTCCTTCAGGAACCATGGGTAACCAGGTTAGCGTGATGACTCACACTCAGCGAGGGGACGAAGTCATCATGGAAGCTGAGAGTCACGTTTATTACTATGAAGTGGGAGCCATGGCTGTCTTGAGCGGTGTTCAGGCTTGCCCCGTACCCGGCAAGCGTGGTGTCATGGACCCCGATGATGTGAGAAGAGCTATCAGGGAACGTGGCAACATTCACTTCCCGAGAACGTCCTTGGTTGTTTTGGAAAACACCCATAATCGTGGCGGTGGCAAAGTACTTCCCTTGGACAACGTGAAAGCCATTTCTGATATCGCCCATAGCAACGGCCTTAGCGTGCACATGGATGGAGCACGCATTTTCAATGCCCAGGTTGCCAGTGGTATACCAGCTAGTGAATATGCAAAATACGCTGATTCTGTCATGTTCTGCCTGTCCAAGGGTTTGTGTGCACCTGTGGGTTCCATGGTGGTTGGGAGCAAGGACTTTATCGACAGAGCTAGAAAAAATAGGAAAATGCTTGGCGGTGGTATGCGCCAGGCTGGAATACTGGCTGCTGCTGGCATCATTGCACTAACAAAGATGGTTGATCGCTTGCAGGAAGACCACGATAACGCAAAACTGCTGGCAGTGAAACTGCAGGAACTTGGCTACGGTGTCAATCCTGAAGAAGTGGAAACTAACATGGTTGTGGTGGACGTGACACCCACTGGCAAAGACGTTCATACTGTGGAAAAAGAGCTCAAAACACGAGGCGTACTTGCGAATGCCAACAGTCCTAAAACACTGCGCTTAGTGACTCACTACGGGATAACCAGCGACGACGCGATAAAAGCTGTGGAGGTTTTCGCCGACATTATTAGGCAGTGATCCAGAAAAGAACTGTGCTTTGACTTGTTTTTGTGCTAAGGAGTTATTGTCCTGTAATCTTGCTTATTTAAGTGCCTAGAAAGTGCGAGGGGATAGAAACCATGTCTATTTTTTCTGAGCGGGTCCTACTTTGTTACCGTGCTTTAAGCATCCTGAGCCACTTTGGCTCGTAATACAGAGCGAAATACGGTACGGCTTTGCTTCCAAAAGATAACTTGAAATTGGCAAGGCGCGGCAAGTTAATAGCGCACCAATCAAAATACGAGTAGCCTTCCTTCTTAAGCTTCTCCAAAATGGTGAACATGAGCAGCGGTGAAGCGCCCAGCGAAAGCCCTTCATGGGTGTTTCCAGAAACATAGTAGTAAGCGCATTTGCCTTGCAATAATATGGCTGCAAACCCCACCAGTCGTCCGTCATCTTTCTTTGCTGTGTAAATCCTAATTTTTTCTCCCAGTTCCGGAAGTGCCATGAAGAAATCTTTTGAGTAAGGTGGTTCAATGGATTTACGGTCGAAAGTGCTTATGTAAATATCCCAAAGAGGTTCCATGTCGCGGGTCTCTTCCACTGCTATGTTCTCTCTCTGTGCCTTGTAGATGATGTTACGTTGTTTCTGCTCCACTTTCATGATGTCGAAATCTTTTAGGTCGCTCAGAGCAGTGTACAGCACCTGCATTCCAAAACCTTCTCTTTGGAAGCCACGCACGTCCTGAAAAAAGCTTGTAGCCGATATGTAGTGGATAACAGAAAAGTTTTTCTTCAAGTACTCGCCCAAGGCGATCTGAGCGTCCAGAAGGGTGCGATGGCTTAGTTTATCATAAATTAGGGGCATGTAAGTCATGGGCGGTGCAGGCCTTATGTGCCTTCCTACTTTTCTCAGTGCGGCACCCATAAATATGTTCCCAGATGAGACCACCGATAAGGTGAAACTTTGTCCATCATAACAAGTGTCCACCAACTTTAAAAAGGAGCTGGTGGCGAATGGCGACGGACATTCAAGCTTTGCCACAAACTGATCCCATTTGGGGTGATTCTCAACAATTTCGAACTTTGCCATGCCAGTTATAAGTTTAGCAAAGAACAAAGATTCACCAAAAGTGAGCTTTAAGTGCTTATGGTCGTTCTATGGAGCAGTTGCCATTATTTTCTATCAACAAAAATTGGTAGTTCTTACCAAATTCCACAGGAAGGCTAATTTTGTTACCTACTCCCGCTTCGCTTTTGTTTTCTAACACAATTAACACCAGCATTCCGAAATTGTCTAAGTCGGCATTTTCTGGGAAGTCCTTTTGTATCAGATACATGTTGATGGTTTGATCTTTTTGAAAGGGTGTGTCCATGTCGGAATTGACCGAAACCAACTGACCACCGACGGCTTCGTCTTCTATATAGTACTCCACGTGCAAGCCATAAATCGCTGTGTTACACTGGTTTACAAAGCTGAGAACTACCTCGTTATTTAGCTTCTCTGTATTCGAACTGGGGCAACTGCACAGACACAGCATCAGCAGAGTCATTGCCAAGAGTAAAAGAAATTTGTTCGTAGTCGCCTCCTTCAGCTAATTAGCTTTTCATATTCTCCTAAGTGTGTCTGACTTACACGTTGAGTAAAACTATTCCTCTATGTAGTGGTAGTGCCACATTGTAAATGGTTAGGTTCTCCTCTTTGTACATCCATTGGGGTGCATAGTGACAGTGTCCATGAATCACAGTAATGGGAAGGTCTAAAAGACTTTGGAGAAGTTTTTCTGAGGTGAGTTGCAGTGGATTAGGTACTGGGTCAATGGTGTATGTGCCCACAGCATAATGGGTCAGCAATATGGAATTAGGGTGCTTTGAAGCGAAGGTTTCGATCTTTTCCATGCGATTTTCGTAAATCTTGGTAATACCTGGTACGGCTTTGCTTTGCCAAGCCGTGGGCTCATCAAGTACTCCCGTAGTACCGAAAATGTCAACGCCTTTTACCTGTACTTGTTCATCGTCAAGCCAGATTATGTCAGAGTATTCCCTTTTCAGTTTTCTTTTCGTGTTTTCAAATTCTTCGTTGCCAAATATGGCGACCACGGGAACATCTTCCCAGTTCTGACGGACTTCTTCATGGATCAGGTCAAAAGCGCCTGCGGCGCCTCTTAGAACCAAATCACCCGCAAGTAGAAACAAATCTGGCACAGGCAAGTTTCTTATGCTGTCAATGAAAAGCCTGATGTATTTTGGACTGTGTATGTCTGAACTGGCTGCTATGAGCATGTCCTTTTAATTATAGGATTAACTGTGTTAACGTAGCATTCTCTACCTTGATTTAAAATTAGAAACATTCAAGAGCTAAGCTGGTGATGCCAAATCATGAATGAGAAGTGGTTAGATCGTCTTTACAGGACATTTCCTGCACTAAGTTACAGGAACTTTAAACTTTTTTGGTTTGGTCAAGCGGTTTCTCTTATTGGCACTTGGATTCAAAATGTGGGACAGGGCTGGCTGGTGTTGGAACTAACTAACAATTCTGCTTACATGCTGGGTATTGTCACCATGTTACAAACTCTTCCAGTGCTGCTCTTTTCGTTGGTTGCTGGAGCTTTCGTGGAGCGTTTCCCGAAGCGCAATGTCTTGCTAGTGACTCAGACCTGTTTTGGTATTTTGGCAGCTATCTTGGCTACGCTTACTCTATTGGGCATAGTTAAATACTGGCATGTGCTTGTTCTCGCTACACTTCTGGGACTCACCAATACTTTTGACATGCCTGCTCGTCAGTCTTTGTACGCTGAAATAGTGGACAAGAAGGACTTGACTTCAGCCATTTCCATGAACTCCATGATATTTAACTTGGCTCGCATTGTGGGACCAAGCGTGGCGGCTTTTCTCATCGCCGCCCTGGGTATAGCCATATGCTTTTATCTGAATGCATTGAGCTTTGTAGCTGTCATTGCGGGGCTCTACATGATGGACATTTCACACATACATTTGCAGCCATCAAAACGCGGTGCATGGAAAGATGTTTTAGCTGGATTAAAGTACGTTCGCAAGAGACCTTCTATCATGTTTCCCCTGATTATGATGGGTACTCTTAGCTTGCTCGCCATGAACTTCAACATATTGGTGCCCACATTGGCCAAAGTACAGTTGAATATTGGCGTGACTGGTTACGGTACCTTAATGACTTTCATGGGATTGGGTGCTTTTCTCATTTCCTTGTATTTGTCCGCCACAGGATCTCGTGGAGGAACAAACCGCATCTATTGGTTTGGGGCCTACGGTCTAAGCTTGTCCTTAGTTGCCTTGTCTGTAAGCAGGAGTGTGTTTTTAGCAGAACTGTTTTTGTTTCTGGCAGGTATTTGTATGCAAGCATTTAACACTTTGTCCAACACGGCCATACAAATAAACAGCGAAGATGAGTTTAGGGGTAGGGTAATGAGCTTGTACTCCCTCATGTTTGTTGGGGTTGCTCCTTTTGGCAGTTACTTTTCAGGGTGGGTTACTCAAAACCTTGGAGTGGATTGGGCGTTCGGCATCAGCGGTGTGCTTAGTTTGGTGCTCATTATGGTAATATCAATTGTCTGGTCGGTTTCTTTGAAGCGTCAACCGACTTAGGTGGGGGTACAAGCTTCGGCGTACTAAAAGCAAGAAAGGAGGGGATTTGTCATGGATGAAATAGAAATTGTGGAAATGGGCGAGGTCAAACGTATTGCGCTGATTGCACATGACAACAGGAAACAAGATCTGCTGGATTGGGCATCTTATAACGTGGAAACACTTAAGAAGCACAGGCTTTACGCCACTTGGGGAACAGGTACACTACTGGAGGAGAAGCTGGGGTTGGAAATAACCAAGTTCAAGCCAGGGCCCTTGGGCGGCGATCAGGAAGTGGGCTCACTCATAGCGAATAATGGTGTGGACATACTTGTTTTCTTCTGGGATCCCTTAGAGCCCATGCCTCACGACCCAGACGTTAAAGCTTTGCTTAGGATCGCTGTAGTCTGGAACGTGGTGGTAGTTTCAGATAAAGCCACTGCTGACTTTGTGGTTTCTTCGCCCTTTTTTCAAAAGAAATATCCGCGCTTGGTGCGCAAATACGAGTACTAGGGCAAAAGCCCTAGTACTCTGTGTTTTTCCACTATGGCATCAGCCAGTTTATCCAGTGCTTCATAGTCAGCTTGCGTGGGAAGGCCCTTTACCATCACGGGCTCAAAGAAGTCGGCTTTTATGCCACTAAACAGTGATTTGACTGTTTCAAGGGTTTTGCCACCCCAACCGTAAGAACCGATGAAACCGTATGCCTTTGCCTTGGGCCTGAGTATGCTTACCCAGTAAGCTACCAGTTCAGCCATGGGGTGCATATTCGTAAGGATGGTGGGCGCTGCCAATATAATGGTAGCGGCATCCACTGTTGCCATGGTTAGCTCACCTAAGTCCACTTTTGAAATATCATAGGGTTCCACTTCCACGCCTTTTTCAATGAGTCTGTTACTGAGGTACTCCACCATGGCTTGAGTGCTGCCGTGCATGCTAATCCAGGGCATCAGAACAATGTTCTTGGGCTGGTCAGAAATCCACTCTTCATAAGCTTCTACGATGAATTGTGGGTTTTGGTAAATGGGGCCATGGCTTGGTGCAATCATATCTATGTCCAGTTTCTTTATTTTTTCTAAGTGCCCCTTTATCAGGTTTCTAAACGGAGACATGATTTCAGCGTAATATCTCTTTGCTCCTAAATAAACTAAGCGCTCATCTTCGATGAACAGGCTAGATGTGGCTAAATGTGAGCCCAAGAAGTCACAAGTAAAAAGGAGTTTCCTTTCTGGTAAGTACGTAAGCATGGTTTCAGGCCAGTGCACCCATGGAGCAAATATGAACTGGAGCGTGAGTCCTCCCAGATCCAGCTTCTCTCCATCCTCAATGACTTGGATATTTTCTTCAGGCACGTGCAAATGTGTGAGTATGAGCTCTTTGGCTTTGCTGTTAGCGATCACTTTAGCATTTGGGTACTTTTCAAGCACCATGGGCAATGATCCGCTGTGGTCCTGTTCCACGTGCTGGATGATAACGTAGTCGATGGTTTTTATTTGTTCCAAATAAGCTTTCAAAACGTCCCACTTTGTGGGATCCACAGTATCGATGAGGGCAGTTTTTTCTTGCCCGGTTATTAAATAGGCGTTGTAACTTGTGCCTTGCGGCAGCGGGATCAAAGCGTCAAAGAGGCGCCTATCCCAATCTGGTGCGCCTACGAAGAACACATTATCGGTGACTTTTCTTGGATTCATTCAAATCACCTCCTCTGTGATTATACAATGCAGTTATGAGAAAATAATCTTAAGGAAGAGTTTAGTTTTCAGGTAGCCGGAGCGCATTTGGGTGTGTGTGCGGAATATGATTCTTGTGAATGATCGGTATTCAGAATAACAAGGGAGGTTGGGAATCATGAGAATAAACCGTGAAATGTTCAGAGAATACGATATTCGCGGAGTGGCTGATCAGGATTTAACAAGCGAAGCAGCTTTTGGTATTGCCAGAGCTTTTGGCAAATACGCAAGGGAACGTGGTTACTCAGAAATGTTCGTGGGAGCTGACAATAGGAAGAGTTCACCGAAGCTAAGAGATGCGGTCATCGAAGGATTAACCAAGTCAGGCATTTACGTTTACGATCTGGGGACCGTTATAACGCCATTGTTCTACCATGCTTGCGTCACAAAAGGTGTGGGTGCTGGCGTCATGGTAACTGCAAGTCATAATCCACCTCAATACAATGGGTTCAAGCTGTTCTTGGGGGAAAGCACGCTTTATGGTGACCAAATTCAAGTAATTGCAGACATGGTGGAAAATGACGATTTTGTCGCCGGTGAAGGGCGTGCTGAGCCCTACGACCACAAAGAGGATTATTTCAAGGACTTACTTGAAAAGATAGGTACCACTCTTCCCCTACATGTGGGTGTAGACTGCGGTAACGGTACTGCTTCCCTGTTTGCTCCGCAGTTGCTTGGGCGTGCGGGCGCACAGGTGGAGCCACTTTACTGCGATTCAGATCCCAATTTTCCTCATCACCAGCCAGACCCAGTGAAAGCAGAGAACATGCAAGATCTTAAGAAGTTAGTTCTGGATAAGAAGCTGGACTTAGGTTTGGGTTTCGATGGCGATGGCGACAGACTTGGTGTGGTGGATGACAAAGGAAACATACTTTTTGGAGACGTGCTCATGATTCTGTTTTGGCGTGAAATCCTAAGCAAGCGTGATCCCAAGACTGTAAAAGCCATTGTGGAAGTTAAATGTTCAGAGGCCTTGGTTGAAGAACTCAAAAGAATGGGTGCCGAAGTGGTCATGTACAAAACTGGCCACAGTCTTATAAAAGCAAAAATGAGAGAGTTGGGGAGTCCTTTTGCTGGTGAGATGTCCGGCCACATGTTCTTTGCCGATGAGTATTACGGTTACGATGATGCGCTTTATTCCGCTTTGCGACTCCTTAGGCTTATTAAAGAATCTGGGAAGAAGCTTTCTGATCTTGTCAGTACCATACCCGTGTACCATGCCAGCCCTGAGATACGCTTGGAATTCAGCGATGAGAAAAAGTTCCAACTGGTGGAATTTGTGAAGAGTTACTTCGCCGGTAAAGGATACCCACTGGTGGATGTTGATGGAGTACGTGTCTACATAAAGAGCGGATGGGGATTGGTTCGTGCTTCTAACACTGGCCCTGAGATCATTGTCAGGTACGAAGCCAAGAACCCAGAAGACTTGGAAGCCATTCGTCAAGAGCTTGAAGAAGCCCTGGCCGCAGGAGGGTTTAAAACAACTCTTCCTTAGTGAATGTGAATTGATGAAACTTTCTACTGGTTTTGAACGTATATAAATACAGGTTAGCCAAGAGCCGATTAAACTCTCGGCGGAAAGGAGGGAGACAAGAATGAAAAAGCTACTCGCAATAGCAGCAGTCATAGTGCTTCTCGCTGCCATATTCCCAGCGGTAACATTGGCTGCTCAAGGAAATGGCGTTGGTTTAAAGTTAAACAATCGCATGACAACAGCAAACGCACCACTTACTGCTACACCACTAAGTACTGAGCAGCTGAATAGAGCTTACCAAATAGTCGCCTCAGCGCTTAGCACTACCACTACAAATCTCAAAAACTTGGAAGAGAAATATGACATTGGGTTAGGAGCAATAATCAAAGCTCAAGCTGTGGTCACTGCTACCACTGCTGTAACTTTAGACAAGGTTCTAAGCTACATGACGGAGCACAAGCTAATTGAAGGACTTAACTACTTTGGCGTGGATCTTGACAAGTTCAAAACTTCTCTGGAAACGCTAACGGACAAGATCACAGCTGAGCTGAAGAATGCTGGAATAAACATTCCAGGTCTACGCGGCTTGGGAAAAGGCCTTGGTTTAGGCAACAGGTGGAGTTACCGTAATACAGCTACCACGACACCTCTGAGTACTTTGCAACTGAGTAAAGTTTATCAAGTAGTTGCTTCGGCGCTCGGCACCAGCACCACAAATCTTGATAACCTGAGAGAGAAGTATGATGTTGGGTTAGTAGAAATAATCAAGGCTCAAGCTATTGTAACTTCTACTACAGGTGTAACGCTGGACCAGGTGCTCAGCTACACAACAGATCACACGTTGATACAGGCTCTAAGCAACTTTGGCGTGTCACAAGATAAATTTGAAACGGCGCTAAAAATGTTAACGGATAAAATCAGCGCTGAGCTGGAGAAACAGGGACTACCCGTACCAGGTTGGCTAACCCACGCTCTTAAGAACGACTTTGACAAAGGAAAAGGCCCTGGTTTTGAGAACCAAGGAAAGGGTCCTAGCTTTGAGAACCAAAAAGGACGCCGTAAATAAGTAAGATCGGTTGAGTGCATAGTAGAGTACAGAGCCTCCTTCTTAATGGGAGGCTCTGCTTGTTAATCTGAGACTGTTCAGCAGTACGAGTAATGCAGTGCCTTCGTCAGCCACAACGGCCAACGGCAGTGCTACGTAGCCCAAAAGGCTTGTAGTAAAGATGGCTACTTTTATTCCCAGGGACAATCCCACATTGGTTTTTACAGTACTTGTGTACGACTGGGCATAACTGGGCAAATTAACCAGCGGCGTTAATGTCCCGCTTAGTATGAAATCAGCGGTTTCTACAATGGTCTTAATCTGTCTATCTGGCAGTGCCACGGACACGTGAGCCTCAGAGAGCGCTAGGGCATCGTTAAGACCGTCTCCTACCATTAAGCAGTGTTCTCGCTTTTCAAGTTCTTTGATAAAAGCTTGTTTACCATCGGGAGTCATATTTGAGTAGTATTCATCGACTGTCAGGTGTCTTGCCAGGGTTTCCACTTTCTCGGGCTGATCTCCACTTAGTATGATTACTTTGTAACCCTGATCTTTAAGACGCTGTATAACACCAGGGGGCCTCATCACGGAGCTCTTCTTCAACCTTAAAAAACCCAACATCCATTCCATCAACTTTCACCTGCAGCAGGTCTTTCATTGTTAGCTCCACTTGATGGTTTTCTACTTCTCCGGTAATGACATTTCCATCTTGTCTAACTTTTGCTTCTTTCAAAACAATGTTCTTTTCTGCAGCATAAGCAACGATAGTGTCAGCTACAGGATGCTTAAAGTAAGATTCCACTGAAGCAACCAAGGCTAAATATTCATCGCTTATCTGAGCTTCGGTGATCTTCATGCGGCCTGTAGTAATGGTTCCGGTCTTATCGAAAACCACTGTTCTCACTTGTGGAAGCTTCTCCAAGGCATCAGTGTTTCTAACCAGTACGCCCTGGCGTGCCAGCGTAGAAACAGCCGCTGACACAGCTGAAGGTGAAGCCAGCAGTAGAGAACAAGGACAAGCAATGAGAAGTAAAACTGAACTACGATAAACAGCCACAGAAAACGCATTTCCAGACAATAAGCCGAACAAGAAAACCGCCACAGCGCTTATGAGTACCAAAGGCGAATACACGTTTGTAAAACGCTCCATCCAAGATCTAAAAGCACTCTTTCTACTTAACGTTTGAGCGATGGTTTTCTGTACTTGTGCTAGGTTGCTTTCCTGCAGGGGTCTTAATACTTCTGCATCACAAGGAGTAAGCAGCTTTGATCCTGACAGTACCATGTCACCTGGTTCATGGTTTACAGGTGCACTTTCACCAGTTACGACGCTTTCATCGACTAAGGCGGGAGAAACCAAGACGACGTCCACTGGTACCGTATCACCTGCTGTGAACCGAATGTGGTCTCCAGCTTTAAGTTGTTCCACCTCTACCGCTACGAGTTGCTGTTCTTTTATCAGCATGGCGCTGTCAGGTATGTCAGTCAATATGCTTCTTAATCCCTCTTGTGCTTTCTTTTTCACAGACTCCTCTATGATCTCGGCTAAGGCATACAGGTTAAAAACCATGGCTGCTTCCACATAAGCACCGGCTATGAACCCTCCAGTTCCGCCTAAAAGCATAAGTAGGTTTTCATCGAAAATGTCCAGCACACCCACACTTAAGTTGTGAACCAGCTCGTGCACACGTGGATAGCCGTTTATTATGGAGCTCACAACCAAAAAAGTAATACCCACAGGTCGGCTAAGCCGAATGGCAGCAAAACCGATTGCAAACAAAACAAGACCTGAAATAGTAATAAAACGTTCTGTTCTTTCTTCGTGCTCCTCGTGGTACAAGCCGGCCTGCGAAAGTAGCCTCTTTATTTGGATTAGTTGTTCCTCATCAGCTTCCACACTTATGATGCCTGTGGGCACGTCAATAACCAGATCTCGCGCTAGGTTTTTCTTCTTTATTTCTTCTTCAATGTGAACAGCACACTTTGGGCACTTGAGCTGAGTTGCAGTGAGGGTTGTTCTCACCCTATTTCACCTCCTGGATGTGGCTTATGGCCATTTTCAGTACGGAGCTCACATGATCGTCGTCTAATTCATACACTCTGTACTTGCCTTTGCGTTCAACTTTTACCACGCGCCTTCCGCGAAGTAGCGAAAGATGATGGGATACAGCTGAAGGGGAAAGTCCTGTGAGTTCGGCTATGCTGGACACAGGCAGAGGCTTATCGTGCAAAGCAAGTAGTATCTTGATGCGGGACGTATCACCGAAAATATCAAAGAAGTCAGCCAAATTGCAGACAAGCATCTCATCTTTTAACAATTGCTCATTTGAATAATCGCTCATATGTCATCACCATTTGTATTTTACCACGGAACTCTTTTGGTGAATTCTCAATTGGTTATAGTCATGCTAATTAACCTCCACAATGGTAAACTTAAGGGCAAGTAGGGAGGTGCGATGAGTATGTCTCAACGTAAGAATAAGATCGGCAGGGGTACCCTCATATTGTCACTTACAAGTTTCTTGTTCTTTCTTGTTTTGGCAATATGGGCTTTTTCTCAACACGGGACATGGGGGCTTTACAATTGGAACCACGACTACAGACGCTTACTGAATATCATTATCGGCCTTGGTCTTCTGGTGCCAGCAGTGGCACTTATTCTCTGGCTCCTACGGGGCGTTGTAAGCCGCACTTGGTTCAAAGTAGGGTCATGGATACTTAACATTCTGTCTGTTGCGGTGATCGTTGTTTGCATTGGTATTGTTTTTTACGTAGTAGTGCCCGCGTATTCTCTCCTTAGTAGTACTGAGCCAATACTGTTGGTGGAGCCCAGCACAGGTATCCATGGCATACCCAATCTCTATGTGTATTTTCGTACGGAAACACCAACAGTTGTGATTGGTGGCTGGGGCACGCGAGACAACCTACAAGCTTTTGGCGATTCTAAGCCTGTGAAGGAACATCTCTTTCACTTTACGGATCTCCAGCCAGGAACGGAGTATTATTACGTAGTGGATAAGAGGATGGGCCTAACCTTTAGTACGCCACCTTTGGCAAAAACGGGTACGTTGGTGACGTTTGCTGTGGCATCTGATTTTCACTATGGAGGTTCTGATGCTAATGGCGATGAGCGAACGCAGATACTACGTAGCATCGGCGAAGACCCAAATGTGAACCTGTTTTTTATGAACGGCGACATTGTGGACTTGGGCATGGTTAACGGCTACTGGAGCGAGTTTTTCTCTGATGTAAGTGAGAACATGACTAAACCTGTTGCCCTGGTCTTGGGAAACCATGACACTCTCATAGGAGGCTTGTATCACTTTAGGAATTACTTCTACGGTGCTAACGGAGTCAGAATAGACAGCGGAAACGAACTTTATCACAGAATAGATGTGGGAAACGTGCATTTCCTTGTGCTGGAAGTTCTCTGGGGTACTGAGGAATTTACTCCAGAGCAGAAAAAATGGCTGGAGGACCAGCTGAGTTCCATACCTCAGGAAGACTGGGCCATAGCAATTTCACACTGCTTCTATTATTCTTCAGGTGATATTGAAACTGGACGTGTTTGGGCTGACCACGAAGACACCACCAGACTGATCTCGCCACTTTTTGAGAAATACAATGTGGATTTGGTCCTATCAGGGCATAACCATCATATGGAGCTTCTGGGAAAGGATGGTGTAACCTACGTTCTGGATGGAGTAGCCGGTGGAGGTGTACCAGGTTCTAGGCCGATCAAGTCAGATTACTCCAAGTGGTTTTACGGTGATTCCTGGGGCTACTTGGAAGTCACAGTAAAGCAAAACGAAGCCGAGCTTTTGTTCAAAAACGTGGATGGTGAAGTAATTCAGCAGTTCACAGTCACTCAGAACACTTAACTGGTGAGCCTGGGTTCCTGTTCAAGGAAAAACCTGGTATGGTAAAATAAAAAAGGAAAATTATCACATATTGGAAAGGGGTGTAGAGCATGTCCGTACGATTCATCACCAGGACCGCCATTCTTCTGGCCCTTACCGTTATATTCCAATCTTTTCGTGCCCCACAGCTAATTACGGGCACCTTAGTAAATGGCATGTTACTTATTTCTGCTGGATACGTGGGAATGTGGTCTGGTGTGATCATTGGCCTCTTTACCCCTGTTTTGGCTTTTCTTTTTGGCATAATGAAGTTCCCTCCCGTGATTCCTTTTATCATGGTCGGGAACGCTTTGTATGTGCTTGTATTCTCAGGGATGAGAAATAAACCAGTTGGTATGGTTTTGGGTTCTGTGGTGAAGTTTTTGTGGCTTAGCGCTTCTGTGTATTACATGCTTCCGCTGTTTGGTGTGAAAGCTCCAGCTGTTTTGGTAGAGATGTTCACGTTCCCACAGCTGGCAACTGCTGTCATGGGAGGCGTTTTAGCGTTGCTGGTGCTGGGCCTACTTAAGAAATCATTAGTGGAATGAAGGAGTAACTGCATGAAGCTGTATGAAGTGAAAGAGATTCTTGATGCTGAGGTTTTGTCAGGCGAAGACAGATTGGATCAAGAGGTTTTTGGTGCCTGTGGTGCTGATTTGATGAGTGATGTTCTAGCTTGGAAAGGTGACAAAGGCGTTCTACTGACTGGCTTGACCAATCCTCAAGTAGTTCGCACTGCTGAAGTGGTGGGTGATGTGAAATGCATCGTATTTGTTCGAGGAAAGTGTCCCAGCACGGAGACCGTGGAGCTGGCGAAGGAGGCAGGCATTGTACTGATGAGATGCAAATATCCCATGTTTGTGGCATGTGGACTATTGTTCTCGAGGGGTTTAGTTCCTGATGAATATGGAGAAATTAGCCGCATCTTATAGGCTTGAATATGATGTAAAGGCTAAAGACTACGTAAGAGGTGGCGAAGTTTCTAGTGCTTTGCGGGCTGTGCTGAAGCAACTCTCCTTGCCACCAGAGCTGGTAAGACGTTGCTGTGTGGCTTGCTATGAAGCCGAGATGAACATTATCATACACTCATTAGGTGGGCACCTGCAGATTGACATATACCCTGACAGATTGGTCATGGTGGCTGAAGATAATGGGCCCGGTATTGAAGACTTGAACAAGGCCATGGAAGAAGGTTACAGTACGGCGCCTGAGGAAGCCAGGGAGATGGGCTTCGGAGCCGGCATGGGCTTACCAAACATAAAAGCTAATACGGATAGGCTGGACATAACCACGGGTCCTGAAGGCACAAAACTGGTCATGGAGGTCCTGTTCTTTGGAAAAGATGGTCAATAACGCAGGTGTGTATTACCATTCTGTGACACTGGACGAAGAAAAATGTAAAGGATGCACAAACTGCATCAAGCGTTGTCCTGCTGAAGCTATCAGAGTCAGAAATGGTAAAGCACGCATCATCGATCGCTTGTGTATTGACTGCGGTGAATGTATCAGAGCCTGCCCTAATCATGCAAAAGTGGCAGTGACAGATAGTTGGGATCTCATGGAAAAATTCAAGTACCGCATAGCCTTGCCTGCTCCGTCACTTTATGGCCAGTTCAAGAATGTTGATGTGGACAGTATTCTCACAGCTCTTCTGGAGATCGGTTTCGACGATGTTTTTGAAGTAGCCTTAGGGGCTGACATCATTTCAAGATTGACACGTCAAGCGCTCATGGAAAACAGATTGCGACGACCCGTGATTTCTTCTTCCTGCCCAGCCGTGGTAAGACTAATTCAGATCCGTTTCCCCTCGCTTCTGGATAACGTGCTGGATTTATGTACGCCCATGGAGGCCGCTGCCACCCTGGCAAAAGACGAGGCAGTGAGAAAGACTGGCTTGAGACGCGAGGAGATCGGTGCTTTCTTTATCTCTCCCTGTGGTGCTAAGGTCACCAGCGTCAGAAAGCCCATTGGTACAGACAAGACTGATGTGGATGGCGTGTTCTCCCTGGCCAGTGTTTACAGCGCCATCGTGGATAAGGTAAAGAAAGTACATCCTTTGCCTTTAAGTAAGGCATCCATGGTGGGTGTGGGTTGGGCAAAATCCGGTGGGGAAGCTTCAGGAACACTGCTCGAAAACACCATTTACGTGGACGGCATACAGAATGTCATAAAGGTTTTGGAAGAAGTGGAATTGGGCAAAATGGAGGACTTGGATTTCCTCGAAGCCATGGCATGTGTGGGCGGGTGTGTGGGTGGTCCTCTCACCGTGGAAAACAATTTTGTGGCTCAGCAAAGAATTAAGAAACTCACAGAAAAATGGCAGAAAAACAAAAACAGTGGCGGCAAAGAGCCAGCCGAAGACGAATATCAGAAGAAATACGATTTGGGGCTGGAGCGAGTACGTTGGAAGAAACCTCTGGAGAGAAGTGACGCCATGGAGCTAAGTAGCGACATCGCTCGGGCACTAACCATGATGCAAAGAATCGATGAAGTTCTTGCCACATTACCTGGGTTGGACTGCGGTTCCTGTGGTGCACCCACTTGTAAAACACTGGCTGAGGACATTGTCAAGGGATTAGCTACTGAATATGACTGCGTTTTCATTCTAAAAAACAGGATCAAGAGTTTGGCTCAGGAGCTAAACACGCTAGCTGGAAAAATTCCACCTGTGATGGGTGAAGGAAAGGAGACTTAATTCGCGGTGGAAGTAAAAGTGAAGGTTAGGGATCTTCTGGACAAAGGATTCCAGGTCGTAGCTGGCCATGGGGGGTTGGAAAATCCCATTGAAGGCGTGTACATATGCGATCTTCTTAGCTGGGTCATGGCAAAGTCCAAACCCAAGAACGCGTGGATAACCATTCAAAGTCATGTGAACATTGTGGCTGTTGCACTGATGGTGGAGCAGAGCTGCATCATCGTTTCAGAAGGCGTTGAAGTGGAGAAGGAAGCAGTGGAAAGGGCAAATGAAGAAGGTATGCCCATTCTAAGTTTTTCTGGAACTTCCTACGAAGCAGCCATAAAACTGTATCATCTGCTTTCTAAATGAAACTCTATTACGACCTCCACATACACAGTGCACTTTCACCCTGCGCTTCTGATGATATGACCCCTAATAACATTGTGAACATGTGCGTTTTGAAAGGTCTGGACATAATTGCCGTTACCGATCACAACAGTGCCAGAAACGTGGAGGCCATAGCAAACTTGGGAGAGAGAAAAGGCCTTTTGGTGGTTCCCGGTATGGAGGTGCAAACCAAAGAAGAAGTTCACGTGCTTTGTTACTTTCATACTTTGGATCACTGTTACGATTTTCAAGCGAAGTGGGAAGAGTCTCTGCCAAAGGTGAAGAATCGTCCTGAGTACTTTGGTAACCAGCTTGTCATGGATGAAGACGACGAATTGGTCAGTGAATACCCTTACTTACTGTTGACTTCTTCTTCATTTGGTGTGGAAGATCTGTTTCGCCTCATGAAGCACCGTGGCATAGCAGTTTTCGCTCATGTGGATCGGTCTTCTTTCAGTGTTCTGTCGAACTTGGGTTTTATTCCTGAAATGGACGGTGTAAATGCTTTGGAAATCTCAAATGCGGTTAACCCTGAACAGTTTCTTATGAAGCATCCCGCTCTTGCAAGTTACTGCATTCTGCAGTCCTCTGACGCCCATTACTTGGGCGACATCATGGAACGTGTGAACTACGTTGATTTGTCAAGCCCTTCTGTGGAAGAACTGCTGAATCACCTAAGCGGTTTTGCGTGAAAGGTTTCTGAAAAGCCTTTTTAAACTCGTTATAGAATTCACGTAATGTGTTATAATGGTTTGGTGGAAAAATTGCTTAGTATTTTGCTAGTGTTCACCGAAAAAAGATTCAGCGAAAATAGCTTTTTTGGGAGGGAAGCAAATGGAACAACTTTATGAACTGTTTGGCATCGATAAGGTTGAAGAATTCAGGACGAAGCTCGACGAACTAAAAAAGGTGCCAGGTTCCATGATCTCCATTCTTAACGAGGCACAGGAAATCTTTGGTTACGTCCCATTTCAAGTACAAGAACTCATTTCAAAGGAAACTGGTGTGCCCTTGACGGAGATTTTTGGCATTGTGACCTTCTACTCGCGGTTTAGCATCATCCCTGCTGGTAAGTACAAGATTAGCTTGTGCTTGGGGACCGCCTGTTACGTCAGAGGTAGCGGACAAATCCTCGAGAAGCTCAAAGAGAACTTGGGCATTAACGAAGGAGAGACTACTTCCGACGGTATGTTTTCATTAGAAGCCGCAAGATGCCTGGGAGCTTGTGCCTTGGCTCCGGTCATGATGATCAACGGAGAGGTCTATGGACGTCTTACGCCCGACGAAGCTGTAAAAGTAATACAAAGGATAAAGAAACAGGATCTCTCTCAGGCTGCCGCTGAGGTTGAGTAAAGCGGGAGGAGCATGAAGGAATTGGCTCTGTATGTATTGGATCTTGCACAGAACAGCGTTGTCGCCGGAGCAAAGCATATCACCATCGACATTACTGCTGACGTTAAAGCGGACCATTTATTAATCAGAATAGTAGATGACGGGAAGGGTATGAGCCCACACTTAGTGGAAAGAGTGACGGATCCCTTCTTTACCAGTAGGAAGGAACGCCGTTTCGGTCTGGGAATTCCTTTTTTTAAGGATTTGGTTGAGCAGTGCGGAGGTACGCTTACCATCAAATCTAAAGAAGGGGAAGGGACGATTATCGAAGGAAAGATGAAATTATCTAGCGTGGATCTTGTTCCCTTGGGCGATATGGGTTCTACCATTGTTTCGTTGCTTGTATCCAACCCAGAACTTAATCTGGTTTATCGTTTCACGTTAAATGATTACTCATTTACATTCGACTCTGCACAAATCAGAGAAGTTCTTCAAGGAGTAAACATTACAGAGCCTTCCGTACTCAATTGGATTAAAGATTACGTAAATCAGGGAAGCATTGAAATTCTTCCCAACATAAATATTTCCAAGAAAGAGGGGGCAAAAAAGGATTATGAAGCAGATTAAGACCTTAGAGGATCTGCAAAAAATCAGAGAAGAAGCCTTACGCAAGGTAAACATCAGAAGTGATCGTTCAGGAACAAGAATTACTGTGGGCATGGCAACTTGCGGCATTGCTGCTGGTGCCAGACCTGTGATGATGGCCATTTTGGATGAGTTGGAGAAGCGAAATGTGACGGGTGTTACCGTGGTAGAAACGGGCTGCATTGGACTCTGCAAGTTTGAACCCATCGTAGAAGTGTACGTACCTGGCCATGAGAAAGTTACTTACATAAAGATGGATCCTGATAAAGCTAGGCAAGTAGTTGTAGAACATGTCATAAATGGACATCCCATTAGGGAATGGACGTTGGAAAGCGCTGAACTGGAGTAAAGGTCGTTCTTGGAGGTGAAGAAGAATGCTTTATAGATCACACGTAATGGTATGTGGAGGCACAGGGTGCACTTCTTCTGGTTCCGATAATGTAGCTGCTGCTTTTGTCAATGAAATAAAGAAAGCAGGTTTAGACAAAGAGGTAGCAGTAATAAGAACTGGTTGTTTTGGTTTGTGCGAGTTGGGGCCGGTAGTCGTTATTTACCCAGAAGGTGTGTTTTACAGCAAAATGAAGCCAGAATATGTTCCCGAAATCGTTGAAGAACATTTGCTAAAAGGCAGACCAGTAACTAAGTACCTGTTTGGTGAAACAGTCACCGAAAAAGAAATAAAACCACTGGAAGAAACCACATTCTACAAAAAACAAATGCGTGTTGCTCTGAGGAACTGCGGCATCATCGATCCAGAAGATATTGAAGAAGCCATTGCCATGGGGGCATATGAGGCACTAGGCAAGGTCTTAACTACGATGACCCCTGAGCAAGTCATTGACGAAATGAAGAAGTCAGGTTTAAGGGGTAGAGGCGGCGGTGGATTCCCCACGGGATTGAAGTGGGAATTTGCTTACAAACAGAAAGAGACCCCCAAATACGTGGTGTGCAATGCTGACGAAGGTGACCCCGGTGCTTTCATGGACAGAAGTATCATGGAAGGTGATCCCCACAGTGTGCTGGAAGGCATGGCTATTGCGGGTTACGCCATTGGTGCTAACCACGGCGTCATTTATGTAAGAGCCGAGTACCCCTTGGCTGTAAAACGTCTTCAGATTGCCATAAAGCAGGCACGTGAATACGGCTTGTTGGGTGACAACATATTTGGAACCGACTTCAGCTTCGATGTGGAGATAAGGTTTGGAGCAGGCGCTTTCGTGTGCGGAGAAGAAACTGCCTTATTGAACTCTGTCATGGGTAGACGTGGTGAACCCAGGCCCAGACCTCCTTATCCGGCAGTTAAAGGGCTTTGGAATAAACCCACCATTATAAATAACGTAGAGACTTTTGCTAACGTTCCTGTCATCATAAGCAACGGTGCAGAGTGGTTCTCATCCATCGGTACTGAGAAATCCAAAGGGACTAAAGTGTTTGCACTAACTGGAAAGGTGAACCGTACAGGACTCATTGAGGTTCCCATGGGTACCACTCTTAGGGAGATCATTTTTGACATTGGTGGCGGAATTCCTGACGGAAAAAGGTTTAAAGCCGTTCAAATAGGCGGTCCATCTGGTGGTTGCATACCTGAAGAACACTTGGACACCGTGATTGACTACGACTCACTTATTAGCTTGGGCGCAATGATGGGCTCAGGCGGACTGGTGGTCATGGACGAAGATACATGCATGGTTAACGTTGCAAAATTCTTCCTGGAATTCATCGTAGATGAATCTTGTGGAAAGTGTGCTCCATGCAGAATCGGTACAAAGAGAATGCTGGAAATCCTAGATAAGATTACGTCAGGTAAGGGAGAACCTGAAGATATCGATCGGCTAGAGAAGCTGGCTACAACCATTAAAGATACAGCACTGTGCGGTTTGGGACAGACGGCGCCTAACGCTGTTCTTTCCACGCTTAGGTACTTCAGAAATGAATATGAGGCTCACATCAACCAGAAGAAGTGTCCTGCTGGTGTATGCCAAGCATTGCTTTCCTATACCATCGTTGCTGACAAATGCAAAGGCTGTGGTTTGTGCGCAAGGAATTGCCCCGTGAATGCCATTTCAGGGGAACTTAAGCAGCCTCATGTGATTAATCAAGAAGCTTGCATCAAGTGCGGTACATGCTTTGAGAAGTGCCCATTTGGTGCCATTGTGAAACAGTAAAAGGAGGTCTGAAGCCGCATGGACAAGGTAACTGTGACCATAGATGGCATTACTCTAGAGGTTCCAAGTAACTACACAGTTTTGCAGGCTTGCCGAGAAGCAGGCATTGACATACCCACATTGTGTTATGCAGAAGTGATTAATGAGATTGGTTCCTGCCGCCTGTGCGTGGTAGAGGTCGATGGCGTTAGGAATTTACCGGCATCTTGCATTTATCCGGTACAGAATGGTATGAACATTCGTACCAATACGCCCCGGGTCAGAGAAGCACGCAGAGTAAACCTGGAGCTTATTCTTTCCAATCATGACCGGAATTGCCTGACCTGCATAAGAAATACCAAGTGTGAGCTACAGGATTTGGCAGAACGGTTTGGCATTACTGACATTGAATTCCAAGGCGAAAACGTCAACTACCCCTTGGATGATGCTTCACCTGCCATTGTCAGGAATCCAAATAAGTGTGTCCTGTGCCGCAGGTGCATTGCAGAATGTCAGGAAGTACAGAATGTTTTTGCCATAGGTGCTGTGAACAGAGGTTTTGATACATTGGTTTCTGCACCTTACTATGTGAGTCTGAATGATTCTCCTTGCATCAGTTGTGGCCAATGCATAACCGCTTGTCCCACAGGAGCACTGTACGAAAAAGACCACATCCAGAGGGTTTACAGGGCTTTAGCTGACAAACGTAAACATGTTGTGGTTCAAACAGCGCCTGCAGTAAGAGTGGCTTTGGGTGAGGAATTTGGCATGCCTGTGGGCAGCATAGTCACTGGAAAAATGGTAGCTGCTCTGAGGCGATTGGGCTTTGAAGTGGTCTTCGATACAGACTTTGGTGCTGACCTTACCATCATGGAAGAAGGCTCTGAGCTTATTGAAAGGCTTAAATATGGTGGGAAGTTGCCCATGATTACTTCCTGCAGCCCAGGTTGGATTAACTTCTGCGAAAAGTACTATCCGGATTTCGTGGAAAACTTGTCTACGTGCAAATCACCACACATGATGCTGGGTGCGTTAATCAAGACGTACTACGCTGAGAAGATGGGCTGGAACCCAGAAGATGTGTATGTGGTTTCAGTCATGCCCTGCACAGCAAAGAAGGTTGAAATTGAAAGGCCTGAAAACATGCACGATGGCTTGCAGGATGTTGACGCAGTCCTTACCACACGCGAGCTAGCACGCATGATTAAGGAAGCTGGTATTGATTTCGTTAACTTGCCTGATGAGGAATTTGATCAGCCACTGGGTATGTCCACAGGTGCTGCAGTAATATTTGGTGCCACTGGTGGTGTCATGGAAGCAGCTTTGAGAACCGTAAGCGAAATTGTTGAAGGCAAACCGTTGGACAAGATCGACTTTGAAGAGGTCAGGGGCCTTGATGGTGTAAGAGAAGCCACTGTAACGGTGGATGGAACGGATCTGAAGCTGGCCATCGTCAATGGGACCGGTAATGCCAGAAAACTCTTGGACAAGATCAGGAGTGGTGAAGCCGAGTACCACTTCATTGAAATCATGGGCTGCCCCGGTGGTTGCATCACAGGTGGTGGCCAGCCCATACATCATCCCAATGAAATGGCTGAAGTCAGGAAACTAAGAGCTGCTGCCATTTATCAAGCCGATAGGAATTTGCCTCTAAGAAAATCTCACGAAAACCCAGCCATAAAACAGATTTACGAGGAATACCTTGGGCATCCTCTAAGCGAAAAATCCCATCACTTGCTCCATACTCACTATTCTTCAAAACCGCTTTACCGGGTGACCAGATAAGAAAAAAGCAGGGGCGAGAAAACTTCTCGCCCCTACTTAATTAGTAGTGATTTACGATGACGTTTAGGCTAAGCTAAGATAAGGTTGGCTATGAGCAGCATTACTAAAGCAGTTGCCCATCCCAGGGTCGTGGGAACCGACCACGTCATGATCTGTTCTTTGACATCTTCCACGCCTAACAATCTGTTGACAACCCAAAAGTAACTATCATTGAAATAAGAAAAAACCATTGCTCCTAAGCATGCTGCCTGTGCAGCTAATACAGGATTAACATTCATTGTTGCTAATATGGGGGCCGTGATCGAAGCTGAAGTTATCATGGCAACTGTTCCACTGCCTTGCACAAGTCTTACCAAAGTGGCGACAAAGAAAGGTAGCAAGATGGCAGGTAGGCCAGTACCTGCGATGATTTTTGCGACATAATCACCGGCTCCGCTGTCTCGAAGCACCTGTCCCAAAGAGCCACCTGCGCCAGTTATTAGGATGATTATGCCTGCCGACGAAACGCCTTCTTCCATGAGTTTGGTGACTTCTTTTCGGTCCATTCCAGGCACCAGTGTGTAAATAGCAATAATCAACCCGATACCCACGGCAATGACAGGGTTGCCGAAGAAGAGAATGTAGTTTACAAGAGGTGATGTAAGTTTCATGGCTGTCAATACCGTATTTAGCAAGATTAATATGATGGGCACCACAATAGGTGCAAAAGAACTCACCACCGAAGGAAGCTCTTTTTGATCGTTGTTTTCTACTTCTAATCTTTGTATGTGCTCAGCTTGAGTCTTGTCTCTGGTCCAGCCTAGGCCATCACTTGTGGGTATTTGGTAAATGCGGTTACCCAACCATTTTGCGTAAAGTACACCCACAATGGTTATGGGGATAGCGAACAATATTCCCCACAGAATCATTAACCCAACGTCTACTTGGAAGATTCCTGCTACCCCTAATGGACCCGGGGTTGGCGGTACTGCGTGGTGAGTTGCTACTAAGCCCACCGCTAGTGCCACACCAATGGATATGACAGACTTCTTCGTGGTGCGCGAAAGAGCTTTGGCTATGGGCGAGAGAATTACGAAGCCGGAGTCACAGAAGATGGGTATGGAAACCACATATCCAGTTAAAGCCATGGCCAATTCCTCTCGGCCCTTTCCGAAAATCTTCAAAAACGTGTAAGCCATTCTCTGAGCTGCACCACTAATCTCAAGAATTCTTCCCATCATTACGCCAAAACCGATAACAATACCAATGCTGGCTAACGTACTACCAAAGCCGTTAGTGATGGACTTGATTACATCCGGTGGGTTCATTCCGCCAATAATGCCTGTCAAAGAAGCAGAAATAATAAGAGCCAAGAAAGGATGGATTTTGGTACGGAGAATGAGAAAAATGAGTACTGCGATGCCCACCACCAAACCGAAGATCATTTGAGGACCTGACATCTTCACACCTCCCAAAACAGTTAAAAGTATTTTGACCTTCAGTAGCTACTGAAGGCTGTTACCCTGTGGTAAGTAGGTCGTATCTGTATACTGGGGCGTACTGAGCTGCCAACCTTATGGCCTCTTCCATACTGGTGCTAGTGGCAATTCCTTTACCAGCTATGTCAAGAGCAGTACCGTGGTCCACAGAAGTTCTAATAAAAGGCAACCCCAAGGTTAGAGAAATAGTTCTTTCAAAATCAACCATCTTAGTAGCTATGTGACCTTGATCGTGATACAAAGAAAGAACGGCGTCGAAATCGCCTTGCAGCGCCTTGTAAAAAACTGAATCCGCTGGGATCGGGCCTGTCACGTTTAACCCTTCACTTTGTGCTTTCTTTACAGCAGGTTCAATTTCCTCGAGCTCCTCGTGTCCGAATAATCCATGTTCGCCAGCATGAGGATTCAGCGCTGCCACTGCAAGTTTGGGTTTTTCAACACCTAAGGACTGAAGTGCTTTCATGTCCATCCTTATATGTGCCAAAAGATCTTCCTTTTTGATAGCTTTGATAGCTTCCAATAATGAAAGGTGTCTAGTAAAGAAGAACACTCTCAAGTTCTTTACCTGGAACATGGTAAGAGGGTTGGACACTCCGCACATGTCGGCTAGCATTTCCGTATGGCCAATATAAGGAACGCCAGCTGCTTTCAATGCCTCTTTGTTTATGGGCGTGGTGGCTAATGCGCTTACTTTGTGGTTAAGTGCCAGTTCTACACTCTTTTTGATGAATTCAAAAGCAAAAAGGCCTGCCTCTTTTTGAATTCTCCCAAACTCGATTTTTTCTATACCTGGGCAATCTAGTTCAATTAAATCTAAAGTCCCGGGCTGATACAACCCTTCTTCAGGCGCAGGTATTTGATTAATCTTCAGATATGTTCCGCATACTTTCATGGCTTTTTGTAATGGCGCTGAGTGTCCCACCACCACCGGCTTGCAAACCTCGTAAATTTCTGGATTGTTCAAAGTTTTCACAACGATTTCAGGCCCTATGCCTGCCACATCTCCCAGGGGTATGGCAATAATTCTTCTCATGGCTCTTGTTCTCCTTTTCTTAAAGACTCTAAGTAGTTGACAATCTCATAAAGCGCATCTTCGCTGCCCACTAAACCACCTTTTGTGACCACGTTGTAAAGTCGGTCATCAACTTTTGCGGTACCATGAACAGCCAAAGGTAACACCTCAGACTTCACAGTGAACTCATTGATCCCAAGTACGTCAAAAAAGGCAAGAGCGGTATCTCCTCCAGTTATGTAGATGCTTTTGAAGGGTTTGTCTTTTAAGAACAAGTAGCTGACGTGGCTTAACGTTCGATTTATGCGGTTTGATACATCTTCTAACTCACACTGTGCTTTCATTGAATAGCTTTGCAGATCAAGAACGTCTGCCGTATCGCCTTTAGTGGTGATCCCCATTATGAGCCCCGGCTTGTAATGCTGATCTAATGCTTCCAAACATCTCTTTGTAGCAGCCTCTTGATCACTTAGGATGTCAGGAACACTTATTTTATAGATGTAAGCCTCTTTCCGTTTTAATAAGTAGTTCACCTGGGCTGTGGTAAGCTCTGAAACGCTACCAAGAATAAGAAACACGCTGTCTTGTTTTTGAAAACCCAACTTTTGATCCATAAAAGCTGCTGTGAAAGGACCAGGGTCAACACAAATGACTTTCTCTTGGCAACTTAAAGCTGACGCAATGTTTTCTATGTCATCGTCAGTGACAGCATCAAAAACCACTATGTTTTCCTCTATTTGTGAAAAAGCTTCTGCAATGGCTTCTTTACCAGCTGCCACAACATCCAGTTTGATATTAGCGACAGCTCTTTTTGTCTGAAGCGAAATCAGCTCTTTTACATTAGACGATCTAATGGGGCACTTCGGGTCCTTTGCTACTTCGGTGAGCTGAAGTGGAGTGCCATTTACCAGTAAATATCCTCCCACACATATTCTTCCGGATTTCGGATAGACAGGTACAACTACGGCTTTATATTCCTGTCCAGCTGCGTCGAGCACGGCGTCTATTTCAGCCCCTAAATTACCTCTCAGTGTGCTGTCGATTCTCTTAGCTATGTACGGAGTTCTTTCAAGTACAGTCTTTGCTGCTTCGTAAACTTGCTCATAGGCCTCTTCTGCACTTATGCCTCGCGAGTTAGTACTTATGGAAACTACTTCTGCGTCGATTTGCTCCAGGTCATGGCTCGGCCTAAGTAACGTGGTCACTTCTAGTCCCTTCTTCTTAAGCAATATGCCTGTGGCATTGGCACCGGTAAAATCATCTGCTATTATGGCTGCTCTCAACATGTTATTCATCCCTCTACAAGGTCGTAGTTGACGCCTACAGCTTCCATTTCCTGGATAAAGAAATCATCTAAACGATCGTCAGTAATGACCAGGTCAAGCTGTTCCAAATGACAAATTTTGAACAAAGATGAGCGACCGAATTTAGAGGAGTCTGCAAGTAAAATGGCGGAGTTGGCATTCTTTATGAACTTTCGCTTTAAGGAAGCCTTCTCCAAAGTGGGCGTGGATAAGAAAAGCCCATTGTCCACGGCAGAAGTTCCTATAAAGGCTTTATCAACGGTTAACGACTCTATCATTTCTTCGGCAAAGGAACCAGTTATGGCGCCCACGTTTGCTTGGACGATGCCGCCGAGTACGATAAGCTTAATTGTGGGACTTCTATAGAGCTCAAAAGCAATTCTCACATCGCTTGTTATAACTGTTAAATGCATGCTTTGTACGCGCCTTGCCAAAGCCAAACACGTAGTCCCCGCATCCAGCAGTATGGATTCGTTTTCTTCTATTAGTGCTGCAGCACGCTCACCTATTCTGCTCTTTACTTCAGCTCTTGAAACCATCTTTTCTTCAAGAGGTAGTTCGTAGTTTATGTTGGGTGATATGGCTCCTCCTCTGGTACGAAAGGCTAAACCTTGTTCTGACAGAGCATCTAAATCTCTTCTTATTGTCATAGGCGATACATTTAGTTGCTGTGCTAGTTTGTTAACTTCTACTTTCCCCTCTTTCTTCAATAACTCCAGGACAAAACGCCTTCTCTCATAAGTTAACACTTTCCCACCTCTGTTAAGTAATGTGCATTTCTGTTAGAAAATGATATCACATTTTTTAGTCTAAGTAAAGCGATTTTTAAGTTGAGGCGGTAAAGCATGTACAGGTTTGTCTATGACGCATGATAGAATCAGTACCAAGAGTTGGGGTGTAAATCAAATGTGTGACACCTTTTATGTAAAATCGTCTAAGGACTCTGGTGGAACAGCGTTTTTCGCTAAAAACAGCGACCGAGATCCTAATGAACCTCAGTGCATGGTGTTTATTCCTAAGGGGTCCATAAGCGAACCAGGTACTTATGTAAAGCTTCCCGCTTATGAGGTAAAAAACGATGTTTGGCTCTCCAAACCTTCTTGGATGTGGGGCGCAGAGATGGGAATAAACAGTAAAGAAGTGTGCATTGGAAACGAAGCCACTTTCAACAAGGTGCCCGCAGAGAAGAGCGGAGTCTTGGGCATGGATTACTTGCGCATGGCTCTGGAACAGGCTTCAACGGCTTTTGAAGCCATGAACATAATCATTGAAAACACTCTTAGTTTTGGTCAAGGCGGCGATGGGGGATACGAGCACCCACTTTTTTATCACAACAGCTATTTGTTAGTGGATCCGAAAGAAGCGTACGTTTTGGAAACTGTTGGCAAGTACTATGCTTTCAAGAAGCTTCAGGGCAGTTACAACATAAGCAATAAACTGTCACTAGGCAATGACTTTGACGGCATTTCACCGGAGCTGGAAGGTAAGGTGAAGAACTTTCAAACGTACTTTACCAACCGTTTGGTTACCTATTTCGCTGGAGCGGCCGTGCGTGAGCGGCGTGGAAGGGAGTTGCTTAGTACCTTGGTGCCAAATGTGGTAAATGTTATGGCACTGCTTCAGGACCGCGGTACGGGAGCTGTTTACTCCATGAAGAACATAAACATGATAGGTGGTGGTTTGGTTAGCTCTCAGACCACAGCATCACTCATCTACGATTACGAAAGGAAGATCATCTGGTTCACTGAAGGTCCGGATCCTGAGATGCAAGTTTTTAAACCACTTAATTTCAATGTGCCTGCCACCATTGAAGATGAGGAAGTTCAGCTCCGGCAAGGGGTAAGAAGATGGAAATGGAACAACTTACTTTTCCGAGCTGCATTGAAAGATTACACAGTGAATAAGGACAAAACCTACCCACTGCGTCTCGAGAGCCAAAGAGCACTGCTAGATCTAAGCGTGGTAGAGAACGGTGCTGGCAAGCTTCTGGAACAAAGTTATGCCATAAACCAGAAATACTTAAGAGAAGCATTGGGTGTCCTTGATAAAGGTCCCATGAAAGGTTCTTGGCAGTTTAAACGCTATTGGTCTGCGGAAAACAGACGACTTATTGCCAAAGAAACAGATTCTGCTTTTCAGGGTTTGCTCAAGCAGTTTTTGTTTTAACACCAGTGTTAAACGTTTTTCATCGTGTTAAAGGGGTCTTTGTTAAAGAAACCATCGTTAGTACTTGATTCTACTGCGTTTTTCCTCAGGTAAAACACAACTTAAGAAAATATCTCACTTCTTGGTTTTCTTTGTACAATGTGTCTAAAGGATTATTTGCGCTGGCCGCTTGGGATCATCTACAGCCAGCGCCTTGAGGAGGTGATTTGGTGAAGAACAAGCCTCTGTTGAAGCTTGTGAACATTTTTCTTGTTGCCGTGATGCTACTAACCGTTAGTTGGTCGTCAGTGGCAGTTTACGGTGAAAACGGCATTGTTGGGCAAGACATTACCATCTACATCGGTGGGCAAAAGTTGGCTTTTGACACGCCGCCACTGAACAAGGAAGGCCGTATTTTTGTTCCTATTCGCTACATCGCCGAGTATTTTGGCGGTCAAGTTGAGTGGGACGCAGAAAACCAGATCGTAAACATTAGGAATGGCTCAACCTTTATCAGTTTGAAGATTGGGTTTAAATTTGCTGGAGTTAGCGGGGCAGTTAAAGTCTTGGATGTGCCTCCTTTCATTTACAACAGCAGAACTTACGTTCCTTTGCGCTTTGTTAGTGAGGCTTTGGGCAAGGAAGTTGAATGGGACGAGCAAAATAGGGCCGTCTACATCGAAACAGGTGTTAAGTCCTACACCACCACCGTTGCTGTAAGCAACAGTACAGCAACGGTGAACGTGGTCAAAGTATTTCTAAACGACCCAACCATAAAACTGGAAATTGTTAACGCTCAAGACCAAATCGGTGTCTTAGAGCCTTTTGACAGCATGGTGATGAGGAAAAACCCCTTAGCTGCCATAAACGGGACCTTCTTCCAGGTGGCAGATACCAGTTTGCCTATGGAACCTGCTGCCAACTTGGTCGTTAACGGTAGGATTGAACACCTGGGTACCCCGGAGAAATACGCTACCACATTTGCTTTTACTCAGGACAACCAGGTCGACATAGCCAATGTGAAGATGAAGCTGCAGGGTGAGTATACCTACATTCCCAATCCTGAGCTGGAGCGTCTCTACACCCAAGGCTGGTACATAGGCACCATAAACCGTGCCATGTGGGGAGAAAACTCGATTCGTGTGTTCACGCCACTCAGGGGTGTTACTACCAGACTCAACGTAGATGGCATCAATGTCATAGTGAGAAATGGCGAAGTAGTGGAGCAAGTTACTGGCACTGACATGCCCATACCACCTGATGGGTACATCATTCACTTAGGAGGTACTGAGGTGCGCTTCAAGGACCGTTTTGAAGTGGGCACAAAGCTTCATTACCGTGACATTTATGATGTGCGTAACAGTTCACATCCCGACATGTGGCAGGAGGGCGTTATTTGGGGAGCTCTTAGTGCTGGTCCACGCCTCATAACCGATGGGGAAATAACGTTGGATCCAGCGTCTGAGCTTCTCGATATTCCGAAAATCACAGGTCAACCCCTTACCAGAAGTGCACTGGGCATTACACAAAATAATGAACTACTCATGGTCACTGTTAGTAAGTGCACTATTGAGGAGTTAGCAAATATCATGAAAGATTTAGGCGCCTACAACGCCATGAATCTTGATGGTGGTGCCAGCACGAGCCTGTATTCCAATGGCAAGTTCTTGGCAACACCCACCAGGAAGATAAGCAACGCTCTCATGGTTGTTCCAAAATAGGCTTTTGGCATGGGGATAGTACCTAATTAACGTGCATTTATCAATGGCCACTTTGCAAGAATAGAGCCGCTGGGGAAAAACACGACGTATTAGTCGTAAAAGTCTTCCAGTGGCTCTTTTTAATTCTTCGAGCATCTTAACCAACGCTTGACGAATTTACACACCTGATTTAAATACTTATGCCTCTTGGCTGTATTACCATACTTTGAACAACTTGTACGGGAGGTGTTTAAGGTGAAAGAAAAGAAAAGCGGCAAGGTGGAAAAGAAAGAAAGCAGGGTGTTGTATGACCCCGTGTCTGACACTTACTACGAACTGTACAATTATCCACTTGTTTAGCTGCTGGTAGCTTTGCTGGTTCGGTATTCACCGTACTGGACCAGCAGAGCACTTAAAAAGATGAGTAGTGCCCCCAAATTACCGAATGCGGTGAGGTTTTCTCCCACTGTTAGATGGGCGAACAAATATGCAAATATGGGTTCAAATGCAAATATGTACGCCGCTGTGGTGGCGCTGACATTTTTCTGCCCTTGAAGTTGCAGCCAAATGGTCAAGGTTGTGGCAATCAAAGCCAAATAAAGTAGTGGGCCCCATGCTCCTTTAGGTACTACGAAGCTCCTGGTGAAGGGTAAAGACCAAATAGCAGTGAATCCAATCATGTAGGCTGAAGTGTTCAGCTGATTTTCAATTTGTAGTTTGGGTATGAGTACGAACTGCACAGTGTATGCTAAGGCACTGATGAGCATGAGAAAGGCCCCAAAGGATATGGAGAATCTTTCCCCAGGTACGTAACTCAAGGCCAAGAATCCCACCACGGACAGTATTTGCCCCAGGGTTACTGTGCTGCTTTGTCTCTTTCTAAGCCACAACATTTCTAAAAGCGGTGTGAGCGGTATGCTCAAGCTTACGATGAAGGCAGCTGTGGAGGCATTTATGGTGGTTAGAGCGACAAACTGAGTGATGAGGGCGATGGCGTTAGTAATGCTTAACCAGAATCCATCAAGTATGTCCTTTTTTCTTAACCTGATAAAGGGAATCAGTGGTAAGAAGGCAATGACATATCGCCAGAACAAATAGGAAAACGGATCCAAATAAGTCAGAACTTCTTTAGAAAAAACGAACGTGGTACCCCAAAAGAAGGTGGTAGCAATCAGGTAAATGTAACCCAGCGTGTCTTGGCTTTTTCTGGACATGATGTATTCATTATAAGCAGTTCTATGCACCAGTCGAAGTGAAGTAAGTGCTAACGCTGGGTTTCGCTTATCACAGTTTGGTTATATAATGTGTTATATGTTTCATCATTTCCCCGCTTTGGGAGGTCATTACCATGTCTAATAGTAGTATTGATGGTATTGGTAAAGTCGCCATTGTGGTAGGGAGTAAGTCTGACATTCCCGTTGTTGAGAAGTGCACAGCCATTCTTGATCAGCTTAGAGTTCCATGGGACTTGAAAGTGCTTTCTGCCCACAGAACACCATTCGAAACCCAGAAATTCGCTGTCAACGCTGATCAGGAGTACGACGTAATAATCGCCGCTGCAGGCAAAGCAGCTCATCTTCCTGGCGTTATTGCTTCCTACACGTTGCTTCCCGTAATCGGACTACCCATAAAATCTTCGGCACTGGGTGGATTGGATTCGCTTTTGTCCATGGTACAGATGCCAAAAGGTGTACCAGTGGCCACGGTAGGCATAAACGAAGCAGAAAATGCCGCACTTCTAGCTTGCCACATACTGTCTTTAAAGTATGCGGATTTAAAGGAAGTACTGAGAGGATACCGTCAGTATATGGCTGAAGATGTGCTTAAAGGTTAGAGGCAGGAGAAAGGAGGCTTGCATGGAAAAGTTGGACCTTCTTTATGAGGGTAAAGCGAAAAAGGTTTACAGAACCGATGATCCGCGTTACTACATCATTGAGTACAAGGATGAAGCTACCGCATTTGATGGCAAAAAGAAAGGCATAATACAAGGCAAGGGAACCATCAATAATAAAGTGTCTGCAGTGTTCTTTCAGCTTCTTGAGGAGAATGGTGTGCCAACGCATTTTGTTGAATTACTTTCTCCAACTGAAATGCTGGTGAAAAAGGTTGATATTATTCCACTGGAAGTCATCGTGAGAAACTATGCAGCTGGCAGTATAAGTAAACGGCTGGGCCTGGAAGAGGGCCTAAAGTTTGATCAGCCCGTTGTGGAATTCTCTTACAAAAATGATGAACTGGGTGACCCCATGGTGAATAATTACCACATTTCAGCCATGAAGCTGGCTACCGAGGAGGAAATAAACACACTCACTCAGCAGGCATTAAGGGTTAACCAGATTCTTTCGCAGTTCCTGCTCGAGAAGAACATCATTCTTGTGGATTTTAAGCTTGAATTCGGCAAGACACCTGAGGGGCACATTGTCCTGGCAGATGAAATCTCACCCGACACTTGCCGTTTCTGGGACAGCACTACCATGGAGAAGCTGGACAAAGACAGGTTCAGACGTGATATGGGCGGTGTGGAAGAGGCTTATCTGGAAATAGCTCGTCGATTGGGGTGTGTTTGACATGGCGCAGGCAAAAGTTTATGTGACTTTGAAGAAGGGCATTCTAGATCCTCAGGGGCAAGCCGTGAAAAATGCATTACACACTTTGGGATACGAAAATGTAAGCGACGTCAGAGTGGGCAAGTACATCGTACTTACCTTGGAGGACAGCACTAATTCAGAAGAATTGAAAAACAGCGTGGAAGAGATTTGCAAGAAAGTGCTAACCAACCCTGTCATTGAAGATTTCTCCTTCGAGATCGTTGAGGGCTAAGAGCTATGAAGACCTTTGGGATTATTGTTCTTCCTGGCTCTAATTGCGATTCAGACTGCTTTTATGCGGTTAGGGATTACTTGAACCAAGATGCTCGGTACGTATGGCACGAAGAGAGGGACTTGGACAAATACGATGTGCTCATGATTCCAGGTGGTTTTTCCTACGGGGATTACTTACGACCTGGCGCTTTGGCTCGTTTTTCACCGGCTGTGGACGCCCTAGTTAAGGAAGCTGAGAAAGGCAAACTGGTGGTGGGCATTTGCAATGGTTTCCAAGTGCTCACAGAACTGGCCTTGCTTCCAGGTGCGCTCATGCGCAATAAGAATTTGAAGTTCATTTGCAAATACGTGGATGTGCAGGTGGAAAACACCCATACACCTTTCACGTCCCGCCTTAAGGTGGGTCAAACCATTAAATTGCCCGTGGCTCATAAAGACGGTAATTACTACGTTGATGAGGACACTCTGCAGCAGCTAAAGGAAAATGGACAAATTCTTCTGCGTTACACAGAAGATGTGAACGGCTCCGTGGACCGCATTGCCGCTGTGACAAACAGGCAGGGCAACGTGGTGGGCATGATGCCCCATCCGGAACGTGCTTGTGATCCACTGCTGGGAAGCTCAGATGGTGTGTACATTCTGGGTTCTGTGCTGGATCACCTACTGAAAGGTGGGTTTTGAAAAACCATGGAAAATAACAACAACACAGCGTCACTTTGGAGAACCTTGGGGTTAACTGATTCCGAATATCAAGAAATAGTCGCTGGGCTGGGTAGAGAACCAAATTTCACAGAACTTGCCATGTTCAGTGTGATGTGGTCTGAGCACTGTGCTTACAAAAACTCCAAGCCACTACTAAAAATGCTGCCCAGCAAAGGATCACGCGTGGTTCAAGGACCTGGTGAGAACGCAGGCGTACTGGACATCGGAGATGGTTTGGCTCTGGTGATGAAAATAGAAAGCCATAACCATCCGTCAGCGGTAGAACCTTATCAAGGTGCTGCCACGGGCGTAGGTGGCATCGTCAGGGACATCTTTGCCATGGGTGCGCGTCCCATGGTGCTCATGGATTCACTTCGCTTTGGCCTTTTGGGTGATGGCAGAACTAACTACTTGTTCGAACAAGTAGTGGCTGGTATCAGTGACTATGGCAACTGCATTGGGGTGCCCACCGTGGGTGGCGAAATTTACTTCCAGGATTGCTACCAGAAAAGCCCGCTGGTGAATGCACTTTGTGCTGGCATTGTGGAGCGGGGCAAGATGCAGACAGGGAAAGCCAGTGGTGTTGGCAATCCAGTGCTCATTGTGGGTGCCACCACAGGCAGAGATGGCATTGGAGGAGCCAGCTTCGCTTCGCAGGAACTTGGGGAAGACGCCGAGGAGAAGCTGCCTTCAGTGCAAGTTGGTGACCCATTCATGGAGAAACTACTCATCGAGGCTTGCTTGGAAGCTTATGAGACAGGCTTTGTGGTGGCTGTGCAGGACATGGGAGCTGCTGGCATAACTTCCTCCGCCTCTGAAATGGCTGCTCGTGGTGGCGTGGGCATGGAGCTTGATTTGGACCGTGTCCCGCTAAGGGCTGAGGGCATGGCTGCTCATGAGATTCTCATCTCTGAATCCCAGGAACGCATGCTCTTAGTCGTGGAAAAAGGTAAAGAAGATCACATAAAGCAAATCATGGAGAAATGGGGACTACATGCCAGCGTCATGGGTCATGTGACCGACGACGGCATGCTTCGTGTAAAGCACCAGGGCACCGTGGTAGTTGAAGTACCCGCAAAGCTTCTGGCAGATGGCGCTCCACAGTATGTTCGTGAAGGAAAACCCTCTGAGGGTCTGGAAGAACTCCAAGAGCTCGATTTGACAGCTTTGCAGCCACCTGCTGATCTGGAATGTACTCTCTTGGAACTTTTAGCATCGCCCAACGTTGCTTCCAAAGCATGGGTATTTGAGCAGTATGACCACATGGTGAGAACTGACACCGTTGTCAGACCAGGCTCGGACGCTGCAGTGGTTCGCATAAAAGGTAAACACCAAGCGCTGGCGTTTACCACTGACTGCAATGCCACCTACTGCTTTTTGGATCCCTACGAGGGTGCTAAGGCTGCTGTGGTAGAAGCGGCAAGGAACTTGAGCATGGTGGGTGCTGAGCCCATTGGCATAACAGATTGTTTGAATTTCGGCAATCCTGAGGATCCTGCAGTTTACTGGCAAATGCAGCGCTGCATAGAAGGCATCAGAGATGCCTGCCAAGTCTTGAACATACCAGTGGTTAGTGGGAATGTGAGCCTGTACAACGAAACTGAGCTGGGCCCCATTTTCCCCACGCCGGTGATCGGCTGTGCAGGACTGATCCCGGACGTTTCCAGGGTGTGCACCATGGGCCTTAAAGACGATGGTGATGTGGTTCTCGTGCTGGGTGAAGATAAAGGGGAGCTTGGTGGTAGTGAATACCTACAAGTTCAATACGGTCTGGTAAAAGGAAAGCCTCCCGTTGTGGATCTGGAAAAGGAAAAAGCACTGCAGGAACTGGTGCGTAAGCTCATCTGGGAAGGGCTACTCAAATCTGCTCATGATATTTCTGAGGGTGGTTTGGCTGTTGCATTGGCAGAATGTGCACTTTGCGGTGAAAGAGGCGTTGAGGTGGATCTAACCACTTCTTTGAGGCCTGATGCTGCTCTTTTCTCGGAATCCCAAGCCCGGGCAGTGGTTTCACTGAGCCCACAGAACTTGGAAGCGGTCTTAAAGCTTGCCCAAGATTATGAGGTACCCGCTGCGGTTTTAGGCAACGTGGGCGGGGAAAGTTTGCTTATCAGGGTGAATGGAGAAGAAGTTGCTGATGTGCCCCTGATTCAGTGCGCGGAGCATTACTGGCGGGGATTGGAATGGGCTATGAAGGGCATCTGATGAAAGAAGATTGCGGCGTTTTTGGGGTTGTTTTGGATAACCCCGAAGCTTCAGTGTACATCTACTACGGTCTTCAGTCGCTGCAGCATCGCGGTGAAGAAAGTGCCGGTATTGCCGTCTATGACGGTAGCGAAACCCATGTGCAAAAGGGCATGGGTCTGGTAAGCGAAGTTTTTGACCGAATCAAGGTAAAGTCACTCAAAGGCAACGCGGGTATTGGCCATGTGCGCTATTCCACCACAGGAGCACCAAGTTTATTCAATGCTCAACCGCTGGTGGCTCATTTACGCGGTCATTCCATTGCTGTGGCTCATAACGGGAATCTCATAAATGCACAGCAGCTCAGAGATTCTCTGGAAAAGGAAGGCCGAATTTTCCAGACCACTTCGGATACAGAAATCATCATGCACCTCATGGCAAAAAACCTCCACAAAGGTTTTGAAAACGCGCTTCTTGAGGTGATGAAGTCCATAAAGGGTTCCTATGCACTGCTGGTGCTTTTTGACAACACGCTTGCCGGGGTCAGAGACCCAAACGGCATAAGGCCACTTTGTTTGGGCAAGAACGAAGTAGGTTATTTCCTTTCCTCGGAATCTTGTGCTTTGGACGTGGTCAATGCTCAGCTTGTCAGGGACATCGAACCCGGCGAGATTGTCCTCATTGATGGTGTGGACAGCTCTCAACTGAGGTCGGTTAAGGCTGAGTCTGAAGCCGTTAATCCCATGCACTGCGTGTTTGAATACATTTACTTTGCACGCCCCGACAGTGTGATTGATGGCGCAAGTGTTTACCTCGCCCGCATGGAGATGGGCAGGCAACTTGCTAAAGAAGCACCTGTGGACGCTCACTGGGTCGTGCCTGTACCAGATTCCGGAAATTCCGCTGCTCGTGGGTACGCAGTCGAGTCCGGCATACCCAGTGTGGACGGTCTCATAAAGAACAAATACGTGGGACGTACCTTCATAGCGCCTGAGCAAAGCATGAGAGAGGCCAGTCTCAGGGTCAAACTGAATGTGCTAAAGGAGCTTGTGAAGGGCAAGAGCGTTGTCTTGGTTGATGACTCCATTGTCCGAGGAACTACCATGAGGCGTTTGGTCAGGCTGCTCAAAGAAGCTGGAGCCAAAGAAGTGCACCTGCGGATTAGTTCTCCGCCCATAATCATGCCATGTTATTTCGGCATCGATATGCCCACGCGTAAGCAACTCATTTCCGCTCAAATGTCGCCTGAAGAAGTGAGAAAACTGGTTGATGCTGACAGTTTGCATTTTTTAAGTTTGGAAGGTTTGATAAAGAGTGTTGGGATGTGCAGTTTGTGTACAGGCTGCTTGAACGGCAATTACCCCATGGATGTACCCAAAGAGGGCAACAAGTACCTTTTTGAGAAAAAGTGAAGGTGAATAAGTAATGAAATACGAGGATGCGGGAGTAAACATTTCCAAAGCGGATTTTTTCATTGAGAAAATAAAACCGCTGGCACAAGCCACACTCACCGATTTTGTTTTGGAAGGCATTGGCCCCTTCGCTTCCTTGGTGGAGCTAAAAGGTTACAAGAATCCTGTTTTGGTCTCTGGCACTGATGGTGTGGGTACCAAGCTGAAAATCGCATTCATGATGAACAAGCACGATACAGTGGGCATCGATTTGGTTGCCATGTGTGTAAACGATGTCATCACCACGGGAGCGAAGCCTCTGTTTTTCTTGGATTACTTTGCCTGCGGTAAGTTGGATGAAAACATAGGAGTGGATGTGATAAAAGGCATTGCGCAGGGCTGCACCATGGCCAAGTGTGCCTTAGTGGGTGGTGAAACTGCTGAGATGCCATCTTTTTACCCAGAGGGTGAGTACGACTTGGCCGGTTTTTGCGTAGGGGTTGCGGAAAAAGACGAGCTTTTTAACCCTGAAACGGTTTCTGTGGGAGATGCCGTAATCGGTTTGGCTTCTTCGGGGCTTCACAGCAACGGATATTCCCTTGTAAGAAAAATACTCTTTGAGCAACATCATTACAATGTTAGCGACGAGCTGCCGGAGCTGGGTAAAACCTTGGGAGAGGAACTTCTAACACCCACGCTTATCTATGTGCGCGCATTCGAGCAGCTTGAGGGTTTGCCCATAAAGGCTGCTGCTCACATAACCGGTGGAGGGCTTCTTGAGAACCTGCCTCGAGTTCTACCAGAGGGCACCGCTGTGAAACTGCATGGAGACGCTTGGTTTGTGCCACCCATTTTCAAACTCATTCAACAACTGGGCAATGTGGACCTGGTGGAAATGTATCGCACTTTCAACATGGGCATTGGCATGGTTCTCATTGTTCCCGAGGAGCGTGCCAATGACTGCGTAAACAAGATTAACAGCTCTGGTGATTTCAATGCACAAATCATTGGTGAAGTGGTGGCTGGAGAACGTCAGGTGATCTTGCCGTGAACATCGTAGTGCTAGTTTCGGGCAGGGGCACGGATTTGCAGTCCATCATTGATGCTACTCAGGAAGGCTGGCTTAAAGTGAACATACAGGCTGTCATCAGTGACAAGGAAGACGCCTATGCCCTGGAGCGAGCAAAACAGCACGGTATTCCCACTTACGTACTTTCTAAGAAGGTTTTGAAATCTGAGTTTCAAGAGGCTTTGCTAAACCTCTTAACCATGCTCAGTCCTGATTTAGTGGTGCTGGCTGGCTTCCTGACCATATTAGGTCCACAGGTGGTGGAACGTTTTCCACAAAAGATCATCAACATACATCCGGCGCTCCTGCCCTCTTTTTGTGGTAAGGGATTCTACGGTATGAAAGTGCACGAAGCCGTTTACGAAAGTGGAGTAAAGTACACCGGATGCACGGTACATTTTGTGGATGCGGGAGTAGATGCAGGTCCCATCATCCTTCAAGAAGTGGTTAAGGTGGATGATGACGACACGCCCGAAACCATTGCAGAGAAAGTTCTGGAGGTGGAGCATAGGCTTTTACCCACTGCCATAAAGCTCATTTCTGAAGGCAGAGTGGTGCTGGAAGGCAGGAGGGTTCGCATACTACCAGCGTCAAGTGAAGGCTCAGAAGGAAGAAACGAGGTGTGAAAGTGATGAAAAAGAGGAAAGCACTCATAAGCGTGTCAAGAAAAGAAGGTGTGGTGGAGTTTGCCAGGGAACTGCAAGGACTTGGTTTTGAAATCATCTCCACAGGCGGTACCTATGGCCTTTTAAAGGAAAGCGGCGTTGACGCTGTTAAGGTTTCTGACATTACCGGTTTTCCAGAGATTCTTGATGGCAGGGTGAAAACCCTTCATCCCGCTATTCATGCTGGCATTCTGGCAAACAGAAACAATGCAGATCACATGGCTCAGCTTGCCCTCTTTAACATCGAACCCATCGATTTGGTAGTGGTAAACCTTTACCCATTTAAGGAAACTGTTCTTGATGAAGACGCCACAATGGGTGATGCCGTTGAGAACATTGACATTGGAGGCCCCACACTCATAAGAGCAGCCGCAAAGAATTGGGAAAGTGTCACCGTTTTGGTTGATCCACAGGATTACGCCGACGTACTCGATGAGCTTCGGGATAGTGGCTCAACCAGTCTCAGCAGACGTTTTCGTTTGGCAGCGAAGGCTTTCCGCCACACGGCTTACTACGATGCTGTCATAAGCAGCTATTTTAGCCGAGGAGCGAAGGTCTTGTTTCCTGATGAAATTGTTCTGCCCTTTGAAAAAGTACAAGAACTGCGTTATGGAGAGAATCCTCACCAAAAGGGGGCTTTCTACAAAGACCCACTGTCAAAAACGGGCTTAGCAAATTACGTTCAGCTTCAGGGTAAGGAACTTTCCTTTAACAACCTGCACGATGTGAATGCTGTTTTGGAAATACTCCAAGAGTTTTATGGTGTGCACTGTGCCGTGGCAGTGAAACATGCCAATCCCTGCGGAGTTGGAGTGGGTGAGAACTTGTTTGAGGCTTACCAAAAGGCATATGAAGGCGACCCCGTGTCCATTTATGGTGGCATTGTGGGCGTGAACGACACGTTGGACGAAGTTACGGCTTTGGAAATGTCTAAGCAGTTCTTGGAGGTCATTGTGGCCCCCGAGTTCACCCCAGAAGCACTGGATGTGCTTCAAAAGAAGAAAAACCTCCGACTGCTCAAGGTAAACCTTTCCACTGCCAGTGGTTTTGACATTAAACGCGTGGAAGGTGGCGTTCTTCTGCAGGACAAGGACCTTCAGGATTTGGATGAAAAAGAGCTGACTGTGGTTACAAACAAGGCGCCCACACCTGAGGAGATGGCGGACCTGCGTTTTGCTTGGAAAGTGGTGAAGCATTTAAGCTCCAACGCCATCGCATTAGCAAAAAATGGCGGAACAATTGGCTTGGGTGCTGGGCAGGTTAACCGTGTGGGGGCTGTGGAGATTGCCATCAAACAGGCTGGTGAAAAGGCTCGTGGTGCTGTTTTGGCTTCCGACGGTTTCTTTCCCTTCAGTGACTCCGTGGAATTGGCTGCCAAAGCTGGCATAACCGCCATTATTCAACCGGGCGGCTCTAAACGGGATCAGGAATGCATCGATGCTGCTAACAGCTACAACATTGCCATGGTATTTACCCACATCCGGCATTTCAGGCATTGACACATGCATGGGAAGAGAAGGGAAGTGCACTTCGCATGAACGTGTTGGTAATTGGTGGTGGTGGGCGTGAACATGTGCTGGTTTACAAACTAAAGCAAAGCCCGTTGGGTCAAAAGATTTACTGCGCACCCGGCAATGCAGGCATTGCCCAAATAGCAGAGCTGGTGAATGTTGCCCCCACGGATGTGGAAAAGCTTAGATCCTTTGCCTTGGAAAAGAGCATTGATTTAACTGTGGTTGGCCCCGAAGTGCCACTCATGGCAGGCATCGTGGATGGTTTTAAGGAGGCAGGATTGACCATTTTTGGTCCTTCAAAGGCTGCAGCCCTGCTCGAAGGCAGCAAGGTGTTTGCAAAGAACCTCATGAAACGCTGCCACGTACCCACTGCCCAGTTTGAGGTGTTTTCAAGCTTGGATGATGCTATTAACTATGTAAAAACAACAGAGTGCCCTTTGGTAGTGAAAGCCGATGGCTTAGCTCAGGGTAAGGGCGTTGTCATTGCTCACAGCACCGAGGAGGCTGTGCAGGCGCTGGAGTCTCTCATGGAAGAAAGGGTTTTCGGCAGTGCCGGTGAGAAAGTGGTAGTGGAAGAACTGCTTCAAGGACCAGAGGCCTCCGTATTTGCTCTTTGCAACGGTGCTGATGCTGTCATTTTGGGCACTGCCATGGACTACAAGCGTGCCTTTGACGGCGACCAGGGACCAAACACCGGTGGCATGGGCAGTATCAGTCCTCATCCTTTAATCGACCGTGCCATGGAAGAGGATATTCTGGAAACCATCATAAAACCAGTTCTGCGTGGGCTAATGGAAGAAGGCATTCCCTATACAGGTGTGCTCTATGCCGGGCTCATGCTAACTCAGGAAGGGCCAAAAGTGCTTGAGTTCAACGTGCGCTTTGGCGACCCAGAGACCCAAGCCATGATGCCGCTTTTGGAGAGCGACCTTGCTCAGCTTCTGATGAGCACCTGCATTGGGAACTTAAGTGCTGTTCAGGTGCAGTGGAAACAAGAAAAGTGCGTTTGCGTGGTGGCTGCCTCAAAGGGTTATCCGGGTCATTACCAAACTGGATTCCCCATAAATGGCTTGGGCAACGTTCGAGACGCATTGGTGTTTCACGCTGGAACCACTTTTGACGCTACGGGGAATGTGGTAACGTCAGGGGGTCGCGTGCTAAGTGTGGTCGCCACTGGCAAAAGCTACGAAGAAGCACGGCAGAAAGCGTACAGTGAGATAGAGAAAATTTCATTCCCTGGCATGTTTTTCAGAAAAGACATTGCCACGGGCTTCCGCTAAAACATCAACGGAATTCTTGGATTAGAATTCTTCACAGTCTTATGAACAGATGTCTGTCAGGCCAAAAGGGCGTGGGCGCGGTTATGTAAACGGTCTTAGAAGCGGTAGCCACCTGTCCCATGCTGTCTTTGACCTTCACGCTGACTACGTGAACCCCTGATTCCGGTATGTCTATTGTTTCTTTACCGATGTCAACCAGTGTTTTAGCTGGTATGATCTGTTTACCATCTAAGAGCCACTGTATTATCAAAGGAGGGTAACCTGTTGGTTTATTGAAGAAATCTGCTATGCTTGACGTATCTGAGCGTGTGTCTACGGTGAAGGTGACCGTGTTTCTCGTGGTGTAAACTTCCTCGGGTGCATTTACGAACTTCACGCTAAGAGGGCTTACCAGTGTGATCTCCTTCTGTCCGTTAATGATGGCTCCTTTCGCATCGGTGACGGTGAAACTGAATGAGTAGTGAGTACCTGAGCTTTTGGCCAGCTCCTCAGTAGGGCTAAAGGGCACAAGAACGTAATTCTTTGTGGTTGTCAATGTAAGGTCTGGTATCACACTGGGTGTTCTGGATATAACACGCACCTGGTACGGAGCTTTTCCCCCAACGAAGGAAACCACTTGGTCACAGTTTACGAATCTGTCTTCAAATAAGGCACAGGCTGGTGGTCCATCAGCTTCTCCTGTGAGTTTACCTGCCATGATGTTCTCAATTCTTCTCGTGATCATTTCGGTTCCCAGTCTGTAGTAAACGTAGGCAGGAAGAGCGTTTATGTAAACTCTGGGCAGTAAGAGCCAGTCATCACCCTTGTGTGCTATGCCAAATTGAGTTGTCACATCCATGGTTATGCCGTATTTTGCTAAAGCCTCTTTGGTCTCATCGTTGTACTGCCCGTAGGGCAGCGCAAAGGATGTGATTTTGTAGCCGGGTAAAATCCTCTCCAAGTATTGAATGCTGCTACTGATTTGTTTTTCCTGCTCTTCCCTGCTTAAGTACTTCAAGTTGTAGTGGTCAAAGGTGTGACTGCCGATTTCCACCAAGCCCGTGCTTAGCATGTCTCTTAGTTGTTCTTCCGTTAGGTGTCCCGGTACGTTCACATCTCCTGCAATGATGAAGTCAGTGAAGGGAACCTTGTATTTCTTTGCGATGGGCAGCGCGTAGGTGTATACGCTTTCGTATCCATCATCAAAGGTTATGGCCACGGTCTTGTTGGGCAAGTCCTTATCAGAGGCCCATTGGTCATGCACCTGGGAAAGCGTCATGAAGGTGTAGCCGTTTTGCTTTAAGTACCTGACAATCTTTTCGAATGCCAGTGGTGGAAGATAAAGAGCTTTCTGAGCTGATGGCGCTTTCAGGCCCGCAGAACCAATCTCGTGAAAACAAAGTATGAGGACTCCGCGATCGTTTCCATTTGGGGCTCCAGCTACCAGCTTTGGTGTGCCCAGTACAGCTATTAACAAGCTGATTACCAAAAGTCCACCTATTACCCCCAGCCTCTTTGTTTGTGACCTTTTACTTCTTCCTAATATGCGCACACATGTATTCTACTGTGAAAAAGTACTCCATTGACGCACCATGATCACATTTCTCGTCGCAGTTGTGCCGTGGTTCACATGTGCTTAATATGTCATTTTAGTCCGTCTTTCCTGTTGAGCAGCATACCAATAACGCTTTCCGTATTAATATGTTCTAAAAGGAAGAAAAAGTGCTTTCATCTCTTGCCTTTATTTGAAGAAAAAGGGGTGCCAACGGCATGCTTGATGTGAAAACCTTGGAATCGTGGCTGTGGGAAGCCGCATGTAAGATCAGAGGGGAAATTGATGCTCCAAAGTACAAGGATTACATACTTCCGCTCATTTTCCTGAAAAGAATATCCGACGTGTTTGAAGATGAAGTGGCCGCCTTTGCCGAAAAAATGGGCAGTTACGAAACTGCACAAATGCTGGTGGAAGAGGACCATGACGTGGTGCGGTTTTACATTCCACCTGAGGCCCGCTGGGAGAACATCGTGAAGCAGAGCCGAAACTTGGGCGAATACCTTACTGACGCAGTCAGGGCCGTGGCTCGCGAAAATCCAAAACTGCAAGGGGTCATTGACATTGTTGACTTCAATGCCACCACAGCTGGCCAGCGTGTTATAAGTGAAGAGCGACTTAAGATGCTTGTTGACACCATCAGCAAACACCGACTCGGGCTCAAAGATGTGGAGCCCGACATTCTTGGGAGAGCCTATGAATACCTGCTTAGGAAGTTCGCTGAAGGAAGTGGGCAAAGTGCTGGTGAGTTTTACACCCCCAGTGAAGTGGGTGTTCTCATGGCGCACATTGTGAACCCACAACCGGGTGAGGAGATTTGCGATCCCTGCGTGGGCTCAGGTGGTTTGCTTATAAAGTGCCATCTGCTGTTCAGAGAGCGTTATGATGACGACCCCAAAGTGAGACCGCTTAAGTTCTTTGGTCAGGAAATCCTTGCCAGCACATATGCCATGGCCAACATGAACGTGTTCATTCACAACATGGAAGCGGAAATTGCACTGGGTGATACCATGAACCGGCCAGCATTTTTGGATGAACGTGGTTCACTGAGAAAGTTTGACATTGTGGTTTCTAACCCCATGTGGAACCAAGATTTCCCTCAGAGCACTTACGAAAACGACACCTTCGGGCGGTTCGCCTTCGGCTTTCCTCCTTCCAGCTCTGCTGATTGGGGCTGGGTCCAGCACATGCATGCTTCGCTTAAAGACCATGGCAGAATGGCTGTGGTTCTGGATACGGGTTCGGTTTCCCGTGGTTCGGGCACCAGTGGTTCTAACCGTGAACGTGACATAAGAAAGCAATTCGTGGAAAGAGACCTTGTGGAGGCTGTCATTCTTCTGCCGGAAAACCTGTTCTACAACACCAGTGCACCTGGCATTATTTTGGTCATCAATAAGAACAAGGCGCAGGAACGCAGCTCACAAGTGCTTCTTGTGAACGCTTCCAAGCTTTTTGAAAAAGGCAGACCCAAGAACTACTTGCCCGACTCCACCATTGAGCTTGTGTCCAGTATTTACCACAATTGGCGTGAGGAGGAAGGCATAAGCAAGATTGTTTCCCTGGACAACATTGCCAAAAACGACTACAACTTAAGCCCATCGCGCTATGTGTCTCAAAACAACAACGATGAGGTTTTACCGCTGGACGAAGCAGTGCTGGAGCTTAAAGAAGCAGAAGAAGAACGGCAGGAGGCTGACCGCAAGCTACAAGCCATTCTTGAGGAGCTTTTGGGATCATGATGGAGAATGACAAAGTTGAGTTCAAGGAGAGCTGGAGGGACGAATACCTCAAGGTGATAGCTAGCTTTGCGAATAATGATGGTGGGATTCTCTATGTGGGAGTTAAAGACAATGGGGATATTGTCGGCGTTCCTCAGGAAGATGCAAAGAAACTTCTTCAAGATATACCTAACAAAATAAGGAGCAAGTTGGGTATAACGCCCCAAGTTATTGACGAACGCAAGGATGGAAAGATTGTCATTCGAATAGATGTAACGAGATCCGAACAGCCAGTGAATTTTGATGGTAAGTTCTTTAGAAGGTCAGGCAGTACTACCCAAGAACTTACTGGGCCCGAATTGAACAGTTTTTTAATTGAGAAAACCGGGAGATCTTGGGACAGCTTACCTGTTGAAGGCACACTGGAAGATTCGAACTTTCAGACTATAGAGAAGTGGAAGTCTCTTCTAAACAAGGAACGTGTTCCATACGCTGTAAATGAAAGTGTTGAGACACTGCTAAGGAAAACAAAACTGTTAACACTGGATGGTAAGCTTACTAGAGCTTGCGTGTTACTCTTTGGCAAAGAGCCGCAAAACTATTTCATAAGTGCTTACACAAGAGTCGGCCGGTTCAAGGATGGAACAACTATATTAGACTCGGTGGATATAAAGGGGAACCTGCTTCAACAGCTGGATGGTACACTTGAAGTAATAAAAAAGCACTTGAACGTGAAATTTGATACATCGGTTACTGAACTTACACTTGAAGGAACTCGGCGCAGAGAAATATGGGATTATCCGTTGGATGCTTTAAGAGAAGCGTTGATTAACGCCTTGGTACATAGAGACTATGCAGATTACACCTCTCCCATTCTTATAAGAATTTTCGATGACGAAATTTGGTTCAGCAATCCTGGGAAGCTTTTGCCTCCATTGACGACGGACGATTTGAAAAAAGAAGCCCATGATACTGTGCACCGAAACCCACTTTTGGCTGACGCTTTTTACTTTGCTGGATTAATCGAGAAATGGGGTACAGGGACTTCAAAAATGGTGAAGTTGTGCACTGAGCAGGGTTTGCCTGAGCCTGTTTTCTCAGTGAAAGAAGCTGGTTTAGGGAGCTTTACGGTTCAATTTTTTAAAGACATATACAACGAAGAAAATTTAAGGAGAAAAGGTTTAAGTGATAGGCAGATAAAAGGTGTAGTCTATGTAAAAGAGAGGGGTATCATAACAAACAGAGAATATCAGGAAATTACAGGTGTATCTGCACGTACCGCCACAAGAGACTTAGGACTAATGGTCTCATTAGGAATACTGTCTCGTACAAGTGCAACTGGTAAAGGGGCAGCCTATGTGTTAACGCGCCATATTCACGCCAAAGGCGCCACAAACGCGCCATATTCACGCCAACAATGAGATCAAACGTAGGAGACAAGGAAATTAAAGGAGGTCGGTCCTATGATACCGAGTTATGAAGATCTTATGTTGCCCATGCTAAAGTTCTTAAGTGATGGCCGTGAACATTCTATGAAAGAAGTGGAAGATTACTTAGCGGATCAGTTCAATGTTACTGATGCTGAGCGGTTGCAAAGATACGAAAAGAGCGGTGCTCCTATTTTCAAAGACAAAGTGAGTTGGGCAAGAACTTACCTTCTTAAGGCAAAACTGATCGATGCACCGCGACGCGGCTACGTGATCATCACTGACAGAGGCAGGGACGTATTAGCGCAAAATCTAACACGTCTTGACTGCAAGTTCTTAGAAAAATATCCTGAATTTTTTTCCTTTTACAACGGGAGCAAACCCAAGGGACCAACAATTAACGGCGGTGACGAGGTTCGAACGCCAGAAGAAGAGATATCTGAAAATTTGGATCAGCTAAATCAAGCTTTGAAGGATGATCTTCTGCAAAGAGTTCTCAGCCTATCTCCGGCTCGATTCGAAATGTTAGTAATTCAGCTCATTGTGCGGATGGGGTATGGTGGCAGTTTTGAGGAAGTTAGCCAACTGTTAGGAAAAGCAGGCGACGAGGGTGTTGATGGCGTCATAAAAGAAGATGTCTTGGGACTTGATAATGTCTACATCCAGGCTAAGAGGTGGACACAGGGAAGCATAGGACGGCCAGAAGTTCAAAGTTTTGTGGGTGCACTACAGGGTAAAGGTGCCAACAAGGGCATCTTCATAACCACTGCCACTTTCACAAAAGATGCTTGGCAGTATGCTGAAAGCTTGAAAGGCATAAAAGTGGTACTGATTGACCGTGACAAACTTCTTGACTATATGATCCGCTATAACGTTGGCGTGCATGTTGACAGAGTCCTGGAAATAAAAAAGATTGATGAGGACTATTTCCTTGAAGACTGAAGAGGAGAACATGGAACAAAAAATCTGTTTTTACGAGGAAACAAACTTTAAGAATACTGAACTTGGCGAGATCCCGAAAGATTGGGAAGTAGTAAAGCTGTGCGGGTTAATAGTTGACGAAATGAATGGAGATTGGGGTAAAGGTGTAAAGGAAAACCCAGATTTTACGGAGTGTTTTGTTTTGCGAGGAACAGATTTTCAGAAAGTTGCTAATGGTGATTTTGAAGAGGTACCGATCAGATTTTTGAAAGGTTCGAGTTTAATCAAGCGTAGGTTGCAGGATGGAGATGTCCTTGTGGAGCTCTCCGGTGGCGGCGAGAAACAACCAACGGGCAGGGTGCTACTTGCGAGGAGGAATTGGCTTGAGAAAGTACACCTCCCAGTAGTTTTCTCGAATTTTGTGAAGAGAATAAGAATTAGCGATTCTGTGTGCTTCTCGGAATATTTCTACTTGTATTGGAAACTTTTATATCAGAATAAGAAGACATCTCTGTATGAGAGAAGAACTACTGGAATAAGAAACTTCAAATACAAAGACTTCGTACAGAATGAGTCTATTCCTCTTCCGCCGCTGGAAGAGCAGAAGGCCATTGCCTATGTGCTTTCAGCAGTGCAAGAAGCACGGGAGAAAACTGAAAAGGTCATTGAAGCGGCAAAAGAGCTGAAAAAATCACTTATGAAGCACCTTTTCACATACGGACCTGTGAGTTTGGAAGAAGCGAGCCGCATCAATTTGAAGGAAACCGAAATTGGCGAGATCCCAGCAGATTGGGAAGTAGTAAAGCTAAAAGATATGGCTTCAGTTGTCCGTGGTATCTCATGGAACAGGCAGGAAGAAAGTCGGAACGGTTTTGGTGTACCGGTGCTAAGCATTCCTAACATAAAATGGGGGCAAGTCTCCTTTGATTTTCAGCATTTTTTGAAAGGATCTATACCGCCCTCCAAAATTATCCAAAAGCATGACATTATATTTGTGACCTCTAGTGGAAGTTTGAAAAACATTGGCAGAAACTGCTTGGTTACAGAATTACCAGGCAACATACCAATAGCATTTGCCTCATTCTTGGCTGTTCTGAGACTAAAGAAAAATGTTAATGTACAACCTGATTTTTTATACTACTTGATCAATAGCCACTATGTAGATTTTTCTAAATATACTAAGAGAGCATCAGACGGTAAGAATAATTTTCAGATGAAGGAGTTTGAGGAGAAGGTAGTTCTTCCTCTTCCGCCACTGCCTGTACAAAAGCGTATTGCAGAGATTCTACAAACGGTTGATGAAAAGATTCAAGCCGAAGAGAAAAAGAAGCAAGCACTGGGCAACCTCTTTAACTCGATGCTGCACATGCTTATGAGTGGTAAGCTCAGAGTTAAGTTCCAAACTTCCGAGGAAGGGGCAAGTAACTAGCACAATAAACAACTGTTAGTGGGGGGTGTAAATGGAAGATGGGGTACTTGGGTAACGAGCGGGACGTGGTACAAGATACCATTTTGAAGTATGTTCAGGAGGAACAAGGGGTCTACAAAACTGCAGAAGGTGTAGACCTATTTCTGAGTTTGGGGTGGCAGTACATCGACCGCAACGAAGCTTTGGCAAAACGTGGGTCTGAAAGTAGTCTATTTTTCTACGATGTTCTAAGGCAACAACTTCTGCGTCTTAACGAATTTCTTACCGACGATTTGGCTGACGAACTCATAAGGCGACTGGAAAAAATACCGGCAACCTTGGAAGGTAACTTGGACATTTGGGAACATCTTTGTGGCAAAAAGACGGTCTTTGTGCCCAGTGAAAAGCGAGAGCGGAACGTTACGTTCATCGATCCCGAGCCTCAGAACAATGTTTTCCAGGTGACTGACGAATTCTCTTTTTACAATGGACGGAGTAGGAACCGTTATGATGTGGTTTTCCTCATAAACGGTATTCCGTTGTTCTTTGTTGAAACCAAAGCAGCGCATCGAGAAGATGCATTGGGAGAAGCGCTGGAGCAGGTAGCTCGGTATCACCGTGAAACGCCCGAGGCCATGAAGGTACTGCAAATTTACACGCTTACGCAGGTGATCCACTTCTTCTACGCTGCCACATGGTCTTTCACACCAAAAGCACTGTTTAACTGGAAGGTGGACAAGGAGACAAAATCGTTTGAAGACACCGTGAAGACTTTCTTTGATAAGGGAAACGTCTTGGACTTGCTTTTTAACGGCATATTGTTCACACGCAAAGACGATGAACTTAAGAAGGTAGTTCTCAGACCGCATCAAATAAGGGCTGTGAAGAAACTCGTGCAAAGAGCTGAGGACACCACTAGAAAACGTGGCCTTATTTGGCACACGCAAGGTTCTGGTAAAACCTACACCATGATAGCTGCGGCCAGGTTAATACTCCAGAATCCTGCTTTTTCTAACCCCACGGTGATAATGCTAGTAGACAGAAACGAGCTTGAAGCGCAGTTGTTTGGGAATCTAAAATCAGTTGGATTTGAAATTGATGAAGATCGCATTGCACAGAACAAAAAACATCTTAGAGAGTTATTGGAGGAGGACGCTCGTGGTCTCATAGTCAGTACCATACAAAAGTTCGAAGGCATGCCAGCTAACATAAATACACGTGACAACATATTTGTTCTTATCGACGAGGCCCACAGAACCACCACGGGTGATCTGGGAAACTACCTCATGTCGGCACTGCCCAATGCCACCTACTTTGGTTTTACTGGCACGCCTATCGATAAGACCGCATATGGAAAAGGCACGTTCAAAATATTCGGCGTTGATGATCCCAAGGGTTATTTAGATAAATACAGCATTGCTGAATCCATTGAAGACGGCAGCACAGTGGAGATCCACTACGGCCTTGCTCCCAACGAATTGAGGGTGGACAGGGAAACGCTGGATAGAGAATTCCTTAGCTTAAGTGAGGCTGAAGGTGTGGCGGATTTTGACGTACTGAACCGTGTTTTAGAGAAGGCCGTGAATCTGAAAAACATGCTTAAGAGTAAAGAAAGGGTCTCCAAGGTAGCCCAAGCTGTTGCAGAGCATTTTACAAACTATGTGGAACCCATGGGTTTTAAAGCGTTCTTGGTAGCGGTAGACAGAGAAGCCTGCGCTTTTTACAAAGATGAACTGGATAAACTTCTGCCGCCAGAATACAGCGAAGTCATAGTAAGCTCAGCGCAGAACGATCCACCACATCTTCAACGGTTCCACTACTCTGAAGACAAGGAGAAGCAAATTAGAAAGGCTTTCCAAAAAAAGGATGAACTACCAAAAATCCTCATCGTCACATCAAAACTGCTTACAGGTTTTGACGCTCCCATACTTTACTGCATGTACCTGGATAAACCCATGCGTGACCACACTCTTCTTCAAGCCATCGCTCGTGTTAACAGACCTTATGAGGATGAAGAGGGCTTAGTGAAGCCATGCGGCTTCATTCTCGACTTCGTGGGCATCTTTGAAGACCTTAAGAAGGCTTTGGCATTCGATTCCGAGGATGTGGAGGACATCGAAAAGGTTGTAAGAGAAATTGGCCAGCTTAAGGGGCGTTTTTCTGAACTCATGGAAAGAGGAAGGCAGGAGTACTTAATACTGCTGAAGGGTAAACAACGCGACAAGGCAGTTGAAAGCATATTGGAATATTTCCAAGACGAGAAAACGAGGAAGGATTTTCAAGTGTTTTACAAAGAACTTTCCAGCATTTATGAAGTAATCTCACCTGATCCTTTTCTGAGCCCATACCTGCAGGACTATGAAACCATAAGCAGAATGAGTGCACTCCTCAAAGAAGCCTTCGGACCGTTACCGCTGGTTAGTAGAGGATTTACGAAAAAAACTGCGAAACTTGTACAGGAACATACAAATTCCACTACACCCGATCTTAGCCTGAAGATTTATGAGATCGACGAGCATCTAATGGACAGAATAAAGCAAAGCAAAGAATCAGACACGGAAAAGGTTTTCAACATAGCAAAGAGTATTGCGAAGGTGGTTAATGAAGAGGCAAAGAAAAACCCCTACTTAGTATCCATTGGTGAGCGAGCCGAAAAGATTGTGCAAGCCTTCATGGAAAAGCAGAAGACCGCACAAGAGAGCTTAAAGGAACTTGAGGAGAAAATCAGCGAAATAAACAAAGCCAAGATGGAACAAGCAGAGAAGGACATGAACCCAGCCGTGTTTACGATCTACTGGACTCTGCACAGCTATGGGGTGGAGAACGCTGAAGAAGTAGCAAAAGCCGTTGGTGAAATTCTTGAAAGGCATCCTTATTGGGCAGAGAGTAAAGAAAGAGAAAAACAGGTGCGCATGGAAATGTATGGGGTGCTCGTAAGTTACGTAGAACCTAAGGTTTTGGTGGAAATGGTTGATCAGCTCATGCGACTTTTGAAGGTGGGTGCGAGATGAAATCAGAAGAATTGAAAGCTTTGGTCTATCAGTTAGCTGAAAGCATGAATGTTTCACCCAAGGAAGTGCAAATCAGGGACATGAAGCACAAATGGGCAAGTTGTTCCTCCAAGGGCAGACTTACTTTCTCCAAGGATCTGCTAACGCAGGACTTTGGGTTCATAAAAGAAGTTGTTCTTCACGAGTTACTGCATCTGAAAATTCCTAACCACGGTAAGTTGTTCAAGTTGTTGCTTAAAAGCTATAAAGAAACGCTTTAGCGAAAAAATACTCACGCTCCTTTCTGTCTTTCCAAATAACTAATGATGATGTTTTTTAGTTCATCCGTTCGCTTGGTGCCGGGAATACCGCTTAGGGACACAGCTGCTAAGGTAAATGGTGTTATGGCTTCCAAGTCATAGGGGTGTTTCACACAGAGTATGTTAGGCACGTCTGGGACGTAGCCCTCCACAACTAAAAAATCCACTGCGGGCAAATTCATGGTTTCCTTAGTTGCAATGAGCTGAAGGTTCTGCTTATCACGCACCACTGACCACAGGGTTTGGTGTGCCATTTGCAGGTGCTGATCCAGTTTAATGGTGGTATGAGTGCGCTTCTCGTAACCCACGGTGCCCTTTTTAGAAAGCACATCGATGAGCTCTTGGCACACCGTGGTTTTCCCACTGTGTTTCCTTCCGAATACTGAGAAGGTAATCACAGTGAGATATACCCCTTTTCTCCACAGAACCGCAATACATTTTTAATCCAGCTACCAGCTTTCGTGTTTAGGTTTATTAGTTCACGCTGCTCTGTTAAGATCCAATTTTCCAGTTGATGTTCAGTTATTACCCGCTCCAGGCCATCACTGCTCTGCACCCACCAAAGCTGTTTTCCCACCAAGGGAGCCAATAAAGAAAGAGGAACACCTGTGAAGGTGAGTTTTCCCTTGCTAAATTGCTTAGGCTCCATATTTGGCGGTGGTATTTGCTCAGTTGGTTCTTTGTCAAGATAGATGCTCTCTACGTATTTAACCTGCTTAAGCCAGTACATGGGTTTGTTGTCCATGACAAAAACACCTAAAGTAGGCTGGCCGTCTACCGTATTTACTAGCCATGTGCGTCCACTAAAGGTACGTGGAATATAAGCGTCGAAGTTATCTTGGGTAATCACATGTAGCCACCGAGCTGTGAACAGTATGGGGAAACCTATTACTTCATGCTTTTTCTCTCTACCTCGGGCAATGCCCTCCACGATGCCCTTCATATTTTTACAACCTCATTGCTGAAGAAGCCATGAAAACAATGGCTTGGAAAGCATGGAAGGCTTGATCGTAGTCAGACATGGTGAATTCAATGGTACGTGAGCTTAGACGCTTTACGAAAGGCAGCTCAGAGGTTACATCAGCGGCCAGGCGATTTAGGAACTCCACGGTGAATGTGGCTTCGCCTATCTTTGTGATGGATGAGTCCTTAAGTTGTTTTGCATTTTGCAGCGCTTGGTGCACTTTTTCTGCCAGAGTCATTAATGCATCGTGATAACTTTGTGCACTAAAACGGGACCACGTTTTGTTTGTGGCATGGAATACGGCTTCGGGTAAGTTCTCCTTTATTTCTTCTTCCAATTCCTCGGAACCGCTTACCAAAATGACAGGCACTCCGTGGTAGTGAGCCAAAAAGCCGTTTATGGTGGATTCGCCCACCTCTTTGCCGTTAATGAGAACGCGGTAAATGGTGGATGAGGAGTAAGAGTGATCCATGGCACCCCAGCCACCAGCTTTTGTGTGGTAACCCACAAACATGACCCCATCAAAGCTGTTATCGATACCGGTCATCATGTAATTGGGCCGTGGGTAACCAGATATGAGATCCAGTTTCACAGAACTGGTTTCCAGCATGCTGCGGCAAATGTTGTCTCCACGCGAATGACTATCTACCATGAGCACATAGGCATTGGCATCCACTTCTTCAATGGACTTTAGGAGCACGTTTAGCTCTTTATGAAGCAGTTGCTTTGCTTCTTCCGTTTTCATAAATTCCCATGAAGGAACACCCCAAATGCCTTCGTAATCAACTGAAACAAATAGGCGCATATAGTTTTCACCCCTTTTAAGAAGCATTATACTTTAGGCCCCTTCTTGCTCATCTCTCAAAGTTGCTCTGCATTCATGCGTTCCATGGTTTCAGTCAACGCGGAGGGCTTCACCTGCAGCTTTTGGGTGTGCAAGAACAGATAATTTTCCGCTTTCACCTTAACCAAAGGCAAAGTCCTGGCTTTGCTGTAGCGTGCAGTAAGAAGGGCTGAAAGCTCCAAGACTTCTTCTGTGAGCTTTCCCCTTGACCGCACAAGGGTAGTAGGGCCTGGTACATCGGTAAGTTCCACTTTGTAGTCCCATACTTTCATAAGGGCTCGCAAGCTATAACTTTCCTGCTCGTTTCTGGCTACCACAATGAGATCGCTACCTGTCCAGAAATGCCTACCCACCTTTGCAAGTTCAAGGAAAGGTCTGTCAATATCATCTTTCCAGTATTGGAAGATTTTTTGAAGCCTTCGTGTAACGCTAATATCAGTAAGTAGGCATCCGCCAGCGGGCATGGGGTAGTCGTTTATGCCCAGTGTTTGCGCTAGCTCAAGTTGCCTTTGGCGAGATCTTCCTTGAATATCCAGCAGTAAGGAGCGGTTAACCCAGCCTTCTCTTTCTGGTTTTGTTGGCGGCAATAGTTTTGCTGACAAAGGTCTGAGGATGAGATCCTGAGCACCACTGTCTTTTGCTACTGCCATGAGCCCTCCCATTTTTTGACTCTTTGGCCTTTGGTAAAGCACTTCACCAGTAATGATGAACTGTGCTTGCAGTGAAGGTAAAAGCTCTAATGCTTTTTTCACCATCAAGGCATGGCAGTCAATGCAGGGATTAAAAAACCTACCAAAACCGTGCTTTGGATTCTTCAGAACCTTTATAAGCTCATCGGTGATGTCCCAGGTTATAAGCGGTATGGCTAGTTGTTTAGCCGCTGTTCTGGCTCGATCTGCGTTAAAAAACGGGCTTTCAAAAGAGATGCCTATGACCTCGATGCCTTGATCCAAAATGAGCTTGGCTGCCAGCATGCTGTCTAAGCCACCCGAAAGCAAAGCAATGGCTCTAATAGGATTTGTTTGCGAAGTTTCTTGCGTCATGTTTTATATGTTACCAAGTTTGCAGCAGGGCTGTTCTGGATGGCTACAGGTTTATTCATACAAAAGAGCGAGATGGTTGGGTTCACGCTGGATAAGGGGTTAAGGAAACTAGTGGTGAAGCTGCAACTTCAACCAATGCTGACTTCACCGTTTTTTGCTGAATTACTCACAAGTGTTGTATAATTTGACCATAATGGTAAAAAGGTCAAATAGTGATGAATCACGTGCAGAGATAGTCAGCTCCGCGAAGAGATTGTTCCAGCAATATGGCTACAAGAAGACTACTGTATCGGATATTGCAAAAGCTATGGGAAAGGTGAAATCAGCAATTTATTACTATTTTCCTGACAAGGAGTCGTTGCTGAGGGCAGTCATTGATGAGGAGATCGGAAAGCTCATACGAAGCATAAAAGATGCTGTACAAAAGGCTTCAACTCCGGAAGAAAAGCTTAGAGTATACGCTCTCACTAGAAGCTTTGAAATTAGACGCTTGTCGACGGAGTACGCAAGGTTTCAGGAGGAATACGATCAACTTTTTCCTCTGGTAAAGGAAATACATGAGCGTTATGACCACTTTGAGCGTGACACTTTAAAAGGCATTTTAGAAGTTGGTATGGAGCTGGGTCACTTTAATAAGACTGATTCAGAAGTGCTTGCAGATACTATTCTCTTGTGGCTAAAGGGTTTAGAAGCTCAGCTTAGTTCTTTTGGAAGTGAAGAAGCATTAAAGGAAGCAGTGGAACACCTGGTAAATGTTTTACTTTTGGGAATAAAAGTGAGGTGAATCCACTGTGTTAGTAGCAGTAACAGGTGCAACGGGGTTGGTTGGCAACAACGTGGTCAGGTTCTTTCTCAAGTTGGGTTTCGATATTTTAGCTGTGGTGCACCCGGAGGAGGGCTTGCAGCCCTTAGAGGGCTTAAGTGTCAAGGTGGTGCGTGCCGATATAACGAACCCTGAGCAGATAAAAGAAGCGCTGAAAGGTGCAGAAGCGGTGGTGCATGCTGCTGGTCTAGTTAGCATAACTGAGGCCAGTAAACATAAGTTGGAAGCTGTCAACGTGGAAGGTACCAAAAACGTCATTGAAGCGTGCAAAGCAAACGGTGTTAAGAAGCTGATCTACATAAGTTCTATACACGCTTTGCCTGCTGACGAGGAAGGTCCCATAAGAGAAACTAAAGACCTTTCAGTAAATCGAGTGCAGGGAGCTTACGCAAAAACTAAGGTAAAAGCAACGCTACTGGCGTTTCAGGCAGCGAAGGATGGGCTCTGCACAGTGGTTTTACATCCCACGGGCATTGTGGGACCCTATGACTTTCGCACATCCATTGTAGGCAAACTAATCATAAATGCTCTTAGCGGTAAGCTGAAGTGGTATGTATCAGGGGGTTACGACTTTGTAGATACACGTGATGTGGCAAAAGCTACTTACTTGGCACTAGAAAGGGGTAAATGCGGCGAGAACTACATTGTGGCAGGCGACTACATTTCCATGAAGGATTTTTTGGAGCAGTGCTTCAAAACCGCTGGCAAACCCTTTAATCTGAAAGAAATCCCCTATGGTTTAGCTTTGGCAGTCAGCCCCTTCATGGAGTGGTATGAGGTCAGCAAAGGTAAGGAACCACAGATGAGCATCTATGCACTAAAGACTCTTCGAAGTAAAAGTGACATAGATAGCTCAAAAATCCGTGAAGAGTTGGGATTTGAGCCCATGCCAATGACTCAAACAGTCAAGGATCTTACCAACTGGTATTTAAGCAGAATGAAAGAGGCTGAAATCAAGCGATGAAAAAATGCAGCAGCTAAAATGCCTTTTGGGGAGGTGAAAACTCTATGAGAAAGGCCGTTGTGGACAGTTTTGAAGATAATGGGGAACTTGTAGTTATTGAATTGGAAAATAAAACCACAATTGCAGTACCCAAGGATAAGTTCATATGTGAAGTGCATGTAAATGATGTGGTATATGAAACAGAATCAGGTTTGTGGCAGGTGGATAGAGAGGAGACCAAAAGCAAGCTTGAAGAGGTGCAAAGCCTCATGGATGAGCTTTGGGAGAAAGAAGAGTGATGCTGGGAAATAGTAAAAACGCTAAACTGCTTGCCACATCGTTTTTTCTTTTGCTTTTAATCAGTCTTACTGCTTGCAGTTTTACGTTTACCGCTCAACACAGCTCTGACCTTGTAGTTAGCTACATCGATGTTGGTCAAGGCTTGTCTGTATTAGTGCAGTTTCCTAATGGGGCAGCCATGCTCTATGATGCAGGACCAAATAAGTCTGCTGAGACCATCGTAAATTACCTCAAAAGCCATTCTGTAAGTAAAATTGATGCGCTTATTTTGAGTCATCCCGATAGCGACCACATAGGGGCAACAGACGAAGTAATAGAAAGTTTTACCATTAGTTCTTTCTACATGCCAAAAGTGCCTCACAGCACGCAGAGTTATTTAGACGTACTCAGCGCAGCCAAGGCCAAGAAGCTTACCATAAAAACAGCTAAGGAAGGAGTAGCCATTTCTCTGGATCCAGAGGTAAAGGTGACCATGTGGGGGCCTGTGAAGGAATACGACCTTGACGACACGAATAACTGGTCAGCTGTGGTGTCAATTACTTACGGCAGTACTTCTTTTTTACTCACAGGTGATGCTGGGCAGGAAGCAGAAAATGACATGATAAACACCGGAGTTGTGGAGCCACAAACTGTTCTTCAGGTAGGTCATCACGGCTCTAAATACTCTACCTCCACGGAGTTTTTGAGCGCTGTGACGCCCACATATGCAGTAATCTCAGTGGGAGAAAACAGCTACGGCCATCCATCAGAAGAAACCTTAAGCAGACTGCAAAGCTACAATGTTCATGTGTTCCGTACAGATAAGCAGGGAACTGTGGTAGCAACAAGCGATGGTAAAACTATTACCTGGAACGTAGAGCCTATCAGTTGGGAAGACAGTTCACAAGCTAGCCCTACTACTTCTCAAACCGACTCTGCATCCACAGCTACACCTAACCAAGAAGCTCTTCCCAAAGTGGTTATCATAAGCAAGGATCTCAAAGAAGAAATAGTGGTAATCCAGAACAACGATGCAGTTGACATAGATATGAGCGGTTGGAGTCTTGTAAGCGTGAAGGGCGATCAAGTTTTTACTTTCCCTGAAGGGTTCCGCCTTGGGAAAGGTAAAACAGTTACGATAACTTCAGGCTTTAAGGCATACGAGGATTCGCCAAGTGTGCTCAAATGGACTTCCTCTACCATATGGAACAATGATGGAGATCCAGCGGAACTATTGGACGACAAGGGTCGGCTGGTTAGCTCACTACCTTGAGAAAATCTCTTGGGAATTTTACAGATGGTATTTCTTGGCTTATTTTAAATAGCTAACCTGCACCCACAAAGTACAGCAGATTATTGGCCATGGAAGTAAGTGTAAGGAGTATCATTTTTGGCGGGAGCATGTGGGAATCGAACCCACCCCTCGCCTTTTTGGACGAGGAACCGGATTTGAAGTCCGGCAGGCACACCAGCACCCTTCTGCTCCCACATTCATTATAGATCAAGCCTTGTTCAGACGTTATGTGAAGTTTCTCTTTTTCGGTGATAAACTGAGAAAGGTACATGCCATGAGAGAAACATTTGATAGAAAAATCATTTACTTAGACAACGCAGCCACTTCTTGGCCTAAACCTGAGGCAGTGTATGAGGCTGTGGATCACGCCATGCGTTACAGCGGTAATGCCAGTAGAAGCGGTCACAGACTTGCTTTGGAGGCTGACAGGCTTTTATACCAAACTAGGAAATTGTTGGCTTCATTTTTCAATGTGCAGGACCCAGCACAGGTTGTGTTCACGAAGAACTGCACCGAAGCTCTGAATGTGGCACTAAAGGGTTTGCTTAAAGTGGGAGACCATGTTATTACCACCAGTATGGAGCACAACTCTGTGTTAAGACCACTAAGTAGACTACAAAGGAGCGGCGTTGAGGTAACTGTACTGCAGGCAAATAAAGAAGGTTATGTGACACCCAAGCAAATTGCCGAAGCAATCAGGGGCAATACAAAACTCATAGCAGTAACCCACGCTTCAAATGTGGTTGGTACCATTATGCCCGTTGCTGATATTGGTAAAGTGGCTCATGATCACGGTGTACTTTTCTTGGTGGATGCGGCACAGACAGCAGGCGTTTTGCCTATTGACATGGAACAGTGTTTCATAGATGTGCTGTGCGTTCCTGGTCATAAAAGCCTCATGGGACCTTCAGGGACGGGCGCCTTGCTTGTTAGAGAAGGCATTGTGGTAGAACCTCTGATTGAGGGAGGGACAGGAAGCCTTTCTGAATCCATTGAACAGCCGTCTTTCATGCCTGACAGGTTGGAGAGTGGCACGCTAAATGTTGTTGGCATTGCTGGATTGAAAGCCGGCTTAGAGTTCATCATGGGGAAAGGTTTGTCCAACATACGCCAGCATGAGCAAAAGTTGACAAACATGCTTTTGGAAGGTTTAAGTGAACTGGATAACGTCACGGTTTACGGTCCCAAAGATGTTGAACGCATGGTTGGGGTAGTTTCCGCAGTTGTAAAGGGTGTAGATCCAGCCAGAGTAAGTGCCTTGTTGGATCAAGAATACGGCATCGCTACAAGACCGGGGCTGCACTGTGCGCCACTGGCACATAAAAGCATTGGTACTTTTGAGACGGGAACGGTGAGATTTTCAGTGGGATTCTTCAACACCGTAGAGGACATCGAAGAGAGTATTCAAGCCATGAAACACATTGTAAAGGAATATGGCTAAAAAGGAGGGAGGAGTAAGAAACTATGGAAAACGATAACAACATCATAGTGGATGCTCGAGGTAAAGCGTGCCCTACACCAGTCATAATGACTAAGAAGGCAGTGGAATCAGCTCCAGGTAAGACTGTCACAGTCATCGTTGATAACGAAGTTGCCAAGGAGAACGTTTCAAAGTTTGCTGCCAGTATTAGTTATGATGTGGCTGTGGAAAGTAGGGAAGGTCTGTACTATCTCACACTAACACCTCCGGGTGGAGTAGCTCAGCCCGTAACGATGGAAAATCAGCCTGATGTAATGAAGTGTGAGAGTACGCTGGAAAGTCAAACGTATGTGGTAGTAGTTACTACTGATGCGTTTGGTCAAGGCGATTCAACGCTTGGCAAGCTTCTCATGAAGAATTACATTTATGCCCTTAAAGAGCTTGATAACAAGCCAAGCTCAATCATATTTTTGAACAGGGGAGTATTTCTTACTACGGAAGGTTCTGAGGTCATAAATGATCTAAAGGAACTGGGGAAGATTGGAGTGGAAATCATCTCCTGCGGCACTTGCCTGGATTACTACAATTTAAAAGAAAAACTTCAGGTAGGCAGTGTGGGTAATATGTACACCATTGCAGAAAAGATGAGCAAAAATAGGGCGGTGGTCTTATAAAACCAAAAATCTTGGTTGTTACTAATAACAAGAAGGTTTTGGAGACTTATCCAAATCAAGTGCAGTTTATTGAGGGTTCTATTTTGGACGTGTTTCTTCGGTGTGAGCAGCTACTAAAGGAGGGGTACGATTTAGTCACGCACCCTTTAAGCGGTAACCTACAAGTGAGCAAGACGCCGTTTAAATCGGTTGTGCTTGAAGAGACTAATGAGAATGTACAACCAAAAAGTTTGGAGCTTATTAGGTTGTGCATTGAGAAGGTCAAGGAAGGGCAGCCTATTAGCTACCCCGATGCTGTTCTTGAGGATTTTGCTTTTATGGATTTGGAGCTTATAAGAGAGCCGCTGGAAGAACTCCTTTAGGTGTAGAGTTCGCCAGCGGCTTCTTCATTTAACCTTCTTTTGTCAAAGCAACTAACAGTCTACCGATGTTCTGTGCTATGTCCACAAGTAAGCTGTAGGCATTCTCCATTGCCTCTTGTAGCGATAGGGGCCCATTGGCTATGGAAAATGCAGCAACTACGCCTTGATTGAAGAGTTCCTGATAGCCCTCACCCAAAGCACCTGAGATAAGAAGTACTGGTTTTCCCATACGTTTACCCAACTTTGCTACACCCGATGGCGCTTTGCCAAATTGAGCTGTTTGATAATCTGTTCTGCCTTCGCCTGTTATGATGATGTCAGATTGAGCAGCTAACGTGTCCATGTGCGTAGCTTCCATGACAACGTCTATGCCTGGGCGCATTTGAGCATCTAAAAAGGCTTTAAAAGCAAAGCCTAAGCCACCTGCAGCGCCAGCCCCTGGGTCATTTCTATGGTCTTCGCCCAAAACACCAGCTACAACATCTGCAAGGTGAGAAAGGTTTCTGTCCAGCAGTTTAACCATGTCAGTGGTTGCCCCTTTTTGTGGACCGTAAACAGCTGAGGCACCTTTTTCTCCGCACAGGGGATTATCCACATCACATGCAACAATGAACTGAGCATTCTTAAGCCTCGAATCCATGCCTTTTAGGTCAATAGTTGCCACTTTGTCGAGGTTGCCTCCACCCCAAGGTACCTCTTTGCCAGCATCATCTAAAAACTTGATGCCAAGTGCCTGTAGCATGCCAACGCCTGCATCGTTGGTGGCACTACCCCCTATGCCCACAATGAACCTGCTGCATCCACGGTCAAGTGCGTGCCTTATGAGCTGACCAGTGCCGTAAGTAGTGGTCACTAAAGGATTACGCTGGTGTGTTGGTACCAAGCTTAACCCAGAAGCTGCAGCCATTTCAATTATAGCTGTGCCATCGGGTAAAATGCCGTAAAAGCTATGTACGGGCTTGCCCAATGGACCTGTAACGGTTAGTTCAATCAGTTCACCACCGAGGGCGCTAAGGAAGGCATCAACCGTACCTTCGCCACCGTCAGCAATGGGTACTTTCACTACTTCAAAAGCTCCTTCGCATGCTTTGAGCAAGCCCTCTTCGATAGCCTGGCAAACCTGTTTTGAAGAAAGGCTGCCTTTGTAAGAATCTGGTGCTACCAATACTTTCATGTGTTGGTCACCAATCCGCTACGCAAACAAGGCAAATATGATTATGGTGGTGATTATTGCTGCCAATCCCTCAAGTAATGTACCCATGGTCTGGGCTTTGTAGGCATCGGTCACCTTCATACCGCTAAATTGGCTTACCACCCAGAAGTAGCTGTCATTTACGTGAGATACGGTCATAGCACCTGCACCTATTGCCATAACTGCTAATGCCAGCTGCAAAGGTGTAGTAATACCCAACTGCGGCAGCATGGGAGCCATCATGCTGGAAGTAGTAACCAAAGCCACCGTTGATGAACCCTGTGCCGTCTTTAGCAGGGCAGAGATCACGAACAAAAGTATGATGGCACCAATCCCTGCCACGTTTCCCGTGGCAAGTGTTTTTATGTAGTCGGAAATAGGAGAGTTAGAGAGCACTGCACCTAAGGCTCCACCTGCACCAGTTATAAGCAGTATGTTTGCTGAGTCAAGCAGGCCTTTTCCCACCCACCCACTGAGTGTTTCTTCAGATAGACTTGGCAACAAGAGGAAGGACAGCAGTACGCCAACCATAAGCGCGTTTACTGGAGTACCTAAGAATCCAATGAATGTGCTGCCAAATCCTGTATACTTTGTAAAGCTGACTACGGAAGATAAAGCGATGAGAACTATAGGCACTACGATGGGAGCAAAGGAAAGCCATACGTTGGGCAGTTTTTTGTACTGTTTTTTGAGTTCGTCGTAGCTCATCTGGTTTTCCGTGCCTTCAATGATAATGTTTTTCCCTACGCGGTTTGCCCACCAAAGGCCTACCAAAGCAGCTGGAATAGCTACGATAAGTCCCACGATGATGACCAAACCAAGGTCTGCACCCACGTTTCCAGCAGCGGCTATTGGTCCGGGTGTGGGAGGTACCAGGGTATGGGTTGCGTAAAGGCCAGTGGACAGAGCCACAGCCATGGTAGCCAACGGTACGCCAGCCCTTTTTGCCAAAGCCTTGTTTAGTGGTGACAGAATGACGAATCCTGAATCGCAAAACACGGGGATACTGGTGACGTAACCGATAATGCTCATGGCCAAAGCTGATCGTTTTTCTCCCACAATTCTAAGAATGGAGTCTGCCATGCGCAATGCTGCACCGGATTTTTCAATAATAGTTCCGATAATGGTACCAAAGACAATGACCAATCCAATGTTAGTCATTAAATTACCAAAGCCACTAGCAATTACTGTGCCAATGTACTTGAAAGGCATACCGGCTAAAAAAGCAAAACCATAGGCACTAAAAAGCAGCGCCAAAAACGGATGAAGTTTCCACTTTGATGTGGAATAGACGATAAAAAGAATGACTAAAACCAAGAAAACCAATAAAAGTGGTCCATGAACCATGACCTGTTTCATCTCTGATACTTGCTCGGGTGTCATTAGTCGTTCCTCCTTTTTGTGTTGGCTAGTCTAACTTGATTATATACGGCTCTTCTGAATAAATTCACATGACCCTGCTCGTTACTCAACTAGTGGCTCTTTTGAAGAACTATTGACTTTCCAAAAACGATCGTATATAATCAAAAGTAATCATAAATGGTCACAAATGACCAAAAATGAGCAGGTGATATGGTGCTAGTGGGAGAGCGGAGGCAGAAAATTCTTGAGGTTGTAAGCAGCGGAAAGGCCGTCACTGTGGAGGAACTAAGCAGGATTTTACATGTTTCCCCTTCTACTGTGAGAAGAGATTTGAGGTTTTTGGAGTCCAGGGGCCTGCTTTACAGAACACACGGCGGCGCTATGCCTCCTGTGTTATCAAGCTACGAACCATCATTGGTTGAGAAGGAAAGCTCCATGGTGGAAGAAAAAGAGGCCATAGGCAAGTACGCAGCTTCTCTTATAGAGGAAGGGGACACAGTGGTCATTGATGCTGGTACAACCACTATACACATAGTAAGAAGTTTGATGGTTAACAAAGCCAAAATAGTTACCAATTTTCTCAAAGCAGCGCTGGAAGTCCCATACAAACCTGACATAGAGGTTCTGTTAACTGGTGGAAACCTAAGGTTCAGCACACAAGCACTTGTGGGGCCCGTAGCAGAAAACTTCTTGCAGCACATAAGAGTTGATAAAGCTTTTATTGGAACTAATGGTGTTACCTTGGAAGGATTTTCTACTCCAAACGTGCTGGAGGCTGCCACTAAAAGAGCCATGGTCAAATGTGCAGAAAAAGTCTTTGTGGTGTCGGACAGCACTAAGTTTGGAAAGGAATCTTTTGTCCGTTTTGCGGACATCGACGAAGTGGACTGCATAATAACAGATTGGCATTTGGCTGATGAAGAGGTGAAAAGCTACCGAGAAGCTGGTTTGGAGGTAATTAGAGTAAAAGAAGGGGGAACTATATGAACAATGGCGTGGCCACGGTAACCTTGAACCCTGCTATTGACCACACGATTTTTGTAAATACGTTTACACCCTATAACCTAAACAGAGCGGAAGCAGTTGAGTACCGCATTGGCGGCAAAGGCATAAATGTCTCCAAAGTACTTTCCACATTGGGGCAACCCAGCGTAGCTTTGGGTTTCTTAGGTAGGAATGCGCTGTATTTTGAAGAGGAACTAAAAGCAGCAAGGATTGAGACTGATTTTGTGCAAGTCTCTGGCAGAACCAGAACCAACATAAAAGTCATCGATAAGAGTAACTTAGGCTGTACGGAGATAAACGAGCCGGGACCGTATATTGACACTGCTAGTTGGGAAAAGCTAGTAAAGAAAGTTACTTCGTGGGCAGCGAAGTGCGAGTACGTAGTTATTGCAGGTAGTCTGCCACCAGGTGTGCCCCATGACAGTTACAAGTTTCTTATTCAAGAGGCAAAAAAACAAGGGGCAAAAACAGTTCTGGATGCAGATGGAGAAGCCCTAAAGAGGGGTTTACAGGCTATGCCTTTCATGATTAAACCCAACATCCATGAGCTTGAGGGGTTGACTGGTAAGCAACTATCTGGAAGCAATCAAGAATTGCTTGGTGTTTGCCGCGAACTGCTTTCATCTGGTATATCAGTGGTGGTTGTGTCCATGGGAAGTGAAGGCAGCATTTACGTTTCTCGAGAAGGCATTTATAGGGTTTACCCGCTCAAGCTGGAGGTTAAAAACACCGTGGGCGCAGGAGACGCTATGGTAGCTGGTTTTATCCATGGTATGAGCAAAGGATTGCAGGCGGAAAAGTTGGCAGCTTTTGGGGCTGCCGTATCAGCCTGTCAAATTGTGGACGACTTTGACAGACTGGAGGAGTTTTCGAAACAAATAAAAGTGGAGAGGTGGGTGTAAAGGTGGACATTTCAGAGGTACTAAAACCAGAACTCATGAAGTTCGACATGGAGGCGCATGAAAAGAAACAAGCCATCTTGGAACTTGCTCAGCTGATGTGGGAACACGGTTATGTTGAGGATTTGCAGGGTTTGGTTGAGGCCACCATGGCAAGAGAGGCAGAGTACTCCACGGGTATTGGTATGGGTGTGGGCATACCTCACGCCAAAAGCTCTCTGGTGAAGCAGCCTGTAGTGGCTTTTGGTAAATCCAGCAAAGGCATCGAGTTCGACTCTTTCGATGGGGAGCCGGTCTACCTTGTCTTTCTCATTGCCGTACCTGAGAAGTCTGATAAAGAGCATTTGAACATTCTCAGCATGTTGTCCAGAGCGTTAATGCATGAGGAGGTGAGAGAAGTTCTGATGCGAGCTTCCACGCCAGAGGAGGTGGTCAACGCGTTTCAGATTGTGAGGATTGAAAACAAAAGCGATAAAGGTTAGAAGGGTAACGAAAGCAAAGGAAAATTAGTGGGAGGTGCAAGAAATTATGAAGATGGTAGCTGTGACAGCTTGTCCAACCGGGATTGCCCATACTTACATGGCTGCAGAAAGTTTGGAAAAGGCTGCAAGGGAATTGGGTGTGGAAATAAAGGTTGAAACAGAGGGTTCTGTGGGTGCGGAAAACGCTTTAACCCCAGAAGATATCGCCGGTGCTGATGTGGTCATCATCGCTGCTGCCACGCAAGTACCTAAAGACAGATTTGCTGGAAAACCCATTTTAGAAGTGCCCATTCAAGATGCCATAAAAAATGGAAAGGCTGTTATAGAACGTGCCATGAAATTGGAAAAACCAGCACAAATGGATTACGTTCAGCAAGTTCAAAAGACAAAAGAGGAAAAATCCGAAGCCAGAACAGGTGTGTACAAGCACCTAATGACGGGTGTGTCCTACATGCTTCCCTTTGTGGTGGCAGGTGGCATACTTATTGCCCTGTCCTTCGCTTTCGGCATTCATGCAGCTGATGTGGAGGGTAGTTTTGCCTGGGCACTTATGAAGATTGGTGGCGGTACTGCTTTTGCATTGATGGTGCCGATCTTGGCGGGCTACATTTCCTACTCCATAGCTGATAGGCCTGGTTTGGCCCCCGGTATGATTGGTGGTATGCTTGCTACATCGTTGGGCGCCGGATTCTTAGGCGGTATTGTCGCTGGGTTTTTGGCAGGCTACATCACACAGTGGCTCAAAACCGTTATAAAACTTCCTAAGTCATTGCAGGGACTAATGCCAGTCTTGGTACTTCCCTTACTTTCCACAGCAGCTGTGGGCTTGCTTATGATCTATGTGATTGGAACGCCTGTTGCCAGCCTCATGAACGCGCTAACTAATTGGCTCACTGGCATGAGTGAAGTGAATGCTGTGGTTCTAGGTTTGGTGCTTGGTCTCATGATGGCTTTAGATATGGGTGGACCGGTGAACAAGGCAGCCTACACCTTTGCTGTGGGGCTGCTGGGTTCTCAAATCTATACACCCATGGCTGCAGTCATGGCAGCTGGTATGACGCCACCCTTGGCTTTGGCACTAGCCACGGTTCTGGCTAAGAATAAATTCACACGGGAAGAAATAGAAGCAGGAAAGGTGGCTTGGATCCTGGGTGCCAGTTTCATTACTGAAGGGGCTATCCCGTTTGCCGCTGCAGATCCTTTAAGGGTTATCCCTTCAATAATGGCAGGATCAGCTGTTACAGGGGCTCTTTCCATGGCATTTGGTTGCCAACTCATGGCACCTCACGGTGGCGTCTTTGTGTTCTTCATACCCGGCGTTATTACCAATCTACCCATGTACATTGTTTCCATATTGGCTGGCACCATTGTATCTGCATTACTCATAGTGATGCTTAAGCCCAGTGCGAGACCAGTAGAGGTAATTGCCCAGTGAGACCGTAGCGCGTAGTTGGGCTTAACTGTGAAGTACTCAAAACTAAAAAGGCTGGCGCCCTGAGTAAGCGCTGGCCTTTTTACGTTGCATATATGCGTTTGGTCCTGAGCATGGTGTTTTGTGATTGCATACATCCAGTGTGAAAAAATGATAAAATTATCTTAAAGTGAATCGCGACGAAAAGAACAATAAATCTCATCTGTGAGGTGACAAAATGCCCGATTTGTACGATTGCTTAATCATTGGTGCGGGGCCAGCGGGTTTGTCGGCTGCTATCTACGCCGGAAGAGCAAGGCTTAGCACCATAGTTTTTGAAAAAAAGCAAGTGGGGGGTCAAGCTGCACTTACCTGGGGTTTGGAGAACTATCCAGGTTCCGTAGAGGATCCCACAGGACCCAAGATTACCGCTAGAATGCGTGAGCAGGCTGAGTATTTTGGCGCTGTCATAAAGCACGAAGAAGTGAAGTCTGTGGATCTAAGCGGGAAAGTGAAGAAAGTAGTTACCAACAAGGGTACGTATGAAGGGAAAACAGTCATTTTGGCTCCAGGAGCTTCCCACATCAGGCTGGGCATTCCTGGCGAAGAGAAGTTTACCGGCAAAGGTGTTTCCTACTGTGCCACTTGCGATGCCGATTTCTTCACCGATTTGGATGTTGTAGTCATCGGTGGAGGTGACTCTGGGTTGCAGGAGGGTTTGTATTTGACAAAGTATTGTAACAGCGTAACCATTGTGGAGATGCTCCCCGAACTCAGGGCTTCAAAAATACTTCAAGAACGAGCTGCGAACAACCCTAAGGTAAAGATTCTCACCCACACAGCTGTGGAAAGCATTGAGGGAGAAGATCTCGTAGAAAAGGTTGTGCTTAAAGATACGCAAACCGGCGAAAGAACGGAGCTACAGGTTCAGGGTGTGTTTGTGTTTGCTGGCATGAAGCCTGACACGGAGCTTTTCAAGGGCCTGGTGGACATGGATGAAAAGGGCTACATAAAGACTGATGAGTACATGCGTACCGATGTACCAGGTGTTTTTGCTGCTGGTGATTGTAGGGTTAAATGGCTCAGGCAGGTGGTAACAGCTGCTGCTGATGGTGCACAAGCCGCAGTGGCAGCAGAAAGATACGTGGACGAGAACTTCTCTGACTAAGGAGGTGACAAACATGGTTGAGGTAACAGCTCAAAACTTCGAACAGGAAGTAAAAAGCGAAACCGACAAATTGGTGTTGGTGGACTTTTGGAGTGAGAAGTGCGAGAAGTGCATGGCTCTTATGCCCGAGGTAGAGGAACTGGAGAAGAAATACGCAGATAAAGTGAAGTTTGCAAAGGTCGATGCTGCTAAAGACAGGCGCTTCTGCTGGAGTTTAAAGGTGATGAGCTTGCCCACATTCCAGCTGTACAAAAACGGCGAAAAGGTGGACGAGATTACACAGGATGTAACCGTTGATAAAATCGAGGAAATGATCAACAAGTACTTATAAGCGGAGAAGGGGGTGACAGCGTGAAACTTGAACTCGGTAACATCTTCATCAAAGATGTGATTTTTTCCAACGAAACCAAAGTGGTCGATGGTGTGCTCCATGTTAACAAGGAAGCCATTATTGAAGCCCTCATGCAGGATCCTCGCTTAGCCAAGGTGGACATTGATTTGGCTAAACCTGGTGAGGAGGTCAGAATCATCCCGGTAAAAGACGTTATTGAACCTCGTGTCAAAGTCAGTGGACCGGGTGGTGTGTTCCCGGGGTTCATCAGTAAGGTCAACACTGTTGGCAGTGGGCGCACTCACGTGCTGAAGAACACAGCCGTGGTTACTACTGGAACCATTGTGGGCTTCCAGGAAGGCATCATCGACATGTCGGGAGAAGGAGCCAAATACACTCCTTTTTCCAAGACGTTGAACATTGTTGTGGTGTGCGAGCCCGTGGAGGGGTTGCCAAAGCATGAGCACGAAGAAGTAGTGAGGCTAGCAGGACTTAGAGCTGCAGCCCTGATCGGAGAAGCCGGGAGAAATGTAGAACCTGATGAAGTTAAGGTTTATGAGGCACTACCTTTGTTTGAAAGTGTAAAGCAGTATCCTGATCTGCCCAGAGTAGGGTACGTATATCAATTGCAGAGCCAAGGCTTGCTGCATGATACGTACGTGTACGGTGTGGACGCGAAGAGGATTCTTCCCACATTTATGTATCCCACAGAGCCCATGGATGGTGCCATTGTTAGTGGTAACTGTGTTTCTGCTTGTGACAAGAATCCAACGTATGTCCACCAGAACAATCCCATCATTGAAGATTTGTATGAGCGCCACGGTAAGGACTACAACTTTGTTGGCGTCATCATTACTAACGAAAACGTCACGTTAGCTGATAAGGAGCGTTCTTCTGACTACACAGCAAAACTAGTGGAGTACTTGGGTCTGGATGCAGTAATCATTAATGAGGAAGGTTTTGGAAATCCTGATACGGACCTCATCATGAACTGCAAGAAGATTTCCGAAAAAGGGATAAAGACGGTGCTTGTCACCGACGAATACGCAGGCCGAGACGGGCAGTCGCAGTCTTTGGCCGACGTGGACAAAACCGCTGATGCGGTGGTATCCGTGGGTAACGCAAACGAAATCGTTCACTTGCCACCTATGAAGAAAGTCATAGGCGATCCTAAGGCTGCCAATGTCATCGCGGGCGGTTTCGAAGGAGCTCTGGCTCCTGACGGCAGCATAACAGTGGAGCTTCAAGCCATAACAGCCTCTACTTCAGAAGTAGGATTTGGCACATTGGCAGCAAAAGGGTACTAGATCACAAATAAGGAGGGAGTAAGCCCATGTTAGAAGGAAAGAAAGTCATCATTGTAGGCGAAAGGGACGGCGTTCCGGGCCCCGCCATTGAAGAGTGCATTAAAACAGCAGGAGCAGAAGTAGTATTTTCTACTACAGAATGCTCTGTTTGAACAGCCGCAGGCGCAATGGACCTTGAGGTTCAAGGTCGTATAAAAGAAATAGCCGAGAAGTACGGACCTGAAAATGTTGTCGTGATCTTGGGCAACAGTGACCCAGATGGAGCATCCATTTTTGCTGAAACCGTTACCAACGGTGACCCCAGCTTTGCTGGTCCGCTAGCTGGTGTTGCTTTGGGACTCCCCGTTTACCACATTATTGAACCGGAGATCAAACAGGAAATAGATCCACAGGTTTATGAGGAGCAAGTAGGTATCGTAGAAATGGTTTTAGATGTGGACGCAATAACCAATGCGGTTAAGTCCATAAGGGAGCAGTACAGCAAATTCTAATGGAAACACGTTGTGAACGTGGAGAAACTATTTCAGATGCTGTGCTGTTCATGAGGAGGTGATGGAATGTTAAAAGTAGTACATTACATAAACCAGTTCTTTGGGCAAATAGGTGGCGAAGACAAGGCAGATACTCCACCTCTGGTTAAAGAAGGACCAGTAGGCCCAGGATTGGCTTTGCAGCAAGCACTGGGCGATCAGGGAAAGGTAGTTGCTACCATCATATGCGGAGACTCTTATTTCAACGAGCACGTGGACGAAGCCTTAGCAGAAGTCCTTCGTATGGTGGAACAGTATCAGCCTGACCTGTTTGTGGCTGGTCCTGCATTCTTTGCTGGGCGCTACGGAATCGCATGTGCCACAGTGTGTAAAGCTGTGCAGGAGAAGTTCGGCATTCCCGTGGTGACTGGAATGTATCCCGAGAACCCCGGTGTGGATTTATGCAAGAAAGACGTTTACGTGGTAAAGACCGGTGATTCAGCTGCGCAGATGAAAGATGCCATAACAAAGATGGTAAAGCTGGCTCTAAAAATGGTTAACAAAGAGGAAATTGGGACTCCCGAGGAAGAGGGCTACATTCCCAGGGGCATTAGGAAGAACTATTTTGCTCAGGAACGTGGTTCCAAGCGTGCAGTGGACATGCTTGTTAAGAAGCTTAAGGGAGAACCTTACACAACGGAACTGCCTATGCCGGAGTTCGATCGTGTACCACCAGCTCCTGCCGTGAAGGACTTGAGTAAAGCACTAGTGGCTTTAGTAACTTCTGGTGGTATTGTGCCTAAAGGTAATCCTGACCACATTGAGTCTTCCAGTGCAAGTAAGTTTGGGAAGTATGACTTGGAAGGCATTCAGGCACTTAGTCCGGAAACTCACCAGACAGCTCACGGTGGGTACGACCCTGTGTATGCCAACGAAGATCCCAACAGGGTATTGCCTGTGGATGTGATGAGAGAGCTGGAAAAGGAAGGGAAGATCGGCAAACTTCACAGGTACTACTACGCCACAGTAGGCAACGGTACCCCGGTTGCCAAGGCTCAGCAGTATGGTCAGGCCATTGCAAAGGAACTCAAAGATGCAGGAGTGCAGGCTGTCATACTCACCTCAACCTGAGGGACTTGTACTCGTTGCGGTGCAACGATGGTAAAAGAGTTAGAGAGGGCAGGATTGCCCACGGTTCATATTTGTACCATTGTGCCAATTTCCAAGACCGTAGGAGCTAACAGAATAGTGCCTGCGGTGGCCATTCCTCACCCACTGGGGAACCCAGAGTTGTCCAAAGAAGACGAAAAAGCCTTAAGAAGGAAGATTCTCGAAAAGGCTTTGGAAGCGTTGCAGACAGATATTGATACCCAGACGGTTTTTGAGTGGCAGTAAGAAGATTAAAGGGGCGGCTCACCTGTGGGAGAACCGCCCCTTCTTATTGATGTGTGCATGCGATAGTTTCATACACATGAAGAGTGGTTGCATACGAGGAAAAAAGGAGAAAGGTTATTTTTTTGAGCACTTCTAAAGAAAAAACACTGCAAGGAAGGGAGTTTGTGCGATGAAACCCGTAGTCAAGGGTACAAGTTTTGTGCTGGTACACACACCAAACATTATGACTGAAGCAGGAACCACATTCACGTTGGAGAAAGCGGAGAACAAGAACACCGAGTTTCTTCAAAGAGCCCCTGAGTTTGTACGAAGCTACGAACAGTGTGTAGGTTACCCACCGAACCAAGTTTTCATTGGAAACATGGATCCTGAAGAGCTTGAAAACATTCCTCAACCGTGGTACGAGCATTTGACAGAGGCAAAAAGATTTGGCAAGTTCGGAGAAATCATGCCCGAAGATGAGTTCTATGGGCTCATGCAAATAGCTGACGTTTTTGACTTGGTTTGGCTGGAGGAGTCCTTTGCGCAGCAGATTAAAGAAAAGCTCTCTAAACATCCCTTGCTGGACGAAAAAGACCTTAGTAAGCTCAAAGGAAAGCCCTTAGCTGAGATTGAGAAACACATAGAAGACGAAGGGATTCCGCTAAAGCTGGATGGAAAAGTGGTAGGGTGTGTAAGAAAGGCTCACGAAATGGATGAAACATTGGCAGCGCATGTCATGCTTGAGAACTTGGCAACTAAGGCATCTGCGATTCTGGCTTTGAAACATCTGCTAAGGAATACGAACATGGATCCGGGTGCTATTGAATACATCATTGAGTGCTCTGAAGAAGCTTGCGGCGATATGAACCAGAGAGGTGGAGGCAATTTTGCCAAAGCTATCGGTGAAATTGTGGGCACTGTGAATGCTACAGGTTCCGATGTACGGGGTTTCTGTGCAGGCCCAGCTCATGCCATCCTTCATGCAGCATCCATGGTGGCCTCAGGGGTATTTAAAAACGTGGCAGTGGTTGCAGGAGGCGCCACAGCGAAACTGGGTATGAACGCTAAGGAACATGTAAAGAAGGGTGTTCCACTGCTGGAGGATGTTTTGGGTGGATTTGCTGTGCTCATCTCAGAGAACGATGGTGTAAGCCCCGAGATACGTCTGGACAGCATTGGCGTCCATACTGTGGGTACGGGTTCGTCGCCACAGCAGGTCATGGGGGCATTAACGGTGAAACCATTGGAGAAGCTGGGACTGAATTTACAGGATGTGGACAAGTACGCTCCTGAAATGCAGAACCCGGAGGTCACAGAGCCAGCTGGCGCTGGCGACGTTCCAAAGTCCAACTACAAAATGATTGCAGCACTGGCTGTAAAACGCGGCGAAATTACTAAAGAAAACATGGATGATTTCATAAGAAAGCACGGCATGCCCGGGTTTGCACCTACTCAGGGCCACATTCCTTCTGGTGTGCCTATCATGGGCTATGCTCGAGAAAAGATACTGGAAGGCAAGCTTTCTCGGGTCATGGTTATTGGGAAGGGGAGCTTGTTCCTTAGTCGCATGACAAACCAGTTCGATGGTGTTTCCTTCCTCATTGAGAACAACAAGGGCAAAGAGGAAGAGAAGCCCGCTGAAGTGAAAGCAGGTGAGGAGGAACAGCTACGTAAACTACTGGCAGATGTTCTCCGAGACGTGGCTAACCGTCTCAGGAACGAAGAGGTGTAAAAGGACCATGGACAGAAACTTAATGGCCGACATTTTGGAACAGGTAGCCGATTTCTTGGAAAAAGGCGAATACAGAAAGAAAGTACGAGTGGGTATTACCACACTGGGCAGTGAGCACGGTACTGAGGAAATTATCCGCGGAGCTGAACTTGCTCAAAAACTCTATGACGATGTGGAAGTGGTACTCATCGGGGCAAAAGGTAACAGTTCTCTGCATTGCTATGAAGCCGAGACGTTGGAAGGGTGCCACTGCCTCATGGAAGAGCTTCTGGACAAGCATGAAATTGATGCTTGTGTGACCATGCACTACAATTTTCCACTGGGTGTTTCCACAGTGGGAAGGCTCATAACGCCAGCCAAAGGCAAAGAGATATTGCTGGCGACCACTACGGGTACTGCAGCTGCGGATCGTGTGGAAGCCATGGTGAAGAACGCTGTTTATGGCAACATTGTGGCAAAAGCTTTGGGGATAAAGGAACCCACTGTGGGCATATTGAATGTGGATGGCGCAAGGCAAGTGGAAAGAGTACTTAATCAGCTTAAGGAAAGGGGCTATCCCATAAAATTCGCTCAGTCACTCAGGGAAGATGGCGGTGTGGTTATGCGTGGGAACGATTTGCTGGCTGCTTCCTGTGACGTCATGGTTACAGACACGCTTACGGGCAATCTGCTGGTTAAGATATTGTCTGCGTTTACTACAGGTGGAGACTATGAATCCATCGGGTTTGGTTACGGCCCTGGCATTGGTGAAGGATATGATCGCATCATCATGATTTTATCCAGAGCTTCAGGTGCGCCTGTGGCCGCCAATGCCATAAAGTTTGCAGCCGACCTGGTAAAAGGCAACCTTAAGGAGGTTGCGCGTCAGGAATTTGAAATGCTAAACCGCATAGGTTGGAAGGATGTACTTAGCAAAAAGGAAAAGGCTCCTGCAGCGGAGTTGCAAGAAGTAAAAATGCCTGATCCGAAGCCCGTAGCAGAGGAGATATCAGGGATTGACGTGTTGGAGCTGGAGGACATGGTTAAGCTACTTTGGTCTCATGGGATCTACGCTGAGAGCGGAATGGGCTGCACCGGTCCAGTAATCAGGGTTAGTGAAGAAGATTTGGAAGAAGCCATGAAGCTTTTGCAGGAGGCAATGCAATAAGAAAGCTTTTTTTGAAAGATACATATTTGATAGGGAGGAGGTGCAGTACCGCGACATGGAAGAAGGTATCAGATTAACCCAGATGACGAAGGCTTCTGGCTGAGGGGCAAAAATTGGCCCTCAGGCCCTGGCGCAGGTACTGCACCAGTTTGAAAATGAAGAACAGCGGGAAGAGAATCTTTTAGTGGGTTTGGGAACCAATGAGGATGCTGCAGTCTACCGAATACCTGAAGGCATGGCAGTCATACACACGTTGGACTTTTTTACGCCGGTGGTGGATGATCCTTATGATTTTGGACAAATAGCTGCTGCTAATGCTCTTAGCGACATTTACGCCATGGGTGGTGAACCCATGTTTGCATTGAACGTGGTGTGCTGGCCCAGTTGTTACATGGACCTTTTGGAGCGAACACTGAAGGGTGGATGGGACAAAGTAAAGGAAGCTGGAGCTGTGGTTACTGGCGGGCATTCCATTGATGACGATGAACCCAAGTACGGTCTTAGCGTAATAGGTTACGTTAAGCCACATGTCATCGTAAGAAACAGTACGGCAAGAGTGGGCGATGTTTTGGTTCTAACCAAACCATTGGGCACAGGGGTTATCAATACTGCCATTAAGGGTGATCTATGCCCGCCGGAAGTGGCTGCTCGAGCAGTGCAGGTAATGAAAGCCTTGAACAAAGAAGCCTCTAGGCTTATGGTGGAGCTTCAAGCAAGCGCTTGCACCGACATAACAGGTTTTGGATTCCTTGGCCATGCCTATGAAATGGCAGCAGGCAGCGGAATCACGCTGGTAATTCACAGGAATGCTGTGCCAATCATTGAGGGCGCTGTGGAGCTGGCACAGATGGGTCTCATACCTGCTGGTGCTTATAGAAACAAGGATTACCTAAAAGGAAAGGTGGCATTCACTTGCCAAGAGGATGCCATGACTGATCTACTCTTCGACCCTCAAACGTCTGGTGGGTTACTCATCGCCATGGCAGAGGACAAAGCGGCCACTTTTGTTTCCGAACTTAAGGAGAAATTTCATATTGAGGCCCACATCGTTGGTCATGTCATAGCACGTGAAGATGTGGACATCAAAGTAATTTAGGGCTTACTAAGGGGCGTTAACAGCGCTTTTGTGTTCTTCTTCTGTGTAATAATAAGAGTATATGGCGACAGAAAAAGAGAACACTGACAGCCAAAACCTCTTTCGGTTACTTCCTTCAGTTGATGAGTTTTTGAAACTTCCACAAGTGGTCAAGTTTGCAGAAACGCGCAGTCACAGTTCCTTGGTGAACGCGGTGCGCGTAGTGCTAGACAAGTGGCGTCAGGGCATCAGCGAAGGAAAGATACATTCTGTGGACACAGACGCTATGGTTGATGATTTGAGCAAACTTCTGCATGAGCTTGATTTGCGCAGCCTTAGGCGAGTGGTAAACGGCACTGGTATTATCGTTCATACTAATCTCGGTAGATCTCTCTTGCCTTCTTCACTAGAACAGCAGCTAAAAGAAGTTGCCTTTCACTACAATACGCTGGAGTACGATGTTGAGGAAGGCGAACGCGGTTCTCGGTATGTGCACGTAGAAGGTTTACTTAGGGAATTACTGGGAGTGGAAGGAGCCTTAGTTGTTAACAACAATGCTGCAGCAGTTTTGCTGGCGCTCAATACTCTGGCAAAGGGTAAAGAGGTTATTGTTTCTCGAGGTGAACTCATTGAAATAGGTGGGTCTTTTCGCATCCCCGATGTCATGACACAAAGTGGTGCCATTCTCAAAGAAGTGGGCACAACTAACCGCACCCGTGTAGAAGACTACACTGGTGCCATTGGCGAAAACACGGGGCTACTGTTTAAGGCCCATACCAGTAATTACCGCATCATTGGCTTTACACAGGAAGTGGACGTGGGAACGTTAGCTCGCATAGGTAAAAGTCATAATGTACCTACCATGATGGATTTAGGTAGTGGTGTTATGGTGGACTTAGCGCTGCAGGGGATAGACCATGAGCCCACCGTCCAAGAAGTAGTCAATGCAGGTGTGGACATCGTCACTTTTAGTGGTGACAAGCTACTAGGCGGGCCACAAGCCGGCATCATCGTGGGCAAAAAAGCCTTTATTGATGCCATGAAGAAGAATCCACTTACTCGTGCGTTAAGGGTGGATAAACTGTGCCTCACTATGCTAGAAGGTACGCTACGTATTTACAGAGATGGTAATCCCATGGAAATGATTCCCACCCTACACATGATGGCCATGCCCATGGAACAGCTTGAAGAAAGAGCAAATCGCTTAAATGACATGCTGAGTACTATTAAGGACGTTAACTGCTGCGTAGTACAGGTAAATTCAGCTCCTGGTGGCGGTTCGTTACCAGGCCAGCAACTGCCTTCTTTCGGTGTGTCAGTGGAAGTCGGTTCCATGAGCGAAGTGGAGCTGGAACGTAGACTGCGCCAGCGGGACATACCCATCATATCGCGCATAGTGGAGAACAAGGTTATCTTGGATGTGCGCACACTGCTGGACGAAGATTTTCAGGTCATTTTTGATGCCCTTCAAGACATTGTTTCCTGCGTATGAAAAATGTAATTATTGGTACAGCTGGTCACATCGACCACGGAAAAACCACACTCATAAAAGCTCTCACAGGTAAAGACACTGACAGGCTCAAAGAAGAAAAACTACGTGGTATGACCACGGACTTAGGCTTTGCCTATTTGGATCTACCTTCTGGTATAAGGGCTGGAATTATCGATGTTCCAGGTCATGAGAAATTCATCAAGAACATGCTGGCGGGTGCCCACGGTATCGACATTGTTATGATGGTTATAGCGGCTGATGAAGGTATCATGCCACAAACGGAAGAACATCTGCAGATCATCTCTTTATTGGATGTAAAAAAGGGTATTGTTGTTCTCACAAAATGCGATTTAGTGGATGACGAGTGGCTAACATTAGTTGAGGAAGAAGTTAGAGAAGCGCTCAAAGGAACTGTGCTGGAAAATGCACCTTTCGTGCCTGTTTCCTCCACTACTGGCAAGGGTTTAGACAAACTTGTAGCAGAGCTGGATAACCTTGCTCAGTCCATTGAAGAGCGTAGCCATGATGGTATTTTCAGGATGCCCATTGACCGCGTGTTCACTGTGCAAGGTCACGGAACTGTGGTTACTGGCACCATGATTTCTGGCACTCTGAAGGTGGGCGACGAGGTAGTTGTTTATCCCAAGATGCTTAGCTCTCGGGTACGGTCCATACAAGTTTACGGAGAGCCCGTGGAAGCTGCTTATGCAGGTCAACGTACTGCTGTGAACTTGTCCAACGTAAAAGTGGAAGAGTTGGACCGTGGTGATGTTATTGCCCCCAAGGGCGCATTGGTACCGTCTCGCGTTTTGGATGTCAAGCTCATCCTGCTGAACAATGTAAAACCACTTAAGAATAGGTCCCGGATAAGGTTCTATGTGGGTGCCTCTGAGGTCATGGGCAGGGTTGTACTCCTAGACAGGGACGAACTCAGTGCTGGTGAAAGCTGCTATGCCCAGATGCAGCTGGAGTCGTTTGTATGTGTGCTTTATGGTGATCGATTTGTCCTTCGCAGCTACTCTCCCATGGAAACCATAGGAGGCGGTGTGGTCTTAGTTCCCAATGCGCGCAAGCATAAGCGTTACAAAGACCAGATTATCGATGAACTTCAAAACATAGAACACAAAGGCAAGACGTTCCAGGTAGAAAAAGCCATATACGAGAGTGGTGTGGCTTGGACACTAGATGAGCTTGCTAAGAAGTTTGGTGTGGTTGAGGAAGTCTTGGCTGCGTCGGAGAACTTAGTCAAAGTACACTACGGGACTGGTGCATATGTGTACCACAAACAGCGCTATGAGAAGCTTAAAGAGGAAGTGAGAAGGCTCCTTGAAGATTACCACAAACGGTTTCCTCTAAAGGATGGTATGCCCAAAGAGGAGCTTAAAGAAAAGGTGCTCAGGGAAGCCAAGAGCAAGCAGTTTGATGTAATGCTTTGGCTCATGGAACAAGATGGGTTGATCCAAGCTAGGGAACAAGTAGTTTGGTTGAAAGGCTTTACTGCCACGCTTTCTCCAAAGGACCAGCAGATAAGAGAACGCATCTTAAAAGAGCTTTCAGTGTCACACTTCAAGCCTCTTAAGGAAGAAGAAATTCTGAAATCTACATCAGAGGCGCCAGTACTTCACTTCTTGGTCAAGACAGGAGATGTGGTCAAACTGCCCAGTGGAGAATATCTCGCGGGAGCTGCAGTGGAAGAGGCAAAAGCGCTTTTGGTGGATTACTTAAAAGAGCACGGGCAGATCACTCTTGGGGCCTTTAGGGATATGCTTGGCGTCAGCCGACGGGATGCATTAGCCCTACTTGAGTATTTTGACGCAGTTAGGGTAACAAAAAGGTCTGGAGATACCAGGGTTTTGGCTTAAAGTACGCGCTGTGGCTTAGAAAAGCCGTCGTCGGCATAAAAGTAAACTCCTGAAAAGGAGAGATTGTATTCCCTAAGTAGCTGTAGAAGTTCTTCCTTCGTGATATGCTGTACCTTGGCTGCTACCCCGCAGCTGGAGCTAATCTCTCTGGGCACGGGAATCAGCTGGAATACTAAAGGGCCATTTCTTGCTTTGTCTTCGAAAGCCATAGCGTGGTGAACAGAAGGAAATGTTATTAAATAGTAGCCGCTAGTGCTATGTTGTTCCAAGTTATAAAAGACACCTCCTATATTTGTCCAGCCCTGTCTGCGTTTTTGGCCCTTGTCTATATAATTGTGCACCAGCAAAGTGCTCAAGTAAATACTCCATCGTGTTCAAAAGTTTTGGTTTCCATTGTTTTTACTTTGCTTGAAAAGACGTTTTTGGGGTGATGTTACAATCAAAAGGAGGTGAAAAGTCCTTGATTAAGCTTGTACTCATTGACATTGATGGAACATTGGTCCGAGACGATAAAACGCTTCCAGCTGAGAATGAGGAAGCCATAAAAGAGGCGCTGCAAAGCGGTGTACTTGTTACGCTTGTCACCGGCCGTAACTATGGTGCTGCTAAGGAGATTATTGACAAGTTACAGCTGGATGTGCCAGTGGTGCTTCAAAACGGTGCCTTCATTTATAGACCCTACTCAGGTGAGGTTATCAGAAAGGTGGGCCTGACCGGTGATGTGGCTAAGCGTGTAATTCATCTTTGCCGCCAAGAAGGTACTTTCTACATACTGTACAGAGATTTTCTCATGCAGAAAGACATGCTCATTGACCAAGATTATGATGGTCCCTTCAGCATGTATCTAAAGAGAAATGCTGTTAGGTTAGACAGGGTAGAAGATGTTACAAGCTTCATCTCGGGCGAGGTAGCAGAAGTGGCTTTACTTGGGAACGAAGATAGAATTCTCCGGGTTCTGCGGCAGTTAGGCGACGGTGACAACTTTACTGTTATTAAATCCCTCACAAGGGAAGATGAAGCTTTCTACGAGATTTTCGGACCGAAGGTTGGAAAAGGTGAGGCTTTAAACTACCTTTGTCAGCACTTTGGTGTGAGTCCTGAGGAGGTTATGTTTATAGGGGATGCTTATAATGACATCGATATAATGCCGCTGGTGGGTTTCCCTGTTGCCATGGGAAACGCCGTAGAAGAGGTTAAGAAATTTGCTAAGGCAGTAACCAAGAGCAACAATGAAGGAGGAGTGGCTTGGGCAATTAGGCACTTTGTGCTGTCGCCCAAGGGGGACTTCACTCGTTAATGCTTGTTAAAGACCTTTCACGTCTATAATGGGTACAGGAATAGGAGGTGGATTACGTATCATGAGCAAGAAAAGCATGTGGTCAATTAGTTTTTCCACGCCAGTTTTGGTGCTTATACCCGTTGCCGTAGGTATTAACTATGTGGGGAAGTTGTTTGCACAACTTCTCAAGCTTCCATTGTGGCTTGACTCTATTGGAACTGTAATTGCTAGTATGCTTTCTGGTCCGATTGTGGGTTCCATATCTGGAGCAATCAACAACATCATTTATGGACTAACCATGGATCCAATTTCTTTCGTTTACGCTCTTACAAGTGTTGCTATTGGTCTTACCGTGGGTATTATGGCTTACAAGGGACGTATTAATAATTTGTGGAGAGCTGTAGTAGTCGGCTTGGTGGTGGCGCTGGTGGCGGCCGTGGTTTCCACTCCGCTAAACGTCATATTTTGGGGTGGACAAACGGGAAACGTGTGGGGAGATGCTCTGTATGCCTATCTCATCGCACATGGTGTCCCTGTTTGGCTTTCCTCCTTCTTGGATGAGCTAGTGGTGGATTTGCCTGATAAGGTGGCTACTGTAATCATCGCTTTTCTAATCTTTGCCAGCTTGCCTAAGCGGTTGGTCCAGATGTATGAAGGAGAAGAGGCTTTGGAGAAGCTTGACTGATTTTTGATGTATCATGGCTCGTGTTTTAAGTTTATATGTTGAAACGAACACATTTGTGCAGAGGCTTGATCCCATGGTCAAGCTTCTGTACATTCTCGTTGCAGTCTTAATATCCTTCGTTATCCTGCCCTTTAGGTGGGTGGGTGCTGCTTTTATTGTGTTAAGTTGCTTGGCGCTTCTATATGCCAGAGTGTTTGCAAGAGTAGTGCCACTTCTGGGCTTCAGTTTTCTCATACTTATTTCCATCGTTATCATTCAAGGCTTATTCATGCCTGGTAATAAGACGCCCGCTATTAACATTTTGGGGCTGACCTTTTACAAAGAAGGCCTGCTTTACGCCTTAACACTGTGCATAAGGGTTTTAGATGTTTTACTTGCCTTCGCGTTATTGGTTCTTACTACCAGACCGTCTGATCTAATTCAGTCCCTGGTGAAGAGGGGTTTATCTCCGCGTTTTGGTTATGTGCTGAGTTCGGCATTGCAGGTTATACCCCAAATGATGTCGCAAGTAGGCAGTATCATGGATGCACAAAGATCCAGGGGATTGGAAACAGAGGGCAACTTATGGACCCGCTTAAAAGCTTTCTTGCCTCTAATTGGCCCAGTGGTAATGAGCTCTCTTCTGGAAACCAGAGAACGCGCCATGGCGCTGGAAGTTAGGGGCTTTAGTGCCTCTGGCAAGAAAACGTTTCTTTACGAAAGAGAATCTTCCACTTTAGATAGAGTCCTGCAGTGGACTCTAATTGTTGTGCTCATTTTGTCCATTGCAGCGAGGTTTATGCTGGTATGAAAGCTGTTGTGGTGGAGAATCTTAAGTATCGCTATCCTTCCACGGAGCGTCTGGCACTCAGCGGTGTGAGTTTTGAAGTGGAGCAAGGTGAGTTCATAGGCATAATCGGCAAGAACCTTGCTGGGAAATCTACTTTGTGTGAAGCTTTGGTTGGATTAGTACCTCATTTCTATAAAGGTGCCTACGGTGGTCGCGTGGTTGTGGATGGCGTGGAGGTACTCAGCAGTAGTGTGAGCGAGCTGGCACGCCATATTGGTATAGTGTTTCAAAACCCTTTCACTCAGATCACAGCTGCAAAACTTACGGTGTATGAGGAAGTGGCTTTTGGTTTGGAGAACTTGGGTTTCCAGCGCGAAGAGATGGTTAAGAGAATTGATTATGTGCTAAAACTGTTGGGTCTTTACGCGTATAAAGACAGAAATCCTTTTGAACTTTCAGGTGGCCAAATGCAGCGATTGGCCATAGCAAGTATCATCGCCATGAAGCCCAGTATTATTGTTTTGGACGAGCCCACATCACAGCTGGACCCTTTAGGCTCTGAGGAAGTTTTCAAAGCGGTGCAAAGTTTGAGCAAAGAAGGCATAACCATAATCATGGTTGAACAGAAAATGGAGAAGATTGCGCAGTATGCCGACAAGATCATTCTCCTGCACGAGGGCCATTTAGTGGACTTTGGCGTACCAGAAGAGGTATTTTCGCGTCCGGACCTTGAAAGTTATGGTGTGGAACCACCTGTGTTCACGTCTATTGCCAAAAAGTTGGGCATAAAGGATAATAACACCGGTTTGTACCCGGTCACTTTGGAACAAATGCGGAGGCTAATGATTGGTGAACCTCATAGAAGTTGACAATGTAAGCTTTGCTTACACAGAAGGAATACCTGTTCTAAAGAATGTGACCTTTTCCTTGAATAATGGCAGTGTGGCTATCATTGGACAAAACGGATCTGGCAAGACCACTTTGGTCAAGCTCCTAAAGGCACTCCTTAAACCGATTAGTGGAGACATTTTTATCAATGGTATCAATACGAAGGAGACTACAGCTGCTAAATTGGCTAGAACTGTGGGGCTGGTGTTCCAGAATCCTAATGACCAAATATTCAAGAACAAAGTTCTGGACGAAGTCATGTTTGGTCCACTAAATATTGGTCAAAGCATGGAGGAAGCGAGGAAAAATGCCATCAAGGCTTTGGAAACTGTCTCATTGGTAGATAAGAAAGAGGAAAACCCATACGACCTTAGTCTATCGGAGAGAAAATTGGTGAGCATTGCATCCATATTGTCCATGGACACGGACATAGTCATTCTTGATGAGCCCACCATTGCACAAGATTACTTGGGTAAAGCAAAGATCAGGAGTATCGTTCACGAGTTGGTGCAGAGGGGAAAACTTGTTATCACCATTACGCACGATATGGATTTTGTGGGCGAGTGTTTCCAAAGAGTTATTGTGCTTAGTGAGGGGCAGCTTTTGCTGGATGGTCCCGCACGTGAAGTTTTCTCAAAAGAGGACGTACTAAGGAGTGCAAATTTAGAGCCTCCTTATGTGACGCAGCTGAGCAAAACAATGGGTTATCAAGGTGTTTTACTAAGCGTTGAAGAATTCGTGGCTTATTACCGCAGTGCTATGGAGGACTGGGAACGAAGGTCGTAATGGCGAAACAAAAACGCTTTGTCTTAAGTTTGTTGGTAATACGTGTGCAAACTGCTTGCTTAGTAGTTAGGGTCTTGAAGCTTGACGGAGTATGATGTCCAAGAAAAAAGCTTCGGACGTGTATCCTCAAAAACGGTAAGCTTATCTAAGCCAACCAAGCTAAGCAATTGCTCAGCACGATCAAAGTTTCTACCAATGGCTTCCAGCTTATGGGCATCACTACCCACAGTAACCATGTAGCCACCTAAGTTTGTATACTGCTGTAAAATCCATTGCATGATTTTGAAGTTCTCTGACTTATCTAAACGAGCTGTGTTCAGTTCTAAGGCTTTTCTTCGTTCTATTAGTGTCCTCAATACTTCTTCTACCAAATCGGCATTCTGTACGTAGTCTTGCAGTGTAAGAGCTGTGTACCGCGCTGGATAATCCAAATGTGCTAAGACTTGATACTGTTCCATGTGAGTCACGCAGAAAAGTGTTTCTTCAAGGTATGCTTTTATAAACGAGACGCTATCCAGATATGGCAGTGGTTTCGCCACATTGATTTTGTTAAAGACGTGTATGGAGAGTAAAATCACGTCAAACCTATGAGGTGCAATAAGTGATTCTGTTTCCTGAAGATTATCATTGTTTACACCAGCTTCGAGCCCTTTTAGGATTTCCATAGTGGGGAAGTTACGACCTGTGTATTCAATGTCAGCTAAGTACCTGTCCAAGTCTTTTACACCTTCATCGCCAGAAGGGTCGTGAAGGTCTAAGTGATCCGTTATGGCTATGTGAGTCAGATTTTTCGCAGCACATTCTGAGAAAATGTGAGACAAAGGTTCCTGGCCATCTGGTGACCATAGGGAATGCAGGTGCAAATCAGTGGAAATCATTTCACAGAGATTTCCTTTGTTACAGTTCTGACGTTGTACATGTTGTCGCTAGCTGCCACCTGTATAACGTAGTTCCCTGGTTCCAGGTGAGCAGAAACTGTCACAGGTCCATCGTACTTTTTATCTTCAGGCGTAGTGTAGAGATTGTTTTCAAGGTAAGTTCCATTTGGCTGCGGTATCAATGCAGAAACAGTTATCTTGGTGGGCTTAGAGTAAGGTCCGTCAGTGGCAGTTACCGTGAAAGAGAATGTTGGTGTTACCACTGAAGGTAAGTCAAATGTTACCTGAGGCGGTGCATTAAGTACGATTTCAGTAGTGCCACCAGACTCCTCTAATACTCCAAAGAATGTGGCTACCTTGGCTGCAGCCGTTGCTACTAACAGTGTATCTTTGAGCTGTCCACCATTTTCCAATGCACATGCACTAAAATCGACGCTGGTTCTTATGTTAGACATGGACATGGTGACGGGTGTCCACTGTTCTCCTGTTGAGGTTTGGGTTTCGCTGCTCAGGATGTACTTTACCCCCAGCTCTGAAGGTAAACCGCCTTGAAACAGCATCCAGCTGCGAGTATTGTCTCTTTGAACGGCGTAGCTCATGTCCACACATTTGTTCTCATCGTCCACGTTTATATAGTTTCTTTCTTCATCCTCTGCTGGTTCCACATCGTTTAGTATTTTCAGGTTCAAAGCGTAATTGGCTGGTAAGCGATCTTCTGAAGCAAAGAGTAAAGGTATGAGGTGTGCATATGATATGAAGAACAGCGCAGCTATTACCAACACTACGATGGCAATGCGCGCCCATAATTGCAGTCCTTTTTGTTGCTTAGATTTGTTTTTCTTGCTTTGTTGCTGTTGTTTTTTCGGTTTCTTCGAGCTCATAGCACTTAAACTATTATACCAGAGCAGCAACCAGCCAAGCCAAGAAAATCTGGATAAGTAAAGCCGGAAGATAATTTCCCACCTTTATCTCCTTAATGCCCAACATTCTTAACCCTATCATGGCAATCAAAAGGTTGCCAACAGCAGAAAAATCGTTTACATACATGGGCAACTGCAAAAAGGACAATTGCGCACTGAACAGTGCAATGGCTCCTTGCACAATCAACACTGCGAGAGCGCTTAGAAATACACCCATCCCGTAGGCGGCTGATAGAGCGGCAGCGGAAAAACCATCCATCACCGATTTTAAAAACAGAATGCTGTAATCTTTCATAAGTCCAGCATTGATACTGCCGATTATGGTCATTGGACCTACCACAAAGAGCGTAGTAGCATAGACAAAGCCTTCAGTGATCTGCTGTCCTTGAAACCTTTGTTGCAGCGACTGCGTAAGGCGACCCAAATGCCCTTCAATGTCCATGGCTGCACCAATTAGACCACCCACCAATAGGGAGATGAGTACAATGGCTGGACTGTTCATGTCTTTTATGCCGTATATCCCCAGTGCAAGCACTAAGACACCCACAGATTCTGTTATGACATGCCGATATGTCTGCAGCGGCTTTATGAAAACCAAGCCTGCAAAAGCACCAGCCAAGACAGCGAGTGTGTTCACATAGACGCCTAGCATAGTAGTTAAACAATATTCTAACAGCATAACAGCATCTGAAATGGGAAAATTTCGCAGCCGGAGTTAGAATGTTTCTAGATAGCATGGGAGGTGAGTAGTGTATGGCCATTTGGAAATGCAGCGTTTGCGGCTATGAAAAAGAAGGCAAGTGCAAACCTAAAAAATGCCCAGAATGCGGCAGTACTGGTACTTTTGAGAAAAAGGAGGGCTAGAGCTTTTCTAAGAACTCTTTAGTAGCTTCTTGGTACAGCTCTTGGTCAAAAACTCCTAACTCGGCTTTCAATACGGCTTCAATATCATGTACACCCATTGATTTGCTGAGGATGATGGTTTCTGCTAGTAGAATGTCAAGATTGTTTTGTTTTTCTTTGTAAGTACGAGCTTTCAAAAAGTTGGATATTTGCCGATTCTGCAGTGGCATAACGGGCTTGAATGGAGAGGCAGCTTGACTGGGACGCCAGCTGGTTTCAAAATCAGTATTTAGCCTGCTGTTGAGAAAATAAGCCAATATTTCAGCGCCAGAGGGGTTCTTAGCCAGTTCGGTACCATAAATGTGGTGAGCCCAACCTTTGACAATATTTTCCTCAGGTTTGTCCAATGCGTTTATGGTCATAACGACAGCATCTGTTATCATTTCGAACACGTTCCAGTCGGTTTTATCTAAGTAATCTCTGGAGGAATGGTAATAGCGGTCGGGCCATGTAATGGGCATGATACCAGGTATGCCCTTTAAAGTGAAGGGTGCATGGTCAGATCCCAGTCCATATCCCTGCTCAGCCACCTTCAGCATATTGGATGGGTGATTGGCAAGTTGTTGCAGGTAAAA
>JAZIGN010000002.1:0-81826 GCA_036679065.1 Coprothermobacterota bacterium | reverse complement strand
TGAACTAATACCACCTTCTGACCGGTGAGTTTGGCCAGCAATGGTTCCAAGTTGATTTCCACAAGTATGTCAAAGTTCCTGCTTTCTAAGAAGGCAACAGTTCTTGTCCAATCTACTGGCTTTGCGAGAGATTCTGCCAAGAGTTTAACAATTTCCCCGTAGTTTGTTACTACATCGTCTGCAATGTTCAAGTACACATCAAATTCGGGGTCCTTGCCTTCAACAGTGAGAAGGAATTCGTAGAAAGCTTTTGAAGCCTTTTCCAAGTAAGGGGTGTGGAAGGGTTTGTTTCCTTGTATCCTCTTATAGGCAATACGCTCTTCCTTCAATGTAGCTTCTACTGCGGGCAAATCTTCGATGATACCTCCCACAAGTACCTGCCTTTGACTGTTAATGTTCGAATAGAAAACTCTTCCCTTGAATGCGTTTACTACAAAATCTGCAGATTCTCTGTCCCTGAGTGCAATTAGCCACCCATCTGGGCAGAGTTCTTGCATGTAGTATCCACGTGCTTTTACAACCTTGTACAAGGATTGCAGATCCCAAACTCCGGCCTCCCAAAGTGCTGCGTATTCCCCCAAACTGTGTCCCACAGCCAAATCTGGTTTGTCTAAGTCTTCTGCCAGCGACACTTGCATTAAGGTTATAGCTGGTTGAGCATTAATGGTCTTATTTAGTTCCTCTTGAGGGCCTACCCAGGCAACTTCCAGCAGCTTGGGATCTTCAGCCATTAATAAGTTTTCTACTGTTCTACTGAAGTACTTTCCCATGCCCACTTTCTGTATGCCTTGTCCTGGAAAAAGATGAGCCATTTTTTGCACGTTTCATCACCTCAATACTATTAGATGCACCTGGGGGGTGAAATGTTACAAAGTCAAATGGTAGAACTCCGACACGTTATAGGTTGGAAAGGAGGTAAATTTGCTTAAATAGGGGCGTGGGTACACTTCCACCAATGTGCTTATTTCACTTTTCTTTAGGTACTCTTGGGTTTCCAACCAGTTGATAGGTTTTGTCAGACCAAGAGTTAAACCTTCGATTACATCATCATAACTCTGTACCACGCGTTTTAGGGCGTTCAGGTAGACAGATATGGCAGGCATTTTGCCCGGATTGATTTCCAAGAAGGAACGTAGCCTTTGTGCGGCTTTTTCCATGTAGGGCGTGTGAAAAGGTGCTGACACGTGTAGCAATGTGTATTCCACGTGGTTTTCTTCTAGAAACTCTTTCAACTTTTTCCAATCAGCTTCAACACCTGCTACGACCACTCGGTCTTCGCTGTTAATGGCAGCCAAGTATACGGACTTGAATTCTCCAAGCACCTGTTGTCTGCTGTTTGAGGGGATTTGCACCATGAAACCCTTGGGTGCGAAGGAAGCGCTGAAATGGCCCCTAGCTCTTATGATTTCAAATCCAGTTCGAACATCCCAAACTCTGGCTTCCACCAAGGCTGCATATTCTCCTGAGCTATGCCCTAAGACTAGGGATGGAGATGGCAGCTTTTCCATGAGGGACGCTTCTACTAGGTAAACAGCAGGCTGTACGAATTCTGTTTCTGTGAGTATTTCTTTATCTTGTTTTTCCAAAGCAGTTATTAACTTTTGGAAGCTTTCAGTAGCAATTTGCAATGCTTTCCTTGAAAGGTACTTTCCCATTTCAGGAAACTGTGCACCTTGTCCCGGGTACGCATGTGCAATCTTTGTTGCCATAGAAATATTATAGATCCACTAAAATGAAATAGTATGAGCATGAACTCCTCTCCTAAGGAGGACTAATTGTGAACGAACGGTATGTGGTTCAGGAAAAGTTTCCCCCACTGGGGGTGGAAGGCCAGAAGCTGCTTAGAAAAAGTAGTGTTGTTTTAGTTGGCGTGGGCGGTTTAGGAACTTTTATTGCTCAGTACTTAGTCAGAGCAGGCGTGGGTCGTCTTAGGTTGATTGATTTTGACGTTGTCGAGCTATCAAATCTCCAAAGGCAGATTTTGTACGACGAAGGTGATGTGGGAAAGTCCAAAGTGCACTGTGCTTATACACACTTGAGACGAATTAACAGTGAGGTAACCTTGGAGCCGGTGGAAGATAAACTCACTGGCCAAAATGCTGAGAGTCTTCTTACGGGTTTTGACGTAATCATGGATGGGACGGACAATTATCAAGCCCGTTTTGTAATGAACGACGTGGCCAAGAAGAATGGCATCCCTTTTGCATTTGGTAGTGTTGCTAGCGCCTATGGCATGTCGAAAATGTTCCTTCCTGATGAAAAGATATGTTTGCGCGACGTAGTGGGAGACAGCCTTGATGTTTCTAACGCACCTACAGCCGCCACAGGAGGGCTAATAAGCCCTATTTTAGGTGTGGTCACCGCTTTCATGGCTGCCGAGACCATAAAAGTACTCACAGGCGCCTTGGATAAAGTGGAAAGGAGGCTCATGGTTTTCGATCTTTGGCAAAACCAATGGAGTCAACTGGAGATTGCTGAGAATCCTCAATGCCCGGTCTGTTCAGGTAAACGTTATCCAGCGTTAGAGGGCGATTTTTAGGTAGATGCCATGAAAGGAACCTACGCGAAATACTTCTTGATGGGTTTTGGCTACATGGGAATTTCGGTCATATTGAGTTTGTACGAAACAGATGTTCCAGTGATGTTGGAAGAAACATTTAGCTTGAGCAACCTTGCTACAGGATTGGTCATAAACATTGATGCTTTTTTCGCAGTGGCTTTCATGCCGATCGTTACGGCATATTCTGATATCGTGCGAACGAGAACTGGAAGACGATTGCCTTTTTTTCTGACAGCCATGCCATTAATGGCTTTCTTCTTTGCTCTAAGTGCGTTGATACCCATGGTACTGGGCAGCAATACTTATTCACTTTTGGTGTTCATACTCATGCTAATACTAACTAATGTTTTTCTGGGTGTAGCTAAGGGACCATTTATGGCTCTAATGTGTGACGTCACTGAACCAAGGGAACGCTCTGTTGCTTACGGGTTTCTGAACTTTATGGGCGGTTTGGGTTCTATTTTGGTTTATTTTGGTATCGGACACATCAGTAGTTACAACAGATTTGCTGGTTTCGCTATGGCATCTGCGTTAGTTCTCCTCTGTGCCTCTGTGGTAGGTACTTACATAAAGGAAGTTCCTCGCGTGTCGCCTTTGGTCAATAGCGGTAGTTGGTGGCATGAGGTTCAAAAGGTCATGGACCTGAAATATACTGACCTTTGGCTGGAGTTGTTAGGAGTTTTTCTCTGGTTTATGGCAGTAAGCGGCATAGAGGTTTTCTACGTTGTATTCGTTGCCATGGAGTCAGGATTTCCCGAGGCCATCGCTGAAACGTTGGCAAAACTTAATCTTGGGATTATGTCTTCAGCTTTTGCTTTTTTTGCTGTTCCCGCGGGCTGGCTTGGAACAAGATTTGGCAGCAAGCGCATCATGATACCTGGTCTTCTGCTTACTGGATTTGCAGTATTCAGTATTATGTCCGCTGGAAGCCCGGTAACGTCACGAGGTTATTTTGCCTTAGCAGGTGTTGGCATGGCCATGGTCGGTATTAATTCTTATCCCGCACTTATGAACATGGCTAAACCAACACAAAATGGTATTTTTACGGCTTTCTACTTATTTGCTTCTCAAATTGCTTACCTCATATCAGCTCCGTTGATAGGATTTGCATCTGACTTAGTGGGAAGTCGAAGTGTTGTTTTTGAGCTAACGCTTGTTTTTGTTTTCCTTGCTCTTGTTTTCATTGTTTTTGCAAAAACCGAAAAGATTTGTGAGGATGCCGAGTGAATGCATCATTGGTAGTCGAACGTCTCTTCTTTCGCACAGTGAGGTCTTTTTACTATGATACTGTGTTTTTGCTCAGCAAGGCTATATCCAGGTTTAGGATGGGTGAATATGTTATAGTGCTGTTCACGTGAGGTGAAGATGGCACGTTCAACATGGCCAGAGGAGGTAAGGGAATGAAAATCGATTACAAGAAGCTTTTCCTACTGGGGTTTGGGTTTATGGGTATTTCGGTTATCTGGGCTTTGTACAATGCGGATGTGCCTGTCATACTCCAAAGTCAATTTGGTATGAGCAACTTTGCCACTGGCTGGATCATGAATATCGATAACATCTTTGCAGTTACGCTCATACCCATTATCGCTGCTTATTCAGACAAAGTCAGCACCAAAATTGGAAGACGCATGCCTTTTATCATAACTGGTATGCCGCTCATGGCTATATTTTTTGCATTGGTTCCATGGATACCCTTGTTTTTCGGTACATCAACGACGGGGTTGGTCATTTTCATGATTACTGTCATCGTCATGAACATATCGGCTGCAGTGAGCAGAGGCCCTGTCATTGCACTCATGCCTGACATTGTGCCACCTGAACAGCGTTCACCTGCTAATGGTGTGATTAACTTCATGGGCGGTTTAGGGTCTCTGCTAGTGTATTTTGGTATTGGTCGAATAAGCAGCCAGAACCGCCCTTTGGGTTTTGGTGTTGCGGCTGCAATCACCCTTGTGGCAGCATTTGTTGTCTATAAGGCCATCAATGAACCACGGGATGCCATTTACTACAAGTCTCAAGCTGAAGAAACGCCTTGGTGGAAGAACATTGGCTCTCTTCTGAATAAAGAGCACAAGGACTTGTGGTTCATGCTTTTGGCAATTTTCCTGTGGTTCATCGCTTACAATGCAGTGGAAACGTTCTATGTGGTCTACATGAGCTTGGAATCAGGCATGGATCCTACAGTGGCAGAAAACCTCGCTAAGCTAAATCTTGGCGTCATGTCCTTGGTTTTCATGGTCTTTGCTTTACCCGCTGGATGGTTGGCAAACAAGTTTGGTAGAAAACGTGTCATGTCCTTTGGACTGCTTTTTATGCTTCTTGCGGTAACTGGCATCATGTTTACCAGAAATGCTCTATGGTTGAACTTACTGTTTGCAACGGCAGGTGTGGGTTGGGCCATGATTAACATTAATTCGCTACCCACGGTGGTGGACATGGGCTCTCTTGCCGAGGTTGGTACGTTTACCGGTTTGTATTACTTCTCTTCCCAAGCTGCATCAATTGTTTCTCCACCACTTATTGGCTTTATCTCCGATCTGGCAAAAAGTAAATACGTCATGTTCCCTTATGCATTGATTTTCTTTTTACTGTCACTTATTTGCCTTTCAAACGTGAGAAAGGGTGATATTGTTACTAAGTAGTGCTTAATAGCAGGAGGAGGAGGATTTCTTGCTCACAAGTAGTGGGCGTTGGCATGTGTCCGGGAAGTTAAAGATCCACGAAGGAACACATTGCCTATGCTAGTAACAAACTGTTGGAACGCTTGCAGATGATTTAAGTGCTGGTTAACGCGTGCTTGAATGCAAAGAAAATTGAATGGTTAAAACATATGTGGGTAAAAAGGTGGACTCTAAATCGAAGAATGGAGGTGTATAGAGTTGAATAATACTGAGAGTAAGAACCTAAAGCGTGGAGCTTTTTATTTCATAATACTTTTAGGGTTAGTAAGTCTGCTGGCTGATGTTACCTACGAAGGAGCCCGCAGCGTCACAGGTCCTTATCTGGGTCTGTTGGGAGCAAGCAGCGCTGTGGTGGGCTTTGCAGCAGGCTTTGGTGAAATGCTGGGTTATGCGTTCCGCTTGGTCTCAGGCTATTGGGCAGATAGAACTCACCGATATTGGCTCCTAACCATTGTGGGATATGCACTAAACTTACTGGTCATACCACTGCTGGCATTTGTGGGCAACTGGCAGGTTGCGGTGCTGCTACTCATCTTGGAGAGGCTTGGCAAAGGATTACGCACTCCTGCACGTGACGTCATGCTTTCTCAAGCCACAAAGCAAGTGGGTCGTGGTTTTGGATTTGGCTTGCATGAGGCCATGGATCAAATTGGTGCCGTAGCAGGGCCTGTTTTTGTGAGCATTGTGCTTGCCCGTAATCTGGGCTACAGCGATGCATTCTTGTTCTTGGGCATACCAGCCGTACTTGCTATGATTCTTGTGGTAACAGCAAGATTTCTTTATCCAAGGCCACAGGAATTTGAACCGGCTTACAAAGGTATAGAGACAAAGGGTTATTCCAAAGGTTTTTGGATTTACTTAGGCGCTGTGGCGCTCATAGGCGCGGGTTACATTGACTACCCACTCATTGGGTATCACTTGGAGCAAAACGGCATACTTCAGCCGCAGTTCATCGCTCTTCTTTACTCTTTAGCCATGGGCATTGATGCCTTGGCAGCGCTCATTTTTGGCGCCTGGTTTGACCGAGCAGGAGTTAGCGTGGTAGGCGTGTCAGCTTTAATTGCAGCGCTGTTCTCACCTTTTGCGTTCTTACTGCATGCATGGTGGGGTCCAGTCATTGGCATGGTACTGTGGGGCATTGGTATGGGAGCTCAAGAGTCTGTGATGCGTGCGGCCTTGGCTGAGATGATTCCCACAGAGAGGCGGGGCGTCGCATACGGGTTTTTCAATACCGTTTACGGGCTTGCTTGGTTCGCTGGAAGTTTTATCATGGGCATCATTTATGGTTTTTCTCCAACGCTCATGGTCATAGTTTCTGTAACACTGGAGCTTTTGGCGGCCTTACTCATTTTTGTAAATAGGCATAGTCTGGAGCATGGCCATGGAGTATAGTGTGAAGGACAATACTAAGCAGTTTCTACTTCTGGGGCACAGGGGGTCATCCTTGCTCTGGCCAGAAAACACCCTGGAAGCTTTTTCGAAGGCTTTGGAGGCAGGAGCTGACGGTTTTGAGCTGGATGTCATGGTGACCACTGATGGGGTCCCTGTATTGTTTCACGATCCCAACCTTAAGAGGCTTCATGGCATAAATGTGGGCGTGGAAGAGTTAAGCTATGATCAGCTCAGAGACTTACTCAATGGGAAACAGCAAGTTTGCACCTTACAGGAGGCATTATCATTAGCTGACGACTATGACTGTTGGGTAGACATTGAGATAAAAACTACGCAGTGGGATGTAGTACGTGAAACTGTAAGCAAATTCAGCCCCAAGAAGAAGATAGTTTCATCCTTTAGGCACGACGTGGTTAGTGATTGGGCAAAGCTGGACAACGGACGGTACTTGTTCGCCTACATCTTTCAGCACTTTCCCAAAGATATTGATGCCTACCTTAGGGAAGTAGACCTGCTTAAGCCGGAGATGAGCTTCTTGGACGAACGCTATGATGGAATAGCTGACAGGGTGCTACCTTGGACAGTTAATGAGAAGAGTAAAATTGTTGAACTTAAGCAAAAGGCATTCTTTGGTGCAATAAGTGATTTCCCCAACCTCCTGAAGGAAGAAGGCCAGCAAATCAGCCAAAACGCGGGTTATTTAATCTCTGCAGTGAAGAACATAGAAGTCACGGCTGATGGCATTAAGCTGGTTTTGGTAAACACGTTAGCTCCAGTGCAACTTAAAGAAATTTCATCTGATGCTGAGGTGGAAACCTCGGAGCAGCTTCCCACTTGGTGGGATGTGGGGCAATCACTGACGGTGGTCATAAGAGGAAATCCTTCATACCTGCTCGTGGATACCAGTTACACTGGCGTTATGAAATTTCCCTTCAGCCAACTGATGAAGTGGCTACAGAAGGGTATCCACTAGAACTAAGAAGGTCTTAATGATGACTTCAGCTGCCTCAGGGGAAGGCGAATGTCCCTCCTGAGGCAGCGTTATGAAGAACTTCGTCGTTCTTAATCGGTCAAAGAGCCACTGCTGATAGCTGTGGGGTATGAGTTCATCTTCTGAAGAGGCAAAAATGATTACTGGTACTTTGACATGTTTGAGGTCATTTCTTACACTGTCAATGGTTTTTCTCAGAGCTTGGAAGGGCTTCATTGATATGTCCAGTTTCTTTTCATAAAAGCGCCCAAACGTTATGGCACGTCTTTGCTCAGGTGTGAGTCTTACCGCTGGATTAATAACACCTGCCGCTACTAAACCATCTTCTTTTGAATAATGCTGAGCTAAATAAAGTGCTAGTGTTCCGCCCAAGGAGTGGCCAGCTATGACAACATGTTCTACTTCAGTCCTAAGCTGTTTGAATCCTTTCTCGGCATCCTGTAGCCAATCTTCGGCTTTTACATTTGCCAAACTATCGGGTAAGTTCTCATGTCCAGATAATCTTGGTAAAAGGCAGGTGATACCATATTTGTTCAGCTCTTGGGCAAAAGGAAGCATCTGCTCAGGCGAAGAAGTAAATCCATGGATTAGCAGCACTCCTAGACTGCGCGATTTAAGTAATATGGAACTCATAGCAACTTTTGAATGAACTCCAGACTTTTTTGTTCAATGAGCTCTAAATCGTAATCCATTGTAGCTACATGGTAGCTGTTCTCCAATGTTACAAGCTCTTTAGTCTGTGAACTCACGTTTTCGTAAATCCATCTTTGGTTCTCTGGCGGTACCACATGATCTTCCTTGGAAGAGAAGATGAGTATGGGTTGATCGACATCTTTTATATTGTTTCTGACCAGTCTTAGCAGTAAAGCAAGCTGTCTTGTGGCTCGTATCGGTGTAAGCTCATATGCTGGCTCTTTGATGCTTTTCTTGATGTCACTCCCTACGCCCTTTGCAAATCTTGGTATACCCAAGGACCCTAGTATGAGCATGGAGGTCTCATTTGGCATCCGTACTGCTGCATTTATGGTTATAAGCCCCGCAATGTCTTTGTGCTTTTCGCCCATATAGAGTGTTAAAGTACCACCCATAGAAAGTCCTGTCACAAATCGTTTGCTAGTGTGCTCTTTTAGCCATTGATATGCTTTCTCCACGTCTTCTATCCATTCCTGATATTTACGTTTTTCAAGGTCTTCTGGAGTTGTGCCGTGACCAGCAAGTCTTGGCAAAGCGACAGTGAAACCTTGATCGGCGTAGAACTCAGCTAGGTCGCGCATGCTTCCTGGCGACCCCGTAAAGCCGTGTATGACCAAAACACCCACATCATTTCCCTCTTTAAAGAAAGCCTCCTCCATGCTTTTGGTCACCTCCCTGTTACTGCTTACTACATTATATGCCGTGCTAGACTGCATAGGGATTCCGAGTATCGTCTAGCGCCCGTAAAGAAGGAAACACAGTGCATATTGGTAATCTATAATAAAGGTGACAACAATGAAAGTCGCTGTGCATTATGGTTTTTTCTCATTTTGTTGCTTACCAAGGCGGATGGGGAGGAGAGGTGTGATTCTATGGAACAAAAGAAATATGTTTTATCCTTTGATCAAGGTACTACCAGCAGTAGGGCCATGATATTTGACCAGAATGGATGCATCGTAAGCATGGCTCAGAAAGAATTCCCACAGATTTTTCCAAAGCCTGGTTGGGTAGAACACGATCCGGAGGACATTTGGAACAGTCAAATAGATGTGGCAAAGGAAGCCATTCTAAAAGCGGGACTTACTGCCGAACACATTGATGCTTTGGGCATAGCCAATCAACGTGAAACCACAATTCTTTGGGACAGAAATACTGGTAAACCTGTTTACAATGCTATTGTTTGGCAGTGTCGTAGAACCGCAGAGTTTTGTGATGAACTTAAGGAAAGAGGATGGGAGAAACCCATAAAGGAAAAGACAGGCTTAGTCATTGACGCTTACTTTAGTGGGACAAAGATTAAGTGGATACTGGACAATGTGCCAGGGGTAAGAGAAAGAGCCGAAAAAGGGGAAGTGCTTTTTGGCAACGTGGATACATTCCTCATTTGGCGTCTCACCGGCGGTAAGGTGCATGTAACCGATTACACCAATGCTTCCAGAACTATGATTTTCAACATTCACACATTGGACTGGGACGATGACATACTGCAGGAGCTGGGCATACCCAGAGCTATGCTTCCAAAGGTGTGTGCTTCGTCTCACTTATTTGGTTATACTGATGCCAAATTGTTTGGCAGTGAGATTCCCATAGCGGGTGATGCAGGAGATCAACAGGCGGCTTTGTTTGGGCAAGCCTGTTTTGAGCCTGGTTCTGCTAAGAATACCTACGGCACTGGTTCTTTTTTGCTTGTTAACACTGGCAGTAAGCCAGTGGAAAGCAAACACGGCTTAATTACGACAGTTGCTTTCGGGTTGGAGGACAGGGTTTATTATGCTTTGGAAGGCTCCATTTTTATCACAGGAGCAGCCGTTCAATGGCTTCGTGACGGTTTAGGAATAATAAAGGTGGCAGATGAAGTAGAAACCTTGGCTAAGCAAGTCGAAGATACAGCTGGTGTTTATTTTGTACCAGCCTTTGTGGGGTTAGGTGCTCCTTACTGGGACATGTATGCCCGCGGTATGATTATCGGAATTACACGGGGCACCACAGCGTGCCATCTAGCTCGAGCAACACTGGAGGCCATGGCTTATCAAACCCGTGACGTGTTGGAAGCAATGAAGAGCGACTGCGGTTTTGACTTAAAACTACTTAGGGCTGATGGAGGAGCTTCCGTGGATAACCTACTGCTTCAGATCCAAGCCGATGTCTTAGGGCTCACAGTACAAAGACCAGTGGTCAGAGAAACCACTGCACTTGGGACGGCCTACCTAGCGGGTTTAGCTACGGGGGTCTGGCATAATCTGGAAGAGATATCAAGTATTTGGCAACTGGACAAATCTTTTGAACCTCAGATAACGGCAATAAAGAGAGAGGAGATGTACGCTGGATGGAAACGAGCAGTGGAAAGAGCTCGGGGATGGGCCCAGTAGCACATACCGCCGTGTATGATGTGATCATTATTGGGGCAGGTATTGTTGGTGCTGCTGCTTTCCGTGAGCTCTGCAAGTACGATTTAAGAGTGCTGCTGCTGGATTCGTTGCACGATGTGGGAGGAGATGCCAGCAGAGCAAATTCAGCCATATTACATGGTGGATTTGATCCTCAGCCTGGCACACTGATGAGCAATTTCAACAAACAGGGTATTCAGCTCTGGTTTCAGTGGGCGCAGGAGCTTTCCATTGATGTGGAATGGACAGGCTCATTGGTGCTTGCCTTCAATGATGCTGACATAGCTGAAATTACCAGACTTTACCACAACGGCAAAAAAGTAAGAGTACCTGTGAAGTTTTTGGGACGCGACGAAACGTTAAAAAGAGAACCTGTGGTTAATCCGGAAGTAAGAGCTTCCTTATATGCGCCGGTTTCAGGTATTATTGATCCTTTCCAAGCGGTGATTGGTTTGGTTGGTAACGGTCTGAAAAACGGCGGTCAGCTTATGCTGGATACGGAGGTTATAAATCTTAGCAAGTCATCTGATGGTTACATAACTGTGCAAACAAACCAAGGTGAACTGAGAACCAAGGTGGTCATAAATGCCGCCGGACTCAATGCAGCCCACATAATGCGCATGGCTGGTGAAGACTGGTTTTCCATTCATCCACGCCGTGGGCAGTACTTCATCTTGGACAAGAATGTGGGTAACTTGGTGCGCCATGTAATCTTTAGAGCCCCTACACCAAAAGGAAAGGGTGTTTTGGTTAGCAGAACCACCCATGGCAATTTGCTCATTGGGCCCACAGCTGAAGATCTTACTGAGCCGGATAGGAGAACAACTGCCGAGGGTTTGGCTGAAGTCCTTGAGGGCGCAAAGCACTTAGTTCCATTCTCCTATGAACGTTATGCCATTGCGCAGTACGCCGGGTTAAGAGCCATTGGTTCAGTGGATGACTTTGTGGTACAGCATTCCAAAACCATGGAAGGCCTTATAAACGCAGCAGGTATAAAGTCTCCAGGACTAACTGCAGCACCAGGTATTGCCCACAGGTTAGTTGAACTGGTAACGGATTTGTTAGCTTCGGAGGAAAAAAGAGACTTTGATCCCTATTTTGAATTTCCGCCCATACTTAGGGAACTTCCCTATGTTGACCGTGAAAGGCTCATAAATGAGGATCCCGCCTACGGGCATATGGTTTGCCGGTGTGAACTGGTGACTGAGGGGGAAATCAAAAGTGTACTCAAGATGCAACCAGCGGCCAGTGATCTGGACGGCATCAAGCGGCGCGTCAGAGCCACAGCTGGTCGGTGTCAGGGCGGTTTTTGCACGCCAAGAATTATCGATATTCTGTCCCGGGAGCTGAACCTAAGTTATGACCAGATAACAAAATTTGGCAGGAATTCGAAGCTGGTTTACGGTGACAACCGACGAGGTGATGAATAATGCTCGTAGCAGTAGTGGGCGGAGGCCCTGCTGGTATGGCAGCCGCAGTGTCTGCGAAGCGAGCAGGGGCAGACCGTGTGGTAATCATTGAGCGTGCAGAGCGTTTGGGCGGTGTACTGCCCCAATGTATTCATTCAGGTTTTGGTGTGAATTACTACGGTGAGGACTTAACGGGACCAGAGTTTGCAGAGCGTTTACGTGCCGATGTAAAGGCAGCCAACATTGATGTGTGGCTCAATGCCATGGTTATCGAAGCTTATCCAGATAAGACACTCATAGTTTCAAGACCAGAAGGGATAAGTTCAGTTAAGCCTGACGCTGTCATTTTTGCTGTGGGTGCCAGGGAACGTCCTCGTGGAGCTATTACCATACCAGGTACACGTCCTGCAGGCGTTTACACAGCGGGCACTGCGCAGTACATGATAAACATTCAAGGGTTTGAAGTTGGCAAAGAAGTCTTTGTACTAGGTTCAGGTGATATTGGACTCATAACAGCCAGGAGGATGGCTTTAGAAGGAGCCAAAGTACATGGTGTGGCGGAGCTTATGCCTTTCCCTGGTGGTTTGGCTCGGAATGTGCAGCAGTGTTTAAAAGACTTCAATATACCCTTGCTACTTTCTCATACTGTTACTGAGGTTGTGGGATCAGACCGGGTAGAAGCTGTGAAGGTAGCACAGGTAGAAAACGGAAAAACCATACCAGGAACTAAGAAAGTGTTCCCCGTAGACACGCTTGTGCTGTCGGTGGGTTTGCTCCCCGAAGCCGAGCTTATCAGACAAATGGGGCTACCCATCTTACCGTACACGGGAAGTGCGGCCGTGGATCAATTCTTCCAGACAGACTTGCCGGGCGTCTATGTTGTGGGTAACGGCGTAGGCATTTGGGATTTGGTGGATAATGTGGCAATTTCTGCTTCCATTGCTGGAGCACGCGCTGTAAAATCCGTAGGTGACAGGCCTAAACTTGCTGAGGTTTTGCCAGGCGTCGGTGTTCGTGTGGTCATACCTCAGCGCTTGTCTCTGGGTGAATCTGATGTTCCCCGTATTTGGTTCAGAGTGGCTTGTCCCATGCCTGTGGGTGTGGCTCTGATTACTCGTGGAGAAGAGGTCATTGCGAGAAAAGGTTTTGCGGGTCTAAAGCCTGCTGAAATGGCTGAGTTTCCTCTGAAGGAAGAACAGTACCGCGCCATAAGACCAGGCGATAAACTCCAGTTAAAGGTACAGCAGCCATGAGTGAGAAAACTGATCAAAGAAGCGCACTGGAGTTTACATGCATTGTTTGCCCAGTGGGCTGCACGCTCAATGTTACTGTGAGTGAAGGTAATCAAATAAGGGTTTTGGGTAACAAATGTCCTAAAGGAGCAGAATACGCACTAAGTGAGGTAACTAATCCTCAAAGGTATGTCCAAAGCACGGTCGTTTTAATGGGAAGTAAGACTGAGCGCAGGTTACCCGTAAAAACCGATAAACCTGTTCCCAAGGACCGCATCTTTGAAGTGGTAAATGAAATACGTAAGGTAAAAGTGAATGTGCCTGTGAAGGTGGGCGATGTAGTTTTGGAAAATGTCCTGGACCTGGGCGTAAACGTGATTGCCACGAGAACAGTGGAGGAATAGACTAAAGGCTCAGGTAACCCATGGGGCGCTTATTTGTGCTTGCTAAGGGCAATGGTCGTCTAGTAACGGCAACGTGGTATAAGAAAGAAGTTACCTCTAGTACTTGTCATATTAAACAAGGAGTGTTTGCGTGGTCAACAAAAGGCTTCTTATTCAATCCCAGTTGGATATGGTATGATTTGCTTACCTTCTTAGTATCTTCTTAGCGGTTTTAAACAGCCCTGGCATGCGCATTCTTACGAATGACTTTAAGTCCTCCCAAGCAAAGGCGTAGCTTTCTCCAATGGAAATAAGAGGCCTAATTGGTAGTTTTGGCGAAAGGATAAAGTTGTCCATCATTCGGCTGAGCCCAGAGTTTTCACCGTGGCTTCTGTAAAAACGTCTTAGAAAGCCAAAATACACGGCAAAAAAGGCGACTTCTTCTTTTGAAAAATTGGGCTGATCAAGAAAAGTAAACTGCGTGTAATCAATGGGAAGTTTCACGTAACCTTTTTCTACACTGATCTCATAAAGTATGGTTGATGGGTAAGGAGAAAATACACTCACTATGGAGTCATCAACCTTTATGGCAGCGTTGAGTTTGACCGTGGAAAGAGCTTTTTGTCTGTTTTCTCCGGGTAAGCCTACCATGTTGAACGCAAAGGCGCGTATGCCGTTATCGTGCAATCGATTTACGCCTTTCTTTAGAAGCTCATTGCTCATGGTCCTTTCAAGCACTAACTTACGGAGCTCTTCATCGCCTGATTCTACCCCAAGATAAACCTGCTTGCAATTAGCTTCTTTCAATAATTTCACACGGTCATCGCTCAGGAGTTCAACCCTCTCATCGCAGGAAAAAGGAAGATTCACACGGCGTTTGTACAGCTTTGTAAACTGCTCAAGCCACTGCATGTTAAGACCGAAAACGTTATCCAAGAACCTAAATTCCTTCACCTCAGGGTAGATCGCTCTTAGCTGCTCAATGTACTCGATCGCACCTTCTGGACTTCTGGACCTGTGGTAGTGTTCAGGGTTTGGGTAGACCGATCTGAAAGCGCGATTTGAACAGTAGGTGCAGTTGTAGGGACAGCCTCTAGAAAGCATCCCTAGTGCCACATTAGTCTTAGTGGAGATCAGCTCCTTGTAATTGAAAATAGAAAAATCAGGCATTGGGAGCTCATCAAGGTTCCAGACCAAGGGAGCTGTGGGATTGCTCGTGAATTTACCGTCTTTTCTATAAGATAAAGAAGGAACGTTCTCCAAGTCGTGCCCGTTTACGAGAGCTTCGCAGGCTGGGTAAATAACCAGATCTCCATCTCCACGTACCACGGCATCCACGTAAGGCACGCTTAAGCATTCCTCAGGTGCTAATGTGGGATGATAACCTCCCCACAGTATTGGTTTTTCAACAGCTTCTTTTGCCCACTTTGACCATGTTGTTGCCAGTTCTAAGGCACTTGTTCTGACCGTGAAGGCAACTATGTCGGGATCTGTACGGTTAAGCTTTTCCTTGAATGCTTGTTCATCTATAGGAGCTCTGTAATGCAAAAGGGAAACATGTGCCCCTTTTTGTTTGAGGCCCGCTGACAAGGCAGCTAAACCCTCGTTGTACCAACCGCCTTTTTCTACTCGAAGCACCTTGGGTCTGGTAAAGGGTCTCTGCATCGTGTAGTCTGGGTATACCAAGGTGACATTCATAAATGCCATTGTAATACCAAAAATGAAAAAGTCAACATTCTCTGTATAGCACATGTAGAATGATTGTGCAAATAAAGGAATGAGTAGATTAGCTGTGGCACAGCTACATTATCGGTACTTGGATTGGACGTGTAGCGGAGCCGCCTCTGTGTTCAACTCTCCGTGTAATGCTTGTTCATCTGTTGAAGCCATTTGCTGTGAATTTTTAAGGGCAATGCCACCCTTTGGGCGTTTTCATAATACGAGAAAGGGCATAGAGAGGCAAAACATTGCTAATTTCTAGCTGAGAGGTAAATAGAGCAATGTTCAAATGGGAATCAGCTTTATCAGTTGGCTTCAGACAAAACAGGCATGAAGGCATGGGGCCTTGGTATGGTACTTTTTCGTTTCAGGAAGACTTTACGCAGATGCTGTGAACTTCAAGTCTTTCAAGCAGAACTAAAAGAAATGTCATCATATTCAGAGAGGTGTGGTGAGAAGAGTACCGCTGTTTTTAGTTTAGCCACACTATTGCCAGCTGCCCGGATATGGACTAAAGATGGTGGAAGCACTTTCCTTGCATATTGGCTGCATCTCCTTTAACTTGGGCTCTCAACAGGTCTTAGGGCTGAACCAGCCCTAATTGGGTCCTCTGTGGGAGGGTAAAGACCACCAAAGTACGGATTTTTTGCTAGCAAAGTACTAAGGTAAAATAGTAAGTAGCTAAAGGAAATGTTCCTAAGTTGATGCTGATGCCTGGATTTAGCAACAGCAGTAGTTTGTGATTTGTTGTTGAACCAGAACCTGCTTAGCGATAACAGTAATGGAGAAACCTGCGCAGTATGAAAGAGTAACGTAACATCAAACCGCATCTTATACTGCAACTTTACACAGAAAAAGCTTGTTGACAGCCGATATGGTAAGAAGCAAAAGCTTGCAAAAGGGAGGGATATTAATGAGAGCAAACAGAAACGGTAGGCTTTTGGTGGTTCTATTTGTCATCAGTTTGTTGGTTGGAAGTATTGGGCTACCCGTGAGCGCTGAATCAACGAAGAAGCTTGAACTGTTCGTAGGCAACACTACTGCCTACGTTAATGGTGTTGGTGTAAAACTTGATGCTCCGCCCATTATCCAAAGTGGTAGAACATTAGTTCCCGTAAGATTTATCAGCGAACAAATGGGTGCCAAAGTCACATGGGATGGGGCCAAAAAGCAAGTAACTATTGTGCAAGGTTCAAAGACAATCATACTCACTATCAATTCCAGTAAAGTGGTTGTGAATGGAAAATCTGCAACAATTGACGTACCGGCTAAGATAATTAACAACCGCACTATGGTCCCTGTTAGGTTTGTATCAGAACAGTTAGGTTACAACGTAGAATGGGTAGCTGAAAGTAAGAAGGTGGTCATTGACAATTCAAAAGTATCTACGGTGTCTGTGTCGATAATTAGCAAAGATCTTGCAGGTGAAAAAGTAGTAATTAAGAACAACGGCAATACTGATGTGGACATGAGCGGTTGGAAGCTAATAAGTGTTGAAGGTAACCAAGTCTTTACATTTCCACAGAAGTTTGTCTTAAAGAAAGGACAGACAGTTACCATTACGTCAGGCAAGAATGCCTACAGCAACCCTCCTTCGGTACTTAAGTGGACTAAAGCCAACATATGGAACAACAATGGTGATGCTGCCAAGCTTGTTGATAGCGAGGGGCGTGTAATCAGCACACTTCCCTAAGTAGAGTAGGAACTTTTGATACAGCCTTGCTTATTTAGGGCTAAGATCTTTTGAACAGTATTTTGAAAAATAGGAATTTTTTATGAGCAAAGGCGAACATTAATTGGTCATACCGGGACGTTTACGTAATGAACGTGGCTCTCCGGGTAGGGTAAGGACACTCTTGTTAAAGTCAGGATGCCGAGTATTCTGGCTCCACGTGCACAGTGGCTTCTATGTGCAGTTTCTCACGTACTGCCTGCTCAATTTTTGAAGCCATTTCATGTGCTTCATGGACTGTTGTATTAGGATTTACCCTGATATGAAAGGTTACCTCCACGTGGTCTCCGTATTGGTGCACGTGAAGGTGGTGTACATCCTGGATATCATCATCACAAACCTCTTTGGCAATCGCAACGATATTCTCTCTTAACTCCGGGGAAGGTTCGATGCCCATGATAATTGATGTTGCCTTAAGCAACAGCTCTATGGCAGTGTACAAAATAACTACTGACACTGCAATACCTAAAGCGCCATCTACCCACCAAACATATCTACCAAAGTATGCCCCTACAACAATGAGCAGTGATGCAATGGCGTCAGAACGGTGGTGCCAAGCATCTGCTATGAGCGAATAAGCGTTTATTTTCTTTCCAGCCCAGAGCGAAAAGCGGGCAAGTAGCTCTTTAAGCAACGTGGAGACGAGAAACACCAAAAGCGCTACTGTGGTGAAAGCAGCGGCTTGGTAGTTAATCAGTCGTTGCACGGAATCCCTTAAGAAACTAAATCCAACAACCATGAGTAGAGTAGCTATTACCACGGAGGCTACTGACTCTGCTCTTCCGTGGCCAAAAGGATGTTCCTTGTCAGGGGGCATTTTCTTGATCCAGAAACCGATAAGTACCACTACTGACGTAAGTGTGTCTGAAAGGGTATGCCAAGCGTCAGCAATCATGGCTACCGAGCCAGAAGCCATACCCACCCAGTATTTGAGGAAGAACAAAAAAGTGTTCAGAAAAACACTAAGCCAGCCCTCAGTACTGCCCAGGTTTTGGTCAGCTAACCAGTGGCTGGCTTCCTTATCGTTTCGATCTTTCACGTTTCTAAAGTGTTTCTTAGAGGATCTCTACTTTACCTGCTTTCAGGCACTTCACACATACGTAAGCGGTGCGCACTTTTCCATCTGGAAAACGCCCATGTACACGCTTAAGGTTGGCTACCCAACGGCGATTGGTCCTTCTGTTGGAGTGGCTCACATTATGACCGAACGTGGTTCCTTTTCCACAAACAGAGCAAACTCTTGCCATATCTATCTCCTCCTGATATGCGTTGTGGTCTACGAATTTTTATTATATCATGTGATTGAGATTCCTGCTTTGGTTCAAGCAAGATTTTGTCGCATGTTAAAATAACAGCCAGGTGGTGGTAAACATTGAAAATAAGAATAAAGGCGAAAGCAATAGCTCAATACTTGTCTAAGGTTATAAAGAGTTGTTACGGGATCACGTCTGTTCCGAAATCTTCGCTGAAAGACTATGCCAGTGGTTTGGTGGGGTTATATGCGTATGATGAAGGCGTCTTGGTTCGCATAAAGGATAATGTGGTTTATGCTACTGTGCATGTGGTAGTGGATCCGCTTAGCCCTGTAGCAGCGATTGTGAAAAACCTAAGAGAATCCTTGGATTATGCTTTCAAGAAGCTGTTAATAAAAGACTATGAAGTTGACGTGAAAATACACGTCGCCAAAGAGAGGGCTTAACGTAATGAAAGATCATCTTACTGTGAGGGAGTTTATTTCTGCTTTTGATAATGGCTACAGTCTGGTTAAGCAGTTGCAGGACGACATCAACGCGCTAAATGTGTACCCTGTGCCAGACGGTGATACGGGGATCAACATGTCCTTGACTTTAGAAAGTGTCGTAAATGAAATCAGGAGAATGGAAGAGGCAGACTTCTCTGAACTAGGGCACGCACTGATAAAAGCTTCTTTGTCCGGGGCACGTGGTAACTCTGGTGTCATTCTTTCGCAAATACTTAAAGGTTTCGGCAGGGTTTTACAATCCACAGATGGCAGGCGGCTCACCTTATCAAATTTCCTCCTAGCTATTGTGGAAGGGAAGAAAACTGCCTACCATGCTGTCATAAAGCCCGTTGAGGGAACCATTCTTACGGTCATAAGGAAGATTTCTGAGCGCATTGAGACAAAAACTTATAGCTCTTTCGAAGAAGCTTTGCACGACATAGTTGAGGTGGGCTGGCAGACCGTATTGGAGACGCCAGAAATGTTGGATGTTCTAAAGAAAGCCGACGTAGTAGATGCTGGTGGATATGGTCTTTATGTGTTTTTTGAGGGTTTTAGAGCAGCTGTGGCTGGAGAAACTCCTAAACCTCACCGAGTAACTCAAAGAGTGTCAGAAACGTTTATTAGTGAAAGTGGTTATGGAGAATATAAGTTCTGCACAGAAGCTTATTTTAAGTCTGACAATATGGATTTTGAATATGCTAAAAACTTTTTGTCCTCTCAAGGCGATTCCATTGTTCTTGGACAAGAAGGCGGTTTGTGGCACTTTCATGTTCACACTAACGAGCCTTTTTTAGTTTTGCAGGAAATGGGCAAGTTCGGAGAGCTCATACAGGTAAAGATCGACAATATGGCGGCCCAAGTGGAAGGCAGATTCCAAGTAGAAGAAAAACCTTTTGCAGTGGTAGCTGTGGCTCCCTCACCTAAATGGGCTGAGTTATTTCGTTCTATAAAGGTGGATTTTGTGGTAATGGGTGGTCAGACCATGAACCCTTCAGTGGGACAAATACTTGATGGGGTTAAACATGTTCACAGCAACAAAGTCTATATTTTGCCCAATAATCCAAACATCATTTTGTCGGCACAGCAGGTAAGAGAACTAACAGATAAAGAGGTTGTTGTCATTCCAACGAAGAATCCTGCACAGGCTGCAGTTGGGCTTTCCTTGTATTTCGGGGTTGAGGATCCGTTGGATGTATTTTTTAAACAGATCCTCGATCATACGAATTTTATCGAGCTTACTAGAGCCACAAAAGATTCACACGTAGATGGGCTTGACGTCAAAGCTGGAGATTGGCTCGTCCTCTGGGATGATGAGTTAAAAGCAGCTTGCAGCAGATGGGAATGTGTACTTGAAAAAGTGCAGGAGCTGACCAAGAACTCTGGCTACACCATTGCCAGCATTTTCAAAGGCGTGGATGCGAAAGAGCAAGAGACCCAAACCATGAAAGAGCTTTTTGCATCACTGGGCATGGAAGTTGAAGAATACGACATGGATCAGCCTTTTTATCCTTATTGGGTGCTGGTAGAAAAAAGTTGAAAAGTGAATTACAGAACAAGCTCTCTTTGGCTCTAAAACGTGAAGTGGACAGCAAGTTTGCTGTTACGCAGACGGAAGATGAATGGTTCCACTATGTGGTAGTGGAGTATCTCAGTGAGCTGAGAAAGTCTGTGAACACACCCCTTGAGCTTGTCCAAATAGACGAGCTTATTGCGGAGTTTAACCGTTACCCCTTACTTCCTCTATCGGAGCGAAAGAAACTTTGTCAGCATTTAGTCGGCCTTGTAAAAAAGCACTCCAAAGAAGCGGATGAAGAGGGCTCAGGTGTTCAACAGCGTCCATATGAACCAGCTGAACTTTGGGAAGAGCCTGTGAGCAGGGTAAAAGGAGTTGGCAGCAAAGTAGGAGCTTCTTTGGAGAAACTTGATGTAACTACCGTTTGGGACCTTATCCATTATGTGCCCATGAGGTTCGTAGATAGAAGTAAGATACTTAAAGTAAAGCAGCTTCGGACGGGTGTTGATGCCACGGTGTTGGGAACGGTGGTGGATGTGAAGCTGCAAAAGACGTACCGTGGTTACAGATTGCTCACTGTAACTCTGCAAGATGACACAGGCAGGGTTGACTTGGTTTTCTTCAATCAAGAGTTCTTAGCTAGGAAATTCCGCCGAGGCCAACTTGTAATGGTTACTGGTAAAGTGGAATCGAACCATGGTCGTTTGCAACTGACAAACCTACGGTCAGATTCCTTTGAGGTTTTGGAGCCTGGGAAAGAAATACTGCCCATGATTCCTGTTTACAGAGCTGGAGCAGGTATTACGACTAACACAATAAGGAAGGTAATCTTCAACGCTCTAGATCAGTACTTGCACAAAGTACCTGAGATTTTTCCATATTGGCAAGAAAAAGGTTTTTTAAGTTACCCTGAGGCAGCTGAAAAACTGCATCGTCCTGAAAATCAGGCGCAGTTTGAAAAGGCACGTTCTGAAATTGCTTACAGAGAGATTTTTGTACTCCAGGTACTCCTCGCATTAAGGAAAAAAGTCATAGGTCAAGCACAGGGTATCAGTTTTAGGGTGGAACGGGATTGGATTGAAGAGCTAGAGAGAAAGCTACCTTTTACTCTGACGAATGCTCAAAAACGTGTGATTTTAGAAATATTAAACGATATGCAAAAAAGCAAGCCCATGAACAGGCTCTTGCAAGGCGACGTAGGTTCTGGAAAGACTGTGGTTGCCATGTTTGCCATGTTTGTGGCAGCAAAAAATGGTAAACAATCAGCTGTCATGGTGCCCACAGAGGTATTGGCTTTTCAGCACTACATGGTGTTTTCTCAGTGGGCTGAACAGTTTGGGCTAAGAGTTGGACTTTTGGTAGGTTCACTATCTGCATCAGAAAAGAGTAAGGTGAAGCGTTACCTTAAGTCAGGTCAACTGGACATCGTGGTGGGTACCCATGCACTCATCCAGGAAGATACCAGTTTTAAGGACTTGGGACTGGTGATTATTGACGAGCAACACCGCTTTGGAGTTTATCAACGAGCTGCACTGATTAACATGGATAAAAACAAACAGCCTGACGTACTAGTGATGAGTGCTACCCCCATACCCAGGACTTTGGTGCTTACTTACTACGGTGACTTGGATGTGTCGGTGATTGACGAGCTTCCTCCCAATAGAAAGCCAGTCAAAACCTTTTGGGTTTCAGAGAAGAGGCGCAGTTCCGTTTATGAAGCTGTGAAACGTGAGCTTGATGAAGGTCGTCAAGCTTACGTAGTAGCTCCTCTCATTGAGGAGTCAGAATCCATCGAGGCAGCGGCAGCTACCAGCCTCTATGAGGAACTGTGCAGCACTTTCCTGAAGGATTACAAAGTGGGGCTACTGCATGGAAAAATGAACAAAGAAGAAAAGAAAAACGTCATGGATGAATTTAGGAAAGGTTCATTGCAGGTTCTTGTTTCTACCACTGTGATTGAAGTAGGTGTAGATGTGCCAAATGCCACTGTCATGGTTATTGAGGGAGCTGACCGCTTCGGGCTTTCGCAACTACATCAACTCAGGGGTAGGGTGGTACGAAGTTCTTATCAAGCTTATTGCTATTTAATAGCAAATGCGAAGACTCAGGAAGCTGTTGAACGTTTGGAATCCATGGTCAAATACAGTGACGGTTTTGCCCTTGCTGAGAAGGATTTGCTTCTTAGGGGACCTGGTGAACTCATGGGGGAGCGTCAACACGGTTTTTCCGGTATGCGTGTGGCTGATCTTATAAAAGACATGAAAATGCTGGAACCGGCTCGTCAAGATGCTGAACGTTTAGTAAGTGAAGATCCAAATTTGGAACGACCTAGTTCCGGTTTCCTAAGACGCTACCTGCTCAAGGAGTTCGGTGACGCCAGTTTCCTTTTGGGTGTGGCTTGAGAAGATGGTAGAAGAGGAAAGTAGACGGCTTCATCTCAACGAAATGCAACTTCCTTTGCCACCATCGTTGTTCGAAGGTTTGGATTTGGATTGTGTTAGATTCTATCCTCCTGAGGAGCTTGAAGAACAACTGCGCTTACAGATTGCTGGCTACGCAGGTGTGGATCCCTCTTTTGTTTTTATTTATTCTGGCATTGATGGACTCATCGAGCTCATGTACAAGGTGTTTTGGGACAGAGCTTTTCTCATACATGATCCTGCTTACTACGTCTATGAGCATGAGGCATTAAGGCAGGGAATAGCTTTATCCAAGGCGAAACTTAGATCTTCTAAGTTACCTAGCGACTTTTCAGTACAAGCTCAGGGAAAAGTGACAGTGGTGGTGAATCCCAATAACCCAACTGGAAACATACTAATGGATGAAACCTTAGCTGAGGAACTTCTTTCTAATGTTGAACTTTTGGTAGTTGATGAAGCATACTATGAATTTTCGGGTGTCACCTTTGCTCCCTTGCTTGAGAAATGGCCGAACTTGGCCATTTTCCGTACCTTTTCCAAAGCTTTTGGTCTAGCTGGTGCCAGGGTTGCTTACATGTTGGCGCATCCCAAAACTGTTGGCCTTTTTTCACAGTACTCAGAGGTTTACAGAGTTTCCACTCTTTCACTAATGCTGGCTAAAAATGCTTTAGCAGATACGAGCTATGTAACTGAGTACGTTCAAGTAGTAAAAAAGCAGATGGAACGCCTAATAAATGCTCTGAGGACTCTTCATATTAGTTCAAGACCCAGTGCCTGCAACTTCATTTTGGTGGACAAGGGCTTTGCTGAATTCTTGGCTTCAAAAGGTTTTAAAATAAAGTTCTTAAAAAAGTGGGGCAGGCTGACAGTGCCCAGCCCAAGCGTTACTGAAGAGGTGATTGCTCTTGCTGAAAATTACAGGCGGCTCACTTAAGAATTTATCCATGAACCCACCTGATGTGCCTGCTCTAAGGCCTCTTCCGCAAAGAGAACGGCTTGCCCTTTTTTCCATGTTGGGAAATGTGGAAGGAAGCCGCGTCGTAGACCTTTATGCTGGTTCAGGCATTGTCGCTTTCGAGTTCTTGTCCAGGGGAGCAGTAGAGGCTGTTGGCGTTGAAAACAATAGAAAACTGTGCCAGTTTATGCGAACACAGGCTAAAAAATGGAACGTGAATTTGAAAGTGGTTTGTGAGGATGTGTTTCGTTTTCTTAGGCGTCCCCTAGAAGCCGATTATTTATTTATGGGACCTCCAAACCACAAAGGCCTTGTAACAAAGACACTGGATGCGCTTAGCGCTATTGAGTTCACAGGCATTGTCATTATTCAGCACTCCTCCCGAGAGCCATTGCCACCGAGCGTAAAGGTGCTTAGGTCTACTGGTAAAGATGAAAGTGTAGTCGATATTGTTAAGTTAATTTTAGATTAGCGGTATAATTGTTTTACAAAGGGGGTGAGGAGTTGGTTAGCGAAGGTTTGGCTTTTGGGGAAATCGTTATCCAAGGCAAGTCTTATCGAGACGATGTGTTCCTTGGATATGGCGAGCCGCAACCTTGGCAAAGAATAGAACCCCATCAAGTGGTATTGGAGGATGTACAGGAGCTAATTCCTTCTGATGTTTGCTATGTAGTTTTCGGAACAGGTTTCACTGGGCGTATGGTAGTTTCGCCTGTTGTGGCAGAGCACCTCCACAAGAAAGGTATAGCTTGTGTGGAGCAGAAAACGCCACAGGCTTTGGAGACTTACGAGAAGCTCCTAAGCAAAGGCGAAAAAGCTGTGGCGTTTCTGCATTTGGGCTGCTAAACGTCTAACAACTGCCAGTGCTAATTAAATAGATTCCTTTATCTGGTCATAAAGATCAGGAAACTGTTGCAAATGTTTTCTTCGGTCGTTTCTGAGTGCTTCCATCATGTTCTTGTATTCTTCTTTACCATAGATCTTATAAGGGTCAAATTGTGAAAGGTCTAAACCAGGTACTTCTACAGGAATTTCGTATCCCAGATCTTCGTTGTATTGCCACTTTATGGTACCTCTGGCTATGTTTTCCACTATTTTAAGTGTGACTTCAGGTGTAATCTTTATTCCGTCCAATCCACCAATTTTACCTGTGTTCACAATGTACACATCAATGGGATGGTTGCTTAGTATTTCGTAAAGCCTGTTCCCACTTTTTTCTGGTTTGTTTATGATAAATGGGTCGAAACCTACCACACGAGTCGTCTCGCCCACACGTGTGGGGTCATCGGCGCTAGTAATAGTACTCTCACCGAGCATGAAGAAAGCGGCAGCCTGTGCCGGACCTGTGAGTTTACCTACAGGCGGAATATCATAGCGCCTTGTGTTAAATAGGAAGAAATTTACTTGCGGAAGATCGATGCGGTCGCTGGTGTTAGGAATACGCCTTCGGTTTATCACAGCCCGGCCGTTGGTACTTATGCTCATGTTGTCAAAATCTATTTCCCCTTCAGGAGAGACATACACGTTCTCAAGTATGGCATCTTCAGCTAAACAGGCATCTTGAAGTTCTGGTGTGGAGCTTACTGAATCTGTTTTCACATAAAAGTTCTTTTCAGTGCCGTAGGAATTTCCTTTTGTGGTGAGCATGTTAATGTCGTCTTGCAGTATTTCTACGCCCTCCGGTGCCACCAAATTGTGGCTGTTTACGCTTATGGTAGTTTTACCGGTACCTGACAAACCGAAAATTAAGGCACCTCTTTCAGTAAGTTGTCCTTGGGCATTCTTGACTCGGTATATTTTGCTACCTGCATGTAGCCCAATGCCGCCCCGTTCTTCGCGCATTATGTGCATTGCCATTCTCAAACCAGCCATCTTCGATTCTCCATAGTAATCTGAACCAAGAATCATGGTGAAGTGCAAATTAGGGAACACCAATATGCGTCTGTCAGGCCAATCAGGGAATGCAGCAATGTAAATGTCAGGATCTTTTTGCCCCACTGGGTCAAAGTTATTATGAGTCATCATAAAGGCAAGGCGTGCGTATTCCGATGGCACAATATAAAGCTGTCTGAATAAGTTTTCCGGTGACTGCCCAATGTTTCTTTCCACTTTTATCCATTTTCTGGATTGGTAGTGCTGGAAAACCTCTTGAAATAAAGTCTCCAAGTCAGGCGTAATCTCATAGTGATACTCGGTAAACTTGGCACTCCTGGACTTGATTTTCGAGTGATACACCGGGATACCGTAACGATTTGGAATTTCATCCTTCTTAGCCATCTGCCGAAGATCAGAAAGCTCAGGGTTCTCCATAAATGAAAAATCGGTAAAGAACTTTTCCCACATGGCGCAGCCTCCTATTAAGTAAAAGTTAATACCTTAACCTTTACTTTACATTATATCAGCTGCCAGCCAAATTCCTCCAGTAGTGCTAGTTCTTTGCTCCAGTCACCTGGCACAAGCACCATGTGGTTGCCAATGCTACGCTTGAATGGGTTCTGCTTTAGCCTCAGCGTGATCTGGGTTCGGCACATGTTTTCCACATGCGGTTTTTCCACAGTTTCTCCTACAAAGTACTTGTACTTTTTGTCTTTACCCACTCTGAAGGCTGTGTAAACGCCTTCACGTAATTGACCATTGATGCCTACGTTGTAGCCTGTTTCAAAATGAGTGGTCAAGGAGTAGCTATCTACTAAATCAAGCGCTATGGTGCAATGAGCAAAGGTATACTCGGGGTGGTTCTTGCGTGCCAAGTTTATCATGAAGCCTGGTGTCCCCATTAGCTGATTCGCTATCATCATTGTTACTAGGCTTTCTACATCCCCTTCACAGGCAGCTGGTATTTTCTTGGTATTGAATAGTGAAAGAGATAAGCAGCCTGTTATCTTGAGTTGAACTGCCATATCAAAGCATCGGAGTGCAAAAGCGGTTAGCTGGTATTTATCGATGACCTTTTCTAAAGCGGTGTAGACCTTTGTACCCTTTAGGACTTCCACTTTCTCAATACCTGAGGACGATGCCTTACCCCATATTTCATCAGCTAGTGATTCCTCTTCTTGAAGGAAACTATTCAACTCTTCCAAGGGTATTTCCACATAAGGTATCTCTAACTGACTCAGTATGGTGTAATCACCACTTTTTATAAGCCATGAACTGGGCTTACCAATGAGGCCCGCTTTTTGCTGCTTTAAATTCTCGAAAATACTAAGCCACTTAACGTAGTTATCTGAAAGTTCACTAACCAGAGGGACATTAAACCCTTGCTCCAAGGCGTAACTTTGAATCTCTAAACTAGCAGCTAGGCCATTAGCAGTACCGAAAGGTATGAGGATAACGCCGGGTTTTAAGAAGTCTTTTGCAATCTCTTCGCTTCCTCCGCTAAGTACAATTAAAGCTTCAGGATCTTGCGATTCTTCCAAAGCGATCCCGTGAGCGTTAAAAAACTCCGTAGCTTCCTTTTTCATAGTTTCGGCTAAGTTCATGATGGGACTTGCAACGAATTTGACTTTCACGTTTTCACCTCGCGATTTGCATAGCAGACCATGTTATGAGCGTAACCACTGTGCAGGCTATTAGTACGCCAGCAGCCAGTGAAGCCCATGCCAGAGGCCTTTTTACTTCTAGTGCTTCTGCAACCACTGCCCCTGTGAATCCACCTGTACCAGGTAATGGAATTCCCACGAAGATGGCTAAGGACACAGCTACACCCATTTCGTATTGTTTGAATCGCTTTAAGGCGTTTCTCACATAGTTCTCATAGTAATTCCTCAGTTTTGGGTACTTGAGTAGCCAAGACTTGAGTAGCTTTACTCCTTCGTAAACTACTATGCTCATTAATGTATTACTGAAGAATGCTACTATGAAAACTCCAACTACGGGCAACCCTGCCAATAATCCGTATGGAATACTACCACGGCATTCCACAATGGGGCTCATGGAAATAAGTGCCAAGTAGATCCATTTACTCATGTTCACAGTGCCTATTATACAATACTGTTATGATCGGTCAGGTTAAGGCTTTTATCTTAGCTGTTGTTTTTGGTTTAGGGTCTTTTTTTGGTTATGCAACTTTGGGACCTTTCACGGATTTGGAACGTCAGAAGGCATTTGACTCATATCAAACGTTGGTTGAAGACTCTGTAAGAGAGCAGCTAGAGCGTATTTCTTCCTTTACTGGGGAGCATACTGTGGGTTATGAGTCACTGGTTTTCAGGGACGTTGACTATGCGGATACGGGATTTGCGAGTTACAACATGGTGCTGGAAATAAAAGGATACGTGGTGACCATGTATGAAATTCGCCTAGTTGACGGTAACCTTATGTGCACTTCAACGCTAAGTTCTTACGCTGCATTCTTCAAGGCTCACGACGAAATAAAAATGTCTAGTTTCTCTCTTGCTCCCGCTGACGAAAACAGCACTAGTTGTTCACTTTCAACTTTTAATGCGACTGGACAGAATCATTGAGTAAACTTTGTCTAGGATTTCTTCAAAGGCCTTGTCACGAGAATCACGGGGTCTTGGTAGGTCTACGCTTATTTCTCCAATAATGTGGCCAGGTCTGGCGCTTAGCACTAAAATGCGATCTGCCAAAAAAACAGCTTCTTCCATGTTATGAGTAACCATGAGTACAGACTTAAGCGGCAAGCGTTTCTCTAACCACAAATTCACTACTTGTTCTCTGAGGTCCGCTGCGGTTAGCACGTCCAAAGCAGAAAACGGTTCATCCATGAGTAAAATTTCAGGCTCCACTGCCAAAGCTCTGGCTATTCCTACTCGCTGTTTCATGCCACCAGAAAGTTCTCTTGGGTAAGCATCTTCAAATGAATCCAGCCCTACCATGTCGATGTATCTTAGGGCTGTTCTTATTCTCTGGCGCGGGGCTATGCCTCGAGCTTCCAAAACGAGTTCTATATTCTCTTGTACAGTTAGCCATGGTATGAGTGCGAAGCTCTGGAAAACCATGCTCACGTTTGGGTTCGGTTGGGGGTTAAGCTCTCCCTTGTAGAGAACTTCGCCAGTATATTCATTCAGGATGCCACTTATGATACGCAGTATGGTGGATTTCCCAGAGCCAGAGGGCCCAACCAAACAGAGGAATTCGCCTTCGTCTAAGGTAAAACTAATATCTTCCAATACAGAAAGTTCTTTTCCCTTCTCTTTAAATGTCAGGTTTAAGTTTCTAACATCCAATAATGTCACCGCAGTCATCACTCCGTTATATTGTACTTTTCCGCTGCTTTGCTGTACCAAGGTCTCCAAAAGAGCATGTTAACCAAAACAATCAGCGCTGTCATGCTTAGCACGATAAGGAGCAGTGCCTTTGTATCAGAGGTTGACTGCACTAGCAATGCTCCGATACCGGGTATGGAATACACCTTATCACCAAACTGCACGTGCTCAGCCACAATGGAAGCGTTCCATGCTCCTCCCCATGCTGTTAGAGCTCCCGTTATTAAAGGTGGCAGGATAGCTGGAATGAGTATGTTCCTGTAGTAAAGCCGCCCTTTTATATTGAATACCTGTGCCATTTCTGTTAACACACCTGGTAAAAGCATGGCTCCCTTGCTCATGTTAAACAGCGCGTACCAGAACGAACCTGTAAGTAAGAGCAATATGGACAAAGGCTCCATGTAAGCACGACCTCCTAAAGCCACAATGGGAGGATAAAAAACAACTGCTGGTATGCTTCCCAATATAGAAGCCAATGAGTAAATGTTTTGGGCGGCCGCCACGTTTTTAACGCTTCTTATTACAAAAGGTAAAGCCAAGAGGACAGCAATTACTACTGCAGCTACTACGCGCATTGTGGTAACCGTGAGAGCAGCAGGGATTTGTGAAAGAATGTTACTAGGATAGGGAGGCGAGAACAGCCAGAAGATAAGATACCCCAGACCTCCTACCAAGGCAGCACCTATTGCATAAAAAACGTACTTGGCTGCCGCACTTAGTTTTTTGGTACCTAGGCTAACTAGTTTAACTAAAACGGTATCGACCTTTAAAGCTTTCCCAAAGTCGAAGAGTACGTCTGCCACTGTAGGCCATTCAGGTGCTGTTCCAACAGCATTGTACTGAAACAACTCGGACCATTTAACTAATGGTCTGAAGATGAGCACTTGAAGCAATGCATTTATGAGAACGATGGTTGCAATGCACATGACCACGCCCAAAATGTTGCCTTGCGCCAGGTAATTCATCATACTAGATCCCAAACCAGGCAATTTCACTTCTTGGCTACCTAAGGTTATAATTTCACTTGCCATCAGGAAATACCAGCCATTGGCCATACTAACACCGCTGTTAAACACGATGGTTGGCATCATGGCTGGCAAATAAATACGCTGGATTGTAAACGTTTTGCTAAAATTAAAAGCCTTACCTACTTCCACTAATTCCCTTGGTAATGTTTTGACTGTCTCGTATACACCGAAGGCGATGTTCCACGCTTGAGAGGTAAAAATAAGGAATATGGCTGCCAGTTCTAAGCCTACACGCTGGCCTCTAAAAACAGCGACGAAGAATGCTATAGCAACAGGGAAGAAGCCCAGTATGGGGACAGACTGAAGTATGTCCAAAATGGCTATCATGATTTTTTCTCTTCTGGGACCCGAGCTCGCAGATACCCCATAAAAGATTCCAAAAGCCAAGGAAAGAAAATATGCAACAAAAATACGATATGTAGACCACAAAGCAGCTGATATCAGTTGCACACTTCTCTATACCTCCTAGTAAAAACGTTGTCCTAGGTATTATTAATCTAGTTCACTCTTCTGCTTGGTCGTTTTGCTCAGGGTTGTTTTCTTCGTCTTCCTGGGTTTCCAGGTGGATGGTTTGTTCGTCAGAATCCACCCAGATAAGCTCAGCAAATCTTGACCAGTCCAAGAGATTTCTAACGAAGTATTTAACTTCTCTTTCACTGTATTCACCGTCAATGATTTTCTCTAAGTATTCCATGTCGACACTGTGTTCCTCAGATTCTGCCAGTGCCGTAAGCAATTCCACCATATAAGGCAGTTTACTCAGTACCTCGGAAATATAGGTTTTACGTTGTTCCATGTTCTGGTCAGTGAATTGTTTTCCTACTTCCGTGAACACCACGTCTCCGTTATCCACTTCCACCAGATTGAACAATTGGGCAGTCTCAATGGTGGATATAAGCTCGTCAATATCATGTCCCAATGTCCTTCCCAACTTGTACAAATCCACATGACCGCCTTCGTCATCCAGGATCTCCAAGAGTCCTAATACTTCGCTAACGCGCGCTTTTGGCAATGGAACGTCCATTTTATGCATCAGTCCTCCCTAATCGGGTATCTAAGAACATCTTTACATTTTTTGATTTTACCATGTTACATAAAGGTTTAGTCCGTGTTGGGTTAAAATAACAAATAGGAGGATAGGGAGGGCGCGGGGCCCGCCTGGGCTCCGCGTTTGACAGTATATCCCTTGTTTTGTTCCTCGGCTCTTCCTATTAAATAAGCACCGAAGACTGTAAACGCCATACCGAGTGTTACCAGGCTAGGATGCAAAATCTCCTTACCGGAAACTGCAAAACCGAAAGCAAGAGAGAACACTAACCGCACAGGATTTATTTTCTTAGACAGTATAAATCATTCCACCTTATATCATCCTATATAGGAGATGACAAGGAAGGCGTTTACACTAAAAAGCTCACGTGTCCTGTATGCAAGAGCGAAGTGTACGTTGTGCGTTTGAAACATGGCGCTTACACCGTTATTTCCAGGGATTTTGACTTGCATCCTTGGGTAAATGGAATCAATCCCGTTTGTTACGTAGGTGCTATTTGTGAAAATTGTGGGTATGTTGCTTTGGAGTCTAACTTCGAAGAAATCTCTTCCGAGGAGATTAGGAAACTTTTGCCTTTACTAGCCAAGAAACGTTTGGCGGGGATTAAGGGTATGAGCGAAGAAAGAACGTGGGAAGATGCTCTCTACGTACTGTCTTCTGTTTTTGAGCAGTACGAGATTAGGAATATTGATCCGTATAACCTAGGCTATGTGGCTCAGAATATTGCCTGGTTGTACAGAGAAGCAAAAGATGAAGAAGACGAACAGATTTGGCTTGAAAAAGCTCTTCAATACTATTTAAAAGCTTATGAATCTATGGCACAACTACCTCGCGTTTTTCTACATTAATACGCATTTCCATGAGTGTGTTTAAAACCTTTGTGGGGCTCATGCCACATTCTTCCATGCACAGCTCAATTCCTTGCTCACCACACCTTACAACGACACCATCTCTTTTGATCATATGAGATTGCTCATCACTCACTAAGCGGTTTACCTCCCTGAATGGTGATTTCTGTTACCCCCAAAGGTTTACAGCCCATATCGGCTAACAAGTCGATGATACGGTCTTGAGTTTCGCGGCTCATAGTAACTAACTGACTCGTTTCCACAATTGCTCGCATCGTTATTCTTATGCCTTTTTCAGTAATCTCGCCAAAGACGATGGGATCTTCCAGTACGCGTTCATCAGCTTTAAGTATGTCTACTATGTGGGCTTTGATATCGGGGTATTTTTCCCAGCAATCTACGTAAAAGGAGAAATTCCACATTCTCGTAGGGCTTTTTGTATTGTTAACAATGGCACCATCTACCAGCATCTTATTGGGCATGGTTATCTCTAATCGCTCCAATGTTTCAATAGTGGTAGTTAACACATTGATGACCTTTACAGTTCCAGTGTAGTTTCCCACTGTCACAGAGTCTCCTATATCAAAAGGCTTCTGAGCTAGAATCATCATTCCTGCAAACAAGTTCGAGAGAATGTTCTGAGTAGCTAACCCAACGATGAGTCCTGTTATACTGACACCTGCAAGTATGGAGGTGTAAGAAATACCTGCAATTCTCAGGGCTCCCAAGAATGCCACAATAACTATGACGTAATAAAGAAAGGAAAGCCAAAAACTGACGCTTATACCTGAGATTCCTGGGCGATCTTCAAGTTTTTGTTTTGAACTGTTTATTAGAGATGCAGTAATGCGCTGGATAACAATAAAGAAAGCAATAGCTACGAATATGTACGCACCTTTTACAGCTATTTGGTTTAGTAGTTTGAGCATTTCTTCAGAAAGATTTAATTCCCCAAACATGTTATTTTTAATGTTACCATTAACATTATGATCGTGAACAAATCACACCGAGAAAAGATCTTTCGTGTAATAGCTTGTGTCGTCATCGGCTTACTCTTGGTGTCATGTACTAGAAGAGAATCCGTTTCACAAGTTGCTGTTTTGGGGAGCCCTGCCTATGCTGTGACCAGTGAGATCGCTGCTGAAGGTGAAATCGTGAATGCTACGCCGTTGGGAAGTGATCCGCACTACGTGGAGTTTACCTCGTCAGTGGCTAAGGTGCTCGAGCAGTCAAAGGCTGTCATTGCGCTGGGTGCTTCAGCTGACAGGAAGATGGTGAGCGAGCTGAGTAAGCCAAAACTTTTCCTACTGCCAGAAGGACTTGAGGACCCCCATGTTTGGCTCTCACCGAAAAGGGTCTTGGCATGGGTGCCACAAATACAATCCTTTCTGGATGAGCAGTTCCCTAATACAAAAAATGTACATGCACAAAACGCTGAAAAGTTCATGGCTGCCCTACAAGAGCTTGACGCCAACTTTGAAAAGCTCAGGGGGTATTGTTTTGTGACCCAGCATCCGGCTTTCACTTATGTGGAGCAGGATTATGGTTGGCGCGTTCTGGGGACTTTGGAAGTGGGGGAGGCAGAGATTTCTCCTAAGCAGCTTACCGCTCTTATGGAAGCGCTGAAGAGCGAACAAAATTGCCTGCTTTTACTCAATCCTTACGAACCATCAAAAACAGCTGAAATGTTAAGTGAGCAACTGGGTTTGCCTTCGGTTGATTTTGATATTCTGGAAGTGGCTACAAGAAGTTATTCTTCCATCATGGCAGAGAATATTGACGGTGTCCTCCATGCTCTTAGGCAGTGAGTGTCATGTTTGATGACTCAATCATATTGTCCGTGGAAAACTTATCTGTGGGCTATGAGAAGCCGTTGGTTAGCAATTTGCGTTTCTTTGTAAGAGAAGGTGACTGCTTAGGTATTGTAGGACCGAACGGAGCAGGGAAAAGTACGCTGGTGCGTACTCTTCTTGGTCTCATACCTCCGCTATCTGGTTCCGTGAGCTTTCTTGGCGAAAAGATGGAAGAAGTGAAACCCGAGAAAAGAATTAGACTGGGGTATGTACCTCAACGCACAACGGTGGACCTTTCCTTTCCGGTGAACCTTAGAGACGTGATTTACGTGTCCCTTGTAAACAAACTCCGGCTAAATATGCTAAGCTCAAGTACCCTTGACGATGTAATCCGGTCTGTGCTTAATAGATTCGGGTTCGATGATCCCAACACCCCTTTGAGAAAACTATCGGGTGGTCAGCTCCAAAGACTATTGATCGCACGTGCCTTTGTTAACGAGCCAATACTAACCATCATGGACGAACCCACTTCCAACTTAGACCCGGCCTTTACCGAAAGGTTCTATGAGATTCTTGCTCAAGAAAAAGAAAAAGGCAATGCTTTCATATTGGTTTCCCATGACGTAGAAGGGATCAGTCGGATTGTGAACAAGTGCCTTACCATAAGCTTTGAAGGATGGGAGCTGAAAGATCATGCTTAGCTTTGATTTTGTTCAACGTGCCCTGCTAGAAATCATGCTTCTCTCAGTCGGTTTGGGGTTGCTCACCATATTGGTGAACTTGCGCGATCTGGGAGTACTGGGTACAGGCATTGGGCATGCAGCTTTCACAGGCGGAGTTATAGGAATTCTACTTGGAGCTCCGTGGCTTTGGACCATTTTAACAGGCATGCTTGTAGCTTTGCTGTCTCAAAGAATTGAAGGAAAGAGAGTATCTAGCGCTAACTCAGTAATTGTGGCTTTTACCTTTATCTTGGCCTTCGGGCTCATACTTTCCTACTTTGTTCCGGGGCAGGTTTCTACGGTTATGGGTCTACTTTTCGGCTCCATGTTGGGCGTTGATTCTTTTGATATTATGCTCACGTCGGTCGCTACGTTGCTGCTTGTAGTTTTTTTTGTAAGGCACTATTGGGAAATACTAAGTACCACTTTTGACGAAGAATATTCTTCCGTGGTGGGTATGCCTGTAAAGATGCTCAAGATTGTCATCTCAGTTCTCTTGGCCTTTTACATTACGGTCACCATAAGAGCAGTAGGCACGCTCATGATGGAAGCACTACTGGTGATCCCGGGTGCTGTGGCATTACAGTTGACAGATTCCTACCACACATCCTGGAAGATATCCATGGTTTTAATAGCCGTTTCTGGGGTAGCTAGTTTGATCCTGGCATTTTACTGGAACTTACCAGTTTCTCCTTTAATGGTAGTCATCTTGTCTCTCTCTTTCCTTGTTGCTCGTTTCGTATTTCCGCAAAAGTAGTTCTGTGAATTAGTTTATGCCTTAGTATGTGTGATATAATTATCACAAAGCACTAGTAGTACTTTATACATTGTCCAGGTTTTTTTTGTAAAGGAGGCGCCGAAGTGATTGAAGTTCGGGAGCTACGAAAGAGTTTCGGCCAGGTTCAAGCGCTCAAAGGTATTTCTTTCCACTGCGAACCCGGAAAAGTGACAGGGCTTTTAGGCCCAAACGGAGCTGGGAAAACCACCACCATAAGAATCTTAAGCACCATTCTCAAGCCCCTAAGTGGTACTGCCACAGTAAATGGTTTCGATGTTGTAAGAGAGTCAGACAAAGTGAGAGCATCTTTGGGTGTGGTTCTTGAGAATACAGGTCTTTACCGTCGACTTAGCGGTGACGAGAACGTGCTTTATTTTGCAGATCTTGCCGATGTGCCCAGGGGCGAAGCTCTAGAAAGGATGCAGTTTCTCTACAAACTGCTTGAAATTGATTACGGGAAGCGGCAGGCTGGAACTTACTCCAAGGGGATGGCACAGAAGATTAACTTGGTGCGGTCCGTTATTCATGATCCCCCTGTTCTGATCCTTGACGAGCCAACAGCTGGATTGGATGTTCCCAGCACTGTAGCGGTTAGAACATTTGTGGAGCAGCAGAAAGAAGCTGGGAAGACTGTACTATTAAGCACACATCTGATGAATGAAGTAGAGCTACTGTGTGACTATGTGTACATAATCAACCTGGGCCTCATAGTGGCTGAGGGAACGCCTGAAGAACTTAAAAAGCGAACTCAGAGTAGTAACTTGGAAGAAGCATTTATGAAGGTGGTGAAGGAATGAAATCCATTTTTGCTGTCATGAAAAAGGAAATTAAGGAGGCCTTCAGGGATAGACGTACGCTCATAATGAGTGTACTCCTTCCAGCAGTTCTCGTTCCTGCCATTGTGCTTGGCATCTTCTATTTTGAAGGGAGAACGGTGGAAAAGCAAAATGCAGATGGCTTTACGGTAGCTTTCCAAGGGAGCCAGGAACTTCGATCATTTCTAAGTCAAGCTAAATTAGAAGTCATAGAAGTCCAGGATGTGGAAAAAGCAGTTTTGGAAAAAGAGGCGGACGTGGGACTCATTGAAGAATACACATCGTCTCAATCTAAGGTTGTTGTAGTTACGTCGTATGCCTCAGGTACCAGTGGAGATAGTGCAGCTAGTTACCTTAACAGTATTCTTCCTCTTTATAGGGAGCAGCGCATCAAAGATTACTTGAGCCAAAAGGGCATAAATGAGGACGTTTTTTCTTTGGTAGTGGTGCAGAGTAAACAAGTAGGGGAGCCTATGGCTTTTGCCAAGTTCTTCTTGGCCTATCTGGTTTCACTGGTCATGCTTACCAGTGGTTTTGTGGGAAACGTGTACCTCGGAACAGATATTGGAGCAGGTGAAAAAGAGCGAGGCACACTGGAGAGCTTGCTGGCTACACCCGTATCCAGATTCTCTATTGCTATGGGCAAGTGGCTTGCTTTGTCCGCCCTAAACTGCATGGGTACACTCATTTCACTGCTTTCCTTCACGTTTTCCTACTCCTATGCTATGACCCATTTCGACATGGGCTTAGGCCTTGCCACTGGAGGTTCAGCACTTGCCATCTGGGGTGCTGGTATCTGGGCCATGATCATAGGCGCAGTTTTGCTTTCCCTAACAGGTGGTGCTCTTCAGTTTATTATCTCCATGTACAGCCGCAACATGAGGGAAGCTCAGCTTTATTTGGGACAAATGGGCATGGTGATTCTGCCTTTTATCTTCATACTCATGCCGGCGTTTACCAATGCTTCAACCATGCCTGCCTGGGTTTTCTTCGTACCCATTGTCAATGCTTCTGCAGTTACATATAATGTCATCATTGGCAGCGTTGTATGGCCCTTGGTAGGCGCTGCTCTTCTCATAGATGTGGCTGTAGCTGTACTTCTGGCGTTTGTCATAAGCAAATTTATGAATAGGGAAAGCGTAATATTGAGAATGTAATTTTGATGGTATAATGTTATTACCTGCCGTGTGCGTAAGCAGGGGCAGAAGTGCATCCAACAAATGCGTCTTGGGAGCTCGAATCCTGCTACTGCTCAGGTAGCAGGAGGGAAGCACCCACCTGTGTGACAGGGACGCAGCTTTCTGGCCCTTTACGGCACGGCGGGTTTCTTTGAAGAGGGGAGGCATGATGTTGACAAATTGGCAAGTGTTTTTTATCGCTTTTCCGCTTTGGGTATTTGCCGTTACGCTAATTGTGTTTCTCTTTTTAATTCTTCAAGCTTTAAGGAAGTATGGTGACGAAATAAAAAAGAGTTTAGAAGATTTGCAGGTGGACATAAAGCAGATTACCAGCAGCGCGGCTACAGAGGTTCCGGAAATCTTAAGAAATGCCAGTGAGACTTCCGAAGAAGTCAAGCAAATTACGTCCAACTTAAAACAATTCAGCGCAGTCCTTCCATATGTGGTAAGACCAAATTGGACAACGGTTGCTTTGAAGGTGCTCCCGTCCGTTCTATCGTTCTTGCACATCGGCAAAGGTAAGAAGGTAAAATAATACAAAGGGGGTGTTTGGCATGTTATTAGGCAGGCTTATGGCAAGAGGTGACCAGACGGTTGAAAAGAGAAGTTGTTCCTGTTGGGGTCCGTTTTTTGCTGGACTCTTGCTCGGCGCCATAATTCAAGGTGCTTTGACTCTGTTAGCTCGCTGCAAAATGGAGAATGAATGCCTATGGTGCGAAGAAGATGAAGAGTGTGAAGAGTGCCAGGAACATGAAGAAGAAAAAGAGTAGTAAAAGTCTGGCTTCATCAAATATGAAGCGAAGCAAAGGAGGGGAAAATATGGATGATATCCGTGATACTCTTCGGGTAGCGGGCTTGTTTGCGGCTGGTGTCTTGATCGGTACTGTTTGTGGGCTTCTCTTAGCTCCCATGTCGGGTGCTGAAATGAGGGGAGTAGTTAAAGAGAAAGCTCTTAGTCTTAAGGAAAAAACTCTCGAGAAAGCTGAACAGCTAAAAGAAAAGGCTCAAGAGCTAACAAAGAAAGCAGAAGATATGATCAGTGAACAGGTAGTAGAAATCGAAGAAGAACTGGCAGAAGAAGAGGGAAAAGAAGACTAAATCGAAAAACTTCGATTTGATGAGTTGTTGACTGCTAATACTTGAACATGGGGAACGCCCCAGTTAAGGGCGCTCCCGTTTTTAGTTGAATAAGCCAAACCTCTTCTTGTTGTCACCTTCGTGGAGTTTTCGTATCTCTTCAAGGAACTTACGCTCCTGAGGACTTAGTTTTGACGGCAAATCCACCTTAATGGTTACATGCAAATCTCCTCTGTAACGACCGCTTTTGTCAGGAACGCCTTCGTTAGCCAGAATGTACTCTTGGTCTGGTTGTGTTCCTGGTTCAAGGAGTAGCTCCTTTTCTTCCCCTGTGGCAGTGGTCACTTTAATCTTTCCACCCAATATGGCATGGTAATAAGGCACGTGCACTTCCGTGTAAAGATCCTTTCCTTTTCTGCGCCATGGTGGAGGGATAATTATCTTCACTGTGACGTTAATGTCTCCGCTTGCGCCATCTTTTACGGCGTTGCCTTGTCCCTTTAATGTAATCACATCGTTATTTTCTATGCCAGGTGGAATCTGCAAATCCAAGGTTCTCTGCCTTTTAACCACACCAGTACCATGGCACACTGGACAGACTTGTTCAGGCACTGAACCTGCACCATGGCACGTGGGACACGTGGTTTGGGTGATGAATACACCAAAAGGGGTACTCTGTCTGTTTTCCACTACACCAGTGCCGTGGCATCTTTCACAGGTTTTTGTCTTGCCATCTTTGGCACCTGTGCCATGGCATTCTTCGCAGAGTTCATCACGGAAGAAACGTAGCGACTTTGTGCAGCCTGTTACAACGTCTTTGAGTGATAGCGTTACTTCCAAGTTTATGTCAGTGCCCCTCGGCTTTGTTTTAGTGGCAGTTCTATTGAAGAAAGAAGATCCAAAAGGAAAGTCAGTAAAGAAATCACGGAATATGGAGTCAAAGAAATCAAAACCCTGTCCTGGCCTGTAGTACTCAGAACTAAAGCCAACGCCACCTTTGCGCATGGCGTCGTATTCGGCTCTCTTCTTCGGGTCAGTCAATACTTGATAAGCCTCGTTAATTTCCGCCATGCGCTTAGCGGCTTCCTCGTCACCCTTGTTCAAGTCAGGGTGGTATTGTTTTACCAGTTCTCGGTACCTTTTCTTGATTTCATCTACTGATGCGTCTTCCGGTACACCAAGAATTTCATAATAATCCTTCATTAGTGTACTTCTCCTTGAGGACCTTGATCGGTAGTGTCATTACCGCCATCACTTCTGGGCTGCTGCTCACCACCACTTTGGTACAGATAAGCACCTGCCTTTCCCATGGCGGTTATAACATCTTCCATGAGCTGCTTTAATTGTTCTGCTGGCTGATTGTCTCGTAAGGCTTTCTCTAAATTATCGACCTTTTCTGTGATCTCTTTGACGATGTCATCGGGGAGCTTCCCTTCATTTTCCTTTAAGAGTTTCCTGGCTTGATAAACATATGTGTCAGCTTGGTTTCTTGTTTCAATTTCTTCTTTACGCCTGCGGTCTTCGTCAGCGTACATCTCTGCCTCTTTCCGCATTCGCTCTATTTCTTCTTCAGTCAAGCGTGTGCTGTTGGTGATGGTGATTTGCTGACTCTTTCCTGTGGCTTTGTCTTTTGCCGTTACGCTTAAGATACCGTTAGCATCAATGCTAAAGGTGACTTCTATTTGTGGCACACCACGTGGTGCAGGTGGTATACCATCTAGGATGAATTGCCCCAAAGATAAGTTGTCCTTTGCCAGTGGCCTTTCTCCTTGGAGCACATGTATTTGCACACTGGTTTGGAAATCTGTTGCTGTGGTGAAGATTTCTGATTTTGTTACTGGGATAGGTGTATTCCTAGGTATCAGCGTAGTCATGATGCCACCAACCGTTTCTACACCCAGTGATAGTGGGGTAACATCCACCAGTACAATATCGTTGACGGTTCCCTCGATTATACCAGCCTGTATTGCAGCGCCCATTGCTACAGCTTCCATGGGGTCGATGCCTCTTTCCACTGGTTTTCCCATGAACTGTTCAACAAAATCTCTCACGATGGGCATACGTGTAGGTCCACCTATGAGAATAATCTTGTCTATGTCATTGGGTGTTAATTGAGCGTCTTTTAGTGCCTGTTCAATGGGCCCAGCAGTTTTTTCTACGATGGGTCTCACCAATTGCTCTAGTTTTGCTCGGGTTACTTTCATTTGAAGATGAACTGGTTGTCCGTCCTTCATTGCTATGAATGGTAGGGATATGTCAGTTTCTAAAACTGAGGATAGTTCAATCTTTGCCTTCTCCACAGCTTCATTGACCCTGATCATTGCCATTCTGTCATTACGCAAATCGATTCCCGATTCTCTCTGAAACTCTTCAAGAACGTAATCCATGAGCACTTTATCCATGTCACGTCCGCCTAGCTGTGTATCGCCGCTGGTGGAAACTACCTGGAACACTCCGTGACCAAAGTCCATGATGGTCACGTCCAGCGTACCACCACCAAAATCAAAAACCATGATCTTCAGTTCTTGGTTCGCTTTGTCCAAGCCGTATGCAAAAGCAGCTGCCGTGGGCTCGTTAATAAGTCTGACAACTTCCAAGCCCGCAATGGCACCTGCATCCTTTGTGGCCTGTCTTTGGGCATCGTTAAAGTAAGCAGGTACGGTTATGACAGCTTTGCTAACAGGTTCTCCTAAGAAAGCCTCCGCGTCCTTCTTTATCTTTTGTAGAATAAAAGCTGAGATTTGTTCAGGCGTGTATGTCTTACCGAAAACCTGGATAGTTTCCCGTGTGCCCATTTTTCTCTTTATGCCCGTTATAGTTCCTTCTGGGTTCATGGCTGCCTGCCTTCTGGCTGGTTCACCCACGAGTATTTGTCCGTCCTTAGTGAATGCAACAACCGATGGTACTGTCTTGCCGTACATGGTAGTTCCTTCGGCAGATGGAATGATTGTAGGTTTGCCACCCAGCATAACTGCGGCACAAGAGTTTGATGTTCCCAGATCTATTCCTATGATCTTGGCCATAATTGCACCTCCTGCATTTACTAGTTCCTTTACGCTTCTACTTATGATATTTACCAGCCTGAGACCTCTTTTATGCACCCCAAGGACTACTGATGGAGCACATTTCTTAACAATGATTTAAGAATTATACGCAGCCCTTTGCGGTATTATAGTTATCGAAGAACGGAAGTATATCTTCCGAGTAAGCCTCCCTGTGAGATGCATACCCCTGGCATCTCACCCACCTCCTTTCCTCACCACACCTACAAAGGGACGGTTACCCCCACCGTCCCTTTTCTTTTTTTCTATATTTGTTTATTGGAGTTTGTTCACAGCAATCTGTCCGTTTACCATAACGAACATTGGCTTTCCGTCAACAGACAGTGGATCTCCTTCCCAAAGTACTAGATCTGCATCCTTTCCAGGTTCAATGGAGCCCAAGCGCTCGTCCAATCCTAGAATCCTTGCAGCATTGATGGTTATGGCTTTTATGCCTTCATCATAGGGCAGGCCGTACTTTACAGCCAAGCCCACAGTTAGAGGAAGAAACTGTATGGGGATAACAGGGTGATCTGTCATTATAGCGAAGAGAACGCCGTGTTTATGGAGTACTGCGGGTGTTTCGAAACTTTTGTTCATGAGTTCCACTTTGCTTCTATTGGTTAAGTTTGGTCCAACAATACATGGGAACTTGGATTCAGCAATTTCCTCAGGTACTAAGTGTCCTTCAGTGCAGTGGTCAATGGTTATGTTTATGTCGAACTCTCTCGCTATTCTGATAGCGGTTAGGATGTCATCAGCCCTATGAGCATGGATCTTCATGGGGATTTCCTTACGAAGTACCATGCAAAGATGTTCCATACCTAAGTCGAAATCAGGTTGCTTTTCGGGCTCATTGGCGTATTTTTCTTTCTTTTCCATGTAAGATTTAGCCTTAAGTAGCGCCTGCCTCATCAGTGATGCTGTGGCCATTCTGGTTACTGGAGACTTCTTCATGTCCCTGTAGACCCTCTTGGGGTTTTCGCCAGTAGCAGCTTTCAATGCAACGGGATCTTTAATAACCATCTTGTCAATGGCTTTTCCAAAGGGCTTGAAGACGCAAGCTGTGCCTCCTATGACATTTGCAGAACCAGGAGCAGCACAAATCGTGGTTACGCCGCCTTCTAAAGCATCTTTGACGCCCTGTTCCATGGGATTGATTCCGTCAATAGCTCTAAGGTAGGGCGTTACAGGGTCTACCCATTCGTTGTAGTCTGCACCTTCCCATCCGAAACCTTCTTCAGAAATGCCTACGTGTGTGTGAGCATCAATGAACCCAGGCATCAGCGTTAAACCTTTTCCGTCTACAACATTTGCTCCTTCTACTTGAATGTCTCCTGCAGAAACCTGGCTGATTTTACCATCTTCTACTAGAACGCTGCCTTTGTCAATAACACCATGGGAAACTGTGTAAACCTGGACGTTAGTGATGAGTACTTTCACACTTACACCTCCCAAATGCGGTAAGTAATATTAGTTAGCACACTTAAATATTAACACTCATTAGCACTCAGAATAATGCAAGCACAACAGGGAGCAGACCAACTACAAACACAGCCATGAACAGTTTGTTATAAAGAGCTCCCGCTCTTGCTTCAAAGTAGTCCCGTGACAGTATCAAACACAAATGAGTGGGGCTTGCCATTACACCTATGAAGGCAAAAATGAATGCCAAGTTAAGCATGGCGACACGGTTTGCAGGTGTTGTCAGGCCGATTAGCAAAGGCAGTGAGGTGCCAACACCAGCTTGGGTTAAACCAGTTATCATTGAAACCACAAAAGGAAGGGCTATAAAAAATACAATTGTAGGTAAATGTAAAGCACTCAAACTCGAAGCTACAGCTTCATTGGCACCTGTGGACTCCAAAATGTTAGCAAAATAGTACACCGCAGGTATTATAGCTAGCATTTTCCACTTCAGGGCTTCACTAAGCAATGTTCCCATTTTGGGTAACGACTTGGCGTGCAAAATGTATATAAAAGCGCAAGCCAAAAGTATGGCTATGGGCACTGTAAAATCATTTTTTATAGTAACGCCTGCCACAATGACTGCTAAAAGAGGGCCCAAATCCAAGATAACCTCTTTCCATGAAGGGTTCTGAAATCTCACAGAAGGTAAGGAGAAACCGAACACTAAAACCCAGCCAACTACTATCATCAAAAGTGGTATGTACCAGTTCATCTGGGCTAAGTGGCCTGGTGTGATGCCCATAAGCATGGCTGCCATTAAAGTACCTGGGTATACAGGCAAGATAGGTTCCCATATGTGGCGAAACCAGAAATTTATGAAAGCTTTCTCTTGGTTAGACACCGCTGAATTTTCCAATGTCTCTGCTACCAGTGGAGCAGAGAATCTAGCCCCTCCAGGTGAGGGGAGCAGCCCCATAATTGCAGGCATTACAACACTTGTTAGCCTGTAATCTCCGAGCATTTTGATAAAATTGTGAGTCAGCCTTGCCAAAGCACCGCTACGGCGTAAAAACACTTCGTACAAAGACATTAAATATAGCGTTAGCAGTACGGCCACTGTGCGCTGGGCAAATAAGCTTTCTAAAAACCCTTTGCCCAAATCTGCAAAAGACAATCCCCCTATAAAGCCAAGGAATACGGTGGCACCTAAAAACAGTAGATAAAGGTCTACCTTGTCAAGTAGCAGCACAATAACTACAAAGATTACTAAGAGCCACAATGCCAAATTCATTATTGAATTATATGATACCTTGCATTTGCTTGTAAAGATGCCCTTACTTTTTGTATCAACAGTTTCTTTATGCTGTTGATTAAGAATTTATACTTGTTACCCGATTACGGATTGGGTGTTCCAGGTGGACGTTTAGATGTCTTTGTCTTGTCCATTTCGTCTAAGTGGGCTTTTCTGTTGTAGCAGGACGTAGCGAACCGTTCAAGTATGGCAGGAAAGTCGCTGCCCTCGATTAACTCTTTTATGCGTTCGTCTTTTTTCATTTCCTCTGGAATAATGTAATATGGGGGTTTTGTGGAGTCAAACTTTATCTGAAACCCTGCTTTGGGACTGTAATCAGGCAGTATTTTACTTAGAAGCTTTTGCGCTGTTTGGCTGAAAAGATCGCTAACTTCAATGGTAGTCTCCGTTTTTGCTAACTTATCCCTGAATTCTGCTGCTAGTTCCTTTTCGAATTGAACAAAGGATCTCATGGCATCACCCCTCTTAAGTAGTTACTTATATCATACCCCGAATTAGACAAGGTTATTAGTAAACATAATCGGGTAAAATAAATAAAAGATGGAAAGAGCTCATCACACTTCGACGTTATGGCAAGTTATTTCTGATTTCGGGAACCCCATGGTGTGGGGAACGTTTTTGTTCGTTTTGCTTATGTGGATAAAAGGGCTTTCGTTGAGCCACATATTGCTCTCTTTGGCTATATTCTTACTGACTGTGGGAGTGGTTTCCGCCATAACCTTCAACGTGGCTCGAAGCAGACAGTTTTCGGATACCAGAGACTTAATAGAACGTGAAATAAGATCTTTACCTTATTTTTGTACGTTTTTGGCTTACATGGTTGTTGCCGCCATTTTTAACCGTCAGGACTGGTCCCCAAAATGGTTGGTATTCCTGACTTCTACCATGGGCATTGGCTTGGGCATATGCGGCTTTATAAACCTTTTCTGGAAGGTGTCTTTTCACACATTTGCTTCATCAGCCATGGCAACCATGTTCTTCATGGTCACCAGCAGTTGGTGGAGTTTGGTGCTGCTGCTATTAGTTAGTTTGGTTATTGGCTGGTCAAGAATCCGGCTGGGTGTACATACGCCCATGCAGGTGCTCATAGGTTTTCTATTGGGTATCTTTTTGCCCATATTATGTGCAATGAGTTATTTAGGAGGTTTTCTGTGGACATAAGAGTCATACCGGATAAAATGTTAAGAGCAAAAGCACAAAAAGTAAAGTCTTTTACCGAAGAAGATCGAAGGATTGTGGAGGACATGTTCCGCCTCATGAAAGAAAACGAGGTGGAAGGCGTAGGCTTGGCTGCACCTCAGGTGGGTATATCTAAACGCTTCGTAGTTATCGACCTGGATGAGTTCCATGAGGTGCTGATCAACCCAAGGTGGGAGCCCTTGGGGAAGGAGAAAGAAGAAGACATTGAAGGCTGCTTATCCGTGCCAGGAGTTTACGGCCCCGTGGAAAGGTTTAAGAAAATAAAAGTGAGTTTTACCAATCTTTATGGCGAGAAAATCACCTTAAAGCTTGACGGCATGCTCAGTCGTGTGGTGCAGCATGAGGTAGACCATCTGGATGGTGTGTTGTTCATCGACAAGATCACAGATTGGGACCGCATCGAAGTCATGCCACTGGCATTGCATTATCCAGGAGTCGTAGAACTTCTAAAGGAACACGATCGATGAAAATAGCTTTCTTTTCCTCAGGGACTTTCGGTCTTCCAGTTTTAGAGGAGCTAAAGAAAGAGAACCATGAAATTGTGTTGATCACAAAAGTTGATGCCCCTTCAGGTCGAGGCTTAAAGTTGCAGCCTTCTCCTTCTGCTGTTGTGGCTGAGGTACTTCAGATTCCCATTGTCAAGGTGAATTCGCTAAAGAGCGATTTTATAGAATGGTATTTTAGTCAGGGATTCGATGTGGCCATTGTAGTGGACTTCGGTTTTTACATTCCCAAACAATTATTCCAAGCTGATGAGCCTGTCATGGTAAACATCCATCCCTCACTGCTACCAAAATACAGGGGACCTAATCCCATACGAAGAGCTATCTGCAGCGGCGAACTTGAGACAGGCGTAACCTTGATAAAGATCTCGGAAAAAATGGATGAAGGTGATATTTATCTTCAGGAACGTGTACCTATTGACCCAGACGATGACTATGTGTCCCTTACTCCGAAGTTGCAGCATGTTTCTATGGAATTGCTAAAGAAGTTCTTCTTGGAGCTAAAGCAGGGAAATTTACGTGCTTTTGCGCAGTTGGGAGATCCTTCTTATGCTCCAAAGTTCACTCCTGATGAGCTATGGATTGACTGGCAAAAACCAGCTCATGACATACAAAACCAGGTACGTGCTTTAGCTGATGTAGGGGCAAAAACAACTTTGGGGTCAAAGCTGCTGAAGATTTTCAAAGTTCGCATAAGCGGCATGGAGGACTCACTGCCACCAGGCCACTATGTAGCTGAAAAAGAAAGTCTTTACGTTGGTACTGGACAAGGTTCGCTGGAAATACTGAGTTTACAACTGGAAGGAAGAAAGAAGCAGGACGCCGCCTCGTTCGTAAAGGGTCTTAGGGAAAAAGAGGGTGTGTTTGGTGGTTAACCTACTGGCCATATTACCTGGTATTGTACTTTTTGTCTACTATGCAGCAGTGCTTCTCATAAATAGTGGCGTTTATAACACTTGGTCCAGAGAAGTAGTACCACTCACGGAGCGTCTTAGTGACGTGTTCCCGCAACTTCTTCCGTGGAACTCACTACTGCGTTTTAAGGTTAGACCTGACATTGTTTTTCCTTATATGGATCCGCAAAACGATTTTGTCTATTTTCCTGAACGCATGCTCATGTACAACAATGTGTGGAATCTCAATTTGATTTCCAGAGCCGTGGGTGAGGCTTTGCAAATGCGTAGTAGCTTCTGGCATGTTTACTACAAGGCTAAGCCGGTGCTACGTTGGATTTTTTTGGTGGGTTTCTTTTGTTCGCTCTTTTTTGGTGCCACTAAGATTTTGTATTTTTTCGCGGTGCTAGGTGTCCTTCTTGATTACACAAGTTATATACTCTCAGCAGATGCTCTAAACAGATCCAAGTTGGTTCTGGCACAATACTCCCCTGAAGTGGCCGATCGCATAAGGCTTATACCACCCAGTTTCATATTTGAGTCTTTGGGCGAACCGTACCGCATTTTGCGGTACGTGGTGTTCCACTTGAGGTGGCGGAACCTATGATATTTTTCCTTTATACTATTTTGGCGTTGTTTACCTTTATGTTTTTCTTGATGCTGTTCCTTCCGTTAAGTTTCTTAGGTGTGGCCATAATGACACTCATAAACGCACCTGTTCAATTGTTTTACTTGTTGACTCACCCAGAGGTTAGAAAGAACCACGCTTTGGAACACGCAACCATTCACGTATTGGAAGAGCTTGTGCCCGTGAAGCTTTCAGGCGTGAGTAACCCCAATGGGTTCATCATACAGGGTGTAAGTGATCCGTATTTGGTGCTACAGGCCGCACACGAGGCAAAGAGGCGCTTGCTCAGTGGTGAGAAAGACTTGGCTGTGCATCCTCGGTGTGGTACTACGTCGGTGGTTACGGGATTAGTATTTGCAATATTGTTCATCGTGTTTTCCATACTCTTTGGCTTATTCTCATTTGTTAATCTTTTGCTTTCACTAGTGCTTGGTGCAATATTGGGTAGTGTTTTGAGTCCTTGGGTACAACGTCACGTTACTACCGACTGGCGTGTCCATGATGTGGAAATAGAAAATGCAGAATTAATAATTAGAGGGTGGTCCGTTCATGGAGTTTTTGTGCACACAAGAAAGGGTGATATCAAATGGTCCATAAGGTGAGCGTACTCCTCATATTATTTTGCTTGCTTGTAACACTGCCTGCGGGGGCACAGAATGTCGGACGAGTTCCTGCAGTTACAGGTTTAACGGTAAATCAAGCTTTGGAGGAGATTGCCAAAGCAAAATATGCTGCTTCAGTAGAGTACGAATATGCGACCGTGGCTCCCGGTGTTGTGATTGCCCAAAGCCCTGACGGCGGCATCTTGGCACCAGCCGGGCAACAGGTCAAACTTATTGTCTCAAAGGGATTAAAACTGGTAGAAGTTCCGAACGTAGTAGGTGTTGTTGCTGCTGACGCCATCGACAAGATCAAGGACTTGAACCTACGCATAGGGACCATTACAGAGGTGCAAACCGGAGATCGCTTTGTTGTTAAGAGCCAAGATCCAACTTCGGGTAAGCTAACTGTGGTTGGTGACGTGGTGAATATAACGGTCGGTATACCCAAACTGGTACGTGTTCCTCCTCTAATCGGGTTAACGCTGGAAAAAGCTCGCTCCAGCGTAGAAGCTGCCGGGCTCAAAGTGGGCGAGATAAAACGCACAGCCACTACAAGCACCGATTTAGAAATTGTAAAAGCACAGAACCCACGCAGCGGTGTGTACCGTTATGAGGGAACACCCGTGGATATCGAGGTCTGGTCACCAAAATGAGGGCCTTACTCTTAGGCAGGGTGCTACGCAGAGAACGGTATAACGTGTTAGTTTCCTACGAAAACAGCGTTTATTTGGGTTTAGTAAAAAAGAAGGTTTGGGAACAAGATAAGGTTTTGGTCAACGATCGTGTCTGGTTTGAGCCAATTACCGATACAGAAGTATCTGTTGAACGTACAACTGGCAGGAAGAATTATTTCCTCAGGCCCCCTGTGGCAAACTTGGATTTGCTTGTTTATGTGCATTCTTTCAAGAATCCTCAGTGTGATGTAAGATATCTCGATCTTACGCTGGGATTAGCGACTCTACAGAACATACCCGTTTTGGTCTTGTTTCACAAAGCCGACCTCCTTCGCGATGAAGATATTCAGCCTTGGACAAGTTTATACACCAGTCTGGGATATGACGTAATGGTAACGTCAGTGTACTATGATTTGTCTGCGTTAAAGGAGCGGTTACGTGGAAAAACAGTGCTTTTCAGCGGTCCCACAGGTGTTGGGAAAAGCAGTCTGGTAAAGGCTCTTTGGAAAGATGCGTCAGTGCGTGTGGGCGACATCTCTAAAGTTGGTCGCGGTAAGCACACTACCAGTTGGGTAGAGCTGTTGCCCCTAGATGATACTTACGTTGTAGACGCGCCTGGTTTTTCTCTTTTGGAAATGCCTGCAATGAATCCTTGGGATATCCAGCGCATGTTTCCAGAGATCGAGACTACGGCAAAAGGCTGCTTTTTCTCAGATTGTTTGCATTTGAAGGAACCCAGTTGTGCAGTGAAAGAAGCTGTTAAAAAGGGACTCATAGCAGAATCGCGCTATAACTCTTACCTTTATTTTCTTGACAAACAACAGGAGGAGGCAAAGAAAAGATGAGAAAACTTGTTCCTTCCCTCTTATCTGCCGATTTATGGTGTTTAAAGGATCAGCTGGATGTATTAAAGCAATATCAAGTAGATACCTTGCATGTAGATGTCATGGACGGCAATTTTGTGCCCAATATTTCCATGGGAGTACCGTTGGTGGAAAGTTTGCGCAAACACAGTGATTTTTCCCTTGATGTTCATCTCATGATTGCAAATCCAGAGCGTTTCATTGAAACCTTTAGGGAAGCTGGAGCAGATCTTTTAACAGTACACATAGAGGCTACTTATCACATTCATCGGCTCATTCAGCAAATAAGAAACGTTGGATGTAAGGCTGGGGTTTCTCTTAATCCGGGGACTCCTCTGGAACTTATAAAACCCATACTGCACATGGTGGATTTAGTGCTTGTAATGAGTGTTAATCCAGGTTTTGGTGGTCAAGACTTCCTACCAGAAACACTGAGCAAAGTAAAAATGCTTCATCAGTGGAAGCAAGAACGTGAAGACTATAAATACATCGTTGAAGTAGACGGCGGTATTAATCGCTCAAATGTGGAACAGGTTTTGAATGCAGGCGCAGAATGGATTGTAAGTGGAAGTGGTGTCTTCAAAGGCGATTTGAAGACAAACCTCGACCAGCTAAATGAAATTCTGCTAAAATACAACTGAGGACTGCTAATAATGCAACAGTCCTTCTGGCACCCACATATGAGTGCCAGAGAGGAGGTAAGGGTATAATGCCCGGAACCGTTATGGGAAGAACTGGAAGCTTGTTCTTGTTAGGTGTTGGGATAGTTTGGCTCCTTATATGGCTTATCCTGGCTTATTCTTCAAAACAGAAAAGCACACTGGCCGTGTTGGCAGTTTTCTCATTGATTTGGGCTGGTCTTGGATTTTGGCGAGCCATGGCTGGCGATGTTGTAAGCATGGTCATACTTTTTGTCATACTCATTATTACCCTTCCAGGTATGCTGAAAGTCGTGAACCAGTATCAGCGTGCAGTGCTGCTACGGTTTGGAAAGCTTCAGTCAGTGCTGGAACCCGGGTTAAATGTCATACTGCCTTGGGGAATTGATAGGGCGTTGTATGTGGAAATGCGTACTACCACCATTGACGTTCCAAAACAGGACATAATTACACGGGATAACGTTCCAGTATCAGTGGATGCCGTGGTCTATTTCAATGTGTTTGATCCTAAGTTGGCTGTACTAGAGGTTCAAGACTACAGACAAGCTACTACCCTTTTGGCTCAGACCATATTGCGCTCTGTCTTAGGGTCCCATGAATTAGATGACATGCTCAGCCAACGAGAAAAGCTGAACGAAGTGCTCAAACTGGATCTTGACAAAGCCACTGATCCTTGGGGAGTTAGAGTCACTGGTGTGGAGATAAAAGCAGTGGATTTACCCGAGGACATGAAGCGCGCCATGGCCAAGCAAGCCGAGGCAGAGCGTGAACGTCGCGCGAAGGTCATATCCGCTGAAGGTGAATACCAAGCTTCTGAAAAACTGGCTCAGGCTGCTGAGGTGATCGGCTCCACCAGAGTCGGTGTCATGCTTCGTATGCTGCAAACACTATCAGAGATAGCTGTTGAGAAGAACAGCACCATAGTATTTCCACTCCCCATGGAAATCTTAAGGTATTTCGATGTTAAGGGAGAGAGGGAAGATGAAACAGGTTCTTAAGGGTTTGCTCGTAGTCGGTTTACTGGTGGCTCTCATATTTGGTGCCCTGTACATGGTGGGCTATTCCCATTCTTCAGGTAACGTGACTACGCCAAGTCAACTGGATTGGGAACATTACTTCCAGGAGATCATGAAACAAGTTACTGGACCTGGAAAGGCAACCCCCTACAGGCCAACACAGTAGAAGAGAGGAGGTAATACAAATTGGCTCGGGTATATCTTGAGCATGTGTGGAAAAAGTTCGGCACTGTTGTAGCCGTGAAGGATTTAACACTGGAAGTCAAAGATGGTGAGTTTTTTGTCCTTTTAGGTCCCAGCGGTTGCGGAAAAACTACCACGCTCAGAATGATAGCTGGGTTAGAAGATGTAACTGAGGGAACCATCTACATCGGGGATCGTGTTGTTAACGATGTTCATCCTAAGGATCGCGATATTGCCATGGTGTTTCAAAACTATGCACTTTACCCGCACATGTCGGTATTTGATAACATAAGTTTTGGGCTGAAGCTCAGGGGTTTACCCAAGGAAGAAATTAAAGCCAGAGTCGATGAGGTAGCAGGATGGTTAGGCTTAAAGGAACTGCTTAACCGCAGGCCACGGGAACTTTCCGGTGGTCAAAGACAAAGGGTGGCACTGGCAAGGGCTTTAGTGAGAAGGCCACAAGTTTTCCTCATGGACGAGCCGTTATCCAACCTTGATGCAAAACTAAGAACCCAAGCCAGAGGTGAACTACTCAGGTTGCACAAGGATTTTCCAACTACGACCATCTACGTTACTCACGACCAAGTGGAAGCAATGACTTTGGGTGATCGTGTGGCTGTGATGATGGAAGGTACTTTGCAGCAGGTGGATAGCCCACAAATGCTGTACCTTTATCCGGCGAACCAGTTTGTAGCTGGTTTTGTTGGCACGCCTCCTATGAACTTTCTTACCATGGACATTGTTACTGAAGAAGGTCAAATGTACTTGAAGCACAACGGGTTGAAAGTGCCTGTTACAGCAGACATGGCAGTTGGGCTCAAGGATTATCCCAAAAACAAAGTTTTGATGGGCATAAGACCTCAAGATGTTCATTTGGCTGACGAAGCCAGAATGATTGAGAATTCTGGCTGGGTTTTGCACTGCATTAGTGATGTAGCAGAAAGACTAGGTACAGAAACATATGTACACTTCACCCTGGACGACTTTGAGCTGGTGGGACGCGTTTCTGCTGTGCGCACAGTTTCCATGGGCATGGAGTATGACATTTACATGGATATGACTGGTGCTCATCTGTTTGATCTGGATACCGGAGTACGAGTGTGCAGTGGCACTGCTCCAGAAAAAATGGAAACCAGGTTAGGACTGAAGGCAGAGCCACAGCTGAGAACGGCTGAGCAGTCTGAAGAGTAAGAAAAGGAACAGAGCATTCTTTTATTGAGCAGTAGGGAAATAACATCTTTACATCTGTATAGTCATGGAGAAAAAAGAAGAGAGAGTGTCAAAGCGTAGTAAAAAAACTAATGAAAAGCCAGTAGTTTTGGTGGCTGACGATGAGCCTTCCATAAGGGAACTGGTTCAAACTGTTCTTTCTCAGCAGTCTTTGGAAGTGGTTACCGCATCGGATGGTGAAGAAGCACTTAAGGTCTCAGAAGCTCAGGTTGTTGACTGCGCATTAGTGGATATTCGCATGCCTAAAGTGGATGGCTTGGCTGTTCTTGAACAACTGGTATTGAAAAATATTCCTGTAATTGTTATAACTGCTTACGGAACTTCCGACGTCACCATTGAAGCTATGCGCAGAGGTGCCTACGATTTTATAACCAAACCCTTCGACATCGACGACTTGGCGGAAAAGGTACGCAAAGCACTGGACTACTCCAAAACCACTGAAGTGTTACCCATAAAGGGCAGTAAAGAGACATCATCATTAATGGTGGGCATGTCAGCTGCCATGCAGGAAGTGTATAAACTCATTGGACGTGTAGCTTCTACCGATGTAACGGTGCTCATAACTGGTGAATCGGGTACCGGAAAGGAATTGGTCAGTAGGGCAATCCACTACAACTCACCCAGAAACAAGGGTCCCTTTGTGGTTGTGAACTGTGCTGCCATTCCCGAAGATCTGTTGGAAAGTGAACTGTTTGGTTACGAAAAGGGTGCCTTTACTGGTGCTGATGAACGCAAGATTGGAAAGTTCGAGCTGGCAAACCACGGTACCATTCTTCTCGATGAAATCGGTGATATGAGCCCCATGCTTCAAGCAAAGATCCTTCGTGTGCTTCAGGAGCACGTCATTGAGCGTATCGGTGGAACCAGGTCCATACCAGTAGATGTCAGAGTTTTGGCAGCTACTAACAAAGATCTGCAGAGTTTAGTAAAAAGTGGGAGTTTCAGAGAAGATCTTTATTTCCGGCTGAATGTGGTTCAAATACAACTGCCTCCACTACGAGAGCGAAAAGAAGACATACCGCTGCTTGCTGATCATTTCATTAAGAAATACGCAGCGGAAACGGGCAAGGAGGTTACTGGGGTCACCCCGGAAGTCATGGCGGCATTAATGGCCTATGACTACCCCGGAAATGTCAGGGAGCTGGAGAACATCATAGCTCGTGCCGTTGCTTTGTGTTCAGGTAAAGTTCTCACCTTAGACGTACTTCCACCTCAGGTTGTTGAACCGAAGCCCGCCTTGAGGCCTTTAAAAGAGGTTCTGTTGGAAGCAGAGCGTAGAGCTTTCAGGCAGGCGGTTGCCATGGCAGGCTTGGATCCAGAGGCAGTAGCAGATTTGTTGCAGATTGACCTGGATTATGCAAAGAAGCGGTTGAAGGAGTGGTTTTCCAGTGTGGGCAGTAATTGACCTCTTGGTTTTTCTTTCGTCCTATGCTTTAGGTTCTTTGACAAAATTTGGCTTCCCCATACCTCCCGAAAACCTTGAGTCCATGTTGATTGTTCTCCCTTGGTCTGCCTTAATATTCCTGTTTCTCATGTATTACCTGGATGCCTATGCCACCTATACCAGATCCTTTGAAGACATAGCTTGGGCTACTGTTATTTCCATTGCAGGTGCCAGCCTTGCTTCCTTGGTGCTGTCTTTCTGGCTAAGGGCTTTTGCGTTTCCAAGAAGTGTTATCCTTTACGCACTCCTGTACCAGCTACTGCTCTTTTTCCTTATTACTTGGCTTAAGGTTCGGTTCATATCCAAGGAGCCTTTTCCAAGTGTGTTCGTCAAAGGGGTTGATGAAAGTATTGCTTCACTGCTTTCTAGTAATAGAACTCAGTCCGTTGATGAAGCCCAAGCCATTGTCATAGCTGGTTTAGATTTGGTGGAGGAGCTAAAGAAAGGCATTGAGCATGGTAAACCAGTTATTATTGATCCAACAGTGGAGCAAATGGCTCTTCTCAACGGCCTCATGGTATCTTTCGACGACCATCCTTTTATACTTATCCATTCGTGGATTTTTGATCGAGTACAGGTTTTCTTAAAAAGAGTAGTGGATATTATTATCGGGCTTTTAGGGAGTGCCATAACAGTGATTCTTTTGCCTTTTATTGCTTTAGCCATTTTCATCGACAGCCCTGGGCCTATTTTTTACACCCAGAAGCGCTTGGGTCAAGGAGGAAGGCCCTTTAAAGTGATAAAGTTTAGAACCATGATACCCGAGGCGGAAAAGTACACAGGTCCGGTGTTGGCTAGTGAAGATGATCCAAGAATTACAAGGGTTGGAAGATTCCTAAGGAAGACACGTTTAGATGAGCTTCCTCAGTTCTTCAATGTGCTTGTAGGTGATATGTCTGTGGTAGGTCCGAGGCCTGAAAGACCTGAGTTCTATGAAAAGGCTTTAGATGAGATTGAGGATTTTAGGTTACGCTTAATTGTGAAACCAGGGCTTACAGGCTACGCTCAGGTATATGCCAGCTACAGCGTTGACTTCAAGCACAAGTTCTTCTTCGACCTGTTTTACATAACCAGTCCCAATGTGCTTTCCACTGACATTAAAATACTGCTTCTTACTGTCAAATCTGTACTCAAACGAGAAGGCACTTAAGGTTTAGCTTTTTGGGATGCATATAAAAAAGAGGGGACCCTTATATGTGGGTCCCCTGTTAATTCTCTTCCTCTTGTTAGCTTTCCTTAGTCACGAAGCTCTTTGCCGGGTTTGAATACCACGGTCTTCTTGGCTGGAATGTCGATGGGTTCACGGGTCTTTGGGTTGACGCCTTTTCTGGCTTTTCTTTCGCGCAGCATAAACTTACCAAAGCCCACCAAAACTACTGGTTCACCGCTCTTCACGGTTTCCGTGACCACATCCATGAAAGCGTTCAAAAACAGCTCTGCGTCTTTCTTCTTCATTCCGGTCCTCTCTGCTAAAGCATCTACCAATTCTGGTTTTGTCATTTTTGTCCACCTCCTGGTTTTTAGAGGGTTATGCATCATACCCTCTAAGCGTATTATATACCACAGTTTCCCCCATAGTCAATAGATTTGGTTATAGCAGAGATATGAGTGTATGATGGATAAACGAAGCGTTTACAGGCTTTGTAGTGATATCAGTTAGAATCCTCGTCCAAAACAAATATGGCTGCATCTAAGGGTTCGCTGTAGTGCGACCATTTTAGTCCTTTTGCCTTGGTTTCACGGTAAATCTTCTGGGCGTGGTCTAAATATGCATCTGTGCGATCCGCCATGGCTACCAGCAAAGCTTCCAATGTTTTTGGCTTAACTGGTGAACCCCATTCTTTCTCTCCGTGGTGGCTGAGCACAATGTGAAGCAGTGCTTGTTTCAAGGATTCGTCTAAACCTAAGTTATCCATGAATTTTGCCAACATAAGCGAGCCGTGAACCACATGCCCCAGCAGTTTGCCGTTGTCGGTGTAATCGCCCCCTGGTATACTCATTTCTTCCACTTTGCCAATATCGTGCAAAAGTGCTCCTGTGAGAGCCAGGTCTCTGTTTACGTCAGGATAAAACCTTGAAAGATCACTAACTATTTCAGCTACGTGAACAGAGTGTTCCAAAAGTCCACCGATGCGCGCGTGGTGAATACTCTTGGCTGCTGGTTTCTTAATAAATTGGTCCCAGATTTTTTCGAACAATACGTACTCCAGCAGCAATTTCATTTCAGTGTTTTCTACGCTTTCTACCAAGTTCCTTAGATCTGCTTTTAATTGTTCCGGATTTTCCACGCTGGGATAAAGCAGTGCCAAAGTCTTTTCGTCGATAACAGATAAATCCACTTGTTCTATGTGAGAGACATACATGGTTACTTCAGAGTTAAATTCGCCAATATTACCTGTGCAGCAGACTAGTTGGCCGTTCTCAATGTTTATCATGCCGTTGTCATTAAGCTCCATGAAGCCCCTAATGCTTCCTTTAGCATCAGAAAGCACTAAGTTTGCGTAGTGGCTGCCGTCTTTCTTTTTTGAGCCGTAAGTTTTTTGCTGCAGGACAAAGAGTTCTTTGACGTTGGTCATACCCGGTTTAAGTTCAATTGAAAAGATTCTCTTTACGTATTCCATATCTCTAATGTCCTACGATGCTCTTAAATGTGATTCGTTCAGCCAATTCTTCCAGCTGTTGCAACCGGAAGAACACTTCCCACAAACTCTCTCCAGCCAATAGGAGGCCAAAATCAGTGGTTACTAAAGCCACCCCCACGTCAAAGATGTCCTTTATTTGCTCTATGAGCTGTTTCCTATCCAAAGGTGGTGCAGCGATGATCTGAAGATCTTGAAATAACATGCCTGGTTCAACGTTTTCTGCCATGGGTACTCGTCCCAAAGCTAGATTCACGAGGCTAATAGGATAGGAGTGAATTAATGCTTTCACGTTGTCCCAATGTCTGTAAATGTCTAAGTGAACCAAAATTTCTTCCTCAGGATTGCCTCTTAGAACTTCACCACTGGGTTCTATCTCCAGTAAATCCTCTTCGGTAACAAATGGGTCTTTCTTACCCACTACTGCCAGTATGTTGCCGTTTTCCAACTTTATTGATATGGTGGTATGGCCGTCACTAGCCAGCATGCTCGTGTTAATGGCGCGGACAGCCGCCAAAAGTTCTTCTTCCACTTTGTTCATATGTCTCCTTCCTCCCCTAATACAGAGGAATCATTGTCACTCTTATAGCTTTTATCATCATAAAGTTCTTGCAGAAGCACTTGTATTTTAGCTTTAATTATGTCCATGGCAACCATGTTCTTTCCACCTTCTGGGACGATGATATCAGCAAATCTCTTCGTTGGTTCCACAAACTGGATGTGCATGGGACGTACTGTTTCCAAGTACTGCTTAATAACAGAGTCCAGTGTGCGACCTCGTTTTTCCACATCGCGTTTTAGTCTTCTCAGTATTCTCACGTCAGCATCGGTATCCACGTAGATTTTTATATCGAACAAATTCCTAATGCGTTCATCGTAAAACAACAGAATGCCTTCTACTATGATTACAGGCCTGGGCACTACAATCTCGTAGTTACCCGTTCTTCCATAAAGTTCAAAGGAATATTCTGGTACTTTTATGGACTCTCCTTGGATTAGCATCTGCAAGTGTTTATAAAGTAAATCAAAGTCGAAAGCATTGGGGTGGTCATAATTTAACTTCCGACGTTCTTCCAAGCTCAGGTCCGGGAAATCTCTGTAGTAAGAGTCCATGCTGAGCATGGTCACCTGGTCTTTCGGGACAATATCATGTAAGGTTTTTGCAACCGTGGTCTTACCTGAACCTGTTCCGCCAGCTATACCAAGAAGAAGGTACTTTTTCTGCACAAAAGAATTATAGCAAACCCCCCGCGAGTGGTTAACTTCAATACAATGTTAAACTATATTTGTTTGTAAACGAAGGAGGCGCATGTGTGGTGAATTTTGAAGAGCTCATGATTAACTGGAAGAACGGACACTTGAAAGTTGATGAAACCACGCTCTCAGAGATCGAATCCTTTGCCAAGGATTACATGCAGTTTATGGCTGTGGCAAAAACAGAACGTGAAACTGTTACACAGTCCATAAAGGAAGCCCGAGAAAAGGGTTTCCGCAATTTAGATGAACTGGAAGGCTCTTGGAGACCAGGAGAGAAGGTATATTTTGAAAACCGTAAAAAGAGTGTGGTTTTTGCTGTTCTAGGTCAGAAGCCTGCTACTGAGGGCGTAAACATTGTAGTGGCACACGTAGACGCACCTAGGCTGGATCTTAAGCCCAGGCCACTAAAAGAAGATGAGCAGATTGCCATTTTAGAGACACATTACTACGGCGGTATAAAGAACTTCCATTGGGTTTCTACGCCTTTGGCTTTGCACGGTGTGGTAGTTAAAACAGATGGTACTGTGGTGGAAATTGCTGTGGGAGACAAGGATGAAGACCCCGTCTTGGTAATTCCGGACATATTGCCTCATTTAGGTAGAAAGATTCAAATGTCTAAGACCATGGATGAAGCCATACCGGGCGAATCCTTAGATGTTGTGATTGGTTCTGTTCCTCTTAAGGATGAGGAAAAGGAACCCGTTAAGAAATTCGTTCTTAAGTTACTTAACGACACTTACGGTATTACTGAAGCCGACTTTCTGTCAGCTGAGTTAGAGATAGTACCTGCATTGAAACCTCGAGAAGTAGGTTTGGACAGAGCACTCATTGGTGCTTATGCTCAAGACGATCGCGTGTGTGGTTACACGGCGTTTCGTGCTTTATTGGATCTAGCAGAAGTACCTGAGAAGACAGCCGTGGTAATCTTGGCTGACAAAGAAGAAGTAGGATCCATGGGGAACACGGGTATGAGATCTGCTTTCATCGATAAGTTCCTTTCCAAGCTCATTGCACTGACCAAACCCTCGTTCAGTCCATTGGATCTTTACGAAGCTTGGAACCGCACAAAGGTGCTATCAGCTGACGTAACCGCTGCTGTAGACCCCATTTGGAAAAGTGTTCATGAGATGCAGAATGCTGCAAGGATGCACTATGGGCCAGTTCTGACCAAGTACACGGGTAGCAGGGGTAAAGGCGGAGCCAACGATGCTCACGCTGAGTTCCTTGCTCAGGTTCGCGAAGCCTTTGACAAAGAGGGCGTTATTTGGCAAATGGCGGAGCTTGGGAAAGTTGATGAAGGCGGTGGCGGAACGGTGGCTCTGTTCATGGCTGATAGGGGAGCTGACGTAGTGGACATCGGTGTGGCTCTGTGGGGCATGCATTCTCTGTTTGAGGTTTCCAGCAAACTAGATGTCTATTACGCTTACAAGGCAAACCAAGCATTCTTCAAACATTTGAAGTAAAACCACTAGCAACAGTGCTTTCCCGGCAGTGAAAGCATGTGAAAGAAGAGAGGAGGGGATCTGTGGTCCCCTCCTCTGTTATTCATGTGTCCATTTGGTATTCTTTACTTGTCTTTATACAACCTAAAACTCGAAGGTTCTTCTAAGCGTTTCTACTGCTTTTGCAATGTCGTCCTTTTCTTCATTCGTGAATTTTTCCAAGTGATGCTCTAGCGTTCTTAAGAATTGCTCTTTGGTCTCTTTTAATAAGCGCTGTCCTTGATCGGTTATCTCTACCAAAACCAGTCGCCTGTCTCTTTCTTCGTCTCTGAACCTTCTTACTAAACCTTTTTCGACGAGTTTGTCCACATGAGGGGTTAAACCGCCCATGGTTACTACCAGAGCATCAGACAGATCTGACATTTTACAGGGTCCGATTTTGTCCAGTTCATTGAGTATTTTTAGCTCGCTTAACCCAAGTTGTAGTTCTTCATCCTGCATTGAAGCATAGAATAGCCTTTTAAACCTTCTTGGCAATTGGATATAAAGGTCGAACAAATACTCAGATAGTTTATCCATATCCATACACATTAATTATATGGTCTTAGTGTGCTAAAAATGTTTTTTTAGAGTATAACTACGCTTTCATCAAAGGACTTACGAGCGGGAGAGGGTGGTACTTCTGCGGGATATCCCAGTGGTACCACGGCTACCGGTAGGAATCGTTTAGGTATCTTCAAAGCCTTCTGAAGTTCTTGTTCGTTAAAATTTCCCACCCAGCAGCTACCCAACCCCTCAGACCATGCTGCCAGCAACAGGTTCTCCACGGCAGCGCTCACATCACATATGCCGTAAAGGGTGGTTCCACGTTTCCCATAAAGAGCTCGCATGGCTTCAACATCCGTGCAAGCTACAACTATTACTGGCGCTAACTCCACGTGATCTTGATCAAAGCAAGCAGAAGCGATAGCCTTCTTAAGCTCTGGGTTTTTAACCAAAAAAAACATTCTTGCCTGCGTATTACCAGCGGAAGGTGCCCACAGTGCTGCTTCCAATATACGTTTTAGTACTGCATCATCTACCGAATCTGGTTTAAAGCTCCTTACGCTCCTGCGTTGTTTGATTAAGTCATAAATGTTTTCCATATAGTTTTCCATATAAATGAATTCTATCACGATCCGCCGTATAGTAGTGCTTTGCTTTGGTTATCTATAAGTATAGGGAGGTGAATTCGTTGATAAACGAAAATAGAAATAAGAAGAAAGTAGTCATTGTGATCTCTTCTGGTGATAAGCAGGTGATCATGCCTGCCTTGAACATGGCACTAAAATCCAAGAGAGATAATCTTTACGAAGACGTGAAAGTGCAGTTTTTTGGCATTAGTCAAAAGATTGCAGCTGAAGATCCTGAGGTACAAGAGCTTATCAGTGAATTGGTTAAGGCAGGCATTAGTCCCATGGCATGTCGCCACATCAGTGACAAATTTGAGGTTACAGTAAAACTTGATAATCTGGGTTTCGACAATGTGCAAATCCCCATAGAAATTGCAAAGCTGGTTAACGAAGGCTACATTCCTATGGTGTTTTAAGGACAAGGTGATACGAGCATGAATTTTGAAGAACTTTCACAGCTTATCAAGAGTAGGCGATCTGTAAGGAATTGGCAGGATAAGGATGTGCCTGACGAAGTTTTGAAACAAGCGCTGGAATTGGCAACCTATGCTCCCAGTGGTATGAACTACCAAGGCTGGAAATTCGTAGTAGTAAAGAACAAGGACATGATAAACGCCATCGCCGATGCTGTAAGAAACAGGGCTCAGAGGATAGCAAGCTGGGAGGAAACCGCTCGCCACATGGAGAATCCACAAGCCATGGTAGAGCGTGCTGGCTTTTTTAGAAAAGCTCCCGTGCTCATCGCAGTCTATTCCCAGATCTATCCCTCTAGCAGGGACCAAATCTACCTAGAACGTATGGTGCATGATGAAGAAGCTGCCTTGATGAAATCCTGGCTTGATTTGGCAAATCCGAGGATACAATCTGTTGCTTCAGCCATTGCATACCTCTTGTTGGCTCTCCATGCACAGGGGCTGGGCAGTGTGTGGATGACAGGTCCGATGCAAGCTAAAGGTGACATCGAACAGCTATTGGGGAAGCCTGAAGGATTCGATTTGGTGGCACTTATCGCTACTGGTTATCCTGATGAAACACCTCGCCCAAAAACCATGAAATCATTTGATGAAGTGGTGCAATTTGTTGAATAAAACTCATTACGTGTACGATTCCGTAATTCACTCGAAAACGTATTAAACTTTAACTTATGCGAGTGAAAATTGTAGGCCACATGGCTGAAGTTCTGTCAGTGCCACCTGAAGGTCTTGAGGTTCTTTTGGATGAGCCCATAACATTAGGTGAGCTGGTAAAACGTCTTTGGAATGTGCCTTTTAGTTTGTTCATGGGGGCAAAGGTGGGTGATCTAAAGGTTTCAGAAGAATATGTAGTTACTGGCAACGAGGAAGAGATTGTTTTGCTATCCAGTGCTGGGTGATCACCATGAAAGCTACAGTCATATTTGATACTTGTAGAGAAGGCAGTTTGAACATGGCGCTGGATAGCCTGCTTCTGCAACAGCTGCGAGAAGAGGAGCAGGTGTTCCTAAGATTCTACACTTGGTGTCCAGCGACTGTGTCCATCGGTTTGTTCCAAAAGTGGCAGCAGCAACAACATTGTCCTTACCCCGTGGTTCGGCGTCCCACCGGTGGAAAAGCTGTTCTTCATTTGTTCGATGTGAGTTACTCATTTGTTGGACCTCTTAGCGGTTTTGGAAACAGTGTTTTGGAAACCTATTTTCTTGTGTCTCAGGGGCTTATCAAGGGTCTTGAGCTTTTAGGAATACCTGCTGAGTTTCTGCCGGCACCTTTGCCTACCAAGGAGGATCCATCAAGCTGTTTTGTTCATCTGTCAGGCCATGAAGTTGGTGTAGCAGGGAAGAAGCTCATCGGGTCAGCTCAAGCAAGAAAGCCATGGGGCTTTTTACAGCATGGATCCATCATGGTTGAACCCATATACCGTGAGATGGCTGAGCTTTTTTCCATTGAGGAATCTGAGATAAGAGCCCACGCTATTGCCCTTCGGGAGCTACTTCCCGATATAACCATAGGCGTACTTGAAAATGCTCTGCGTGAAGGTTTTGAGGATGCTCTGGATTTGCACTTTACCCAGGCTGAGTTTTCCTCGAAGGAACTTTCGCAGGCTGCCTCATTTAGCGGGAAATACGCTGTATGCAGTTAGAAGCTAAAAGGATAATCGATCTAACCCAAACCATTTCCGAAAATCTGGAAGTATATCCGGGCGACCCACCAGTTGAGGTGCATACTGTGTCCACGCTTGAAGACGGTTTTGTTTTGGAGCGAGTTTGCATGTCCTCCCATGCAGGCACTCACTTGGATGCTCCTTGGCACGTTCTTAAGGGTGGTGCTGACGTAAGCTCTATTGCCTTAGAACAGCTCATGTTGCCCTGTGTGTATGTGGACATGTCCGCCTTGTCAAAGAAGGAAGACCGCCTAGCCAAGCTAAAGGGACGTTTTACGGACTTAAAAGATAAAGCCTTACTTCTGAGTACTAATGAGAAGCTATCTGCGAATATTACACCCGAAGAAGTGGAAGTGCTCATAACTGGCGGTGTAAAACTGCTGGGTGTAGATGCAATGAGCGTGGAGCACAGTGATGATTTGGTGGTTCACAAGCAACTTCTTTCTTCTGGGGTGCTCATTGTGGAGGGGTTGTGTAACCTTCACATGCTAAATGAAAAACAGGAGTATTTTTTGGTAGTTGCCACACTGAAGCTGGAAGGCTGTAGTGGGGCTCCGGTCAGGGCTTTTGCGATTACACTATGAAGTTTCCACCCCTGCATTTTGGAACAGTTGTGGAACGTCAAAAGCGTTTCAAACTGCTTGTTGACTTTGGCGACCATTTGGACTGGGCTTATCTGCCTAATCCGGGGCGGCTACGTGAACTCATTTACCCGGGAGCTCCTGTGTGGTTAAAGCCTGTGCACTCCGTAAAACGCAAACTCGCCTATGAGGCTGTTCTTGGCTATGATTCTGTCCTGGTTTGTTTGTATGCCGCTTTGGCAAACAAATTGTTTCTGGAAAGTCTTGATCTGCTCGGTTTAGGCGGCAATGTTCAGGTTCTCAAAGAGGTTAGTCTGGGGCATTCACGTTTAGATTTTTCCATTGACGGGCGTTTGGTGGAGGTAAAGTCTGTAACGTTAGTTCAAGATGGATTGGGCTTGTTCCCTGATGCCCCCACAAAACGCGGGACTAAACATCTTTACGAGCTTGCCGATAAAGGTGAAGGCTTGGTGGTCTTTGTGGTGCAGCGGTGTGATGCGGAAGCTGTCACATTTCACAGTGCCATGGACGAGGAATTTGCAAGTGCCATGAAATGGGCAAAGAAGAAAGGTGTAAGTTTTAAAGCTGTGAACTGCATAGTAACAAAGGAGGAGATAAGGCCGTGGCGCGAAATTCCAGTGCTCTTTCCGCAAGATTAGAAATAGCTAACTCATTAGAAGAGCTTGTAAGTCTTGTCAAGGACGAAGCTAAAGACCTTGTTTCTCAGCGAATTGCACAGTTCAAAAACTTCCCACGTCATGATGTCAGTAGTCTGTTTTCCGAGCTCAGTTTTTGTGTGCTTACTGCGAACTGGAGCGCTCAAGGTGGAATGCGTGCTCAGGAGCTCATAGGCGAGGGTTTTCTAAACATGCCTCCTGAGGATCTTGAAGATGCTTTACGTAGTGTGGGGCACCGCTTCGCTTACCAACGTGCTCGTTTCATTCTGGAAAACCGCCACCGAGCTCATTTACTTCCTTCAATCGTGAACGACAGTCTGTCTTCACCAGAGGCTCGCAGCATGTTGGTCAAAAACTTTAAAGGCATCGGCTGGAAAGAAGCCAGTCACTTCTTAAGAAACGTGGGGTTACTGGACGTGGCAATCCTCGACAAGCACATCCTCAGGCTCATGCACCACTACAAACTTATCGAGAATATGCCCAAAGGCTGGACCAGGGCTCGCTATGAAGCGCATGAACAATTGCTTATTCCAGTTGTGCAGAAGCTTCACATGGATTTAGGTGAAATGGATCTTTACCTGTGGTTCGCTGTCAAGAACACTGTAGATAAGTGATCTTTAACAAAGGTCACAAAGGTTACGTGCTTTTTTTGTGTTCATTCAACTAAGAACTGCTGGTACTGGTTACCTGCTATCTGGAACAGTGGGCAAAACGGACGTTTTAACACGGATTTTGTAATTTCCAGCACAAAAAGGGTGTGATCACCTGTTTCAAAATAACCTTTTCTGGTTGCTTCCAAGTAAGCTGGTATGCCTTCAATGTAGGCGCTACCATTCTCCGCAAGTACCTTATTGACGTGGAACTGTTCAAACTTGTCCACGTCCTTTCCTGAGCATTTTCCCGTATTTTCAACCAGCTCCTCGAAGGACTTATCTACTAAGTTTATGGTGGCAAAAGGGAAATCCATGAGCATGCTGTGACTAAAACGCTTAGGCGAAATAGCCAGTCCAACCAAAAACGGGTTCCTTGAGAGGATGGTATGCCACCCTAAGGGCATCATGTTTGCTCTTTCAAAGCTACCAACCACCAGTATGATTACTTGGCGCGGATGCAGCAGATGATAATCCTCGCGTGTGGTTAAGAACTCTTTCATGTACACGGAAACCTCCTTTTTTGGACAATGGGGCGCTGTTTAAATTATAATTAACTTATGCAGCTTTTTACCATCAATTAAAGGAGGTTTTTTCATGCAAAATGACTTCAAATACTGGGAGAAGATGAAGGACATCTCTTTCGAACTCATGGATATCATGCTGAACTACAGGCAGAGTGGTCATCCAGGCGGAAGTCACTCCAAGACTCAAATGCTTTTAGCTCTCATGTTCGGTGGCAAGATGCGGTACGACATTCGTCGTCCGGAGTACCGTTTTAGCGACCGTTTCATTTTGGCAGCGGGGCATACCATCCCAATGGTGGATGCTGTGCTTGCCATGATCGGAGATGCTTTCCGCTTGCGTTTCACAGATACGGGTGATCAACGGTTTTTCATCGCTCCCGAAAAGATTGTATTGCCAGAAGATTTGCTACATTTTAGGCACCGCGGTGGCTTGCCAGGTCACGCTGAGTTTGGTGGCAAGACCATGTTCCTCAAGTTCAACACGGGCCCATCGGCCCACGGTTTACCAGCCTCCGTGGGAGAAGCACTAGCTTTGAAAAAAGCTGGTTTATCGGAGTTCAAAGTTTTTGCCATTGAAGGTGAAGGAGCCTTAACAGCAGGCGGATCACATGAAGCTAAGAATGGTGCATGGGGCTATGGTCTTGGCAACCTTTACTGGCTGGTGGACTGGAACGATTTTGGCATTGATGATAGAAGAACATCTTCAGTGGTCTTTGGTGGGCCTGATGAATGGTTTGCTTCTCATGGTTGGAGAGTATTCGGTACCTTAGAAGGCCACGACTGGAACAACATATGGAAGGTCTTTGTGGACGCCTTGGATCACCCCGATGAATTACTTCCCACAGCCATGTACTTCAAGACCAAAAAAGGCTATGGTTATGGTGTCTATGACAATAAATCCCATGGCACGCCCATAAAAAAGAATGCACCTTTGTTCTGGGAAATACGTAAAGGATTCATGGAAAAATATGGTGTGGAGTACGACGGTTTTGGCAAACCCGCTCCCGAAGATAGTGAAGAAGAGCTAAAGCAATTCAAGAATAATATCGACATTGCCTTAAGTGTGCTGCGTAACGACCGTGAACTGGTGGAATACATCACCGATAGGCTTACTGAAATTGGTGAAAGCCTACCTAAGGCTGTTCCCACGTTCAAGCTGGATGTGAACCCATACAAAGATCCTGACATTTATGACTACACCAAGTACCCTGAGGAAATGTTTGCGAAGCCTGGTGAAAAGGTGCCTAACCGTGCAGCTTTGATAAAGTGGGGCAGCTATGTGAACGCTGCCATCGGTCGTAAGTACAACAGGCCCTTGATCATAGCTACCTCGGCTGACCTAACTGAATCCACTAACTTACACGGCTTCGGTCAAGGTTGGGGCGACAACCCAGGTTGGGGTTGGTATGACCGTTCCACCAACATTGATGGTGCCATACTTCCTTCTGAAATAACCGAGTTCATGAACTCAGGCTTAGCTGCCGGTATGGTAACTGTGAACATGGCTGAGAACCCCTACGAAGAATTCAACGGCTACTGGGTTATTATGTCCACCTACGGCTCTTTTGCTTACCTTAAATACGGTCCCATGAGACTCCTCAGCCAACTGGCTCAGGATTGCCCACTTAAGGTGGGAAAGGTCATTTGGGTCCTTGGTCACTCTGGCCCTGAGACTGCTGAAGATTCGCGTACGCACTTTGGTGTATTCGCTCCCGGTGTCTCTCAGCTGTTCCCCAAGGGAAAGATAATCAACCTTTATCCTTGGGAGCACAACGAAGTGCCAGTAGTTCTGGGCGAAGCGCTTAGTAAAGATGTTCCCATCGTTGCTTTGCACTTAACTAGGCCGCCCATAACCATACCTGACAGAAAGGCACTGGGCATTGCTCACTATTTTGAGGCTGCGAAGGGAGCTTATCTCATTAACGATTTTGATCCAGCTCGTCCTAAGCAGGGCACAGTTATTGTCAGGGGAACAAGTACAACCGCTAACCTCATAAGCATACTGCCTGAAATAAGAAAGGCTTTCAATGTGAAAATCATTGCGGCCATAAGCAGAGAACTCTTTGACATGCAACCTGAACATTACCGCATGCAGATTTTGCCGCCCACTGATTGGGCTGATTCCATGGTCATTACCAACGAGGCTCTCTCATTAATGCAGCCGTGGTTGTTCTCGAAGCTGAATGAGGAGTATTCTCTATCTAGTGACTGGGACAACAATTGGAGAACTGGTGGCACCGTGGATGAAGTCATCGAGGAAGCGCACCTTGATCCTCAGTCCATATTCCAGGGCATCGAGCGCTTTGTTAATGACCGTGAAAAAAGGTTGGCTCGCCTAAAAGAGCTGGGATGGTGAAGCATTAAATGATAGATTTTCAGCCCACTGACGGGCTCATTGTAGTTGATATTCAAAGGGATTTTTGTCCTGGGGGCACCTTAGCGGTGCCCCAGGGAGATGAAATAATAGATGTGGTAAACAGGATCATTAAGAAGGCAGAAGAAGCTGGTTCAGTAATTGTTTACACCAGAGATTGGCATCCAGAAAATCATCTTTCATTCAAAGCATATGGTGGTATTTGGCCACCTCACTGTGTGCAGTGGACACCAGGTGCTGAATTTCACCCACAACTTTATCTTTCTGAAAAGGGCATCATTTTAGACAAAGGCACGCATCCTGAGTTTGAAGCATATAGTGGTTTTCAAGGTACGGGGCTGCATCAAATTTTCAAAGATCGTGGCGTAAATAGGGTTTTCGTTGTGGGGCTTGCCACTGACTACTGTGTAAAAGAAACGGCTGTAGACGCGCTTCGCTACAGGTATGAAACCTTTGTTGTGGCTGACGCAGCAAAAGGTGTAAATGTTAATCCTGATGATTCCCAGAAAGCGCTGCAGCACATCAAGGACATGGGCGGTAAGGTCATACTTTCTCAGGAGTTGCTTCCGTGAGATTCATAGAGAGTCCAAAGAATCCAAAAATAAAGGAAATCAAAAAACTGCTAAGTAGTAAGAAAGCACGTGATGAAAAGGGTCAGTTTGTTCTGGAGGGTCCGAAAGCCATTGAAGCTTACGTTCAGTCAGGTGGAAAGGTGTTAGAACTCCTTTACAGTAAAGATGCCAAAGACTTGCCTAAAGTGAACACCGTAGTTACCCAGTGCGCTCCAGGAGTTATGGAAGCTGTAAGTGATGTAGCAGGAGATCAGGGTGTCATCGCCATTGCTCAGAAAAGGGATTGGACACCCCAGCAGGTCCTAAAGCGTAAGCGTATTGTGGTTTTGGAACAGCTTCAAGATCCAGGTAACTTGGGCACCATACTTCGAACGGCAGCGGCCTTTGATTACGGGGTAATACTAACTACTGGGAGCGCTGACGTTTACAATCCCAAGGTTGTGCGTGCTTTAGCAGGCAATTTCCTAGCTCCTTTTGTCTATGTCACTGGCGGTGAAGCCCTGGAACTTTGCAAAAACCTGTTTGTTGTCACTACTTACAAATCTTCAGAAAAGCCGGATTTCAAGTGGCGGCAACCCTTTGCCATTGTTTTGGGCAATGAGGGGCAAGGGCTTACTGAATCCTGGAGACGTATTGCAAAAGCCAACGCCTGGATACCTTCAAAAGTAGAGTCTCTCAATGTATCAGTTACTAGTGCCATACTGATGTGGGAGGGGACGAAAATTGGAACTGCAAAAAGCAGTGGAGATCTTATCTGAGACCCACAAGAACGATTTGCATTTTGACCTGGAATTTGATAGCCCTTATGAGCTTCTCATAGCTGCTCTGCTGGCTGCTCAGGCTAGCGATGAATCCGTTAACGAAATCACTAAAGGGTTCTTCCCCAAGTTTCCATCTGCGCAAGCTGTAGCCGAAGCTGACGTGGAAACGCTGGAAAAGGCCATTTATCCGGTGAATTTTTACAAGACCAAAGCCAAGCGACTCAAAGAGTGTTGTCAAGCGTTGGTTGAGAAGTTTCATGGTGAGGTACCAAACAACGTTGAGGATTTGACAGAACTTCCGGGTGTGGGTAAAAAGACTGCGTCCATGGTTGTACTAGGCGCTTTTGGGCAGCCTGCGGTGGTTGTGGACCGTCATGTGCTCAGAGTACTAAATCGACTTGGTTTTAGTTTCAAAGACGCCGATGTGGCTGAAGAAGAAATCAGAAAAATGCTCGCACCAGAGTACTGGGGTAAGCTTTCCTATTCTTTCATGAGGCATGGTAAAACTATTTGTCTGGCAAGAAAGCCGCTGTGTGACAAATGCCCCTTAAAGGATTGTTGTCCCAGCAGTAATGCAGGCAGCAATGGTAACCAAAAGGATAGCTTTTGACAATGGCTCCACTTGATTGGATCACTGCCGCAATAATAGTTTACTTTGCTGTCTCTGGCCTTCTCAGTGGCGCAGGTGCACTGGCAACTACGTTAAGTGTGTTTCTCACTGTGGCATCGCGTAGCTTTATAACTACACAGCTTACGCACTGGGTTTTTCAGCTCATCTCCAGTCTGGGCGCAGATCCTTCTTATGGTCAGCCTCTATCATTAGTTCTTTCATTTCTCCTGTTTTTTACCCTGGCTCGTCTAGTTTTAAGAGCCTTACTTGGCGTTATCTTGCCTCGGGCAGGCATTGGCAGAGTTATTTACGCTGTGGGTAGTGTGATTGTTAACGGCTATGCTTACCTTTACTTGCTTAATGCTCTTCTGAGAAGCTCATGGCAGAGTTACATCTGGCTCATGCCATACTTCCAAGGAACTCACACTTTTAGGCTACTTGAGACAATTTTCGGCACTGTGACAGCTGTGTGAAACTTTTTGCCTCCGTGTGCGTCTACTTGACGGAGGTGATACAAAATGAAAAAGTTCTACAGCAGTCCACTGCTGGCATTGGCAGTGGTAGCGGCAGTTTTACTAGGTGCTTGGCTATTACCTGTAGGAGCGGCCAGCACGGATTCACAGGAAACACCCACCATTTCAGTAAATGGTATAGCAAAAGTTGAAGTTGTTCCTGACATCGGTACGGTGAATTTTGTAGTCGAAACAGTGCAGGAGACAGCTTCAAAGGCCATGGCTGAGGTAACCAAAGGAGCCAACGCCGTAGTGGAGGCAGTAAAAGATATCGTGAAGGACGAAAAGAACATAAAAACTAGTAATGTGAGCGTTTACCCTTGGTACGACTACACCGAAAAAGGTACCGAGCTTTTGGGATACAGGGCAATTGTGCAGATTTCTGTTAAGTCTTCCGTAGAAGACCTTCCTTCAATCATTGATGAAGCATTTACTGCAGGCGCTACTGGAATGAGCGGCATCACATACGAGTACTCGAAGACCGCCTCTGTTATGGACCAGCTTATTAAGGATGCCATGGCTGATGCTCGTCACAAAGCTGAAGTGGCTTTGTCTGCTGAGCATGCCACACCAGGTAAACTAGCCAGCGTACAGGTTTTAGATAGCTCTACACCAATTTGGCAAAGCCAGAGCTCATTATCCAAGGATGCACAAGCAATGGCACAGGACATCAACATCATGCCTGGTGTTCAAGAAGTAAGCGTCAGTGTATCTGTTTCTTACGTCATCAATCAATAATAGGGCACTAAAAGTACTGTGCTGTAAGAACGTTTAGGAAGTCACTTGCGGGGGAAGAGGGCGCATGAAAATCTACATGTGCCCTCTTTTGTTTTACAATGCTTTTATATGGAGAATGGTATTATTGACTACTTTGGTGAGCTTTACTACAAATGCTTTGCAACTAAACTGGAGCAGCGCTCCGAGCAGGAGGCACGTCTTGCGCTGAAGCTACTTGATTCGCCTCGCAGCATTTTGGACGTGGGTTGCGGCTGGGGACGTCACTTGCAGTACTTTCTTCGCTGGGGATTGGATGCCTGGGGGGTGGAACCGAACCCGTTTTTTGTGCAGATTTTCAAAGAACGTAATCCTTTGTGGTCAAATCGTATCATACATAACAAACTGCAAAATCTCAATGTGTTCAAGCAGTTTTCAGCTGTGGTGAGCTTGTGGACCAGTATTGGCTGGGATCAAAGTGATCAGGAAGAACAAGAGCTGTTCAGAAAACTATCAGAATTCCTTTCGCCTGGAGGTTTACTCTTGCTGGATGTAGATAACCTTAAAGGCTGGCAAGCACGCTTTTGCAGAAAGTGGTGGGAAAGAGTTGATGGTGGTTATGTTCTTGACCAGCATGCACTTAAAGGTAGCAAACTTACCACAACACGGCAATTTCTTCTAGATGCAGGGAGCACCTACAAGGTAACCAGGCAGCTAAAACTTTATACTTTAGAAGATTTGCAGGCTTTGGCAGAACCTTATCAGCTTTTCCTCAGAGCCACTTACCGCGACTTAAGTGGTAACCCTTTTTACCCTGAAGCCCCGAGGATTGTCGCTGTGTTTGAGAAAATTACCGCAGCGTAACCTCACCCCAACCTAACGTTACCAGTTTGCCTTCCATGTTCAGGATCAAACTTCCATCTTCTTCAATGTCCACAGCGGTTCCTTCCCAAACTTCGTCGTTGCTACGTACCCTCAGTCTCTTTCCCATGGATTTGAATTTGTCTTTGAACGTGGCAAGGATTTCCGAAAAATCAACGATTTGCTCGTACACCTGCTCCATGCGGTAGATAAGGTACATGAGTGGTTGCTCTACTGGTAAAGCCTGTCCGAACGCGTGTTTTATAGAAGTTGCCTCAGTATCGTCGGGAAACTCATCTTGATTAACATTGAGACCAACACCCACTACCACACCCAGAAGTCCATCCTGCCAAATGCCTTCAGGCAGAATGCCTGCCACCTTCTTACCTTCAATTAGTACGTCATTGGGCCACTTGGTTTCCCATGGCACAGGGAGTAAATCCAAATACTCTCCCACAAAAACGGCAGTAGCAAGCCCAAGCAAAGGTGGATTACTGTAGGTACTACCCGGCAAAGCGAAGCTTACCAACAGACTTTTCCCTGGCTCGTCCTCCCACACTCGACCCAAACGACCTTTGCCCCTAGTTTGATGCTCTGCCACGAAAGCAGCAGGTTCTTTGTTGCCTTCCAAAATGTACTTGCGAGCAAGGTCGTTTGTGGATTCCACCACTTCGAACTTCTGTATTCTCATGGTGAGCACCCCCTTTGACACATTATAACAGTGTTAAACTGAAAGTGGAGGTGAAGGTAACCATGATGGAATGGTCCTTAAGTGAACTTTATCCCTCTTTTGATTCTCCTGAGTTTCAAGGGGATTTGAAGGAGCTGGAAAATCGTGTTAAAGGGTTTAACGACTGGTCCCAAGGAGCCTTAAAGGATTACACTGATCCCGTTTCTAAAGCAGAAGCAGGCATTAAACATACCATGGCTATTGCTGAGCTTTATGAGAAACTGGGCGCTTTTGCGCAGCTGACCATTAGTGTGGAAGCCTATAACGAGCAGGCAGCTAAGGCAGCCGATCGTGTGCACACCGTCGTGGCCGATATGGCTCTGGGTGACACAAGGTTTAAGAAGTGGCTGGCGGGTTTGGGAAACCTTGATGAGGTTATTGGAAAATCCGAATTACTTAAAGAGCATGAGTATTTCATAAAGGATTCCGTGCGTTATGCTCGTAGGTTGCTAAGCGAGCAAGAGGAAGAGCTCATAAACAAACTGCAAAGCACGGGCAGTCTGGCTTGGTCAAGGTTGCAGGGTAACCTCACAGCTAAGCTGCTTGTGGACATGAAGAAGGATGGCAAAGAAGAGAAACTTCCGCTCACGGTTGTGCGCAACATGGCCTACCACGAAGACAGGAACGTGCGCATGGCAGCTTACGAAGCTGAGCTAAAGGCCTATGAAAAAATCGATGAGGCGGTTGCATCCAGCCTAAACGGTATCAAGGGGGAGTTTTTGACCATATCCAAGAAGCGTGGTTACAAGGATCCGCTAGAAGCCACACTGGAAACGGCAAAGATGGATAGGGCGATTTTTGACACTCTCATGGATGTCATGAATGAGAGTTTGCCTGTATTCCGTAGGTACCTAAAAATCAAGGCAGAAATTCTCGGACATGGTGATCGTCTGCCTTGGTATGATCTTTTTGCGCCTGTAGGCAGAAGCAGCCGTAAGTTCAGCATAAATGATGCACGGGACTATATTGTGACCAATTTCGGAAAATTCGCACCTGAACTCTCGGACCTTGCAAGGACGGCTTTTGATAACAAGTGGATCGACGCTACACCCAGAGAAGGGAAGCGTGGCGGAGCGTTCTGCTATGGTTTGCATCCCATCAAACAATCTCGTATCATGGCTAACTTTGATGGAACCTTTGATGGAGTTACCACCCTCAGCCACGAGCTTGGTCATGCCTTCCACAATTGGTGCCAGCGTGACGAGAGCATTCTGAATGCTGATTCACCCATGCCCCTAGCAGAAACAGCATCCACCTTCAATGAAACCATGATCACTGAAATAGCTCTTTCCGAGGCAGATCCACAGGAACAGCTATTCATTCTGGAGAAGAGTTTGAGCGGTGATACTCAAGTGGTCGTGGACATTCTTAGTAGGTTCCTGTTTGAATCCGAGGTGTTTAGGAGGAGAACGCAAGGACCACTCTCAGTGAGTGAACTTAAAGAAATTATGGCCGATGCACAGAAACAAGCTTATGGCGAGGCTTTAAACTGGGACTACCTGCATCCTTACATGTGGGTTAACAAGCCTCACTACTACTATGCTAATCTGCACTTCTACAATTTCCCTTACGCTTTCGGTCAATTGTTTAGTAAAGCTCTTTACGCCATGTACAAGGAGCAGGGGAAGGACTTTATTCCCGCGTATGAAAATCTTTTAAGAAATACTGGCAAACACGACATAGGAGAACTGGGACAGCTTATCGGCGTAGATATGACTCAGAAGTCTTTCTGGGAGAAATCCATCGAGCTTATCGAGCAGCAAGTAGAGCAGTTTGAACGGTTGGCAAAGGCATAGAAAAAGGTAAAAAACAAAAGGATTTTGTGGAGTTTAATAAAGAAGGGGAGTCGCTTTAAAAGGACTTCCCTTCTTTATTATGTGCCATTCGCGTTTTTAGGCGTTTTGTCAGAGAATCAGTGGTCTGACGAACAGTCCCACTATACTAACGAGGATCCAAGTTATAATGGCTGCTCCAAAGGATTTCAAATAAATACCTGGGACTATTGATGCCATTAGCCAAATAATCAGACCGTTTATGACTAAACTGAATAACCCCAAGGTCAGTATGTTTATGGGCAACGTAAGCAAGGTCAATATGGGTTTTATGGTAAGCTGAGCCAGCGTGAGTACCAAAGCACCCAGAATCATTGCTGTTAAATTGGCATAAGTCAAACCCTTGTAAATCAAGCTCACGATAGCAAGTACCACAAAATTCGCAAGCCATTTTCCCAAAAAGAACATAACATCACCTCCGCTGGCATATGTTAACATACGAAAGCGATTTTGTTTTGGTTGTCCCAATATGCTCTTTTTTAATTAAAATATGTCACATGTCACACAGCTATAGTCATGAGAATAGGGGCATGAGCATGGATATGGACATGGTATATGTGGTTGGTCATAAGAATCCTGATACTGATTCTGTGGTTTCAGCAGTGGGTTATGCAGCATTAAAACCGGAGGAATATGTTGCTTTCAGAGCTGGTGAGCCTAACGACGAGACTCTTGAAGTTTTCCAACTTGCCGGTACAGACGTGCCGCCACTTCTTAGTTCTTTGAGATTAACAGCATTGGATATGTCAAAACAACTTACTTCTTTGGATGAAAAAGCGACTTTTTTGGAAGCCTCCAAATTGCTGGAAAAACAAAAAGTGATTCCCGTACTTAAGTCAGACAAACTTTTGGGTATTGTCACTGAGAAGGATCTGTTTCGGGTCATACAAAAAGAGCTTTTTGAAGAGGAAGTGACAGTCCGCCTGGAGCCAGAAGTACTCATAAAAACCATACCGGGGCGCTTCCTTACTCCTCCGCGAGTCATTGAAGGGGTTCCACTGGTGCTAGCTTCTTCTACTGAAACAGCAGGCAACCGTGTACGCAGCAACAATGTAGTTATCATGGGCGATCGCTGGGACTTACTGCCCGTACTGCTGAAGCGTCGTGTGCGTGCTGTCATTTTCACCATGGGTCTTTCCCCCTCAGAAAACGATTTGGAGCAACTGACGAATGCCGGCATCGTGGTTTTTTCTTCTTCTATTCACACCTACAATACCATTCGTCTCATGTTCATGGCATTCACTGTCAAAGAAGCCATGAACGTAAACCCTGTAACGGTTTCGCCTCAGGACGGTCTGGATTTCCTGCGTCGACTTTCAAACCTGCATCGGCACAGATATTTCCCCGTGGTGGAAGAAGATGGTTCTTTCCGGGGCTTGTTGGAACTGGCTGATTTGGCTAGCCCGCCGCGCAAAAAGGTGCTCCTAGTGGACCACAACGAACCTGGACAAGCTGTAGATGGTTTGCAAGAAGCACAGGTAATGGGCATCATCGATCACCACCGCCTTGGAGCATTCACCACTGATGAACCTGTGAAGATAATCATTGAGCCAGTGGGATCCACCTCCACCTTGGTGGCTCGAGAGTATGTGCGCCAAGATACACACATGACTCGGCAGGTGGCAACGCTTCTTTTAGGCGGTCTGGTTAGTGACACACTTAACTTGCAGTCGGTAACCACAACACCTTTGGACGTGGATATTGCTCAGTTCTTGGAAGAAAGAAGTTTTCTTCCCCGTGATGAATTGGCTTCACGGCTTTTTCACGCTCGCGTTCAAGCAGTTTTGCGGGATCCTTCAGCTCTGACTAAAGATTTTAAGCTTTTCACATTCGGTAAAGTAAGGGTAGGGATTGCTCAAATAGAAATTCCTGGAGGTTCCTCCTTGGCTCCGATTATGAGAGATGCCATAGAGAAAGTTATGACTGAGAAGTTAGAAAAAGAGCGTTTGGATTTAGCATTATTCATGCTGACCGACATTACTCAGAAAGGCACTCTCCTTTTCGCTTTCGGCCAGCGTCACATTGCGCAAATGGTTTGGGCAAAACCATTCAAAGACGGTACAGAATACTTGCCTTCTGTGGTCAGCCGTAAGAAGCAAATAGTACCACTTTTGGAACAAATACTGGGCGGTAACGGCTAGCAAAACATATAAAAAAACTTAAGCCGTTTTACCGCCCTCACTTCCCTTTGTGGGTAGCTAACAGCTGTATTAGTAAGCTGTCATACTGCGCAGTCTTCTTATGCGTTCCTGCGTAGGTGGGTGCGTAGAAAACAGATTGGTCATCCAATCGCCCTTTAGATGATTTACTATGAACAGCTCAGCGAAGGCTGGATTCGTCTTAGCCAGAGCGCTCTTAGGCATTTGCTTACCATAAAGTTCTAGTTTTTCCAGAGCACTAGCAAGCGCTTCTGGATTCCTTGTAATTTGGGCACTCCCAGCATCTGCCATGAACTCACGTTCTCGGCTCACAGCTAAACGTATTAGTGTTGCAGCCAGCGGAGCCAAGAATATCAGAAGCATGCCAATGAGGGCAATGATGGGATTGCGGCCCCTATCGTCGCTGTCGCCGAAGCTACCCCAAAACATCATTCGCCAAGACAGATTTGCCAAGTAAGAAATCATGAGCGCCATGGTGGCAGCCATGCTCGTAAGCAATATGTCCCTGTGTTTTATGTGGCTGAGCTCATGAGCTATGACGCCAGCCAATTCATCTCTGTTTAGTATTTTCAAAATGCCACGTGTGGCAACGACCACCGCATGATCTGGATCTCTTCCTGTGGCAAAGGCGTTGGGCTCCATGGTCTCCATGATGCCCACCTTTGGCATAGGCAAACCAGCCGCTATGCTAAGTTCCTCTACGATGTTGTAAAGCATTTGTGCTTCTACAGACTCGTTTGGATCAACCAGCTTTGTACCAGTCATGGTTAGCACTATCTTATCGGAGTACCAATAACTTGCCCAAATTTGCACCAGTGCCATGACCAGCGCTATGGTCATCCACAAGCTAACGTTTCCGAATAAATAACCTATTACCCATCCCAATGCCAGTACCAGTGCGCCAAACCATATCATTAGTAAAAAGGTTTTTAGCCTGACGTTGCGCATGGTGTCGGTTACACTAACAGCCAATACTTATCACCTCGGTTAGATTATACCCAGCTATTTCAGGAATTAAACCTATTTTTAAGTGATTAAACGTTTTTCAGCTTATAATACTTTCGGAAATGGTAAATCGAGAAAAACTTCTTACACTCATACAATCAGCTTTTCATGAAGGTGGTCTGCTTTTGGAGAACGGTGCCCTTAGGGCTGCTGCAAACCGTTTCTACACTGGTGCCATGTATGGAGTCATGCTGTTCTTGGACGAGCCAGTGCAAGCTGATGAGACTATTTGGCGGCTTGGCTCAAGGTACCTTAGAAAGAGCGCTAAGATTTACAAGACGTCGTTGGAAATAAGAAAACTTCGAGGTTCAATCGAATTCAGTATTGAACATGAGCCCTCTTTGTCTGATGTTAAAAGGCTTAGTAAGTTGTGCCACGTGCTTAGTACGTGGTGTATGGAACAAACGAAGGAACCCTTATGGAACGAGAAATCATACTCCGTGGAGTAAGACACCACAATCTCAAGAATCTTTCTCTGAACATACCCAGGGAAAAATTCATCGTAGTTACTGGTATTTCTGGTAGCGGTAAGTCCACTTTGGCTTTTGATGTACTGTATGCGGAAGCTCACCGACGCTTTATTGAATCACTGAGCGGCTATGCCAGGATGTTTCTGGGTATCATGCAAAAACCTGATGTGGACTACATCGAGGGCATACCACCAGCCATATCAGTAGAGCAGAAGACGGCTTCTCATAACCCACGTTCCATTGTTGGCACCGTAACCGAAATTTACGACTACTTACGTCTGCTGTTTGCTCATGTGGGTGTGCCTTACTGCCCTGAGCACCGAATTCCCATGCTACCCGTTACCGTGGATGAAATTGTGGATAGGGTACTTACAAATTACGCAGGTGAGCGCATTTACGTGCTCGCACCGGTAGTACGTGGGAAAAAAGGTGAGCAAAAGAAACTCATAGAACAAATAGCCAAAATGGGCTACACCAAAGTGTTCCTTGATGACATTCTCTACGATGTGGACGAACCTGTGGAAATCGATAAGAACCAACGTCACACGTTGGAAGTGGTAACGGACCGACTCACAGTGAAGGCTGAGAACCGTTCCAGAATTGCCGATGCTGTGGAACAAGCTTTTCATCTTGCCGAAGGGGTCGTGGCAATCACGACCGAGGAGGGTAAGGAGTATTTTAGCCAGCAGATGGCTTGCCCCATATGTGGTAGGACTTTACCTGAGCTTTCACCTAGGTTGTTTTCTTTCAACTCACCCTATGGTGCTTGCGAAGTATGTAACGGTCTGGGATTCCAAACCAAAGCATCAGAGGATTTGGTAGTGGACCATGAAAGCCCACTGCTGGAAGCCATTATTCCTTATCGCGATAATGAGTTTTATCAGCAAATGCTTCATGCATTGGCGCGTGAGTTTCACATTGACCTGAAGAAGCCCTTCAAAGACCTTCCTGAAGATGTAAAAGAAGGCATCCTTAGAAAAGGTTTTGGACGTGTTAAACTGCCCATCTATTTGGAAAATGGCCGGGAAATACATGTGCAGTTCAGACCCGTGCTACCAGAAATCGAGCGGCGCATAAAAGAAACGGCAAGTGAAGATGTTTTTAACTGGTATTACCGGTATGTGGAAGAGGTACCTTGCGATGCATGTGGTGGCGCTCGGCTTAGGCCTGAGGCTTTGTGGGTGGAAATCGATGGGCTGAACATTTATCAAGTGAGCAGTATGGATTTCAAGCACTTTTTAGGTTGGCTTGAGAGTCTCCACATCACTGGTGCGAGAAGCCAAGTGGCTCAGCCAATCATGCAGGAGCTCATCAAAAGGGTAAATTTCGTGGTGAACATTGGTTTGGACTACATTCAAGTAAACCGTCGTATGGATACTCTTAGCGGTGGTGAAGCTCAGCGTGTACGTTTGGCATCTCAACTGGGTAGCGGACTAACAGGTGTGCTCTACGTTTTGGATGAACCATCCATAGGACTGCACAGCCGTGATACAGAGAGGTTAGTTTCCATACTACGCTCCTTGCGTGATGAGGGTAACACTGTGGTTGTGGTGGAACACGACAACGACATCATTGAATCATCGGATCACGTAATCGATTTAGGACCCTACGCAGGTAAAAGGGGCGGAGAAGTGGTTTTTCAAGGTAGCCCTGAAGAGCTTAAGAAAGCTGATACTCTCACTGGCCAATACGTATCTGGTCGGAGGCAAATACAGGTTACCCAGAAGAGGCGTGCACCCCAAGGTTGGGTGCGAGTTCAAGATGCATCTTTGAATAACTTGAAGCACATCGATGTGGGTTTCCCGCTGGGCTGTTTCACCGTGGTCACAGGTGTTTCTGGTTCTGGAAAGTCCTCTTTGGTCATTGATACCCTTTACAAAGCTCTGGAGAACTACCAAAGCAGAAGAAAAGTGACCAGTGTGCGCCTAAGGAATTTGGAAATTCAGGGGGACATAAAACATACGGTTTTGGTTGATCAAAGTCCCATCGGACGTACCCCGCGTAGTAACCCCGCCACCTATACGGGTGTGTGGACACCCATACGTGAACTTTTTGCTACGTTGCGGGAAAGCAAGGAACGAGGTTACAAAGCTAGCCGCTTTTCTTTTAACGTGCCCAGTAGCAGGGGCGGTGGAAGGTGCGAAGCCTGTAAAGGTGAAGGACAGACCAAAGTAGAAATGGCTCTTTTACCTGATGTTTACGTGACCTGTGAAGTTTGCGGCGGTAAGCGGTTCAACAAAGAAACCCTGGAGGTTAAGTACAAAGGACTCAGCATTGCTGATGTGCTGGAACTCACTGTTGATGAAGCGCTGGAAGTTTTCGAGAACATCCCCGCCATAAGAAGAGGTCTCGAGGTTTTGCAGGCTGTAGGTTTGGGTTATATTGAGCTTGGGCAACCTGCTCCCACACTTAGTGGTGGCGAGGCGCAGCGTGTCAAACTTGCTACTTACCTAAAATCCAGAGCTAAAGATTACGTGTTCATTTTGGACGAGCCCACCACGGGTTTGCACAGTTACGACGTCGAGATGCTCCTCCAAGTACTCCACAAGCTTGTGGATCAGGGAAACACAGTCATTGTTGTGGAGCACAACCTTGATGTGGTAGGAAACGCTGATTACATTGTGGACTTAGGGCCCGAAGGTGGCGACGAAGGTGGTTACGTCATTTTTGCTGGCACCCCAGAAGAGCTGGTGAAGCAGGAGCATTCCTACACCGGTCAGTACTTGCGTCTGTACTGGGAACGCTTCAAACCACAGCTTATTTTGTCACATTAGCAAAATCATGAGGTATACAGGCAAAGCAGCATTAGTAACGGGTGGTTCTCGTGGCATCGGCGCTGCCGTGGTTAAGCGCTTAGCGCAGGAAGGACTCAAGGTGGCTTTCTTTTACAGGCAGCGAATGGACAAAGTAGAAGAGCTGCTTGAGTGGGCACGAGATGCTCAGTTTACCGTGGTGCCCATCAAGGTGGACATAACTGATCCTGGAAGTTTGCTTAGCGCTATTACCGATGCAAAAGCCAACGTAGGTCCCATCGATTACCTGGTGAATAATGCTGGCGTGTCACATTACAAATTGCTTACTGAAGAAGAAGAACGAGAACTTGAGGAAGTCCTACGCACCAATTTAGAATCAGTTATATTGCTTACCAGAGAAATAGCAAAAGGCATGGTCATACGCAGTTTTGGTTCCATTGTGAACATTTCCTCTATTTGGGGCCTCTATGGAGGTTCATGTGAAGCAGTCTACGCTGCCACAAAAGGCGGCATTATCAGCTTTACCAGATCACTTGCCAAAGAGCTGGGTCCCAGTAATGTACGTGTAAACTGTGTAGCTCCTGGCGTAGTGCGTACCGACATGATGCTAAACCACTTCACTGAAGAAGAAATCGCTCAGCTGTGCCAGCGAATTCCCTTAGGCAGGTTAGCTCATCCTGAAGAAGTTGCGTCTGCAGTGGCTTTTTTGCTTTCCGACGAAGCTAGTTACATAAGCGGCAGTGTTTTGGAAGTCTCCGGCGGTTTTATTTCTTAGTAGGCTATTTCATCATCAAAATCAGGTGTTGGCTCTTTTTTTGTGCCAACTGCCACAGCTAAGGATTCTTCACCCACGCTTTTGAGGATCACATACGGGTTCACAAACCCCAGTTTAAGTAGGAGCGGTAAGCTATCACGAGAAGATTGCTCCATCAAGGTTTTTCTGTAGCGTTCCACGAGCTGCTGTTCAAATGGCAGTAGGACCTCCACTCTGCCATTCTCTGGCAGAAGGTAGTATGCTTCTACCAAGTAACTTTCCAAATGCTTTGGCGTGGGTATAACAAACACTCTGTCTAGGGTAGTGCTTCTCACACTGCGCAGACGCGACATTCTTGTTATTATGGTTCTGTGCATGATGTCTTTGTCTTTAAGCTGTTCATGCCACAATTGTGGTTTACTGGTAACCAAAAGCAGCCAGCCATATGTTCCTACCTCATTCAGAAAACTAACCACTAGATTGTACGCATCGCGCTCCTCTAGTGCGTCCACAGATATTAAAGCAACGTTTTGGTTAGGTTTTAGATTTAGTGCTTTCGGGATTAGTCTGTATTCCATAGTTCAAGTAGCATTTGGGCGTTCTTAAATGCCTTTCCCTGATAATGGTTGTTGAAGTAAAGTAGATACCTATTGC
>JAZIGN010000001.1:0-300558 GCA_036679065.1 Coprothermobacterota bacterium | reverse complement strand
TACATCAGTGCCAGAAGAAATGTTCGGTCTGACCAGTGAGGCTTCAGCCCCAAAACAATAAGCGTATGCCTTTTCAAGTTTTTCACGTCCAAAGTCATCTAAACCATAGCCTGTACTTCCCCAAAGATCTGATTCTGCAAGACGAACCTCTTTAAGAGCGTTTAGTACCTTCACAGAATTTGATTCAGCAGTTTTCCAAAGTTGATTGAACAAGAGTTAAAACCTCCTCGACTAGCGTGTCTGGAGACTTTTCAGACACATCAAACCAGACTATTGTTTTGTCTTTCTTAAGCCATTTGATTTGCTTTCTAGCGTATGTCCAATGGCTCAGAAAGATCCTTTCAACCAGTTCATCCTTGTTTTTTATCTCACCTTTCAAATAAGAGCAAACTTCTTTATATCCGATTTGGTTAAGACATGGAAGACTACTATTACCAGTCTTGCTCAAAATATCTTGCACTTCTTCTATGAGTCCAGCGCTGATCATGTACTCCGCGCGATCCCTCAGTCTAGTGCGATAAAGGTCCCTCGGCATTTTTAAACCTATCTTTAGGTTTATATCAAAATCAAGTTTATTAGTAACAACAGCTTCCGTTGGTTTAAATCCCAATTCGGCTATTTCCAAAGCTCGAGTCAGTCTTCTAATGTCCCCGGGAAGTATGTTTTTTTCTCTTTCTGGATCAACTTTTCGAAGTTCCTGTCTGAGGTATTCTTCACCGTAGACTCTTGCCTTTTCTTCCACTTTTTCCCTAACAGTGCTATCACTAGGGACGGCAGAGAAAGAACGTTCCCCAACAAGTGCGTAGTAATAAAACAGTGTTCCAGCCACAACAATCGGCGTTACTCCCTCAGCCCAAAGATCTTGCAAGATAGAAGAGCAATCAGAAACGAACGCTCCCACAGAGTACACTTCTTGGCATTCAAGTATATCGATAAACCAATGCCTCACACGGCTCGTGAACTCTTTAGGTGGCTTCGCCGTTCCAATGGTGGCAGCTTTGTAAAAGGATCCAGTGTCCACGGAGAGGATATTAGCCTTATCCAAAGAACATGCTAAGCGAAAAGCCAAGTCTGTTTTTCCGACACCAGTTGGGCCAAGAATACTAATCAGCGGCTTCCCCATACAACACCCATGATTTTGCTTCATTAATCCTGACGTCAACAAACTCGCCTGGTGAAACATGACGAATACTCGTAAAGACTACAGTCTTATTTGTGGGAGTTCTACCTATGAATTTACCAGTGGTTTTGTCTTCACGGTCTATCAAAACCTCTTGCAAGGTTCCTACGTATCGCTGGTTGATACTATAGGAAATTTTCTCTTGAAGTCTGAGAAGCTCATCATAGCGAGCTTTAGCCACCTCAGCAGGCACAAAGGAAGCCTCTTGGCGGGCAGCTGCAGTACCTGGTCGTGGAGAGTAAATCGCCATATAGACAACATCAAACTGCATTTTTTCGAGAAATTTAAAGGTGTTTTGAAAGTGCTCATCAGATTCTCCTGGGAAGCCAACGATGAGGTCTGTACCAATCGCCACATTAGGCACGCTTTCTCTTATAAAACCAACTAATTCCGCAAACTCACCCGTTGTGTACTTCCTATTCATACGCCTCAGTATTTCATCATCGCCAGACTGCAAAGGCAGATGGTAATACGGTGCTACCTGAGGAAGATTAGCCAAACGGGTAATATCATCTTTCTTGAAATTGGCTGGATGAGGCGACATGAACCATATCCTTCTTACGCCGTCGATAGCGGCAACCCGTTCAACCAAGGAAACAAAATCCCACCCGCTGAGGTCTTTACCATAATCATTGACATTCTGGCCAAGAAGAGTAATCTCTACAGCGCCGTTATCTACACACATGCGCACTTCCTCTAGTATGGATTCTGGATCCCTCGATTGAACGCGGCCTCGAGTGAACGGGACTATGCAGTAAGTACAAAAATCATCGCAGCCTTTCATTATACTTACATAAACAGAATGCTTTTCCTTTCTGTTGGCACTGCTGTATTTTTCAAAGTCGACTCTCTCATCTCCAACAAGAATTCGTCTTTCACCATTTAAGACTTCTAAAATATGAGCTTCATAGGACGGGCCCAGCACAGCCTGAACATGAGGAAACCGACTCATAAGCTCGTTTCCCCTTACTTCAGACATGCAGCCCATCACTACCACTTTCTTGCCAAGTTTTTTTAAAGCTGAAATTGTTCCGATAGCCCTTTCTTCTGCATGTAACCTTACCGAACACGTGTTGATAACAACTAAGTCGCTATCAACGACGTTTCTTGCCTCTTCCCAGCCGGAGCTTTTTAGAATACCGCTAACCATTTCGCTATCATTCTTGTTCATTTGGCAACCGTAAGTAAAAATGTAGTATTTCACGTAAACATCGCTCCTTATTCGATAAAGGACAAACGCTTAATGTCCCTATTTTCCTTGTTAATCTCTATCAATACGGCATTTACCGTACACCTACCGCTTGCAACTTCATAGCGTGCTGGTCTGTTGCTGAGGAACTTCGAGATTACAGCATCCTTATGCATGCCCAGTATTGAGTCATCATAGGGTCCAGTCATTCCTACATCGGTAATATAAAGAGTTCCATTAGGCAAAAGGCGTTCGTCTGCCGTTTGAATATGAGTATGGGTACCTACCACAGCATGGACACGCCCATCGAGATAGTAGCCCATGGCTAGTTTTTCACTGGTTGCTTCGGCATGGAAGTCCACCAGCTTAAAGGTGTCTTTTGGTACAACCTCTAGAAGCCTGTCAGCTGCTAAGAAAGGATTGTCAATGCATTCCATAAAAACTCGCCCTTGTATGTTCATAACTGTGAGACCGCTACTTGTGGTGTAATGCGATCGCTCCAAGAGCCCAGGATAATTTGCAGGAAAGAGCACCATGGGGTAGTTATCAAAAACCTCTTTCCATTCCTTCCAGTGAAACGCATGGTTTCCAGTGGTTATCACGTTCGCTCCAGCGTCAAGAAGCTCCTCTATGGATTTACGGTTTATACCCAATCCTCCAGCTGAGTTCTCTCCATTGACGACCACTACGTCAGCGCTTAGTTCATCTCTCAACTTCTTCAAATACTTTTGAATAGCTTGGCGACCGCTTTTGCCTACGACGTCCCCAAAAAACAGTATCCTCATTTTGCGTATTCGGCCACCCTAGTCTCGCGAACCACTGTAACCTTTATTTGACCAGGATAAATCAATTCCTCTTCAATTTTCTTAGCTATGTCACGAGCTAAAGCGAAAGCCTCATTGTCACCGATTACCTCTGGGTGAACTATGACTCTGATCTCCCTACCAGCTTGTATGGCAAATGCTGATTCAACACCATCAAAACTCTTTGCTATCTCCTCTAATTGCTGAACTCTCTTGATATATGCAGCATAGTTTTCTCGACGAGCTCCGGGTCTAGAAGCACTTATAGCATCAGCTACCTGTGTTATGACAGCGTATATGCTTTCTTGTGCCACTTCATTGTGATGCGAAGCTATAGCGTTTACTACCAATGGATTCTCTCTGTATTTCCTAGCCACCTCAGCCCCTATCAAAGCATGACTGCCTTCCACATTATGATCTAGAGCTTTACCGATATCGTGCAAAAGGCCAGACCTTTTTGCTAATTGAGTATCCAAATGAAGCTCACTAGCTAACATACCCGCTATGAAACCAACCTCTATGGAATGGTGCAATACATTTTGGCCGTAGGACGAGCGGAATTTCAACTGTCCCACTAAGTGCTTCAAATCAGGATGCATTTCACGTATGCCTAAGTCACGAACAGCTTTATCGCCAGCTTCAATGATTTCTTGCTCAATAGCTTCTTTCTCTTTCGTGAAGATTTCTTCAATACGAGCAGGTTGTATACGTCCATCAAGGATGAGCTTTTCAAGTGTTCTTCTTGCGATTTCTCTGCGCACTGGATCAAAAGAGGACAACACCACTACCTCAGGAGTGTCGTCCACGATTAGGTCAACTCCCGTTATTCGTTCAAAGGTCCTAATGTTTCTTCCTTCTCTACCTATGATTCTCCCTTTTATCTCCTCAGATGGCAATTCCACTACCGAAATCACAGGATCTTCAGGTTTTTCCATTATGACACGTTGCATAGCCGCGACAATCATCTCTGACGCTTTTCTATCTGCTTCTTCCTTGAAATTCTCCTCGAAACGTCTAATCCTTTCACCGAATTCTTCTCTTAGTTCCTCTTCCAATCTCGAGAACAGAAATTGTTTTGCTTCCTCGGTGCTCATGGCAGCGATTTCCTGAAGCTTTTTTACAGCTTCCTGCTCAAAGGCCTCTGCTGACCTTAATTTCTCCTCAGCAAGCTGTAGCTTCTGTTCTGCTTTTCTTTCTTTTGCCTCTACCGAGTCAAGACGTCGATCAAGCTGTTGTTCTCTTTGAGATAAACGTTGTTCCAACTTTTCAAGCTGCTCACGCCTGGACTTTAGCTCTTTACCTGCTTCAGAAAGCATCGAAGAAACCTGCTCTTGAGCCTGTTTCAGCAATGCCTCAGAGCGCTCTTGCGCTTTCTTCTCCTCTTCACGAGCTGACTTTATGATTGAAGAAGCTTCCTTTTCGGCATTATCCAGCATTTCTTGTATCTTAGATTTTGCAGAAGTCGTTACGTAAAGATAGGTAATCAAACCGCCAGCTGCGGCACCAACTACAAAACCTAGAATTATTCTTATAATCAATTGCATCACATCTCTACCTCCTTCATGAATCGTGAAACCATCTCATAAGTAAACCCTTGTCTGAGTAAGAACTGAAATACTTTCTCTCTGTCAGAATACTTCCTTCTTGCTTTTTCCATTGCTTTTTGTAGGCTATCTAGCCAAACCTCGTAGTTCACTTCACGGACTTCATCAGTGGATAATTTTCTTTCTCGTAAACGGTTTCTCAAGTACAAAGGACCTTTACCATGATTCACAGTTCGCCTAAGTTCGCTCTGATAAACCCTTTCATCTAAATCAGGAAAGTATGAATTAATTCTTTCTAAGACAAAATTCCTACAATCAGGCGAAACTTTAGAAAGTATTTCCTGTACAGAATAGTCCTTTCGAGAAAGCCGCCTCAAGGCTTCCGCCCAGAATTTTTCGCAAGAATTCATGCATCTACTCTTCGATCTCCACTGGAAGCTCTTGCAGGGTTCCCCTAACGGCACTTTCTATCTCAGCCAGAGTTTCTGGATGCTCCTCCAAGAAGCTCACAGCGTTTTCCTTACCCTGTCCTAGTCTTATGTCGTTGTAGGAATACCAACTTCCGCTTTTCTGTATAACACCTGCGATCAATGCTGCATCAACTACTGAAGCTGTCCAAGATATGCCTTTACCAAAATAAAGATCAAAGGTGGCTGTTCTAAAAGGCGGAGCTAACTTATTCTTCACAATTTTAGCTTTGATAACTGCTCCCTCACTTGCATCCCCGCTTCCGCCAATGTTCTCAGACTTCCTTAGTTCGATCCTTGCTGAAGCGAAAAACTTCAGTGCACGGCCTCCCGGGGTAACTTCAGGGTTTCCAAAAGTAATACCAACCTTTTCACGCAGTTGATTCAAGAACACTATGGCTGTCCCTGTTTTTGAGGCTATACCAGTGAGTTTCCGTAACGCTTGTGACATCAATCGAGCCTGCAACCCCATAAAAGAGTCGCCAATTTCACCGTCAAGTTCGGCTTTCGGTACCAAGGCGGCAACGGAGTCAATAACGATGACGTCTACTGCGCCACTTTTACTAAGTTCTTCAGCAATTTCTAGCGCTTGCTCACCGTAGTCAGGTTGAGAAATGTAAAGATTTTCCACATCTACCCCAAGTTTCCTTGCATAGACCGGGTCAAGCGCGTGCTCAGCATCAATGAAGACTGCTGTTCCTCCATTCTTCTGCGCATTGGCGATAATATGCAGAGCCAGCGTTGTTTTACCGGACCCTTCTGGTCCGTAAATCTCCACAATTCTGCCTCTGGGAATTCCACCAATACCTAAAGCCAAGTCCAAAGTCAGAGCGCCAGTGGATATAGTTTCCACCTGCATCCTGCTTCCAGTCTCACCCAAACGCATTAAAGAACCTTTTCCAAACCGTTTTTCCACATATTGGACAGTCATGTCCAATGCTTTTTGTTTATCGTCTTGATTTTGTCTATCAGTTGTTTCCATAGAGCATTTCCTCCTTAGTTAGATTATAAGGCCTTGAGCGGAATTTCTTCGAAAACCGTATAAATCGGGCCTTTACTTGTCAATTTGGATTCATATAGCACTACACTTGGTACAAGCCAGGAAAACTCTTTATGTGGCATGAGCTCAAGTACTGCATCAATGTCTCTCGGCGATTTTTTTATTCTTGCCAAAGTCACATGCGGAGCAAATCTTGTATCTCTTATCTTCATGCTACGGCATATAGCATCATGAACAACAGTTAAGTCATCTATGCCGCGAGTCACATCCATAAACAAGACGCGTGGTGGCCGTCCAAAATACCCGTAACCGCCAACAGTAACTTGGAAATGAGTAATAGCTTTCAGATTTTCCTTAACTTCATTTAGGAAGTCTACCTTTTCAACTTCCCCCAAGAATAACATGGTGATGTGCAAATTCTCTGTTTCAACAAATTTCCCGATAAATTCTGCCTCCAGTTGAGGTTTTAAGGTTTCTAGGTAAAACGCTCTAACCTCTTCGGAAACTGGTATTCCAAAAAAGAGTCTCATTGTACCTCCCTCGCCAAAACATTCAAGACCCAGTAACCACTGATCCAGCGGTTTCTAATTCGACCATGATTTAACTTTTTGACCAGTAGTTTCTCTGCCTTTTCGGTTATCAAACAAACTGTAACTGAGCCTTTTGGACTACCAGGTTCGCATGAAGGTCCAAGATTTCCCACCACAGACACTCTAACATCCTTTCTCGGTAGCGCTCGGGCCAACCGAATAGCAGTGTCCGCCGACGTTGGCTGCGAAGTCTGAACTCCCAAAAAGCCCGCCTTCGCCTCACTGGTGTACACAACGTACCCGCCAAAGAAACTTTTTGAAGAACCAGGTAACATGCTTAGCCAACTGGCCAGCTGACCACCGGTACATGATTCCACAGTAACAAATGTTTTATGTGTTCGAAGTAGCTTTTTGCACTTTTTTACGGCCAATGAGCTGGCCAGGTTTTGTTTTTTCCACAACAATTTCTACCATCTCCCCCGGTTCAACTTCCCCTTTTCCCAAGAACATTCCGTCAATTTCTGGCGCTTGTCCCCAAATTCTACCTATGAATTCGCTACCGCTTGATGCTTCTACCAGACACTGGTATGTTTTCCCAACACACTTCTTCTCCCAAAGACGATGCAACTCAAGAGCTACAGCTTCTGCAGCTGTCTTTCTGGTATTAATGATCTCAGGATCAACTTTGGGCAACAGTTTATGAGAATCAGCCTCTTCCTCATCGCAGTAGCCAAATACTCCTACGTGATGAAACTCCCCTTGAATCAGCAGGTCCAATGTAGCCTGTACATCGTCTTCAGTTTCGCCTGGAAATCCAACCATTATTGATGTTCTTTTTGTATTCTCAGCAAAGACACCGTCAATCAATTTTAAAGCTTGTAGAATCTGATTTCTGTCGTAGCCTCGACGCATCTGCCTCAGCACCTTGTCCGAACCTGACTGCACAGGTATGTCAAAGTAAGGTAGAACCCTGCCAGTGTCTTTCCAAGCTAAAAGTAGTTTTTCGGTTATGAACGTAGGATTGACGTACATAAGACGAATCCAAGGAATTTGTGTATCTCGCAGAGCCCTTAGCAAAAGCTCCAATGAAGGTCTACCATAAAGATCTGTGCCCCAAGCACCAGTATCTTGTGAGACAAGGATTACTTCTCTGATACCTATTTCGTAAAGCTCATTGATTTCATCAACAATCTCAGCAGCCGGCCGTGACTTTAGACTTCCCCAGAACTTCGGTATTGTGCAGTAGCTGCATCTACCGTTGCACCCTTCAGCTATGGAAACGTACGCATAAGGATACGTCAAAACAGAAGTCTGTAGCGGCCCTTGATATTCAGAAAAAACACTTGGCATGTTAAACCCTGGAATAACATAATCAAATTCCGGCAATTCGCTTTGAACCAGCTCTGTCCCAAACCGCAAAGGAACGCATCCTGCAAACACCAAAACTCTATCCGGATACTCCTCTTTAAGTTGTAATGCCACAGTCAGCGATTCTTCTACGGCATCTGCAATGAAACCGCAGGTATTGACCACAATCACGTCAGCTTCTTCAGGTGAGTAAACAACTTCGTAATTACTATAGTCTAGTTGCCTGTAAAAATCTTGTGTTCTAACAAGGTTTTTAGGACAGCCTAAAGTCTCCACGTAGATCTTTGTTCTCTTCATCAATAAGTCGTCACCTTTCTAGCCCTTTTACCTTGGATTAGGTTGTCCAGTGAGGTTTTAACATCATATGACACAACAACATGACCATTAGACTCACTATAGCCGATAATCATTGCCTCATTTGGACATTCCTTTACAGAAAACACGCCCTGCGTCCCTGACCAAAGGTATTGCGTGGTCAGTGCTAGCAGATCATCGCGTGCGCAAACCTTCTTGTTCTTTACAACGTTTACAGTGTTCTGGTCTTTTAGTAATGATTCATAGGACAAATCTAGATAGGCGCTGGCATCCGAATTAACTCCAATGTTTACCCATAAGACCCTCTCTGATAGATGAATTGGGCTCTCAGAAATCAATATCACGTTGCCACCTATACCGTCTATTATTCTTCCCACATCTTGAAAAGGATAGTACACGAGAGCGACGACCCCTTTATCTGTCAAACTCTGAATTATATCAGGCAATTGTCTGACCTGCCAAAGATTCCCCATGTATGTGTCGTAAGGTAATAGAACCGTGTACACAGGTTTACTTGCTTCAACAATTTTCGTCTTTGCAAAATTTCCAGCCACTAGTAAGCAGATTATAGCGACCAAAACAACAGTGAACTTAAGATGTTTTTCCAAAAACTATTTCCACCACCTGGTCCATGGTGTCAACAAAATAAAAGCGGAGTTTTTTCTTCACTTCATCGCCAATTTCTTCCATATTTATCTTATTGTCCTTAGGAAGAATAACCCTATCTAGGCCTATCCTATGAGCAGCCAGGACTTTCTCCTTTACTCCGCCAATAGGTAAAACCTTTCCTGTTATCGTTATCTCGCCAGTCATGGCAAGGTCATTGGGTACCAGCTCTTTCTTGAGTGCACTTACCATTGCAGTGGCAATGGTGATACCTGCAGAAGGGCCATCTTTAGGTATCGCGCCTTCAGGAGCGTGCACATGTATGTCGTATTTTTTGTAAAACTCTTCATCTATTCCAAGTTGTTTAGCTCTGCTTCTTACATAAGTTAAAGCAGCCATGGCTGATTCCTTTAATGTTTGTCCTAAGCTGCCAGTTAGAATAAGCTGGCCTTTCCCTTTTACAACTTGGCATTCGATAAGCATGGTCTCTCCGCCAAATTCAGTCCATGCGAGGCCAGCTACAACACCAATTTCTGGTTTTTCCAAAGCCTTTCCGTACCTAAATTTGGGAACTCCTAAGTAATCCTCGACGTTTTTTACTGTTATCCTGACACGAGAAAAACCTTTTTCTAGTTTTTCCACGGCAAGTTTTCTCAATATGCTAAGCAGGTTCCTTTCCAAGTTACGTACTCCAGCTTCACGTGTGTACTCTCTAATAATGCGAATTATGGCCTGATCTGAAAAGCTCACTTCTTCTGGCTTAAGGCCACTTTGCTCATACAGTTTTGGGAGTATGAAGTCTTTAGCAATGTGCAGCTTTTCCTCTTCCGTATAACCAGGAACGCGTATGACTTCCATCCTATCAAGCAACGCGGGAGGTATGGTATACAAATTGTTAGCAGTTGTTATGAAAAACACCTCAGACAGATCGAATGGAACTTCCAAGTAATGATCCTGGAAAGCATAGTTCTGTTCAGGATCCAGTGCTTCAAGGAGTGCTGCAGAAGGATCGCCCAAGAAATCAGATGACAGTTTATCAATCTCATCCAGAACGAACACCGGATTCTTTGTCCCCGCTGACCTGATGCCCTGAATTATTCTGCCGGGCATTGCACCTACATAGGTACGCCTATGACCACGAATCTCCGCTTCGTCCCTAATTCCGCCCAGAGAAATACGAACCAACTTTCTGTTCAAAGCCGTAGCTATGGCTTTCGCCAGCGATGTTTTTCCTACACCAGGAGGACCGACTAAACAAAGGATTGGAGCTTTTGGATTGCTTGACAGCTTCTTAGTTGCTATGAATTCCACGATACGTTCCTTTGCATCATCCAAACCGTAGTGGCTCTTGTCTAGTTTTCGCTTAACAGTTTTGAGGTCATCTTCGTCTTCAGTTCGAACGCTCCAAGGTAGAGAAACTAACCAATCCAAATATGTCCGTATGACAGCTAGTTCAGCAGAATAAGGGGGCATCCTTTGCAGTCGGTCTAGCTCCTCTTCAGCTTTTTTCCGGGCCTCCTCAGGCATGCCACTTTCTTCGATCCGCTTTTTGTATTGTTCAATTTCGATGGTTCTCTCATCTTTTTCCCCAAGTTCCTCTTGTATGGCTTTGAGTTGTTCTCTGAGGATGTACTCTCTTTGGTTCTTTTCCATCCTCTCGCGCACCGTTTCTTCAATCTCCTGAGAAAGCTTCAACACTTCTATTTCACGTAGGAGAAGCTGAAGTACATGCTCAAGTCTTTCGGGTATGCTCAGCAGTTCTAGAACTTTTTGCTTTTCATGGTATGAAATAAACATGTTTGCTGCAACCATATCTGCAATCTTCCCTGGATTGTCCAATCCACCAATGCCAGCGACAACTTCAATGGGTATTCTGCCAGATAAACGAGCATACTCTTCGAACCTAGCTATGGTAGCTTTGACCAAGGCTTCAGTGCGCGTGGCATCGCCTTCTACTTCTTCTAAAACCTCATAGTCGCCATCCAGGAACTCACCATTGTCACTTACAGACGCTTTTATCCTGGTTTTGGCTTCCACAACCATGCGAACAGTTCCATCGGGCGCCCTAAAAATCTGGATAACTTCGCCGATAACTCCAACGTCATAGAGGTCACTAGGTGCTGGCTCGTCAATGTTCTCATCCTTCTGCGCAAGCAAGATACCTTGCTTGGTCCCCTTCATAGCCTCTTCTAATGCTTTTATGCTCTTTGGCCGCCCAATGAGTAAAGGCAGAACAATGCCAGGGAACATTACTACATTCTTCAGTGGAATAACGGGTAATTTTTCACTCATAGTTTGCTACACTCCTACCCTGCGCCAAATCAAGCTCTGTTAGGAAAACAGGTTCTTCACCTTGGATGCACTTTGACGTTATGATAACTTTCTTTATTTCAGGTTTCTCTGGTACTTCAAACATGAGATCCATCAATGTTTCCTCGAGTATGGCTCTAAGACCTCTAGCGCCCATACCACGCTTTTCGGCTTCTTGAGCTATTGCTTCCAACGCCTTATCAGTAAACTCCAGCTCAACACCATCCATAGCAAATAAGGCTTTATACTGCTTCACCAAACTGTTTTTTGGCCTAGTCAGAATATCTACCAGGTCTTTGGTTGATAACTTGTGGAATGTGGCCACCACGGGGAACCTTCCAACAAACTCGGGTATCATACCGAATTTAAGGAGGTCCTCAGGAATAACCATGTCGAGGACTTCATCTGAATCCAATGCCTTGGGATCAGCCATGAAACCCACTGTACGCTTTCCCAAACGCTGACGGATAATGTCTTCCAAGCCTTCGAAGGCTCCTCCGACCATAAACAGGATGTCTGAAGTGTCTATTTGCACGAATTCCTGGTAAGGATGCTTTCTTCCACCCTGAGGAGGAACATTAGCAATGGTTCCTTCAACAATCTTAAGTAGTGCCTGTTGTACACCTTCACCGGACACGTCTCTTGTTATGGAAGGGTTCTCACTCTTTTTTGCTATTTTGTCTATTTCGTCAATATAAACTATTCCATACTGCGCCCTGTTAATGTCCCAGTCTGCGGCCTGAATAAGCCTTAGAAGAATATTCTCTACATCTTCGCCAACATAACCTGCCTCAGTCAAACTAGTAGCATCACTTATGGAAAACGGAACATTTAAAAACTTTGCCAAGTTTTGGGCAACATAAGTTTTTCCAGTGCCCGTAGGCCCTATGAAAAGTATGTTGCTCTTTCCAAGTTCCGTACCAAAAGAGTCGCCACGAAGTTTGCTTCTAACCCGCTTGTAGTGGTTGTAAACAGCCACCGAAACGATTCTTTTGGCCTTTTCCTGGCCTACTACGTAGTTATCTAAGAAGCTTTTGATTTGTTGTGGTGTAGGCAGCTTGCCATCAAGAACCGTAGGATCAGATGCTTTTTTCTTGTTTGCGTCAAGGAGCTTGTGAGCGTCTTCAACACAATAGTTGCAGATGTACAAACCGTTTGGCCAAGCTAACATCTGATCTACTTCGTCTGCTGTTCTACCGCAGAAAGAGCACCTAATTTCCTTCGGCATAGTTACTAATCCTCTTTCCTAATACGCTTAGTTATGACTTGATCTATGACACCATATTGAACGGCTTCATCCGGAGTCAGTATGAAATCTCTGTCCGTGTCCTCCAATATTCTGTCAATTGGTTGACCTGTATGTACACTTAGAATCTCATTTATCCTTTGCTTAATCCTTACTAATTCCTTTGCCTGTATTTCCACGTCAGTCACTTGCCCTTGCACTCCTCCCATGGGTTGGTGCAAGAGAATCCGAGAATTAGGAAGTGCGAACCTTTTACCTTTCGTACCGGCAGCTAAAAGGATTGCAGCCATGCTTGCTGCCTGTCCAATACACATGGTTACCACATCGGGCTCGATGTACTGCATGGTGTCATAAATAGCTAAACCATCGGTGACAATGCCACCAGGTGAATTAATGTACACATATATATCTCTTTTTGGGTCTTCTGCTTCCAAGAATAGTAGCTGTGCTATGACAACTCCTGCCATTTCTGGCTCAATCTCACCGTTTATGAACACAATTCTGTCTCTTAGTAGCCTTGAGTATATATCGTAACCACGCTCACCACGTGGCGTTTGCTCAATAACATAGGGTATGAGTGGACTCATTAATCAAACCTCCTTGTTTGCCGAAACTTTCTCCTTCAATACTTCAATAAGTTTCTCCAGCTCTACATTGTAACGAGCTTCTTGTCTATTTATACCCTGACGGGTTTTCAAGTATTCATTAACCTCAGCTTCATCCGCTTCTATGCCTAAGGCACTCTTTAAGAACTCTAGTACGAAATAACGTTTCAGAGACTTCGTTACATTCTCGCGGATTTCTGTTAAGACCTCATCAGGGGTTTTCTGCACTTGTGAAGCATAAGATTCTAAGTTCAAACCACTGTTTTCAAGCATGTTAATAAACTCTTCATAGCGATGCTCATACTCATCTTCTATCATGGATGGTGGAAGCTGAATCTCCAGCTGCTCCGCAATGTCATCTAAAACATTATTCAGCCACTCATCTACGTACTGATCCAGTTTATATCTTCTAATCTCTTCTTCAGCAGCTTTTCTTAAGTTCTCTACATTTTCGAAGCCCAAATCAGCTGCCAGTTCGTCAGTTAGTTCAGGTTTTACTTTTCCCTTTATATCAAGCAGCTTTATACGTATTTGGGATTCCCCATCAGGGGTTGCCATGGTTTTCTCTTCTCCCACAGTCATGCTCTTTAGCAAATCATCAGTTCCTTCTAAGAACTCTTCTTTACCAATCTCAATAGTGGTTCTTCTAGGTTTCAAGGGATTGCCTTGTTCATCCAAAAGAGCCCATTCAATCTCGGCAAGATAGCCGTCTTCAGGCTTCTCCACTTCAACGCTTCTTATTACGGACTGATCTTCCAGTAAATGGTCTACTACATCTTCAATTTCTTCCTCAGTTACCTTGGGTTCTTCGTAAGGAGGAAGCTTAGAAAAATCAATGTCATCAAACCTTGGTTGTGGTAGCAACTCAATCACCATTTTGATGTAAGCTTTTTGCTCTTCAATACTTGATTCTTTTACATGAACCTTGTACACGGGCGCTTCTAACTCTGAAGCTACGCTGCGAAGTACATCGTCTACGATTTCATCCACTAGCATTTCTTGGAGGTAACTTTGGTTTACATAATTTCTTACCAAGTTAACTGGTGCTTTCCCTTTTCTAAAACCAGGGATTTGAACACTACGCGCAAGTTTTTCTAGTGTTTTATTCTCAATGTTCTGAAACTGCTCTCCCTCGTATGTTTCCTCAACAGACACTTCCACAGAAGAGATTTTGTTCAAATTCATCGTCAGACCTCCTCAACTTGATTACTGTCTAGTATTTCGCTACCACTAATAAAAAATGGTGCGAAGGGCGGGATTTGAACCCGCACGGGTTTAGCCCACTGGATCCTAAGTCCAGCGCGTCTGCCAGTTCCGCCACCTTCGCACCCATTTTGGTGGGCCGTACAGGACTCGAACCTGCAACCCACGGATTAAGAGTCCGTTGCTCTACCTGTTGAGCTAACGGCCCACTGGTGAGCCCGGCAGGATTCGAACCTGCGACTCCCGGCTTAAAAGGCCGGTGCTCTGCCTCCTGAGCTACGGGCCCCGAACATTTAAATAGTATCACATGTTAAATCAGCTGTCAACAAACCTAAGAACTCATAAGCAAAGCTGAATTACTACTCAAATAGACCATAGCATAACTATAATTGTGTTATGAACTCAGCCATGGAAGAAACGCAGAGAATTGAACATTTTCTCCGTGAAGCGCTGGTGAGTGAGAGGAAGCACGGCTACGTCATCGGAGTAAGCGGAGGTTTGGACTCCGCAGTGGTACTTAAGCTTCTAGTGCGAGCTGTTGGCAAGGAAAATGTCCTTGGCTTGATACTACCAGACAGAGATACAGAGAAGAAGTCAACTACTTTGGCCCGCTCGCTTCTAGAGCAAGAGAAGGTACCTTATAAAATCATATCCATGACCCCACTGCTAAGGCATCTCGGAGTCTACAAGGACATGCCATTGTTTCTGTTGCCTACCAGAGGGCTTAAAGAATCCATCGTAAGACGTTTTTACAACGACTACACAAAAAAACTTAACAAACCGGTTTTCTTTGCACAGTGGGAAGAACCGCCCACACAGCTACCTTATTTCTATGAAGGAATTGCCTATTACAGGATAAAACACAGAGTAAGAATGGCAACCTTGTACTATTACGCTGAGAAAAACGATTACTCATTAGTGGGGTGCACAAACTTGTCTGAAAGACTAATCGGCTTCTACGTTAAGTACGGTGACGACGTGTGTGACGTGGCGCCCATCGCCCACCTCTACAAGACCGAAGTAAGGCAGCTGAGCGAATACCTTTCAGTGCCAGAGGACATAAGGAATAGACCACCCAGCCCCGATCTCATTCCTGGTATTACCGATGAGTATTCTCTCGGAGTCAACTATGAAACTTTGGATCAAATACTTGCGGGCTTGGAGGAAGGCAAAACAGCTGAAGACTTAAAGCAGCTATTCCCCGCTGATATCGTGGAACTTGTCATTAACCAGGTAAAGTTTACTCAAAAACTTGAAGGCAAACCTTACATGCTTAAAAGAGCTTAAACAAAAAATGATTTGTTACTTCTGCTGTATCTCCAATGTGATGTGATATAATTATCACTAAGTAGACGGCCACTGCACTTTCTAAAGGAGGAAAACTATGTCAAAACGTGTGAATTTCCTTTTTGGGTTTTTCAGTTTGTTTGGTCTAATTGGTTTAAACTACTTCTCAACCCATGATCCTTCATATCTTAGCTATTTTGCATTTTTTGCTTTCTTGGCTAACTTCTTCGTTGCTCGGATAGACACCAGTGTGCTCGACGAACGTTATTATGAAGACGTAAGAGCAGCAAAAGCGTTTGCCTTCGATGTGGCAATAGTTGAAGTAACGATCTTCTTCCTCATAAACTTGATAATGTCATTGTATTTCCCAGCAGCGATTCTGGGACACATTTCCGTTGGGCTTGTGGCTATATGCTACGCATCATTGATCACTACCTATGGAATAAAACTCTACAATTTGGAGAAGCGTTGAGTAGGCTTTCCTATGGCAAAGTTCATATGCAACCTTAAGAAATACAGACAATTAGCTGGGTTAACCCAAGAAGAATTAGCAAACATGGTACATGTGCGCAGGGAAACCATAGTGCGTTTAGAAGCTGGTAAGTACAACCCTTCCCTAAAGCTTGCCATGGACATTGCAAAAGCTGTAAACGCACCCCTAGAAGAGATATTCATCTTTGAAGAGTAACACGCACAGTTATCGCTGAGCATTTGTTGGCGCCTCAAATCCCAACTGAGCTAGTTGCCATCTGAATGGTGTGTGTCATAGAACTTTACAACCTAAATTGCACCAACACAAAGGCAGTATTATCGTGCATCCTTATGTCGCCCGGATAGTAAATTACAACGTAAACAAATCAAGTACTCGGTTTAGTTTTTCTACAGTTGGTAGGGTCGGATACTACGTGTTCAAATGCTGGCATATCCCTTCTACAGCTGCATTTGAAGTTTACTCCCGTGTGATCGGGCGCAGAAATGAAAGACGAGCATTTTTGTGTCGGAGATTCTCAGACCAAGAATAATTCTTCCCTAAGAGACTTACAAATTAACGCTCTAGAAGCCGATCTGCCATTCACTAGTTTGATTTGAGCGAAGGGAGTACTAATACAGCTAAAAGGACTTGACTTATTTAAAAAGAACGTCAGTTTTGTTGCATAATGATAGTAATTTATTACGTCGTTACAGTTTTCAGTCGTTTGTTACCTGTATAATATTTCTACTGGGGGGTGAAATCATGGCCTCAAACTCAATAGATGGTGCGTTAAACATGCTCAAGGGCTTTATAACAAACCTTCACAGAAAGGGAGATCTCAGCGAACAAGAGCGGGAGTTAAAGCCTTTTGAAATTGGGGTATTATTTGGATCCGCTGATGAAGGTAACGTAGTCCTTGATCACAAAGAAGCAAAGGAATATCGGGAATGTCTAGATGAATTATATAACTCAAAAGAGATACAAAAAAAACATGGCAAAAGAGCTGTTGAAATACTAATGCAAGAAGCGATTTTGCACGCATTGGATCTCAACAACAAGAGGTGTGATAAACCATTTGAGAGTCGCCTATCGGAGGCTGTGAAAGAGCTAAAGAGCAAACTCCAGGTAAATCCAAAACGTTGGGTAGTGCACATGCGCGTTGAAGGGTTAGCGAAAGAAGGTCTGTCATATAAATTTGGAAAAGTTCGGTTTTGGGTAGCCGATGAACATAACCTTGGAGAATTGAAAGATAAGTGTGGTGCCATCCCCGATCGTGGGACAGTACCTTCAGAATCTTTGAATTCCTATATTGATAAATATTTCCTTAATCATCCAATAGCATCGATAGAAGTAAGCGCTTGTGACGCAGAAGCGGCACGCTTCACGGCGTGGCGCGAATTGCGTTTAGCCGTGGACGTGGTCAATTTCTGTTCAAAACTCATAAACAGACCTGGCCTTCTCGCTTGGGCCTATTTCGTAGGTGAACTCCAACCTGCGAAAGAAATTGTATTAGCTTACGAAATAGAGGGTTCTTCTTGTCACTCTACATTCAGGTACGTAGGACCTTTCGCCTCTATATCTTTGAAAGATATGGAACCATCCGGAGTAGAAGACCCAGTTTTTTGTCGTATAAGCAAAATCCTTGCAGCAGATCACCGAACGGAGATTGAGGAAAAAATATTAGCATCTATTCAATGGGCAGGTAGAGCTGAGGTAGAACTACAACAACGCCGCGAAGAAGCGTTCCTCCACTATGCGATTGCTCTTGAGACCATAATGCTAGGACGCCAACAGGATGTTGAACTTACATATCGATTAAGCATGCGTACGGCTCTTTTGGCTGGAGATACACCCGAAAAACGGGTAGAAATTAAAAAGGAAATCAGAGAATTATATGGTATAAGGTCGAAAATCGTTCACTCAGGCCTATATGAAGTAACTGACGACGATGTCGCAAAGATTAGATCTCTAGTGGTCACCTGTATAATGCGTATACTCACCAAAGAGCCCTTTATATCGATGACTGAAGAAAAGCAAATAGATGATTGGTTTGATCAAGCTATGTTGTCAGCATGTTTATTGAAAGATGGTGCTTATACCTACGCCCTCCAACCCGATAAGAATGAGCAGAGATGAGACGATTAATATTTAGGAAAAACCTTTGAATGCAGCGATGCATTTCTCTTGGAAAAAGAAATAAGCCTTGAACCTTGCCAGGCTTAAGTACTTTTCGCAACCTTTCTACAAAACTTTGTTACCTCTGCGCTAGCAACTACACCTAAAGCCGAATATGTTTCCATCGGTTTTATAGGGTTCACTTGCATCAGCTCGTCTGCATCAGCTGGTCTGCAATCAGCTCCGCCTGTTTTATGACGGTTTCTGTTGCGAGCTCCTGCATATCTGGCGGATAGCCATACTTCCGCAAAGTTCTTTTCACTACTACCCTTAGCTTAGCCCTTGCGCTCTCTTTTATGGTCCAATCAATGGTGGCATTCTTTTTTACTTGCTCGTAGAGAACGACAGCTAGTTCGCGTAAAGTTTCTTTTCCCATCAATTCTTTGGCACTCTCGTTGTCGGCTATGGCTGTATAGAAGGCATATTCATAATCCGTCAATCCCATTTCTTCCGGTATCTTGTCCGTTTCCTTGATTTTTCTAGCGAGCTCGATCAACTCTTCGATAACCTCTGAAGCAGTAATTATCTTATTTTGATACCTTTTGATGGAATTCTCGAGCATTTCCATTAGCGTCCTGCTCTGGACCAAGTTTGTTTTACTCCTTGCTTTTATTTCATCGTTGAGAAGCTTTTTTAACGTCTCTAAGGCTATGTTCTTGTGCTGCATGTTCTTTACTTCCATGAGGAATTCTTCCGAAAGTATGGAGATGTCGGGCTTTTTTATACCAGCGGCGTCAAATATGTCTACTACCGGTTCTGTAACAAGTGCCTGGTCGATGACCTGCTTGACTGCAGTTTCTAAATCCTCACCGCCCCTGCGCACATCTGATCTGTCGAACTTGACGAGTCGAGCCTTTACTGCTTGGAAAAATGCCACTTCGTCTTTGACGGCCATGGCTTCTTCATGGGGAACAGCTATGGAAAAGGCTTTTGATAGCGCCGTAACCTGCTCAATAAACCGCTTCTTGCCATCCTCAAGGCCAAGGATGTGCTCTTCCGCCGCAAGGATTATAGAAAGCTTCTGTGATGTGTCCGCCGTAAAATAGCTCCTATAGTCAAACCCGTGGAACATCTGAGAGACAATCTCTAGCTTTTCTTTCATAACCTTCACAGCCTCTTCCTGAAGGACGACGGGGTCTCCCCTTCCGCCACTTTCCGAATAGAAGGCCAAGGCCTCTTTCAAGTCTGCCGCAACGCCCAAGTAGTCCACAATCAGTCCTCCGGGCTTGTCTTTATAGACGCGGTTCACCCTCGCAATAGCTTGCATTAGGGTGTGGCCTTTCATCGGTTTGTCGAGGTACATCGTATGAAGGCAGGGAACATCAAACCCCGTAAGCCACATATCGCAAACGATGACAAGCTTAAGCTCATCTTTTGGATCCTTCATGCGATCTGCCAGCACTCGTCTTTGTTCTTTTGTCGTATGATGCTTTGCTATGGCAGGTCCGTCTGAAGATGATGATGTAATAACTACCTTGATAGCCCCCTTTTTGATGTCGTCATCATGCCATTCAGGCCTTAACCGTATGATCTCATCGTAAAGATCTGCAGCTATGCGTCTTGATGCTGTAACGATCATGCCCTTGCCCTCAAAGACTTTCTGACGCTCCTCAAAATGGCCCACTATATCTTTTGCGATCTGTCTTAAGCGTTCTCTACTCCCGATCAAGGCCTCAAGCTGCGTCCATTTGGCTTTCTGAGTGTCCGACAAGTCCTCGAGCGCCAAGTCTTCGTCAAGCTCCTTGATCAGCTTCTTGCCTTCTTCACTTAATCCAATTTTCGCTAATCTACTTTCATAGTAGATTTTGACTGTTGCGCCATCTTCTTGAGCTTGAGCTATATCGTATATATCGACATAGCTTCCGAAGACTGCTGGTGTGTTGCGGTCTTCCTTTTCAATGGGCGTGCCAGTAAACCCCATGTAGGTTGCGTTTGGCAGGGCGTCGCGCAGATATTTTGCCAAACCATATACAACTTTGTTGCCGATAACTTTGCCCTGTTCGTCTTTCTCGTCTATAGTTCTTGCCTTAAAACCGTATTGCGTCCTATGTGCTTCGTCGACGAAGACGACGATATTTCGCCTGTCTGAAAGCATAGGATAGACGTTTCCCTCCTCGGGCCAGAACTTTTGCATAGTCGTAAAGACCACTCCGCCGGATGAAACGCGCAAAAGCTGTTTTAAGTCATCCCTGCTTTGAGCTTGGACCGGATCTTGCCTAAGAAGCTGTTTGCAAGCTACGAAGGTAGCATATAGCTGATCGTCAAGGTCGTTTCTATCGGTAATTACAACTATTGTCGGGTTATTTAGCTTAAGAATAAGTTTGCCGGCCAAAAAGGCCATAGTGAGAGACTTGCCGCTGCCCTGCGTATGCCAGATGACGCCGCCCTTTCTGTCCCCGCCTTCGGATGCTGCCCTCATTACGCTTTCCACTGCTTTGTTTACAGCGAAGTATTGGTGATAAAAGGCAAGCTTCTTCACGGTCTTTATGGTTGTAAGGCCAGTTTCCTTATCCTCGGTTTTTGTTTTATCGAAAACAATGAAGAAACGCGTTATATCAAGCAATGTGGGGATATTCAACATACCTTTGACGAGCGTTTCTATTTGACTGATCAGATGCGAGGCATCAGTCTTGCCGTCAATTGATTTCCACGCCATAAAGTGGCTGAAGCCTGATGAAATCGTGCCGGCTTTGGCCTCCAGGCCGTCAGAGATGACTATAAATACGTTGTATATAAACAGGCTCGGTATCATCTGTTTGTAGGTTTGAATTTGATTAAAAGCAGACCTTAGCGTCGCATTCTCGTCAGCTGGGTTTTTAAGCTCGATTACGACTAAGGGCAGACCGTTAACAAAGATGATCGCATCAGGCCGCTTGTTGATGTTGTTTTCAATAACTGTAAACTGATTAACGACAAGAAAGTCGTTATTTTCCGGGTTGTTAAAGTCTATCAGCCACGCCAGGTCGCCTCTTTCGATGCCGTCCTTGTTGTAGCTGACCTTTACCCCTTCCGTGAGCATCCTGTGAAAGGCTTCATTGTTGGCGATAAGGTCGGGCGCACTGAACTGTTGAAGCTGTCTGACAACATCTTTTCTTGCCTCTGTCGGTATATGAGGGTTTATCCGCTCGATGGCCTTTAGCAGTCGGCCAAACAAAATTACATCTCCAAAGGTTGCTCTTTCCGGTTTACTACCGTCAGGAGCGATGTCCGGACCGCCGATGTACTGATAGCCTTGAGATATGAGTAACTCTATGACAAAGTTCTCGATAGCGGATTCTGTTATGCGCGACATGACGCCATCTCCTCTTCCTCATATTTCACCCTTACTTCGCCGCTCATCAGTTTAGGAAGCAATGTATCGCGGAGCTTTTCGAGGGTGTGGATTTGTTTCAAGTTATTAGTGCGCTTTTCTTCGTATCCTCTAACAATTTCAGTAAATTTATTAATCAAATCAACTGGCGGAATTAAAAATGCTGCATCATACAAACTATCAATTGTTATTTGTGGTTGTGCAGAGCCTGATACGTGAAGAGTAAAATCATAGTTTAAAGAGTGATATTTTAGGTATTCAAAAGTTATCTCTTTTCTTTTATCCCGTACCAAAATTAGAGAATTATTCGTGATGAATGATCTAGGCAAGCTAATGTTAACTTTCCCTGACGCTTCTCCTCTACAAGAAACCAAAACCTGTGGTTCAACATATAAATATTTGTTATAAAAACCAATTTGACCATTGCCTCCAAATACAGGGTAACCACTCCTTAGCAACTTTTTTATTGGTAGATTTTTACCATAAGTAATTGTTACAACTTCGCCCAGTTTGGTATGTTCCCAGTCATCCTTAGCCTCCTCAATAAACCATTGCCGAAAGAGCGTCTCTGCCATAGCTTCAAGCGTCTTGTTTTCTCGGTGGAGCAAATCTATTTTGTCGTCGAGACTGGAAAGGACGGACGCAATGGCGCGCTGCTCGGGAAGAGGAGGAAGAAGGATATCAAATGATTCAAAAGTTGATAATCTCAAAGACATAACAGTGCTTCCTACTGCCACTAAAGAAAAGTAACTTCGACCATCCAAAAGAGCGTAATAACAGTATCTACCATCACACACTTGCTCATTAGGGATCACTGCGTATGCTCTTTGATGTAAGTCAAATTTTCCTTTGTAATACCTAGGCACGAAGTCTTTACCTTCTCCTGGCACTATTACCGCTTCACAATCAAACAAGTATTTCGAACTCCTCTTAACATCCTTTGATCTGTCAAACAGTGGATATACACCATCAGCAACAGCATCCACCGAATTTGTCTGGCCAGTTTTGATGGTAGCGACTTCCCCTAACTTACACTGTTTCCACCCATTCGGCACTTTGTTACTCATCTAGCATCACCTTTTTCAGGTTTTCGGCGATGAGTGCGTTAAGCCTTGCTTCTTCTTTGAGTTGCTCTTCCCACTCGGCTTTAAGCTTTGTAAATCGCTCCTTAAAGTCAAAGTCATCTTCCTCTTCAGGCAAACCAACGTAACGACCGGGAGTGAGCACATAATCAAGCTGTCGCACTTCATCTATGGTTGCGGATTTGCAAAACCCTTTCACGTCCTCATAGTTGCCATTTGGGTTGCGCCAGTTGTGGTAGGTATTGGCGATTTTTTCTATGTCCTCTCGCGACAGTGCACGCGTCCTTCGATTGATGAGATATCCCATATTTCTTGCGTCGATAAAAAGTATTTCATCGGTTCTGCTTCTGTATTTTCCGTTGGCCTTATTTCTACTTAAGAACCAAAGACAAGCCGGAATCTGCGTGTTCAAGAAAAGCTTTGGCGGTAAGTTTACTATGCAGTCAACGAGGCGATCCTCTATAATTGCTTTTCTGATCTCACCCTCACCCGAACTTTTCGACGTAAGCGACCCTTTAGCCATGACAAACCCAGCCACTCCCGTTGGCGCAAGGTGATATATGAAGTGTTGAATCCAGGCGTAATTTGCATTTCCAACGGGCGGCACACCGTATTTCCATCGGGCGTCGTTACTGAGCAGTTCCCCTCCCCAATCGCTGTCGTTAAAGGGCGGATTAGCGATGACGTAGTCTGCCTTCAAGTCCTTGTGGGCATCGTTCAAGAATGACCCCTCACTGTTCCAAAGCACTTGCGAGCTGTCAATGCCTCTTATGGCTAAATTCATTTTGCAAAGCCGCCATGTGGTCAGATTACTTTCCTGGCCATAGATGGATATGTCGTTCATCCTTCCTTGGTGCTCAGCTACAAACTTTTCAGATTGAACAAACATCCCGCCAGAGCCGCAGCATGGGTCAAACACCCTCCCGTTATATGGCTCAAGCATCTCAACCAACAGCTCGACAACAGTCCTCGGAGTATAGAATTGTCCTCCTTTTTTTCCTTCCGCCAGCGCAAACTCACCTAAAAAGTACTCAAATACATGGCCTAAAACATCGCCACTTCTCGATTTAGCTTCTTTAAGGGAAGTTTTGCTAAAAAGATCTATTAGCCCGCCGAGACTTGTTGGGTCTAGGTTGCCCCGCGCGTATACCTTGGGCAAGACCCCTTTAAGAGAGGGATTTTCTTTTTCGATCGCATCCATTGCATTATCTACAATTTTGCCTATCTCTGGCTGTTTTGCCATTGATTGAAGGTAAGACCATCTAGCTTCCGCTGGGACGAAAAAGACGTTTTCTGCCTTATATTCATCTCTGTCTTCCGGGTCGGCTCCTTCGTATTCTCCTTCGCCTGATTCAAGTTTCACGTACAACTCTTCAAAGGCTTCTGATATGTACCGTAAGAATATAAGGCCTAAAACCACGTGTTTGTATTCAGCTGCATCGATGTTCTTCCGCAATTTGTCAGCAGCTTTCCAGAGCTGCCTTTCAAGAGATTCTTCTTGCGTGTTGTTCCCCCGGTTTCTCGCCACTCACATCAACTCCGTTTTCATAAAGTTGTTTCATTAAACTAAACAACCCACTTAATGCAATTATACAAAAAAGAATGATGATTTTGTGCATTTTTTTCTATGTTGCCCGAGAGTATGTGTCAGTTTTTTTGAGGAAGAACCGCAATCTCGCTTACTTCGACCACCACAGCCAGCTCAGAACACTCCTCTATGCATTAAAATGTCATAGAAGTCATGGCCATGCGCTGTTCTACTTGCAGAACATTAACATTTAGAGTAGAGTATATTAGGTTTTGCGTCATATTTGTAGTAATATCGTAATATGTAATATGCGTATAACTATTAGTGTAATGGGGTAGAGATATGATTGAGAAAATTTTGTATATCCTTGAGACAATGCGGTATTTCCTTGAGCTCTTAAATAAACATTGTATGAAGAAGCAGCAAAACCAGAAAGAACAAAATCTCGATAGAGTCTTGATTGCAATTTATTCTCTTGGAGGCAACGGTGCTTATTCAGTGGATCTCGAGTCTCTTCAAAAGGAAACTGGCCTCAGTAAATCTGAGATATTTGATGCAGTTAGAGCTGCAGAACAAAGAGGTTTGATCATTGATGCGCGAAGCATGGACAAGCCTCACGACTGGCTCCTTAATTTGGACGGTATTTTATACACTGAAGGTCTTATCGAAAAAAAACAAAAAAGGAAATAAGACCGACTAAAGGATTGTTGGTTAATTTGGCTAGTATAGTAGTAAAAATGCTTTTAAGGAATCGTTGGCGCGCCTGGAGGGACTCGAACCCCCAGCCTGCGGATCCGAAGTCCGCTGCTCTATCCAATTGAGCCACAGGCGCGGCTAGTGGTGAGCCCGGCAGGACTCGAACCTGCGGCCTACAGCTTAGGAGGCTGTCGCTCTATCCACCTGAGCTACGGGCCCATTACGTATGGGGTGAGCGAGGGGACTCGAACCCCCAGCCCCCAGATCCACAGTCTGGTGCTCTGACCAGTTGAGCTACGCTCACCATCTTGGTGAGCCCGGCAGGACTCGAACCTGCAGCCCTCGGCTTAGAAGGCCGATGCTCTGTCCAGTTGAGCTACGGGCCCATCCTGGTCGGGGCGGGCGGATTCGAACCGCCGACCTCTTGCTCCCAAGGCAAGCGCGCTAACCAAGCTGCGCTACGCCCCGCAGAAATTTATTATACCATTATTCCCTGCCAGTGTCACGGTCTGGGTTGAATCCATTAACGATGGGCATTCTCCAACCTTTTCCGAAGTTACGCCTGGATACTTTAGGAGCTACCGGAGTTTGTTTCCTCTTAAACTCGCTACTTTTGACCATACGCAGAACCTTGTTTGTGATTTCTTCTCCATACTTGCGGGCAAGCTCAGCAAAAGGCAGGTTATCAACCACATAATCCTCTAACAGAGAATCGAGCACTTCATATGGTGGCAGAACATCCTGATCCTTTTGGTTTACGTTGAGCTCAGCTGAAGGTTCGCGCATCAATGTGCGCTCTGGGATTACAGGTTTCATGGAATTCCTGTACCGAGCAAGCTCATACACCTGAGTTTTAAACACATCCCTGATAGGAGCAAACCCACCAGCCATATCGCCGTAAATGGTTCCATAGCCAACAGCCGATTCACTCTTATTGGAGCAGGACATAACCAAATACCCTGTCATATTCGAAAGGTAAAAAGCTATATTGGCTCTTATCCTTGCCTGAAGGTTTTCGTCGGCGACATCGAACGTCTGTTTTTGAAACTTTTCTCTTAACACCTCTTCATAGGTTTGGAGAATATGGTCGATCTCAACTACCGAAAGTGTGCACCCTAGGTTAGTGGCCAGCGAATTGGTATCTTCAAAAGATTCTGGGCGATTGAATCGTGTAGGCAGATAAATAAGCTTCACTTTATCAGGGCCCAAAGCATCTACGCTCAAGGCGGCAACCAATGCACTATCAATTCCACCGGACACTGGCACAATCACACCTTTGAAACCCTGTTTATGCACATACTCCCTTATAGCAAAAACTAACCCCTTGTAGAGGTTAGCGATATCATCTTCAGGTATCATTACGTTCTGCGCTACCTGTGTTGAGTCAGAGACTACTGCATCTATTGAGATGGTCTTCACCTTTGTTTCTTCTTCTTCTAACTTGCTAGATAAAATCGCAGTTACGTTCTCTTTTAGGGTTACAGGCAAATCAGCCACACAAAGGCTTTCTTCGAAAAAAGGTAGTGAACAAATGAGACCGCCATTATTCAGAACTACTAAGCTTGCTCCATCAAACAATAGCTCGTCTTGGCCCCCAACCATGTTTACGTAAACAACGTTTACATTAAGGGACTTAGCTAAATGCTTGAGCAAGCTTAAACGGTTGTTCAGCTTTTTGTGTTCGTAAGGTGACGCGTTTATGCTTATTAAAGTGGACAAGCCAGTAGCTGCAGCCCACTGCGCAGGTCCATCTGGGTGCCAAAGATCTTCACATACCACTACTCCCACTGATGTATTCGCAAACCTCAAAACAGTACCAGTAGTCCCAGCCTTGAAGTAGCGCATTTCGTCGAAAACATCATAGTTCGGCAGAAGTACCTTTCTGTGACTGCCGACAATCTCTCCCCCATTGATAAGGAATGCACTATTGTAGAGGTCTGTGCCTTCCTTCTCGGGTGCTCCCAGAATAACCACTTGATTACGCGGAACTGACCGTGCTATTTCACGTAGAGCCTGCTGGCTTTGTTGTAGAAAATCTCTGTTAAACAAAAGATCTTCTGGAGGGTACCCGGTTAAAGCAAGTTCAGGAAACACAACAATTTCCGCTTCTTTTAGCGCATCGAGAGCATGAAGAATTTTCTGTTTATTACCATTAAAGTCACCGACTTTTGGGTTTATTTGAGCTAATCCTATTTTCATAAAGATGATTATATAACAGAAAGGGGAGCCGGCTGGCTCCCCTTCTTCAGCGTGCGTAGCTACTGCTTACGGAATTATTGTTATTCTGCCGACTACTTCGTAGTCAATAGTCTTTCCTTCTTCAGTCATCTGCTTTATGGCTTCAATGATTGCATCACGCACTAGAACAAAGGTGTTGGTAACGTTTGTACCGTTCTTAAACGCCGCGAACCCGTCTCCACCAGTTGCCAAGAAATCATTCGTTGCGACTTTGTAAGTTGCATCCAAGCTAAACTCTTTACCATTTTCAAAGGAGACCGCAGTAACTCTTTCGCCTATGGGCTTGCTCATGTCACAAGTCCACCTGATCCCGGAAGGTTGTAGTTGACCCTTGCTAGCTCCATTTGCATCAGATTCGCCTTCCTTCAGGCAAGATCTCTCGAGCAGAGCTTTAATGTCTGCGCCTTTAAGATCCATCACAACAACCGTGTTGTCAAATGGCATCAGCTGCCAAATGGTGCCCACAGTTATTGTGCCTGTTGGAATGTCGATGCGAATACCACCTGCATTCTGGAAAGCTGCATCCACAACAGCATCGATGGCTTTGCTTGCAGCCTGCAGTATGATGTCGGAAGTGAAGTCACCTAAATTGGATTCGCCGTAGTAGTTCCTTGTTAATCCCTTCTCAGTGTACCCAATCTCAGTGCTGAATACTGGACCTACTTTTTCGTCATATGTTGCAATGATTTCTGCCACGGCTGGAACGGTTGTTTCTGAAGTAACCTTAGGAGCAATCAAAGTTGCTGTCTTCATCAGAGTTTCGCCTTCCAGCGCATCGTAAAGAAGCCCTATACCGCCGATTCGACGCCCATTGTACCAAGCTTGCACCGTGGGTACTCCATCAATGAATCCAGCAACCTGGGTATGGCTGTGTCCCGTAATCAGTGCATCTGGTTTATAGCTTGCAATATCCACAACAGATGGGCCTGTTATGGAACCTGTCTTGGAATCTTGATAGGCACTATCGTGAGCGAGAACAACAACAAGATCAGTTTTATCTTTCAGCTCGGTTATGTAGGGCTGTATGGAGCTGGCGCTCTTAAATTCCAACCCGCCCACAATAGACGGATGAGCTGTTATGGAAGATTCCGGTGTAGTGAAGCCAACAACGCCCACACTAAGAAAGCCTTTTTCAAGCACTGCATAGGGTTTTGCAAAGTCCACCGGTTCTCCTGTCTCTTTATCAAAAATGTTTCCAGAAACTATGGGGAACTTAGCCTGTTCTATGCGTTCCTTTAGCACATCCAGACCCCAGTCAAACTCGTGGTTTCCAATGGTCATAGCATCGGCGCCAATAGCGTTGTGCAGTGCAATCAATGGCTCACCGTGAAGTATGGTTGACGTAGGAGTACCCTGCATCAAATCTCCAGCATCAAAGAAGTATGTATAAAGAGGGTTCTCTGCCCTGTACTTGTTCACATACCAAGCAATGGTCTCGTATCCGCCCACCGTAGCTTTCAGGTTGCTGTCATTATAGAAAGTGCTTATGTTGCCGTGGAAATCGTTGATACTGAGCATGCGCACATTGGGGAAGCGGCTCCAGTGAAGCATGTAAACAAGTTCGCTTTCAGTAATTCTGTCCTTGGGAGCAATTTTGCCATCCCTTGTCTTGAGCCAACCGTACTTCAACGCAGCCGCTACATAGGGTCGTGCCCAAGAGGAGACCTCCTCAGCGTCTGGATAGTTGGCTAGAATGCTGTTGGCCTCATCAGCATTTGGCAGTGTTTCTGCTGCTTTCATTCCTCTTAATGCAACCACAACGGACTGTTCTCTGGTCAAACCTTCTTCTAATCTTACAGTGTCATCACCATATCCAACGTAAAGTCCCGTCTGCAACAAAGGCTTCACGCAGCTGTTTGCATTAGGGTCAAGATCCTTAAACTCTGGTATCTCCCCGCTAGGGGTTGCGGTAATGTAAACGGGTGTGAAGAAGCAAGCAGCGCTTCCTCTGGTCAGGCTAACAGAAGGCCCTTGATATCCTGCATACAGAGTCTTAGTTTCGTCCAAGGTAGCATAATCGTTTACCAAAGCAGGAGCATTGTATAAGAGATAAGTTGGGGTTATAGACCAGTTGTGATCGGTCTCAGGGGCAATGGTCTTCTGTTCTTTTATATAGTTTACGATGTACTCAGCAATATCAATGTCACTTTCCCAAAGCTTTTCGGCACCTTTGAATACAGTGTCGCGTAGCGATTCAAACCTGTGGTTGTTAATGGCGATCACATACCAATCGTCCATTTTCAGTGGTTCTCCCTTGTAAGTCAGGTTAACCACTCTTTCTCCCACAGGTTTCGTTACATCTATTTGGTAACTGACGCCCGATACACCATCAAAATTGTAGGCACGGAAATTCGGATCAGAGCTTAAGGTTGCACCGTTTAACGGATCATAGCCATAAACAAAATACTTTGCTGAATTCTCCAATAAATCTTTAATCATTTGACCTGTTACTTTTACCTTGTAAAGCGTGTTGGCATAAATGTACAATGCGTTTACATCTTTGATTGTGATGGGGCCCTTAGTAAATGTAGGCGGCGTTGTAGGGAGTATGGCCTGTACGGCAATGTCAGTACCGGCAGCCCATTCCATGGCTTTTAGCTGGATATCAAAGTATGCATTATCAGACATACGAGCTGTCAACGGATCTAAGACAGGGAAATCTTCACTAAATTCTCCGATGGGAGTCCGAATGAATTGGAGAACTTCTTCGTGCTCCTTTTGCATCAGAGCAACAAGTTCTTTGTCTTCTTCATAATCCTTCATCTTAACTGTTGTGGGAACTGCCTCGGAAACTTTCCATGCACCGTTTTCCTTAACTAAGGTAAGGTCAATTCGACCAACAGCTTTCGCCCAAGAGCTTGGCTGAACAACAGGGATTTTTGCTCCAGAAGATGTGGTAATTACTTTCGCAAATTCATTGTGATCGTGTCCTGAAAGAACAGCATCAATACCTGGAACCTTGTCTACAACGTTGAAAATGAAGTTCTCAGGGTACTCGCGAGTGCTGTAGGTCTTGGTCTCTGGATCGTATTCCAGTCCGGAGTGACCGGCTAAAATCACTACATCTACCTTTTCTTCATTTTTGAGGATGTTTACGTACTTCTTAGCCGTCTCAACGGGATCAATTAGATCCACACCTTCCAAGTTCGCTGGTTTTTCCACCTTCTTAACCACTAAGCTGGTAAGACCAAGAATTCCGATCTTTACACCGGAACGTTCAATGACCACATACGGTTTGAAATATGGCTCCTCAGTTCCAGCTTTTACCACGTTCGCAGAAATGACTGGTACGGAAAGAGATTCTACAAACTTCTTTAGAGCCTCCATACCAAAATTAAACTCGTGATTTCCTAAAACCACTGCGTCGTACTTCAGGTAATTCATAGCTGCAGCCATGGGATTTAGAGTAGCTGTAAGATAGTTTTCAACTAGCGGTGTGCCCTGTAAATAATCACCGTTGTCTACAAGAATCGTGTTGGGGTTTTCCGTGCGCACTTTATTAACATAACTGGCAACCTTAGATAGACCAAAACTTTGATCCTCTTTGTCCTTGCCGTAATCATAAGCCAGAATATGACCGTGGACATCTGAAGTCTCTAGTACTGTGATTTTTACTGTCTCCTGTGCACCGACATTTACTGGAAGAGCAAAACCAACTACCATAGCGAGGACTAAAACTAGGGACAAATACCTTTTTAGAAGCTTTCCACCCAAGTCTAACACCTCCTCCTTTGCAGGTTGAACATGAATAGTTACTATAAATATTATACGTTGGAAAATTAAGAGTTAGTTAACGAAAAAGCTTTTTGAAGAATTGGTTGACTATTTTTTCGTGGAGTTTTCCGTGTAGAACTCTTCAGCCCAATTACCGATACTTCCCAAACCGGCGAAGAGCACAATATCATAGCCGTTCATGATGTTAGGCAGATCTTGGAATAACGTCTCTTTGTCTGAATAGAACAATTTGTTCCTACTACCTATTTCTTCATATAACGGATAACTACTGGTGTCTTCAACAGGTTCATCTGATGGATATATTTCTGTGATAACCACATCGCTCCACAGGGAAAGCTCTTCCACAAAGTCCTTAAACAGGAGCTTGTATCTACTATAACGGTGAGGCTGAAAAATAAGTAAAACCCGCCGCTTACTCGATTCAAACACTTCACGAAGAGCTTTTAGTTCTGTTGGATGCAAAGCAATGTCCACCATAACCGATGTTCCATTTACGCTGCCCAGAATCTGCTGTCTTCTGCGCGGAGTTTGAACTTCCTCCAAGACCTTCGCGGCGGAGTTTGGATCTATGCCCATGGCAACAAGCACAGAGAAAGCCATGGCTAAATTCAATCCATTATGTTTACCGAAAATTTTATCGTTTAAAATAGTGAATTGCTTCCCTTCATAACAAACACTTATCTTAGGGTTCACGCCTTCAAGCTCAAGCGCATCAATGCGTATATCCGGCGAACCAAAACCACACCAGTGCACACGCCTTGAAGAGTAATCCATTCCCCTGAGCAAGGGATCGTTGTAGTTCAACACAGCAATACTGTTGTGAGGGCGACCCAATATGAAGCGGTGCACCGTAGCAGCCAAGTTCTCCATCGTTCCATAGAAAGGTAGGTGATCGTCATCCAAGTTTAGAACGACTTTCACCGATGCAGGAATCCTTACTAGGCTACCATCACTTTCGTCTACTTCTCCTATAACAGGTCCGCTCCCCAGTTTTGCATTTCCACCTAAAGGGTTTACCACGGCGCCTCCTATGAAAGTTGGATCAAAACCCAAAAGTTCCAGCCCCTGCGCTATGAATCCCGTAGTCGACGATTTACCGTGAGTACCTGTTACTGCTACCGATAAACCTTCGTCCAGAAGATCTGCTAGAATCTCTGAGCGGTGCAGAACAGGAATGTGTTCATCCAAAGCAGCTCTAAACTCCTCATTGTCCGGTTTAATAGCTGAGGAATAGACAACAAAATCTGCATCTTGAAGATGTTTTGGGTCATGTCCTGTAAACAAAGTTACACCACACGCTGATAAATCTGCTTTTGTCATAAAGTGAGGTTGCACGTCGCAGCCCGAAACAGAAATGCCTCTTTGAGCTAAGATTTTAGCAAGGGCACTCATGCCCATGCCCCCTACAGCCATGAAGTGATATCTTCCCTGCCACTGTACCATTTTATGATTTCTCCAATATAACTTTTGGCAAAGCCGTCTTTATCCCCATGGATTTCTTGAGCTGTCTTCTAAAATAAGTCATTATATTCGATGGCATTTCCGCTTTGTTAGCAAAGACTTTTACCACCGAAGGCAAAGTGGATACTTGCAGCGCAAAGTAGAAACGATAACCGGTAATGATTTCTTCCAAAGGCTTTATGAGCTCAGTGAGCTCGCGAGGCTTAAAAGTAATGCCGAGGTCTTGTCTTGCCAGATGCAAAGCATCAGTCACCTTATCCACATTGTAGTTCTCTTCTGCCGATGCTGCGATCACCGCTTTTCGATCAACCCACGGGAACTTGTCTAAGAATGCTTCGGTGAGAACGCTCTCAGCTTTGCGTGGATCTTCCGCAAGATCGATTTTGTTCAGAACTGCAATGTAACCAATTCCTTCTTCCTCTGCTATTCTTATGACGCTTTCGTCTAAAGATGTGAGTCCAACAGAAGCGTCTATGACATGAACTAGTACCTGCTGTTTGCGTAATCGATTTTCCAATCTTTTCACTGCCAGCATTTCTGGAACAGAAAGCCGTCTGAGGTCTCCTTTTCTTAGTCCCGGAGTATCAGTTACTTCTACAACCATGTCCTTCACATTTATGGTTTCTGTGATGAAATCCAACGTTGTACCAGGCATTTCAGATACTAGCACGCGTTCTTTGCCTAAGAGTCTGTTCATAAGCGTCGATTTGCCTGCATTTGTGCGACCTATGACCGAAACTCTAAACTCAACATCTTCTTTAGTTATGTCTTGATCTTCCTCACCTAGATATTCCCACATTAGGTCCAATAAGTCCCCGCTGTTGCGGCCAGTTGTAGCAGATACAAATTGGACTTTATCAAAACCCAGATTATAAAGGTCAGGATTAAAACCTTCAGGCAACAGGTCCATTTTGTTACCTACTACTATGACCTCTTTCCCCATTTTCCTTAGATCTTGTGCAATGTCGTATTCCACAGAGCTAAGGTGCTCGCTAGCATCTACAACAAACAAAACTACGTCAGCATCCTGCGCTATTTCTAGGGAACGTTTCCAAAATGATTCTAAATCCTGCTCACCTCGATACAGTCCGCCTGTATCAACAAGCTCAAAATAACGGCCTCGCCACTCACAAATGTGGGAAAGATAATCGCGTGTTACACCTGGCTGATCATAGGTTAGTGCTTTACGCCCACCCACTAGGCGATTGAAAAGAGAAGATTTTCCCACATTAGGAGCTCCAATTATTACAAACCTTTTCATATGCGGTAATTATTCTATCATAGGCTTGGTAGACCAGATCTAGTGGTGTTGAAGCCCCTGCTATGATCCCAACGATATCATAGTTCAGGACAAAAGACGCTGCCTCATCTAGATCAAGCGTGAGGAGTACTGGCTTACCAGATGCTGAGGCTTTTGCAGCCAGATGCCTGCTGTTGGCACTAGTAGAAGAACCCAGGATTACCAGAGCATCACAATTTTCAATAAGCTGAGCATTTGCTTGTTGACGTCCCTTGGTAGCAGTACAAATGGTGTCCATAATGCGGTAACCTTCAGCGCCTAACTCGTGCAAAATAATTGGATCTGTGGTGCTTTGAAACACTACAGGGAAACGCTTGTCCGCCAGCTTACCTTCTGGTCCACAAAGTACATACGAGCCTTCCGGAAGCTCCGAAGTCAATGCTCTTATCTCCTGATGCTGTGGATCACCAACTATGTTGACCTTACCGAAGTTCTTAACTGCTTCTAACGCTTTCTTGTGCACAAAAAGAACCAAAGGGCAAACGGCATCTACTACTTTACAGTTCTTCTCCTTCAGACGTTCCAAAACATCCTTTGGCGTACCATGGGCTGATGACAATTTCGTTGTGAACCAAAGGGTGAACAGCAAAAACAGTTCCGTGCTTTTCCAAGATCTTGCGACAAAGCTCGATGCTCCTTTTTACTCCGAAACAGGGACCTTGCGGGAAAGCCAAATGAAGTTCCTTTTTACATACTTTCATAAGCGTTCACCATAAGCTTTTTAACTTTATCAGATATGTCATTTTCTCGAAGGCCAAATACGTCAATAGGGTATACGGGATCAAGGAAAGCTATTCTTACATGCCGAGTAAAAAATGTATTCACCGTTATTCTCTCCAAGCCTTTTATGACCACAGGGACGACAGGTGCCATTCTTTTTCGAAGAAAATAAAAAGCACCTTCTTTGAAAGGCCCCATAATACCATCAGTGAAAATCTTTGATTCCGGGTAAATAACAACGATCTTCTCTTTGGTCAGCAACGCACGGATGGCCTTTATAGCCTTAAGGTCCGGGGTATCCCTGACAATGGTGACAGCATTCAAAATAGAGAGCAAAGGCCCAAGTATGCGGCGAAGCTCCACTTTTGCTATGTAGTAAGCCGACCTTTGCAAGACTGCTGCAAGGCATACTCCATCCCAAGCGCTTGTATGATTAGGTGTGAGTATCCAGCGACCATACTTCAAAGGATGACTTTTTACTACCTCTATACGAAATAGCCCTCTTACCGGTGGACCTAGTACGTATTGCAAAAAACGTTGAAAGTCGAATTCGTCCTTAGGTAAGCGCCCCTCCATCTCCTTTATGGTCTCTTCTACACTCTGATAACTGTTATCAATGATTATGGCATCTTCAGCTGCCTTGGCTGGCGCTATCTCCCTCTTCTTGTCCCTTTCGTCCCTCTCTGCTATGTTTACTTCTTCTCCTACTTGCTCTGCTCTACGCCTCGCCCTAACCCTTTCTTCTGCTGTTAGGAAAAACTTCACTCCAGCTTCGGGAAATACTACTGTGCCTATGTCTCTGCCTTCTATGACATAGTTCCCGCCTTCGGCTACAAACCTTAGTACGTTGTTTACTTCATCCCTAACCTCTCTCAATAACGCTATTTGTGATGCTCTGCTGCCTATCTCTTCTCGCTGTAGCTCCGCCGATATGTCTTTACCTTCCCATTCTATGTCCCACTCAATTTTCAGCTTGTGCTCCTTTACCGCTTCTAAAAGGTCCACATCAGGCTCTAAAGCCTTGAATCGGTATAACTGCCCAGAACTGATGAACCGAAATCCAATGGCTTTGGCTAACCCTTTGCCAGCTGTGGTCTTCCCACTACCTGCTAGTCCGTCTATGGCTATGATCATAAGCTGTTGTAGCACTCCGAAATCTGTTCGCGCACCATTCTGGCTATTTCCTCTTCTTTCATGCCGATTACATCCACGGGGTAAATGGGATCCAAGAAAGCTATTCTTACATGGCGGTTCCAAAAGGTATTGAAACTGAGGTTTTCCAACCCTTTAATGACAACGGGAATCACGGGTGCCATTTTCTTGCGAACGAAGTAGAAAGCTCCATTCCTAAACTCGCCCACAGTTCCGTCTCGGTGGCGATGACCTTCAGGGTACATAACCACCAGCTTTTCGCCGTATAAAAAATGCCGAACAGTTCTTATGGCTCTAACGTCAGGTTTGTTCCTAGCAATGGGGCTTATATCCAATAGCGAAAGAAGAGGTCCTAAGGAGCGCTTGAGCTCGGCTTTCGCCATGAAATGCAAAGGCCGAGGTACTTTTGCTGCTAAGCAGATAGGATCCCACCCACTAACATGATTAGGTGTGAGTATCCAGCGACCATACTTCAAAGGATGACTTTTTACTACCTCTATACGAAATAGCCCTCTTACCGGTGGACCTAGTACGTATTGCAAAAAACGTTGAAAGTCGAATTCGTCCTTAGGTAAGCGCCCCTCCATCTCCTTTATGGTCTCTTCTACACTCTGATAACTGTTATCAATGATTATGGCATCTTCAGCTGCCTTGGCTGGTCGCCTTCTACTGTTGCCAAATAATATGTCTCTGCTTCTTTTAAAAATTGTACTACTCGTTCCATGATGTAATCCTCCTGATAGTTACTTAAATAAATCCATAATGCCAAAGCTCGTCTTCTTATAAACCTTATTGTAAGCTGCTTTCTTTGGATTCTTAATCCATCCTGCACCTTTCTTTCCGTACCCTGGAATTAAAGCTTTCTTAACAGCTCGCTTGGCTTTTCCTGTTGTTCTTGCCTTTATTGATTTCTTTATACTCGGTGTTCTCATTCCAAACTTCATCTTAATCGCCTCCGTTTTTTCAAAAAATCGCTTGTTATTACTATCTATCAATAATAGGATTATACCACCATTTACCCCTCTTCAACAAACACAATGCCATAGATTTTCTCAGATGCCAATTCATTAATCTTATCTATTTCACATCCAGTCTGTTCCATCAATTTTTCTAGTTGCTCCTTTACCGCTTCTAAAAGGTCCACATCAGGCTCTAAAGCCTTGAATCGGTATAACTGCCCAGAACTGATGAACCGAAATCCAATGGCTTTGGCTAACCCTTTGCCAGCTGTGGTCTTCCCACTACCTGCTAGTCCGTCTATGGCTATGATCATAAGCTGTTGTAGCACTCCGAAATCTGTTCGCGCACCATTCTGGCTATTTCCTCTTCTTTCATGCCGATTACATCCACGGGGTAAATGGGATCCAAGAAAGCTATTCTTACATGGCGGTTCCAAAAGGTATTGAAACTGAGGTTTTCCAACCCTTTAATGACAACGGGAATCACGGGTGCCATTTTCTTGCGAACGAAGTAGAAAGCTCCATTCCTAAACTCGCCCACAGTTCCGTCTCGGTGGCGATGACCTTCAGGGTACATAACCACCAGCTTTTCGCCGTATAAAAAATGCCGAACAGTTCTTATGGCTCTAACGTCAGGTTTGTTCCTAGCAATGGGGCTTATATCCAATAGCGAAAGAAGAGGTCCTAAGGAGCGCTTGAGCTCGGCTTTCGCCATGAAATGCAAAGGCCGAGGTACTTTTGCTGCTAAGCAGATAGGATCCCACCCACTAACATGATTAGGTGTGAGTATCCAGCGACCATACTTCAAAGGATGACTTTTTACTACCTCTATACGAAATAGCCCTCTTACCGGTGGACCTAGTACGTATTGCAAAAAACGTTGAAAGTCGAATTCGTCCTTAGGTAAGCGCCCCTCCATCTCCTTTATGGTCTCTTCTACACTCTGATAACTGTTATCAATGATTATGGCATCTTCAGCTGCCTTGGCTGGCGCTATCTCCCTCTTCTTGTCCCTTTCGTCCCTCTCTGCTATGTTTACTTCTTCTCCTACTTGCTCTGCTCTACGCCTCGCCCTAACCCTTTCTTCTGCTGTTAGGAAAAACTTCACTCCAGCTTCGGGAAATACTACTGTGCCTATGTCTCTGCCTTCTATGACATAGTTCCCGCCTTCGGCTACAAACCTTAGTACGTTGTTTACTTCATCCCTAACCTCTCTCAATAACGCTATTTGTGATGCTCTGCTGCCTATCTCTTCTCGCTGTAGCTCCGCCGATATGTCTTTACCTTCCCATTCTATGTCCCACTCAATTTTCAGCTTGTGCTCCTTTACCGCTTCTAAAAGGTCCACATCAGGCTCTAAAGCCTTGAATCGGTATAACTGCCCAGAACTGATGAACCGAAATCCAATGGCTTTGGCTAATCCTTTGCCAGCTGTAGTCTTACCACTACCTGCTAGTCCATCTATGGCTATGATCATAAGCCTATAATGTCCAGCACCTCTCTCATGGTCTCTTTTGCCACCTTCGCAGCTTTTTCGTTGCCGTAGGACGCTATTTTCCAGAGTTCTTCTTCATGCTCTAAATAGTAGAAATACTTCTCCCGTATGGGCTCAAGATACTGCCAAATGATGTCAGCCAGCATATTCTTGTGTTCAACGCATCCCAAAAGCCCCTGAACACAACGATCGTAAATGTCTTTAGAATAAGCACTGTCCACAAAGCCTTTCTCCAACTGAAATACTGAGCAAATATCTGGATGACCGGGATCTGACTTTCTTATCTTCTGAGGATCTGTTATCATTTGTCTGACCTTGAATCTTACGGTTTCATGGTCGTCTTCAATGCTGATCACATTTGAATATGACTTGCTCATCTTTCTTCCGTCTGTACCAGGAAGTACGGGATACTCATTTAGCACAGCCTGAGGTTCAGGGAAGAACTCCACACCGAATAGACTGTTGAACCGCCTTGCGATCTCACGTGAAATCTCTAAGTGAGGCTGCTGGTCTTTTCCCACTGGAACCATGGTACCTTTGTAAAGCAAGATATCTGCAGCCTGCAATACTGGATAGCCCAACAACCCATAAGGTAGAGGCTCTTCTGCTCTGACCATGTCCTTTAAGGTAGGATTACGCTCTAACCATCCCACAGGCGTTATGGCAGAAAAAATGGTAAAAAGCGTTAGGTGCTCTGGCACCTGCGATTGAATAAAGATGGTGCTCTTTTCTGGATCAAGTCCCACTGCAAGTAGTGTGGCAAGTACTTTCTTTGTATTTTCTTTTATTTCTCTGCTACGTTCTTCAAGACCGAACAACGCATGCCAATCGGCAATAAAGTAAAAACACGGATATTTTTCCTGCAGATCAACCCATTGCTGCAGTGCACCACGTAGATTTCCGAGGTGCGGTACACCGGTTGGTCTTATACCGCTTACAACTACATCGTTATTTGCCACATTTTCACCTCCAACAAAGCTTTTTCACAGTTTACATTCATTATCGCTACTGCTGATCCGTAAGTAGATTACCTATGGTCCCTTCCTCTTCCAACTTTTCAGATAAAGCTTTAAGCCTGCCAGCACCGCCGAGGAGCCTAAAAAAACGTTCTCTTTCTGCTCTATCCTTAAAGCCCAGACCCAGGATTACTGTGACCAGTTCATAGATCCTTCTAACTTCCATGGTCCGTACTTGTTGTTCCTGCTGAAGTTCCTCAAGCATGGACATTAGCCTTTCATCAAGCACAAAGGACCTACCAAAGAACCTCATAAGATCGAAGTTTATGACATCTCTTACGTTTTCGAACACTTGAGAGGATCTAAGCAAGCTTCGAAGTTCCATGAGCACTCGTGGCGCTGGTTTGCCTTGCACCTGGACCGCCGTAAGTTCCTGTCTGAGCTGAGAATCCAGCGAAAAATTCAACCTGTTCTTGTAGTTTATAGCTCTAAAAGCTCTGGAAGGGTCCTCTCTGAGTGACCAAGGTTTTATAAGTCTTATAACTCTGTCTTTTAGATCGTCCAATCCTTGGAATGGGTCCAGAATACTTACACCAGGTGTAAGCTGCAAAGCTATGGCGTTTATGGTAAAATCTCTTCTCTCCAAATCCTCCAATATGGTAGCAGGCTCTACTTCTGCTAACACCCCAGGGCTCTTGTACAAGTCTTTGCGAGCTCTTGTGAATTCAACCTTAGTTCCGTTCCATTCACATTTCACTGATAGGGTCTTACCGAACATATCATAGTTCACACCTAGCTCATCTAAAGCCAAGCAAATTTTTTCGATATCGCCCTCAAAGCACAAATCAATATCGTCAGGTGTCTTGCCTAAGAGATAATCTCTGATGGCGCCACCAACCAAATACACGTTTAGCCCTTTTTTCGAAAGATGCTCAAGCAAAGAGCCAATTTGGTCATACAGTGTTTCTCCTACCCTGATAACTTCACTGCGGTTTTCATAAAACTGAACCACACCTTGCCTTAACAAGTCATCTGTGGTTGCAATGTAAAACTCATCATCTTTTTTAACAACTAGAGGAATACGCTGTCTGAGAACGGGGTAAGCCTTTGCCAAATCGTCTTGCTCCTCAAAACATGGTAACACCCTTGAAAAACCGAGGACATCACTCTCTCCAAGTCCTAACCTTTCCAATCTTTCTAAGTCGTGCCTAGTTATAAAATAGAGCCCACGCTCCTCCTGTAAACATACCACAGCCAAACCGTAGTCGCGAGAATAACGTAACGCCTCTTTTACGCTGCATGGTTTCAACAAAACCATCTTTGACAAGCTAACTTCCGTCACCAACGTTTGAGCTAACATCTTTGACCTAAGCAAATCGGGCAGGGTCTCGTAAAAGCTTATTAAATTGCCTCTCTTTCTGAACACAAAAGCATACTTGTGGCCACTCGGATTAAGGTCTTGCAAGAGATCCCACAGTGGCACGGTCTCGTCACTGCGACATATGCCAAGTATCCTATTCTTGCTTCCCACAAGAAGTACGTAAGCATTTATATCCTGCATGGATTGTAGTAGCTGTACCACTGAAGAAATTTCCCCTTCACTTTCCTTCTCATAAATATATGAGATATCTATGATCTTGCTCAGTAGTCTGATCTCATGCTGCCGTTCAAGTATTTTGAACATGGCTTTGAAGTGTGACTCACTAAGAGGCGGACTCACGTGAATATCCAACTCGAAGGGCCTTTTCATTAGGCGCCTAAGGGAGCTTACCGCTGCAAAGTCCCAAGGCTTAGCTGAGTGATATCGAAGAAAACCAGTATCTTCATATATGCCTGACATGAGTAGTTCCAAAACATTCTCAGACATCTTCTGCAGATATCCGCAGTCTTCAAGCCATATGGCTACCGCACTGCTGTTTGCGCCGTATACTGTGCCATGGTGATCAAAGATGAACTCTGCTTTCCAGTTCCCTAGGCTGTCTGTGTCACAAAAGATTACGTTACCCTCAACGCTATCCGTTACCCATTCTTGTACAGCATGTGAAAGACGAGCAACATTTCTGTTTTTGGGTTCTGGCAAGAACATTTTTCCACCGAACACATGTGCAAGTGCTAAAGCAGAACCGAAAGCGTCAAGATCGACTCCTTTATGTACTACGATAGTCATGACTCAATTATTGGTAGCTACTCCACCAAATAAGTGGCCGCTCCTGGGGTTCTGTCTCCATTATAGTAAAAGCATGCTCAAGCCTCTTCAGTGCACTATTTAGGGTATTTTCATTATTGAAATACACAAGCGCCACGATATCACCAGCATCGACTTTGCTACCACCTTCAACAAGGAACTTTATACCAACACCATGATCAATGTTGTCTTCTTTTTTCTTTCGCCCGCCACCCAGCTCAACTACTGCCATGCCCACTTCCTTTGTATCTACGAACGCCAAATAGCCTGACTGCTGTGCTCTGAGTTCATGAACGTTTTTGGCCATGGGAAGTAAGGAATAATCTTCTACCACTTTAGGATCTCCACTCTGAGCCTCTATCATTTGTGCAAACTTCTCCAAGGGCTTACCTGAAGCGATAAGTTGATCTACGTCAGGAGCTTCTACACCTGTACTGTTCACAGTATCTTTGTACAGTTCCTTTACCAGTGTAGCGAACCTGTTTTCTACCTTGCCTTTTAGGAATTCCAAAGCTTCGATTACTTCAAGAGAGTTGCCAACACTGCATCCCAGTGGTTCATTCATGTCGGTGACATGAATTTCTACCTTTCTACCAAATTGTTCAGCTAAGCTCATCATGATTCTGCAAAGCTCTTTGGCATCTTCCAGGCTAGTTATGAATGCCCCATTACCTAGTTTTACATCCAAACTTACCAGGTCGCTGCCTACGGCAATCTTCTTTGACATTATGCTGGAAGCAATCAAAGGCAAAGATTCCACAGTTGCAGTTACATCTCTCAAACTGTAGAGCTTCTTATCTAAAGGTGCTAGGCTTTCGGACTGAGAGACGATGGCTAAACCCACACGTCTCAAGAGTGCCTTGAACTCCTCTGTAGAGAACTCGGTTCGCAGCCCAGGAATGGATTCCAGCTTGTCGATGGTTCCTCCTGTGTGTCCTAAACCACGGCCACTCATTTTAGAAACTACTAAGCCCGTTGACGCTAAAAGTGGCACTATGGCCAAGGAGACTTTGTCACCCACACCGCCAGAAGAGTGTTTGTCCACTTTTATTCCATCTATGTCGCTGAGATCCAGCTTTTCGCCACTATTAACAATTTGCTCAGTTAACCAAAATGTTTCTTCATCGTCCAAACCTTTTAAGAACGCTGCCATTAACCAAGCTGAAATTTGGTAATCAGCTACATTACCATTGAGGTACTGTGAAAAGAATTCTTTCATAGAATCCCTGGTATGTTTTTCACCGTCTCGCTTTACTCTTATGAACTCCTGAGGTAACACTACAAGGTCACCTCCTGAAGAAATTCCCAAATCAGATCACTTAATCTTTCACTGGCTTCTTCCGCCGCCGCTAATACCATCTCATGACTTATGTCCTGAATGATATATGGGAGAGCCATATCCGTTATCACAGATACGCCCAATACGGGTAGGCTCATGTGTGCAGCTACAATGCATTCTGGAACTGTGCTCATGCCCACTGCATCTGCTCCGAATCCTTGCATCATTTTTAACTCAGCATGAGTTTCGTACGTAGGACCGGAAACAGCTAAGTACACACCCTCACGCAGAGTTAAACCTTTCCTGACTGCTATTTCACGCAGCTTATTCATGTGCTGCTCGCTGTAAACGTGATAAAGGTCAACAAAGCGGGGACCCCATTCTTCCACATTTGGACCTATTAAGGGATTCACGCCCATGAAGTTGATATGGTCGGTTATGAGCATCAAATCACCTACATGGAACTTAGGGTTTAACCCTCCTGCTGCATTGGTTACAATGAGCAATTTGGCTCCCAATAGTTTTGCTACCCTGACAGGGTAGGTAACTTCTGCCATGCTGTAGCCTTCATAGTAGTGAAATCTGCCACTAAAAGCCATAACCTTGTTCTTACCTATGACCCCTGAAAGGATTTCGCCAGCATGACCTTTCACGGTACTCTTTGGGAAATGAGGTATATCGTGGTAAGGTATTCGAACTTTAACGTCCATTCTCTTAACTAAGTTACCCAGACCAGAACCGATGATTATAGCAACATCCGGTCTGTCCATCTTCTTTTCTAAGAATTGAATAGTTTCAGTCACCATGTCTCTGATGTCCACTTTTATACATCCTCCTTCAAAAGAGTTCTTCCCCACTTTCTTGCACTTTCTACTCCTAATGCTTCAATCACTGTCTGTGCTATGTGCACGTATCCACGAAGCGTTCCCAGAAAAGAGCTTTCAGTAAAACTCGGTGAGCAGGCTATAAAGGGCACGTATTCTCGAGTATGGTCAGTATGCTTAGGGAATGTGGGGTCATTACCATGATCTGCAGTAACGATAAGTAAATCTTCGTTTGTTAGATTATCATAGAGCAAGCTCAGTCCTTCATCGATCATCATTATGTTTTGGTAATAGCCTTCTACGTTTCTTCTGTGCCCATAAATCATATCAGAATCTACCAAGTTAGCAAAAACTAGTCCTCGCTGTTGGAAAGTTTTCGATAACTCCTGCAAAGCATTAATTCCCTCAGCGTCATTTTCTGTGTGCACACTCTGAGAGATTCCTCTACCCGCGAAAAGATCATGGATTTTTCCTACGGCAACTACAGGTATTCCCTTCTCCACAAGTTCATCGAGTATGGTATGCCCCAGCGGAGGAAGAGAAAAATCACGTCTTCTGGGCGTACGGTAGAATTCACCTGGCTTCCCCGCAAAAGGTCTAGCTATGACCCTTGCAACGGCATGGTCGCCAGTAAGAAGTTCTCGAGCGATCTCGCACATCCGATACAAGTCTTCCACTGGTATGACGTCTTCGTGAGCAGCTATTTGGAAAACTGAATCTGCCGAAGTGTAGACAATGGGATAACCAGTGCGCATATGTTCTTCCCCTAATTGTCTGATTATTTCAGTTCCTGAAGCTGGAAAGTTTCCCAGTGTTTTCGTGCCAATTCTACGTTCAAATTCCTCCATAACCTCTGGAGGAAAACCATGGGGATAGGTTGGAAAAGGTGTAGTCATAACTAATCCTGCAATTTCCCAGTGCCCAGTAGTAGAGTCTTTCCCTTTAGAGAGTTCCTGCAGTTTTGCCACAACGCTGGGCTGTTTTATTGGTTCTTCCTTAAGCAAGTAACCAAGTCCTCTGCTCCACAAAAAAGACGGAGCAGGTCTGTCGTCGATGACGTGAAGCGCTGTGTTCAAACTTGGGTCATCCCCATATTCTGCCCAATCAGGCTCTGCTCCAACGCCAAAGCTGTCAATGACAACTAAGAAAACACGTTTAAATACCTTCTCTTTCATCGTCATCTATGGTTTCGCCTCCTAATAAACTCTTTCCTTCCACGAGCTCCTTGAGAGCTTCGCGGTAAACATGGGTGTAACGTTGGGTTGTTGTTATATCACTGTGTCCGAGAGATTCTTGTACAACCCTGATGTCAGCATAATTAGTAAGTTCAGTGGCAAAAGCGTGTCTGAGAATGTGAGGATGTGTACCTAGAAAAGCTCGGGTCTTTCGCCACAACCAGACTCTAGACCTTTTCTTTCCTTTTTTGTCGCAAAACACATAAGAACCCTTTCTCTTGATTGACTCAATATCTGTTCTGATGGCTTCAGATACGGGTAGCATGCGCTGTTTTCCACCCTTCCCTCTAACCAGCATATAATCGTCGCCTATGTCTGACCATCGAAGTTCAAGTACTTCAGAAGCTCGTAAACCACAATGGAGCATCATTCTTAGCGCCAATCTTACCTCGTGATCTTGTACTTGGTCTACAAGCTGGTCAAGATCATTCCAGTTAGGCACTTGCATGAGCTTTTGAGGTATTTTTACCTTTGGCCTTTCAAATTCAAGTGCTATACCCTGTCTTCTAAGGAAAGCAGAAAAAGAAGAAACAGCTGAAAGTTTTCTTGCTACTGTTGAAGGAGAAAGTCCCTTATCGTGAAGGAACTGTTTAAACAACTCAATGTCGGTGGAACGCTCCTGTTCCACAAAAGCTAAGAAATCGTCAACATCCTTTAGGTAAGAACGTACAGTCCTAGGTGAAGCTTGTTTTCTTAGGACTAGCCATTGTTCATATTCTTCAACAAGCCTTTTGCTTTGCTCAAGTAAAGTGAGAGTAATGTTTTCATGTCCTTGTGCTCCAGCTTCCATACATCTTCAATTTTAAGCGCAAAAGGCTCTAAATCTTCATCAGTGTCGTTCCTATTAAGTTTGCTGTTGTCAGCCTCTACGTAAAAGAGATGGATAACTTCATCACTGTAACCAGGAGTAGGATAGAAAGATCCAAGGCCCACAACACTTTTAACAGTAAGCCCGACTTCCTCCATAACTTCTCTTTCTACAGCATTTATCAAACTTTCACCAGGTTCAACAATGCCAGCCACTATTTCCCACACCCAGTCGTTTACAGCGGGCCGCTTGTGTTTTACCACAACTATTTTTTCCTGGCTACACCAATAAACCAAGGCGCCCACAGCTGCTGGGCGCCTTACAACTTCATATTTCTCCTGTATCAGTTCAAGCTCAAGGAATTTTCCCTTAAACAAGGTTTTTGGCGAATTCATATCCAAGTTCTATTGCCTTTTTATTGGTTTCAACCAGCTGTGGACGCTTGTCGCCAACTTTTTCGACCATAGCCTGCTCCAACTCTTCCAATGTGAAAATATCTTTCCAGAGCCAACCAATGACTCCGAGCATGACCATGTTTGCACTTCTCTGTGAACCAGCCTGCTCTGCCAATTCATTGGCTGGAACTTTAAGGTAATTTACATCAGTACGCTTGGGCTCCAATGTTATAAGAGTGCTGTTCAAAATAACAGTACCATTTGGTTCCACCATCTTTTCAAACTTTTCCATGGACGGGTTGTTCATAATGACCACATACATGGGTTTATCCACCACAGGAGATCCAATTTCTTCGTCAGAAACCACAACCGTACAGTTTGCTGTTCCCCCACGCTGCTCAGGACCATATGAAGGTAACCAGGTGGCGTTTAGCTGCTTCTGAGTTGCTGCTAGTGCCAAGATCTGCCCTAGCAGCATGACGCCTTGCCCCCCAAAACCAGCTGCGACTATGTTGCGCGTCATCTTGTCTCACTCCTTTTTACATCTTTCTTAATCCCAAGCGGATATGTCTTTACCATTTCATTCTTTGCAAATTCGCTGGCTTCTACAGGAGTCATTCCCCAGTTAGTTGGGCAAGTGCCAACTACTTCAAGGAATGTAAATCCTTCACCATTCATTTGAAGCTCAAAAGCGTGCCTAATGTGGTTTTTAGTTTCAGTGATAGCTTTCGGATTAAAAAGCGCACTCCGGACTGAAAAAGCCGTACCATCTTGCAAAGCAATAGTTTCTGCCATTTTCACTGGATAACCTTCGCGTCTAGGATCTCTTCCATAGGGAGATGTAGTAGTTTTCATGCCTATGAGTGTGGTAGGAGCCATCTGTCCGCCTGTCATGCCGTAAATTGCGTTGTTGTACATGAAAGTGGTCACATTTATTCCTCTAATGGCGCCATAAAGCGTCTCAGCTAGGCCAATCGATGCCGCATCACCGTCTCCTTGATAGGTAAACACCAAAATGTCTGGATGAGCTAGTTTTATACCCGTAGCTATGGCTACTGCGCGTCCATGCGGTGCCTCTATCCAGTCAATGTCTAGGTAGTTGTATGCCATGACAGCGCATCCTACCGGGGCCACGCCAACAGTCTTGTCAGCCAGATTCATTTCATCCAAGACTTCAGCGATGAGAGCGTGCAATATGCCATGGTGACAACCAGGGCAATAGTGGTTCACCACCTTTTCCAATGTTTTTGGTCTCTCATAAACTATCTTCATGCACATCACCCTCTTAGTATTTGCTCTATTTCGGAAGGCGTAAATGTTGTTCCGCCTGGATGTCCATGGAACTCATATTCCTTATTGGGATCGAACACGCTTAACTTCACATCCTCAATCATTTGGCCAGCAGACATTTCCAGTGCCACAATACGTTTTGCATTGGCAGCCTTTTGAGCTAACGCCTTACCTGGGAACGGCCATATGGTTATTGGCCTAAATAGCCCTATACTCTTACCTTCCCCAAGCATCTTCTTAAGCGCCGACATAGTGACCCTGGCTACTGTACCATATGCAACCACCAGTGTCTCAGGATTGTCCACACCTACATAATCGTATCTCGATTCTTTTTCTTCTATTTCACGATATTTTGCTTGCAAACGCCAGTTAATGGCTTCAAGTTTTTCTGGATCCAATTCCAGCGAAGTATTTACGTTCTTCTTATTTCCATGACGGAATTTACCGCTCAGTGCCCAATCTGGCAGCGCGATCTCATCTGGGTTAACAAAGTATGGAAATTCCACGGCTTCCATCATTTGGCCGATTAGACCATCTATGGCAATCACAACAGGGTTTCTATACTTAAAAGCCGTCTCAAATGCGACGGGCATAATGTTTATGACCTCTTGTATGGTGTATGGTGCGAACACAATTAAATGATAGTCGCCATGGCCACCGCCTTTGGTCAATTGGAAATAATCGCTCTGAGCAGCCTGAATATCACCCAGTCCTGGACCGCCGCGTACAGCATCCACAAATAAACCTGGAACTTCCGCTCCTGCCATATAAGAAAGTGCTTCTTGCATAAGGGATATACCAGGACTACTTGAGGCCGTCATGGCATACTTTCCCGCTGCTGCCGCACCATAGACCATGTTCGACGCAGCGAGCTCAGACTCGGCTTGGATGAATATTCCTCCCACCTGTGGTAAGCGGTATGCCATGTACTCTGCAATTTCACTAGCAGGTGTTATGGGGTACCCGAAATACAATCTACAACCGGCTCTCACTGCTGCTTCGCCAACAGCCTCATTACCCTTCATCAATATGCGTTCACTCATGCTTTTTCCACCTCCGGCTTGTAAACAGCGATAGCCCTTTCAGGGCATGTCATAGCACAAAATCCACAGCTTATGCATTTGTCATTGTCAAAAAGCTCTGCAGGGTGGAAACCTTTGCTGTTTATTTTGCTAGAAATCCTCAGCACATGCATGGGACAAATTGCGACACAGAGCTCGCATTGCTTGCATAGCTCTTCATCGATGACAACTTTTAGAGCCTGTTCACTCATGCTCTTACACCTCCATTTGCAAATATCTTCTTATTGGGAAAAGTGGTAAATCTACCACCTTCTCGACCTCTTTAGCCACTTGTTCCAACAGTACCAAAATGCTTGGCTCAGGCAAGTGCATTTCCTTATAAAGTTCCAAACCATGGAGAACCACATCCGCATCCGTTTCATCCAATAGATGTGGATTCAGAATAAAATTCGGTGGTTCAGGAAGCATGGACAGAACGCGTCTTACCAAAAAATCTGCTTGCGGCCTATAAGGGTTAACCACTACATAAAACAATATGTTCCTATCCCGCAGCAAGTTCTTTATGGTGGTTAAGGGAACCAGTCCAAGTTCGCCACCACCCATGTCCAAAACTACTTTAAGCCCTTGTTTCAACCATACTTCAGGAGTATATTCAATAACAGGTGTATCCATGTATTTCCACTGAGGGTTTATACTTCCCTCCCTTCGGTCGCCCATTGCGACATCTCGAGCTCTCATCAAAGGTTTGTACATGTCAGCGTCGTAAACCTGAACATTGTCGAAATTCGCCATCAAGTTAATTGCAATTTCTGTCTTACCTGAACCACGAGGTCCTGTTAGCGCAATCAAACTCTCCTCATCGAAAAACGTGCTTAATTGAGCAATCATGCTAGTATGTCTTCGCTTCCTCCTGTCCTCGTAGCACTCTAAGAGCGCCTTCTGCTAAAGCCAGCATTTCATCCTCTCCAGGCACAACAAAAACAGGAGCGATCCAGAGGACTCTTTCCTGAATAAAGTCAACTAACTCAGGGATATATGCCAGCCCGCCTGTTATGATTATTCCGTCTACTTCCCCTGCTAGCGCCACAGCCATCTGAGCTATCCACTTACTAATTTGATAACCGGTGGCTTTTAGGATAAGTATTGCATGTTCATCTCCATTTTTCACACGTTCCTCTAGATCTTTACCACTATTTGTTCCTAGGTGGGCTACCCATCCACCTTTACCAACGAGCTTCTTAGAAAACTCTTTTCTATCAGGTTTGTGCTCGTACAGATAATCTGCTAGTTTCATGATGGGCAGGGTCCCTGCTCTTTCAGGGCTCATAGGTCCTTCTCCACCAAGAGCGTTATTCACATCCACAACGCGTCCCTTTTTGTGAGCGCCAATGCTAATGCCACCACCTAGGTGAGCTACTATGAGATTGAGCTGTTCATAAGGTACTGAGAAAAAATCCCTTGCCACGCGACGAGCAACTGCTTTCTGATTTAGAGCATGAAAAATACTCTTTCGAGGAAGTTCAGGCCAACCGCTAAGCTTGGAAATGTCATCCATTTCGTCAACTACTACCGGGTCAACAATGAAAGCAGGACACCCGACTTTTGATGCTATAGCATGGGCAATGGGAGCGCCTAAGTTTGATGCATGCTCACCATAGCGTGCATCGATAAGCTCTTTAAGCATGGTCTCATTCACACTATACACACCACTGGAGATGGGGCGAAGCAAACCGCCACGTCCCACAACAGCATCGAGGGTGTTCAAATCACTGCCGTGCTTTTCTACGGCTTTTTCCACTTCTGAAGCTCTCAGTTCAAACTGAGCAGCAATACTAGGAAACTGTGACAGCGTTACAGTATCGTGCTCCACTGAATCCTTCCAAACCAACTTATCATCATCAAACCAGGCAACTTTCGTACTTGTAGAACCCGGGTTTATGGTTAATATTTGAAATCCCATTACTGAGCACCTCCTGTGAAGGCAACAGCTGCCACGATTGAATAAAACTTGTTCTCGTCGCTGTCAGAACGCGACGGCAAAATTACAGGACAATTTGCACCTAACACCAACCCCGCCATTTTACCTCCACAGAGGAAAGAAAAACTTTTGCCCAGCAGATTACCAGCTTCAATATCAGGAACAAGCAGCACGTCCGCATCGCCTGCTACTGGTGAGCTCACACCTTTTACTTGAGCAGCTCTAGCGCTAAAAGCCAAGTCAAAAGCCAATGGTCCGTCTACTAGTACGTTCTTGCCAAACTCACCACGCTCACTCATCGTTCTCAAAACTGCAGCATCCAAGGTGCAGGGCATGTTGGGATTCGGCCTTTCTTCAGCGCAGAGAACAGCAACCTTGATTTGCTCGTAATGCATCGCATCAAAAAACGACACAGCATTTTCAATTATTTGAACCTTCTGCTCTAAATCGGGAGCTATTATCATGCCACCATCAGTCACACCAATGATTTTGTGATATGTGGGGACCTCGAAAAGGGCCAAATGAGACATAAGCCCCTTGCCCCTCAACGATAAACTCTTATCCAATATGGCCTTTAAAAAGGTTGAAGTGCTTACAAACCCTTTCATAACTATGGAACAATGTCCATCGGAAACTGCTTTTGCTGCTTGAAACGCACTTTCCTCAGGAGATGAACAATTCACAAACTCCACCTGCGACGGCAGTCCTATTTCTCCATGGAAACGCCAATCAAACACCGTAAATGCCAAGCCTAGCTCATTTGCAGCTCTTTCTATGGCTTGCTTTGATTCCTCATCAAAGCCTGCAACAGCTACCCTCTGATTTTCACTTTTCTTTGCCATGTCCAGCAAGCTCTGTAAACTATTTATAGCCATATTAGTCGTTACCCCCATAAACACGCAAAGGTTCAATACCCTTAAAGGCTCTAAACGCACCGATTGCCAAAGCTTCCATCTCGTACCCACCAGGGTAAATGGCATAAGGTTTTTTAAGCCAACTGCTGTACCGCTTTATTCCATCCACAGCCTCGTCATTGTAGACAATACCTCCGGTGAGGATGATAACTTCAGCCTCATTCCGAAGCACTGCATTCATGGCAGCTATGTACTTTGCAACCTGGTAATACATGCTCTCAAGCACCAAAGCTTTGTCTTTATCCTCTTTAGAAAGCTTTAATATTTCTCTAAAATCGTTTGTGCCAAAATAGGCTACTAACCCGCCTTTCCCAGATATACGTCTTCGTAGATTCTTTTGATCAGGCCAATTCTCGTAGATGTAATTTACGAAGTCCGAGACTGGCAAAGAACCTGCCCTTTCTAGCTGAAAAGGGCCCTCTTCATTGGGGTTAGTTGAGTCGATGAGCTCTCCCTTTTCTAGGGCAGCAATGCTAAAACCGCCACCCAAATGGGCTATCACTGCCGTAAGTTCGTCTATTGATTTTCCTTTGGATTCAGCGTACTTTCTTGCCACAGCCCTTAAATTGAGAGCATGAAGCGCACTGTAGCGCGGAATCTCGGGCAATCCACTGACCTTAGCCTCAGGTATGAATTCGTCCACCGATACTGGATCAGTGAAATAAGCCGGGACACCCCACTCCTGAGAAAGCCTAAAAGCCACAACAGGTCCTATGAGTGAGCTGTGAGGACTTAATATGCGCTCCTGCATTATGTCCCGTTCTATTTCTTTGGTGATCTTATAGGTTCCAGCAGGCAATGGTTTTATGGGACCACCACGGGATGCGATGCAAAGTATTTGGTCAGATGTAACACCGTGTTTGTCAATGAACTCCAATACCTGCTGTAGTCTGAAGTCAATTTGATCGACGTAGTGAGGCTTCTGCTCCAATAGGTCTACGGGCACCGAAACATTTTCTTCAACTGCAACTTCAACTTCATTCTCCAAAGCTCGAAACAGTGCTAATTTCGTAGAAGTAGACCCAGGATTAATCACCAGTATAAACTTCTCCAAACGGTTCACCTCCTGAGAGTCGGTTAACCAGCTCGCTGGCTAATTCCAGCGTTGTGGCAGTAACGTACTGTCCAGCTATCATCTTTGCTACTTCGTGGATCCTCCTTTGACCTTGTAACAAGTTTATTTTAACACGCATTTTATCATCATTTAATATTCTCTCCACCAAGAAGTGACTCTTGGCAGCAGCTGCCACTTGCGGATTGTGAGTAATTAATATGATCTGCCTATTCTCAGACACCCGTTTAAGAAGGTTTACTAGTCTCGAAAGCGTTTCACCTCCAAGACCAGCATCAGGCTCGTCAAATATGAGAACTGAATTGGGGAAACTAAATACTACTCTAAAAGCGAGTAAAAGTCGATTCTTTTCTCCGCCAGAAAGAGCAGAAGCAGGAACAAACTGTCCAGATCTTACCATGCCAATTTGTGGAATTTCCAAGCCCAACGAGCTGTTCTCTGTTGGTACCCATTGCCACGAAAAATCGCCTTCCACATTGGTCTCACGAAGGAACATTTGCATGTCTGCTAAAGCCCGTTCAACGGCATTTCTGCGTCTTTTAGCTAACTCTAGGCCAGCGGCAATAAGCTGGCTTTTTAGCATCTCTCTGCTTTTGCTAAGTTCCTCCAATCTGTCGGGCAGGCTATCAATTTGCTGAAGTTCTGCTTCGAGCTGATGAATTCTGCCAATAATCGAAGACTCTCCAAATCCGTATCGACGAAAGTACTTCTCATACTTGAACAATCGTTCGTTGATCTCGTCAACATTAGACTGATTAACTTCAAGCTCCTCCGACCCCGATTTCAATGTTTCTAAGCTGCGGCGAAGTTCGTCAACAAGTCTTAGAGCAGTAGAAGCGTCCTCATAGAACGTACTCAGAGATGAAAGTGCCGCACGCAAGCTCTTTAAACCTTCATAAAACGGTGATTCTTCCTGAAGGATTTCAACTACTTGCCGTCTAGCCTCAGTTATGTGCTCCTTTTCACTGATTTTCAGTAGCAAGCTCTTTAGCTCCTCATACTCCCCCTCTTTGGGACCGAAGGCTCTTAGTTCTTCAAGCTCTGACTGTAGACTTTCCCTCACTTTTGCTGACTGAGAAAGCTGCTCTGTTAACCGTCTCAGAGAGCTGTCTACTTCACTTAGTTTGCCAAAAACCGAAATGTAGGTATTATGAAGGTCTCCTAAACCGGCAAATGAATCAAGCACACTAAGAATTTGCTCAGAAGATTCTAATATCTTAGAGTCAAATTGTGAAGATAAAATAACACGGTTTTGAAACAGCGTTCTAAGTTGTTTCTTGCCAACCCGCTGGCTGTTTAATTCCAACGTTCGCCTACTACCACCCAACTGTAGTTTCACAACGTACTCTTCTTGTCCTTGTGAGAAGTGAACTTCTACCTGTCCCTTCTTCAGAAAGAACGGGATCTGTAATGGAAAGCCCAGCGTATAGCCGAGCAAGTTTATGAGTACTGTCTTGCCTGTACCCGTTTCGCCTGTTATAACATTCAAACCTTCTGAAAAAGGAAGGCAAACATCTTCAATGACATCGGAACCACTGAATTTTACACTTGAAATCATGAACCTAACCAACCGAACTTTCTAATGACTCTCTCGTAGAAAGTCATAGCATCTCGGTTTATAAGATGTTTTACAACTTCCCCTGAACTCCAGATTCTGATCATCTTTGACACCGGGAGCTGGCAACTGGTGCTTCCATCAGCCACCGCTACAGCCCCTTTGTATGCTTCAATGACTTGCACGCCGATTTCTCGCTCTTCAGGTACTATGAGGGGCCTAAGGTTAGTTTGGTGGGCATTTAGCGGTGTTACGCAAAATCCTCTTACTCCTCTGTCCATCACTGGTCCACCAGCCGAAAGGTTATAAGCAGTAGAACCCAAAGGCGTGCTTATAATAACTCCGTCTCCAACCGCAGATATGATGTCCATCCCGTCTACGAGGACCCTAAGGGTTATAGTAGTGTCATAACCCGGTTTTGCTACTACCAAATCGTTTATAAAAAAACTAGATCGAGAAGACACATCTTTTTCTCCGAGCAACCACCTGTAAACAGGTAAATACTCTACCTCTAAGTCACCTTCGAAAAAATCTACCATGGCTTTGTGAATATCAGGAACATTGTTTGGAAGAAAGTTCAACCTCCCGGTTCCAAGGCTCCAAAAAGGTTTTTTGAATGTGAAAGCCATTTGCGCCGTGCGCAGGAATGTTCCATCACCACCAATTGCTACTAAGACATCGGCATCTTGACACGTTGTTTCTTCAAGACCCCTAGTTCGAGCCGTTTGTCTAAAAAGCTCTACAACCTCAAAAGCCGAAGTTTTCCACAGATGCGATTCGATATGAAAACTTTTAAAACGTACTGTACCACCCATCATTATAAGTTTAATTCAAAAAGAAAGGAAAACAAAAAACATTCTCACTCATGCACGTTGTGATAAATGAAAAAGGATCTACCTAGCTTGGTCTTTTTCTAACTAATGATGGTACTACAGAAGGTTCTGATGGCGAAAAGCCCGTTTTCGCCTGCTTCAGCGGGCGACGCAACAGTTCACGCCTTGTTATTCTTTTTGCTATGCCCTCAGCATCCAAATGGCACAGTTGAAGAAGTTGCTCTCTGGTTCCAGCAGGAACAAATGGATCTGCAACACCCAAGGAGTACACTTCCAGTCCCAAACTTCTCAGAAAAGCTGCAGCGCCATAGTCTTTAATACCTTCCTCCACTACATAAATGCTTCTTTTCCCCTGAAGATGCTCCCATAATCCATCGGGCAGGGGACGAACCTGCCAAAGACCAAAAACCTCCCCCATAATACCGTAATTCTTTAGATGGTCCAAAGCATCTGCTGCCTGAATTACCATAGGGCCGTAAGCGACCAGTGTGACATCTTGTCCAAAGCCTGCATAGACAAAGCTGCCATGGTTTTCGAGCTCCACCTGTGTGAGTACTGCTTTAGGGTAACGCACAAAACAAGGAACATCGCATTCCAGAGCCTCCCGTAATGACCGTATGAGGGACTCTTCATCAAAAGGAGTATAAATTCGGCTGTTTGGTACGTGCAAAGCATAGGCAATATCCCATAGACCTTGATGGGTTGGGCCATCCGACGGAACAAGCCCGGCCCTATCTAAAGCAAACACCACATGCTTTTTTGGTAGGGCTATGTCATGTAAGAGTTGATCATAGGAGCGCTGCAGAAAGGTGGAATAAACTGCCACAACAGGCTTAAGACCATGAGACGACATTGCACTAGCAGTTAGTACCACGTGTTCTTCTGCAATACCTACATCAATAAAACGGTCTGGATATCTCTCTGCAAATTGACTGAGCCCAGTACCGTCAGTCATGGCAGCTGTGAGTGCAACCACATCAGTGTCTTTGCCAATCTCAGCCATAAAGTCCCCAAATGCCTTTGTAAAGGTTCTCGAAGTTTCAGGTTTCATTTCGCCCGTTCTAATATTGAACGGAGCCGCACTATGGAATGCCACCGGAGACTTTTCTGCGGGCTCATAGCCTGCGCCCTTTCTTGTCAAGAAGTGAACCACCGTTGGCTTATCAAAACTCTGAGCTATTTCCAGAGCTATAAGCACAGACTCCAAGTCGTTCCCATCAAAGGGCCCTAAATACACAATTCCAAGCTTCTCGAAGAACGTATCTAACTGAAACGCTTCCTTGAGTGCCAACTTCGCTTTTTCAAGAGCATCTTCAATGTTCTTAGCCCCAGCCTTTCTCAGAGTGCTTGTAACGAATTTTTTCATGCTCTTGTAGGTACCTGAAGATCTTAGTTTGGCCAAATATGCAGCCATAGCTCCCACATTTTTAGAAATGCTGTGTTCATTGTCATTGAGAATGATCACTATGGGCAGCCCACTGGCACCTATGTTGTTTAATCCTTCATAACTAATGCCGTTGGTCAGAGCACCGTCGCCTACCACTACGAGCACACGCCCGGGCACCCCTTTTAGTTTTCTAGCCATTGCCTCACCGTAAGCAAGGCTTAAGCCTGTACCAGCGTGACCAGCATAGTACTTATCATAAGTTGACTCAACTGGATCTGTAAATCCCGATAATCCGCCCAACGTCCGAATAGTAGGCAGATCTTCGGATCTTCGTGTCAGTAGTTTATACGTATAGCTTTGGTGAGAGGTATCAAAAATAACAGCATCTTGATCAAGGTCAAAAACTTGGGCTATGCCCAAAGTTATCTCCACCATACCCAGATTAGATGCTACGTGTCCACCTTGCTTGTGGACTGATTCTAATATGAATGATCTAATTTCCTGAGCCAAATTCTTAAGTGATTTCAAATCACATTGTTTAAGGTTTTGATAATCCTGTATCTGCATTTTGTTCCTCATAGCACGTGCCCATGATGGCATGTATTGCTTTAGCAAAACTTTCGTCAACATAACGCCTAGCAATATCTACCCAAGTGCTCACAATAATCGGCATCATCTTTTCGTCACCAAAAAACCGAGTTTCTACGACAGCCAGTCTCATTATCATTTTTTCTAAATCACTGTAAGCTGCAAAAGACTTAGACTTCAAACTGTGGTCAATCCATATATCAATCTCTTCGCGGTTTTCCAGATAAGCATTTAGCAGACGTTTTATATGACGTTTGACTCTGTCAGATTTTGGCAAGGCAACCTTTAGCCTGGGCCAAAGATCTTCTTGGCTGGTCAAACCCAACTCATAACCGAGCAGTTCCTGAAGCAAAAGTTCTCGCCCTGTTTCAAAAAGTTTTCCTCTACTCTTTGACATTTTCGATTTCCAAAATAATGTCGTAGTCCAGCTCTTTGTCAAAATATGCCAATAGAACCCTTCTGACAAAATCCTTTATTCTGTTTTTTACTTCACCCAGATCAGCATTTGTTTCCAAGTCCACATTTATGGAAATCAAAAGTTTCTCATCAGCGGCTCTAGAAAGCTGAACCCTGTTAATAGCCTCTTTAGGAGACATCTTAGCTACCCCAGGTACCTCCATTAAGCTTAGAGCAAGAGCCGCCCTTAGAACAACTATGTCTTCAGACCTTAAATGCACAATTAACCAACCCTTTCTACGTATTCCCCAGTTCGAGTGTCGACTCTGATGATGTCACCTTCTGTTATGAACAAGGGAACCTGCACAACAGCTCCAGTTTCCAACTTAGCAGGTTTTGAGCCTCCTTGGGCGGTATCACCCCTAACTCCTGGTTCAGTTTCAACAACCTCTAATTCAACAAAAGTTGGTACTTCTATGCCTACCGCTTTTCCTTGATAAAACTGGACATTAACCATCATGCCTTCTTTTAACCACTGCTGTACATCACTCATTATGTCACCCGAGAGCGTGACTTGCTCATAAGTATCCGTATCCATGAAAACAAAATGCTCGCCGTCAGAATATAAATACTGCATTTGCTTTGTTTCCAAATAAGCCCTTTGAACTTTTTCTCCAGCTCTGAACGTCTGCTCAATAGTAGACCCATCCGATAATTTTTTCATTTTCACGCGAACAAAAGCAGAACCTTTTCCTGGTTTTACATGTTGAGCAGTAACGATTAGGTACAATGTACCATCCAAATCAACTATGATGCCCGGTCTTAAGTCGTTAGTTGAAATCAAATCTCATCACCTCTCGCTTCCCATAATTATACCATTATGACCTGTTCTAAGTTGCTTAGCTTATTAATTTTACCCCCTAATATGGCGTAGTCATCTTCAATTCTCACACCAAATTCTCCAGGTAGATAAATGCCAGGTTCAATGGTAAAGACATGACCATCTATGAGTTGATGCTGTGTCCTGGCAGAAAGCGAAGGGTACTCATGGATCTGAAGTCCAATACCATGGCCCAACCCATGACCAAAGTATTTACCAAAACCCTTACTAGTTATGTAATCCCTAGCGATGGCATCCAGATCAGAACCAAAAGTGAATTCTTCTGCTTCAGCTGCCAAGCGGTGAGCTTCCAGTACAACATTCAAAACCTCCATGGCCTTCGCGTCAGCATTACCGACAATGATTGTGCGTGTTAAATCACTGCAGTAGCCCTTGTAAACACAGCCCCAGTCCACTACAACCAAGTCACCGTCTTCAATTCTCTTGTCACTGGCTACACCATGTGGCAATGCACCCCTCCACCCGCTGCCCACAATGGTATCAAAAGCCATCCCCTCACTGCCTAACTTGCGCGCTTGGTACTCTAGTTCAGCTACAAATTCCTTCTCGCTTACTCCAGGTTTAATGCTACCCAAGGATCTCCTAAAAGCCTCCTCTGCTATGAAGATAGCTTGTTTAATGTAGTCAATCTCCTCTGGCGTCTTTACTGCACGTTGAAGGAGTATCTCCTCCCCTACGTCCATTAGCTTAACTCCCTTCTCAGCCAACTTAGAGGATAGCCTGTAACTGATGTAGTCACCATTAATGGCTATGGTACCCTTTAGGAAACCTTGTTCACTAAGGAAATCGACTAACGGTGGCCTGTATTCAATAACCTCGAAGCCTTTGGTTTCTAAAAGAGCTTGTTCAGTAAAACGAGAATCCACCAGAAGCAACTTGACGTCATTAGTAACTAAAGCATAACCTTCGTCGCCAGTGAATCCACTCAACCAGCGCAGGGTGGGACGGTCATTAATAAAAAGAGCATCTGCTCCTTGCAACAGACTTTCTATGTTCAAAAACAACACCTCCTTAAATACCACTTAGATCTAGTAGCATTTGAACCATAGGTTTGTAAACCGAGTAGGTAATTCCAAAAACAGCCAAGCCCGCCATTAAAACCGAGAAAGATTTTAGCGCCTGAACATAGTGTGCCATGGTCATCTGCCTTCTGTGTTCTAGCTGCGAAGTAATCGAACTCAAAGCTTGGTTCAGGACCCCATTTTTCTCAGCGATAGCAACGCGTGAAATTACAGTGGAATCCCAACGTCCTTCCTCCATACTCATGGCCATACTTAACCTTTCTCCTGACTTTAATCGCTCATATAACCTCATTAAGGTTTGTTGCTCACCTTTAATACTGGTACTTATATGAGAAAGAGTCAATATGGCAGTTCCCATTGGCAAACCAGCCTGTAGCATTGATTCCAATGAGCTGAATAACCAAACATCCTTACTCAAAGTTTTTACACTTCTTGGCACCAGCATAGAAACCAGTCCATCACTAAATGCTACCCAAGCGCTTCCAATGTTTATAATGGGAAGTGCCCACATAAAAGACTTGGACAGGCTCATCAATTCTGTCCAAAACACTGCCTCCATTCCCATGGAGTAAAGGAAACTCTCAATGAATGGTAAGAAAAACAACCAAAATGCGTCCAAAATCAGCGTGACTGCAACAAGTACCAGACGTGGGTAAAAGAGTATTTCTGACACCATCTGATCCCACTTTCTACCAGCTAATATCCTTGTAGAAACTTCCTGCATGGCATGTGTCAGATTTCCTGTCTCCTCTGCAGATCGTATGTACATACTTATCACCGGATCTATGATGGTAGGGATTCTTTCCAGAGCCTCAGAGAACGCAAGGCCTTCAGCAAGTGAGTCTTTGAGCAATGCAGGCACCAAGCCGTATCTGGACTCCTGACTTAATATGACGACGCTATCGGACATGCTATATCCTCCAGCCATCAGTTGTGCCACATCGATCAGAAAATCCTCTGCGGCCTGGGAACCTTTCCTGCCATTACTATTACTTTTTCTGAGCATCTATCAATCTTTTTAATACATCAGGATAATTCGCCGTTTCCATGGCTTGATCTTCATCAATGAAACCCTTTTGCAGAAGTTCGAATAACCTGTTTTCCATGGTAACCATGCCAAAAGATGAACCCGTCTGAATGGAAGACGGTATTTGATGAGTTTTCCCTTCTCTGATAAGCGAACGCACGGCAGGAGTTGCTATGAGAACCTCATACGCCAAAATCAATCCCCCACCCTTTTTGGGCAAAAGGCGCTGAGAAACTATTCCCTCCAACACACTAGAAAGCTGAGTTCTGACCTGCTGCTGTTGGTTCGGAGGAAATACGTCCACAATTCTGTCCACGGTTTCTGCTGCTGACTTCGTATGCAAAGTCGTTAGAACCAAATGCCCCGTTTCGGCCAAGGTTAGCGCTGCTGAAACTGAAGCTAAGTCACGCATCTCTCCTAACATAACCACATCAGGGTCTTCTCTTAAGGCAGCCCGAAGACCTTCGGCAAATGAAAGCACGTCATTTCCCACCTCACGCTGGTTAACAATTGAGAGGTTGTGTCTGAAGGTGTATTCAATAGGGTCTTCAAGTGTTATGATGTGATATCGGAAAGAGTCATTTATAGTCTTTATCATGGACGCTAAGGTAGTTGACTTCCCAGATCCTGTAGGACCTGTAACGATGACCATGCCCCTCTTCTTCTTCGCCAAATCAGTGACAATTTTTGGTAGTCCAAGCTCTTCAGAAGAAGGAACGTCAAAAGGTAAGCGCCTTATGGCTAATGCAACACTTCCCCGCTGCAGGTACACATTTGCCCTGAATCTACCAAGGCCAGGAACACCAAACGAGAAATCGGCATTTAGCTGGGACTTGAAAATAGTTTCCTGCGTTTTGGGTAGGATCTGCGAAGCCATAGCAGCCGTATCCTCAGTAGTTAAGACCTGATCTCCCAAAGGGTGAAGAACCGAATCAATGCGAATCATGGGTGGTAAATTAACCGTCAAATGTAAATCGGTACCCTTTAAATCCGTTGTTTTCCTAAGGAGCTCAAAAATGTCCAAAGGCTATCCCCTCCAAATCACTATCAATTCTAACAATTTCTTGACCAAAGTGTGAATAATTCCCCAGCCGACGGCAGATGCAATCGTAGGTGAGACTTGTGAGCTCTTCCATAAAGGGCTGTGAGCAGCTAATAGCACCATCTTTTACTGCAAAAACAGCTGTCCGGTACATCTTTTCATTGCTTCGCAAGGTGATCAGCCGCTGATGAATCAAAAAAGAAATAGTGGCTTCTATGTCTTGGGCCAAAACTCCAAAGTACAAAAGTCTCCTGAGTGCATGAGATAGGTCACGACTGTGCATAGTGGCAATGACTAGACGTGACGAAAAAGCCGCGTTGATAACCGCCCTGGCTGTTTCTTCGTCCCTTATTTCTCCAATTGCTATGACATCGGGGTCACTCCTTAGCGCCGATCTAATTATTTCTTTGTATCCAAATCCAACCTCTTCCCCCACCTCCACTTGCACTACACCATCTAAGAACTGTTCCACAGGATCTTCAAGGCTGATGATCTTCATGCCATCGTTCTGCAAGAACCTCAATGTTGTATAGTACGTAGAAGTCTTGCCTGAGCCTGTCAGTCCAGTTATCAAAACAATTCCTTTACCATACTTGATCGCTTCCTCGAACGAATCAGCCTGCTTAGAATCCATGCCCAGATCGACAAAGGAACCATACTGGCCCTTGGTTGGTAACCTCAATGTTAAGGATTCTCCGTGAACTGTAGGTAAGATACAAACGCGCAGGAACAACGTGCCATCTCTGGTAGGCATAGATAATCGTGCATCTTGTGAAACTCTGCTGTTAGCAACGTCTAACCCACTCGAGAACTTGAAAGCATTAAGCAATCGATCGTATTCGCTGTGGTTAATGGCACCTTGAAAGCGCATATCGCCGTTAGTGCGAGTGAAAACATTTACACGATCAGCGTCTGGAACAAAGTGAAGATCAGAAGCCGCCAATTCATGAGCTGCAGCTACGTAATCATTTATACCGCCGTAGAGGCTTGTGTTAAAGATATTGTTGTCCAACGTCAGTCTTCCCAAGTGGTAACTAAGAAGGACTTCACATTTCCCTGCAGCATGCAGCTGAGGATAACTGAGATAAGTTCCTTTAGGCAAAAGCTACTAGCTTGAAGAGTCATTCTGTAGTTGTCATCCGAGATGCGGCTAGTCCCCATCATGGAATAGGCGTTGTCCAGCCCTTCAATCAAAGTCTGTACAACGCCCACATCAGCTTTTCCTAAAATCAGTTCAACCTTGAACACGTGAAGTTAGTTTTAAAGCTATGCATCTAATAAACTATTACTACTCTTCCTCTTCTTCGTCGTCTTCAGCTTCCAACAGAGCTTCCCAAGCCTCTTTTACTTTCTCGAATTCTTCATCAGACTCAATCTCCACTAGTTGGTCGTCTTCTATACGAAATACCAACAGGTCGCCTTCTTCTTCAACAGGAGCAAAGACTCCGTACAAAGCTTCGCCTACTGATAGTTCCTCAATAAGAGCATATTGATGCTCCACATCATTTTCGTCTGTAAAGGATATGATGACTTCTTCCATTTCCTCGTGGTTATGCTCGTGTTCTTCATTGTGGTTCATTTGTTCTCCTCCTCGCATTAATATACTCCTGTAATATTAGCACAGCTGACATCAAATCAACCTTACCCTTATCTTTTATTGCTTTTTTCAAGCTTCGAGGGTCTTGACGAGAAACCAACCTAGACGTAAGCCTTTCGTCCCAAAAATCCACAATAAATCCAACGGCCTCCAAACGCTGACCTAAAGCTCGAACTGCTGCAGCCATCTCCCCTTCAGTTCCGTCCATGTTTCTGGGAAGTCCCAAAACTACCACCCTCGGTCCGAGTTTCTTCAGCTCGATAATGAGTTTTGTTTCCAAATCGTTCCCTTCCAGTGTTTTATGTGGAAAAGCCCATGTCTCACTGTCATCACTCCGTGCCATACCAATTCTCTTTAGCCCAAAATCCACAGCGACAATCATATCTCTTTCGGCTTACTCCACAGATTGATAAGATAAGCACCAATAGGTACTCCGAGTATGAGCCCCGGAACACCAGCTACCACACCACCAAAAATCACTAACGCAATGGCCACGATAAACGGAATGGAGAACTGCACACTGGCCATGGTAGCTGCTACTAACTGTTCTACACCTTGCCCGGCCAAGAATATGATTAAGGTAAGAACTAAGATTAACCACGAAGGCGATACAACCAAGACTACAATAGCATTGATGATGAAAGCAAAAAATGGCCCCACATATGGAATAAAGTCTAAAACAAATCCCAAGCTTGCAATTCCTAACGCCAAAGCACTGTTTCTCAAGATTATGGCGTTACCGATGAAAAGGACAACGGCTAGTGCAAAACCACTGACTAAGCGCTGCAAAGCATACTGACCAAGCATCAAATCCAATTGTTTAAATTTCGCAGCAGGTATTTTGCTATCTGCAAAATCAAGGAGTTTATCTTTGTATGGTATGAGAATTCCTGAAATCACAACGGCTAGTGTGATCTGAAAGAGACTCCCACCAGAAGATGTGAGAAAACGACCAATGGTAAAGAGTACATTTCTGACGGTTTCTCCACCAACCCAAGACTGAACTTCAGTACTTATCTGATCAAAAAGCCACATAAAAACTTCGCTCCTCTGAGCCCATTCGCCGACGGCTTCCTGCAACTTCGGCATGTAGGCGATAAAGCTATCAATACTCTTTACCAGAGGCGGAATAATACTTTGTATGAGATAGTAAATGGATAGCCCCACACCTAAGAGCAGCAAAATGGCAGTTATAACTCCTACTAGACCTGCAAACCTTTTTTGCACTTTGAATAGTTTTGCTACTGCTTCGACCACATACATGGCGAATACAAGCCAGGCAAGAAATGTGACCCAACCATACACAGTGGAAAGGTTTCTAATAACAATATAGAATGCGAAAGCCATTAGCAGAAAAGCGGCTTCTGCTTGCAATATGACTCGCATTAAGTCTTTCCTATCCATATATGGCCTCTTTAAGCTTAGCAATCGCTTTTCTTTCAAACCGCGAGACTTGAGCTTGGGAAATGTTCAAAAGCTTTGCAATTTCACTCTGAGAGAGACCTTCTAAGCGTTTTTCGATTATGAAGCGTTCAGGCTCAGGAAGTTCCGACACCGCTATCTCCAAAAGAGCTTCGTCTTCTAAAGCCCTGTCAGTTAAAAGTCCCAGTAGCTCCTCACCCGTGGTATCACTCTCATCGGTGATTTTAGAGTCAATACTAGATGTATTCTTGACTGCCATTATTGAAAGTACTTCACTGACTTGTTCTTCATCTAAATCCAGTTCTTCAGCTATCTCTTTAACGGTAGGTTCATGACCTAGTTTTTCGGCTATTTCAGGAAGCTTCTTTTGAATACTGTAGGCCATGTCAACCATGCTCCTAGGTACACTAATAGCCCACCCATAGTCTCTCAGGTAACGCTTGAGGTTACCCACTATGGTCGGTATGGCAAAAGTCTCAAACAGGTTCCCATATGAGGGATTGAATCTTTCGATGGCATCAACCAAAGCTCTGTAGGCTTCCTGACGCAAATCGTCCTTATCAATCTGATAGGGAGCAAATCTGTTCACCACAGAATCCGCAAGCGGCTTGTACATGAGAAATAGTGTGTCGCGTATGCGAGGATCTCTGGTTTCGGCATACCGCTCCAGAAGCTGCCACGCTAATTTCTTTTCCTTTTCTGTCATAAGTACAAGATGACCTTCTTACATCTCTCAAGCTCTTGGCCCATGTAGGGCAGCAAGAATAATCTGTAGGTCTCCATGTCAATGGGCTTGTCACTCTCAATATCCACCTGCATTCTGTCCCCATTCATGTGGGATAACCTTAGACGGAAATTACCTGATCCGGCATTTTTAGTCGCACCTTCGAACGCTTTTATGACGACCAAACTTAGTTCGAAGAACTTATCTAAATCCAAATTCCATATTTGGCCTACGCCCGCAACAACCTTTTGCAAGAGTAAACCATATTCCTCTAAGCACGGAACACAGAGCTCTATCACCAACCCACTAACCACCCTCCTCAATAATTTGTTTGAATATGGGCAACAATTCATGACGCTGACTGGCAAATAGCCTTGCAGGAGCACCTGTAAGCGGACACGTTCCTGATTTTGTTTTCGGGAACGCGATAACTTGTCTAAGGCTGTCAGCTCCGCAAAGAATCATGACAAGCCTGTCAAAGCCCAAAGCAATACCACCATGAGGTGGCGCGCCACAGGATAAGGCACCCAAGAAGAATCCAAATCTTTCTTCTATTTCCTCGTCGCTCAAACCAAGGATCTCGAAAACCGATCTTTGAAGGTCAGCTTTATGTATCCTTATGCTTCCTCCACCTATTTCAACGCCATTTAGAACAATGTCGTATGCCCTCGCCCTTACCTTTAATGGATCTTTCCTAATTTCATCGGTAGAGGTGACATCAGGCATAGTGAACGGGTGATGGGCAGCTTGTAGCGATCCATCCTCAGCTATTTCGAACATGGGTCTACTGGTCACCCAGACAAACTTATATTCGTTATCGTCTAGCAAGCCTAAGTACTCGCCTAAAGCCAGCCTTAACTCTCCCAAGAACGGCAGCACATCCCATTCGTCCCCTGCGGCAAAAACATATGTTCCGTCTTCGAGCCAAGTTTCCTCAGTCAATACAGATTTTGGTCCGTTGGTTAGCAAACCATTGGCTGATTTACTCACAAACAAAAACTTATTCCCACTACCAGATGCAGCTTGATCCAACACCTTCAGCGCAGATCGATCTAAGGGCTTATCCCAGTACAAACCTTTTACTACACCGCCACGTTCAATCACATTTCTAAATGCATTAAACTTGCTGGTTGAGAAACTGTTTGTGTAATCGTCTATAGTCATTTGGAAACGCAGATCAGGTTTGTCAGAACCGTACAAAGACATGGCTTCATCGTAGGTCATCCTAGGAAAAGGCGTCTCCACTTGTACTCCCAAGACTTCCCTAAATAACTCTTGCATCATGCCTTCCACTAGATCATATATGTCCTCTTCTGTGACAAAAGAAGCTTCTATATCTACCTGAGTGAATTCAGGTTGCCTATCAGCGCGAAGATCTTCATCACGAAAGCAGCGAGCAAACTGAAAGTACCTATCCACACCACTTATCATAAGCATTTGCTTGAATATTTGCGGGCTTTCAGCCAAAGCGTAAAAATAACCAGGTTGCTGTCTCACTGGTACCACGAAATTTCGTGCTCCTCCTGGTGTGTACTTGGTCAAATAAGGCGTTTCTATTTCCCAAAAGCCCTTTCGCCCAAGATAATTTCTGATAACTGAAGATGCAACACTCCGAGTCTTTAGGTTCGTTAGCAACTCCCCATGCCTTATGTCCACATATCTGTACTTGAGTTTAGTAAATTCACTGGGCTCTCCGTTAACATCATAAGGCAAAGGCGCACATGGGTTCAAAACTTCGAAATCCTCTACTTCGATTTCAATATCGCCGTTTTCCATATTTGGGTTAATCTGATCTTCTGGACGCCGTTTTACCGTGCCTCGGACGCGGACCACGTCGTCTATGGACAGTTTTTTGACTAGCTCTAGGAGTTCTTCACTTTGCGTACTTGTGTAGCACTGAATAATGCCTGTCCTATCTTTTATGACAAAAAATACAACCTTACCGAAATCCCTAACATACTGTACCCAACCGCACAATTCTACAACTGAATCCAATTTCACATTTTTCACATCGCCGATGTAGATTCTATTCATCTAAAACCGCCTCCTGAGCAACTATGCGCTGTTCACCAGTCACCATATCCCGTAACGTGATAACATGATTCCTTTGTTCCTCTTCACCCAGTATGAGTACATACCGAACTTCCACTTTATTAGCTAATTTTAACTGCTTTTGCAATTTTCCCTGCCGCAAATCCATTATTATCCCAATACCATGATCTCTAAGTTTTTCCGCTAACTGGAAAGCAGGTTCAATCATGTCTTCGCCAGTAGTGGCCAAAAAGTAAGTTTTCTTCGGCTCGGGGTCTATTATTGGCACTTCTTCTAAGGATGTAATCAATCTTTCTAGACCAATAGCAAACCCAATGCCTGGTACGTCAGGCCCTCCGTAGAAAGAAACCAAATGGTCGTATCGTCCACCACCAACTACAGCCAGATTGAATTCGCCTACATACCCCTCAAAAACAGTTCTAGTGTAGTAGTCAAAGCCTCTTGCTAGCTGAGGATCTTCAACGATGGGAACTCCGAACAACTTCGCTGCTCGTATAACGTGCGCATAGTGATCCTTACATGCCGGGCAAAGATATTCTGAGATTTTTGGTGCCTCAGCCTTTATTTCAGCGTGCTCAGGTCTTTTGGAGTCGAACAGTTTTAAAGGGTTCTTTTTAAACCGCTCAATTTCTTCATCTTCAGGTATTGCTGAAAGTACAAAATTTCTAAGCTGTTCCATGTAAATTGGTCTGCATTCATCACAGCCTAAACTATTAATATGTATGGTTAATGGCAAATTGAGAAGACTGAATATCCTCTTCACAATAAGCAGTACTTCGATATCCATGTAAGGTTCGGATACGCCAAAGGCTTCTATACCAAATTGATGAAACTGGCGGTATCGCCCAGCTTGGGGCCTTTCTCTCCTAAACATGGGCCCCGTGTAAAAGAGCCTAAGTACGGGGGTATCATACAGGTGATGTTGAATTACCGCTCTAGCCACAGGAGCTGTTCCTTCTGGCCTTAGCGACAACACATCTCCATTCTTATCCTCAAACTCATACATTTCCTTGAGCGCCACATCACTTTCGTCTCCCAAACCTTTTCTAAAAAGCTCAGAAAATTCTAAAATGGGTGTTCTTATTTCACCATAGCCATAAAGCAAAGCAGCTTTAGACAACAGAATCTCCAACCTTCGCCATTTAAAGGTTTCGGGAGGCAAAATGTCTCTCATGCCTTTAGGATTTCGAACCATTCTTTGGCACCTCCTAAACACTCTACCGCGGCAAAAATCGCATCCCATGAAGAGACTGAACCAGTTTTAAAATCTTGGATCTCATTCTCCCTAACCAGCTGAAACCCTCTTGAATTGAATTTTATCATTGTGATACCTCTTTTATTGCCTAAAACCTTAAGCAAAGAATAAGCAAACAAAGCTTTACTGTCCTCAGGAATGTGCCCCACAAGATCTTTGAACATCAAGAACAGTTGCATAAGCTCCCGTTCTGTATCAGCGTCAAGAATGTCCTTGAGTAAATTACTTCTTTCAGGCTCAGGCAAGATCCATTCAGGTATGTTCATCTTAATTGGCCAAGACACAATTTCAGTTTCTTCTTCCCTATACGTTTGCTCCAGCAGTGCATCCACAGCAAACACGTCTTCTTGTTTCACCAAGCCATGTTGCCGTATACCGAAAATCTCACCAATCCCACGGTAACGTGTATCCAATTCCGCAAGAGCATAACTATCAGAATAATTGAGCAACTTCACAGTAGAGTGTATGCGACTTCGCGTAGCTGGGGAAGCAGTCGGCGGATAAAGAAACCAAGCATAGCCCTTGACACTGTTTCTTCCCACTCTACCTTTAAGTTGATACATCTGCGATACACCCAAGTGGGTAGCGTCTTCTACAACGATGGTGTTTGCAATAGGCAAATCCACACCTGCTTCCATGATAGTGGTGGCAACAAGAATATCTATTTTTCCCTCTTGCAGCTTTTTGAATATGGACTTTATCCGTTTATCGGTCATCCGAGCATGGAGAACCTCTATTTCCGCGTCCAAGAACATCTGCTGAAGTTCCAAAGCTCTAAGGTCAATACCTTCAATAGTCGGGTGAATGTAAATGACCAATCCACCCCGATCTAGTTCATCAGATAGCACTTTCCTTACTAAATCGGGAGAGTATTCATCGGCAAAAACAGTAACTTTTTGCCTACCATAAGGCAGCTCGTGCATTCGTATAAGCTTTACATACCCGCGACGTGCCAAGAAAAACGTTCGAGGTATGGGTGTGGCACTACTGAAAATAACTTTGACCCACGGGAAATGTTCTTGAAACCAGTTTTTGTGTGTCACTCCAAACTTCTGTTCCTCGTCGAATATGACCAGAGCTAGCTTGTCATCATAAAGCTGTTTTTTCAAAAGGCTGTGAGTCCCCACCAATATGTCCCAAGGCAAAGCAGGATCGTCAGATAATAGGAGACCGCAGCTTTGGATGCGTTCACTATAGGCAGCCATATATTGATCCACCAACACTCTAGTAGGAACCACAATGACAGCCTTATAGCCAGCGGAGGCCACAGCGACAGCCGCACGCATAAGTACCTCGGTTTTGCCCACGCCAGATTCTCCTATGATCAACGCTTCCTCAGGATGAGGGATTGCTAACCAAGCGTGGAGTTCTTCAGTAGCCTGTTTTTGGTCAGAAGTTTCCTCAAACTGAAAAGACTGTGCAAATGCGCTTTCAATTTCTTCATCAGGCTCTATAGTAAAGGATTCAATGCTCTTCTTCTGCTTAAATCTGTTCTCAAGGAAAGATCTCATCTTCAGAGCTCGCTGCTGAAGAGCTCTACTCTTTCTACTCCATCTGGCTGGTCCCAAACTGTCAATGGACATGGTGGAAGGAACCCTAACTAACTTTTGACTACGCTCCAGAGGAACTAGAACATGGCCATCTTTGTATGAAATAGAAAAGTACGGTTTCCCTTCCACATACTCAATACCATCGTAAACTCCGACGCCTCGGTCTACATGAAGCACTGGTTCCCCAATCTTCAACCCGTGCCAAGACAACTCCAAGGATCTTCGATGCCCAACTTTCCATCCCAGTCCTTCGCGATCAATGTGTATATCGAAACCATCGAGGCTGAAGGGCATCCTAATCCTGCCATGAACCAGAAACCTTTTTTCCCCGGAAGTCAGCCCTGCCGAAATGGAATCAAACACAGGCCAACCAAGTTTGCGCGAAAACACCTCGGGGAATTGGGTAACCAGAACCATCTTGCCCTTGTAAGCAGTTAAGTCGTCGATGCTGAAACTGGGCACCGATATGAACTTGTCTATTTTAACTGGAGATACCTTTTTAACAGGAAACGTCAGTTCAACCTCAACTGCTCTAAGCTCCCTATAAGTACGTTCAGAATCGTATATGACAGCTTGGGTCATTCTGTCGATAGGTCGCACCGGTATTTGTCTTGTCCAGAGCGTGGCATATTCAGTTCGTCTTATAGACATTTGTGTCTCTGAATCCACTATGCGGATGCTTTCAACTCGGTCTTCCTCGTCAAAATCCAACCTATAGAGCTCGTCAGAGTAAATGTCAAGTACAAAACCTCGCTTCGCCCACTGAAAGCTGTCATAGCAAAAGTCTACTCTTGTATATCCTGTCAACTTAAGAAAACTCAGAACCACATCCATTGGAGTACCTTTAGTTATCAACAAGGGATCGCCTTCTGGTAGCAGGGTTTCCTCCACTAGGTCTCTGGCATCGTAAACCATCGCTCGAGAAACTCCAAACAGAGCAGAGTAGTAATCCAAGAAAGCTTGCTTCTCGCCTTCTGGCAAAATAATCGGAAAGTTTTCTCCCAAGCTCTTCGCTTCAGCAGCGAAGTAAACCAGCGGATCTTGACTAGTTATTTTCATTGGAATTAAAACTGTTTATGTTCTGTTGAAAACGTGAAAAATTCCGATCAGTGATCAGCAAACATAACTGGTCAGCTATGTAATCTGCTGCCCTGATAAGTACTTCTTTCTCATTCTTCTGGGGTTCACCTAATACGTAGTTTATGACCTCTTGTTTTGAGAATGGGCGCCCAATGCCCACCTTTACACGCCAAAACGAATCAGTTCCCAAGGCGTCAATAATGGACGATACCCCTTTGTGGCCAGCGCTTGATCCACCAAAACGTACTCTGGTTTTCCCTACTACCAAATCAAGATCATCATGAATTACCACTAGATCCATTCTAGGCTCGTAAAGGCATTTCACAGCCTTACCACTGTTGTTCATGTATGTTAGGGGATAAACGATGAAATCTACTTCTTTCTTTAATTCATGTTTCAATTCATAAACTCGGCTATAACACAGTAAACGTAAATTAAGGCCGGTGAGCTTAGTCCTAAGAAGATCTAAAACCCACCAGCCTATGTTGTGCCTAGTCTTCTCGTATTCTATACCCGGATTTCCCAGTCCAACAATTAGTAGCATGAAAAGGATATATTATTACTCTTCCTCCTCTTCTTCCTTCTTGCCCTTAGATATCACTTCAGGCTCACCTTCAACTGCTGCTTCTTCCTCGACCTCTTCTACTTCTTCTTCCACTGGAACTGTTACTGCGACTACTACTTCTTCCAAATCTGCGAAGATTTTCGCCTCGGGTGGAAGGTCGAGCTCACCGATGTGTATGATATCTCCAATGTCCATATTTGAAACATCTACAGTGACCTGTTCAACTAACTTTTCAGTAGGTAACTCCACTTCTATTTCACGAGTTGGGAATTCCAATATGCCACCTTTCTTGATACCTACGGGTTCGCCTACCAGTACTATGGGTATGGACACAGTTACAGTGCTTCCAGCACTCAATGCTTGGAAATCCAAGTGAATCACTTCCTGTGAAATGGGATCCACTTGTTCTTCTTTAACGATGACCCTGACAATCTTTCCATCCACATCAAGTTCCAATGAACGTCCTAACGTTATACGTTCTCTTATAACCTGGCTCCGCTCCAACAACAAGGGCGTAGCTTCCATATCCTGCCCGTACAAAACCGCTGGCACGTAACCATTCTTTCTGATCTTCTTTACCTTTCTTGTTCCAGTTTGCGTTTCTGTACGCTTAATAACTTTTACAGCCACTTTAACCACTCCTTTTATCTAAGTTAATCAAATAATGCTGATATGCTTTGATTTGTTCTTATACGTTTTATAGCCTCAGCGATTAGCCGCGCCACACTGACCACTTGCACTTTTTCACTTGAGTATTCGCTTCGAACAGTGTCCGTAACCACAACACGCTCAATCACTGATTTTTCAATGGCATCAACTGCTCCTTCACTAAACAAGCCATGAGTAGCGAAAGCCCAAATGCTACGGGCCCCTCTATCCTTAAAGACTTGAGCAGCCTTTATCAAAGAACCGCCGGTATCAATTATATCATCAACAATGAGCACGTCTTTGTCCACAACATCGCCTATGACATGGACAATTTCTGCTACATTTGCTGCCGTTCTTCTCTTGTCACAAATGACCAAAGGCCTGTTATCAAGACGGTACGCTAACCCGTTAGCTCTTACTACTCCACCTACATCAGGTGAGGCAATTACGACATCTTGCAACAAAGGTTTTTCCCTTCTCACGTAATCAGCAAAAAGCGGCATGGCAGTAAGGTTATCCACAGGTACTTTGAAGAAACCTTGTATCTGAGGAACGTGCAAATCTACAGCCACTACTCTGTCAGCTCCAGCAGCCTCTATGAGCTCAGCAACTAGTCTTGCCGAAATTGGTTCCCTGGGTTTGCTCTTTCTATCCTGGCGTGCATAGCCGTAGTAAGGCATAATTACAGTGATTTCTGCAACAGAGGCTCTCCGGAGAGCGTCCAACATTATTAATAGTTGCATTAAGTTCTCGTTCACAGGCGGAGACGTGGGCTGTATGAGAAAAACCTCGTATCCCCTGACCGATTCTTTAATCCGTATACCAGTCTCACCATCCTTAAAGTGGTAAATTTCTACTGGTAACAGATCCATTCCAAGCTCGCTCACAATCTTTTCTGCCAAAGGTCTATTGGCAGTTCCCGAAATGACCGCCATCGGTCTGCCATCAACGCCCATTACTGGTTCATCTCCTTTTTCTTCCTGTACTTAAGCACCCAACCTTCTTTATTAACCTGCATGGCTCTACCTATGCCTAAAGCGTATTTCGGCACCTTCTCAGTGATAACTGAACCTGCAGCAGTAAAAGAATCGTCCTCAAGTTCAACAGGTGCTACTAAAATTGTGTCCGAACCGATAAAAACCCTGTTTCCGATTGTCGTTGGGTTTTTATTGTAGCCATCATAATTGCAGGTTATCGTACCAGCTCCAATGTTGGTGTCCTCGCCGACTTCGGCATCCCCAACGTATGAAAGATGGTTGATTTTTGTCCTACTACCCACAACACTTTTCTTGATTTCCACAAAGTTACCGATTCTCGCGCTCGACTTTAAGTAAGTTCCCGGTCTAATACGAGCAAATGGTCCAACAACGACTGAGTCTTCTAAAGTTGCTTCTTCTAGCACGGAAAACTTTATCTCACATTTGTTCCCAATCACACAGTCTCTTATTTCCACGTTCGGCCCTATTACACAATCTTCGCCAATTTCAGTCGAACCAAGTAATGTGGTATTCGGAAGGATAATTGTATCTTTTCCCACCTTTACGTTTTCACCCACATAGGTGCTCTCAGGGTCCACAATAGTGGCCGCCTCCATAATTCTTTCCAGAAGCCTTTGCTTATAAACATGCAAGACTCTTGCCAAATCCTGTCTAGTATTGATACCCAAGAACTGTGACCAATCTTCAAACAAAAGCACATGTACTCCTTTATCCTCAGCTAACAAATTGAACAAATCCGTGATGTAATATTCTTTCTTTGCATTGGACTTGCCAAGAAGCGGAAAACCATTCACTATGTCTTCTTTTCTTGCCTTATAGACCCCCGTATTGACAAAAGGTATTTCTTTTTCGCGCCGATCTCGTAAGTCAGATACTTCTACTATTTGACGCAAAAGACCGTCTACAAATCGAACTCTTCCAAAATCGCTTTCAAAGGGAAACCGAGTAACTGCTATCAATCTTGAATAAGAAGATTCCACCATTGTCGAAAATGTTTCCTTTCTAACAAGGGGGATGTCTGCGTTGACAATAATGACATTCTCATTCTTGGCAACGGAGGCTCCCAAGAACGCAGCATGCGCCGTTCCTAAGGGCTCATCCTGGATCACCACATTTGCATTATCAGGTAGTAACTCGGCAATTTGAGGAGAAGTTACCAATATAACCTCTTCGATACCATCTACTGTTTGCAGCGTGTCCCAAAGGTGATAGATAATAGGTTTTTCCCCTAGTGTATGCATTATCTTGGGCACCTTGGAATTAAACCTTTTTCCAACTCCACCCCCTAGTACAATAGCACTATGCACTACACATCACTCCTTTAAGAAATCCAAGAAAATTCTTGTCCCTTCTGGACCTTCTTGTCCTTGATACTTCCCTTTGAGCCCGTATGGGATCACACAGTTCTCAAAAAGCAACTCAAAACTTACTTGGCATATTCTCATTCCTGGATAAAGAGCTACTGGTATGTTATTCACATTTGATATTTCTAACGTAATCTGACCACAAAACCCTGGGTCAACATAACCAGCAGTGGCATGTATAAGAATACCCATACGTCCCAAGGAGGATCTTCCTTCGACCCGAGCTACGAGAAAGTTGGGTAACATGAGGCGCTCTGTAGTTGTTCCTAGCAAAAAAAAGCCAAGTTGAAGGATTAATTGGCCACCCTTTTCTATGTGAATCTCTCTATATTTAATTGTTTCTTTTCTCTTTGGATCTAAGAACGGTACGTTAATATTGTCAATGGCAAGAAATGTACTCCCCAGCGTTAAATCCACCGATGAAGGCTGTATTTGTGTTTCACTCAAAGGCTCTATTACCAATGCCCTGTAAGATATAAGCTCCTTGATTAGACCATCGGATAGAATCATCCTTGTTTTAAAAGTAAAAGGAATGAGGCCGAAGCCTCATTCCCGACTAATTGCTCCCGTAGGGCACGAATCTATTGCTTCGTCTACGCAGGGCAGCGTCTCATCAGCGCCCTCTATTACTTCGCTCTTGCCCTCAGCATCTGCTTGGAAAACTTCCGGGCACAGTGCCATGCATACCCCGCAGGCTATGCACAGTTCTTTATCAACTTTTAGAGCCATGCTCAGCCCTCCTTTTTACAGGCTGTCTTCATTATACAAGACAAACTGCTTTCAACACTACTGAAACTTCTGATTGAATAGCTTCATCAGACGAGATTTACGCCTAGCAGCTTCGTTCTTGTGAATAACGCCTTTTACTGCCACCTTGTCAATGACACTCTGAGCTTTCAGCACGGCTGCTTCAGCTGCTTCACGATCACCACTTTCGATAGCTTTCTTAGCCCTCTTTACATACGTCTTCATGGTTGTACGCCAGTATCTGTTGTATGCGGTTTCTTTCTTCGTAAGCCGAATGCGTCGCTCTGCAGAAATTGTGTTAGCCATAAGTTCACTCCTTTCAACAAATTTTTCGACTTGTACTTTAAGTATAGCAAGAAATTTGAAATTGTCAACGTTTCACAGCATAGACATTTTCAATGACTTAAAGAGTAACTAGCCGATCCACAGCTCAGTGTACTGGGATACGTAGACTATTCCCTGCTGATAGCCCCTGTTGAGCAAGAATCAATTGCTTCATCCACACAAGGCAGACTCTCATCTGCACCTGGGATTACTTCGCTTTTTCCTTCGGCATCAGCCTGAAATACCTCTGGGCACAGTGCCATACATACTCCACAAGCAATACACAAATCCTTGTCTACTTTTACAGCCATTTTTGGCAAGCCTCCTTTGAGATACGGTATCTAACACAATTATACACATTTGTAAACGTTTGAACACTTGGAAGAATACGATATCGTTCACTAAAATGGCTTTCTTCTCTAAACAAGCTATTAGCTACTGTGTAGTTTTGAAGTATGGGAGCTATACTCTCTTCTGCAAAGTCCAGAGCTCATCGGGGCCTTCAGGATCAAGATCCCCCAGTGGCACACCATTCAAAGACGTAACAGAGTTTTTATGTAACTGCCCCAGATAGACAAAAGGCAAATGTTCTTCTTCGAGTTTTTCTCTCATTTCACGTTCATTCTCGCAGACCAGCAGCACAGAACCCGAAGAAATTATTTTGTAGGGGTTAAACTGGAACCGACGGGAAAGCTGAATCAGTTCTTGGTCCAGATAACTCTCAGGAAAAGAAGCCTCAATGCCAAGGGACGTTCCCCGTGTCAGCTCCCAGAGACCAGCCACTAGCCCTCCCTCAGTCAGATCATGGGCAAAGACCAATGAGGGAACATTTAAGGCGACATCCATGATGGGCTTGACAGAAACCTTGAGTATGTCGTCTCCGTAGGAACCCCTTAAAATCATCATAGCCTCCCGGCCCAATGTTCCTGCGAAAAACACGTGCTGACCAGGTCTTACAAGGTCTTTACTAAGTACTCTAATCCTTTTACCAAACATAGTGCCAACTACTACAGGTTTCGTCACAGCTGATGTAAACTCGCTGTGGCCTCCCACTAACTGAGCATTCTCGTAATCCAACCCTTCATGAAGATGCTCAAACATGCCTTCTATGTCTTTTTGTGGAAAATTGGTGGGCAAAAGAAGAACTGCCAAAAAAGCTACTGGCTCTCCGCCAGCAACCCTTACATCATTTGCATTTATGTGAACTGCTAGCTGCGTAACCACATGGTTATCAGCACCAGTTATTGGGTCAGTACTAACCACAATGGGAGCATCTAAATCTACCACTGCACTGTCAGTGAGATTGCTAGCATCGATCAACACTTCTTGACGGCGTTTTCCGTAGAACCGCTCTACCAAATCGCCTATATAAGAAACTGGTACTTTGCCTTCCATTGGTGGGGGCGGTGGGAGTCGAACCCACACGAGCGCTTGCTCAGCGGATTTTAAGTCCGCTGCGTCTGCCATTCCGCCACGCCCCCACAATCAAAACTAATTATACACGAAAGCCATACTGCTGTAAAGAAGGTTAGTACTTATGGTATACTTTTGTTGTATGAAAGAACTGACAGCTCGGCAAAAAGAAGTATTGGATGCTATAAGAACATTTATCGCCCAAAACCATTATCCTCCTACAGTTAGAGAATTGTGCACTATTCTAGGGATATCTTCACCAAGAGGCGTTTCCAAACACCTAGAAGCTTTGGAAAAAAAAGGATACATAAAACGCACTTCAGGTCATCGTTCACTGGTGCTTCCTATGGAAGTACCCTTAATAGGAAAAGTAACGGCAGGTTTGAAAACGCTAGCTGTAGAAGAGCTTGAAGGTTATCTTTCAATGGAAGATATCTTCGCTAATCCTAATCAGTTTGGGCTAAAAGTCAAAGGCGACTCCATGCAGGGAGCAGGTATTTTGGAAGGAGACGTTGTCATAGTTAACTCTGATGCCGAATGGATCAACGGCGACATCATAGTCGCAATCATAGACGAAATGGCTACTGTCAAGCGTGTGAAACAAGACAAATATGGTAATTGGTGGCTAGAACCCGACAACCCAAAATACGAGCCTCTTCCCCTTAATGAAGAAGTACAGATTGTTGGCAAAGTTGTAGCCGTCATTAGGAAGTACTCTTGATATTAGAAGACGTTAAGCCTTTCACTACACAAACTAGATTTCTTCGCCTGCTAGGAGCTTCGTGGCAATGGTTGCGTTATCTGCTAAGTGAAGACTAAAAGAATCCCAGAATACACAGCTACCAAGTAAGACCAATTTCCCCATTCCCAGTTTGATCTGACAGCCTACGTTTCCTACCTTAGAAGTCAATATAGCTTCACCACCTGACACAGTATCTGTGCACGGAAACACTCCCCTTAGGCCGGTTCGGCTTACAACGTTTACAAAGTACGGATCTTCGCTAGACTGGTCAAGCGCCTCGCTTAAATTCAAGGTAAGACCGAAATGCTTCGTTATCCCGTTTATGTTCTCCCCAACTCCGTCCTCGTTTTTGTAGTAGCCTGCAAAGATCACTACTTTGCCTTGCCTAACCCAACTATCTATCTTATTTACTTCGGCATCATTGAAAGGTTTCTCTGGATAGTTGAAAACGATAGTATCATAGCGATTTAAAGTATCAAAATCCTTAACTTCATCTACCAAAAAACCGCTATTCAAAAGCAGATCACTAAGCTTCCCAAAGTAGTAATAGTCCGCTATAGTGAATTCCAGATGCGACGTGTCCCAACCGATTTTCATGATTTCATATCACCTCACTGAAGAGCTTCGGTTATAATAGAAACATGCAAGTAGTAGCTGCAATATTCATCACCTTTATTGTCCTTTACCTCTTTTGGTTCTTCTGGGGTGGGTTCGTTCAGTACTTTAGCAGCCCCACCCAGACTCCAAAAACAAAATCAAAATCGTACTGGCTACTAGCGCTGGTTCTTGTCATGGAACTTTATGATTTCGTTTACATGATAACATTTCCAGCTATTCTTGGAGTGATGACACTTGCCATGTTGGTAGCTATTCTTACAGTGAGGATAAGAAAACAAACTATGCCAAAACTTTTCCAAGTACTGGGTGCAGCCATTTTCTTAGCTTGGGTTGGCTCCCACATACTGGGTGTCGTTGGGGCAGTAATTGGTGGAAGTTTGGGCGTGTTTACCTCCTTGGTGTCTGCCCCATGGGGCGGTTCTGCCGCCGAAATGTGGGACGAACCATGGTGGGCTCCTCAAGCTTACAAGAAGCGCAAAGGGTAAGTTTGAAATAATCTCTAATGGGGTATAATTAGAATAACCTTTGATACAAGGAGGGTTCTAGCATGGAAGTACTGAAGATTTCGGCGAAGACTGATCCGAAGAAAGCCGCTGGTGCGCTTGCGGAAGTAATTAGAAAGCACGGAGAAGCAGAATTACAGGCTATTGGGGCCGGTGCAGTAAACCAGGCCACAAAGGCAATCGCTATTGCAAGAGGTTTTCTAGCTCCAAACGGTATCGACATTGTTTGCATTCCAGGATTTACCGATGTAAAGATTGGAGAAGAAGACAGAACTGCTATCAAGTTTATCATCGAACCCAGGGAGTAAAAGGTAAAAAGAGGCAATTAACCAATCAATGAGAAAAACAGGGAGACCCAACCGATGTGTTATATGGTGGGTCTCCCTCTAAGTTTATAAGCCAAAATGTCCAGATACATTCTAAGGCGTGCTTTTAACCCCGGCCAAAACCCTCGCTTCTCTTCTTTCATGATTTGGCCTACGCCTTCCAAAACAAGTTCCTCTTGTCTTATTCCTTCCTTCTTCAAAAAATCTTCCAGTGCAACCTCCAGCTGAAAACCAGTAACGCTTGAACTCTCATAAAATTTCCTAAGCACCGCCATAGGCAAAATACGCTGACCGGCTAATACAGGGCTAATCATATGCGACCATGTAGTGGCCGCCCTACCACCCTTTAGAATAATTCTGGCGCAATTGTAAGTGCTAATCCACTGTTTTATTTGCAGTGCATGGTTACGAGTTAACCCTGTTAAGTCGGCGTCCAAAAGGACTACTTTGTCCACATTGAACCTCAAGGCTTCCTTCACAGCGGCACTTTTACCGCGATTGCGTGGAAATACAATTAACAAAACCCTCTCATCAGATGCAACCCATGCTGTTCTATCAGTAGAACCATCATCTACTACCAATACGGGTAAATTCTCTTCTCTTAAAGGCTTTAGTACTCTGCCAATGTTCTTCTCTTCATTGAAAGCTGGAATTATTACTAAGAAGCTGTCTGTTCTCACAGGTTGACTGCACCTCTCAAAACCGTGTCCAAGACATCTTCTTGCCCGACCAACAGAGTCTCTCCAGTTTTCCTGAACTTAATCTCCACTTTGCCTTCTTTTTTCGCGTTTACAACAAGGCGAACAGGGAAGCCGATAAGATCGGCATCTACGAATTTAACACCGGGCCGTTCGTCTCTGTCGTCAACAAAGACATCTAATCCAGCTGAGGACAGAGTATTTTCCAGCTCTTGAACTTGTGCTTCCACATCTCCTATGGGGATTATGACCACGTGGTACGGCGCTACTGACCAAGGCCATACAATTCCAAAATCATCATGATGCTGTTCTATGACTGCACTAACCAAACGTGTAACACCGATTCCGTAGCAACCCATAATAAAGGGCTTCCTCTCACCATCTTCGGAATGATAGAAAGCTTCCAGGGGCTCGGAATAACGGGTGCCTAGTCTGAAGATGTGGCCTACTTCCAAACCTGTAAAGCTCCGAAGAGGACTACCGCACTGAGGGCACAAATCTCCCTCAGCCACTTCCGCTAGATCAACAATTTCATGGAAGGGCAACTCTGATACTTCCACGCCAACAATGTGATAATCACGTTCATTGGCTCCGATAACACCCCAGTCCAATGACTCCAGTGACTTATCTTTAAGAATGGTAATTTCATTTATGCCTTCTCTGGGACCCACAAAACCTGGGATAAAGCCCATGGAGAGAATTTCCTCATCGGTCATCATACGCCACTGTGTAAAACGTCTATTCATTTTCGATTCATCTAGTTCTCTGTCACCACGAACCAAGATCATATAAGGACGACTATCGCCAATGACCATGACCGCTTTTATGATTCGTTCTTTGGACAGTTGCAGAAATTCTGCTACATCTTCAATGGAAGAAGTGTCAGGCGTGTGAACCTTTTCTAAAGCAGGTTTTTCCAAGAAGGCCGGAGCTGGCAAAACAGAAGTGGCTACTTCGGAAGTTGCAACGTAACCGCAGCTATCACACTTGAACACAGTACTTTCACCTACTTCAGCTGGAACAATGAACTCGTGCGAAAGGGTTCCACCAATTTGGCCCGGATCTGCAGCTACAACTTCATAGTTAAGCCCAATTCGTTCAAGTATTCTCTTATAGGCGTTCAAAACTTGGTCATAGGTTGTTTTAAGACTTTCCTCGCTGTCATGGAACGAATAAGCATCCTTCATTACAAATTCTCTAAGTCTTATAAGGCCAAATCGTGGACGAGGCTCGTCACGAAATTTTGTCTGAATTTGATAAACCAGCTGAGGAAGTTGTTTGTAGGAGGAAATCAGTTGCCCAGCCAAGGTAGTAATCTGTTCCTCATGAGTAGGTCCTAAACAAAAATCTTGTTCTTTTCTATCTTTAAACTTAATCATGTCGTCACCGTAGAGCTCCCATCGTCCAGTTTTCTTCCACATTTCTGCCGGCATCATGATGGACATGGTCATCTCTTGGCCACCAATTCTGTCCATTTCTTCTCGAACCACAGTCTCAATTTTCTTAAGAACCTTGTGGCCAAAAGGTAAAAATGCGTATACACCTGATGCGATTTGTTTTATCATGGAAGCCCTAATAAGAAGCTTGTGAGAAGTAGCTTCCGCATCCTTAGGATCTTCTCTGAGCGTCTTGTAAAAAAACTTACTAGCCCTCATAAATTTTTTTCGACCTCCCCAGTTTTTAACTCAGACAATATCACTTCTGCAATATCTTCATTGGGTTTTATTACTCGCACCACTTGTCCCTTTTTAAAAAGAACAGCACCGACTTTACCCAAAGCCACACCAACATCAGCACGAGAAGCCTCTTGCGGTCCGTTCACCATGCATCCCATCACCGCTATGACTAAAGGCTCCTCAACATCCTTCAATCTCTCCCTCAAGTTGGCTACTACATCCCAAGTTTTTCTTTCCAAGCGACCGCAGGTCGGACAGGCTACCACATGGACTCCCCTCTTCAGAACACCACAAGCCCTTAAAAGGTGGTACGCCGCTTCTACTTCGTCTACAGAAGGACCATTCAGGGAAACCCTGATTGTGTCCCCAATACCTTCAAGGAGCAATGGAGCCATGCCTGTAACCGAATAAATCAAACCTTCTGTTCCCTGTCCAGCTTCAGTGACCCCAAGATGTATAGGATAGTCGAAACACTGTGCAAGTTTGCGGTTTATGGCGATGTTTTCGACAGGGTCCGAACTTTTTATAGAAAGCACAATGTTTTCAAAAGAAAGTTCACGAAGCATGTCTACTTCCTCCGTCATTACACGGACAGCAAAATCTACCAAGCTTTCGCTGTTTCTCCTTCTTTCCAAGGGTAAACTACCAGTGTTAAGACCTATGCGGATGGGTATGTTCTTCTCTTTCGCGAGTAACACAATCTCACGTCTGGCCACCTTATCCTTTATGGTCCCTGGATTAAGCCTCAACTTAGACACACCACTTTCCAAAGCGATCAGCGCCAAGTTTGGGTCAAAATGTATATCAGCTACCAAAGGAACAGGGCTCTGTCTTACAAGTATACCAATGTTCCGCGCTGCGCGCTCATCGGGCACCGCAAAACGGATTAGTTGAGCTCCAGCAGCAACGTCCTGCCTAAGCTCTTCTAATGCAGCATTTAGATCGATTATGTTCGTTTTAAGCATGGTTTGTACTACTACAGGGGCTCCGCCACCGATTACAAGGTTACCTACACTTACTGCCTTAGTCTTTCGTCTTTGCACGTCCATTTTCTTAGAATCCCATAAGCCTCCCTATATCAAGTAGCGATACATAGATCATCAAACCCATCAAGCACACAAAACCAATTATGTTCACCGTGTTTACCCAGCTTTTGGGTAATGGTCTCCTTATAGCACTCTCAATAAGACCAACTAAAATCAAACTCCCGTCAAGAGCCGGAAATGGAACCAAGTTTATAAACCCTAAGTTAGCACTTATAAACGCTACCAGGTAAAGGAACAACATAAGATTAGCCTTGGCAAAACTTGCCATGGTAGCAGTTATGCCAATTATTCCCATCACTTCCACATTCTTCGGTCTGGAGATTATCAGTACTAAAGCCTTCCAGAGCTCCTTTATCATGGTCCAAAGTTCTTGAAAAGACTTTCCTAAAGCAGCTAAAGGAGAATACTTAGTTGGAGCTCCTGAAATTCCAACACCCACGAAAGTTTCCCCTTCATAGCTAAGTTCCCTTACCTCCACTTCAACAGTAAGTTGATTGTCGTCTCGCTCTATGACTAGTGAAACTTCATCCCCAACTTTCTTACTAGCCACTATACGCTGAAAATCCTCAAAGCTATTAATAGACTTACCATCCACTTGAAGAATCTTGTCACCAACCTGCAGCACTTCAGCAGCTGAAGAGTTAGGAACAATAGAGCCCACAACTGCGCTTGGCTCCAAGGGGTTGCCACTCACAAGAACAACAAACACAACTAAGAAAGCTAGTATGAAGTTCATCAGCGGACCGGCTAGGGCAATGGCAACTTTATGAAGTGGTTTTATAGTTTCGTTTCCTTCACCATCCATGGCAGGAACTTCTACATAGGCTCCAAAGAGAAGTATGCCTACACGAAATTCGGTTTCACCGATCTGTTTCTTTATGATGTTTGGGCCGAAGCCTATACCAAAAGCCGTCACTGGGTAGTGTAGCCTCTTGGCTGCTAAGTAATGGCCGTACTCGTGGAAAATCATAAGCACTGACAAAGCAATAATTGCCAGTACTACGTATAAAGCACTCAAATAGCTCGAACCTCCTTCCACATTTTTTCAATCATATCATGGCGTAATGAGAAATATTCAGTTATAGACTCGGGGTAAGATATTGCTCTGTAATCTTCTATGGCTTTGACTAAGAAATGGTATATATCAGAAGGTTTCATAATCTTGTCTTTGAAACACTCAAAAGCAATTTCATCAGCCACAGAAAACGCCATCCTGGACGTATACCCAAGTTCTAAAGCATAGTGGCCTAACTTGCCCCAAGGGAACCTGTCAAAGTCAGGCTTATCTAGTCGGTAACCAAGGGCATCGCCGGGCTGCCTTACTGTCTCCTCATCAAGGGGGAGAATACTTGGGTATGATAAAGCGTAAGCAATAGGGATTAGCATGGTCGGCTTTGAAAAAAAGACGTTTCGTGAGCCATCCACGAAGTCTACTAAAGCATGAATAGATCCAGTCCTTTCTATGACAATGCTAATTTGTTCGCCCCTCAAGTTGAACAGGTGAGACGCTTCGATAACCTCCATGGATTTGTTAATGAGAAAAGCAGAATCGAACGTGACCTTGGGTCCCATATTCCACACAGGATGACTGAGCACCTGATCCAAGGTTGCGTTTTCTATCTCTTCCCTCTTCCTGTCACGTAATGAACCTCCTGATCCAACTACATAAATGCTCTTGACACCAGGTTCTTTTGCCCCTATGCGCCATAGAGCACTGTGCTCAGAATCCACTGGTCTTATCAATCCACTAAAGCTTTCAATTAATGGCCAAGCCTCTACTATGATTTCTTTTGTTGAAAGGCACACAGGCTTCCCCAAGCCCAAGAAATGGCTCATGTAGTTTAAATAATCCACCGTAGATGCAGCGTAGACCATAATGTCTGAACTCTCTAATTTGTCCAATGGTAATTCTGCAGGACCATGAAGCCATGGACTGAAGACTGAACAACCATATTTCTTTCCCAAAATCTGCAAAAGTTCGACGTTCTTACCGCCCACTAGCAAGGTCGGCACAAACTTATCAGGAAACCTATCGATTACTTCCAATGTTTGCTTGCCAACAGAGCCTGTGGCTCCAATAACAGCTACTTTCAAAGCCATTTTACTGTCACCAAAACAGCCAAAGAGGCCAATAAGGAGCTATCAAAGCGATCCCACACACCGCCATGGTAAGGAATCAGTTTACCAGAGTCTTTAACTCCGACCACCCTTTTTGCCCAAGATTCCAGCAGATCTCCACTGATTCCGGCTAAAGGTATTACGATGCCAAAAACGTTAAATAGTGGTTCCCTTAGCCAAACACTAAGCAATACACAGCCAAGCACGGTGGTTATGTAGCCGAAAACAAAACCTTCCAAGTTTTTGCCAGGGCTTATGAATGGTGCGAATTTTTCTTGCCCTAAGAACCTGCCCCATAGATAGGCTGTGGAATCAAAAATCCAAATAGCCAACCAGAACACAATCAATGGTTCAACAGATCCAAGCCGAATCTGAAGCGTGGGAAACGAGCCCGCACTTAATCCGATGTAACAAGCAAAAAGCCTAACTAAGACTGAAAACCTATCTTTGGACTGATTTGGGTTCAGTTTTAGCGTGGTTAAAACCGTAAGCACCAGGGCCACGATTAGTCCACTATCGATGCCCCGCAGCAATGTAACAACATAGACAACAGCAGACAAAGGAACAACACTCCACCAAGGTTCTTTGTACATGGCAGCGAGCTCTAAACTAGAAAGAACTCCTATCCCTATACTAAGCAACAAATAACTCTCTCGCCACAGGCAGCTTACAAGTACGGTTCCAACAACCAATATGCCCCATAGTGTTCGGAAGACAATTTCTTTAAACACTTGCGTTCTTTGCAATAAATGTCACTCTTCCATGATTTCTTTTCGTTTTCTCTGACAAATCTGCTCCATCTGTTTTTCGTACTCTTCAAATGCCTTCTGTAATTCGTTCTGGATACGCCTACTTTCATCTTCTGAAAGTTCTTTTTTCTTTTCCTTCGATTTCACTTCGTCGATGTATTCTCGCCTTATGTTTCGCAAGGCGATTCGTGCCTCTTCGAGATACTTGTCAACTAACCGCGCTAGCTCTTCTCTTCTCTCTTGAGACAAGCTCGGAAACACCAACTTTATCCTCTTACCATCATCGCTTGGGTTAGCACCCACGTTCGCCTTTTGCAACGAGCGAGATATGGCTGGGATCATGGAAACATCCCATGGTTCAATAATCAGTGTCCTGGCATCCTGAGCCACTACCATGGCGAGTTCACTTAACTTGTATTTTGCCCCTTCATACTCCACAGTCACCGGTTCCAAGATGGCAGGGCTTACCCTGGAAGCGCGAACCGTACTTAACTGATCGCTCATAGTGTTGATGGTCTTTTGAAAATGCTCCCTTGCTTGCCGAGTGATCTCATGCTCCTTCACTCCCCATGCACCTCCTCTAAATTAGGTACGACTAGCGTGCCTTTGCTAGGGTCATGCAGGAATGCAATTAATTCCATAGGGTCGGTGCCCTTTATAACAGCCACAGGAATGTTCTTATCTCTAAGTAGTGCAAAAGCTGCCAAGTCCATGACACCTAGACTCTTCTGTACTGCTTCATCAAACGTAAGCACATCATATTTACAAGCATCCACGTACTTGATCGGATCCTTATCATACACGCCATCTACTTTCGTTAACTTTACCAGCAAATCAGCTGATATTTCAACGGCACGGATGGCCGCCAAAGTGTCAGTGGTCAAATGCGGCATTCCCGTACCGCCAACGAATATTACGGTGACTTGATTTTCCAGAAGGTTTCTGATTTCCGAAGGATGGCGCCTATAGGCAGTCCCTTCTATTAGAAAACTGGAAACGAGCTCCGCTTTTAGCCCTCTGGATTCAAAACAGCTCTTAAGCATGAGGCCATTGACTGCCGTAGAAAGCATGCCGATATAGTCAGCGTCAGTTCCGTTTATACCAAGTAGGTCAGCATCTCTACCTCTCCAAATGTTCCCTCCGCCAACCACAAATGCAATCTGCTTACCTTCATTCCTTAGGCGTAGAACAGCTTCAGATAGCTCGTTTAAATAAGAAGCGGAGAAAACACCATTTTCTCCGCTTAGTAACTCACCACTTAATTTCACTAGCAACCTTTTAAACGGCTGCAAGGCCATCACTCGCCCAACGTCCACCTGACGAACCTGCGGACTACGATGTTCTCTCCTAAAAGGGCTATTTTTTCCTTGATCAGATCCTTAATTGTTTTTGAGTCATCCCTTACATAAGGCTGCTCAAGCAGTACTTTGGATTTGTAAAAGTTCTGCAGCTTGCCCTCAACAATTTTATCAATTATCTCTGCAGGTTTTCCCTCATTTTCCGCCTGTTTTCTATAAATTTCCTTTTCCTGTTCAATGACTTCTTCAGGAACATCTTCCACGGCTACATACTCTGGTGCCATACCTGCAATCTGCAAAGCAATTTCGTGCACCAGCTCCTTAAAGTCATCCGTTCGGGCAACAAAGTCTGTCTCACAGTTGACTTCCACCAATACACCTAGTTTTCCCTCACCGTGAATGTAGGCGTGAATGAGTCCTTGAGAAGCAGCTCGACCTATCTTCTTTTCTGCGCGAGCCAATCCTTTCTCCTTCAAAACAAGCTTTGCCTTTTCTAGGTCTCCACCAGTCTCTTCCAAGGCCTTTTTGCATTCCATGAACCCTGCGCCAGTTTCGTCTCTTAGCTGTTTAACCAGTGATGCAGATATCTCCATGTTATTCTTCCTCCTTCTCTTCATCAATGAGATCCAAGTATTTCTCGGTCTCATCGATAGCTTCCAGCTCTTCTGCAATCTCTTCCATGCTAGCCTGCTGCCCTTCCGAACTCACAATGCCCTGACGTCCTTCGCGACCTTCTAAGATGGCATCGGCAATTTTTGAAGTGATAAGTTTGATAGCTCTAACAGCATCATCATTGGCAGGTATGGGGTAGTCAACCAAATCAGGATCACAGTTAGTATCTATCATTGCCACTACAGGTATACCTATTTTCTTAGCTTCCCTTATGGCAGCCTCTTCCTTCTTGGTATCTACTACAAAAAGAATATCCGGCAGGGTATCCATATCTTTTACCCCGGAGTAGTATTTATCAAGTTTCTCCAATTCTCTCATGACTCTCTTCTGTTCTTTGTAGTCCAAGGATTCAATGTATCCCTGTTCTCTCAAAGCTAAAAGCTCTTTATACTTCTTTATACGCGTCCTAATAGTCCTGAAATTTGTCAGGAATCCACCTATCCAGCGTTGATTTACATAAGGCATCCCAGCTCTTTCAGCCTCTTCACGAATGGGTTCTTGAGCCTGTCTCTTCGTCCCAACGAAGAGCACTGTTTTACCTTCCTTGCTGGCATCTCTAACAAACGAGTAAGCAGCTTCCAATTGCTCATAAGTCTTCTGTAAATCGATAATGTAAATACCGTTCCTTTCCGCGTAGATGAAAGGCTTCATTTTCGGATTCCAGCGTCTCGTCTGGTGGCCAAAGTGCACACCAGCCTCTAATAGTTGCTTCAAAGTTACTACTGCCACAAAAACACCTCCATATGGTTTTTAGTCTTCCGCTCCTGCACCCATGCAAATAGAGCATGTGGGAACCATGGCAACACGGAGCGTGCTTGCTCTCAGCTTACTTATTATATCACAGCATGAATGTTAGAATAGGAGTAACGGAGGTGAAACCTAAATGTCAACACATTACAAAGTGAATTACAGAGATGTGGAACCAGAAGAAGTGGCTGGAACAGAGGGGGGTGTCACCATACGGTGGCTACTTCATAAAGACATTGGCGTACCCCATTTTGAGATGCGCTTATTCGAGTTCCCAGTAGGTGCAAAAATGTATCCGCATAGGCATTCATGGGAGCACGAGATATATACATTGGAAGGACAGGGAAGGATTACTGTTGGTGAGGAGCCAATTGACGTACAGCCAGGAGATGCTCTCTATGTGGCACCCGATATCATACATGGCTATGAAAATACAGGAAACAGCGTGTGGAAATTCATCTGCGTCATTCCAAAACGAGATTAGTTTCTATGGAAGTGCTCTAGCGAACCTCATTTCTTTTCAAGCAGTTCCACAATGCGTCGAAGTAACTGGATTTCTTCAGGTGGCGTCTCTGTAGCTTTGTCCAAAGTTTCAGCTCTTTGTTTTTCTTTCGCAGCATTTTTCAAGGCTTCAGCTGGCGCCACCAGCACAAAATAAATTACTGCGGCGGTAAACAAAAACGAAAGAAGGCTGTTAACAAAGGAGCCAAGCATCAACGGCCCAACTTTCCAGCTGCTAAAATCGGGCAGACCACCCAACATTCCCAACAAAGGTGTAAAGATGTCCTCCACAAGAGATTTGACTACACTGTTGAAAGCGGCTCCTATGATGACTGCGATAGCCAAATCCAATACATTGCCCCTAGACAGAAAAGCTTTAAACCCCTTAAGCATCACACTCACCCCCTTGTTTTCATTGAAACTTCAAAAACTAACAGCCCAAATGTAAACTTCTTAAATCGAGTTCAGTCTAACTACAACCTCAGGGTATTGGTTCATGCTTTTTAGATAATCTTTTACTGTGGAAGCAATGCTCTGTTCGATTTCTTTCTGATCTGAGGCAGTATTCTCGTTTAGCATGCGTGCAATAAGACCATTGAGAGTCTGACTAACACTACTCTGGGAGGAATCCGTGACCACACCCAACATCACGGTGTCGACCAACCAAGCGCTTTGCTTTTCGTCAAAGATTGCCTCCACAATAACGACGCCCTCAGAACCTATTTTCATCCTTTCCTTTATTGCTACAGCAGCCTCAACCTTACTAAGTATGCCGTCCACAATCAGAGCTCCCACATTTTCAATGCCGTGTTTCTTGACTCGAGGCTGGCCTTTTTCTTTTTCGTAGACGAGCACATCTCCATTTTCCAAAAGGAAAATATTTTCACCAGGGAGTCCAGCTCGCTTTCCTATCTCAGCGTGGCCAACCAAGTGCTGCCATTCACCATGAATGGGCACTAAATACTTTGGTTTAATCAAATTCAGCATTATGAGCTGATGGTCCTTCCCAGTGCAAGGGTGCCCTGAGCTGTGGATGAAACGGACCTCAGCACCTTTGTAAAGCAAACTATTGATTACATCAGTCACCGCCCGCTCATTACCGGGAATGGGATATGCAGCTATGATTACCTTGTCGCCTCTTTCTAATCTGACTCGCTTGTGAATACCTGAAGAAATCCTGACTAACGCCGACAGAGGCTCTCCCTGACTACCACTAGCTATAATCATTTGCTTCTCCCTGGGTAAGGACTCCAGCGTCTGGGACGTCACTATGCGGTGGCCCAGTCCGTCCAAATATCCCAACTTCTCAGCAATTTTCAGATTTCTAATCAAGCTACGACCTTCAATAGCGACGCTTCGCTCTTCCTTTTCTGCTATTTTTAGTATTTGCTGAATACGGTCAATGTGCGAAGCAAACGTGCTTACAATGACTCGTCCACTGGACTCACTGATTTCCTTTGCAAGTAGCTCGTAGACCTGTTGTTCTGTTAGGCAATCTCCAGCGCTTGCGCCGCCATTCCACATCATGGCAGGTTCAGCATTAGTGGAATCAGCAAGCAAGAAATCTACGCCTCTTTCTCCAATACTTGCTAAAGCCTTGAAGTCTGTGGGCTTACCCGAAACAGGAGCGACCTCAATTTTGTAATCTCCAGTGAAGAAAATGTTAGCTTCATCTGTTTCCACGTACAACCCCAGCGCTTCTGGAATAGAGTGCCTCATTTCCACGAAATCGAGTTTGAAGGGGCCCAGCTTTTGCGACTCTCCTGCCTTAACTTCAACAAATTCATACTCGGCAGCCCTAGATCCTAAGTTAGCCTTGACTAGTTCCAAACTAAGCCTTGAGCCAAACACGGGCACTTTCACCTTTTGAAGGAAAAAAGGTACTCCTCCTATGTGATCTTCATGCCCGTGACTTAAAAAAAGGCCAAGTATGTCTTTCGACCTTTTCTCAAGGTAAGAAAAATCTGGTAACAAAAAGTCCACACCGGGCACATCAGAAAACTTTAGACCACAATCGAGTACCAAAATCTTCCCATCTTTTTCCAATACATATAGATTCTTTCCAATCTCTCCTAAACCACCAAGCGCATAAAACCTTATCATATTCACTCTCCAGCAATTAATCTTGACATCATTTGTATGTCGTGCTCAACAATCTCACCAAGTCGAGGATTTCTAAGAACAGCAGCAGGATGATATGTCACCACAACTTTAGTTTCACCTGACAAAACAACTTGACCCCTAATTTCCTTAATACTCCTAAAAGGTTTTGGAACAAATGCCTCGGCAGCATGCCTTCCCAGTGCCAAAATGTATTTTGGCTTACCAATGGCAAGCTGCGCTGCTAAAATTGGAAAGCAATTGCTCTTTTGGTCTTCTGTGGGATCTGCATTGTTTGGAGGTCTACACTTTATAACATTTGTGATAAACAAGCTGTGCCTCTTGAACCCATTCTTTTCTAGAAACGTGTCCAAGATGGCTCCAGCTTGACCTACAAAAGGTAATCCTTGCTCATCTTCATTCGATCCAGGCGCCTCCCCTACTAGCCACAACCTTGAGTTAGGGTCACCTGAACCGAATACTACATTTCTTCTCGTTTTACAAAGTTCGCAAGCCTTGCAGTTCAAAGCAAATTGTTCTAGTTCTTTCCACAATTCCTGGTTCATCAACTGTTCCTGCTAATGTGCCTCGCTCTTCTTCTCCTTTGCCGAGAACCTCAGACGTCCTTCTCCATCTTTCTCTTTTACCCAAACCTTTATGGTCTGACCAACAGACAAAACGTCCTCTAAAGACCTTATACGTGTCTCCGATACCTCTGATACATGAAGCAAGCCCGTTTTGCCAGGAGCTATCTCCACTATGGCATAGGACGGGGTAACACGTACCACCCGAGCGGTAAGTTCTTCACCCACTTCGGGATCTTTAACTATCATTTCGACCTGCTGCTTTGCCATGTTGACCGATTCGTCTGTCAAGCCTTTGACAAAAGCAACGCCATCTTCCCTTATGTCAATGGTAGCACCCGTTTCCTGCGTAATCCTTTTCACATTTCTACCGCCGGGGCCAATGACTTCACCAATCTTGTCCACAGGTATTTCTATCTTAACAATTCTAGGAGCTGTCTCAGACAATGGTCTAGGTGAGGGTATGGCATCGTAAAGCACATCCAATATCTTACTTCTAGCTACTTCTGCTTGATCAATGGCCTTATCCAGTGTCTCGACACTTATGCCTTTAACTTTTACATCAAGCTGCAAAGCGGTTATACCCTCTCGAGTTCCAGCTACTTTAAAGTCCATATCACCCAGATGGTCCTCAAGACCTTGGATATCCGTTAGCACGACGTTCTCGTCGTTGTACTCTATCAAACCCATGGCAATACCACCCACATGCCGAGCCATGGTGACGCCAGCACTCATAAGCGCAATAGAACTAGCGCACGTGCTTGCCATAGAGGTAGAGCCATTACTTTCAAGTACCTCACTAACCACCCTTATGGTATATGGAAATACCTCCTCAGAGGGAATAAGGTAAGAAAGAGCTCTCTCTACCAGAGCACCGTGACCTATTTCTCTCCTTGAAGGACCACGGCGTGGTTTTACCTCACCAGTGCTAAACGGCGGAAAATCGTATTGGTGCATGAACCGCTTGAACTCTTCCAAACCAATGGCATCAATGAACTGTACGTCGCTGAAGCTTCCAAGCGTCACTGTTGAAAGAACCTGAGTCTGCCCCCTAATAAACAGGCCTGACCCATGAACCTTGGGTAGCACACTACTTTCGGCGTACAAAGGCCTTATTTCATCAAAAGCCCTTCCATCCACCCGTTTTCTTGTGGATTTCATATAGGCTCGCACAACTTCCTTTTCAACCTCACCAAACATGAGATTAAACATGGCTTCGTCCAAATCGGGGAATACTTCCAGCATTTCCTGGAAAAGCGCTTTCTTTAGTTCACTCACAGCCCTTTCGCGTTCTTGCTTTATAGGGGTAATGAGTGCCGCCCTAAACCTGTCTTCATGATTTCGCATGAAATCCAATTGCTCTTGCGGGAATGATACCACGGTAATTTCTGCTTTAGGTCGTCCAACTTTTTCCTTTAATTCTGCAATCAGATCGATAATTTGGCGAATACCCTCTTGAGCAAATTTCAAGCCGCCAATAAGAATGCTTTTATCAACCTCAGCGGCACCTGCTTCAATCATTACAATGCTGTCTCTGGTTCCAGCTACTACCAGATCCAGCTGGCTCTCACTCATTTCAGCAAAAGTGGGATTAAGCACGTATTCACCATCAATATATCCTACCCTAACCCCTGCAATTAACTCCGGAATCGGTATATCCGATACAGCCAGAGCGGCAGCAGTTCCGTTTAAAGCCACAATGTCAGGCGGATTCTCCATGTCGGCGGCAAGAATCATGTTTAACACTTGAACTTCGTTTCTCATGCCATCAGGAAACATTGGGCGAATAGATCTGTCAATAAGCCTTGCCTTTAGTATCTCCATATCAGTGGGACGTCCTTCCTTCTTAAAAAAGCCTCCAGGAATCTTTCCCACAGCATATGACTTTTCTTCATAATCCACAGTAAGAGGAAAGAAGTCTATATCCAATTTGGGTTCTGAGCTCATTAACACAGTGGATAACGCCACTGTATCCCCAAAACGAGCTAGGACAGCCCCGTTTGCTTGCAATGCCAAAAAGCCCGATTGGAAAATAACTTTCTTTCCAGCTACTGTACCAGTAACTTCTATTTTCTTACGTTCTATCATACTAACGTCTCAACCCTAAGCGCTGAATCAAAGTCTGGTAACGTTCTGGAGACTTCTCTTTTAGGTAGTTAAGCAACTTTCTACGTTTACTTACCATGAGAATTAGACCTCTTCTGGAATGCACATCCTTCGGGTTTTTCTTCAAGTGCTCTGTCAGGTTTTGAATCCTGTACGTAAGCAATGCCACCTGCACTTCAGGTGATCCGGTGTCTCCAGAATGCGTTGCATACTCTTCAATAATTTTACGCTTAATCTCTTTATCCATTTCCATACCTCCTACTTGCGCATTGCCTAGCCAGCATGACTAAACAAGCGTGCTATTAACTTCTTTTTTGTTGATGCTTCGCCAGTTACATATTGCTGACAACTACTATTTTAGCACTACCGCTAAAATAACTAGCAGCACATAGGCAACACCAAAACCTATGATAAGTTTGTCGAACAACTTACTTCTTGGTGAAGCACCGTGAAACATTGAGGCAGAGCCACCAATTGCTCCCAAACCTTCCTCCTTTGGCTCTTGTAGGGTTATAAGCAGCAAAAGCACAAAGGACACTATTCCTAACACAATCATGATCACTTGTTTCATCAGCTAAACACCTCGCAGCTAAATATTCTGGTCGAACGCTTTTATTATAATAGCAAATTCTTCAACTTTTAGGCTAGCTCCGCCTACCAAAACTCCATCTACCTCGGAAACACTTGCAATGTCAGCAGCATTGCCTTTGTTCACACTACCACCATAAAGAACAGGTAACTCTGCCTTCAGTAATTCCTTCACCCATGAAATGCTTTCACCAATTTCGTCCATGGTAGGCGTAACACCCGTTCCTATGGCCCAAACAGGTTCGTAAGCGACGATGTCACCAGTGCTCAAAATGTCCTGTACCAAGATAAGTTGACGTTTTAGAATGTCTTTTGTTATTCCACTTCGCCTTTCTTCTAATGTTTCTCCCACACAAAACACTACTGGAATATCGTGCCTGTGAGCTGCTTCAACTTTCTTCATAAGCATCTCATCATTTTCAAGAAAAATGTGACGCCTCTCGGAATGACCAATAAGCACGTAATCCACGTCAAACTCTTTCAACATGACCGGTGATATTTCTCCAGTGAAAGCACCTGAGTCTTCATAATGCATGTTCTGAGCGCCAAACTTCAAGAAAGTACCGCTTACAAAATCGGAGAAACTGCACAAAGCGGTAAAAGGCGGAAAAAGTGCGACCTGCACTGAAGCAGGCCGCACCAATTCTAACAATTTATCTACGTACTCCTTGGCAAAAGCCAAGGTACCATTCATCTTCCAGTTGCCAAAAACGTAGCGCAAGGCGATCAACCCTCCACCACCAGTGGAGCAATTCCCGGAAGCAGTTTTCCTTCAAGGAACTCTAATGAAGCTCCTCCACCAGTACTCACATGAGCGAATTTATCGAAAAGCCCCATTTCCCTAACAGCGTTAGCCGTATCACCACCGCCAACTACGACGCTACCTGGGAAATCTGCTAAGAACGCACCGATTTGTTTTGTACCCTCGGCAAACTTCGGATCTTCGAAAAGCCCCAGTGGTCCGTTCCAGAAAACCGTTCTCGCTTTGACCAGTGTATTTTTGAAATCTTTGATGCTTTCAGGCCCAATGTCGTACCCGATATCCGTAGCTCCAAAATCGTTAATGTTTTTGATTTCTATGTGTTCTCTGTTCTCATCAGCGACTACAAAGTCTTTCGCAAGAATTATCTCCTTGTTCTGCGAAGTAGCCTGCTCAAGCAGGTCTTTAGCGAATCCGACTAGATCGCCCTCTACTATGGACTTGCCAGTTTCCTTCCCTTGAGCCTTCCAGAAAGTGAAAACCATGGCTCCACCGATCACCATGCCGTCTACTTTTGGTAACAGATTTTGTAGAAGCGCAACTTTGTCGCTTACCTTAGCACCACCAAGAACAAGATAGTAGGGTCGTTGAGGGTTCTCTGTAAGCATAGATAAGTAGTTAACCTCTTTCTCCATGAGAAAGCCCGCGTATGATGGAAGAAACTTTGTTATGGCTTCCACAGTGGCATGAGCACGGTGACTAGCCGAGAATGCATCGTTTACGAAGACTTCACCCAAGCTAGCGATCTTCTTTGCAAATTCGGCATCGTTCTTTTCTTCCTCTTCGTGGAAGCGTACATTTTCGCACAGCAGAATATCCCCTGGCCTCAAACCATTCACTGCCAATTCAACTTCCTCGCCTACTACATCAGGAGCAAAAAGGATCTCTTTATGAAGAAGCTCCGCAAGTCTTTTTGCCACACCGACCAGACTGTATTTCTTGTCTCGCTTGCCCTTGGGCCTACCCAGGTGTGAGATTAGTATGATTTTTGCTCCATTTTCCACCAAATACTCAATGGTGGGAAGAGCAGCCCTTATGCGAAAGTCATCTGCAACATTGCCTTCCGCATCCAAAGGTACATTGAAGTCGACTCGAACAATGACACGCTTATTCCTGACCTCAGCTTCTCGGATGCTTCTTAACTTCATATTACAGACCTCTTTCAATGACGAAATTCGTCAAATCTGCTAATCTGGTGGCGTAACCCCACTCGTTGTCATACCAAGCCAAAACCTTCACCAGATTACCACCAATAACAAATGTGCTCAAGCCATCGACAACCGTTGAGAAGGTTGTTCCCTTGAAGTCCATGGAAACAAGTGGTTCTTCTGTATAGCCCAGAATTCCTTTCATTCTTCCTTCGGCATACTCTTTAAATGCGTTGTTAACCTCTTCCGTAGTCACTTCCCTGCCCAGAACAGCAGTTAGGTCTGTGATACTCACAGTTGGAGTTGGGACCCTTAGTGCGATGCCATGCATCTTTCCGTTCAGCTCTGGTATGACCCTACCAATGGCCTTAGCAGCTCCAGTGGACGTTGGAATTATGTTGAGTGCAGCTGCCCTTGCTCTTCTTAGGTCTTTATGAGGCAGATCCAAAATTCGCTGATCGTTGGTATAGCTGTGTACGGTGGTCATCAAAGCTTTCTCAATACCAAACTTATCATTGAGCACCTTAGCTACTGGAGCCAAGCTGTTAGTAGTGCATGAGGCATTGCTTATGATGTTATGATTTGCAGGGTCGTACTTGTCTTCATTTACTCCCAAGACTATGGTAATGTCTTCTCCCTCAGCAGGTGCCGATATGATTACCTTTTTCGCTCCACCTGCATCAATGTGCACTCTGGCTTTCTCGGCCTTTGTAAACAGTCCTGTAGACTCAATAACCACCTCAACGCCAAGATCCTTCCAAGGTATGTTAGCAGGGTCTTTTTCAGCAAAAACCTTTATTTTATGCCCATCAACTGTTATGTGATCAGCATCGTAACCAATCTCCGCATTGAATTGACCATAGGTGGAGTCGTACTTAAGCAAGAAAGCTAATGTCTTTGTATCTGTGATGTCATTAACTGCAACCACCTCAATTTGGGGATACCTTTCAAATAAAGACTTGAACACTTGTCTACCGATACGTCCAAAACCGTTTATACCAACTTTTGCCATTTCTGTCACCTCCATAATAAATCGTATTATAAATCACAAAAACATGAGTTAAGCGACTTTTATGCGATCGAGCTTTTTAGTCCTGCAAATATTCGGCCACCAGGTGTCTGTATTTATTCACAGTACGCCGGGAAAACCTCCAGCCCCTACGAAGACGAAGCAACTGGGCAACTTGTGCATCGGTGGCCGTGGGCATTGATTTCAATATGTTGATTATTTCTAACATCAATTCTTCCTGTGGCACGCCTTTCACACTCCTGCCGAAGTACTGCTCCACGGGGTAAACCTTGCCTTCAAAAGTAAATGCCTTGCTTCTAACCAAACGTGATACCGTGGACTTTGAAACTCCCAGCTCATGAGCAGCATTATCTAACGTTACAAAGCAGGGCTCATGTGTGAGAATCTTGTCCCCGCAGTGCTGGACAAGGAACTTGCCAAGCCTCATTATTAAGTCTTTCCTGTATTCAGCAACCATCCTCGGAATACCTTGTGTATTCTGTATCAGATATTCGTATTTGTCACTGACCTTAACTTCAAGTTGACCGTCGACAAGTTCCAAAGCAAAATCTGGAGTGGTCGCTCTGGTGCGTTCCTCGGGTAGATCAATGGGATGATCACGCAAATCCAATTTTAGGTCCTTAAGCAACTGCCTAAATTCTCGTTGACTCAGCGAACCCAGCCCAAATGGCTCTACTTCCCTCATAAGTTTCTTTCGTACCTCACTGACGTACTCCACGTCCACTTTCAACTGCTCAGCCAGTTCGGTCAAATCTGATCCGAGATAACCAAGGTGATCCAATGACCCAAGTAATCTATTCACTACTGGAAGTTCCTTTTCATCAAAAAGCATATCTACTTGCGCTTCTACCATGTCCCAATCGATTGTCTGTCCCACACCAGAAGGAACAGTCTCTTCAACCAATTCCTCTGGGCCAAAACCGCCGTACCGCACCAAGAACTCAGTAAAAGGAAGTTCCAACCCTTCAGAAAGATGAGGCCTAAGTGTCTGCTTCCCTTTTAATGTGAGCCGTTGTTTTGCTTTGGGCTTCTGTCTACCTTTACCGCTATTCGCCACTTAGCTTCTCCTCAATGTTTCTTAATGCTCGAGCCACCTTGCTCTTGGATACGCCTAGCTTTTCAGCCATGTCCCCATAGGAGAACTCAGGATGCTCGACACGCAGCTTCAAGACAGCATACTCAACGTCGGTCAGCTTGGTCAAATCGCCAGTTTCAAAAAGCTTCCTGTGAAACTCATACTTTGCCACCTGACGCTTCAAATTAGCGTTATCACAGTTTGCTAAACGCTGTGCCGCGAGCTTTTTCTCTCGCATGAAATGGTGTGCATAAATCTCTTCCCTGGTTTTCACCGCGCCCAAACCATCAACAAACTTGTAAAGTGCTTCGTAAGATCTTAAATGAATAGTGTTAGTACTCTGCTTAGTAATGAGATAGACCGCTCCAACACGCTTTGAAAGCCATTGTTCAACCTTCTTAGCTTGTTCCAAAACTTCTACGTCCAAGGTGGCATGGTACCATGGGTTGAGATCAGATATGTAGCCAGTGCTCAGCATTATGCCCCTTATGATATGCCAATCAAGACTGCCAGTGACCAAGGTAGAAACCGAGTCAAAGATGTCTTTAGGGAGATGACTCTTTAGCACATATGTTTGACGAGAAGATGCGGAACGTTTTCTGTGGAACTGTACTTCACAAGTGCCTTCTAACATTTCCATGACCTGGATTGCTCTTCTGACGGGCTGTGCCCGTCTAAAACTCACGAATACGTTGCCCTGAAAGTCTATTTCGCCAGAGCCCAACAAAAAACCTACTAACTCGGAAAGAGGATTAGTGATCTCTACGGTAGAAATCTCGTTCCAGAAATTCTCACTAATTGACACTACCTAACTCGCGGTGCCACGTAATGACTTTGTGGCCATTCTTTGTAAGCTGGTCGTTCAAATCCCTAACCACCAAAACACTACGATGCTGGCCTCCAGTGCAACCCACACCTATGACCAAATAGGGTTTACCCAGCTTTATGTGCTCATGATAACTTCTTTCCGCCAGTTCAACCCATAGCTTCAAAAAATGCTCGTAATTCCCGTCTCCCCTAACATAGTCTGCCACAGATTCGTCTAGACCAGTTAATGTACGTAACTCGTCCACGTAATAAGGGTTCCGAAATACTCTAGCATCATAAACCATATCAGCGTTAGTAGGAAGTCCCCGCTGATAGCTAAAACTTATCAAGTAAAACTCGGGTCCCCTATCCTTCCCAATAAAGTTCTCCACTTGATAAACCAGATCACGTTCTTTCATGCCCGTGGTGTCAATAACTACATCGCTTACATCTCGAAGCTCCGACATGAGCTCTTTCTCTCTCTCAATAGCCTCTATAAGTGCTAGGCGACTGCCTGTAGCGTGAACCAACGGGTGCAAGTGCCTAGTTAAGTTGAATCTGGAAAGCAATGTGTCTGTACTAGCCTCAAGGAAAATTACGCTTAAGGGCATCCTGTTCTTCAGATCTATCAGATCAGTAACAAACTTCGAAACTTCTCCTTGGTGCCGCAAACTCCGACTGTCCACCACCACAGCCACCAGTTGTTCTTGATTCTTTGCCTCATAAAGCTCTAAGAGATTGTGAAGCAGGTCCACAGGAACGTTATCCACAACCACGTAACCCAAGTCCTCTAATGCTTTGGAAACTGTGGATTTACCAGCTCCAGAAAGTCCCGTTACTACGATTACTTTTTGCATTATTTAATTCCCACTCCAATATGACTTTCTTCCATTTTACCTCAGGTGAGTAGCCACCCAAGCTTTTTTGTCCTACCACACGATGACAAGGAATGATTATGGGAAACTTATTCGTTCTCATGTAGACCCCAATAGCCCGCGGACTGCAACCGCAAATGGCACCCAAATGCCCATAGGTAATTGTGGATCCCATGGGAATTGTTGCACTTAACGTGCGGTAAACCTCGCCCCTCTTTTCTGTGTAGTCGCTCCAGTCTATCAAATTTAACACTGGTGTCGGCTCCCACAATCCAGCAGAGTACTTATCCAGGAAATCCTTTAAGATCCCCCTCGAAACTTCACCTATGGCGGGCTCTACATCTTGTAACCAGGTACGTATTAAGCGCTCCGAATCGGTGAGGACAAGTAACCATAGGCCAAAGGGCAGTTTATAGGTGTAGATGCGCTCTGAGTTCTTCATACAACTCCTTAGAACTCTTTTCCGGGGTTCCAACCAAGAGAATGTCCACTTTTGAAGGATCAAAAATACCTGTTTCAATTTGCCGTTGTAAGATACTCAGGCTGTAGGAAAAAGCTTTGCCCATGCGACTGGAGCTACGTCTTATGGCCTCCTCGAGAGGGTGAAACGTCACCCAAGTTACTAGATCGCATACCCTTTGCAAATCAAGTCTGAGCAGTAAGCTTCCCTCAATAATCCGTAAAGGTGTAGCACATGCTTGAAGTCGCCGCAAAGTTTCCTCTACCAAATAAGGTTTGAAGATGTTATCTAAGTCTTCCCACAAAGATGGGTTCTCTGTAAGCTTTAACGCAATCTCACTGCGCTGACACGTACCAAAGGTCTCTTTTAAAGCAGAGGAGACCTCATGCACTTCATAAAGTTCATGGCTTATGGAATCCAAACTTAGGACAGCGGCTCCCATTTCCTGTTCGAAGTAAGAACAGATGGTGCTTTTGCCCACACCGATCCAACCCCCCATGCCCAGTGTGACTATTGCTGCACTCGTAAAACTTCACCTTCCACGGCTACACTTGTAGCAGCGTTCATAAGAGCCAGAGCTTCGTCAACAGTGACATCCGATACGTCGTCATCCACCAATACCTTCTTTGGAACTTGATCAGTGTTCATTCCATTTAAAAAACGTTGAGCATAAAGCAAATTAGAACTTCTAATGGGATCCTCACGTTCAACAAATGCGAAAGGAAATGGTTCCCCCACAACAGTGGGGTCAGAAAGACATTGCCAAGGAAGTCTGTCCAGATCTTCCAGACCAAACAAACCCACCTGTACTTTTCTTGTTCCCAAAACTCTTAGAAACGGATCAATAAGAGAATTGAATTCCAACTCTTCCAAAATACTTAAATCGTTAGACGGCTTAACTCTTAGGAGCAATGTGCCATATGGTACAGGAAAATCTTCCAAGGTAATTAGTTGCAAGTTCCTTTCAAGCATACTGCCGAATTTGTCAAGTAGCTCTTCTCTACTGAATTCTTTTACCAAAGCACTGGCTGTCTTAGGTCCGATTCCGTTCACACCCGGGATGTTATCAGCGCTATCCCCCACCAAAGACTTGTAGTCCACAAACCGTTCAGGAGCAAATCCAAACTCATCCAAGAAAGTCTTATAATCGTAGTGTTTAACTTGGGTAATACCCTTCTTAAAAGTTACAACGCTGGTGTTATGCGTAATCAACTGCATCATGTCGGTATCAGAAGTATAGATCTCAACTTGAAAGTTCCAACGTTCGAAAAAATGCGTTAGCGAAGATATGACGTCATCAGCCTCTTTCCCATCATACACTACGTAAGGAAGAGAAAGCTGTGTGAGTACATCAGGTAACCTCTCTCTTTGCCTATGGAGCTCATCGGGGGCTTTGGGTCTGTTGCTTTTGTACTCTTTAAAGACCAATGTACGAGCCAGTATTCCCTTAGCGTCCCCCACAATGATAAAGTGGCTGTGTGGTTCACCAAGCAGTTTTGACACGATGCGCAAGAAACCATAAATCCCACCTGTGGGGAAACCGTCTTTTGTACTAAGCTTTGGCAGGGCATAGTAAGATCTGTAAAGCAAAGAATTGCTGTCCACTAAAATGACTTTCCTCATTCCACGGCCTTCTCGATTTCAGACATCATTTTCTCGGCTTTTGCCTTTTGGTCAATGGAGAAATGCACCAATTTGTCACTGATTTTTTCAGGATCTTTCAAAAGTGCGGCCAGCTTAGCTTTTGCCTCAGTTATGTTCTTTGCAAGTAAAGCGTCTTCGTGCAAACCTAAGGCTGCAGCTAATTCTCTGGCATACTCGGTAAGCTTCACATCATAGGGAATGGCAATAAAAGGCAAACCTGCAATAGTGGCAAGTATGCCGGCATGTAGCCTGCCTACAACAGCTCCTTTGTACTGCTTGAACAAGCTTATTATCTCCAGCACGCCCAGTTCTAACCCGTCTATGAACGTCCCGCCAGCAGCGGCAGTCATCGGTAGGTCTTTTCCAGGGAAGAAAATGACCATGTTGCCATCCACCTGATCCACGTCCAGGTTTTCCCATTTGTGACTTGGAATATAAAGCACTGAATCGAAGACAGGTTTGTACCCAAAATACTGTTCGCCTGCGACTGTAAACACAACATCAGCAGCCAAATCACAACACACACCGCGGCTCTGCAACCACTGGTAAGAATACGCATCCCTAACATATTTGCCATCCGCCATACGAAACGCTTTTACCGTCAGCCTTTCACTTATGCTCCGGTTTATGGGACCTATGCCAATCCCATAAAGATAAACCTTCTTACCAAAGAGCTTACCCAAGAATGGAGCTAAGAAGTAGTAAAACAGACTTTTGAAGCTGGTAGCATCTTGAAAGAGGCCCCCTGGGCCTTCCAACACAATGTCACTTCTAACCAGTTCTCTCATCAACGTGAGTGGCTCAGCCTTCACAGATCTCACGTGAAAGTTTTTCGTGGTATTTTCAGGGTTCTTAGACGCAACCGTTATGTGGGCTTTATGCTTTAATCTGGGTAATACTATTTCTAGGAAACCTTCATCACCCACATTGAAGCCACCCCAATACCCTACCATTAACACCTTTTTCATCTGTAACCCTGCTTCTTCCTCCAACTGACTTGCTTCAACATGAAGAGTATGTCCGACTCGGAACTGGGAAGGGTAAAGATCTGCCATGGTTTGTAGCCGGCCTCCATAGCAGCGTCACGAAGCTGTTCTGGCACAATGAGGATCGCCCTATCGTGATAAATGATTTTTCCTTTATCCCAGTAGTAAACATCACAGTTTTTCCTTTTAAGTTTGCCCACCTTTAGTGGGACTTTGAGTTCGTGCAGCCAGTCCCTAAGGGGAGCCTTAACTGCAATAACAGGAGCTGCACTTTTATCAATTTCAAGCAATATTGACTGCTTCTTCATCGCTTACAAGTTCAACTTTGGCATCCAAAGCTCTTAGTTTTTGATGAATGTTAGAATAGCCGCGCATAACATGCTCCATGCCGTAGACCACTGTTCTGCCTTCCGCAGACAAGCCTGCCACAACCAAAGCAGCACCTGCCCTAAGATTGTTAGCAACGACCGGAGCACCGGTGAGCTTTTCCACACCAGTAATGATCGCAGTATTGCCTTCCACTTCGATGTTTGCTCCCATTTTCCAAAGTTCACTTACGTGTCCCATTCTTCCATCGTAGACAGTTTCTGTTATCACTGACCTACCTTCAGCAGTGGCAAGAAGCGACATCATCAGCGGCTGCAAATCAGTGGGAAAACCAGGGAAAGGCATGGTCTTGATCGTTATTCCCTTGGGTCGGGGACTGGAAAGTACCGTAACCTCGTGACCATTTGTTACCACAACTTCAATACCGGCTTCTTGCAGTTTGAAAAGTAGTGGTCTAAGGAACGTAACGTCTACGCCATCCACCGTAATTGTGCCTCTGGTAGCCGCCGCAGCTATGGCATAAGTTCCAGCTTCAATGCTGTCGCCCGATATTCTAAACGTAACACCACCTATTTCTCTCTTTCCCTTAATACGTATAACCTTGGTTCCAAGACCATGGATTTTCACACCGCAAGCCATCAAAAACTTTCCCAGTTCAACAACTTGCTGATCCTGAGCTGCGTTTTCAATTGTCGTTTCACCATTGGCCAAAGCACCTGCAATCATTATATTTTCGGTAGCACCCACACTGGGAAAGTCCAGGTAAACGTATGCTCCCTTTAGACCCCCGGGAGCTTCTCCAACAATGTTACCGCCCTGAATATCCAGATCTGCGCCCATCAGGCTGAGACCCTTCAGATGAAGGTCAATGGGCCTTGTTCCAATGTTGCAACCTCCGGGCATAGGTAGAACCACTTTTCCCAAACGACCAAGTAGCGCACCCAGGAAAAGCAAAGAACCCCTTATGGACCCTGCTCCCGTGTGCGTGAGGTCGTAATTCTTGATGACGCCAGGTTTTATAGTGAGTCCATTACCCCATGTTACTTTGTACCCAAGAGACCTTAAAATGCCCATCATGGTTTTCACGTCGCCGATGTCAGGAACATTCGTCAGGTACACTCTATCTTCACATAAAGCTGCTGCAGCCAAAATGGCTAAAGCGCTGTTTTTACAACCTTGAGCGGTTACTCTACCTTTTAGAGGAGTTCCACCGTCTATTATTAAAACACTCATCTTCTTCAAAACACCTCCTCGAATCTGGAAAAAACAACATCACTTAAACCAAAACGGTAAGCCAGATGACTTGCAATCCTTTCAGAAGCTTTACCGTCTCCATAGGGGTTGGACTGAGACATAACATATTCCCACCACCTATTCTGAACCACAAAATGGAAGTATTCTTTTATTTTTTCAGCGTCGGGACCAGCAAGGAATACCATCTTTCTCGGTACACCTTCGGGTCGCTCGGTCACATGGCGAAGAAGAACCACTGGCACGCCAAAATGGGGCCCTTCTTCCTGTATGCCCCCGCTGTCACTTAGAGCCACTTTTGCCTTAGATAAGAGCCTCAAGAACTCATCGTACTCCATAGGATCTGTCAGCTGAACGTTATCCACATCCTGCAAAATACCAAAAACAGTCTTCCTGACGGCAGGGTTCAAGTGCACTGGGAATACAAACTTGTAATCGGTAAATTCCAAAGCCAAGTCTTTGACAGAGTGGCAGATTTCTTCCAAAGGTAACCCCCAGTTCTCCCTGCGGTGGGCCGTTACCACCACTAGGTTTTCCTTGTCGGTGGCTTCTATGCCCCATTTGTTTTGCATGATCATGAGGGCATCAATAACAGTGTTCCCCGTAATCAAATGTTCCCTATTGCCCAAGCCCTCACGCTCAAGGTTTTCCCACGAAAGCTGAGTAGGTGGATACAAAACAGTACATAGGTCGTCAGTTAGGACTCTGTTAGCCTCCTCCGGATAAGGATAGCTCAGGTCTCCAGTTCGCAAACCAGCTTCCACGTGCCCACAAGGTATTTTGTTGTAAAAGCTTGCCAAGGCACCGCCTAGTGTGGTGGTGGTATCACCGTGAACCAACACCAGATCATATTTCCGTTCTTTGAACAAAGAGGACAGACCTGTAACACTTTTTGACAGGACTGATTCTAACGATTGGCTTTCCTCCATGATCATCAGATCGACCGTAGGTTTTATCCCGAAGGGACTGAGCCCTTGATAAAACATTTCTTTGTGTTGTCCGGTGGCTATGAAGTCCACTTCGAAGAACTTTCGTAAAGTCAAGTAAAGAGGAGCCATTTTTATGGCTTCGGGACGTGTCCCTACCACCAAACCAATTTTTTTCTTCAGCTTACCCACCCCATCAACAAAAGTGCGATTATACCAAGAACAATTGTAGCACAGTACATTAATATGACCACTTGTTTGGGCGTCAATCCCCACTCCAGAAGCTTATGGTGCAAATGTTTCCTATCTGCAGTGAACGGATGCTGTCCCGACGCAAGACGCCTAAACCATGCAGAAAGCGTATCTTCCACAGGCAAGAAGAGCAGAAGTAAGAAACCCAAGAATATAATTCCAGCAGTACTCTTGAACGTGCCAACAATGGACAAAATGCCAAGTATGAAACCCAACGTTTGCGCACCGCAATCGCCGATGAAGGTCTTTGCCTCAGGAAAGTTATAGGGCAGGAATCCTAGAACGGCTCCAGCCAATATCAATGCATCCAACCCCACTGTAAAGATTCCTTTCTTAAAAGTTATGATGCTTGCAAAAATCAACACTATGGCGCTGATACCTGAAGACAGTCCATTTAGTCCATCTATGAGGTTGATAGCATTCGAGAGAAGTACCAGCCACAAAACAGATATGGTCGTGGCTAACCAGCTGGGGAACACCGCATAACGGCCTCCCCACAAGGTAACCACACCTATCTTAACGCCCATAAATACTACCGCGGCAGAAGCTCCTATTTGAACCAAGAATTTTACCCAAGCTGGTAAATTGTATTTATCATCAAGCAGCATGGCAAAGAAAAACAAAAGTACAGTAAGCAACACACCGTAACCAAGAGGTGGCGCGGCGTGCCAAAACAAAAGTTCACCCAAGGTGAAGGCAAGCACCACTGCCAATCCCCCTACCCTGGGTGTAGCATCCTGGTGAACCTTACGTTCGCCAGGATAATCTAAAAAGCCATACCTCCACGCGAATTTAATACTTAAAGGAGTAAGCACCCAGCTTAGCAGAAAGGTGCCCACTCCTGCTAAGAGTCCAAAAAGATAGAGCTCACTTTGTGCCGAAAAGTCTATCACCGGCATCACCTAGTCCGGGAAGGATGTAACCTTCCTCATTTAGTCTTTCATCCTCTGCGGCAAGGTAAAGCTCAATGCCATCTCCACAAGAGAGTACATTACGTATGCCTTCTGGTGCAGCGATTATGGAGAGCACCTTTATTTGAGAAACCCCTTGCTGCTTGAGAAGATCTATGGTGTATCGAATGGAATTGCCAGTAGCGAGCATGGGGTCAAGTATGATGCAGACCATGTCTTCAATACCTGTAGGAAATTTTGCATAGTACTCCACTGGCCTCAACGTCTTATGATCCCTGTAAAGGCCAACATGTCCCACCTTTGCATTGGGGATGACTTTAAGCACACCCTCAGCCATGGTAAGTCCTGCCCTAAGAATGGGTATGATGGCAATCTTCCTACACAGTACAAACCCCGTTGTCTTAGCCAACGGGGTCTCGACTACTTGCTCGGTAAGCTCCAGATTTTTAGTAGCCTCGTAAGTGAGGAACATTGCTAATTCTTGTACCAACTCCCTAAACTCTTTAGGTCCTGTGTTCTTATCCCGAAGCAAAGTGACTTTGTATCTAATTAAGGGATGATCGACCACGCTGAGCACCTAGGACCACCCCTTGTATGCCGGGTAATGTTTTGTCAGTTCCTGTACCAAACCTTTAAGTTGATTCTTTGTCTCGTCACTCCTGGTGATGAATAGTTCACTCATGTTTTCAGCAAGAAGCTTGCACTCCTCTTCCCTAAGTCCTCTAGTGGTTATGCTCGGGGTACCAATCCTAATTCCACTGGCCACCCGAGGAGGAAGTTTGTCAAAGGGAATGGCATTCTTGTTAACCACGATACCCACTTCAGCAAGCAGTTCCTCCGCTTCTTTACCGGTGAGACCAACTGATGTAACATCCAAGAGCATGAGGTGGTTATCGGTTCCGCCTGTAACTACTCTCACACCTTTGCTAGCAAAAGTCTCTGCCATGATCTTCGCATTTCTTACTACTTGGGCAGAGTACTCTTTGAAAGAAGGATCAGAATCTTCTTTAAAAGCAACAGCCTTTGCCGCAATAATGTGAACCAGCGGACCTCCTTGTACACCAGGGAAAACGGCCTTATCTATGGCTTTCGCATGCTCCGCCTTGCACAGTATGAGTCCACCCCTGGGGCCCCTCAATGTTTTGTGAGTGGTAGTAGTAACCACATCAGCATATGGAACGGGGCTTGGGTGAACACCAGCAGCTACTAAGCCTGCAATGTGCGCCATATCCACCATTAAGATGGCACCCACTTTGTCTGCTACCTCTTTGAACCCCTGAAAATCAATGAACCTGGGATAGGCTGAAGCCCCTGCTATGATGAGCTTTGGCTTATGTTCCAATGCCAACTTTTCTACCTCATTAAGGTCAATAGTTTCGGTTATGGGATCAACCCCGTAATGAACAATGTTGAACCATTTCCCCGTCATGGAAACAGGAGCACCATGAGAAAGGTGACCTCCTGCCGCGAGTGACATGGACAGGATGGTGTCTCCCGGCTTGAGAAAAGCCAAGTAGACGGCTTGATTCGCCTGAGAACCAGAATGCGGTTGAACATTGGCGTGATCAGCGCCAAAAAGCTTCTTCGCTCTTTCGATTGCCAAAAGTTCGATCTGATCTGTTATTTCACACCCACCATAGTAGCGAGCATTGGGATACCCTTCAGCATATTTGTTGGTAAAAACGGAACCTGTGGCCTCTAAAACTGCCTCAGAAGCCAAGTTTTCTGACGCGATGAGATCAAGCGTCTCCGTCTGACGCATAACCTCACGCCTCATAAGTTCAAAGATTTCTGGATCTTCCTCCTCAATGTGGTCATATCTCATTTAAGCTTCACATCCTTTACCCAGGTTTTTCTCCTCGATCTTTTCTATCTTTCTTATCCTTCTTAGGTGCCTACCACCTTCGAAAGAAGTATTCAGAAACGTCTGTACAATTTCCATGGCCAAGTCGGGTCCAAGGACCCTACCACCCAAACACAGAACGTTCGCATCATTGTGCTGGCGAGCTTTCTTTGCCGCGTAAAGGTCATAGGCAAGTGCGGCCCGTATGCCAGGGAACTTATTAGCAGCTATGCTCATGCCAATTCCTGTTCCACAAATGAGTATGCCGAAACCACCGTTTTTCGTGATATCAGTGCATACTTCAGCTGCGAAGTCTGGATAATCCACAGACTCAATGGAGTTTGTACCCTTATCAACTACTTCGTGACCAAGTTCTATGAGGTTCTCTTTTAGCCTTTCCTTTAGCTGGTAACCAGCATGATCTGCACCCATAACAATGCGCATCTTACACGCACCTCCTCAAAAGAAATCATGCCCTGCGGGGACATGCACAGTGCTTTTCCTCCGGCATGGCTTTTATGAGATCCAGTATGAACATCTGCACCTGAGCGTTAAGTTTGTCCATTATATCGAGAACTTCTTCATGACTTACCTGATCCTGCAATCCAGCAGCGAAGTTGCTTACAATGGCCAGAGACAAATAACACATCCCAGCTTCTCTGGAAAGAACTACCTCAGGCACGGAAGTCATACCAACCACATCGCCACCTAACATGGCAAAAGCTCTCACCTCAGCTGCCGTTTCAAACCGCGGCCCCTCGGTGACCACCATGACCCCACCTTTCCTCAGGGGGAAAGGGGTCTGAAGCTTTGAAGCCACTTCGATCATTTCAAGGCAATAAGGATTAGTCATATCAGTATGGACCACCTTTCCCTCCTCGAAAAACGTGGATCTTCTCCCCTTCGTAAAATCCAAGAACTGGTCAACTAATACCACTGTTCCAGGCTTAATTTCAGCGTTTAAACTTCCCACAGCGTTTGTAGCAATAACTCTCTGAGCTCCAAGACCTTGAAGAGCACGAATGTTAGCTCTGTAGTTTACCAAATGAGGTGGAACGGAGTGACCTAAGCCATGCCGAGGTAGGAAATAAACCTCTCTACCGTCAACCTGAGCCACGAACACAGTTACATCTCCGTATTCCGTATTCACGCTAATCTCCGTAGAAGGCACACCTTCAATCTTATAAATTCCGGATCCTCCAATGACACCAATTTTCACCGTATTAAGTCCTCCTTTCTTATGGCACGACGTCTTTTACTCACCTGCTCTACCACTTCTGACACGTTAACGCCCACGAACGACTTACTGCGAAGCACCCAACGCCCTTGAACAAAGACATCACTCACCGCCTGAGTTCCAGCTGAGTAAACCACATGGGACAGCCAGTCCTGTGGGTCATCCACTGGGACCATGGATAAATCCTCCACGTCCCAGACCACTAAGTCTGCAAGATAGCCCTCTCTTACCTCACCCAACGCCAAACCCAATCTTCTTGCCGGCACAGAGGTGGCAGCTTCAAGAATTTCCATGGGAGAAAGCACATCTGGTTTTCCAGATACTCCGCGAGCCAAAAGTACCGCTGTTCTCATTTCTTCTACAAAATCCAAGTTGTTATTAGAAGCAGCACCATCCGTACCTATGGCCACAGAAACTCCGTTATTCTTAGCTAAATCCCAGCGGAATAGCCCTGAAGAAAGCTTCATATTGCTTTGAGGGCAGTGGGCCACAACAACGTTCTTGTCTTTTAAAAAGGACAAATCGTCATCAGAAAGGTGAACACCATGAGCAAAAACCACAGGTACCTCGAAGAATCCAATTTCTTCAAGCCTACGAAGATATTCTTCACCTAAAACGTTATGTATATACGCCTTTTCGGAGGCTGTCTCCATAAGATGCATGTGCAAGAATAATTTGTTTTTCTTTGCGAATTTTACCACATCAGGCAAAATGTTCATGGAAACCGTGTAGAGCGCATGAGGCCCCACACCCACCAATGCGCCTAAATCCCTTAACTCTTCTGTGCGTTGCAGTGCCGTCTCCCAACCAGGCCTTTCAATAATACCTGGAGTGAAAATAGGCCTGATACCCACCTCGTTAGCAGCCTCCAAGGTAGCTTTTTCCCAGAAATACATATCAAGGAACGTCGTAGCACCACTGCGGACAAGTTCCATACAAGCAAGTAACGAGGCCCAATAAACGTAATCATCATTTAACCTTGCCTCAAGAGGCCAAATGTACTCATTAAGCCACCGATCCAGGTCTACATCATCGCCAACGCCTCTAAACAAGCTCATGGCAACGTGGCTGTGGGCATCAAAAAACCCTGGGGTAACCAGGGTATCAGCAAACATGGCATCTATGTGTTCTGGCTCGCTGAAAGTTATCCTTTCTCCGTCCACGTAAAATGTTCCACGTACCAGGTTCTTCTTTTCGTAATCAGGATACCAAACGTTTTTAAAACACACTTTCATGGTTTGTTCTTGGCCTCCTTTCGCATGGCCTCAATAGCCTCTCTTACCATGACTGGTGAGACATGGGTGTATATTTGAGTAGAACGTAGACTGCTGTGCCCAAGAAGTTCCTGTATTTCTCGTAGGTTCGCGCCTTCTTCGAGTAGATTAGTGGCAAATGTGTGCCTGAGCGTATGAGGATGTACTAAGTCCCGCAGCCCGTATTTTGTGCTAATTTTATGCAAGATGTACCTGGCCCCTCTGTCTGTCAATGCTTGCCCTTGCATATTCAAGAAAAGTGGACCCTGGGTCAAGTTAAATGCCTCCATGTACCTTCTTAGCAATTTTAACGCTTTCGATGGAATGTAGATCGTCCGTTTTTTACGCCCTTTACCAAGAACCTGACAACTGCCTGTCCTAAAATCAATGTCCTCCACATTCAAAGAAAGTGCTTCGCTTATTCTTGTACCCGTGCCCAGCAAGAACCACACCAAAGCTTTATCTCTGATTTCTATAGGATTGTTCTCAGGTAAATCCAAAAGTTTACCAATGTCATCCCTTAAAACAACACGTGGAACTTTAATACCTGTCTTAAAACCACTAAGCTCCATAACTGGCACATCATAACCGTGTTTTTTCAAGAAACTACAGAACTTCCTAAGAGACGATAGGAATCGATTCAGGGATGCTGATGCCATGCCCTTCCTTGACAAGTGCATCAAGTACTCATCAACGTTCTTTTGATCCAGACTTGTGGTGAATGTGAAGTACTGCCTTAAATCTACATGGTACGCTTTTAGCGTGTGCTCGGAATAGCCAGATGCTCTTAAAGAATCTAAGAACTGGTCAAGCAGCTCTGCCCAATTCTCTAGCTGCATACTCAATAGCCGCCTTTGCACGCTCAACGCGTTTCCTTTTTCTTTCGCTTTTCTTCCCTTCAACAAGTGGAACTAATCCCCAGTTCACTCCCATGGGCTGTCTGACTTCCAGCAGAACTTGTTCAATGTAGGTCACCAACCCACCAAGCATGGTTTCCTCGGGAAGGGCAATTAGCTCCTGATTTCTAAGCAAGCGAGCTAAGTTAATGCCAGCCCAAAGTCCCCCTGCGATGGCTTCCAAGTATCCTTCAGTTCCGGTAAACTGACCTGCATAAAACCAAAGATCATTCGTCTTACTCTGAAAGAATCTGTTTACAGCACCAGGTAGAAACCTGTTTTGATGTATTTGCCCTAACCTAACAAAAACTGCATTCCTAAAGGCAGGCAACTGTTTAAAAATCCTGATTTGCTCCGTGTGAGAAATTCCTGTTTGGAATCCCACCATGTTCACAATGGTCCCAAAAGCGTTTTCTTTTCTTAGTTGGATAACAGCATACACATCATGAAACCTTTCTGGAATGTCAAGCCCTGTTGGACGCATGGGGCCAAAAGCCAAGCTTTCTTTCCCTCTGCGCGCTATCTCTTCAACAGGTAAACACCGCTCGAAAAACGTGTCAACCTTGTCAAAATCATGCCTCTGAGCTTCCCTTGCATTCGACAGCTGCTCGACGAACCAGTAATACTCATCCTTGGATAAAGGAACGTTCAAGTAGTCATTACCTTCTCCAAAACGATTTCCCCAAAAAGCATAATTCAAATCTATGGTTTCTGTGAGAATACTGGGACTAGTAGCGTCGTAATACTGAGCCTCGTATCTTCCCTCGCACTCCTCCAAAAAATGCAGGAGATCTTCGGTTATCAAAGGCCCAGGTGCTATAATGCAGGGCACATTCTTGGGAATTTCAACAACTTTCTCACGTACCACGGTGATATTCGCATGAGTGTGAACCGCATCTTCCACCAACGTAGAGAACAGTTCTCGATCTACGACAAGAGCTTTGTCACCGCCAACCTTTGCTTTAAACGCCAAATTCACCAGGGATGATCTGAGTATTGTTAGCTCAAATAGTAGCTCACCTTTTGCGTTTTCAGGAGAAAGCGAACCCAAGGAATTGCTACACACCAACTCAGCCAGTTTAGGCGTTTTGTGGGCAGGGGTCATAATAGTGGGACGCATCTCAAAAAGGATAACTGGAAAGCCCAGATCGGCTAATGTTAAGGCCGCCTCGCAGCCTGCCAGCCCACCACCGATAACCCAAACATCCATAATCATATTCTACAAGACACTACGTAGAATAACGCTAAGAACACGCCTTTTTCCTTAAAACGAGAGCTTGAATTAGGGTAATCAAACCCAGTGTATGATTTCCCCTTCAAGAATCACCTTGCCGGTGGATTGCCATTTTGTTATGAGTTGCCCTGCTTCCACCAAACTTCCCACGGCTGCGACTAGATCTTGAACCGTTTTACAAGACTTGTATTGATCATCAGCGTCTTTTGGAATGGCTAAGACTGGCTCTGCTCCGTCAAAAATGAGCATGTTGCTACCGGCGGAACTATCGCGGTCTATGTCGCCCGGTACTGCCTTAACTTCTTTGCCCATCTGCAAGGCAAAATTCGCAGTGATCAAAGCCCCACTTTTTATGGGAGCTTCAACAACTACGACGAAATCGCTCAGAGCCGCTATGAGCCAATTCCTTTCTCTAAAAAATGCTTTGCGAGGTCCTTGCTCACGTTTGTACCAAGTGATCACAAAACCTTTCTCTTCTATGCTCTTCCTTAATGGAAGAGTGGATTTGGGATAGTGAAAATCAAGTCCATGCCCTAACACGCCAACCGTGGTCCCTTTTTCCAAAGCACCTTCGTGAGATTTCTGGTCGATCCCGTAGGCAAGTCCACTAATAACCACATAACCTTCGCTTGCGTAGTACTTACCAAGCTCATAAGCCACTTTCAAACCATAGCTGGAGGCATGCCTAGTCCCCACAATGCCCACAGTCTTTTCCAGAGGCTTTATTAAACTACCCTTCACGTACAAAGGGCGGTTTAGTGCTTGCTCTTCAAGCCTTCCACAGAAGATGTCATCGTCTGACCTCAACATGTAAAAATCGCTGGTCACGGAACTAAGCTCCTCAGCCACGGAATCACCTGGCGATAGGAAATAGCCTCAATTAGGTGGTTAATACCGATATCATGCTCCTTTTCCAGATCTGCTATGGTCCGGCTCAGACGCAGGATTTTGTGTCTTTCTCTGCGTGAAAGTCCTGCTTTTTCTACTGAATCGTCCAGTAGTTTCCTAACAGAGCCACTTACTTCAACAAGTTCATCCACCCGTTCACCCGGGATATGCCCAGCATGAACAAAACCTTCTGACTCCCAACGGCTTTTCTGCAACTCCCACACGTTGCATATTCTTTCTTCAACGGCGTTTACATCCTCATTTGGCTCATCAGCTTTAACCCAGTAGTGCATGTCAATACGGTCAGCCACGGGCCCACTTAGACGCCCCAGATACCTCATGACACTTGTTGGTGAATCTTTGCAAACTTTCTTGGGATGTCCCAAATAACCACAAGGACACGGATTCGATGTGGTAACTAACAAAAAATCGGCTGGCCAAGTAAGGCGTTGGCTTCCGTAGGAAGCCAAAACTGCTCGACAATCCAAGACCGTTCTTAGACCCTCCAAAATGTCTTTTCTGTACTGCGGGAATTCGTCCATGATGAGCACTCCCCGGTGAGCAAACGTAACTTCACCAGGCGCTCCTTTCGCTGATCCAAAAAAACCAGCGGGAGTACTATTCCAACTAGTAAAACGGGCAGGTCGGTGGTCCGGCAAACTGCCCGTGCTTGCCAGCAAATCAAGTTTTTCTGAATTGCTCATGGGAGGCATAATTCCAACCATGCGTTCAGCAACCATGCTTTTCCCGACACCGGGATTTCCCATAAGCAGAACATGATGCCAGCCTGCTGCAGCTATCATGGCAACTCGTTTTATGCCAGACCCCCTGACATCATTTAATCCAACCTTGCCTTGGCATTCGGTATCACCCTCATCTTCCACAGCAGTTGACGTTTCACCATTTAGAAGCTGGGAAACATGTTCTACCATGAAAAAATCTCCTTCGGGCATCAGCTTGAGTACACTTCTAGGCAAGCGAGGACATATGAACTGCTTTGTGCCACTGTTGTAAGCAGCAGCGATAACGCGAAGGCTTTGGACTGTGGCTCTAACAGTGCCATCCAGTGCCACCTCCCCAACAATTAGCCGCTCTGAGTTACCTTTCAAAAAACCATGTAGAAGAGCCAAATCAAAATGTGCACCGCTCTTCGTCACTTCGCTGGGTAAAAAAGCCACCATTACCCTGCCCTGAGGTATGGATTTTCCTACAGACTTTAATGCATAGCGGACACGCTCTTTCGATTCTTCAACGCTTTCAGAAACCATACCCACCATGTGAAAGGCAGGAAGTCCAGCACCGTAAGTTATCTGGATTTCAACAGGAACAAAACGGTCACCAAAGGTTAAGCCACTCCATACTTTCACAACATCCATCAAGTCTCACCCCTTTGTACCAATGGCAGCCTTTGGGACCGCAAGCAAAAACGTCCACACGGTAACTTCCCTCGCCACCAGTATATAAATACGCACATTGCATTATTCTTTCTAGCTTCTTCAAATCCACTGTTTCTGCAGCGTCAAAGTTCTTTCGGTATCGAACCTCCACAAAAACCAACATTCTCCCCTTTGACGCTACAATGTCAATTTCACCAGTGGGAAATACTACGTTTTGATCCAAAATGCGGTACTTCTGAGAAGCTAAAAAAGACGCTACCTGGTCTTCAGAAAAGTGCCTGCTCAAGCACTTTCCTCAAGAAAGAACGTCTGTGCTGGGCTGTAACACCCAAACATTCAATGGCCTCTAAGTGTCTTGGGGTTCCGTACCCCTTATGTGCAGAAAAACCATAGCCAGGTAATACCGAATCCAAGCAGACCATTATTTCATCACGGATTACCTTGGCAACTACGCTGGTAGCAGCCACAGAAGGTAACAAAGTGTCTCCTTTTACCATGCACTGATAAGCAGGAACCTTCGTTGTCAAGGGTTTCTTTCCATCAAACACAACCATGGCATCCTCAAGTGGTACCTGATCTAGCGCTTCTTCAGCAGCTTTACCCAGACAGAAGTTTATTCCCAACCTATCAATGTCCCAAGGAGCGGCAAGTCCAATGCCAAAATGGCTGTTCTCAACGATATTTGAAAACACTGACCTACGCTGTAGTGGACTCATCTGTTTAGAATCACGCCAGGTAACCTCTGGGAAGTTGTTGAAACGCAAGGCACAAACTACCAACGGGCCAGCCACTGCACCTCTTCCCACTTCATCTACGCCCACCACTGACCTTCCGAAAAGTGTCTCTTCCAGTTCCCAACTGGGATACGGTCTCATTAGAAGCTCCTAATCCTGTCTAACGGGAAAATACGTAAAACAACTTTGGCTTTTATGTCCTGCTTTGTCACGGGACCAAACGACCTACTATCACGACTAGCGAATCTGTTATCACCTAAAACAAAATACTGATTCTCTTCAAGTTTGACCTCAGACAGTTCACCAGAAGAGCTAAACCCACCATCAGAAGGCAACCAGGGCTCCTTAAGTTTTTGACCGTTTATGTAAACCTCGCCGTCGTTAATTGAAATGGTTTCGCCAGGCAGCCCTATGACACGTTTTACATAAAGTTCGCCGTTACTAAAAGCACCACCCACTATGACTATATCCCCGCGTTTTATGTCGTCCCCGACAATGGCACTTTTCAAGCCTATCACAACATCTCCTGGTTCCAAAGCTGGGACCATGGATGTCATGTAAACCCGGTACGGCTGCAGCACGTACACCCTTATGGGAATAACTATGGCTGCAGCCAATACCAGAGCCACGAGCCACTGGAAAAGCTCGCTAACGACCTTCTTGGACATGTTTAAAATCTGCTCTTCTTTTTCACAACCAAGTGCTTCTTCTCACGCAAGTAGTAAAGCTTCGCACGCCTGACTTTTCCCCGAGTAACCACTTCCAAGTCCACCAAGTTGGGACTGTGAAGAGGAAAGGCTTTTTCCACACCTATGCCTGAAGAGATCTTCCTTACCACTATGGACTCACTTATCCCTGTACCTTTCTTCGCGATTACGATGCCTTCATATGCTTGTACACGGCTCTTTTCCTCTCCGCTTCTGTCCTTTTCTGTGAATCTCCACTTTACCCTTACCGTGTCTCCAACTTCGACTGGGGGCAAATCTTCCCTCATCATGGTTTGTTCAATTCTTCTAATGATATCCATTTCTAACCCTCCTTAATTAAAGGCTGTCTCCAATGATCCTATCCACCAGAATTGACGCTGCCGATCTGACAGATAGGTGGTTGAAATCTCGGTTCGGTCGTATGGGCGTAAGAAAATAATCCATTTTTCTGATCATCTCGTATGCGATTCCATGACCTGTTCCCAAAACCAGGACCACAGGCTCTTTCGCACTTACTAAATCCCTAACAAAATCATAGTTTACCATATTCGGATAGGGTCTAGCATCGGTAGCCACAAGCTTAGGAATTTTCCCCTCGCGCTCCTCAAGGCATTTAACCACTGATTCAATGTCGTCCATGACACGAACCAAGGACAAAGCCTCATGTCGGTGAGGATTGTAAATTCTACCCTCTTCAGACGCCCAATACTGAATAATACGTTTCACCATTTCCTGCTGTGCTTTGACAGGGGTAACCACCCAAAAGTCTGACAGGTTGTATGTCCTGCTTAGCCTGGCAATATCATGAATGTCCAAATTGGTTACTGAGGTTGTAACAATCTTGTACTCCCTATCATACATGGGATAGTGTAGCAAAGCAATGGACAAACTGTTGGTACTCCCTGTATTACTCACCGAATACCGCCTTCTTCACTTTTTCCATATCCGCTAGAACACGCCTAAGAATCTCAAGATCCGTGGGTTCCAGTTTAGCAGACATGATCAAGTCTGGTCTTTGAAAAAGGGTCCTCTTTATGCGTTGCTCTCTTTTCCAAAGTTCGATGCGCTCATGGTGCCCACTAAGTAGTACTTCTGGCACTTCTTTACCTTCATACTCCCTAGGCCGTGTGAACTGCGGTTCTTCCAAGAGACCATTAGTAAAGCTCTCCTTCTTTACATTGTCACTCTTTTCCACGAATCCTGGGAGAAGTCTAACTACTGCTTCCATGACTACGGCAGCTCCTAATTCTCCTCCACTCAAAACGTAGTCACCCACAGAAAGCTCTAAATCCACATGGTCTAAAATACGATCGTCCATACCTTCGTAATGCCCGCAAAGAAACACCATGTCGCCTTCATAAGAGCTCAGCGACATGCAGATTTCTTGGTTTAGAACCTTTCCGCCCGCGCTTAATGCCACCACTAGTGGATTTTGCAGCAAGGTTTTTGCATGATCCAAAGCTGGCTTAATAACGTCATACTTCATGAGCATACCGGACCCACCACCGAACATGTAATCATCCACTGATCGGTATTTATCCTTAGCAAAGTCTCTGGGGTTTACATAGAGCACATCAAAAACGCGACCACGAGCCCTTCCTATCACACTTGACTGGAGCCAACAATCAATAACCTCAGGAAACAGTGTGACCACTGCGAACTTTTTCACACTAAAAACTCCTCACTGGTAACAATTACTATTTTCTTTTCTCGATCGATACTCAAAGCTTCCTTGGTAAAAGGAACACGTCTCGGCTCACTGTTTATTTCCAATAGTAGGAAAGGAGCTTCGTCAGTCCCTTGGAGGTCCAAAACACGACCTACAATTTGCCCATTAACGACTACTTCCATTTCAAGAAGCTCGCTTGTGGTATAAGTGTCACCTTGCCCAGGTCGACCTTTTACGTAAACCTTTTGGTTAACAAAAGGTTCCACCGCTTCAGGAGTCTCGTAGTTGCGCAGTTTTATCACGAACCTTCCATCAGGCCCCAAGCGGAGCTTTTCTAGCCTTAACAAGGTCCCGTCTTCTAAGTAAAACTCATTAGTAGTACGAAGTATGTCCTCGGAACCATAAAGGTTGAAGTAAATTTCACCTTTGAGGCCAAAAACTTTGCCAAACCGGCCCAAACAGATTCTGTCCTTAGGCATTTCTCAGTTCAACAACTTCTCCGTCTTTGATAACTATTTCAGCGTTATTTACTTTCTCTTCAAATCTGTCTCCAGGCTGAAGATCGACATAGCCTTCCAAAACTGCATACACAACCTCTTCTCCGTCTTGTAGCTTGTCAATGTTGGCCAGATCAGATCTGAGCTGCCTAACCAAAGTTTCCCTGTCGTTAAGCTCGATTTGAAGCTGCTGACGTATGAGGTTCTTCTGAGCATCGTTTTCACCAGGAACCATTACCGATAACTGCCTCAGCTGACGTTCCAAAGTCTGCATTTCGATCTCAGTTTGCTTGATCAACGCATTGGCCTTTGCCTTCAAATCATCCTTGAGCCACGGTGTAACAATACCTTTGATAACAACGTTTCTTTTGACTTGCACAAGAATCACTCTCCTAACTAAGAAATGATGTTAGACTTGCGTAGCAAAACCTTTACCGAATCGGTGGGTTTGACGCCAACACTGAGCCAATACTTTACACGATCTTCCTTAAGCTGGATGGTTTCCGGTTCTGTTCTGGGATTGTAGAATCCCACGATCTCGATAAAACGTCCGTCACGTGGAGAACGCTCATCTGCTACCACCACTCGGTAGGAAGGTTGACCTTTCGCTCCAACTCTGAGTAATCTCATCTTTACTGCCACTTGTTGCACCTCCTCTTATATTAGACCGCCCCTCAGCATTTTCTTCAGCTGAGCAGGGTTTTTAGCGAATTTCCTCATGCTTCCATATTGCTTTAGCAGTATGTTTACCTCTTGCACCGTGGTGCCACTTCCAGCAGCTATCCTTCTTTTCCTAGATGCATTGAGTACTTCTGGATGTTTTCTTTCATAAGGTGTCATGGATTGAATTATGGCTTTCATACGTTTTATACGGTTTTTTCCTTGTTCTAGCGCTTCTGGATCAAGATTGGCATTCACGGGCAAAGCTCTTGCCATGTAATCCATGAGTGATTCCTTGCTTATGGACTCAAAAGCCTCTAAGAGCGTATTCATATCGAACTTCTCATCCTTGCCTTTTGTAGCGGGCTTTGATTCTTCCATTTCACGCTGCAGATCCATGATCTTCCTTAAAAAGGCCTTAGGATTACCAATGCCGAGAATCATGGCAGCGGTTTCACTAGGATCGAATGGCTCGAAATCCTTTATGTGCTCCCCTGTTCCCATGAACAATATGGGAACTCCAGAAACGTATGCCACAGACAGAGCAGCACCACCTAACTCATCGCCATCGGCCTTAGCCAGGATCACACCGCTAATAGGAGCAGCCTCTTTGAAAGACTTCGCAATGTTCGCTGCTTCTTGACCAAGCATGGCGTCAACAACGAGAAGCACTTCTTGGGGATTGAGCTGTTTATTTATCATGCTCAATTCTTGAAGCATGTCAGTCTCCACATGAAGACGACCTGCAGTGTCCAAGATCAATACATCGTGAAGGCTTCTTTTCATGAAGTTCTGGATTTTACCAATATCTACTTTGCCCTTCTCAACGAAAGATTCAAAGTAAAGGCCGTTTTCGTTCGCAAGCACTTTTAACTGTTCAGCACCAGCAGGACGGAACGAGTCAGCAGCCCCCAAAACTACTGACTTGCCACTGCGTTTCAAGAAATAGCCCAGCTTAGCGGCAGTGGTTGTTTTACCAGATCCTTGTAAACCTGCAAGTACGTAGAGCGATATGCCTCTGGGGTTTACTTTTAAAGGTCTGTAGGAACCTAAAAGGGCTGTGAGTTCCTCATAAACAGTCTTTAGAAGATAGTCCTGAGGCGAAACGATACCTGTCTGGGGTTTTAGCTTTTCACGTAAACGCTCCACAAGTTCGTTGACCACGGGAAGGCTAACATCAGCTTCAATGAGAAGCCAGCGCAAGTCCTTCAAGAACTGGTCAATATCCTCCTGCTTTAGTAAGCCCTTAGAACCAAATGGGGCGAACACATTCTGTATTCGCTTTGCCAAACCCTCAAACATGTCAATTCTCCTCCAAAATCTTCATAACCTTCTGCCCTTCCGACTCAGGCAGCTCGTCAACTAAACGATCTACGAATCTCAGGAAACCCACATTCTCTTCAAATTGCTCCAGTTTTCTTACTGCACTGTCCAATTGTTTAGCCACAGCTTGTCGTGACGTTCCTCGCTGCGAGGCAATTTCAATCACCGAAAGTCCGTAGTAAAGGTAAGCTTGAGCAATCTCGTACTCAGTCCTACCCAGCAGCTTTCCGTAAAGATCCAACAGACGAACATAGCGATCCAATTTCTCCTTGTCAACCATTTCAGGTTGACATTATATCACACCGTTTGCACTGGTTACAAGGTTGTTTAAATGGCAGAACAGCAAACCAACTGTTCCAAAATGCTACTCAATGGGATTTAAGACTGGAAAAAACCGCCTTTTTAGACTTTGTACGCGAGTTTTAGCTCTTTGATTCTATCCCTTATAACTATGGCTTTTTCAAATTCAAGTGCTTCAGCAGCTTCATACATTTCTTGCTCTAGTTGAAGAAGCATGGCGTTTGCTTCTTCCTTTGTCATGCGACTTCCTGACGCTCCACCACTTATAAAATCTAAGTAATCAATAACACGTTTCCGCACTGTTTGAGGCGTTATTCCATGTTCCTTGTTGTATTCTAACTGTTTTTCTCTGCGCCTGTTTGTTTCATCTACAGCAGACCTCAGTGAGTCGGTGACTTGGTCAGCATATAGAATAACCATACCATTCACATTCCTGGAAGCTCTACCGATCATCTGTATTAGAGAACGCTCACTACGGAGGAATCCTTCCTTATCAGCATCCAAGACAGCTACCAAAGAAACTTCTGGTAAATCCAACCCTTCTCTGAGAAGGTTTATCCCCACAACGATGTCAATTACACCTGTTCTCAGTTCTTTTAGAACCTGAGACCGTTCAATGACATCAATCTCTGAATGCAAATACCTGACTTTGAACTTCAATGAACTCAGATACGTGGAGAGTTTTTCCGCCATCTGCTTGGTCAGTGTCAAGACCAGTGCTCTTTCACCGCGTTCGACTACTCGCGTAAGTTCCCTAACCAAATCCTCCACTTGGTTCTTTGCTGGCTTGACCACAACCTGGGGATCCACTAAGCCCGTGGGACGGACAATCTGCTCCACTACTTGCTGCGAGACCTCCAATTCGTACGGTCCTGGAGTTGCACTGACAAATACTACCTTATCCACCAATGACAGAAACTCATCAAAATTCAGTGGGCGGTTGTCCTTAGCAGAAGGTAAGCGAAATCCAAATCGCACCAGTGTTTCTTTTCTTTGCATCTCGCCGTGGTACATGGCCCTGATTTGAGGAATAGTTAGGTGACTTTCGTCAATAAACATTAGGTAAGGGCGAGGGAAATAATCCAGTAAGGTGTAAGGCCTTTCTCCTTCCTTGCGTCCGCTAAAATAGCGTGAATAGTTCTCGATACCACTGCAGTAGCCAGTGGACAAAAGCATTTCCATGTCATACTTGGTCCGCTCTTCAATGCGCTGTGCTTCTATGTATTTACCTTCCTCTTTAAACTGCCTAACTTGTTTATCCAGCTCCACCATGACCTGATCTACCACATTTCTGATTAACTGTTCCGAGGTAATAAAGTACTTCGAGGGAAAAAACGTGTAGGAATGATAAGAGAATAACCTCTCCCCGGTTAGCGGGTCACTTTCGTAAATGCTTTCGATAATGTCATCATCAAAGACCACGGAAATAATTCCTTGTGCATGAGGAGGGAAGACGTCTACCTTGAAACCCCTGGATCTGAAGTTGCCAGGTCTAAGCTCGATGTCATTTCTTTCATAACTGATCTGAGAAAGCCTTCTCATGAAAAGCTTTGTATCCATTTTCATGCCTTCAGTGATAGAGAAAGCAGAACCCGCAAACACCTCCGGATTTTCCAAAGAGTAAATGCAAGAAACAGACGCCACTACCACCACATCGCGTCTGGATAACAGGGAAGAAATAGCCGATAGACGCATCTTATCGATGTCTTCGTTTATTGCAGCATCTTTAGGCAAATAGGTATCAGTTTCAGGAATGTATGCTTCGGGCCTATAGTAATCGTAATAGCTCATAAAAAGCTCCACGGCATTCTGAGGAAAGAATTCCCGGAACTCTGAATAAAGTTGCACCGCCAAGGTCTTGTTTGGTGATATAACTAGCGTTGGCAAATTCAAAGCCTCTATGATCTTTGCCATGGTAAATGTCTTTCCAGAACCTGTCACACCAAGCAAAGTCTGGAATCTAAAATTTCTTCTTATGCCATCACAAAGCTTCCCTATGGCTTCGGGTTGATCACCGCTGGGCTCAAATGGAGCTTCAACTTTAAAGCGCTCTTTCATTACTCAATATCCAAATATTCCCTCAGCTTTCTAATTCTAGTAGGATGACGCAGTTTTCTTAAAGCCTTCGTTTCAATCTGTCTAACTCTTTCACGTGTAATGTTGAAACTTGCCCCAACCTCTTCCAGCGTGTGTTCCACGCCGTCCACTAGACCATAGCGCATTTCAATGATTTCTCTTTCTCGTTTGTTTAAGGTGCCAAGGACTTCTTCAAGGACCCGTCTACGTTCTTCTTCCCAGAAGTACTTATCAGCTGCACCTTCGCCCGTATCGGGTACAAAATCTTGAACCCTACTGTCATCTTGATCCCCAATAGTGGCATCTAGTGATTGCGGTTCTGGATTGGACATCTGCTTAAGTGCTAACACTTTGTCCTCACTGAACCCCAGAGCTTCAGCTAATTCCTGAACAGTAGGCTCCCTACCCAACTGGTTATATAACTCATTCAATTTTTTCTGGAATTGGTGGTATGCCTCCACCATGTGCACAGGGCGCCTGATTAGTCTCGATTGGTCGGCTAAAGCACGAGTGATGGCTTGCTTAATCCACCACGTAGCATAAGTGGAAAACTTATAACCTTTCCTCCAGTCGAACTTTTCCACAGCCTTGATCAGTCCAATGTTGCCTTCTTGTATCAGCTCCATAAAGCTGAGGCCCTTATTGGTATATTTTCTAGCGATTGAGATAACCAGACGCAAATTTCTCTTTATGAGTTCCTCACGTGCTGCTGCGTCGTTCTTCTCAATCCTTTGAGCCAATATGCGCTCTTGCTCAGCCGTAAGAAGATCATATTGACCCACATCGTGCAGGTAAACCTGCATAAGTTCTCTTACTTGCTCTTCCTCCTCAGGAAGGCCTTGTTCATAAGAAACACTTTCCCCATAAATTCTGGGCTCCTCAGGGATAATACTTATCCCTTTTTCCTCGAGGAACATGTCGATCTCATCAACATCGAGATCCTCTGGATTCAAACTGTTGATGAGCAAATCAACATCCTCCTCCATCAAACCAAATTTTTTGTTGTAGAGGTTTTCTAACTCTTCAGTTAGATCCTTCTTCGCTTTTTTCCCTCTACTTGCCATATTATTCGATACACCACCTCTGCAAACGGACTTCTCTTACAAGGTATACCCAAAAACCAGCATGCTTAATCGCACTTTACTATTCTAAACCTTGAAGCTGCCTACTTATTTCATCGCGTTCGCTGAGAACCTCCTGCAACTGTTCCAGCAAACCTTCGTCATGAGAGTTAGCTAATTGCGCTCTAAGTTTGCCAATGTAATTGTCTAAATCTTTCACCCTCCAACGGCCCAGAAGCTCTTTTAACATTTTCTCCTTCTGCTCATATGTACCAAAATTCTCCAACATTGATTCTTCCACCAAATCCCTCAAATATGGAGGAAACAGTTCCACATACTTTTGAGCTGTATGCTTTTCAGGATCCCAGTCCTTTATAGCATCCAGAACTTCCCTAAGTCCAGGGGTGTACGGGTAAAAATACTCATCTTCGATTAGGATGTTACTCAGCTCAGGGGTGTTTATGAGAAGCCTGGCCATTTGTTCCTCAATGCTTTCAACGTCTACGGGCTTTCTTGTGGTAACAGCGTTGGTAGTAGCTTCTTCATCATGTTTGAACCTTGATCCCCGGGAAGACAGAAAAGACTGTAGAGTTTTCGCTTCTAAACCCAGCTTTTCTCCAAGCTCATTAATAGCCATCTCTAACAACGGTGACGTGGGCAGGCCCCTTAAGTTTTGCGACAATGCCTCCAGAAATTCCGGGGAGCGCATCCCACCAAAGTATTTAGTAGAAGAAAATTCCAAGAACTTCAGCAAATCCAGCGGTGCTGAAAGAACTTCGCTGAGTTTATTCTTGGATCTTAGTGCCATTTCGTCCGGATCCACTCCCTCGGGCAGCAAAGCCACAAGAGGTTCCACATTCTGCGACAGTAAAACAAAACAACCCTTAAAAGCAGCCATAATACCAGCATCGTCCGAATCCAAAAGGAAAGTAGCTCTCCTTACTTTTCGGCCGAGCAAGCGAGACTGTTCAGGGGTGACCGTCGTACCCAAAATGGCCACTACGTTTGGAAAACCCTCTTGACTGAGCACCACGGCATCGAAGTACCCCTCTACCAGGACAACAGACTTTGTCTTCTCCATACTGGGCAAAGCCTGAGTAAGCCCATAAAGTACAAGAGACTTTTTAAACACCGGAGTTTCACCTGTGTTCAAGTACTTTACAGGATTGATATCGTCCAAAGTTCTTGCTCCAAATCCTATAGTTCTTTTGCTCATATTTTCAATGGGGAAGACGATCCTTCCACCAAAAAAGTCGTTACCGATGCTATTCGTAAGCCCAGCTTTTCTCACCAGATCAGCGGAAAAGCCCTTTTTGGCCAACGCCTTCTGCAAGAAATCACGAGTGGGATCATATCCCAGGCCAAAAGTACTTATTGTCTCAGCTTTTAGTCCCCTGTTACTAAGATAGCTCAGTGCCAAAGCACCACTCCTGGTGAGCAGTACTCCATTCATCAACCGCCGGGCTTCTTCTAACACCTCCAAGATTTTTTCAGTCTCCGTATTCTCATCAATGGCAATACCAAGCTCCGCGGCAAGCATCTTTACTGCCTCGCGATAGGTCGTGTTTTCGATCTTTGAGAGAAACTTGATGACGTCGCCGCCCTCCCCACAGCCAAAACACTTGAAGATACCCTTGCTAGGGTTAACACTAAATGAGGGAGTTTTTTCGCTGTGGAAAGGACACAACCCAAAATAGTTCCTCCCAACTTTCTTAAGACTTACGTAACGAGAAACCACCTCTACTATGTCCACATTATTCCTTATGTAGACAGCAGCTTCGTCAATCGTCATAACGAGCCCACCAGTTTTCAGCAATCTTTTCTATGAATCGGTTCAGATCTAAGCCAGCGGAAAACTCCGAGGCACTTTTCCCATGCAAATAGGCAGCAGCCACAGCTGCATTAGCCAGACTTAGCCCTCTGCACAGAAAAAAGCCAATTAAACCAGACAAGACATCGCCCGTACCTCCGGTAGCTAATCTCGGTTCATTAATGGGTATTACCATGAAATTCTCGCCATCATAAACAATAGTACCTGGCCCCTTTAACAAAACAACTTGTCCATATTGCTCATAGAGACGTCTTGCAGCTTCGTACCGGTTGGTCCTTACTTCCTCTGCGCTCATATTAAGGAGTCGTGCTGCTTCACCTTCGTGAGGCGTTATAACTGCGTTCTTCGCATGCTCTAAAACCTCCGCGCATAAAGCTGCTGCGTCTATGACCTTCGGCGCTGGCGTGGCAGCCATCTGAGCAGCCAAAGACATATCCTCAAGGCCTGGGCCAATAATTCTTACGCTTACACCAGGCCCTTCTCCCTTTACCACTTGAGGAAGTGCTTTTACTACAAATTCTTCTGCATAGTCGTCACCTTTCACATACACAAGCCCAGTACCCATGAGCACCAGCGTTTTGGCTACCAAAAGTGCTGCTCCAGGGAAATGTTTTGATCCAGCGACGACGGTTACTTGTCCCGCTTCTCTCTTATGATAAGCTTTCGTTCTCCCACTTCTCATGATTCTTTCCACATCAGCATCTTCAATCAAGTACGCCGTGGTGGAAACATGACTTTCGAAAAACTTTCCGTATCCAAGACTTTCCAAGACAAACTCACCGCTTCGCACTAAACCCAAGCCGGTCAGAGCATTTAGCTTAGGTAAACCTAAAAAGACTGTGAGATCTGCTTGCACTATGGGAACGTTGACCAAGCCCTGAGCAGTAAGACCGGAGGGCATGTCAACACTAACCACGGGGCATGACACAGCATTCATCTCATTGATTAAAGTGGTATATTCATCCCCTAAAGGCGGTCGAAAGCCGTATCCGAACAAGCCATCAACAAGGACGTCACAATCAATTAGCTCTTTAATGCTTTTACATGCTGTTGCTCCGTTATCCAACAAGTAAGATAGCCGCGGCGACCTTTCCAGACTTTCCAAAGTTAGAACTTTGACTTCTTTGCCCGCATCTAGAAGAAACCGAGCACAGGTGAGTGCATCACCACCATTATTACCTTTGCCAGCCACTACACCCACCCTTCTTGGATTTACCATCCGCATAACCTGCTCAGCCACACTTCTACCTGCTGTTTCCATTAGGACAGCAGGCTCCACTTGATAAGCTCCAAAAAGAGCGTTTTCCAGGTCTTTCATGTCGCTTCCAATTAGGGGAATCACACTAAACAACCTCCCACACAGCTATGGCCACGGCGTTATCTTTCTCATGACTTATGGAAACCCACACTCTGCCTTGAACTTCATAACCGACGATTTTAGCCTGACGCGCTGGAGAAGAAATAACTATGTTCCTGAACGGAATACTTGGGGTATTCAACGCTTTCTTGACTGCCTCTTTGGCAGCGAAGCGAGCCGCCAGTGAAGAGGTTGACATTTGCTTTTCTTCTTCGGCAAAATACTTAGAGAGCAGTTTTTCGCCATGTTTCATGAGTACTTTTTCGAACCGGCTCAAGGAGACAATATCAATTCCAACGCCCTTTATGGCCATCATGTATAATTTATACTATATAAACGCAAACAGCACCACTTTGGCTGCAAAGACGCATGTACTTGTAAGTAAATAGCGTTTTAAGGTTTAGCAGATTAATTTTTCACGGAGGTGACCCCATGACTAGAATCAGGAAAAATCTTATAAGAGCCTTGTTATCCGGTGATAAGACCTACTGGGAACTGATCAGATTTCAGGACGACAGTTTACCAAAGTTCGAAGAAGAGCTGACAAGTTTGTTAAGAGAGGGTCTTATTAACAGTCATAACCATCATTTCACCCTAACTGATAAAGGAAAAGCTTTGGCTGCTCAGGAGCACTTATCGCCATATGTGTCACCTATTTGTGACACATGCCATGGAAAAACAATTCTATTAAAGGGTCCTTATGAGAACTGGTCAAAACAGTTTAGAGAAATAACTAATGATCGTCCCAAAGCCATTAAGGACTATGACCAAGGATATGTGATCACTGAAGATACCATGAGACGTGTCACACTCATACACCGCTTTGGTGACTTGGAGAATAAAGACATACTAATCGTCGGAGACGATGACTTAACATCCTTGGCTCTGGGCATCACAGGTTTTCCAAGAAGTGTTAAGGTACTAGAAGTTGATAAGAGATTAGTTGAATACATAAACGGAAAAGCTCAGAGTTTAGGTTTCAAGAACGTAAGTGCAGAGCTTTACGATGTGCAGAATCCTTTTAGGGAGGAACTTCAAAGATCGTTTGACGTCTTTATCACCGATCCAGTGGAGACCATTGACGGGATCACGCTCTTCCTATCCAGATGCGCCGAAGGGTTACGTGGAGAAGATTCCACAGGTTATTTCGGATTGACCCACTTGGAAAGTAGCAGGAAAAAGTGGTACGAGATACAAAAAAGACTTTTGGACATGGGTTTTGTAATAACTGATATAATCAGAGATTTCCATGAGTATGACCTTGATCCGGAGGACTTGCTTACGCAAGGTTTCAGAGTCGTGACCGAAGCTCCAGTAAACGTGGGAGCACCCGATATTTACTTCTACACCTCTGACTACTACAGGGTTTACGCTGTGCAAGATCTGAAACCCCTTGTTACTGGAACGGTAGTATTGTCAGACGAGCTTTATTACGACGAAGAAGCCTTTGTGACAGCTGAACGTTAAACCCCCTAAACAAAGACTATACATTTTACTCCATTGAGGTAAGGAGCTTAAACTAGCCTTACCTCAATGGACTCTCTTAGCTTGGCAATGTCATCTGAAGGATTCGGGTTATCGAAGAGTGCCCACGGATCTCGTGCCACATAATAAGCCATTGCCATGGCCAAAGAAATGGTTTCTTCAGGAGCTAAGCCTTCGTGAATACCGTGCACCAAGCCCGCAGTCAGTGCTGAGTTAGCTCCCCAAAGTGTTCTAATGTTTGGATTGACTATTTTAGCATGGTAAATCTTTCCGTTCATCCCGATCACATTTTCCGTATTTGACCAAGAGAAACTCAAAACTGGTCTATCTTGGAGGTATTTCTTGACCAGTTCAACCTCGTCATCCAGCGAAGTTATCTGGAATCCGTTGGGCCCTTTGGGATCCAGAACTACTCCAACATCACTACTGGATTCCAACACAGGCTTCACAAACTGCGCACCTGCGTTAACCACCACTTTCAGACCTTTTTTCATTAATGTGTCTGATATTTGCACATACACGTCCTCTGATAGACCCACAGGCACGTGACCTGCCAGCACTGCCAGATCGTCAGCATGACTTATGCGCAGGATATTGTTTACCAGTTGTTGAACGTGTTCCTCAGACACAGAGGGCCCACTTGTGTTTATCTGAGTAACTGAATTGTCCGTGTTGTCAACAATTTCAATGTTCAGTCTGGTGTCGAACCCCGGTAAAAAGACAAAATTTGCGGGTACTTTCTCTCTGGAAAGATAATCCTCTAGCGTCAGGCCTGTCCTTCCAGCAAGAATGCCTGAAGCAACCACCGGCCCCATGTTCAATTTCTGCAAAATCCTGGCGATGATTACGCCTTTACCCCCGGCATTCAAACGCTCTTTTTCTGATCGTACAAACTTTCCTTTCTCCAAAGCGGGAACGGTCAACCACATGTCAATAGCGGGGTTCAACGTGACAGTTATTATCATGACATCCCTCCTTTCTCGACTTCTGCATCTTGCATGCTAACATTATAAGCGTGAAACGGTACGTAATGATACCATTGCTGCTTTTTACTGCTTTTGTAATCATGTTCCTATCAGTTTTTACGTCCATTGAGTACATCCATGATCAGGCGGAAAAACCTTTGTCACCTTCTTTGATTCTGAGAGGCTCAATAACCTCGGACGGAGGTGCCATCGCCTACAACAGCTCCAGCATAACAAAGCGGCTATGGGGACCTAAAGCGCTTCTCGAGAGTTCCTGCAACGAGGAACTCGAAAAAATCGTGCAGCTTAAGTGTGAAGAAATAAGGTCTCTACCGCACATAAATGTGGATACTCCCTATGCCTGGGTAGAACTCAGAGAACAACGACAACAAGCAGAGAACACCCGATTCCTGATCGGCGCACACACACCCGGAGGCAACACCGGACTTGAAGCTGCACTTGACATGGTTTTGAGCACCAGGTTCGTTTTCTCCAAGACCTCCACACAGCCCACAGTGGAGACAACCATTGACGCAGGCTTGCAGAAAATTACCGATGATTATGTTTCTCAAATTGCAGATCAATTGGGACCTGAAAGAGCGTGGATAGTAGTTATATCCAACAGAGGTGACATCCTTGCAGCGTCAGCTTTTAGCAGAAGTAAGTCAGGTGCTTCACCTTTATATCAGGAATTATTTGAACCAGGCTCGATTTTTAAACCTTTGGTCATGGCTTGGGCCCTTGATTTGGGTGCCATCGATACTTCTTTTACTGTTTATTCTCCAGGCGTTACTCAGATCGATGGGATAACCATAAAAGATTGGAAATTCCTTGGAACGGTGGATCTGACAAAGGCCCTGCAACAGTCCAGCAATATTTACATGGCCACGGTAGCAAAGAAGACGGGCTATGAAAGGCTAGTAACTGGCCTGAAACGCTACGGCATGGATAAGCCCGTCCTGCGTTTCCCTGGAGAAGCCAATTCCATTCTGCCTCAGAATACACAAGCCAGCCTTCTCAATGCTGGTTTTGGACAGGGAGTTGCTCTCACACCCCTGCAGTTTGTCAGAGCATACACGGCTATTGCTAACAATGGATTGCTTTATGATTTGAGATTGGTTAAAAGCATCACTTTGGGGGAACAGCACATCGAATTCCCCACTGCAACACCCACCAGGGTCGTTAGTGCTGAATCGGCCAACATTGTACGCGAAATCATGAAAACCATTGCAACTCCCACCGTATCTGCAGCCGCCGTTCCCTACAAAGGAAAGTACTTCAACGTGGCGGCAAAATCAGGCACAGCACAAGTCCCTGTTGACGGTCGGTACAATCAAACCGACAGGCTTTACTCTTATGTGGGCCTTTTGCCTGGAGACAACCCTGAAATGATACTGCTTCTCAGCATTGATCGACCGCAGAAGATAAGTCCGTCCTTAGCAGTTTACGTTGCCGCACCTTGGTTTAGGCAAGTAGTACGTGACGTTATGCTCTTCAAAGGTTTTACTCCATAAACAACAGGCTTCGTGGCTGAGTTAAGAGAACATGAACGCCTTCAGTGCTTCAGGAATATCGAACGTTCCATCTTCTTTTTGGTAATTCTCCATGATAGCGGCCAAAGTTCTACCCACGGCTAAGCCTGATCCGTTAAGCATGTGCGGATAATCCATGGAACCATCAGGTCTGCGCATCCTCACATTAGCTCTTCGAGCTTGGAACCCCTCCGTGTTGGAACACGAAGATATTTCCACATAGCGGCCATAGGAAGGCATCCACACTTCTATGTCATAGGTCTTGGCGGCTGCAAATCCCATGTCACCAGTGCACAGCAAAACGACCCTGTAAGGCAGATCCAGGAGCTGCAATATGGACTCAGCATCGTTAACCATGGACTCCAATTCATCATAGGAATTCTCAGGTCTTGTAATCTTTATGAGTTCTACCTTGTTGAACTGATGTCTTCTTATAAGTCCTCTGGTATCTCTTCCCGCGGCTCCCGCCTCCCTCCTAAAACAGGCAGAGTAAGCCACATACCGTTTAGGCAGCTCTGCCTCAGACAAGACATCACCACTGTGGTAAGCCACCATGGGAAGTTCCGCCGTTGGTATGAGATAAAGGTCGTCCTCAGGACAGTAATACATCTCGTCTTTGAACTTTGGCAAATGTCCTGTTCCAAAAGCTGTTTCACTTTTTACCAGATAGGGAGGAATAACAAACGTGTAACCATGCTCTTTCACGTGAGTCCATACCATTAAATTAATCAGGGAGAGCTCTAGCAGCGCACCCAACCCCTGATAAGCCACGAACCGCGAGCCAGATATCTTAGCAGCTCTTTGAAAATCCAAGATGTTCATATTCTCGCCTATAACCCAATGAGGCTGTGGCTGAAAAGGAAAAACCCTAGGTTCTCCCCAGCGACGCACTTCCACATTCTCCGAAGAGTCTTTTCCAGCTGGTACCGATTCATGTGGGATATTGGGTAACTGCACAAGTATTTCCCGGATCTTTACTTCCAGTTCAGATACAACAGCTTCTTTCATTGAAACATCTTCTTTGAGCTCCTTTAGCAGCTGTATTTCCTCAGAAGCGTCAATTCCTGCTTTCTTTTTCTTAGAAACCACAGCAGTTAGCTCGTTTCTCTTCGTGTTCAGTTCTTGCAGAGCAGTAACTTCTCTCCTTCGCTCTTCATCTAGAGCCAGCAGCTGTTCGACGATGGATTCATCATATTGTCTTTTTCTTAATGCCTCTCTGATTAACTCCTCGTTGTCACGCACAAACCGTAGGGTATACAATGTCACCGCCTCCTAAAATGTGCCAACATTCATCCAAATCTTCAGGCAGAGCACTGACAAACCTCAAAAGCTCCCCCGTAACAGGATGCCGCAGTTCCAAGTAATAGCTGTGAAGAAACACTCTGGGCGCCAACAAACGGCTCTCAGCGTTTCCATAAACGGGGTCTCCCAGAACGTAAAGGCCCACATGCCTCAAATGAACCCTAATCTGATGTGTCCTGCCAGTGGAAAGCTCAGCCTCCAGTAGGCTCACCTTTTCCAAGCACTGCATTGGTCTGAAACGCGTATGGGCATTCTTTCCATGGGGTACCACGGCCATACGTGTTGGAATTCTCTGGTCCCTACCAATGGGAGCATCCACGTCAAAAGGCGCATTTGCCACACCCCAAACAGCTACCAGGTATTTTCTAACAACAGCTTTTTCACTGATCATCTTTGTCAGACCCGCGTAGCCCTTCTCAGAAAGAGCTACAAGCATTAGTCCAGAAGTGTCTTTATCAAGTCGGTGCACAATGCCCGGACGCTCACCGCTACCCACGTTCCTCACTTGTGGAAAATCCTTGAGCAATCCATGGCAAAGAGTAACTCCTTTCACGCTGGGAGCGGGATGTACCACCAAATTAGGCGGTTTGTCGACGACAGCTAAATGTTCGTCATGATAGATCACTGAATACTCCACGTCAGCAGGTTCAAGTTCACTTATTCGCGTCCTTAGAGCTATTTCTAAAACATCGCCTTTTTTCACCCTAAAAGAGGGCTTCGTTACCACTTCATTGTTGCACTTGACAAAACCAGCCTTAATATTGTTTTGCACCCAAGTCCGAGAAATACCCTCATCATCTATGAGCTCCATTAAAGCCAAGTCAAGCCTGTTTTCTCGGTCGGCTATTCCGGTAATAACCCTAATTGCTTCATCGCCCATAGGCAAAGTCCGAGCACAATGAGAAAGTCCGCAGCATTGAACCAAGGAAACTTTCCTATTTTTATGTAATCCACCACACCGTCATATAACCACCTGTCAAGCACATTTCCCAGAGCACCGAAAAACGAAAGCCACAAGTACTTCCTTTCCCCCAGCGTGACCCACAACATTAGCAACATGGCAATAGCTACCAGAATATTGGTACTCTTTCCTAAATCAATACCGAAAGAAACGCCTTCATTAATAACATAGGTTCCTCCCTTTAGGACCACATGCTTACAGATTCTGTCCGCCAGGAAGCCGTAAACACCCAGCACTATCCAGTTATATCGTCCAAGCATTCTCCACATATATCAGGATACTCAGGATCTAAGCCAACGTCTTCCCTAACCCTCCAACATCTAGCACACTTCACTCCCAAAGCTCTTTCCACTTCTATGTCCCACTCTTTTCCCTCGTTCTTTATCTGAGCCGAAGAAACCACAAAGAACTCAGCCCACTCGGAATGAGAGAGAAAATCTGTTCCATTTCCGTAAACAATAACAGAAGCATCCAAAGAATGACCTATGGATTTATCCTGCCTCAGTCTTTCCATCTGCTCATTCGCTTTTTCTTTAAGCCGAAGCGCATTTTCCCAAAAACTCGATTCCTCCTCCGTCAAAAAGAAAACGGAGCTAGGCCAATCTGACAGATACACTGACTCTTCGTCAACCAAGCCCCTGCTCACTAATGCCTGCCACATCTCCTCGGCAGTGAACGTAAGCATGGGTGCTATGAGCACAGGAAACTCCGTAGCCATTATCTTTAGAGCTGTCTGTGCACTTCGCCTTTCCTGGTCATCGGGTTTTCTGAGGTACAATCTACTCTTTATGGCATCAAGGTAAATTGAACTCAGTTCTTTCACGCAGAAGCTATGGAAAACGCTCACAAAACCGTAGAACTCATAATCATCAAAAGCAGAAGAAAGCCTTCTTTTCATGTCCGTCCATCTACTCAAGATCCACCTGTCAAGCGGCTTCATCTCCTCAAACGGAACCTCGTCAGAGCTTTGGAAGTCAAACAAGTTGCCTTCCATGAATCGGAACGTATTCCTTATCTTTTTGTAAATCTCAGAAGCTTGGTTAAAAATGTTTTGTCCCACCTGGATATCAGCGGTGTAATCACTCATGAGCAGTGCCAGCCTTAAAACGTCAGCTCCAACGCTAGCAACAACCTCAGAAGGATCAATCACATTCCCCATGCTCTTGGACATGGCTCTCCCTGACTCGTCCAGGACAAATCCATGAGACAATACGGTGTTGTAAGGAGCTCGTCCACGAAGTGGTACAGCCGTTAGAAGGCTGGTCTGAAACCAACCACGATGCTGATCGTAACCCTCCAAGTAGAGGTCAGCAGGCCAACGAAGTCCATCATACTGCTCCAGAACAGCAAAATGGCTTACCCCACTGTCAAACCATACGTCCAAGATATCATATTCTTTCTCAAACTCCGTTGAACCGCACTCAGGGCACTCAATTTTCCCGGGCAAGAACGTTTCCAAAGGCTCTGAGTACCAAATGTTAGATCCATCCTTTCTCACGGCAGTGGCCACGTTGCGGACCACACGCGGATCCAGAATTGAACGGCCACAATGGCTACATTTTATCGATGGTATAGGAACGCCCCAAATTCTTTGACGACTCAAACACCAATCAGGTCTGCTCTTTACCATGTCACTAATACGGGCATCAGAGCCAGCGGGTATCCACTGAACCTCTTTTAATGCGTGCAGTGCTTCATCACGGTACATGTCCACATCAATAAACCACTGACTCAGTGCTCTGAAGATAACTGGATTGTGACACCTCCAACAATGGGGATATGAGTGTGTTACTTTATCCTTATGCAGGAGTTTCCCTTCTTTAGTAAGAAGGTCAAGCACCAAATCGTTTGCATCAGCATAGAAAACACCAGCCAAGAATCCAGCCTGCTCGGTAAAACGACCACTATCATCTATCATCATTGGAAAGTCACGTCCCTTTTCTTCCCAGACTATGTAGTCTTCTTCACCGTGACCTGGTGCAATGTGCACAATACCTGTACCATCTTCCATGGACACAAAATCGGCTAAAATAGCGACTGTCTCTTTGTCATCATAGACTGGATGTTCAAAACGCTCGTCTTCAAAGGCGGCACCAGGTTTTGACGCCACCACTTCGTAATCAACCCAACCAAGCACATCAGCAACCTTCTCCAAGCGCTTTTCAGCAAGCACGTATGTGTTTTCGGCTACGCTGACGAACACATAGTTTTCTTCAGGATGAAAAGCTAATGCTACGTTATCCGGTAAAGTCCAAGGGGTAGTAGTCCATGCAATGGCCTTGTAAGAACCGTTCTTGGATGGAAAGCTCACAAAAATGGATGGTGAAACCTTCTCACGGTACTCAATTTCAGCTTCTGCCAACGTGGTCTTGCAATGCGGACACCAGTAAACAGGACGCCTCTTTCGAACCACGAATCCTCTCTCAACCAAGTCAGCCAGAATTTCTAGCTCTTTTCCCTCATATTCCGGCTTAAAGGTAGCGTAGTAGTTTTCCCACAGGCCTAAAACACCCAGTCTCTTGAAACTTTTCATCTGCTTGCCAATATATGAAAGTGCAAAATCCTTGCATTTGTCACGCCATTCAGTTACAGCAAAATCCTCAGGGTTTATTTTCGTCTGTTTAGTCACCTGCTGTTCAATGGGTAAGCCATGAGTATCCCAACCGGGAACATAGGGAGTTCTGAAACCACGAAGTAGTTTGTACTTGTTAACGGCGTCTTTCAGAATCTTATTTAGTGCAGTTCCCAAGTGAATATCCCCGTTCGCATAAGGAGGACCATCGTGTAAAACGAACAAAGGGGAATCCTTACGTTTTTCGAGTGCTCTCTCAAAAACACTATTATCTTCCCAAAACTTCAACCATGTTTCCTCAGTTTGTGGTAGGTTCGCCTTCATGCGTAACAGGGGTTTTGGTAGATTTATAGTACTGTTGTACTTCTCGTTTTCCTTAGCCATGGCCATCCTCCCGCATATTTCCTAGATTTGGTAAGATATCATTCACTTGTGTACCCAATCGTTACCGCTCCTTTTTGGAAAAGTTCAATATCATAATTTGCCGGTTGTAAATATATGATAACACTTAGGCAATCTCTAACTGCTGTATTTTTCAGAAAGAAACTCGATTGCCTTCCGTTCACCTTTCTCATTTAAAATTGACACAAACCTGGGTAAATCTTCTGCCCTCAATCGACTCAGGACGAACTCTTTTTGAGCGTCCCAATAAGGTTCAAATGCGAAGGAAACCTCTGGCGAATTGCTTAAAAGGGCCTTCCTTTCCATATCAATTAACTGCTCTGGTGGAAAGGGCTCATCTTCCATGGGAGTGCCAGGTTTTGGCACGAACACAGACCCGGATACTTTTATGGACATTCTCACGGTTTGTCTTATGTCTTTAAGCAGTCTAATCGCACTGTCTGCATTGAATTTCCACTCAGATGTAACTCCGTTTATGAAGTAAAGTTTTACCCCTTTGTATCCCAAAGACTCAGCTAATTTTAACGTGCGGATTAAATCTTCATCGGAGAAAGGTTTACCAAGTTCCTTTCTGACCTTCTCATCTCCGTGCTCCACTGCCAAAGTAAGCTGCTGTACACCAAGCGTTCTCAAAAGTTCCATGACTTCCTCCGAAAGTGTTTCCACTGCTAATGAAGAGACGCTGACTTTCATGCCAAGATTCTTTGCATGGTTCAGAATGTCCTTTAGCCAGGGAACATCACTAACGTTAGCAGCAATGAATCCGACTTTGTCAAAACCTTTTTCTTTTAGCATCGTCATGGTTTTTAGTGCGGTTTCCCTTGATACGAATCGGATAGGACCATAGGCTTGTCTGTAGAAACAAAACTTGCAGGACCACATACAACCTCGTGCGATCTCAACTAACATGGTATCCTTGAACACACTCCGTGGACTTGTAACAACTGAATGCACACCAAAGTCCTTCGCCACTTTTGGCTCTAATCTACTTCTCTTCTCAGGCCATTCTTCGTCAGCTTCACCCACAAACACTTCATTAGCTATGAACGACACCAGTTCTGGGTTAATAAGAGACATTGCCCCGCCCACATTCAGCACGGGAAAATCTCTGGCAGATGCATCCAGAGGCACATCAAGCTTCACTAGGAGCTTTATGAGCTCAAGTAGGTTCTCTTCAAAAGGAAGCGTTACGTCCCAACGAGCATAATCCAGAATAGGACGCTCCGTATCAAAGCTTGTGGTAGAAGACAAGCGCGGATCAATGAAAAAGCGGTCGAAAGACCTATTAAGCTGTATTAACCTGCCTATCAAAAACTGGTACCCCAGGTTCGCAACACCAATATGGTAAGAACCTGGGAACACTACAAGTTCAGTATCATCCCCGTAAAAGCGTGGCTGCCATAACCAACGCTCACTGGCTTTAATACGCTTAAGCTCCTGCTGCTCCTTCCAATTCATCTACCGAAAATTTCGGGGATGGTAACTCGTTTTACTTCCTTTACTGGCTGTTCTTTTGAAGCACCAAAACTGGCCGTTCTAGTGGTTTCATTTTTGAATTCACTAGCAATGAGTGTGACTTCAATTTTGCTGTCTTCTAACTCTTCATCGTACACAACACCAAACTTAATGAGCGCGTCGTCACTGACAATTTGTTGGAATATTTCTGCAATACTGGTTATATCCTTAGTGGTAATATTTCCGGGTTTCACAGTTATGTTGTAGAGCAGCCTGCTAGCGCCAGTTGGCCTAAACTCCAGCAGAGGCGAAGAAATAGCCTGCTGTGCAGCTTTCTCAGCTCTGTTATCACCCGTTGCGCTACCAATACCCATAACAGCTGTACCCGCATTCTCGAGCACCATCCGTACATCCGCAAAATCGACGTTTATGAATCCTGGCTTTAGTATGATTTCCGAAATGCCTTTAACACCCTGCATGAGTACTTGGTCTCCCAAACTAAATGCTTGATCCAAAGTCATATCAGAGTTCCCCATCTTGAAAATGTTCTCATTGGAAATAGGGATCAACGCATCCACGTGTTCAGCCAGTTGACGAAGTCCTTCTTCTGCGATTTTGTAGCGCCTAGTCCCTTCAATGAAGGGATGTGGCTTTGAAACCACTCCCACCACCAGAGCTCCTACATCCTTTGCCACCCTCGCCACAATGGGAGCTGCTCCTGTACCAGTGCCACCACCCAGACCAGCCGTGATGAAAACCAAGTCGGCGCCCTCGAGAAGTTTCTTGATTTCTTCAACGCTTTCTTCAGCAGCTGCTTTACCCTTTTCGGGATCTAAACCAGCCCCCAAACCTCTTGTCAGTTTGGGCCCCAGGTTCAGCTTTTGTGGCGCTAAACATTTCGATAAAGCTTGAACATCAGTGTTCATGGCAATAAACTCTACACCGTCAATGCCTTCACGTATCATGCGATTAAGAGCATTGTTTCCAGCGCTGCCAATGCCCACTACTTTTATCTGAGCCTGGATACCCTCCCACAGATCCGGAATACGTTCCTCCATCACCTTGCCCTCCTTATCTTCTCAATCAATATTCTCCTAATAATGGACACATTTTGGAATATGCGACCTCCAAATGTTACTACAGCAGCCAAGCTTAAATCAATACCAAACAAATCTCCCAAGAACAAAAGCCACACAGCCATTAGCCCACCCACGGCAATACCGGACGCAAATATGACAATGTCAAACATGTCTTGAATCTCAGCCCTAATACCACCGAATATGGCGTCCAGCACAACTAAAACGAGAACTCCTATGTAGCGAACCTGGGAAGCAGAAAACGAACTGCGCTGGCCGTATTTCATGCCAAAATAGAAGCCGACCACTGCTACCACAATCACCGAGACTGCGAGTACTAAGTTCCTAACGATTGCATTTTTGGATTGTGAGTTCTGGTTTGAGTTCATGCTCTATTCTAACCCCCCATATCTGTAGTGTGTCAAAAACGCCACTGGGCAAGTACATAGCTGCCAATACTGATTCTGGTTCGCCAACAATGTCAAAAACAAATGGCGAGCTCAATGTTTTACCCTCAACATGCAGTTTCCCACTTTCGTAATACGCGTACCACTTAGGGCTGAGCCTAACATCATTCACAGACACACCCAGTGCACCTGCACTGTAAGCATTGTTGATCAGTGTTATGGGCCAGTCCCAACCCAAGAACGCACCGTCAGGAACGTTCACCGTAATAGTTATCCCTGAACCGGTTAAAGGTGCATCGCAGGATAAAGATTCCAGACGTGCAACCAGTTCTCTCTGTTGTCGGTTCAGTGAATCAATATCGTGGCTCGTGCTTTTGAGCTCCGTAAGCTTTTCCAGCAGAACTTCCTTGGCTGACTCCAGCCTATTGATTTCATCTAATGATTTTGCATAAATCATAGCCAAATCACTTTCTGAAAGCGAGTTTAGGTCCACTTGTGGTCCACCTCTGGAAAAGCCCATACCAAAAGCTGAAACAAAAACTATGGCTGCCACGGCTAAGAAGAAGAGCCACTTATTTCGCACTCATCAGCACCTCCACAGGTCGACCAGGTAAGGAAATGTTAGAAGAAGTTTCAAGCTGGAAAACAAGGCCATACGTGTCTCGAAGTGCCTTTAGCAGCTCCAGGTCAGGAAAATCATTCAATTCTTCCTGCAGCACTTGTGGGTCGCCCACAACAAAGATGTGATAAGGAGGTGACAGTCTTTGACCATTCACTATGATAATGGGACCGGCACACACAATTTCTGAATTGAAAACGATACGTTGATCGTTAACCGCGATGCCGTCCGCACCAACCCCAAAAAGAAAGCGAACCAGATTTCTTATTTGCCAATCATGAACGATGTAATAATTAGGATCGTCATCAGGTTTTGGCTTTTGTTTAGAGTCCGCCAAAGTAATTATGAGCCCAGGTCCGCTCATTTCCGAAAAACCAAGCTTCATTTTCTGTTGCTCCAGGTTCGTTTCCAACTGCGTGCTTGGTGTAACTTGCGGGAAAGCAGCTACTTCTTCTGCTAAACTCTGTACTTCTTCTTTGAGGTGGCTCAAATCACTTTCTTTCTGTTCAATTTGTGCGATGAGTTGTCCTTTTCTGCTCGTTAACACATATGAGCTCCGTGCAACTACGCTTCGCTGGTAACCCAGAACAAAACCAATAAACAATGTAAGAAGCAAGATTATCCAATAACTGGCTCGCTTCACTTCAAAACCGCCCCGCTATCATAAAGAAGTCTGTATTCATGGTACTGACAGTCAGTCCAGAACTCTTTTATAACATCCAGCTTATCCAAGTTCGCCATGGTTAGCTTTATGACACCCTTACCACACTGCCTCTTACCAACAACTTCAAAGAAACCATCGCTGAACTTTATGGCAACGGGTTTTATACCTTGAGCTTCAAGTGCTCTTATGACCTTCATTCTGTTTTCATCCCATTTATCCACCGTAACGCATTCCGTTAGTACTTTTGCTGAGTAAAGATCTGTTTCCACAGTTTTTGTTCCAACTACCACCAACGTGGTACCGTTTATGACTACGCATCCTTCGGGTCTTGGTAAATCCAGCCTCATATTGATCTGCCTTTTGGCCAAATCCAGATTTACACTCGTCATGCCAGGCACGTAAAAACTTACGATTTCCTTTAAGCTCTTTTGCCCTGACAGCGATTTTTCATACTTACTGTATTCGGGAACATCGAAAACAAAGATCCAGGGTTTGTACGTAGCAAAGTATGCTATCCCAACGAATGCCACCAATAATATGATACCCACCACAACCATGCTATAGCGCATCTCTGATCAAATCTTCCAGAAACTGCCCAAAATCTTGGCCCGCCTTCCGAACCTCATCAGGAACCAGACTTTCTGCAGTCATGCCCGGGATGCTGTTAATCTCCAAAAGGTATGGAGTTTCATCTTTTACAATGTAATCCAAACGTGCTACTCCACCAACACCCACAATTCTGCAGATGCATTTTGAGTAGAAGGTCAACTTTTCACTAGCCTCATCGGATATGGGCAAGTCATAGATGTGCTTCGCACCGCCTGGTCTGTACTTAGTGTCGTAGTCAAAAACCCTATCAGGCTTCACAACCCATATGGGCGGAAGCACGAGGAACTGGTCTTTTAGCCTGAACACACCAACAGTTATCTCGAATCCATCTATGAATTCCTCCACCAGCAGCCTGTCACTAAAGCGAAAAGCTTCTTCCAATGACAACTCGTACTCACTTGCACTGGTAACTAAACTAAGCCCTATGGTGGAACCTACGTCACACGGTTTTACAATGAATGGTGAACCCAGCTCATTTACAACAGAAACGTAATCGGGGACCGCATTTCGATCATAGATGTAAATGAAAGATGGTGTGGGTATTTCATTTTGAAGTGCTACTAACTTTGTCAAATACTTATCCATGGTAATTACCGATGCTCGCACATCAGAGCCAACATAGGGAATACGTAGCATGCCCAGAAGGCCCTGAACCTTGCCGTCTTCACCATCAGCACCATGAAGAGCCGGAAAAACGCAATCTGGTTTAAGCTGCAGTAGCTTTGCTACGAAGTTTGGATCTGCAGTGTCCAATGTTTCCACCTGGTGTCCACGAGCACGAAGCGATGCAGCTACGTTCTCACCGCTTCTTAGGGAAATGTCTCTCTCGGGTGATGTGCCTCCAAAGAGTACCACTATGTTCATGAGACCACCCTCCCAACTGCCTCAACAAAACCTGCCGAATCAAAAACTTCAACAGGATTTCTGCGGCCCTTAGTCAAAAATTCTTCTACTTGTGAAAGTACTTCGCTAGGTTTTACCACATGCTCCCAGAAAAACGGGTAACCGTATTTTTGTCTAAATACTTCCGCATTTGCCCATTGATGACGATCAGTGGAGTATGCCATGGGAAAGAAAATAGCCTGCGTACCAAAGTGCAAACACTCATGAAGTGTGGAGGAACCAGATCTGGCAATCACCACATCTGCGGCCGCTACATAATTCTGTAAATCCGGTAATGTCTGCGCTCTAATGTAACTGTTCATGAAACGTTCGTCCTCAAGAGAACCGCACTGATGCACTATGAAGTACTTATCTCTTAAGTCCATAAGTACATGCTTTGTGAAGAAATTGAGAAAAGCTGAACCTTGACTTCCTCCAGTCACCAGAAGCAGTGGCTTTCGAACCCGCATTTTTTTCTTGAGCTCTTCAGCATCAGTGGTTGGCTCTCTCACCGGCATACCCACAAAAGTTAGCTTGTTCCAATCGCGGCTGTGAAAGAATACCCTGGATTCCTCAAAAGCAAGAAAGATCTGGTCCGCCATGCCAGCCATAAAACGATTAGCCCTTCCAGGGATTACGTTTTGCTCGTGAAGAATTAGCTTCTTTCCACGAAGTTTAGCCTGCAGTGCCATGGGCAAGCTCTTTCTACTTCCAGTGGCTAGGACCGCTTTTACGTCCCTCCAAGCCACTTTCTCTTTCGGGTTGTAGAAGGTCACATCAAAACCTGCCTCCTTTAGCACGTTTCCCATTATTTGAGCAGGTATGTTGTGTCCAGCGCTGGCTCCGCCCACAACAAGTATCACGTTAAACCGCCTCTCCCAAAGCTGCCCCTGTAAGAGCTGATAGCACAACAGAGTTCTGGAGCGCCCTACCAACAAAGGGCAATGGAATACCCGTAGCCGGAAGTACGTTTGCCACTGTGTAAAGGTTAACCACCACATGCAACATGAGAACCGCAGCAACGTAGTACTTGCTGCGACCGCCCCAATTAAGAATGAGCTGTATCAAAAGACCCAATAACATCAGCACTAGCAAACCAGAAAGCAATCCAAATTTCCTAACAAGTTCGGCAAAGGCATAATCTGCCCAAGCCACGGGTAGTGTGGTTAACATGCCAATACCTTTACCAAACCCCGATGATTGACCCAGCGAGTTCAGAGCCGACAACGTTTGATAACTTTCGCCAAAGGGATCTCTAAGCGGATCTGCCCAGTTCTGAAATCGATCCTCCCAATGCTCATGAAACGTTGGCATTTCAGCTATTCTAGCAACCACACCCTGCCGCAGCTCCAACGAGTAAGAGAAAACCACGGGCATAACAATGACAGCTGCGATGATGATGGTCCAGAGTATGATGCCGCTCCTACCTTTTAGCGTTCTAACAAGCGATCCAATAAAAACGGATGCAGCAATTATCAAGCCGGTGCCTAAGTCGGGTTCCAAAACGACTAAAAACGCACTTACCAGTCCTACCAGTAGGTAAATTCCGGAGTTTTTAAATAAGCCCGGCAAAAGGAGAAATTTCGACAATTCTGAAACCTGCACACCCTTTAGCCATCTCTTTGAGCCGTAGCGCATTTCACCCACATAAAGGGTGAGAATGAGTGTAACGAACAGAACAATGGTGACTAACCACTGCAAATTGCTAAGTATTTGCCCCTTTCGAAAAAGAAAAAAGAACAAATAAGACATCCAGTAGGCAGCGCTGATTACACCTACGTACAATCCCACGTCCTTTAGGTCAACTGTCCCGGGTTGCCAAGTAACCAACCCAATCATGAAAACCACAATTATGATCACAAAGCTCAGTAATGCACGCAAGAACCTTGTCATAACCTTTCTACAATCTCCTTAAACCGGTCACCACGCTCTTCAAAATTTCTGAACATATCAAATGATGCGCAAGCAGGAGAAAGCAAGATCACATCACCAGCATCAGCTATTCCATAGGCTAACGTCACCGCTTCTTCCAGATCCTGTGCTTCGGTTATATTTTCAAAGCCCTGAGCCAACAAAGACTCCTTGATGGATTGTTTGGACTCACCCATGACCACAACCCATTTAACGGTGGATCTTTGCTTTATAAACTGTGCTAAAGGCGCAAAATCCATGCCTTTGTTCCTACCGCCTAAAATAAGGATGAGCGGTTCACGGAAAGCTTCCAACGCTACAATGGTGGAATCAGGGTTTGTCGCCTTCGAATCGTCGTAAAAACTCACACCGCCCACCGAACGCACGAACTCAATACGATGTTCTGGTGCACAAAATTGCGAAATGGCACTTCCAAAGTCGAAACCATCAGGTAATAAATGATAACAAGCAGCTACACCTGCCGCTATGTTTGCTAAATTATGTCGACCCCTTAGCTTCACATCAGAGACACTAGCAACAGTTGTGCCCAATACATTCAGGAAACCCTCAGACCAGTGCACATCGCCTTTTTCAATACCGAAAGCCAAAGTACGGCTTTTAAGGCTTCCTATTAGAGAACTTGCCCATCTGTCTTCTGCATTCAGTACTGCCAAATCCTGAGGCTGTTGTAATTTGAATATTCTAGCTTTAGTTTGAAAGTAGTTTTCCATACTGCCGTGTCTGTCCAAGTGATCTGGTGTGAGATTTAAAAAAACTGCTACCTGTGGCCTGAAAGTATGCACAGTTTCTAATTGGAACGAACTGACTTCAGCAACGATAATCGTCTCACTTATGGGTTCATTTAGAAACGAGGTTACGGGAACACCAATATTCCCACCAACTACGACGTTGAACCCCGCTGTCCTCAGTAGATGGCCAATAAAGGACGTGGTGGTAGTCTTTCCATTGGTTCCCGTGACCGCTATCCAGTAGTTCCAGCGGCTTGCGTCAAACGATAGTTCCAACTCACCTACCACAGGAACTCCTCGGTCTTTTAAACTCCTAAGTACTGGATGATCCAATGAAAAGCCAGGTGAGGTTACGCAAAGGTCGAAGTGCTCATTTAGAACATCACTAACAGCGCAACCCAATTTCGGCTTTATGGGTTTCTCATCGTAAATAAACACTTTTCCACCACGCTGTGAAATAAACAGTTCCGCACTTTGACCAGATACACCGTAACCCAGAATGAGCACGTTCTTGCCCATAAGTTCCTGAGAGAAACCAGGTTTAATATTTACCATGGCCAGTTCCACCCCACCCAACACAATGTGCACGCAACAGCTTGCATACCTGTAAACAAGGTTACAATACGTGGATCGCTCCAGCCTAGTTTTTGGAAATGATGATGTATAGGGGTCATTCTGAATATGCGCTTACCGCCAGTTAGCCTAAAATAGATAACCTGCATTACCACTGAAGCTACCTCTATTACACCAATGAGGCAAAGGAGTATAAGCCACCATTCCTGTCCTCGCAAAAGCATAAACGAAGCCAAAAAACCACCAAAAAAAAGCGAACCAGTGTCTCCCATAAAAAGTCTTGCTGGGGAAGCATTAAAAAACAAGTAAGAAATTAAAGATCCCAACAAAGCACCCGTAACTCCACTCTGGGGTAGAACCAAAAAAACGGGAACTAAAACACTACCAAGGAGGCCATCTGCTCCATCGGTAAAGTTAGTAGCTGAAGTCGTCGCCAACAGTACAATGAAACTCCAAGCCACTCTTGTTGCACCATAGCCAAAAGAAAAAAAGCACAGTGAAACCAACACAAGTAACAGAATCTTATAGCGAGCCTTCATGCCATGTCCTTGACGTAGAGTTTTTGTCACATCGTCAGCAAGGCCTACTAACCCTGATAGCAGTGCGATTAGCAAAGCAGGATGACGAAAGCGTAGGTAAAGTAGCAAACCAATTAGTAAAAAACCCAGGCCGCCACTCAGCGGCACATGTGCTTTCCACTGATCATCATAAAACTCTCTTATTCGCTTCGGATAAAATCCCCAACGCAGTCCAAGATGCAGGCAACTCCAGAATACAAAGTAACCCAGTATGACGCTAAAACCAAAAAAAAGTACAAAATCAGAACTCAACTTCGGAAACCTCCTGAATGAGTTTTTCCAAAGCTATTCTTCTCGACCCCTTTAGACCCAAGAGCTCAATATCCTCAGGAATCATGAAAAAAGACCTCGCTGTTTCGACATCTCTGTACCATTCAACGTACATGGCATGTCCGTCAACTTTCTCTAGTTCGCGCAATGTATATTTCACTTCATTACCCACCAAGATTAAGTACTGAATTCCAGACTTCTTTAGCCAATGAGCAAGCTTTCGATGCCAGTAATGTGAGTATTCGCCAAGCTCAAGCATATCACCAATGACTAAACCTTTTTTACCATAAGGTACTTCACTAACTACTTCCAAAAACTCTTTCATGCTTTCAGGATTTGCATTATATGCATCAAAGAAGATCAATAAGTCACCCCAACGGGTAAGCTGTTGCCGCCCCCAAATGTTTATTGTGTCAAGGTTTTCCCAGGGTAGCTCATCCAAGCCAAATCCTTCAGAAACCCAGAAAGCCGCTGCTCCCGCCACGCTTTGCGCTGAACGCTTTCCCCAAAATGGAAGCACCACGTCTTTTTCTTCACCATGGCACATTAGCTTCCCCAGTGTACAACCATCACAGGTAAAACTGCTAATGTCAAACCATGCGCTTGTCTGAGGTGACCCGAATAGAATAGCATCTTCAACAGAGTATTCATCTGATACAAGAGCAAAACGCTTCGTGGCTGCCATTCCCACTTTCAAATTCGTGCGTACCGCCACATCCACGTTTTCAAGGAACTCCAAATGTTCAGCACCTAAAGAAGTAAACAAAGCCGCATAGGGATTGAAAACCTGCAGGAAGTCATCTGCGTCTTTCTTGTCGTGAATGCCAAATTCCAGTATCCAGTAGGGCGCATTCAAAGCACTTTCTCTCTCGTTGAAAAGGTCAGTAACCAGAGAAATGATGGTATTTCTGTTACCGTAGCTACTCCAAACCCTAACAGGTGCTAGGCTTCTAGCCAACTCCTTTAATGTGGTTTTGCCGCTAGCCCCAAGAACAACTACGATCTTGCCACTGTAGCTCCGAACTAGAGTTTCCCCTAATTTTTTTACTGCTTCAAATGCGTCCGTCACCAGTACATAGTTACTTGCCTCTGGCTCTACATCAGTTAATAATCCTGAGGCGCCATTTTGCATGGCTTGAGTAGCAAACTTAGCACCATGAGTCTTAGAACCAGGTAGTGCTATGAAGAGCGTCCCAGGATTGCAGTCATTACTACTGAAAGCAACATGATCGAATTCAAAGTCGTCGCCCACTAATTGCCCGTTCACTATTTTTGCTAACTGAGAAGCCAACATGACTAACGCTGCCCAATATCGCTTAAGGAATAAGAGTAGTTAGCATTGCCCAATAGCTCTTGCATTTTTTCATTTGTTGCCATTTCTAAGTCTGTATTCAATTTCCATATCTCCTGTTGAGTTTCCAGCATTGTTCTTCTTAAATATTCTACAGTAAAAACACTGCTGGATAGCCTGTAACAAAGGAAAACTGCTCCCATAGTTAACAAAACATTAACTAAAATAAGAAGAGACAGGAACTTCTCAAGGGGGTGCGATTTAGGTGCTTCCGCGCGTCTCTGCACTGGGCGCTCTGGTACATACTCCAGCCTCTCAGCCAAAGCAGACTGCTTAGTTTTCATTTCCCCCAACCCCTTTCTTGAAAACCCTCAATTTTGCACTTCTGCTGCTGGGATTCTCATTAATTTCTTCTAGAGAAGGCTTTACCACTTTCTTTGTCAGACGCAAGCCTTTGCCCTCTTCTTCCCACGTTTTGAAGAACTGCTTCACGATGCGATCTTCCAAAGAGTGGTATGAAATTACAGCAAGCCTTCCACCCTCTTTTAGCACCTGGAAAATCCGAGGTAATGCTTCTTGCAAGTTGTCCAGTTCTCGATTGGTAGCGATTCTTAAAGCTTGAAAAACCCGTGTGGCAGGATGTATTCTTCCCCTGTAACCAACAGTCCGGGCCACAAGATCAGCCAGTTCATCAGTGGTTTCCAGTGGTTTTACCTTGCGAGCTTCGACCACCGCCTTAGCGATCTTTCTTGCTCTTCTCTCTTCACCATATCGATAAATGATGTCTGCCAGCTGCTCTTCGCTTAGGCTGTTAACCAACTCATAAGCAGTTACTTTTTGATCAATGCTAAACCGCATGTCCAACGGGCCAGGATTCTTTATGCTAAAACCCCGCTGGGCAGACAGTGCTTGGTGCATAGAGATACCTAGATCCAACAGTATACCGTCGACTTGACCAATCTCCATGGAATGAAGTATCTCTGGTAGATCTGCGTAGTTTCCACGTATTATTCTTACGTTACCCACGCCTGCGAACTTCTCAGCAAGAAACTGCACCGCTTCAGGATCAATGTCTATGCCGATAAAGAATGCCTCTGGATAAGTATTCGCTAAAAGGCCTAGATGCCCGCCAGAACCGGCAGTTGCATCAACGTAAATGCCCTCTTCGCCATTGACAAGCAGTTCAGCAACCTGTTTAGCCATGACAGGTTTATGCTCTATGTAGTTAGTCATTGGTTAGCCTCCTGAAGGAACTGGCTTAACAAGCTTATCTTTTCTGAGGCTTCCGTTCTCCAGCGTTCTTCGTCCCATATTTCCACGTAGTCAAAGCATCCCAAAACTACAACTTTTCCCGACTTCAAGACATGTTCTCTGTAGACTTGAGGTATGAGTACGCGACCTTGGGGATCAGTTCTAACCTTAAGCGAGGAGCTGAACCAGATTCTCTTTACCCACCTAGCCGCATCGGACGACCAAGGAAGGTTTCGTATGTCCTCAGCCATCTTCTGCCACTTTTCCTCGCTGTACACGTAGATGCAGTTTTCAAAACCACGAACAAAATACATTGGATCCCCCAAATAAGCCCTGAATTCAGCAGGCATCAAAAAACGGCTTTTGCTGTCCAAAGTGTACTCATACTCCCCTGTAAGTACGTCCATAGTACCCATTAACCATAAATTACCACCTTTTACCACTTTGTCAATAGTGATTATTTATATACCATTAACGCATACTGTCCTTTTTCGCTAAATTTGTTGTAAACTTGTTACAGGAAAGGAGAGATGCAGGTGAAGCGTATTGCTATTTTGACTGCGGGCGCAGACGCACCAGGCGCCAATGCAGCTATCAGGAGTATTGTGAGAAGTGCGTATCACATGGACATGGAAGTTTTGGGCGTAAGGGGCGGTTTTGCCGGTCTTCTTAGTGACGACGTGATCATACTAACGTCAAAATCCGTCTCTGGTATTTTGCCTAGAGGTGGAACCATACTTGGCACGTCCAGAACACGCATTGATGAAGCTCAAGTTCAAACAATAAGGGAAGTCATGGATCGGTATCGTATTACCGTTCTCGCTGTTCTCGGAGACAGAGAGACAATGGCATCCTGTGATCTACTCACGCAACACGACGTTCCTGTTTTGGCTTTACCTCTGACCATCGATAATGACATTAATGGCACCGACGAAACCATTGGTTTTGATACGGCTGTGACAACAATTGCTGAGGCGCTCGATAAGTTACACACAACCGCAGAAGCACATCACCGTGTCATGGTTGTAGAAACCATGGGAGGCGCAACTGGTTGGCTGGCACTTTACGGTGGCATTGCAGGAGGCGCCGACTTCATAGTAATTCCAGAAGTAACAGTGGAAAAAGATAAGATCGTGAACCATATCTACAGGAGAAGGGAATCAGGGAGAGGCTTCTCCATCGTTGTCATTGCTGAAGGAGCAAAACTGCCATGGCTTTCCAACACTGAAGGTGGCGTTGGACACGCTTTAGCGCAGGAAATACAAGATGCCACAGGCATGGAAACACGTATAACCGTTCTTGGACATCAGCAAAGAGGAGGCAGCCCAACTGTGCAGGATCGACTACTAGCTACACGAATGGGCATGGAACTAGTTAACGCTGTTAAACAAGGCATTACGGGAAAAATGGTGGCACTCACAGGTGGTAAGTTCGAGTTAGTTAACTTTGACCTCGCGGCTCAAGTAAAAATGGCCGACAAGGAATTGTACAACCTGGCAGAACTTTTCTATTAATAATACACAGAGTAAATTGACAACAACATAAATGGGGACGTACTAAATAAAACGGAAGGTTCTTGTTTGTGTCAAAGTAGCGTTTTCTTATGAGTCGTAGGTCTTAGTATTTATTGCGTCTCTTCGTATTCCAGCTCGAGACCTATGGCTCTAAGAAAACTCTCAGCGGCTACCAAGCGAGCTTTGTCAGTAATGGTTTTTGTTTGCTTATGCCAAAGCTCTTTAGCTTCCTCTTCTACCGAGGAAATAACATCTTCAAGAGGTTCTGACTCTAGTCTGTTAAGCAAGGTTGAGTAGTAGCGATGTCTTTCTTTGGCGAAGGTAATCTGCTGTTCACTTAGGCCGAAAGCCTCGGATTCTAGCACTTCTGCCTTGGCCAAGGCTTTCAGCCTCTTCACTGCCGCGATGGCATCCTCCAATCCCATTATGCATTCCCCCTTTCTTTTTCCAACATGCTTTTAACCTTCATTATTCTCACAGTCTGGCTCCTTTCCATTTCATCTAAGTACTGCTGTACCCACTTAATAGTTCTTTCGAGTTCCGGAACTACATTGTACTCCAAGGCATTACTTCGTCTTCTAGTTTTCTCAATCTCCACGCTCATCATATGCAGTGCATTCCTCAGAGAAGCCAACTTCAACAGATGAGGAAGAAGTTCTTCATAAACACTAAGAGCCTTATAGAAGGCAGGACCTGTCTGTAAATACAAGTCTGGTATATCCATCCTCTTTAGCGAGACATCTAGGAAAGGCACTTTAATATTGAACACCATTCTAGTAGAGAGTTCATATTCTACCTGAAATAGCTGCATACTCCTTATCCTGTCTCTTACCGCAGGCGAAGTCTCTGACTCGTATTGGTTAAGTAGCTCAATAAAGGCCTCCATGAGCTCTTCAATGTAACGTCTTTCCCTATCAAACTCCGTGTACAGATCTCGGAAAGCTTTTACCATTGCCTCAAGCTTGTCTTTTAGCAGTTTAAGGCCCCTTTTGCTTATGGTGTACCTGCGTTTAAGAGCAAGAAGGGTCATACGGTTTGGACTAACCGTTGATGCCATTAGCTCTCCACCTTTGGTAAGTATTTGTTTATGTATTCATCTCTGATCCTCTTAAGCTCGCTTCTAGGAAGCATCCTAAGAAGTCGCCATCCAATAGCCAAAGTTTCTTCAATTGTACGGTTCTCGTCTTCACCTTGAGCAATAAACTCTGACTCTAGGCGGTCAGCAAACTTAACATACAATCGATCCAGGTCTGTTAAGGCTGCTTCTCCCAAAACTATTTCCAACTCTCTTGCTTCCTTTCCGTGTGCATAAGCAGCGTACAACTGGTTAGAAACCGCAGAGTGATCCTCTCTGGTGTGTCCTTCACCAATGCCTCTTTGCATGAGTCTAGAAAGTGATTGCAATACATCAATAGGTGGATAAATATTCTTATGCTGTAAATCTCTCGACAGGAATATTTGACCCTCAGTTATGTAACCCGTCAAGTCTGGTATTGGATGGGTCCTATCATCCTCTGGCATGGTTAGTATGGGTATTTGCGTTATACTGCCTTTTTTACCCTTAATCCTACCTGCACGTTCGTAAATACTGGCCAAATCAGTATACATGTAACCAGGATATCCTCGCCTTCCAGGGACCTCTCTGCGTGCCGCAGAAATCTCTCTGAGAGCCTCACAGTAGTTCGTCATGTCGGTAAGGATGGCAAGTACATGCATGTCCTTTTCGAAAGCCAAGTACTCGGCTGCAGCCAATGCAAATCGAGGCGTAGCTATGCGTTCAATAGTCGGGTCGTCAGCCAAGTTTAAAAATAGAACTGAACGCTCAATGGCACCGGTTTTCTGAAAAGACTGAATGAAAAAGTTTGCCTCTTCAAATGTGATTCCCATGGCAGCAAATACCACAGCAAATTTCTCTTCAGAAGAGAGCACTTTGGCTTGACTTGCTATTTGTGCTGCCAAGCGAGCGTGGGGCAAGCCGCTGCCACTAAAAATGGGTAGCTTTTGCCCACGTACCAGTGTGTTCATACCATCAATGGCTGAAATCCCAGTCTGAATGAATTCTGCTGGGTACTCACGACTCACCGGGTTCATTGGAGCACCGTTTATATCCACGTATTCATCCACAAAAGGTTGTGGCTTACCATCTAACGGCTCGCCTAAACCATCAAACACCCTACCAAGGATACCTTCGCTGACACCGAAAGTGAGGCCTCTTCCTAAGAATCTGGCAGTGGTTGTCTTGGGAGTTAAACCCTGAGTTCCTTCAAAAACTTGGACCAAAGAAAAACGATCAGTGGTCTCTAGTACTTGACCATGACGTATTTCTCCGTTAAGCTGAAACTCCACCAGTTCACCGTAGGCAGCATCTGACACGCCTTCTACAAAAACCAACGGACCGTTTACCTCAGAAATACTGCGAAATTCTCTAATCATGAGCCTTCACTTCCTCTGAGAAACTCTTTAAAATACTATCTTGCATCTGTTTCCAATCTGGAACTTCCTCTTCTTTGAGCCACCTAAGTTGAGAAATATGCTCCCTTATGGGATTCGCTATGAGCGAACCGTAGTCCTCTCCCTTTCTTATGCGGTCCAGAATAATCTCATGAACAAGCAGAATTGATGAAAGTATGACATATTGCTTTCTTAGTGAACAGTAACTGTCTACATCGTCAAAGGCATCTTGCTGCAGAAAGTCTTCTCTCAAAGAACGAGCCGTTTCCAAGAACAATTGCTCCTCCGTGGACAAAGCATCGTACCCTACCAGTCTAACCAGTTCCAGTAGCTCAGATTCTCGCTGCAGAATTACCATGGCTTCATTGCGTTTCTTCAACCAATCGGGGGCAAAACTCTTGTTGTAGTATTCTCCGATTCTGTCCAAATACAAAGAATAGCTGTTAAGCCAGTTAATAGCTGGAAAGTGACGTGCAAAAGCCAAATCCTGATCCAAACCCCAGAATACTTGTACGGATCTAAGCGTGGCTTGGACCACCGGGTCTGACAAATCTCCACCTGGCGGCGAAACAGCTCCTATTACTGTTACCGATCCTGTCCGCTCAGGGCTACCTAAACACTTCACAAAACCTGAACGTTCGTAAAAAGCTGATATTCTTGATGCAAGATAAGCTGGGTAACCCTCTTCACCAGGCATTTCCTCTAAACGAGTAGATATCTCCCTCATGGCCTCGGCCCAACGAGAAGTGGAATCAGCCATGAGTGCCACATCGTAACCCATATCGCGGTAGTACTCCGCTATGGCAATACCTGTAAAAACAGAAGCCTCACGTGCTGCGACAGGCATGTTTGACGTATTGGCAACCAAAATGGTTCTATCCATGAGTGGACCACCTGTTCTTGGATCCTTAAGCTCTGGGAATTCTATGAGAACTTCGGTCATTTCGTTACCACGTTCTCCACAGCCCACATAGACCACCACGTCCACATCAGACCATTTGGCAAGTTGGTGCTGAATCACGGTCTTTCCAGAACCAAAGGGACCTGGAACGCAAGCAGTACCTCCCTTTATCACTGGGAAAAACACATCCAGTATGCGCTGTCCTGTTAGCATGGGCACGTCAGTGAACACCTTCTCTTTCACTGGTCTTGGAATTCTCACAGGCCAACGCTGCATCAGTTGAAGCTCTTGCAAAGTCCCGTTAGGCATTTCAACCTTTGCAATGCATTCCTCAACCGTGTATTCACCTTCTCCAGCGATCCACTGTAGAGTACCTTTCACATTAGGTGGTACCATGATCTTGTGAACCACTGTTGACGATTCAATTACTTCGCCTAAGAAACTACCACCTTCAACTTCCACACCAGCCTCAGCTAACGGTACAAAATGCCACTTACGCTGGCGATCCAAAGCGTTCACACTAAAACCTCTAGCTAAGAACTCTCCGCTTTCTTCCCTTAAGCGTTCCAACGGTCTTTGTATGCCATCAAAAATGTTATTCGTTAACCCAGGGCCCAGTTCTACACTGAGTAGCTGGCCAGTGGGCTCAACTGTTTCACCAGGGCGAAGACCATTGGTATCTTCATAGACCTGTATATATACCAAATCCTTCTCGATTCCGATTATTTCTCCAAAGAGCTTAAGTTCGCCCACCCTCACTACTTCATACATCATGGGCTTGTCCAAGCCCTTCGCTGTAACCAGAGGCCCCGCCACGCGCACAACATATCCTTGTCCGTGCACCAACTATCACCACCTACCTGTCAAGTTTTACACCCAGAGCTCTTTCCACAAACCTTCTCGCTGAGCTCACATCTACGCCCTGTTTCGGGTCAAGCACAACGGGCACAAACTTCGTTCCGTATTTTTCCTCCAAATCGCTTATCAGCTCCGTACTACAAGAGATGCCGTCTGTAACTAGTACCACTGTGTCAGTGGCACTAGCCAAAATATGGTCAATTTCCTCAGCTTCCACCACACGTATACCTGAAAAGCTAAGGAAGTCATACAATCCGCTCTTCCCACAGGCAACTATTTCAGCCACATCCGACAACCCCCAACAAACTACCCCGTTCTGAGTAAAGCATAGCTGATTCCAGCAATCGTCTGAAATCGTAGTTCCACATAACGTAAAACCCCCGCCAAGAAAGACCCTGAAAAATAGTTGTATTCCAGGAACTTAAGCCATTCTAAACGCCAGTCTCTTCCTTGCTCACCACGTTTTAAGGATTCCACAGAGCTCATAAAAGCTTCATAAAGAAACTCTCCAAAGGGTAACGTTTTGAGTTTTTCGGTTTCAAAAGCTTCACCAAAAAAGCGTGCCCTGTAGAATTCTTCCATTTCCGCATATCCACTCTCTCCGAGTAAACCAAGCAGCTCATCGAGCTCTTCTAAGAAGCCCTTCCACAATGCATTCGTTGCCTCGCCGGGAGGTTTTTCTGTAATCTGTTGTCGCATATCAGGGTTTAATGCAACTTGATTAAGTAAGTAAGGGTTTACTCTTAGCTTATCCAGTGTCTCCAAGGGTAAAACTCTATCTTGCCTAGCTGCCACCAAGGCTGCGATGTCAGACACTTCTCTCACTTTAGTAGCCCCTTAAATTCTTCATAGATTTCATGCGAAAATCTTTCCAATATGGTATTAGCCACCACGTCAGGCGACAAATCAAACACAGTATCACCCTTACGAGCTTTTACTTTTTTGCTGTCATCAACCGTGAACTTTATTCCCTTCTTTGAAAATGCCCTCTGCAGCTCACCATATTCCCTACCAACTGTCCACTCATCAGCCTCTGGGACTTGTTTCTTTAGCCAATCAACATAGCTTGGAGCATAACCACCAGAAACGATTTCGTCTTCAATTCTACCTTTCAAACCCTGTATGGCTTGAACAATGATTTGCTCAAGGAGCATACGCTTTTCATATTCAATCTGTCGCTTCCATCGCTCAGTTTCTGTCTCAATGAGTTTTTTCTTTTGCTGAGCAGTGGCGAACTTTAGCTCTTCCACGCGTTTCTCATGTTCTTGCCTCAGTTTTGCTATCTCTTCTTCTGCAGAAGATAGAATCTCTTCAGCTTTCCGCTGGGCTTCTGCAAAAACCACACTGCGCAGCTTGTCAAGGTCCACTAAAGAGTCACTCCTCCAAGCAAGAGAATCGTAGCTAACAAAGATAGAATAGCGTAAGTTTCCACCAATGCAGGTATGATTACGGCCCTACCGAAGGATTCGGGCTGCTTAGCCACCATCTGAGCAGCTCCACACGAGGCAACAGCCTGCCAATAAGCGCTTATTAATTCACCAAACATGGCAGGAAGCAAGGCACCTATAAGTTGTAATGCCTGGGCAATAGAAATTGATGTTGCAGCATTAATTCTGCCTAGCGCCAAAAACATGGCTATAAAAGCATAAAAACCCTGCGTACCTGGCAGAGCCTGAAGCACAAGCATCTGTCCAAAAAGATTTGGCTTCTCCGATAGCACTGCGCTAGTTGACTTTCCTGCCAAACCCACACCCCATGCAGAGCCAATGCCACCCATTACCGCCGTCAATCCAGCCGCAATCAAGGCTACTGATTTACCGTCAATAATCATTCGTACTCAACCTCCTCAAACCTGTAGTACCTTCCAACTCTTCTGAGCGGCTTGAAAAGTTCACCGTTTCCTTCGTAGAACCGCCCATACATTTCTAAGAATACCAACCTAATACTGTGCACAAACGCACCTAATGCTGAAATAGCAAAGTTAAACACTTGAAAAACCACAAACATGAGAACCCCAAAAACGATTCCCATTAAGCCACTTTTCATCACACCAAATGACAATGAATTAAATACCTGCCCCATGAGTGCCCCCGTCAAGTTAAGTGCCATCAAACGTGAATAGGAAAGCACATCACCCAAGAAGGAAGCAACACCATAGGGACTTATGATGCCATAAAGTCCAATGAGCCCCATACCCAGCCTGGAAATCCAGTTCTTCGACTCACGCCCCTGAAACAAGATAAGGTTAATTGCAAAGAATAGCGCAAGGTACGTTGACATGGAGCCACCACCCAATAGTAGCCAAATCAAAGAACTCAAGAAACCCCACCAACAGAAAACATCCGACCAAAACCCCAGATAGTCCTTGTTCCTTAGCATCCACCACCCCTTTATGCCCATGGCATAGAACTGCGCCATAACACCAATAACCAAGGAAATTACAAGCATGGTGTTCACATCACTACCGTTCACGGGGTAGAAAAGCCCCAATGCTTTCCCATTGATCATAAGTGGTTGCGTAGAAAACCAACTCCACGTAATTATGCCGATTATCATGGTTCCAACACCCACGTTCAAACAAAGCCTTAGAATCTTTTCCATGCTTTTAATCTTCTTGAGTCCGTATAAACTCACAAGTGTTATTATGAGACCAAATCCGGCATCACCCAGCATGAAAGCAAAAAACAGGTTCCACCAAAGAGCTACAGCAGGTGTTGGATCGTAAGTGTCATAACGGGGTGGCCCGTACATCAGAGTAATAGACTCATAAGGCTCAAAAAAGCTTGAGTTCTCCAATTTTGTAGGATACATTTCATCTTCCTCTGGCGGCAGTTGTAAAACATCGCCACCCAACGCTCTAACCTCTTTCAAAGCATCGTTTAAATGCTCCTTTGGCAGGTAACCTACCACTACCCCCAAAAACTGCGTATCAACAGAGCCATTTACCAATCTGGCATATTCCAACGAAACCGAGTAGTAATCAAAAGCCTTTCTTATCTGCGTACCGTTTTCCTCAAGAAGAGTATCTAACTGACTTTCCACGTCAGCTAAGTGTTTTGTGAGTTGTTCTTTCTTTATCTTGAGCTCATTTAGCTCACGCCCAATATCTGTTAGCAGCCTGTCATCCAAAGCATACTCTCTAATGACTTCTGCTGTTTCATCATCGTCTTTGTAATAAGCCACAACGATGGCGTTGTCTCCCTCAGCGAAAGCTACAGGAAGATCAGAAAGAATCTTCAATACGGCTTTGCTTTTTTTAACTAAGACAACCTTAATCCAGTGCCAGTTATGGGAGTCTTCCCATGGGGCACTAACCCACTGGAAAGGCTCCAAACCCAAAATCTGTTTGTTTAGGTTGTTAAGTTCATTCGTTAGTAGCTGATGCTCGTCTATGAGCCTTTCAATTTCAGAGAGCACTGGCCCAATCTCAATATAACCAGTGGATATAGTTTCTTTTTCACTTAACACAGACGTAGCATAAATGTCAGGCTTTCTCTTACTCCCAAGGGAAACTACTCGCTCAAGGCGATCCTTCAGGGTGGCAAAGTCCCCCAACGTGTTGTGGTTAAGCTCCAGCGGATGAAAATCGGATAACTTAAAAATGTATTTTCTCAACGCCCCCACGTTGTGCTTTGGAACGTAGAAGCATACTTTCTCCAGCTCTGCGATTGGCAAGCTCTTTCACTCCCCCAGGAATGACTCCAGAAGTTCCTTCGCAAGGTGACCGGCACGCTGGTCTAATTCTGTACCAAGTTTACTTAGTTGCTTGCTGTAGGACTCCAGTTCCTCTTGTCTCCTCTGTTCCCATTCTTGAGAAAGTCTTTCGAGCTCCCTTTCTAACTCCTGACGGCAGTTCTCTTCCAATTCATGAAATTCCTCTGCAAAACGCTCTCTAGCAACCTCCACCCTCTGTCGCGCCTGGACAGAAGAAGTGGACACTATGTCTGACGCTTCTTGTTCCAAAGACTTAAGTGCCTCGAAGAACTCTTCCACGTTGCCACCGCCTTTTAATTTCGCAAATCGCGTTTAGTTTTCCAGCTACACACACCTTAATATTATAAGAGAAAACTTCTGTTTAAGGCCACATTTGAGCTCATTTAAGAACTTGTATGAACTCCAGTTCCGGATCAGCGGTACCCTGTACTTCCGCTCCTTCTTCCTTCCTTTTCATAACGTAGTCAAAGCTCTCTTCCGTGATTCTTTCCCCGGGAGCAATAACGGGAATTCCAGGAGGATAAAGCACCACCGACTCAGCACTAATAGCACCAACAGCTTCTCTAAACGGAACGACTTTCTTTTCAGCGAAGAATGCTTCTCGAGGTGTAAGCACGACTTCGGGCAGCACAGGAAATGTGTGAACAGCAGCAGTCTCCAAAGGTGGAAGCTTGCCGTAGAAGCGTTCAGAGAGGTTCGACATGGCTTTTATGAGTTTGTCAGCATTGTCGTAATCATCACCAATGGTAACAAAAGCAAGTATGTTGTTCGGATCTGATAGCTCCACTTCCACACCCAGCTCGTCATTAAGCAGTTGCTCCACTTTGTAACCCGTGAGGCCCAAACCAAGCACAGTTATGGTTATTTTCGTCAGGTCAACATCGAAAATACCGTACTTTCCTACCCTTTCTCTGCCGAAGCATTGCAGTCCGGGAATCTCGTTTATGGCTTCCCGCAAGTACTGAGCCACATTAAGCGCTGAGCTAAGTAGTTCAGCTCCCTCCGTTGCCATTTGCATCCTTGCTACGTCTAAACTGGCCATGAGAACGTAGTTTGGAGAACTGCTCTGAAGTGTCCTAAGTGCAGCCTTCAACAGCTCAACATCCACAAGATCTCCATTCATATGCATCCAAGAGCTCTGTGTCATGGAGGAGAGTGTTTTGTGAGTGGATTGCACCACTAGATCCGCACCCGCATCCACAGCCGAAAGTGGAAGAGCTTGATGGAAGTGGAAGTGAGCACCATGAGCCTCATCTACTACAATGGGCAGACCATGTTCATGAACAATATCCACTAGTTCCCTTATGTTACCTGAAACTCCGTAGTAATTTGGATTAGTTAAGAACACGGCATCTACGTCATGCTTGTCTAAATACTCTCTTAGAACTTCCGGTGAAACGCTTGTTGTTATTCCCAGCTCCGGGTCCACGTTTACAGGGAGATAAACGGGTATGGAACCATTCAGTATGAGCCCACCAACCACTGACCTGTGGCTGTTACGTGCAATAAGAATTTTCTTTCCTGGACCACCAACAGCCATGAGAGCAGCTTGGTTTCCCACTGTGCTACCGTTTACTAAAAAGAACGATTCTTTTGCACCGTAGGCATCTGCCAATAAGTCCATAGCTTCTCTGAGAATGCCAGTGGGCTTATGCAAGTAGTCAACCCCCTGCACTTCAGTGAGGTCAAGTAAAAACACATTCTCACCTAAAAAAGCTTTGAAGTCGGGATGTACACCCCTGCCTCGTTTGTGACCCGGCATGTGAAAACTGGCACGGTGCTTTGCAATATAAGCCAGCAAACCGCTGTAATAAGGAGTTCTGTATTGATCATTCATCTCCTGTGAATTTCCTCCCTTTAATGGTCGGGGCGGGCGGATTCGAACCGCCGACTCCCTGGTCCCGAACCAGGTGCGCTACCAAGCTGCGCTACGCCCCGCCGCAATATCCTGACCAATTATAGCATGCACAACGTTTCGTGGTCACTGGGACCATAAGAAACCCACTGTATTTTTGCACCCGCAGCGCCTTCAACGGCCTCCATAAAGGCTAACAAATTTGCATTAAGTTTACCCTCGTTCAACACGCTTCCCCATCCATTACACCATTCCACAATAGGCTTTACCAGCTCCAGAGCCCCTTGGCTAAAATCAAACCAGTCGCTGTATCTTTGACCATCTACTTCATAGGACGTTATCAATCCCACTTTATCCAAACCTGACAGCACGTCTACCTTAGTCAAGAAAACCTTGTTGCATCCCGAAACTCGTACAGCATACCGCAGTGCAACTAAATCCAGCCAACCTACTCTACGTGGCCTTCCTGTGGTCGTTCCAAACTCTGCTCCTTGTTCTCTGATATGATCTGCGGTCTCTCCAAAAACTTCCGAAGGGAAGGCACCATTACCGACACGCGTTGTATAAGCCTTACTAACGCCTATTATGTCACCAAGCTCTTTTGCGTTAAAACCCGAACCAGCGTGAACACCGTTCGTGAAAGTGTAGCTGGACGTGACAAACGGATAGGTCCCAAAATCCAAATCCAGCAGAACGCCCTGAGCAGCTTCAAACAGTATTCGACGTCCTTCCAAATACGCTTCATGGAGTACCTTATAATCATCACCCACATACGGGGCAAGCACTTCCTTCCAATGTTTCACATCGGGTTGAATCCACTCCACATTCAAGCTTTCTACCAACCTTCGAATCTCACTTAGCTTTTCTTCTAGACCGTCTTGAAAAAGGTCTCCCACTCGCACTCCGAATCTAAAAGCCTTAAAGCCGTATGCCGGACCAATACCGCGACCAGTAGTCCCAACTTTGTCACCCTTAAGACTTTCCAACTTCTGGTCCAGCAGTTTGTATGAAGGAAGTATGAGATGCGCTCTCTTCGAGATAACGATCTTTTCATCGCCACTCAACTGGCGCAGCTCTTCTTCTAACGAAGATGGATTAAGTACTACCCCACTTCCAATAACTCCCAAGCATCCCCTTAGTACCCCGCTGGGGATCACATGAAATTTATAGGTACTCCCTTGGTGAACAACGGTATGTCCAGCGTTATCACCACCGTTGAACCGAGCTACTACATCGTAGTTCTTGGAGATGTAATCCACAGCTTTTCCTTTTCCTTCATCTCCCCACTGAAGTCCACAAACTAAGTCCGCACTCACATGCATCTCTCCTTTATCGTATCAGCAACTACTAGGCCTGCCATGGCAGCTTGGAATAATCCTCTGGTTATTCCCGCGCCGTCACCTGCCATGAAAAGGTTAGAAATCTCTGATTCTAGCACGTTGGAAATCTCAGGCCTCATGGAGTAAAACTTTACTTCCACACCATATAACAGCGTATCTCGGCTACCAACACCTGGAGCAAACTGGTCGAGAACCTGTAAGAACTCGATGATGCTTTCTAAGTGTCTTCTGGGAAGTACAGCGTTTAGATCACCAGGAATAGAATCCTCCAGTGACGGTTTAACAATACTACGTTTAATACGTTCAGGTGTGGAGCGATGACCATTTACTAGGTCGCCAAAACGCTGCACGATGATGCCGTCACTTAGTAAGTTAGCCAGCTTCGCCACGTGTTTTCCGTAAGCAACTGGATCTTTGAAAGGCTCTGTGAAATAGGTGCTGACCAATACAGCGAAATTCGTATTTGGTAGGAACTTCTCTTTATAGGAATGCCCATTAACAGTAATGACGTCATCCAGATGTTCCTTAACCACTTCACCACCCGGATTCATGCAAAACGTCCTTACTTTATCTTCAAAAGCCTTGGAGTAGTATTCCAGTTTCACCTCATAAAGTACGTCTGTCATGGGCAAAAGCACCTCGGCAGGAACCTCCACCCGTACTCCCAAGTCCACTGGGTTAGTGCCGAAATGCAGGCCCAATCCATTCACCCAGCGTGTCAAATCATCAGCTCCGCTCCTTCCAACAGCTACCACCACGTAATCAGCTTTAAGAAAGTCGCCGCTACTGGTTCTCACACCGACAACCTTTTTGTCTTCGGTGAGTATGTCTTCCACTTCAGTGTCAAAGATAATATTCACGCCCCGGTTCCGCAGAGTGTCATACATGTTTGCAAGTACTTCTTTAGTCTTATCGGTACCCAAATGAATAATTGGGAAAGTGATAAGCTTCATTCCCAGAAGGCGAGCTCTTTTACGCCAATCATCTACCTCAGGCCTCTCAGCCACATTATCAAGATCTTTTGGAGCACCATGGTCGTAAAAGTACTTAAGTACTTCTGGAACAAAGCTTCCAAAACGTCGTTCTCCCAAAATTTCATTAAGGAAACCGCCAATTTCGCCTGTAATATTCAGCTTCCCATCACTGTAAGCACCTGCACCGCCCCAACCACTTATCATGGAACATGGCTCACAGCTTACGCACTTGCCGTTAAGAAGTAGTGGGCAGTGACGTTTATCAATGGGTTTACCCTTTTCAATAATAGTTATGTCTTCACCGCTAAGTACTTCCGAAAGGCGAAGTCCACAAAAAATACCAGCAGGGCCAGCCCCAATGATTACTACCTTGCTCATTTCACACTCTTTCGCTTTCTGCTTTTATCCCTTGCAATAAGGACTTCAAAGAATCTCGCATAATCTTCTTTGCCATGGGTCCTAAGAAATCTCTCAAGGCTGGCATAGCGAGCTCAAAATCCACATCCAGATGCACTTTAGTCGTACCATCCGTTTGAGGTTCTACAATCCATTTCCCTTCAAACTTTTTCATGGCTCCTTCCACTAATTTGTATTCCACTCTTCTCTCTTCGTCGAAAAACGTGTCACGTTCAGTCCATTGCAGCGTAAATGACTGCACTTTTGATACCCATTTAGTCACCGTATAACCTGGTCCATTTTCCAAAACTGTTACTTCTTTTAGAGAAGGTATGAATTCAGGATAGCGTCCCATATCCTTCACAATCTGGTAAACCTTGTCAGCAGGAGCATTTATGATTATCTCTTCCTCCACTAACATGTCTATTTACACCTCCAAATCCTTGGCCAGTTTGTCGAGTTTGGCCAAAGCTTTCTGAAAAGCATTCACAAGCCACTGAATTTCTTCGTCACCAATGATAAGAGGTGGCTCTATGCGAATAACCCTTGGATTATTCAAGGTGTAAGCTACCAAAGTCTTTTCTTCCAGCATAAAACCCATCATGGGCAGTCCGTAACCTTCCTCCATCATTTCCACACCGATGAGTAGTCCACGTCCACGTACTTCCTTTATAAGATGCGGGTATTTCTCAGCTTCGCTCCGTAGAGCGGAAAGCAACTTATCTCCCGTGCTATGCGCGTTATTCCAAATTTGTTTACCAACTATTTCATCCACGGCTGCTATGCCCGCACTGGTAGCAAGAGGATTTCCCCCAAAAGTGCTCTCATGAATGAGCGGATTGTCAATAAAGCCCTGCCATGCTGTCTCCGTAGCGCCTACTGCACCAATGGGCACAACTCCACCACCCAATGCCTTACCTAAGCAGACAATATCAGCCTTTACATCTTCCCATTCTTCAGCCAACAACTTACCTGTTCTACCCATGCCTGTTTGAATCTCATCTAAGATAAGGAAGCAGCCTGCCTCGTCACAGAGTTGCCTTACCTTCTTAAGGTAACCAGGTGGAGGCACATTCACCCCACCTTCACCCTGTATCGGTTCAACGATAACAGCAGCCACTGTATCGTCCAAAGCATTTGCTAAAGCCTCTGCATCGCCAAAAGGAACGATTTTTACTCCGGGAAGCAAAGGTTTAAAAGGTTCTTTGTAAACATCTCTTCCAGAAACAGAAAGGGCACCGAACGTTACACCGTGGTAAGCATTAGTCATCCCAATAAAGTTTGTTTTACCCGTCGTCAACCTAGCCAGTTTCAAGGCTGTCTCGACAGCCTCAGAACCCGAATTAAGAAACATAAAGTACTGGTAGCCTGTTGCCTCAGAAAGCTTTTCCCCAAGCTCAGCTTCGCAGCTGTTAATGAATATATTCGAAGCCAGTGGCATTTTATCTAGTGTTTCTTTGACTTTTTCGATGACTTTGGGGGGTCTATGCCCTAAACCAAAAACACCGTATCCACCTACCGCATCTAAGTACTTATTTCCGTCAGCATCCCAAACATAGGCACCCTCAGCTTTGTCATCCACAGCAGCTAAACCACCCAGCTGCAATAAGTCAGCTAACCCAGGATTTATGTGATCGTGATATTTCTGGAGAATTTCGTCCGGATTCAAGGTGAAGCCACCTCCAAAAAACAAATGGTCGGGGCGGGCGGACTCGAACCGCCGACCACTCGCACCCCAAACGAGTGCGCTACCACTGCGCTACGCCCCGCAGCTGTTATTATAGCACAGGCGAAGCCTTCGCCACGGCTTCGCTTAGTAAACCCAAGAAGAGTGGATGAGGTACCATGGGTCTGGATTTAAACTCGGGGTGGTACTGTACCCCCACATAAAACGGATGATCTTTCAGCTCCAGAACTTCTACCAAATCTTTCGGTTCATACAGACCTGAAACCTGGAAACCGTTATTTTCAAATGCTTCTCTAAATTCATTGTTGAATTCGAACCGATGCCTGTGTCTTTCAAATACCACCGGTTTGTTGTAAAGGGCGTGAACTCGTGTCCCTTCAACCAATGTACATGGGTAAGCTCCGAGCCTCATACTTCCTCCCAAATCTCTTACTTGCATCTGTTCAGGAAGCAAACTGATTACAGGATATGTAGTATTTGGATCAAATTCAGTGCTGTTAGCATCCTTTAGCCCCAAAACGTTGCGAGCAAACTCAATTGACATGACCTGCATTCCCAAGCACAGACCCAAAGTGGGCATCTTGTTCTCCCTAGCGTACCGCAGCACCTTAACCATGCCTTCAATGCCCCTAGCCCCAAACCCTCCAGGAACTACAAGAGCATCCATGTTGCTGAGTTTTTCGCTTAATTGCTCATCATCACATTTCTCCAGTTCGTCTGAAGACATCAGAGATACGTGAGCCGCTACTCCCAGTTTCATAGCAGCATGCCTTATTGCCTCTATAACCGATAAGTAAGCATCAGGAAGTACCACATACTTCCCTACAAGTGCCACTTTTAGTGTCCTTTCAAATTGCCTAGACAACATTTCCTTCCACTTTTTCAAATCCGCCTCTGTTGTAGTACCGAACAGCCTTTCTTCTAACACACTAATTAGTTTTTCTTGCTCAAGGAGTAAAGGTACGTCGTACACTGATTCCACATCATAGCTGTTTATCACGCCTTCAAGGGGTACGTCGCAAAACAGCGAGGTTTTCTCCAGGACATGCTTCTCTAACGGGGTATGAGACCTTAGAACAATGGCATCAGGCTGAAGACCAATTGATCTCAGCTCTTTCACGCTGTGCTGTGTAGGTTTTGTTTTAGCTTCGTGTGTGGTCTCCAGAATGGGAACATATGTTACATGGACAACCACGCTTCCATTTGGCCCAAGCTCTCTCCTTAACTGACGCACTGCTTCCAAGAAAGGTAAGCTTTCAATGTCGCCCACCGTTCCTCCAATCTCCACCACAGCTAAATCAGCACCCTGAGCACCATAAAGGATACTCTCTTTTATGGCATCAGTGACATGCGGGATAACCTGCACCGTAGAACCAAGGTAATCGCCTTTCCGCTCCTTGGTAATTACCTGCGAGTAAATTTTGCCAGATGTAATGTTGTTCTTGCCCGACAGATTCTCGTCCAAAAATCGTTCATAGTGTCCCAGATCCAAATCAGTCTCTGCTCCGTCCTCAGTCACAAAAACTTCACCGTGTTGATAAGGGCTCATGGTCCCAGCATCCACATTCAAGTAAGGATCCATTTTTATGGCCGTGACTTTGTAGCCGCGCGCCTTAAACAACATGCCCATGGACGCAGCAGCTATGCCCTTTCCCACAGAACTCAAAACTCCACCTGTAACAAAAACAAACTTCGTGTTTGTCATCACTTTACATCCTCTCCAGCTTCTCAATACCCAACAAGGTAAACAATTCCCCCATGACCTCCGTGAATCGTTCCACCAGCTGCCAACGTGCATTCTCGTATTCCGAGCCTATCACTCTATCAAACTGGTAAAACTTATGGAAAGCATCTGACAATTCCCAAGCATAGCTTTCTATGACAAATGGATCAAGTTTTCTCACTGCTAAAGCCGTGCGTTCTTGAAAAGCATTTAAAAGCCTGAGCAGTGTTCTTTCGTGAGGGTCAAAACCAACCGAGCTACCGAATTGCCGTTCCTCAGTTCGCGTCAATATGTTTTTAGCACGAACATAAGCGTATTGAATGTAGTACACTGGATTATCCATGGCTTTCTGTTTGGCAACTTCAATATCAAAGTCAATAGTGGCATCCACTGATCTGGTAATAAACATGATTCGAGCTGCATCTTTCCCTATCTCATCTATGAGTTCATCCAGAGTAAGAAACTCGCCCTTACGCTTCGACATAGCCACAGCTACGCCTTGTCTCCAGAACCTCACCGTCTGAACCAGTACTACCGTTAAACAATCAGGAAACCCCAAAGCAGTAAGAGCAGCATTCATGCGTGGCACGTGTCCAATGTGATCGGCTCCCCAAACGTTTATGAGCACATTGTAGCCCCGGTGGATTTTTTCCATGTGATAGGCAATGTCCACCAAGTAGTAGGTGTACTCCCCATTACTCTTTACAAGCACTCTGTCTTTGTCATCACCAAAGATGGTGGATTTGAACCACAAGGCTCCATCTTGTTCGTAAGCGTAGCCTTTGTCCTGCAGCAACTGAATGACCCTTTCTGGCCATCCTTCCTGTCTTATGAGCCTTTCACTGGTCCACACCTTCATGGTTACACCCAACTTTTCCAAGGTTTCCTTGTGCCACTTACGCATCATGTCCACAGCATCATTCCACAGCACATTCCACTGCTCGTCTTCACTCAATGCATCCCAGTTGTAACGGTCCAAAATACTTTTTGCAATATCCACAACGTAGTCACCATGGTAAGCATCTTCTGGCAGTTCCACATCTTCGCCCTTTAGCTCTCGTATCCTGATTTCCACACTTTTGCAGAACTTTCTTATTTGCTCACCAGCGTCGTTTACGTAGAATTCAGAGTCAGCAAAGTCATATACTCGGTCAAGCAAATTTGCAAGCACTGAACCGACTACTGCTCCTCTGCCATGTCCAATGTGAATAGGACCAGTGGGGTTTGCGGAAACATACTCCACCAGCACTTTACCCGAATACTGTGGATAGGAAATGAATCCCTGCGAAAGGCGATCCAACCACCAATCATCGTCCATGGTCACGTTTACATAGCCTTTAACTGCTTCAGCCCGAAATGGACCCTGGAGGTTTTCCGCAATAGTCTGTGCAATTTTCTCAGGAGCAGTTCTTAGCTTCTTTGCCAGCACGAAACCTATGGGCACAGCATAATCACCCATGGTAATGTCAGGCGTAAATTGTATATCCAGTGCAGGCATGTCTTCCGTAGACAAACCAAAGACTTTTTGAGTACTCTCAGTAATAGCCGTTCTGATAACATCTGTCACGTAAGCATCACACTCCTACCACAACAAATCAATTATATACAAAAAGGCAAACGCAAAAGAAAAACACATACTCATGAACATACTCATGAATCGAGCTTTGAAAAATGAGGAAAACCTGCACATCCTTAAAAGCTTTTCTGTTAAAAAGAAGAAAATGGAGCCGGCGCCCAGACTTGAACTGGGAACCTGCTGATTACGAATCAGCTGCTCTGCCGTTGAGCTACGCCGGCCTATCCACCCTGTGCAACTGGGGAACAAAAACAATGGAGCGGGAGACGGGATTCGAACCCGCGACCCTCTGCATGGCAAGCAGATGCTCTACCACTGAGCTACTCCCGCACTTTCTTGGTGGGCGGTAGAGGATTCGAACCTCTGACCTCTTGTGTGTGAAACAAGCGCTCTACCACTGAGCTAACCGCCCGTTAGCCTCTACTATTTTAGCCCAGCGGTATGAGCCTTGTCAAGATCGTGATGATAAAACACCACGATCATTCACATGACCTACTCATGAATTATACAACATGGCTGATCTATGAGTGCTTACGGCACCAAAGTACAACGCCATCCTATACTAGAATACTCCACAGTACGTAGCCTTGGTGAAGAAGTGGGAACTTCAAGAGTTTGCATAGAAAACAAAAAATGGCGGAGAGGGAGGGATTCGAACCCTCGGTACGACTCACATCGTACCCCCGCTTAGCAGGCGGGTGCCTTCGGCCACTCGGCCACCTCTCCGCTTTTCCTAACTAAGTATATCATGCCTTACGAAAATCTGAAGACAAATCCAGCTCCACTCGAGCCAGCACCAGCCATACTTTAAAAGGCGAGCACTTATACAAAACCCGACTTGTAGCCCCCGTAGTCAACACATCATCCACCACTATGTCAGCGCATGTCCCTTTGGGTACAAATGCGTCATGCAAGTTTACCATACGGGCTGACCGCGACAGCGTCTTTTGAGGCATGGTTGCCCGTGTTTTTACGTAAGCAGGTACTACAGCGCAGTTCCCAGTCTTCTGAAGGCCTGCCAAAAAAGAAAACAGGTGATTGCCAAAATAGGGATAGCTTTCTCCGTAACGGGGAACGTAGGAGACTACCTTGCCGCGGAGTAGATGATTGTAGGTAATCCCCATGAGTTCGCCGAGCCTAAAACCCAAAGCATGATCACCCTGAAACTTCCACTGCTTCACCAAAGATTTTACTTGGCCGTAATAAGAGTACGCATAATGAACGGTGTATTTACCAAAAGTGACCTCCCGTGGATCTGGGTCAGGGATCACCCAGGGCTTACTGACTTCATCGACATAGTCAGCATACCATGAAAACACAGGAAACATCGTTTAACTATACAGCTTCAATATGACCATAGTCAAGTGGTAGAATGACTTTATGGACTATGAACAGATAAGAAAACCAGCTTGGATAAAAACTAATCTAAAGGACAGTGAAACCGCAAAAGGTGTGCGCCAGGCTCTTGAAGGATTGAGCCTAAATACTATCTGTGTGGAAGGTCGCTGCCCCAATATTGGCACTTGTTTCAACCATGGAACGGCTACCTTCCTAATCATGGGAAGTATTTGCACAAGACACTGTCTGTACTGCAATGTACAGTCAGGTAAGCCAATGCCAGTAGACGAAACTGAACCGCAGCGTGTCGCAGAAGCAGTGAAAAGGCTCAGGTTAAAATACGTTGTGCTGACCAGTGTAACCAGAGACGATTTAGAGGACGGTGGGAGCGCCTTTTTCCGCCAAGTGGTTGAAGAGGTTAAAAAGGTTAACCCAAATACGAAAGTAGAAGCGCTGGTGCCTGACTTCAAGAAAAATGAAGAGTATTGGAAGGCGTTCATAACACCTCAGTTAGATGTCTTTGCTCATAACGTTGAAGTGGTAAGACCTTTGTTCCCGAAACTCAGACCCGCTGGAGATCTTGATGTTTCACTGAGCATGCTCAAATACTTCAAAAGTAAAGGCTTTCTAACAAAAACAGGTTTCATGGTTGGTGTGGGCGAATCCATGGAAGACATAGTGAATATGCTCGAAGAACTACTTAACACTGGTGTAGATATTGTCACTATTGGTCAATATTTGCAGCCATCAAAGAAGCATTGGCCCGTACATAAGTACTATACCCCAGAAGAGTTTAAACAGCTTTCAGAAATAGGTCAATCCCTTGGTATACCAGCCGTAGTGTCTGGCCCCATGGTAAGATCGTCTTACCTTGCTGATCAGTATTTCTCACAGCTAAGTGAACCCCACAACCACTGAAACGTAGTCACACGGGGGTAGTTAGTCCCTTTTACTCCAAATGGTGTTTCCACCGGTAGCTGAAGCTGAGAAGCAATTTCCAACCCCTTTTCCAAATGCTCTCTTTTCCAGACGCCCAAGGTTATCCTGCCACTAAAGGGCTCCCATTCGGGATTCAACTCTCCAGAGAACATCAATAGAATATTGTTAAAACCGAGAGCCATTTCTGAACATGGAGAAGTGCTATCTAGAACCCAGCGGATAGGCTTTACAAGGTCGCGAGCCAAGGAAGTTAGCGGCTCAACCTCTTCTCCCTGCCCCACCAGCACTATGCCACCCACAGCATCAACATTCTTTCTAATAAAGTTCATTGCACGCCGCAAACTTAATACTTCGTGCCCAAACGTTAGCTGTCTGCACCATGGAAAATCATTGTTAAGCACGATCCCTGTGCAGCCGAAGGCAGGCCATAAAGCCGTGGAATAATCAATGAAGTTCACTATCACAGTATCGAATCACTCCCCTTACTTTGCATTTTAACCCCTTGCCTTTCTTCATGACCATATATATATGTAACTACGCAAGCCAATGAAATAACACTCCGTACCAAAACAAAAAAGGCACGTCCCCATTTTTCAGCGTTTAGGAACGTGCCTCTTAAAACTCCTTATCAGTTAGGCATAGTGGCAGGCGACCATATGCCCGGGCTCGACCTCGCGTAGCTCGGGCTTATCGGTTCTGCACTTTTCCGTTGCATAGGGACAACGGGTGTGGAACACGCACCCTGGTGGTGGATCAATTGGAGAAGGAATTTCTCCCTGCAATAGGATACGCTCTCGTTTGTAATCAGGATCGGGAACAGGAACCGCAGATAGCAAAGCCTGAGTGTATGGATGACGCGAATGCTGGAAAACGTCTGCATTACTACCGTATTCCATCACTTTACCCAAGTAAAGAACAAGCACTGAGTCGCACATGTGCTTGATTACAGATAAGTCATGAGCAATAAACAAGAAGGAAAGCCCTAGTTCTTTCTGCAAATCAATCAACAAGTTTGTAATTTGTGCTTGAATGGAAACGTCCAGAGCACTTATGGGCTCATCAGCAACAATGAACTTCGGGTTCAATGCCAGCGCGCGAGCAATACCAATGCGCTGACGCTGTCCGCCACTAAACTCGTGAGGATATCTTCTGGCATGTTCAGGCCTCAGTGTAACAAGCTCAAGGAGTTCGTAGACCCTCTTCTCTCGCTCCTGAGCTGTCATATTCGTGTGTACGATGAGAGGTTCTGCTATGATTTCTCCAATAGTCATCCTCGGGTTCAAAGAAGAGTAAGGGTCTTGGAAAATAATTTGCATGTCTTTCTTCATGGGCCTAAACGACCTGTAATCCAAAGCCGTTATGTCAACGCCATTAAAAATGACCTTCCCTCGGGTCAGAGGTATAAGCCTTAATACAAGGCGTCCAATGGTCGTTTTTCCACTTCCTGTTTCTCCTACCAAACCCAACGTTTCGTGTGCCCTAATATTAAAACTCACTCCGTCCACAGCTTTAACGTATCCCTGAACACTACCGAACAGTCCTCTCCTTATGGGGAACCACTTAACCAGGTCATGAACTTCAAGTAGGATGTCATTATTACTCATGTTTTGTCTCCTCCTTCGTGTGGAGCCAGCAGCAAACGATGTGCCCGGGGCTCACTTCCACTTCAGGTGGTTCCTCAACTCTGCATCTATCAAACGCATAGGGGCATCTGGGATGGAACTTACATCCAGGTGGCGGGTTATAAGGTGAAGGAAGGTTACCCGTAATGCCTGGCAGATGTTCCTTTAGTCCACCCTTATCCAAACGAGGAACCGAAGCCAACAATCCTTCAGTGTAAGGATGTTTCGGATTGTGGAAAATATCTCTAACTGCTGCCTTTTCCACTATGCGGCCCAAGTACATCACAGCAATTCTATCGGCATTCTGAGCTACCACACCCAGGTTGTGGGTAATTAAAATAATGCTCATGCCAAACTGCTCCTGCAGTCTGTTCATTAGGTCCAAAATCTGAGCTTGGATGGTAACGTCTAGTGCTGTTGTTGGCTCGTCTGCAATGAGTATTTCAGGATTAGTGGAAAGAGCCATGGCTATCATGACCCTCTGCCTCATACCACCCGACATTTGGTGTGGATAGTCATCCACCCTCTTTTCAGGAGCTGGTATACCAACCACTTTGAGCATTTCAATGGCGCGTTCTCGAGCCTCTTTCTTGCTTATATCTGGGTTGTGTACCATAATAGCTTCCATGATCTGATCTCCCACTGTGTAAACTGGATTCAACGCGGTCATCGGTTCCTGGAAGATCATAGAAATCTTGTTACCACGTATGTGCCGCATGTGTTCCTCAGACTGCTCGAGAATGTTTATCTCTTGTCCAGTCTCCTTATCCTTGAACCAGATTTCGCCACCTTCTACACGAGCTTGAGGCTTGGGAAGCAGACGCATCACAGTCAGTGCTGTAACAGATTTCCCACAGCCAGACTCACCCACAACCCCCAAAGTCTCGTTATCAGGCACTTCGTAAGAAACCCCTTGTAGAGCACGTACGATGCCGTCCTCAGTGTAAAACGTAACCTGAAGATTCTTTATCTCTAAAATATTACCCTTTTCCATCAATGTCACCTCACAGCTTCATTCTGGGGTCCACTGCGTCCCTTAAACCATCGCCTGCAAAGTTAAAGGAAAGCACAGTGAAGAACAGCAATGCACCCGGGATAAATATCATGTTCCAGTAGCGCACAATTTGCTGTGGACTGTTTATGAAGTTAACCGCAACGTTTAGTATTTGTCCCCATGACGTGGCAGGTGGTTGAATACCAAAGCCCAAGAAGGACAAACTAGCTTCTGACAAAATGTTACCAGCAACGGCAAGTGATGCAGCAACAACCACGGGAGCAATGACGTTGGGGAACAAGTGCCTCGATAGGATCCTGCTTGTGGGGACGCCAATGGCTTGAGCAGCTTCAATAAACTGCTGTTCCTTCAGCGAAAGGACTTGAGCTCTGACTAACCTGGAAAGGCTCATCCAACCAAATAGAGCAAGTACAAGTACCATCGGTAGAATGGAACCAAATACACCTAACCCCATTCCTTCTGTTAAACTCTTTGTCCAGCGCCTAAGAAGCGGTGACAACGCTAGCAGCAGTGGCATGGTCGGTATGGAAAGCATGATATCCACAAATCTCATGAGCAGCGAATCAACGATGCCCCCAACATAGCCAGCAACCAAACCAACTAAGCTACCAAGTATGACTGCTATCAATGCCGATGCAATACCAATAGCAAACGAAACCTTACCACCGAACATGATCCTGGCCAAAAGGTCTCTTCCTTGGTCATCCGTGCCAAGGGGATGCCCAGGTGCTCCCACAGGCAACCCTGGTGGGCTCAGATATCTTGTCAGATCCATATAGGACGCGAAAGGTTGATTTCCGTTACTGTCAGTGTAGGTAGCTACCATGCTAATTATCTGCATACCAGTAGCAGCCAAGTCACTCCTACTCCAAGAGAGCTCACTCAAAGCCTGATAGTCCCCCGCTGCAGCCTTTGCTTTAAGATCATTTGCTCTCGCCAGGGTCTGTTCAAAATCCGTTAGCATGGTGCCAAGGTACTCTTTGAGCCCAGGATCTTTCTTAATTGCTTGATTTATCTTATACATGTAGAAGTTAGCCACATCTTCTTCAAAAATGTTTTCAGATGGATCCAGTGTGTAGAATACTGGTCCAATGAATGAGAAAATAAACACAAAGACTAATATCCATAAACCCACAATGGCTAATTTATGACGCTTGAACCTGCGCCAAACTGCGCCCCAGAAAGAGTAACTCTCTTGGGCTACCTCGTAATCATTATCTGTCCCATTGTTGTTATTGGTATTGCTGCTGAGTTTCTTTTCTTGATCCTTATCTGACATCGTTAACGCCTCCTCATTCCAAACTGACCCTTGGGTCAACTATGGAGTATAGAATGTCGGCTAACAGATTTCCGAGTATGACCAATGTAATAGTTAATACGAGGTCCGCCATTAATGTCATTTGGTCGTTAGCACCCAAGGCGTCTATGTACAGTTTTCCTAGGCCATTAATACTGAATATGGTTTCAGTGATCGGTGCAGATCCAAGAATACCAGGCAATGACAGTGCAAGCAGTGTAACAATGGGTATTAAGGCATTTCTTAGTGCGTGCTTCCTCACTACAACTGACTCAGGCAAACCTTTTGCCCTAGCAGTTCTAATGTAGTCCATGTTAAGAACTTCAAGCATGGAAGAACGAGCGTAACGTACGAATCCTCCCATTCCCAAGATAACAAGTAACATTAGAGGAAGCATGAGGTGCCTACCATACTCAATGGTTTTCTCGAATAAGGTTGCTACCTCTGGGTGAAAGCCTGGCGTCATCAAACCAACATTGAAGAGCGGCCAAGTAATGACAAAGAAGAACAAAGCTATCACCCCAAAGAAGAACGACGGCATGGACATACCAAAGAAAACTAACGCTGTTGCCACATAGTCTGCTGTCGAGTACAAGTGCAAAGCAGAGTAGATGCCAAGCAGCAGTCCAAACAATGTAGCAAGCACCGTTTGTCCAATACCAAGTGCTAAGGAGACGGGAATTCGCTCAGTGACTACACTGAACACCGACCTTTTTGCCATGATAGAGTAACCCCATTCACCCGTGAAGAAGTTGTACAACCAAAGAACATAACGCGTGAAGGGATCTTTATCATAGCCATAGATCTTTCTCAGTCTTTCCACTTGAGAAGCCAACCTAGGATCCTGACGCATGCCTTCAAATGGGTCGCCTACCAATGAGAACAGTATAAAAGCGATCATTGTGGCGATGATGAACGTCGGGATTAGTTGCAAGATTCTCTTGATCAGGTAATTCATCCAACTTACACTCCCTTCCCTTGGGACTATTTTCCATAAATTATACAGCAAGAACCTTAAAAAAGCGAAGGGGACCTCTTTCCTAATTTACAAAGAGATCCCCTTATTGTCGAACAAGTTAGGCCTAAGGCCTGAGTTTCATGCCACGATTAATATTCTTCAGGTGGTATGCCAGGTTGTGCTTTTTCTGGCTCTGGCTTCTCCACAACCAGGGCCTCAGTGGTCAGAACCATGGCTGCGATGGAAGCAGCGTTCTGCAGAGCAGAACGAGTTACCTTTGTTGGGTCAATGATACCAGCCTCAAACATGTCCACATATTCGCCCTTGACGGCGTCGAAGCCAACAGGATACTCCCTCTTCTTCAGCTCTTCCACCACGACTTCTCCGGCATATCCAGCGTTCTCAGCTATGATCCTTGCAGGCTCCATGAGAGCCTTCTTCACAATGGTAGCGCCGATGAGTTCGTCATTTTCTAGTGGAAGCTTGTCAAGTACAGTGGAAGCCTTCACGAGGGTTACACCACCACCAGCCACGATACCTTCTTCCATGGCAGCTTTGGTAGCTGAAACAGCATCTTCCACTCTGTGTTTCTTTTCCTTCATCTCTGTTTCAGTAGCAGCTCCAACCTTTATCACCGCAACGCCACCAGCCAACTTAGCTAAGCGTTCCTGCAGTTTTTCTTTCTCATATTCGGATTCAGTGGTCTCCAGCTGCTTTCTTATTTGGGCAATACGCTTTTCAATCTCCTCAGTGCTGCCCTTCCCACCGACAATGGTGGTGTTGTCTTTATCCACTTTTACACTGCGAGCGTGTCCAAACATGTCCGGTGTAACGCTTTCAAAGCTGACACCCAGCTCCTCACTTATCACTTGTCCACCAGTCACTATGGCGATGTCCTGCAGCATCTCTTTACGCCTGTCACCAAATCCAGGCGCCTTCACTGCTACGCAGTTGAAAGTCCCCCTGAGCTTGTTAACTACCAACGTGGCTAAGGCTTCGCCCTCAACATCGTCAGCGATGAGCAAGAAAGACCTGCCGTACTGCACAATCTTCTCCAACAACGGCAAGAACTCCTGCACGTTGCTAATCTTCTTATCAGTAATCACAATCAGAGGATCTTCTAATACCGCTTCCATGCGTTCAGGATCGGTAACAAAGTAGGGAGACACGTAACCACGGTCAAACTGCATTCCCTCGACAAATTCAAGCTCCATGCCCAAGGACTTGCCTTCCTCGACGGTGACAACACCATCTTTGCCCACCTTTTCCATGGCTTCAGCGATGATGCTGCCAATTTGTTGGTCCTTGGCAGAAATGGTGGCAACTTCAGTAATGTCACGCTTTCCACTTACCGGTCTGGATAGCTTCTTAATTTCCTCAGTTACTGCCTCTACAGCTTTCTCAATTCCCCTTCTCAGAGCAATGGGGTTAGCACCAGCTGTAACGTTCTTCATGCCTTCCCTGACCATGGCTTCCGCCAAAACAGTAGCGGTAGTTGTTCCGTCACCTGCTACGTCATTGGTCTTTGAAGCAACCTCCTTAGCCAACTGAGCACCCAAATTCTCATATGGATCTTCCAAATCTATTTCTTTTGCAATGGTCACACCATCATTGGTAATAAGCGGTGAACCAAACTTCCTTTCCAATACCACATATCTGCCCTTTGGGCCTAAGGTAGCCTTTACAGCCTTGGAAAGTTTCAATACTCCAGTAAGTAACTTACTCCTTGCCTCTTCATCGAATGCAATCAACTTCGCTGCCATGATTCAATCACCCCTCCTTAGTTTTCGTGGCCGACTACGGCTAAAATATCTCTCTCAGAGACAATGAGATATTCTTCACCATCAACCTTTACTTCGGTACCAGCGTACTTGGAGAACACAACAATGTCACCAACCTGAACCTCTAAGGGTACCCTAGTTCCATTGTCCAGAGTTCTTCCAGTGCCCACTGCCAAGACTTTTCCTTTTTGTGGTTTCTCCTTCGCAGTGTCAGGAATCACAATACCGGACTTTGTTTTTTCCTCTTCCTCCATTGGTTTCAGAAGCACTCTGTCGCCCAAAGGTTTAATCTCCATAAGGACACCTCCTAGCAATTTAGTTAAGAACTTGCTAACTGATAATATACCATCAGCTGCAGGAGGTTATTCAACACCATCCCAGTTCCATGTTCGGGTCGGGTGTCACACAAAATCTGGGCACAATACCTTCGTGAAGTAGTAAACCTGCATAGGCAGCTATCATGTCAGCGTTGTCCGTGCTTAACCGCTTACTGGGAAACATGACCCGTTCCCCAAAATGTTCCCGCAATCGCTGACGCAGGAACTCCGATGCAGATACTCCCCCACCCACCACAAGTGGATAAGGGTATTTTCCAAACACTTTTGTTATGCGGTCCAGCAGATGATTGACCACCGCTTCCATGAGGGACGCAGCTAGCACTTCATTGGGAACCCTTCCCTTGTACTTCAAAGCAGCTGTTTTCAGCCCAGAAAAGGAAAAATTAAAAGAATCTTCATTCTTAAGTGGTAACGGCATAGTCACCCGCTCTTTCACTGTCAACGCCAGACTATCAATTTCGGCACCCGCCGGGTACTTCATACCCAATGCCCTACCTACTTTGTCCAGGCACTCGCCCGCGGCATCGTCATAAGTCCATCCAAGTAGCTTCGGATCAGACCATCTTTCAATGAGGTAAAAAGACGTATGGCCACCAGAGACCACTAATCCTAAAATGGGTAATGTGATATTTTGTTCCAGTGCTACAGCTGCCACGTGTGCCACCACGTGGTTCACTCCCATGAGTGGGATCTGCCAACCCCTCGACAAACCAAGTGCCACGCTAACACCAGTGAGCAAGGCTGGCAACAGCCCAGGCCCAGCAGTCACCGCCACCAAATCTGGTTTGCTGATGCCCCTTAGTAAATGAGGCAGTACCTCCAGGTGGCGACGAGCAGCAGCCTCAGGGAGTACACCGCCAAACACTTCATGCAAGTCAATCTGCGAGAATACCTTACTCTGCTCAACCTCGTCACCTTTAAGGTAAGCCACAGCAGTTTCGTCACAACTGCTCTCAACAGCCAATATTTCGTAATCCATGGTAATTTAACTCCTCATTGTTCTTCTTTTCTTCTGGTGAGGTCCTTAACCATGACGTAAGCATCTGACCCGTCTTGGTAGTAGTTCTTTCTCACGCTGACTTTTTCGAAACCGTGTTTATTGTAAAGGTTTATTGCAACTTCGTTATCAACACGCACTTCCAGAAACACGTGCTTGAATCCGCTACCAATGAGCCAATTTATGGCCTGCTCCAAAAGCTTATTCCCAATACCTTTACCCTGATAATCCGGATCCACAGCGATGGAAACAATGTGTGCCTCGGGGAAAATGCACCAAAGCCCGATATACCCCACCACCTGGTTGTAAGGAGAAATGCGAGCTACAAAGTACTTAGAAAGCCTCCTATCACGAAGATCTCTTTCTATGCTGCTACGGCTCATTGGGAACTCAAAAGCTTTTCTATCCACATCATAAATGGCATCCAAGTCTTCCTCTGTGGCTTCTGTAACTTCAAACTTGATCATTTCCACAATTTGTACTCCTCTGCCACTTCTTTCATGTACTCCACTCTGAGGGCATCCCAACTCACACCCTCCGGAAGACCGCGCTCCACTATGAACAGCTCCACATCATCAGAAGTGAGTGGATGACCCTGATCTAAGACCCTCACAACGTCTGTTTGAGGTACTTCATTCAAGACCTCTCGCCTAAGCTCTTGAAAATTAACCCTGTAGCTGGCGTAGTACTCGTTCTTTCTTGACATGATCAAATACCAACCCTCTGCGCCTTTATTGTCCATCAGATCGAACACGTTCAAAGGCATTAGAGGTAGCCCCATTGACATGCCAAGCCCCAAGGCAAACCCCACTCCCACACGTGTGGAAGTAAAACGACCAGGTCCCACCGCTACAGCTACGGCGTCAAGATCCTCTGGAATCTGAACATCACACAAAGTTTCCAAAGTCCTACCCTGCAAAGCGAACCACGTAAAACTTGGTCGTTTTCCAGGTTCATAAATGCCAGCTATCTCACTTGGAAAAGCTGTTTGTATTACGAGCACTTTGTGAATGATATCCACCTGCAGTCATCCTCCAGAACCTTAAAAATCACCTTCCAATGCGGTAAAGACAGTAGATCGGGGAAACGCCCAGGCCATTCCACCAACACCACACCATCTTCCAAAAACTCTTCAATCCGTATGTCCCACAACTCTTTCACACTAAAAACCCTGTAGAAGTCCAAGTGGTACAAATGTTCTCCACTGGGCATGTTGTAAATCCTCAGAAGATTGAAGGACGGTGAAGAAACCTTCGCACCAGGCGCGAGACGCTGAGCCACACCCCGAATAAACGTGGTTTTGCCAGCTCCTAGCACCCCAAAAAGAAGCACCAAGTCCCCCTTTTTGAGGTTAGAAGCAAATGAATAGCCGGCTTCCACCGTCTCCTCAGGCGTACATGCTTTAATCAACCTTTGACAACCCCCATGGGTCTCATCCTGGCCACCTTACTGTTAAGTCCCACTTGCACCACCACATTTACAACTTCGTCCACGTCTTTATAAGCTTCAGGAGCTTCCTCTAACAGCGTTTCTCTCTCAGCACTCCTTACCAGTATGCCCTTTTCTCCTAGACTATCTATGAGGGCAGGGTAATTACCTCTTCTAATGGCTTCCTTCCTGCTCATGACTCTGCCAGCCCCGTGACAAGTGGAGCCCCATGATTGCTCCATGCTACCAGGTAATCCAATAAGCAAGAAAGAACTTGAGCCCATGCTTCCCGGTATGATTACAGGCTGGCCAATGTTTTCATAAACAGATGGCAGCTCAGGATGATGGGCTGGAAATGACCGTGTAGCCCCTTTTCTGTGGACTACCAGTTCTCTCTCCATGCCGTCCACCATGTGTTTTTCCAGTTTTGCAATGTTATGAGCCACATCGTAAATCACACTAATCCTGTTCTTTACTTCGTTACCGAACACCTTAATGAAAGCTTTTCTGATGTAATCAGTAATAACTTGGCGGTTCGCCCAGGCAAAGTTAGCTGCGCACTGCATTGCTGCCCAGTAATTGAGGCCCTCTTCACTCCTAAAGGGAGCAGCAGCCAGCTGTTTATCAACGAGCTTTATACCATATTTCTTCGATGCTTTCAGCATTACATCGATGTAATCTGTGGCTACTTGGTGTCCTAGCCCACGAGAACCCGTATGCAGCATTACGGTCACCTGCCCTGGGAAAATGCCCATCTGTTTGGCGACCTTTTCATCGAAAACCTCGTCCACTTTCTGAACTTCCAAGAAGTGATTTCCAGAACCCAGCGTTCCTAACTGTTCCAAACCACGCTCTTTGGCTCTTTTGGACACCTTACTGGCGTCAGCACCTTTGAGCTGACCTTGTGACTCCAACCTCTCAAGGTCCTCATCGGTCCCATATCCCTGTTCTACGGCCCATTTGGCACCCATTTCTAACACCTTATTTAGTTCTCTTTCCGAAAGCTTTATGAAACCTTCTGAGCCCACACCGCTGGGCACTTCCCTGTAGAGGACGTCCAGTAGCTCACTGAGCTTAGGCCGGACTTCGTCCTCCGTTAGTGGCGTAACGAGCAGTCTGACACCGCAGTTTATGTCAAAACCAATTCCTCCAGGTGTAATCACACCCCGATCCACGTCAAAAGCTGCCACGCCCCCAATGGGAAAACCGTAACCCCAGTGGATGTCAGGCATGGCCAATGAATACTTTAGAATGCCAGGCAGTGTAGCCACGTTCACCACCTGCTCCAAGGCTTTGTCTGCCTCGGCTTGTTTCAATATGGATTCCGTAGCGAAAATGCGTCCGGGTACGTGCATACCCTCCTTTGCCCCCAAAGGAATCTCGTACACGAACTCATCCAATTGTCTCCACACAATTGCCCACCTCCTTTCTCTTGTTACCTACTGACCACCCTCATCACAAGTTACACATCAAAAATCATCTGCACTGAGAAGCCAAAATTGTGCAAAGTAAAAGCCTTTACGGCTTGTTTTCTCTTACTATGTTCAGCCGTGATTAGCTCAGCTCTTAAGTAGCAACTACAGCCTAAGTGGTACTCTTTTAAGCTCACTTTCAGAGGCGCTTCGTTTTTGTCCATGTAAAAAACAACTTCGTTCAAGAACTTGAACCAAAGCTCCGTTTCAGTGTCTCCATAAAGTTCCACATTGTGCGTAATGCAGGAAGAACCTACCTCTTGGAAGCTCCATTCCCTAAGGGCATCCAAACAAGATTGCAAAAGCTCCTCAGTAGATTCTCCAGTTACTTCAACGCCTAAATCTGCTGTATGATCGAGAAACTTATAAGCCATTTTAAGATCACAGCCTTCCTCAAACCAACCGATTGATTAAGGTTCTTAGAACCTTCTTCCCCATGGAAGCCTTGGAACAAACCGGTATGTCACTCATGCTTAAGGGAAGCCATTCTCTGCCTGAGCGGTAAAGCATATTCTCGTTACAAGAAACCCCTATTACTGGGCCAGTAGTTTCATTAGCTTTATGTATGAAAACACCTGCAGCGCCTCTATTTCTCTTGGGTATTTCATCTATGTCCGTTCGCTTAGCATATGCGTTTTCTGTCATAGTAACGATGTATTTCTGTTTTAAGCATGTCGCCCCCACTACTCGGTCCCCTTCGTAAGTTCTCATAACCTTAACTCCGCCTGTACGAAGCCCACGTTCTGGAATACTCTCCACATCCAAACGCAATGCCTTGCCCTGAGCACTAATAACAACAAGTTCTTTGCTAGTTACAGGAACTATGACTGATACCATGTCACCTGGGTCAAGCAGGAAGTAATAGCCACCTCGAGATGGGATCTTTTCCACGTCCAATCTGAAACGTTTTCCTTTTCCTTTTTCACTGATGGCAATAAGCTCTTGGTTTTGAGTCCCTAATAGCAGCACTTTCTCATCATTCCCCATAGGAAATAGAGCGTTCAAAGCAACGCCACGTTGACTTTCAGGAATTTCGTAGGCAGATATGCAGAATATCTTTCCAAAGTTCGTCAGGAACATAACCGGGTCACTTCCCTGCACCTCAATAAAGTCCACCAAGTTTGTCTGCGTTTTTGACCTTCTAATGATGCCGTACTCCAACAATTCAATGAAGAATGTTTCTTCGGCAGCTTGTACTGTCTCTGTTTGCTGATCCGAGAATCCAATTAGCGTTCTTCTTTGATCAGCAAACATTTTTTTCACATGTTTAAGCTCCTCAGCGATAACTTCCAGTAGCTTGGTTTCACTGTTAAGTATCTCAGTGTACTCAGCAATGGCTTTCAAAAGGGATTCCAGCTCTTGCTCAACTTTTTCCTTTTCCATGTGAACCAAAGATCTAAGCTTTATCTCCAACACAGCCTCTGCTTGCACCTCTGTTAGGTCTATCTGTGACATGAGGCGTCTCTTTGCCTGATCTGTAGTTTCCGCATTTCGGATAATGTCAATAACCAAATCAATGTTATCCAGCGCCTTAAGAATACCCTCTACAACTTCGCGGCGCTTCGAAGCTTTATCCAGCAAATAACGTGTTCTTCTTAAAATGGTTTCTTTCCTAAAATCCACGAATGAGGCGATGTAATCACGCAAGGTTAGTTGAACAGGAGCCCCGTCTTTTAGTGCAACCATGTTAATCGCAAAGCTGTTTTCCAAAGCGGTCTGTTCATACAGTTGGTTCAGAATGTGGTGGAAACTGGCGCCTTTCTTGAGCTCCAATACCACTCTGACGCCCTGCCTGTTACTTTCGTCTCTGACCTCGTCAACACCAGATAATTTTCTATCTCGAATGAGCTGGGCAATTTGAGACACCAGCTCTGCTTTGTTGACCATGTAAGGTATTTCATAAATAACTAACCTTCGTCTTTGCCCGTGCCCCTCTTCCAACTTAGCTCGGCCACGTACGCGAATTACACCCTTACCTTCTTCATAAACCTTTACAAGATCTTGGGGATTAATAATCTGACCGCCAGTTGGAAAATCCGGACCTTTAACAAACCTCATAAGTTGCCTAGATGTTACTTCCGGATTGTGAAGGAAGTGCAACGTGGCATCGATGATTTCGCCCAAGTTGTGAGGTGGGATGTACGTCGATACGCCTACAGCAATACCACTGGAACCATTAACCAAGAGCTGAGGAAACACAGCGGGAAGAACTTCGGGCTCCTTTAAACTGCCATCGAAGTTTGGAACCCAGTTTACCGTATCCTTATCTAAATCCTGCACAAGATAGTCAGAAAGTCGTGTTAACCTCACCTCAGTGTAACGCATAGCTGCTGGCGGGTCTCCGTCCATGGATCCAAAGTTTCCATGACCGTCCACCAGTGGATAACGCATAACAAAGTCCTGTGCCATACGCACCAGTGCGTCGTAAACAGAAGCGTCACCATGTGGATGGTACTTACCAAGCACGTCACCCACAATACGAGCAGATTTTTTGTATGGATTATTGTAAGTACTTCCCGTCTCCGACATGGAGTAAATGATTCGCCTTTGCACCGGCTTCAAGCCATCACGAACGTCAGGAAGAGCTCTTCCTACGATGACGCTCATGGCGTAATCAATATAAGACTGTTTTAGTTCTTCAGTAATTTCCCTTTCATGAATACCTGCCATAACTCAATAACACCTCACACATCCAAGTTCTTAACTAAGTTCGCATTAGCAAATATGAACTCTTTTCTGGGTTGAACCTTTTCTCCCATTAGCACCGAAAACAGCTCGTCTGCTTTTTCAGCGTCTTCCACAGTCACCATGTACAAATTACGCGTTTCGGGGTTAAGAGTGGTTTCCCACAACTGCTCAGCGTTCATTTCACCTAACCCCTTGTAACGCTGTATCTCAAAATTCTCGCCCTCATGCTCTCTTAAGAAAGCCTGCAAGTCTTCATCAGAATACAGGTAGATAATGTCTTTGCTCTTCTTCCTTTCAATCTTGTACAGAGGCGGCTGAGCAATGTAGATGTGTCCCTCTTCCACCAAAGGACGCATCATTCTAAAGAAGAACGTGAGAAGCAACGTTCTAATGTGAGCACCGTCCACGTCAGCATCAGTCATGATAATAATTTTTCCGTAACGTAGTTTTGCAAAGTTAAAATGCTCACCCACGCCAGTGCCAATAGCAGCTATAAGCGCCTGAATCTCTTCATTATCCAAAACACGCTTCCAGCTAGCTTTCTCAACGTTCAGTATTTTTCCTCTGAGCGGTAGTACTGCTTGAATAGTCCTATCACGGCCTTGCTTCGCTGATCCACCAGCGCTTTCTCCCTCTACGATGAGAAGTTCACGTTTTTCCACATCACGACTGGAACAATCTGACAGCTTTCCTGGCAGTACCGTAGATTCCACTCTGAGTCTGTTCTTCATCATTTCTCGAGTGCGTTTGAAGGTTTCGCGCATTTCAGCAGAAGCTAAGGCCCTCTGAATCAAGGTCTTTGTAACATCGTTTTGCGTCTCCAAATAACTTTCAAAAGCCTTGGATACTACATCCTCTACAATGTTCCTTACATATTTGGAGCCCAGTTTACCTTTGGTTTGACCTTCAAACTCAGGCTCTGGTACCCTAACTGCCACCACTGCTCTTAATCCCTGACGAAAGTCGTCACTGGAGACATTGTTATCCTTGAGCAACCCTTTTCTCTTACCCACTTCAGCCAGCGTTTTAGATATTGCCGATCTTAAGCCCTGAACGTGAGTTCCTCCATCTACCGTTCTAACGGAGTTCACAAAAGACACAATGTTCTCATCAAAATCGTCCACGTAAGTAAAAGCAACCTCAACTTGGACATCTTGCTGTGCGCCTGAAAAACGAAGCACATCAATGATTTTTTCTGAGCTGTTAGCAACCTCTTCAAGTAAGCCAGCTAAGCCTGACTCAAAGTGGAAGAATTCTGGCTCACTGCCTTCCCTTTGCAGCTCAATGGTAACCTCACTGTTTAAGAAAGCAAGCTCTCTTAAACGCTGCCTGATAACATCGTAGTCAAAACGCGTATCAGCAAAGATGGATTTGTCAGGCTTGAACTGCACTATGGTGGCTGAGTTTTCAGTATCATCGTACTGACCAATTTCTTTAACCTCTGTTACAGGTTTACCAAACTCGTAACGTTGCCAATATACCGTTCCATCTCTTTTTACAGTTATTTCAAGCCATTCACTAAGAGCATTTACCACGGACAAACCCACGCCATGCAAACCGCCGCTAGCTTTGTAAGCCTGACCACCGAACTTACCACCAGCGTGCAACTTTGTTAACACCACTTCTACGGTAGGACGGCCTTCCTGAGGATGAATCTCCACCGGTATACCACGGCCGTTGTCTTCAACTAACACTGAACCATCTTTGTAAAGCACCACTTTTATGTGATCGCAGAAGCCCGCCATGGCTTCGTCGATGGCATTGTCTACAATCTCCCAAATGAGATGGTGCAAACCATTCTTGTCCGTACTTCCTATGTACATGGCAGGGCGTTTCCTAACGCCCTCAAGATCGCCTAAAACTTTGATCTGTTCAGCACCGTAGTTTTTCGTTTTTAAGCTTTTTTCCATTCCTGCCATGCCCTCCTAACCTTTACAAACTTACCAAATAATTCGGCTAACTCTTTATCTTTAATGCCATCCGTGCACACGCCGTCTGCGTCCACATCAGATAGCTCTAAGAGCCGTTTCTCTGTTTTCTTACTTCGTGTAAGTTTTTCACTTAGGTGTGAAAAACTCTCCCTTTTTCTTGCCTTTCCAACCTTTACATCCTCTGCAAAAGGCAAGAACCTCTTCAGTTCTGTTAATACATCATCCTTGTTGTAAAGCAGCTTCATTCTACCCACAGGACTGTAGTAATCCATAACAACCACTGTCCCTTGCAAGGCAGAAGGAAACACTAAATCCTTAAGCCAAGTATCTAGTGTATCCCACTTTCTTGAAACTTCCAAAAACCAAAAAAGCTTCTCGTTCCCGCCTAGCAGGTCAAAAGCTCTTTTCATGGAAGACTTTGACACCACCAAAAACACCTTACCTCACAGCTGCAAGAAAATCATGCTAGTGTCCACCCTCAGTTGGTGTTTCAGTGTATGCGTTGGTCACTGTCAATGTTTCAGCCTCATTACTCTTTGAGTCATAACCGCTTCCCTCACAGGAATCGTTATAGTTTTCTTCCGGAGGGGTTGCAGTAGTTGGCGTAATCACGGGGCCTGGAATTTCGTCGTTCACAGCTCCTGTTGCCACAGTAGTATTGTTCTCCAGCTCAGGTGGTAACTCTGGCACGCTTTGTGTAGCTGTATCATTCACATTCGTGGTTGCATTGCTCTCTGAAGAATTCTGAGTAGTCGTTGTCGTTGTCGTCGTTGTCGTTGTCGTAGTCGATGCCGTTGGTGATTGCGTGGCCGTGCCACCTGTGGAGTCACTACTGTTGCTTCCACTATTACTGGTTGTGGATGTTTTGCCTTCGCTGCTGCCGCTACTATTATTGTTGCCAGACGTTTCCTTGCTTGAGCTGGAATCGGTGGGCCGCGGAGCACTCAGCTTAGGCGGATTGACTCCGTTAGCTAACGTTTGCCCCATAGGACCGAATTTCTCTATATACCAGCTCTTAAGCCACTGCGCATCCCACTGATACACTGAAACAGGAACACCCAAGTCAAACACGCGGCTAATGAAAGAATCTCCGGTTAGCACATCAGCTTCGATGTGAGCATCCTTCCACTTGTTTGCCAAACTAGCTATCTCCATCAGGCTAACATCAGAAAGCACGTACTTGCTCCACACATCCACTGCACTTGATACAAAACTAGGAGAAAGCTTTGATATTACTTGATCTTTCAAATCGGTTCCCAAGAGTAAATCGATCTGCCTTTGTATCCTTGTTAAATCTGAGACATGTGTCCTCCCATAATCCCTTATTCGCCAATAAACCAAGAATTCTGTACCATTAAGTGTATGAGTACCCTTGTCAATGCACGTGTATCTAGGTACTCCTACACCTTGATAGCAATACCTCTGAGGCACTTCCACCTTAAGACCTCCCATAAGGTCAACCATTTCAATCACCGTACTGAAATTAACTACCACGTAATGATCTACAGCCACGCCAAAGTTCTGTTTAATGGTTTCAGCAAGTTTCCTCACACCACCATAGAGAAAGGTATGCCCCACCTTTGTCACACCTTTGTCTGGTATGTCAACCAAGGAGTCTCTAGGTATGTAAAGCAGATTAATAGTACTCCCACGGATAAACGCCAAAATCAGCGTGTCGTTGTGCCCCACAGAACCTGCACCCTTCATTTCTCCCACCGTATCCAAACCAGCTATCAGCCATACTTGGTCTCCTTTTGAACCAGTTATGCTGGAAAACCGTTCAGCGGCGCTTGAGACGAGATCGGCTAAATCAACACCTTCTCCTTGAGGCATGATCACCTTCTGAGCAAAAACACCACCTACAAAAGACACCAAAAATATAAGTAAGAAACCGATTGCAATGAGAACCTTTTTCACACTCACGCTCATTTTCATATTTAAATTATACCACTAAAATGCTCAAAAAACAGCATCACTACAGCGAAAACCTGACTTTCAAGGCGAAAACAACCGGCACAAACCAAGCAGCCACAGTTATCGGTTGGACGGGCAAGAAACCCTGCCTTGTTCATAGATTATGTCACCACAGTAGTCTGTTCGGTACACCTTCATATGTTTACTTTCAAGCACTTTTAGTGTGTCCTTATTTGGGTGGCCATAAGCATTCTTACCCACAGAAATTACCGCCACCGAAGAAGTCAAACTCAGCTCTGTAAGTTTGGCTCCATGATGAGGCACAGTAAAGAAACTATAGTCACCATTAGGCAAATAAGCTGCCGGCACATCCCCTGTTATGAGCCCATTAAACTCTGGTAAGTAAATCACTTTACTCAGTTCGTTATCAGTGCCCACCATTCCAGGTGGTGGCCATACAGTTTCAGCTCTTATGGGCCCGAAACTGATCACATCATCCTTGTATGGATCCATAAACTTGGGATGAAAAGAAAGCATAACTTGTTCCTGCATTCCATTGTGGTCTTTATCGTCATGGCTGATTATGAGTCCCAAGTGCCTAATGCCATACCACCTCACATCACGCAAAACAACAGCCCTGTCCGAGGTGTCTATAAGTAGCCCGTAAGAGCCCTTTTGTACCAAGGTAGCTGAACCCTGGCCGACGTCCAGGAAAATGACACGGCTTTGAGCAGGGAGTAGCAGTAATGCTATGCATGTGAGCACCGGCAACCACCAACGTCTTAGCAATGCAGTTAAGACAACACCAACAAGGATGACAAGAACCTCTCGAGAACTAAAATTAAGCAACATCCACGCAGGCAACAGTTCCACCAGTTCATGTAGCGACAGAATAGCCATGCCCACCATGTCAACTAAGTAACTTAGTAGTCTTAGTGGCATAATCACATACAAAATGCCAAGTGCGTACAACAACGTGAACACTGGTACAAGTAGCACAGTAAAAAAAGCACCTAGCAGAGAAATAGAATGAAAGAAAAGCAGGCTCGCCGGTAGTAACGTCAAGCTGATTTTCACGCTTGACCATTTGGAATCGCCCCAGTAAACCACGGCAGCTGCGCCCAGTAAAGACAATAAAGATGCCGTTCGGGTGAAAAATAGCGGATCTAAGCAAGATGCTGCCAAACCCGCGGCGGCAACTCCACCTAATCCAAGTTTCCTGCCCTTTGGTATGGACAGCATTACCCCGTACATGAGTACACTACGCAGCACCGAGGCAGAAAAACCGTAAAAGATGATTAAAACGAGGCCAAGCAACATTGTTGCAATCTTGTTCTTGCTCCACCTGTAAACGTAACCCATAAGTAAAGTTGTCTGCAGGCCTGATATGGCAAAGACATGCAAAATACCTGTCTTTATAGCTTGCTCTTGAATTCTTAAAGGTAGCGGACTGCCCAAAACTAGTGCATTTAGTAATGAACCCGATTGTAGACTACCCAACCTGTTTTCCATTGCTGATCTGACACGAAACAAAGGCGTCTCTAAAGTATTCACCTTCACGGGAACAGCGCAGTGGTATTTGTGCCAATTCATTTGGAAAGTACCGCTAAGCACACCAACATCGCTCGAACAAACGGGCACAAAGCCCCTGTAGTACCCTTTACCATCAGAGTCCACCACCACAGTCCCTTTGAAAACCTGACCATCCATGCTTACGGATCTATAAATGCTTGTGTATGCAAGCAGTACTACCACAACACCAACAATGGCTATCCAGCGTTTCTTCTTTAAGAAAACAAATAACGGGACGAACAGGACTGCTCCCCAGGGGTAAAACCTCAGGGCAAAAACCACTGCAAGGGCGGTAAGAATCATCTTTATTAACGAACCGTAATGAAGTCCTTTATGTCAGCAAATCGTTTTTCGCCGATTCCAGAAACGTTTTTCACTTCTTCAATACTCTTAAATGGGCCATTGGCTTGCCTGTATTCAACAATGCGAGCCGCCAACGTAGGCCCAATGCCAGGAAGTGCATCCAATTGTTTCTCGTCAGCCGTGTTTATGTTAATCAGGGAACTTTTAGAACTCCCCGCAGATTCGCTGCTGCCGATGACTACTCCCCCAGAATTTTGTGCCGTGCTTGAAGGTATCCCTTGACTCCCATCTACATTCTGCTGCTCCGCCTTAGTAGGCACGTAAACCATCATCTCATCAGCAACATGACTAGCTAAATTCAGCCTGGTAAGGTCTGCATCAGCTTTTACACCCGCCATGTTTATAACGTCACCTATACGCTGGGTTGACTTAGCACTGTAAACCCCTGGTCGGTCCACAGCACCAGTAATGTAAACACTGACCAGCTCAGGCTCCAGTGCGGTAGAAGTGCTATTAGCAGCTGCTGAAGAGGTCTCCACAGATGGAGAAACACTTGCCTGAGCATCTTTTGAACTAAGCAAACTAGAAACACCAAAGCGGTATCCCATTTCGAAGCAAATTGCCCCAACTAAAAAGAAGGCTGCCAACCATGTGGCAGCCTTCTTCCACCCACCTGCTAAACTATGAAATTTATTATTTTGTTCGGAACGTAGAAACACTTCTTGTAACCGCCTTCCTTGGACAAGTACTTAGAAAAATTGCCACTACTCATAACTGCTTCTCTTACTTCCTCTTCGCTGGCTCCGTTGCGAACAACCACTGTGCCCCTAAATTTCCCGTTTATTTGCACTGCAACTTCCACAGTGTTTTCCTGAAGCATACTTTCGTCCCACTGGGGCCAAGATTGTTCGTGAACCGAAGGCGCGTTACCCAGCATTGCCCAAAGTTCTTCTGCCAAGAACGGCACAAAGGGCGCTAGTACCTTCGCAAAGGTTTCAAGCAGCGTCTTCATAACCGCGCCACTAACCTTTTCGTCGTAATCCGTTACTTCATTGAGGAACTCCATCATGGCGGCAATGGCAGTGTTAAATCGGTAGTTATCCTCAATATCCTCAGTGACTCTGTAGACCAAACGGTTCACTGCCCTGAGCGCTTTCTCATCGTACTCACTCATTCCCTCGAAAAGCTTACCCATAGGAGCTGCCACAGCTTCTTTTACCTCATCAGCATACTTGCAGTAGAAGTTCCAAATGCGTCTTATGAACCTTACAATACCTTCCAGCCCTTGCTGGCTCCACTCAAAATCCTTTTCAGGTGGCGCCACAAACAGTGTGTACATCCTTGCTGCATCAGCACCATAGTCCCTTAGGATATCGTCTGGATCAACAATGTTGCCTTTTGACTTCGACATGGCTGAACCACCCAAAGTTACCATACCCTGAGTAAAGAGTTTGCTAAAGGGCTCGCTAACCGTAACGTATCCCATGTCTTTTAGCGCTTTGGTAATAAAACGACTGTAAAGCAAGTGCAGTACGGCATGCTCCACACCGCCAATGTATATGTCCACAGGCATCCAATACTCTGCCAGTTCCTTATCAAATGGCGCTTGTTCGTTATGGGGATCTATGTACCTTAGGTAATACCACGAGCTATCCACAAACGTGTCCATGGTATCAGTTTCCCGTCGAGCCGGACCACCACACTTTGGACAAGTAGTGTGCACAAACTCTTCATCAGTAGCCAAGGGAGAAACCAAATCGCCAGGCAGGTAATCAACTTCTCTGGGTAGAATCACTGGAAGCTGATCCTCAGGGACGGGTACTGTTCCGCAGTGTTCACAATAAACTACGGGAATTGGAGCACCCCAGTACCTCTGGCGGCTCACCAGCCAATCTCTAAGCCTGTAAGTTACAGATTTTTGCCCCAAGTTGTGCTCTTCTAAGTACTCAGCCATGAGCTTCTGAGCTTCCTCAGAGGTTTTTCCTGTGTAAGGCCCGCTATTTACCAGCACACCATATTCGGTGAAGACCTCGCCATTCTTTATCTCTTCACCGTCTTTGGGAACCACCACTGGTCTTATGGGAATGTTGTATTTAACTGCAAAAGCGTAGTCGCGTTCATCATGAGCTGGCACTGCCATGATAGCGCCTGTGCCGTATTCCGTAAGCACGTAATCACCAGCATAAATTGGTATTCTTTCACCGTTAAAGGGGTTTACAGCGTACTTGCCAAGGAAGAAACCTTCTTTTTCTTTTTCCGTGCTGAGGCGGTCAATTTCTGATTTCAAGGAGATCCTTTTTAAGTATTCGTCGTAAAGCTCTTTTAGCGCAGTACCTTGTACCAACTCCATTGCCAGTGGATGCTCAGGAGCTAAGACCATGAAGGTGGCACCGTAAATGGTGTCCAATCTGGTAGTGAATATTTCAATGACTTTATCAGTTCCTTCAATGGCAAACTTTACCAAAGCACCCTCAGAGCGACCAATCCAGTTACGCTGCTGTGCTTTTACGTGCTCAGGCCAATCCAAGTTATCCAAATCATTGAGCAAGTCTTCAGCATATGCCGTTATTTTGAAAAACCACTGTTCAATTTCCCTTTTCTCAATTGGACTGTGACAACGCCAGCATTTGCCATCAATAACCTGCTCGTTAGCAAGTACCGTCTTGCAGTGAGGACACCAGTTCACCTTTGCACGCTTCTTGTATGCCAAGCCATTTTCATAAAGCTTCAGGAACAACCACTGAGTCCATTTGTAGTAATCAGGCAAACAAGTGGCGACTTCTCTGTCCCAATCATAGCTAAAACCTAGCTTTTTCATCTGCTCTCTCATGTAACCGATGTTGGACAAAGTCCAGTTTTCCGGGTGAATACCCCTCTCAATGGCTGCGTTCTCTGCAGGCAGCCCAAAAGCGTCCCATCCCATGGGATGAAGCACATCAAAACCTCTCATTCTGTTGTAACGTGCTACCACATCCCCCAAGGAGTAGTTCCTGACATGTCCCATGTGAAGCTTGCCTGAGGGGTACGGGAACATTTCCAGCACGTACTGTTTGGGCTTCGTACCAAGAGTCCCATTAGCTTTAAAAAGGCCACGTTCTTGCCAGTACTTTGACCAACGCTCCTCGGCCTTTTTGAAATCGTATTCTGTACTGCCGTTGCTTTCGTTATTCTTCGCTGACTGCCGCACCTTCATCACCCCAAACATTCTCCTCAAGCGAATAGAATCTGCCAATATCCTTTCTAAACATTAATTTTACTTCGCCCGTGGGACCATTCCTGTGTTTAGCAACCACCAGTTCCACTGTGGAGTTTTCTGGGCGAAGTCCCTTTTGCTGCTTGTAATAATCCTCGCTGTAAAGAAACATTACCACATCGGCATCCTGCTCAATACTACCGCTTTCCCTTAAGTCACTCAGCTGTGGACGTTTGTCCGCCCTTTGTTCCACCGCTCGGCTCAGCTGCGACAGCACCAAAAGCGGTATGTCCAGTTCCCGCGCAAGATTCTTTAAAGAACGGGTAATCTCAGAAACTTCTTGAACTCGGTTATCCACGTTCTGACCCAACCTTATAAGCTGCAAGTAGTCAATAATGATCATCTTAATGCCCAGTTCTGCCACTGCTCTTCTGGCTCTGGATCTTATTTCCAAAACCGATAATCCGGGAGACTCATCTATCCACAGAGGGGCATCTTCCAGACGTGACATGGCAATACGCAGTGCATCGAAGTCTTCTGTGGCCAAGTAACCTGTTTTCAGTTTTTGGGAAGGTACATTGGATACAGCAGACAATAGACGCTGCACGAGCTGCGTTGCAGACATTTCCAAAGAGAAGAACAGCACTGGTATTTCTTCTTCCATGGACATGTAGGTCGCCACGTTCAGAGCAAAGGCCGTTTTACCCATGCCGGGACGTGCAGCCAAAATAAGCAGATCCGACTTTTGAAATCCCGTCAATAGCTCGTCCAACTTCTGCAAACCGGTGGGGTAACCTGTTACGCGGCTTCTCTGAGCATATCTTTCTTCAATGAGTGAGTAGTACCTCTTGACCAGCTCGCTCACTGGCGTTGCCGACTTCATGTATTTCCACATGGAAAGGCTAAACACCAATTGCTGTGCCTTATCTAAATCCTCTTCGATATTCTTGCCAGTGTAACCCAAGCGGGCAATTTCCGTGCCAACTCTGATTAACGAACGTTGCAGAGATCGTTCCTTTACCAGTTTTGCATAAGTACCCACGTTTGCAGCGGTATAAACTGACGAAGCCACCTGCGCTACGTACTCCTGCCCACCTACCACATCCAGCAGGTTATCCCGTTTAAGCCTTTCCACGAAGGTGACCAAATCCACAGGAATGCCCTCTTCATACATTTGGGTCATGACCTGAAATAAGATCTTGTGACGCTCTTCGTAAAAATCTTCAGGCAAAAGTGTGCCTGCTACTTCTGCAAGAGCATCCTTATTAATGAGGCAGGAACCGAGTACCGAAACTTCTGCCTCGTGAGAATAAGGCATCCCAAATGAAGATTCGTTAATCATTTTCTCTCATTCTCTTTCTCATTCTTTCTCCACTTTCACCTTCACAGTTGCCCATACATCCTTAAAAAGGTGTATGTCAACCTCATACACCCCCACGCTCTTTATGGGATCCGGCATGTTTATGTCTTTGCTGTCCACTTCCAGCTTTAACTGCTCTTTTAGTGCATAAGCTATTTGTCTTGTAGTAACAGCCCCGTACAGCTTTCCTGTTTCGCCACCTGGTGCTTTTACTACTACTGCTTTCCCTTCTAGTTCCTTCTTTAAATCCAAAGCTTTCTGATAGCGTTCTTCCTCTTTTCTTTGCTCACGCTCTTCGCGCTTTTTCACCTGTTCAATGAGTTTTTCGTCAGCCAAGATCGCTAAGTTGTTCTTGAACAGGTAGTTACGAGCATAGCCCTCAGCAACATCAACAATTTGTCCTTTTTTCCCCGTACCTGGTAAATCTTGAAGTAAATACACTTTCACCGGTATTCACCCCTCCCTTCGTAATAACCTCATTATGCAGTCGTAAATGCCAAACAGGAAATACACCTGCGGGAAGTAAGGAAAGACAAGCCCAATTATGAGCAATGCTTTGACAAATTTATTGTCTTTCTCACCTAAAAGAATCCTGCACAAGTAGAACATTCCGCAGAAAATCAAATAATACAATCCAATCACATAAAGGTTGAATCCCAAAAACGCAGTGTAGGAAGACTTAATCACCATAAGCAGAAGCGCTGCAGGAATAAACCAAACCCCCAGCGCAGGCAACCTTATCTCCTGCATGGTTGGTAAATTTGGCAAAGCCACACCCAGCCTTTGAGCAAAGGGCTTCAGTATGATGTAGTTGTAAAAAGCCAAGAGCACGCTTCCTAAAAGAATCAACGCTGGCGTCATTAAACCACTCTCCAGCGTATCTGCATACTGCTTGTAGCTTTCGGCGATGCCCTTTAAAGAAGAAGTAGCTGTGCTAGTAGCCCCAGTGGCCGTTGTGGCAGCAGTAGCAGTCATGCCTCCAGTTGCTGTGCCAGTACCCGCAAACCGGCTCTCAAGCATGGTCGCAGATTGCCTCATCACATCAGCCATTTCCTTCAAAATGTTTTGGCGGAGAATGAGCTGAGATCCATAAAGTATTAGCGTTGTCACAATTACAAAGACCGCCGCCCCTAAAAGCAGGGTGCGCTCAGCACTGTAACCATGAGAGACTGCCCAGCCCAGAGCCAAGCCAATGCTTCCCAAAGAGAGCACCACACTAACAATGATTAGCGGATCTCCCGTAAGAAAGTAACTTATAAGTGCTGACACTGCAACCGTGATAGCACCGTAGCGCAGCCCATGTTTAGCAGACACAACCAAAAATGGCAGTGGCGCAATCAAACTTATGAGGGCACCCACCACAGGAAGGTACCATCCCATGAGCACCAATATAACAGCAAGAGCGGACATAAGCCCGCTCTCCACAATAGCCTTTGTAGAATCTTGTCTCATCACACAGTACCTTTACTCAATCATGTATGTGCATGCTGCGAGCATTATCCACCTACGTAGCCCTACCCTTACTCCTGAGCTCTCGTCTTCGTCTTCAAAACACTTTAATCTGATGGGTATCATTTACTGCATCACGTAAGGCAGCAGAGCCATTTCCCGTGCCCTTTTAATGGCTCTAGAAAGTGACCTCTGATGAAAAGCGCAAACCCCAGTTACTCTGCGAGGCAGAATTTTGCCTCTGTCAGAAGTAAACCTTCTCAGGCGGTTTACGTCCTTATAATCAACTTCCCTTACGCCATCTGCGCAAAGTGGGCACAGTTTTATTCTTCTTTTTCTCTGTACTGGCATTACCTATTCACCTCCGAATAATCTTCTTAATTGTGCAATTGTGCGTTGCACGAGCAATTCAGAACTGCTCAGCGCACCGAAGTTGTCCAAACTAAAATGGCACGTCAAAGTTTTCATCCAAGTCCACCAGATCGTCAGAATCCTGTTCCTGCAGCTTGGATTCCACTTCATTCAAAATGTCCATGGCGTCCACATCTTCAGTGCCCTTCACACTGCTTCCCGTGCTCACGCCAGTGGAACTTTGCTGAGCGTCTTTCTTGGAATCCAAAAACTGAATCGTGGAAAGGACAACTTCTGAAGTCCTTCTTCTTATACCGTTACGATCGGTGTAACTTCTAATGCGCAACCGGCCTTCAGCAAAAATTAAGCGACCCTTTCTCACATAAAGGTCCAGCAAGCGCACCAAATTGTCGCTGTAGGCCACACAATCGATAAAATCAGCTGGGAGCGGAGCTCCCGATTGATCCTTACCCGGGTTGTCAATGGCTAATGTAAAATTAGCCACTCTCTTCCCACTGGGCAAAGCTTTAATCACAGGATCGGCTGTTAACCGCCCGATCAGCAGCACTTTATTCAGCACTTCTCACTCGCCTCTTGTAATCATGAACCGGAGAATTCTCTCATCCACCTTTAAGTCCTGAGAAAATTCATCCAGGTTTTCCACAGGCAACTCAATCTGGAACACGCTGTAATAAGCCTGTGTACGCTTTTCAATGGGATAAGCAAGTCGTCTAAGACCCCAAGGGTCTAACTTAGTTACTTGCCCTTGGTACGACTGTACCTTTTCGGTAACCCAGTCGTTGCCTTCTTGGTAGCCGTTGTCATCTTCGGCCCTGTAAATAACCATGAGTTCGTACTTTCTGTTCATAAAATCCTCCCTTCGGTCATAGCAGCTTTCCCCTTCTCTTGTGAATTTGGGAAAGCAGGGTTTGTTTTTCTTTGTCCTTCATTTATGTGTTGCTAAACAATTATTTTAGCAAACAATAGTATTGTACAGCAAGAGGCACAAAAAGGCTAAGCCCTATTCCTTTCGTAAGACTGCTTGATTAAGTACATCACGTAATCGAGATCCGTATCAGTATCAACGCTAATCTCGTAATCCCAGCTACCCGGGCGGACTTTAGATTTATCTCGTGTTAAGCGGTTCGGGTCATTGAGTTCACCCTTTTTCATATTCAGGTAGACCTTTAAACCTTTACTACGAACTAAAACATCTGCGAAGTAGCCTGAAGCAACAAACGCTATGTAGTGTCTTGTAGCCTTAACCTGTACTTCTCCCAGCTGCAAAATCCGTTCTTTGAGTCGTTCGTATAGCTCTTTCGTCGATTCTGAAGCCCTAGCTAAGAGGTCCTCTTCAGTATATGTTCTTACTTCCTCGGGCGCCGTTGGCCTCGCCGTGCTGCCTTCCTTAGCAATTACTTTTATAGACTCATTTGCACGGGCTGGTTCAACCTGTTCTACCAAAACTGTGTTGTTCGAGTACCTTTTTACCTTCCACAACTCAATAGGCAAATCCTTAAAGTTAATCGAGTTAATCTGGTAAGTAGTAAAATAAGGGGAAACAAAAATTACCCTGGTCTGCGACCACTCCACTTCAGTTTTTCTCAAGGACTTACCAAAAGCTTCCTGATACGCTAAGACACACTCTGCTTTGTTATTAAGCACCAAAGACAAATATGTGTAACCTTGGTCAATAACGCTGAAGTTCTCACCTTTTTTATACTCAATTACAACAAACGCTTTAGTTTCCTCGTCAAATGCTAATGAGTCGATTCTAAAGTTTTCGATAGCGAATTGACTCTTTACCAGCTTCAAACTAAACAATGTCTCGAGATTATCATCACATAGTTTCTGCAAGTCTTTCTCCAACTTGAAATCTTCTTCCTTAATGGGCTTTAGTTTTCCATCTTTTATTTCATATAGCGGCATATACCCATCCCTCCCGCTTGCACCCGAATACAACACTCAATGCAATATTTGGGATTCTTTATCATATTTTAGTCATATTTTAGCTTACACAGAAAACTTGCGCTCTGGCAAAGAGGAACATGAAATGATAATATGCTTTTCAATAGAGTAAGCTGAAAGACTCGTATTCTTTAGTTTGGAAATGGAGGCGCTTAAGATGCCTGAGCGACTGATGACCATACGCGTGCACATGCCACAGCTTAACCGGGACAGAAACGTTAGGATTTACCTTCCACCCGATTACTTTGTAAACTTGGGTAGGCACTACCCTGTCTTGTACATGCATGATGGGCAAAACTTATTTGAACCAAGCAAGCTGTCTGGGTTCTCGTGGGAAGTAAACCAGACCCTGGACAGGCTTTTTGAACTGGACCCCCAAAGGTATGCATTTATTGTGGTGGGCATTGACAGCAGCACTGTGGGTACGCGACGTCTTGATGAGTACTGTCCTTGGCAGTGCCGCATTTACGAGACACCCGAGAATCCTTGGAATTACACCTTGGTTGATGGTGAAGGCGACAAATACTCAGAGTTCATCTTAGAAACTTTGAAGCCGGTCATTGACAGCGAATTCAGAACGTTACCTGACACAGAGCACACCATGATAGCTGGAAGCTCTTTGGGCGGGCTTATTTCCCTGTATATGGGGCTCAAATACAACAGCGTGTTTTCCACAGTTGGCGCTTTCTCAACAGCCCTGCTTTTTACCTACGACCGCATGGTGGAATTCATCAGTAGGCTTGATTTGCAAAGCAAAGTAAAAGTATGGCTGTATGTGGGCGGAAACGAGATAACAGATCCGCAACGCCCTGAGGAGGCACTGGCATTTCTAAGTACGAACACGAAGCTGTGTGAAGTTCTTCAAAAGAAGCTGGGACGTGAAAACGTCACCTTTGTAGTGGATAAGGATGCTACCCACAGCGAGGAATACTGGCGCATTTACTTTGAAAAGTTCATAAAATGGGTTGCGCGGAGTAGTTAACTTCTCACAAACGTGTATGTGCGGTAACCCTCCCGCGCAGCCCACCTTACATGTACTGTGTAAACCATCACAAATGAGGATTACCTATGGCATTAACCTCCGTATTTATCCTGTACAAGATCAAGCAAGCCTTTTTTATCAAGCAGCTCCATGGGAACTAAAAATGTCACCGTGGCAACGCCGGGTAGACGACCTATGCCAATGGCTCCGGTGATGGTAGCTCGGTTCAATACCTCAGCATAGGGAATACCCAAGAACCTTGAAGCACGCATCAAACCATTATCGGTGGCTTCGTTTAGGGTAGCACCAGTTCCCACAAAGCACAACGGATAATTTTCTTCAATCTGGTTTTGTCCCCACTGCTCTGCTAAAACATATGCAGCATCCATTTCTTCATCGGTGAAAGGTTTTGCCATGCGTGGTAGATCATCCTCGTTGGGCAGTATGATGGGGCCTTCCACTGTGACGCCCTTAAGAACCTTTACCTGCACAGTGGCAATGCCTGCAACGTCAGTGGTATGGCCAGCTATTTCACCGTTACCCTGCATGGCATGCATATCGCCTAAATAAATGCCTGCGCCCTTTACTTTTACCGGTACAATGACCACAGCTCCTTTGCGGGTCATGTTGACATCCATGTGCCCATCGGTTCTGTGCTCATCCAACTGCTCTTTGGTCATGCCGTACTCATGGGTTGCTCCAATAAGCAGTTGGCCAAAATCACCTGCGTTGTGAGAATCAGGGAAAGGAATGGAAGGTGTGGAACCCAGCTGTCCCAAAAATGGGCGCATTCTTGCCACAGTGCCCACCAAATCATGCGGTGCCAGCACAACAACAGGATTCTGCACAGAATTTGCAGGCGTTTGCATGTAGTAACGAGGATTCTCTCCAATGGCACGTGCAATTTCCTCGGATACGGTTATTCCAATACCTTTCTCGTGATCAAACACAATGGTGTAACCGTTCTCAAACTTGAACGCTGCCACATCAGCACCGCACACAGCACAGCGTATGGCATCTGGGCCTGTACCTTCTATTCTGGTCTCGGGTCTTTCCGTGCCGCAACTGGGGCATCGTTTAGCCACAAAAGGATCCCCTTCATATCTGCCCTCAATGACCACATCCTTGCCTGACGAGGTGGCAATGGAAGTTACTTGAAGGTCTTTTATGTAAATTGCTACGCTGTCTCCCACTTCAGCCCCTTCCACATAGACGGGCTTGGTAACCTCGTGTCCGCCTTTTAGCTTGGGTGTTAACATGGGACCCCAACAACCAGGAGCCGTGTTTGCCACAATGTAACCGCCATCTTGAACAAAATACTCCATTTCCTCATTGGGATCTAACACCCCTTCGGTGAATTTGTCCACAAACACCACGGGCTTAAAGTCTTTGTCTGCCATTTGTGTCTCATCTCCTCTTTTTCTTACCAAATGTTTTGAACTTTTTCTTCACAACACGTTTTTGCTGCTGTCGTCACCAAATACTACTTTTGTAAGCATCTTCCCTGGCCAGCTCTTATCCTCAAGGAACAACACATGCTTCTGTTCATACAAGGCCTTGGGTTTATCCATGTCGGGCCTTTGTTTGATCAGGATATCATAGGGCGTCGTCGAAATGATGAAAGCGTCAAGAGTTACCTTGGCCGGAACTGGCGCAGTACCTGGTGGCGGAGCCAGCGTTGCAGCTTTGCTACTCCTCATTCTTTTCCGTAGCTGCTTCTCAATGATTTTTATTCCACTGCAGCAAAACTTGATTTTCTCGTCATCCAGACCATGAGCGTGAACCAGGCCATGTGGGTCCACAAACACTATGATCTGCTCACCTGGCTTGACCAACCAAATAATGAAGTCGGGGTAAAACCCCGCCCATTCCAGCTGAAAACCAATTCCCGTTCTGGACTGGTTCCTCATCACATATGGGGTGAAGCCACCCGGTACGTCGTTTTCGCTCACGAAATGGTGCAAGTCCCTTAGAAATTTTTCCTCCCCTTCATTCAGCGGTGCCGGATGTGCCTCCCAGTCCTCATCCTGTTGTGCTTTCTTGACCAAATTATTCAGTGCTCGCTGAGAGAGCAGTGGCACGATGACCAACTCATTTAAAACCAACAAGGGATTGCTGTTATCATCGCTCTTGCCATTGTTTGTGGCATTGCCACCAACACCAGTAGGTGTGGTTGCAGCACCGTTCAGCTGCGTGTTCGTCGTCACCATTGTCGTCATGTTCATAACCAGGCTGTTCAGCCTTTGAATGGCAGTTTTGTTGTCACTGGGAACTTTGACCACGTAGTAGCTGGGCTGTTCCTCATTCACGGTGAACAAACTCAGTTGCCTACTTGTGCCAGTTGCCTCCTCCAAAGTAGCTGGTTTCATGTTTTTCGTTTTCCAATGGCGTTCTTGCTTGCTGTAGAACACATCGACGTATTTTTTCAAACCCTGAGTAACAACGCCCCGTAAATCGGCAACGTCTTTCATGGACCTTACTTCGAAGCCCGGGTAGTAAATGGTGAGGCGGTTGTCTTTCCAGATACGCTTCAAGGAATCCACGTCAAAGACCAGGTTCCAGTAACCGCGTGATGCCTTAAATCGCAACATTTCCAAGAAAACCGCTTCCCAATCCACGTAATCGGCATATTCATCCCACAACAATGGTGACGTACTTCCCTTTCCCAATTTAACTTGACCACCTGCTATGGCTTCCGTCGTTGATGACAAATCACGTGGCCGGTAACCATCATAAGTACTTATTTGCGGCGATAAATCCAGTGTGACCGTTGTAGTACCGCTATCACCGGCCACCCCACCGTGTTCTTCATCTTCCTGTTCCTCTTCTTTTCCTCCTGCTACTGTTTCGCCATAATAGTCATCCATGATGTTTTCTTCAGCGCCCAACACCAAAACCACACATTCTTCAAACGGTTTGGATGTACTGCGAACAGGCACAACCAGTTCTTTCCATCTTTCCTGATGCCGCGCTTGAATGGGAACTAGTATTTCTTCGTAATCTACACCTTCTTTTCTTATGGCTTCAAGAAATTGTTCCAAGTAATTCGCTTTTATGCCGTAAATGAAAAGCGTTTCCAGATTGCTCAAGTCAGGGTGGCCGCTTCTTTGCAGTGTCATGTTCTTTCCCTTGATGCGCACGCCACGACCAAAAAGCTGAATGATTTGCGGACCTTGGCCACGCCCCATATTCAGAAGCCCCATAGAGGAAACACGCCACGTGTCCCATCCCTCAATGAACTTTCGCGACCCCAGAAGCACGTTAATTCGGGAATCAGTTTCCTTTATTTGTTCAAACAGGGAAGACGTGATAACATCTTTTTCCAATTCAAAACCGTTGTTTTTCAATGCCCTTACAAGGCCGCTGTCCTGTCCCACATTTATGAGGCCGAAATATGGGTTTTCCCCCACGCGTAGCCCGAATTCGCCTGGAGCGTTGCTTAGCTGAACTACTCGCAGTGAACCCCGACCGTGAAAAACACGCTGCATGAGATCATCCCACAGTGCATCCAACCAATTACCGGAGCCATGTTCGCTTTCCATTTCCCGTGGTTCGATGAAATTCTTCCGAAGTTCATCGAACCGGTCGCCGAACAAATCGTTTCCCTCATCATCCAAGTAATCACCACTCAGAATGCGCCGAGCTACGTCCTTCAAGCTTCCATCCACCGCTTCACGGAAGAACCGCGTAACCAATGCCACATCAGAACTTTCGCCCTGAACTGTGGCTCCCACAAAGATCCACAGTGGTTTTTCCAGGTTGTGCAGAATAGCCAAATCCCGGTTCTTCTGGTAACTGAGAAGCTGTTGGTAAAAACTGAGTAGGTTCGCAGTGAACATGACGCGGGAATAGTCCGTCTGCGCCAATGAAGGAGCCTTTTTCACGTTCATGACCCGAAAATCTTTTCCGTAATGGTCATTGTAAAAAAACTTGTAAGAGTAGTCAAAAACAATGGACTTTGCGTATTCCTCCATGGTAGTCCAATCTTTTTCACTCAGTATTTGACCGAAAGTTGCACTGTACTCGAACGTAAAACCATGGGAACCCAAAGCGTCTCGCAAACGTGCCCAAACCCGCTCTTCGCTTCCCTTTCCCTTATGCCCTTCGTCCACAAAGACCAAATTGCGCCCTTCAAAAGCATCCACGGGCAACGTTACTCCGCCGCCCCTTTTCTCTTCCTTCAGCTTCGTAATTTCAATGACCAGTACTTGCCCAGGGATTACCGTGGATCCAGTTGCTGCAAGCAAGTTTTCGTGATACAAAGTGGCCGGTATGCCACTAATGCGCAGTTCTTCATGGTGTTGCGTGGAAAGCCCTTCATTAGGAGTTAGCAGAATTATGTTGCTTGGTTCAAATGGCTTGTAACGCATGAACTGGAGATAATTCATGTGCATGATGAGTGTTTTCCCACTTCCGGTTGCCATCCAGAAAGCCAGCTTCTTAAGATCTTCACTGGTGAAGTTGCTTAGTTCCTTTTTGAACTTGACTTCGTTGCTGTAAGTGTGCAAAAACTCGTTCAAGTCGCTTACAAACCGGTTCGTGTCATTGGTAAGGCGGTCCAGATAAATCTCAGTAACCAGTAGCGCCAAGTACTGGAAGTACTTCAACGACACATTATTTCTGCGTTTGTTTATGTAATCCACATATTCCTGAATGTTTTTGTCGTAGGCCATGAGCATGTCTGGTTGAATTTTTAATGTGGTGTCCAGCTCATCCATGAGCTTCCTACAAAAGTAAGTAACACCATCGGAGTCCACACCGGGTTTCGCCCTGAGAAGCACTTCTCGGACATTTTTCAAACTGGGGACACCGAGAACCTCACGCATGAAGTATTTGCTCAGCACCAAGTACTTTTCCACATTGCTCACGGTAAACTCACCCCAGTTGATTCCATCAGTCGCTTGAACTCGGGCTCAATGGCCATGACGACAGCTCCGCTCACATCACTGTGGGTCAAGGTGGACTGCCCATTCACGTAAACAGTTTTCAACGTGAGGTTTTCGCCAGTAATTTCCTTAAGACTTTCCACAATGAACGTTCTGTCGGCATCGTAATCCGTCTTTTTCCAACTCTTACTGTGCCAATCACGCCAAATCACTGCTACCTTCTGCTGACTTTCTTGTTCCAAACCCAGCACAAATAAGTACTTATTGCCATTGAGCGGTGTTGCCACTGCGCCGCCAATTTCACTGCCCGATTCTCCATCGCCGCCCATTGTTTTCATGACCATGCGCTTCACATTAAGCCCAAGCAAGTAGTTAAACGTTTCAGGCAGGTCAACCACTAACTCCTGCGGATCACCAACTTCCTTCAGGTTCACCTTCAGTTTGTAACTAAAGGGCTTACTGAGCTGTTCGATCTGCAGCAAATAAGGAGAGTTTTTCGATTCTTCGGTTAAGAAGTACTTCAGCAAGTACTCGTCCTGAAACAAACTAAGGTAGTTGTCGTTGGGACTAAGCTCCAGGTTATCCAGCACATCCTCGTACTGCTCCAGGATTTGGTACTTGAAAAACCCACCAGCAGTTTTCTCATTGTATGTTTCTTTAACATCTTTTTCCTTGGAAATACCGCTTTTGTCGTAAGCCAACACCTTTTTCATGCGTGGTAGCACCACTGTCCAAAAATGTTCTCCCATTTCCACACCGATCCACTTCCTACCCAGCTTGTGAGCAACAGCTGTGGTTGTGCCAGAGCCAAGGAAGAAGTCAAGAACTATGTCGCCTTGCTTAGAAGTAGATTCTATTACACGCTTTAAAAGAACTTCGGAGTTTTCAGTTGGAAAATGTTGAATTTGACTATAACCTGGGATATCTAACCACTCATTCCCTACAATTTCAGAATCATATAGCAATTCTGGTATTCCATTTATTTTATTACCTAAACAATCTATATATGACAAATTTTTATTGATTCTAATTTTTCCATTTTCTACAAGTTTATTTATTCTTTCTTGTGATAACGCCCATCTTCTTCCTTTAGGTGGATAAAAGTTTTTGCCTAATATTATTCTTGGTTTCTGGTCTTCGCGCGGAAAATGAAGTAGAGAATACCATTTTGGTTCTATTTTTCTTTCTACAACGTTGAAAATGGAATTGTTTGTTTTTGTATAAAAGAATAAACTCTCAGTTTTTTGCACAAATTGGTTTTCAATGGTTTGTTTAGCTTTTGTTCTGTTTATGATTATTTCATTCTTAAAATTCTCTTTACCAAAAATATCATCCATTATTGGCCTTACAATCCAGTTGCCGTTGTAGTCGCAACGCACGAAGATGCTGCCGCGCTCACTGAGCAGTTCTCGTCCAAGCCGCAGGCGGTTTTCCAACATGCTTGCCCAGGTGGAATCTTTGTACTTCACATTGTAAAGAAAGTTGGCATCCTGCTCCTTGTTGAATGGCGGATCAATGTAGATGGTCTGAACTTTGGCTTTGTACTTGGTCAGTAGCGTGTTCAGAGCCTGAAAGTTCTCACTCTTCACAAGCAAACCATCAAGTGCATCACCCAGTCCCACGTTTTTGCTTATTTCGGCCAACACGCGCCACTTGAACTCTGAATCAAAATAAGCAGTATCTAAAGGTAGTGGCTTGTACATTTCCGGCCTAAGTGCATCGCTGCCAACCCCTGCACTCCACAGCTCGCCGTCATTTGCACTTCCACCGTCATTTGCGCTTCCACCCCTGAGTAGACTTTCGCGAGTCCAACGAGTGGTTTCAGGATTCAATGCCAACAGGGTGCTCCATTCACTTAGCTGCTCCTGGTTCCCAAGTACGGCTTCTTCCACGTATTTCATGAACTCAGGGTTTGTCCACTGAGCAAGCCTGTTCAGTGTGATCACGTAATCGGTTTTAATAACAAATTTCTTCTTTTCCCAAAGCCGTTTTTGGAAATCTTCAACCTGAGCTAAAAAATCAATGATGGCAGTGCCAAGTTCCTTTACCGCGCTAGCTCGGCTCAAGTGCTTATTGACCTCATTCGGCTCCAGCAAAGTGCTCGTATCAAGTACCTCAGCTTTTATGAAGTAATCCAGTTGGTCATTCAGAAATGCACGCAGATTCTTGTGAATGAAGTAATCACGATTGTTCTTGGAAGTGAAGCGGCGCAAATGATAACCAAGCAGGCTCCTATTTTGTTGCTGTGCACCTTCCTGCCGACGGTCCGGCCCAGCATTGCTTTGGACTGGCTCAGCTAACCAATCAGCAAGCATTTTGTCCACTTTTGCCACAGCGTCAATGATGGCTTCCTCCAAAAGGGGGTTTAAGTTGTCCTGCTTGATTCTTACAGTGGTTCGAGCAGTGCCACTACCATGTTGAGTACCTTCGTCCTCGTCATAATTTTCCTCTTCCCAGGAATCTACTTCCTCAACCTTGCCACTACTTTCATTATTAGAACCGGCGTTTGACGGTTTTGCCGACAAACCCTGTGTGTGCTGAAACCATGCATCGCCCTCGTAAAGTTCTCTGTAGTTGAAACGCACTACCACAGTTCTGGATTTGCCTTCTTCTCCTTTGGGTCCAGTTTCAAAGATGATCGGCTCTTCTGAGTCAAGCACGAAAAACCGGTCATTTGTGGCTTTGTTTGAACCGAGTTCTTCAGTTGCTTCACTTAATCTGAATACGATTCTCGTGTTACCAGCAACAAAGGTGTAATCACGGAACAACGTGCCCGTCTTGGTGTAGTACTGCCCACTGTTCACCCAGTACAGCTTGATCTCCTCGCCGTTGTAGGGAATGGCGTACTTGTGCCCGCGTATGCTGTAGCGGTAACGAGGCACAAAATCACCATCTTCGTAATACCGACTGAAAAATGTGTAAAGATCATTGTAAACCCTTGTTTTCATGTCTTCCACGGCCACTGCATCAGCTTGCTGCTTGCTAATTTCCTCCTCAGTATGGGCAGCAAAGTGCGCAAAAGCCTCATTCACACGCTGTGGCAGTCGCTCTTCAATGAACTTGTTGATTTCACGTCTGCGGAAATTCAAAATGCGGTAAATCCCGAAGTCCAAATCCGATGATGCATCAATTTCAAAAAGCTGTTTCAACAAATTCTGCAGCTTTTCCAGCACTTCGTTGTTTGCGCCATTACCATGCACTTTTTCATTCTTCATGGAAATTTAAGTCCCCCTTTCCACGTTACTCCTTTGTATTCCTAGTTTTTTGTTGTGTATTGTGTGATCCAAAGTACCAATGCGGTAAGCAGGTAAGTACGATTCACAAGTTCCCAAATGATCCCAAATTGGCCAGCGCCACCTTCCAGTGGAAACAACACCACACAGTTTTGATAACCGTCCAAACTCTTGGTCTTAGAAACCCTGGAAACAGCTATTACATGAACCATGTCATTTCCCACTTCATACTTGACGCTTCACACTCCACATGAGTGATTTTAGCCCGCATAAGCGCGTCCAATCACCACTATTAAACTTAAACGTTAAATGCGAAAAAAAGCCATTCCAGTCACCGTCGCCGAAATAGAAATCCTTTGGAGTCCACACACAAAAAAAAGCACATACCAGCAGCGATCAGTAGATCTCCAAGTTGTTAGCACGCAGAAACTCACCCACATCGTTAAAAGCATTAAAAAACAAGGGCGTACCAGCAAAGGACAATGGAGAAACTGGACCCACTGTCATGAACGAGTACTGCCTGGACTCCAAATCGAATGAGCTGTGGGGATCGCGAAACGACTGATACAGGTTCATGGCACTTTGCGAACCACCAATGATTTCAGTCAGCGAACGAAGTTCACTTCCCATGGAAAGCCCAAAACCAAAGAAGCTTATGCGGAGTTGCTCCACTATTTCCCGGTCCAAGCTTGACAAAGTTTGACTTATGAACATCCACCCCAGACCGTACTTTCTTGTGGTTCTCACTGCATCAATCAAAGTGCGCCTTACTGATTCACTGTTCCTGTTTTCCAGTCGGCCACTGGGTACAAAGCGATGCGCTTCATCAATGACCACCAACGTGTTCAGGCTCTTTCCTTCCTTGTAATGATTTTCTGCCTCGCGAACCAGGGCACCAAGAAAAGTACCAATGATGAGCGGTTTTATGGACTCGTTCCAACTTATTTCGCTAACCCCTTCAGCTTTCTTCGAAAGATCGATGACAACAACAGGTTTTTTCTCCGGGGTTAAAACATGGTCGTTGATGATCTGAGCAGGAGTTTTTTTTCCGCTACTCCATTTAAAAAACCGGATAACAGTGTTCCATGTTCTTTGAGTGCGTGAAAAGGTGCCTTCCTCCATTTTCTGCTTTAGCTCATCCACGTTTGAACGCACTCGGTCGTAACCAGCTTTTCCCGCGTAAATTTTCTCAGCCACTCTGTACAAGTAATCCAGAACAGGTAACAACGTTTCTTCACTCAGGTTTTGAAAGCTTACGGTGCCGCTGTCACGTAAAAAATCCTCCAAGTAATCCGCAGCGATTTCCTGGTAATCCTCATACTTTATGCCAAGGTCACTAAAAAACCCAAACTCCTTCAAGAAATGAGTAAACAAGTACCAATCCTGGAGCAAGATGTTCTCAATGTCGTAAACCACAGCTTCACGTCCTAGTTTACGCAAGACCGGCTTACAAAGAACGTTTCCCATGGATTTGATACCCGGAGCACCATCACCAAGGCCCAAAGCAAATTCCCCTTGCGGATCAAGAATGAAAATACCCATGTCGGCGTGCCTCGCATAAGCCAGTGTAATCATTTTTGCCAAAACAGATTTGCCAGAGCCTGTTCTGCCAAACACACCAATGTGATAAGCTTCACCAGCACCTGCCGGACCTGTGCCAAAATGCTTGAACCACATGGGCAGTTTCGTCTCAGAACCATAGATGCGACCCAGGTAGAAGATTTCGTTTTTGTAGCGGTTTAGAAGTAAATCCAAGATCTCGTCGTTAACCAAGTGAAGCATGGTACCAGTAGGTGGTACAGTACCCAATACGCTTGGCTCGAAACCCTTTTCACCCAACCCAAAAACCGCACTTACCATGACATCAGCCCGGTGAGTATCCTGCATGCCGCTAACTTGGTTCACGTTTCCACGCCTCCGAGCTAACGCCCTCATTGTGGGATCCTCAAGCCATTTGTTCTTAAGTATGACCTCGTTTATTTGTCCGAGACCGAAATGCTCCTTGCTATCTTGAATAAAATTGAACAAAATCATCTCGCCAACAAGTTTCTTGGAAACTGCGGTTTCTAGTATTTCCACACTGAGCGTACCGGTACTAGATGGAGAACCCAGAGTCCCCACGCGTTCGGCCCTTTGCATGAGCTTTTTTATTTGTTCCCCTTCATACTTGCCCAAATCCTTTATGCCTCCTTTCAATCCATGTTTTCACCTTATGAAAACCCCGCTTAAATACACTGGGATTAGACACACGTGGATTCAAATGTGAGCATAATTGGCAGCGTTCACTCATCATGGCACCATGCAAAATCCGGCTCCGCGATCTGGTTATTCATGCCTGTCATACCTGCCACACCTGTCATTCCGGTCATACCTGAACCGCTGCAAAAGTGGTCAACACTTTGCCTCATCGCGGTCGACACAGGAAATAACGACACTGTGTTAACATGCTCCCGTGTTTCAGTTCCACATGCTGTAAAAGTTCTTCTGTTCCGGGTCGTGTGCACGTAATTTACGTGCTTTACATATTTCGCATATTCTTCTACACGTTCTTCCCTGCCCGAATACCCGCACCACATTTTAGTAACCACCAGATTCGCTCCTGTAGCCGTGCAAACTGAAGAAAACGTTGTCCATGTCAAATGCCTCAATGCCATCTTCGGTCAATGCAGTAGTCGCATTTTGCCTCAGAGCCGGCATAGCAGCACCAATGTGCTTCACCATGCGATCAGCCATGTAAAGTGGAAAAGGTTCCATAACCCCGGGGGTCATACACTGATGCTTAACCGCCTGTAAAAGCATGGCCAACCTGGTGTCGTTTGTTGCCACGGGTGCAGGTACTTCCAGACGCATGGCAGGCACCATGGCTGTTGGTCTGTAGTAGATCACTTGCAGTGAAGTTAGCTGATTGATGAGTTTTTCAATTTGCTGTTTTGTTACTTCGTCGTTTTCATCCGGTGGTGTGAGGTGCCACATCCTAGCTGGCCGCTGCATCTGAACGGGGCCCGCAAACTCTCCCGCTTCCAGCACGTAGGTAAACACGGCACGATCGTCCAGTGGAATACGCCATTGGAGAACTTTCCCGAACTCACGATTTGAACTGTACTTAGGTGAAGCAACCCAGATCTTATCAGACCTTTTTCCTGAGCTTATGCTTAAGTAATCTCTTAAGTAGGTGGGAAACCCCTCCAACACCTTCACCGCCAAAGCGTGGTAAGTTCCCTGTTTAGTCTGCTCGATGAGACGGTTTATGGCTTGATCCATGAGTATGATGGGGGTGGCCATGGAACCGTCCAGGAACACCACATCATGAGGAGCCTGCTCAGCCAGTTCCAGTTCAAATTCCATCATGAGCGCCCGTAAGATTACTGGGGTGTCGTCACTGTGTGCATAAGCATCAGCATGAGCCTTGTGTTGAGGGTCTGACCAATAACTTCTTGCGGAGGGCGGTATGATACCTTCCACGGCAACAGCGGCAGCAACGCCGAAGTCCAAAGCGAGCAAACGCTCAGTAGCGTAAGCTCCGTCCACTCCGCAGCTGGTAGGTACGTCATAGTACCCAAAATCCCCGTCACGCCTCAACACACCCTCACGCTTCAACTGCTCACGAACTTCTTTCTTAACTTGCTCCATTTCCTGGATCTGTTTTCTGATGTGTTCGGCCAATTTGGAACTTTGTGACAGCAAATCCTCCACCAGTCCCATGGGTAACTCAGTAAAACCCGTTTGGAAATCAAAGGGCTCTTCAACCAAAGCCAACACCACCCTTTTCGGTACTTCGCATCTCTTCTCCTCCCAACAAACCGCAGCAGGGCAAGGTGGAATTGCAGTAACCGTGACACCTGTGCGATTCCATTCTTCTGTGTGTAAGCAGTATCTGGTCACGAGAGCCGTTTGCACATCGGCTTGCACATAACATGCTCAGAACATGCACAGAACATTCACGTGGGCAGCGTTACACACATATACACACTCACCCAGCATTGTTAAACACTTGCTCGCGTGAACTCTGCCACACCACCAATGACCATCAAACAAGAATGAGCTGTAACCGAAACTTCGACAAAAGTCCCTCGCCTTAGTTAAGTACGCCCCATTTCATACAATTTTAAGCCACATGGGTGCATTTTTCACTAGTTACGCTAAATTACTCAGTAACATGTGACCGAAACTATTCAAACTGAAACTTCTACAAGTAAAGCGACCAAAAAAGACAATGGCGTATGTGAAAGAGAACTCAAAACTGCAAATGGTTGTACAATAAAGGCATAAAATGGACGTAGTGCTTATTGGTGCGGGTCGCGTGGCGGGAGCCTTTGCTCCTTTCTTAATGAAGATGGGAAGTCTGCGCATTTGGAATCGAACCTTTGAAAATGCCAGCATTTTGGCAAAGAAAGTGGGTGCAATCGCCATTAGTGACCCGACGCAAGTGAAAGGCGATTTTGCTTTTGTGGCAGTATCTGATAAAGCCTTGAGAAACGTGGCTGAGCAGTTTTCACAAAGCTTCACAGTTGCACTTCATACCAGTGGGTTCCACCCTTCCAGTGTAATTGAGCCCATGGCGAATTACGTCGGATCGCTTCACCCATGGCTGCCCATACCTGAGCAAGATCACAACCTGCTAGTTAATGCACTGGCAACCTTTGAGGGAGACAGGGAGGCTGAGCAGATTGCAGCAGAACTTGCCAGCATTGTTCCACTAAGGTTGCATAGAATCGATTCTCAAAAGAAGACCACTTACCACACTGCAGCTGTTCTGCTTTCCAACTACGTGGATGTGCTCATGATTAAAGGCGGAGAGCTGCTTCGAGAAGCTGGCGTCACACCTGCTTATGATGATGATAATGATGCGCCTAGTAATGAAGACTCCATCGGCGAACTGGATGCTGAAAAACTGTTTGTGAAGGAAATTGTTGAAACAACACTGAGAAACTACTTGAAATTAGGTAAAGACAGTTTGACAGGGCCTGCAGTGAGGAAGGACATGGAAGTTATAGATGCAGAGGCTTCCACACTTAGCGAAAAATGGTCTTTGGTCTACCGATTGCTGGCGGAAATCATAATGGAGGGAGGCATTTAATAAAATGAACGCCACTCAGTTTAAGAAACTCAAAGGCAGTAAGAAAATAATCATGCTTACCTGCTACGATTTTTCCTTTGCCAGCGCCTTAGAAGAGGCTGGCGTGGATGCTCTGCTTGTAGGCGACTCCTTGGGTAATGTGGTTCAAGGCAAGGAGACCACTTTACCGGTGACTTTGGATCAAATCATTTACCACACGGAAATGGTAAAACGCGGTGCCCCCAACACCTTTGTGGTGGCTGATATGCCTTTCTTGTCCTACCAGATAAGCGTTGAAGAAGCCCTGCGAAACTGCGGACAGGTTATGAAGGAAACCAACTGTGACGCTGTGAAACTGGAAGGTGGAGAGGAAGTCGCTCACCTGGTACGCAGGCTTACAGAAATTGGCATACCAGTCATGGGACACATAGGCGTTACACCTCAAAGCGCCAAACTTATGGGTTATGGCAAGCGTGGTAAAAACATATCAGATGCGGAATACCTTAAGCGCAGTGCAAAAGCCCTTTATGAAGCAGGTGCTTTTTCTTTGGTTTTGGAAAACATGGCCGCCACTCTGGCTAAGGAAATAACTGAGCTGGTGCAAATACCTACCATCGGCATTGGGGCAGGACCTGAATGTGACGGTCAGGTACTGGTGCTCCACGACTTCATGGGGCTGACCAAGGACAGGCCACCTTTTGCCAAGGCTTACTTTGATTTGCGAGCAGAACTGAAAAAGGCAGTAAGCAGTTACAAGAACGACGTGGAACAAGGCAAGATGTAGCTTCAAGAAAGTAGCAAGCTGCTTGCTGTTAAAAGATTTGGATTACGAAGTTTTGCAGTTAAATTAATAAACCACATAGTTGTGTATATTGTGTATACAATGAGAATATGCTACCTGCACGGTGCTGGTTTGCCACAATTCCATGCAGGGAAGATGTGAAGCTCGCAAAGAAAACACCATCTGTGGGTGCATACTTATTGTGGCAGCAACAAAAAATGCTTTAGTCAGTTTTACATAGGAGGCATTAGCAAGCCATGGAGATCGTACGTGACATTAAGACCATGAGAGAGAAAGTTGCAGAAATGAAAAGACAAGGTAAGTCAGTGGGCCTTGTACCAACCATGGGGTACTTGCACGAGGGCCATTTAGCACTTATCGACACCGCTCGAAAAGAAAACGATGTGGTGGTAGTTAGCGATTTTGTTAATCCCCTTCAGTTTGGGCCCAATGAAGATTACCTAGTTTACCCCAGGGACATGGATCGGGACGCACAGCTTTGTAGTGAACACGGAGTAGATTTTATGTTTGTGCCCACGGTGGAAGAGATGTATCCCAAAAAAGGCAATCAGGTGGATGTTTTTGTGGACGTTAAGCACTTGGATGAGAACCTGTGCGGCCGCTTCCGTCCAGGTCATTTCCGTGGCGTGGTAACCGTGGTCACAAAGCTTTTCAACATTGTTAGTCCGAACAGGGCTTACTTTGGAATGAAGGACATTCAGCAGTTACGTATTATTGAGGAAATGGTGAATGATTTAAACATGAACATTGAAATAGTCCCTGTACCCACAGTGCGGGAACCCTCAGGGCTTGCCTTGTCCTCAAGAAATACTTACCTTAGCGCTGAAGAAAGAGAAAAAGCAGCTTCCATTTACAAATCGCTACTAATGGCAAAAGATCTCATTTTGGAAAAAGGGGTCATAAGCACTGCTGAAGTAATAAGTACTTGTACAAGGTTTCTTTCTCAGCAAGGATTTAAGGTACAGTACTTTCAGCTAGTGGATTATGACACGTTGGAACTGTTGCCCAAAATAGAACCTCCCCAGAAGATCATCATTGCCACGGCAGTGTTTTTGGGCAAGGTTAGGCTTATTGATAATTTAGTAATAGAGGTTCGGTGATAAGAGCATGCTTATAACGGTACTAAAAAGCAAGATTCACAATGCCCGCGTTACTGTGTGCAACGTGGATTACGAAGGCAGCTTGAGTTTGGATGAAGAACTCATAAAACAAGCCAACTTGAGGCCATATGAAAAGGTATTAGTGGCTAATGTAACAAATGGTGAGCGCTTTGAAACTTACATCATACCGGCTCCCGCTAATTCACGCGAAGTAGGTCTTAACGGTGCAGCAGCAAGATCTGCTGTGGTGGGCGATCGCATCATTGTGATGGCTTTTGCCATGAAAGAACCTGAGGAAGAAGTAACTGCCACGGTCCTCATCATGGATGAGCATAATAACGTGAAAGAAGTTAAGAAGCTGAAGACGTAAAAACATACACAAGAAGAGCATTGAAGTGAGTTACAGTTCTAACCTACCTAACTGAAATAAACCATGGTAACGCTGGTTCCGCCTTCGCTGGGTTCAGCGAAGCGGAATCGGCTCACATGGGGATGCGTACTCAAATACTCATGAATGGCTCTGAGCAAAGCACCCGTACCGCGGCCGTGGATGATGTACACATAAGGCAACCCCGCCGCATAGGCTTGATCCAGGTATTTATCCACCTTTTCCAGAGCGTCGTCTACGGTTAAGCCATGTACTTCCAGCTTCATGGGAACATCCTGAGTAACGTTTATCTCCACTCCACTCCCACCTTTAATAACACCACTCACACCACGGCGGTGCTCAGTAGCCGTGGCATCAACCTTGCTCAGCTCGGTTTTTGCCACTGTAGCTCTTAATGGTCCTATTTGTACTTCAGCTGTGTCTTCTGAAAGCTTTAAAACCAGACCAAGCTGTTTGAACTTAGTCACATAAACGGTATCCCCTTCTCTGATCTGAACTGGAATGGGTTCAGGTCCACCGTGCTGTTTCTCCTGCATCTCATCGTCCTCTTTGACGACTTCCTCGAGCATGTTCTTAATCTGTTCACGTATTTGGTAAGCCCTTTGGTTGGCTTTGCTCTGCTGACTGAGCTCCTTTAGCAGGCGTTTACTTTCTTCGTCAGCTTCTTCCAATATTCTTTTTGCCTTCGCCCTGGTTTCATCCATTATTTTTGTTTTCTTTGCGTCCAGCTGGCTTAAGGCCTTGTCAAGTTGGTTATTCTTCTCGCGCAGCTCGTCACGAAGTCTGGCCGCTTCGCGCTGAAGGTCTTCGTAGCTTTTCACACGTTCTTGAAGTTGTTCGATGAGCTTCTCAACCCGCTCATGATCTTCAGAAAGCTTAGAACGCGCCGTATTTATGAAAAGTTCAGGCATGCCCCACTTCTGCGCAATCTCCAAAGCATAAGACCTTCCCGGCACACCCATGTTTAGCTTGTAAAGAGGTTTTAGCTTCTCGGTGTCGAAGTCCACTGAAGCGTTGATGATTTCTTTCCGGTCAGCTGCTAAGGTCTTTAGACGCCACAAATGAGTGGCTATGAAAAACTGGACATTGCGACGCACCAGAAAATCCACCACGGCCTCGGCAATGGCAGCTCCCTCATCAGGGTCGGTGCCAGAACCAAGCTCGTCAATGAGCACAAGATCCCCTGAATCCGCTTCTTCCACGATGACTTTTAGCCTGGCAATGTGCGAAGCAAAGGTGGACAGACTACTCTCAATACTTTGCTGATCACCAATGTCGGTGAAAATGCGATTGTAAAGCGGCATTTCCACATCCACAGCAGGCACGGGAGCACCAATCTTTAGCAGAGCCGCAAAAAGCCCAATGGTTTTCAAGGTGACCGTCTTTCCGCCCGTGTTTGGTCCACTGAGTATGACACCAATTCGCCCTTCTGGTACCACAACATCGATGGGAACTACGCGGTCCTGAGGTATGAGAGGATGCCGAGCACCCTTTATGTTTATGCAACCGTTCTGTGAGATTTTAGGCAACGTTCCGCGCATGGCAGAACCCCACTTTGCCTTGGCATATGCAGCATCGATTTCACCCAGTATTCTTAGGGAAATACGTATTTCTTCAGCGATGGGATAAAGCTTGCTGCAAAGTTCTTGAAAAATGCGGTAAATCTCCTGCTCTTCCATGAACCGCAGTTCTTCCAGGCGGTTGTTCATGTCTACCACTGAGAATGGCTCCACGTAGGCAGTCTGACCCGAGCCAGACCAATCCAGAACGATGCCTTTCACTTGCGGTACGTTGGAACTCTTTACAGGAATGGCGTAGCGATTTCCTCTTTTTACCACCAACCTGTCGGAGATGAATCGCTGGTAGCGGTCCATTTCCTTTTGCAGCTTATCTTGAATTTCGTTGGAAAGCCTTTTTTGGTCACGTCTGATATCGGAAAGCTTACGGCTGGCTTCATCCTTTACATAGCCGCTCTCATCGACTTTACCCCGCACTTCATCCAACCAAGCATCCAGGGGGACAATGCGCTTCGCCAAGCTACCAAGCACCCCTGTCTCCGCAGATATTTTTCGCCTGAGCTGCACCAAAACTTCTGCGGCTTTAACAAAGTTCAGGAAATCCTCCACGGGAACATAGCCCTGTTTATCCAGAAGTTCAACAACGCTGTCCACGTCGGGTACGAAGAAGGTAAACGGATCCACATTTTTCCTTACAAGTTCCCAAGCCTCTTCGGTTTCCTTCAGCCATTTTTCAACCTGCTGGGCATCGGAGGAAGGCAAATGGTTTTCCAAATAGCGTTGGCCATAATCAGAAGAAGCATAAGATTTTATCTGAGCCAGTATTTTTCCGTATTCCAGGCTATCTAAATCGTCCTTCATGACCTTAGTCGCCATCCCGCCTCCGTTAAGCGCACTAAAACGCGCTCCACAACTTGTTCCACCTCATCGCTACTGACCGTGTGGTCTTCAGCGCCTAACCAAACGCGCACAGTAACACTCTTCTCACCAGCAGACAATTTCTCACCCTGGTACAGATCCACCACTCTCCAGCCCTTTACCAGTGGCTCGCCTTCAAATAGCTTAGAAAGGCTCGCAACAGGCTCCTGCATGGGCATGACGATGGAAAAATCTCTCCAGCTTTGAGGAAACTTAAGTGGAAATACGGGTTCCTTTTCTGTTACAAGCGGCAGCGCATCCAAGTCGAGTTCAGCACCAAACACGGGACCCTTCAAATCATATGCCTTGAGCAAAGCTGTCCTGAGCATGCCCACCTGCCCCACTTCGCGCCCTTCATACTTTATGATACCAGAGAATGAGCTTTCAGCCCAAGGAACAGGAGCATTCTCCCAATCCAAAATAAGACCACAGCGCTTGAAGATGTTCTCCAAAACACCCTTGAACTCGCGGTAACCCCAAGGATCCTTTTCCAAGGCACTCTCCCAATAAGCACCCTTGGACAAATAAGCGATGTGACGCCTTTCCTGTGGTTCACTTGAGTTATTTCCTTTACATGTTCTCCTAAACACGGAGCCAATTTCGAAGACATGAACATCGTCATGGAAACGATTTTGGTTAAGCAAAGCTGCTTTCATTAAACCGATAAGCAAGTTAGGTCTTAAGTAAGCAAGCTCACGGCTCACGGGGTTATCCACGGCCAGCGCATCTTCAACATTTACGCCCATGTGAGCAGCAATGTTCTGAACATCCTTATCAGATATGAGCGAAACCATGAAAACTTCTTGGAAATAGAGCGTACTTGCTTCTCTGAACTTGTTTTCCTTTGTTATGGATTCTTTCTCCCGGAAGGGAACAAAGTCAACCAGTGGCAGTGACGGAACACAGTCATAGCCCACAAATTTCACCAGTTCATCCACTAAGTCCTCGGTTCTGGTTATGTCCCACCTGTAGGCTGGTATTTTTATCTTTTGTTTACCATCGCTTTCACTTATGACTTCCCACCGCTTGCTGGCAATCATGTCCAGAAGATCACGTTCTTCCACCGAGGAAAGTTCTACAATGCGCTGTGGGTTGTATTCCACCAATCTGTAACGAGTTTCCGCCCCGGCGTGCCACAACGCAGTGGCTTCTGCACAGCCCATCTCCTCAATAAAATCAGCGAACAGAAGCGCCATATGGGTTTGACCGAAAGGTGCCACACCACGTTCGTAAAGCATGCTGGCATCAGTTCTCACACCAAGTTTTCGAGAACTCATAGCCACATACGAAGGAGCAAATGCTGCTACTTCCAGTAAGACTCGCTTTGTTTGAGAGCTCACAGAAGCATCTCGCCCACCCATGACACCGGCAACGCCAATGGGTTTCACCGCATCTGCGATGACCATGCAGCCTTCATCCAACGTGACCTCTTCATCATTAAGGAGCACCAGCTTCTCGCCTTGTTTTGCCTGACGTACAATGATGCGATGTTCTTCCAGAGTATCAAAATCAAAAGCATGCATGGGTTGACCATAGGTAAATAGGAAGTAATTTGTTAGGTCCACCACATTGCTTATGCAGCGTTGGCCGAAGCGCATCAGCTCCAGTTTGAGCCACCATGGGCTTTCCTCAATTTTCAAGTTCTCCAGCAGCATACCAGCATAAACCAAGCACCCATCGGTTTGGATGGAAACCAAACCATTGCGTTTTTCAAATTCGTGTTTGGGGCTCGGCTCTACCAGAGTGAGTCCCATACCGAAGGCAATTTCCCGAGCCAAGCCAAATAGGTGGCTCAAGTCACCACGGTTAGGAAGCACACTCAGCTTTATAAGCATATCCGGAAGCTCAAGCACCTCTTTAAGAGGCCCTTCAGGGGTATTTCTTAGAAGAACCACATCTGACAAATCATCGCGGCCGGCAGAGGTCCCTGCTTCCTTAAGAGAACCTGCTTCGCTGCCATTACTACTTACCGTTGCAAAACCAAGCAGTTCTTGCAATGGTCCCAAATCGCCCCTGGAAAGCAGCGTGCCAGTCTTGGTATCCACTAGCACACAAATGCTGGTACCGCTACTACTGCTACCATGAGAAACTTCCTCGGGTAAGTACACTGGAATGACAGAGCCGTTTTCCAGATGCACCTCCGCTCTGGAGTTTTTTTCATTAGCTGGAGTTACCTCTTTTAGCCACCATGAATCGGGTATGTCAATGGGTACTTCTTCCTCAACTTCAACTTCCAAGTGTTTTTCCAGATAACTTTTTACCTGCTGCCAGGTAACTTGGTCCTTTTCCTGCCAAAACTTTTTAAGTTGGTTAAAACTGAATTTCATCGCACATCACACCTTAGCACCTTAAAGCGACCTGAGGAAACTGACGTCGCCCTCATAAATAAGACGTATGTCGTTAATGCCGTATTTGAGCATGGCCATACGGTCCACGCCCACACCGAAGGCAAAACCGCTGTAACGATCTGGATCCACTCCTGCATATTCCAAAACTCTTGGATGTACTAAGCCGGCTCCAAGTATTTCTAACCAACCCGTACCCCCACACACGCTGCAGCCCTGACCGTCACAGAAAACGCATTTCACATCCACCTCATTACCGGGCTCCACAAAAGGAAAATAGCTGGGTCTGAACCTGACTGTGACACTCTTCTGGAAGTAAGCACTAAGGAACGTTTCCAAGGTCCATTTCAGGTGGCCCACCCCAATGTTTTCACCCACAGCCAGGCAGTCAAACTGATAAAACACAGGATATTTCCTTGCAGAAACCTCTTCACGGCGGTAAACCCTGCCTGGAAGAATTACCTTAATGGGAACACCCCAAGCTTGCAAAGCTCTAACCTGCATGGCTGAAGAGTGAGTTCGCAGCACTTTGTCTCCCACCACCAATGTGTCCTGCATGTCTCGTGCGGGGTGGTAAGGCGGAAAGTTCAATGCCTCGAAGTTGTAAAAATCGGTTTCCAGTTCGGGACCGTCGAAGAAACCAAATCCCATGGACTTAAAAATGCCCAGTAGCTCATCACGGGCCTTAAAAAGCACGTGAACGTTTCCCAGGGGAGGACGTTTGCCTTCCAGGGTCATATCATTGAGAAACAGGGGTTCCACAGCAACTTGTTTGGAGCCACCGGCAACCAGCTGTTCTTCCAACTGTTTAATCTGCTCTTCAACGCGTTTCTTCAAGTCATTCACGTATTTACCAAAATCCCGACGCTGCTCAGGCGGAAGCGTCGGGATTTTTTCCAACAGTTTTGGAATTAAGCCTTTTTTCGATAAGTACTTGATCCTGAGCTGATCGGGAGGAAGCGTTTGAAGGTCGGATTCGAAGTCACGTGCTACTTGTTCGACCTCTTCAACCTCCTTCATCATTACCCTACGGCCTCCTTGGCCTTCTCCACCAGAGCACTGAATCCCTCTGGGTCGGTCACAGCCAATTCAGCCAGCATCTTTCTGTCAATTTGTATGCCAGCAACTTTCAAGCCATGCATGAAGTTAGAGTAAGTCATGCCGTTATTCCTGGCTGCGGCGTTGATTCTGGTGATCCACAAACTGCGCATGTCCCTTTTACGCTGCCTGCGTCCAGCAAAGGCATCTTCGCCAGCCTTCAGAACTGCTTCATTTGCCTTACGGTAAACACGGTGGGAAGCACCAAAATAACCTTTTGCTTCCTTGAGTACTTTTTTATGCCTTGCCCTCTTGTTAACACTGGTCTTAACACGCATTCAAAAACACCTCCTATGGCCTGGGCAACAAATCTTGAACGTGGCCCAAATAAGTTTCATCAACTACTTTTGGTGCTTTCAACCTTCTTAACCTGGAAGCACTCTTATGTCTTCTCAAGTGGTTCATGGCAGAACGGTACATGTACTTGCCAGAACCAGTAACTTTAAACCTCTTGGCTGCTGTCCTGCTGTTCTTCGGTTTTCCCATCTTTATTTGCCTCCTTCTTTTTCTTGGGCGCTATCATGAAATAGAAATTTCTGCCCTCTGCACGCACGTCTTGCTCCACTTGTCCCACATCTGACAGCTTTTCTGCAATGGACAATAGTTTCTGTCGAATCTGTTCTTCAAGAGCCCTCTCACGGCCTCTAGGACGCAGGGTTACCTTAACTTTGTTACCATCTTCCAAGAATTCCCTGATCTTTTTCATCTTCGTTTCCAGATCGTGAACGTCAGTACCCAATCTGAGACGAATCTCTTTCACTTCAATGACGGTCTGGTTCCTCTTCGCTTCCTTGGCTTTCTTTGCCATTTCGTAGCGGAACTTGTCATAGTCGATAAACCGACAAACCGGTGGATCCGCCGTGGGAGCCACCTCCACCAAGTCATAACCTCTGCTACGTGCCATTCTTATGGCTTCTGCTGTGATGAAAACACCCAATTGCTTGCCATTCTCGTCAACCACTCTGACCTTTGGTGATCTAATCTGTTCATTCACCCTGTACCCTAAATCCTTCGAAGTGCTTATGTTCTTCTACCTCCTCAATTAAAAAAGTGGGTGAAAGTATGCGCACCCACTATCCACTTGGTGCGAGCCCGTTGCTCGCACTTGTAACCTGCCAAGCACATGAGTTTACCGGCAGGTGAGGCGTGGCGCCTACTTCCACTTTTCCGCCGTAGAACTTATACATTCTACTGTTTGTTATTATACCACGCGCGTTTCACCACAGACACATACTCGCAGAGCACATACATCATACTAGGTACCTACGTATGCGCTCGCGTGAGCACCATTGGCTCACAAACACACATCCACACAAAAAACACTTGCTGTACATGTACAATTAAAGAGTTTTGGCTCCATAGGTTAGGCACCTTCCATTGGACATGCACAAGCAGATTGGAGTCAAAATCAATGTTCTACATAAAAAGAGGGAGGCTGTCATTTTGAAGTTAAGAGCAAGGAATGGTTTCACACTTATGGAAATCATGGTAGTACTCGCAGTAATTGCATTACTTACAGCAACATTGTATCCATCCTATGCGCTAGCACGTCAGCGTGCAAATGTGAGTACGCTACTGTCTTCGTCACCTAAAGTTCTTCAGTACTTGGAGCTGTACCGCATGGATCACCAGTTCTACCCCACCGGCAATGTGGCCTTAGATGAATCTCACACTGGAACAGACATGCTAAAAGCCTACTACGAAAGGTCAACTCCTTGGCCATGGGATAAGGAGAAGAAATTGGAAGATTTCTTTGCCTACACCACTGGTGAGGTTTCCACGGGAAATCCAATAGGAAGTGCATTCTACATCTGTTGGCCCGTAGACAGTTCTGCTGACAAGGCAGCAGAAGCAATGGCAACAGCGACTGGGGCAGAAATATCCTTTGCTGAGACGGTGACTTTGGATGGCTACAACTACGCCGTATGTGCTACCAGTAGCGTAGGTCCAGTTTTGGTCAAGCTGCGTTAAGGCAGCCAACGAAAAGTTCTTGTTTTCTTAGAATACCCTGAGGCCGGTGAATTCGCGCTCCAAAGGCATGTAAAGCTCTTTATCAGGTAGCTCAAGATAACGCGCCGTTCCCGGCCTTACAGGCCGGTTTATATCGATGTGGTAAGGCTTAAACTGAGCTAAGAACTCAACTGTTTTTCTTACCTCAGACAGATCATCGTTTATGCCCTTGACCACGACTATCTCAAAATAAAGCCTGCCACTGAAGGAAGATGCAAATTCCTCAATGCCCCGAGCAACTTTTGCAGCAGTTACTCCTTCAACGGGCTGGTTCAAACGCTTGAATGCTTCTTCGTTTAATGAGGAGAACGTGAGTTTCACAGCGTCGGCTCTTCTTAGTTCTTCTTGAACATCATTCATGAAAACCGTGCTCCCGTTACTTAGGACTAACACCGACACTGGGTAGTTCTGATGCAGTGCATCAATGACTTCGCCCATGTTCGCTGCTAATGTGGGTTCGCCAGCTCCTGAGAGCGCAATGTAATCCACTCCCTGAGTTGGGAAATTTCTCAGTTCCTTGAGTACTTCGTTTACACTGACGTACGTGTGGCGTTCCAGCGTTAACACGTTGGTGTGAACGGAAAGTTCACAAAAAACGCAATCAAAAGAACAAACCTTCAACGGTATGAGACTAATTCCAATTGTGGTACCAAAACGCCTACTACTCACAGGACCGTAAATCAGAGATTGTTTCTGTTCCCCCAAACTCAGACGGTTTTCCAAAGCTTTTCTTGTCCTCCTCTTTATGTTCTGCGTATTATTCACAATAAATTAGTATAGAACGCTCTAATTGTGTATCAAATGCCATTTTCGTCATAAATGTCTTGTAAGCTGTTATTATCTAACAACTACTATGTCTTACGGCTGATATCTCATCATTGACCTGTAATCTACTAACTTGACTCAAAGTGCTAAAATTTAAACGACACTTAACGTAAGATACCAAGGAGGCAAACCGTGGAAGACTATGCAAATCCGCCCACATTGGGTGCGCTAGTTTTAAGAAACGAGCTAACAGAAAGTGTGCATTACGCAGATGCAGTGGTAGTAGACTACAAAGGAAGATTGATTGCCTCAGCTGGTTCACCTCAGCGCGTAACTTTCCTCAGATCAGCTTCAAAACCGCTACAAGCCATTCCTATGCTCATGGATAAATTGGACATCCAGTACGGTTTTACCATGGAAGAAATAGCCGTGATGTGCGCTTCACATTCTGGTACGCTGGAACATGTGGAACTTGTAAGATCAGCGCTAAAGAAAATTGGCTTGGACGAGTCATATTTGCAGTGTGGCGTTCACGAACCTTTTGACAAGAGCACTGCCGAATTCATAAAGCTGAACAACATCGAGCTAACCCCAGCTTTCCATAATTGTTCAGGGAAACATACAGGCATGCTTGCACAGTGCGTGTACCACAAGTGGCCACTGCAGACTTACTTTCTCCCGGATCACCCAGTGCAGCAAAGGATACTTAAAATAGTGTCAGAGTTCTTTGAGATGCCTCCAGAGAAAGTGGAGATAGGTATTGACGGCTGCGGCGTACCTGTTTTTGGAGTGCCTCTTTACAACGCTGCATTGGCTTTCGCAAAACTGGGAACTCCTGAAATTCTGCCCGAGGAATATAAGGAACCAGCATCAAAAGTAGCAATGGCCATGACAAACTACCCTCATTTGGTTGCAGGGAAAGGTCGCTTTGACACTGAATTTATGCTCTTCTTCCAAGGCGCATTCCTGAGTAAGGGCGGTGCTGAAGCTGTTCAACTGGTGTCCGTGCTAAATCGTGGCCTGGGTATTGCAGTAAAAGTGGTAGATGGTAGTAGTAGAGCATTGGGAGCCATCACATTGGAGGTCCTTAGGCAACTGGGTTTGGTAACTGATGAAGATGTTCACGGCGAAGCTTTAAAAAATCAATACCAGCCTCCTGTGAAAAACCATAGGCAAGAAGTCGTTGGCATTATAGAACCAGTCATAAAGCTGAAAGTTGATCCAGGCTGGAAAGTGCTTAGCTAATCTGAATCTCCTTTATGACTTGACCGTCCAATGATTTGAGCTGTGCTCTAAAATCGCTGAGGATGACGGCATAAGATGGTGTTCCGTCTTTGGGCAGTGATGGACTACCAGGGTTAAGCCTGAAAACGCCTTCTTTTGCGTCATATTCCAGGACTTTTACATGGGTGTGTCCAGAAACCACCATTTGCGTTTTGTAAAGCTTTGTTGGATCAGCGTTGTGACCGTGATGAGCTAAGATGTGGACGTCATTCCTATTATTGCCGCCATCATGAAAGACTAAATGAACCAAAGGTGACATGGGCCATTTAATAAGTTCCTCGTCGATGGGTGCATCCACGTTGCCTTTAACCAATACAGCATTGCTCAAAGAATTTATTAGATCCGCCATGGCTCTTGGATTGTAACCTTCAGGTAACGGGTTGCGGGGTCCATGATACAGATAATCCCCCAAGAGAAGCACCATTTCAGAATCTGGTTCATTTTCCAAAACCTTTTGGAATGCTGCTACGCTACCATGCAGGTCAGATGCAATTAGTATTTTCATATGGTTTTAGACACCTCCTGACTTATAATATAGAAAAGTTTTCAGATTATCACAAAATAATGGTACAGCAGTAACAGGCCAACAATAATGCTCAAAAAGGAGGTCTGCCGGTTTGGTAACGCCAGGCATAATAAACGAGTACCTTCGTATTCTAAATCTTCAATTTCAATTCAACGGCTTCCAATGGGACATTCCCTTCCATCAAGATAATGTGGAGATTAATTTGGTGCTGACACTAAGTCGAGATTTTTTACGCTTCGAAGTTCCACTCATGGCAGAAGAAAAAGTGTCTTCGGAACTGTTAAATCAGTTATTTGAGATGAATTACCGTATTGCCATGGCAAAATTCGCCATGGCTGACGATGGCATGGTTCGTCTTGTGTGCGACTTCCCCACTGTGAACATGAGCTTCGAAGAATTTCAGGTTTCTATGCAGATTGTGGTCAGCGCCGCTTTTGATTTCATACCACAAATACGAGCCATAAAGGCAAAGCCAATTGGATTCGAGATACCAAAGAATCCCAAAAACCAAATAATGTAGAGGAACGAAGGGAAGAAAACAACGAGCATTAGCAACCAAAACAGGTGAACAGTAATAACACAATGAAAGGGAGTGTGTGACAGACGTGGAAAAAGTGGTCAGCATACGTGACATTGGGAAGCACGAAGGAGAACGAGTGGAACTGAGAGGCTGGATTCACACGAAGCGTGAAAAGGGAAAGATCATTTTCATCGTAATGAGAGATGGCTCAGGTTTCATCCAAGTTGTGCTGGAACAAGAACGGCTTAAACCCGAACAGTGGGAGCAAGCTAAAGATGCTTCTTTGGAAAGTTCCATTGTGGTAAAAGGTGTTGCGAAAAGCGAACCTCGTGCACCCAGTGGATATGAAATTCATGCGGATCACTTTGAAGCGTTTCACGTTACCAAAGATTGGCCTCTGGGACGCAAAGAACACGGTATCGAATTCCTCGAAGAAAACCGACATTTGTGGATAAGAAGTAAGAAACAGAGTGCCATTCTACGCATTAGGCATACCATTGAAAAAGCCATGATTGAGTTCCTGAATGAAAATGGTTTTTACAGGTTCGACACCCCCATCATTACCACAGCCGCAGCTGAAGGAACCACTACACTATTTGAAGTAGACTACCACGGGGATAAAGCATATTTGAGTCAAAGTGGACAGCTTTATGCCGAAGCAGGCGCCTTGGCATTAGGAAAGGTTTACACCTTTGGGCCCACCTTCAGAGCAGAAAAAAGTAAAACACGGCGCCACTTACTGGAATTCTGGATGATAGAGCCGGAAGCAGCGTGGTTTGAATATGAAGATAACCTTCAGCTCCAAGAACAGTTCGTCAGCTACATTGTAAAAAGAGTGCTGGAGGAAAACGAAGACGATTTGGCCATCCTGGAGCGTCCGCTGGAACCACTGATGAAAGTGGAACCACCTTTTCCCAGGATAACTTACACCGAGGCTGTGGAACTGCTGAATAAGAATGGGTTCGACATCACTTGGGGAGACGACTTGGGAGCACCAGAGGAAACCTTCTTGTCCAACCAATATGAGAAGCCCGTGTTCCTGACGCATTTCCCTGCAAAAATAAAAGCTTTCTACATGCAGCCCGACCCTCAGAATCCAGAAGTTGTACTAGCTGCAGACTTACTGGCACCTGAAGGTTACGGTGAAATCATTGGAGGCAGTGAGCGTATTCATGATTACGACCTGTTACTCCAGAAAATGAGAGAGTTCGGTCTTAATGAAGAGTATTATCAGTGGTACTTGGATCTTAGAAAATACGGTTCTGTGCCGCACTCGGGTTTTGGTATTGGTTTGGAAAGAACAGTGGCTTGGATATGCAAGCTGGACCACATTAGAGAAACCATACCGTTCCCCAGGATGTTACACAAGCTAACACCATGACGCCAAGAGCACGGCAGAGGAGGAAAGGAGAAAAATCATGTTTCAAGTCATAATCGATTCTGCAATCGATTTACCGGAAGGGGTCACCTTTGATGATTTCTCCGTGGTACCACTTTACGTAAAGATTGGCGATCAGTATTTCAAAGACGTTGTAGAGATAAGTAGGGATGAATTCTTCAGAATCCTGCCTAACGAGTACGATCGCATATCCACCAGTCAGCCTAATCCAAAGGACTTCTTGGCAGCCATTGAGAATGCTAGACACGAAGATGTGCTTGTGATGACAATAAGCTCAAAGATCAGTGGGACATACAGCTCAGCTTTGTCAGCTGCTAAAGAAAGTAAAGGAAAAAACGTTGTAGTATTCGACACATGGAATTTGTCCATGGGGGCAGGCGTTTTAGCCATGGCCGCGTTAAGAATGCGGGAGGAAGGACTATCCATGGAAGACGTGGCGAACAGGTTATACGATCTACGGCAGCGCACGCGCTTTTGGGCAGTGTTTGCCACGTTGAAAAACCTTATGAGAACAGGCAGAATATCGCGTTTTACGGGACTTGTAGGAGAAATCCTAAGAGTAAAACCTGTTGTGGAACTAAAGGAGGGATACATTGTACCCATGCGCAATGAACGAGGCAATCCCTTTAACATTTTGCAGAAGCTGGTTGAAGAAGCAGAAGGACATGCATATCGATCTTATCCCTTTATCATCGGTTACACGGACTACGTACCGGAAATTGAGCAGCTGGTGAAGGATCACAACGCACTGCTGGCAAGGGGCAACCCCATAGTGGGCGCCTATACTGGAAATAATACTTTTGCAGTGGGATATGTAGGAAAAGAAGGAGTACCCCAAAGGTAGAACGGAACATGCCAAAAAACCTAATCAATGAAAGGCAGGTGCGGGCAAAGAAATGTTCCATATTGTGATTGATTCGGCTATTGACCATTTGCGGCAGTACTCCAGCTTTACGGTTATTCCTTTGTATTTGCGCATCGGAGACAAGTTCCTAAAGGACCGGGTGGAGATTACACGAGACAAATTCTACAAAATCTTGTCTTCCATCATTGATACGTTTACCACGAGCCAACCCAGCCCAGAGGATTTCATACAAGTATTTGAAAATATCCCTGAGCAGGATATTCTAGTTCTGACAGTTTCTTCCAAACTGAGTGGAACCATGCAGTCGGCTTTAACCGCAGCAAAGGAAACCACAAAGAACGTAAAAGTACTGGATACCCTGAGTGCATCCATTGGGGGTGGACTGCTGGCACACATCGCGGTACAGCTAAGAGAACAAGGGAAGAATATTGAAGAAACATATCAACAACTTACAAAAATTAGAGAAAGGATATCGTTGGTTGCAGTGATTGCCACACTTAAGAACTTGGTACGGTTAGGCAGATTACCTGCATTTGCTGGCTGGGTAGGTGGACTTTTGAAAACTGTGCCGTTCATACAAATTAAGGATGGAGAAGTAAAACCACTCAAGAACGAACGTGGTTCACCCTTCACCATATTCAAGAAGCATGTGGAAGAGATAATAAGCACCGTGGATTCGAATTACCCTGTCGCCATGGCTTACACGGACTTGTCTGATGACATTGTCGAGTACGCCAAGGAAAACGGTGCTTACCTGGTGCAGGTAAGTCCCATTGTGGGAGCATTTGCCGGAAACAATGCTTACGGTTTTGCCTTTGTTGAAGGAGGTAATCCGTAACATTGTCCAGTGTCAAAATGGTAGTGGCCACGGACTTGCATGGCCAAATCTTGCCCTTCGATTACGTTCATGCGAAACCGTTCCCCGGTGGTTTAAGTAAAGTAAGCACCTTCCTAAAGAAACAGCGTCAAGAAGCGCTCACGTTGTTTTTTGATAACGGCGATGCTTTCCAGGGGTCTCCCCTAACCTTTTACGCACACCGGTTCTTTGGTAACAAGATAAACCCCGTTGTTGAAGCTTACAACGAAATGGGACTTAACGGCATGTGTGTTGGGAACCACGAGTTCAACTACGGACTTCGATACTTAACGGAAATAGAAAAACAAGCAAAATTCCCATTGCTTAGCGCAAACATACAGGAGCAGCTCACTGGCCAAACCAAATGGTTACCATTTAAGGTGTACCGCTTCGGTGACTGGAGCGTAGGTGTCATTGCACTGACAACACCTGCTATTGAGGATTTCGATCTGCCCTGGAAATGGAAGGGACTGAGATTCGAAAACCCCGTAAAGGTGGCCAAGAACCTGGTTTCTCAACTAAAAGACCAACAGGTTGACGTAATCGTGGTCCTGGCTCATTCTGGCATTGAATACGATCCCCTAAAAAGACGTCGGGTGTCGGAATCCTCGAAAGAAAACTTTGTTTACTCATTGGCCACAAAGGTACCAAATATTGATGTTATCGTGTTCGGTCATACTCACAGAACATTTGGACCTTACAAGTTGAACAACACCGTGTTGGTGCAGCCACCTTCCTACGGTAAAGGAGTGGCACTCATCGAGATTGCTGACGGAAAAGTGACACGAGTTCAAAATGTTGATCTTTACGGCATAGAAGACGATCCAGAAATCCTTGATATGTTCTGGTCTGATCACAGAAAAACCAACGATTGGATTAACGAAGTCATTGGTATTGCTGCAGAAGATTTCGTCAGTGGCACATGGAAACTGGCTGCTGAGCCCGTTTCAAACCTGTACTTGGATGTATTGCGTTATGCCACAGAAAACGAAATTGCCATGCACCCACCTAGCCCCTTTGAACCAATAACCATTAAGAAAGGATGGCTAACACGACGGGATGCGTTCAGCCTGTATCCTTTTGACAATGAACCTGTGGTGCTGAAGATCACAGGGAACACGCTGAAGAAAGCATTGGAATGGAATGCCAGGTACTACCACTTAGTTTGTGCTACTCCTTCAGGAACCATGAGACCTGTGCGGCATCCTTTTGTGAAAACTTATAACTTCGAAACCATAGGTGGCTTAGAAGTCATTTACGATCTGACGGAACCCTGGGGAAATAAGGTGAGAAGAGCAAAATACATGGGTAGCGAGCTGCACTCCAGACAGAACTACTGGGTAAGTCTGACTAGCTACAGAGCGTCCGGAGCCGGTGGATTTACCATGCTAAAGAACCAGCCCATTGAGTTTTACTCACCACAATTACTTCGTGATTATTTCGAGAAGTACTTAAGTGAAAAAGGGACAATAACTCCGAGAAAGGAGAGAAACTGGTGGTTCGTGGCAAATTCTTTCACATTGTGCTAAGCGTAATAATGGCGCTCATTTTGATAGGAAGCTTTTATGTGGAATACACGATTCAAAGAAACTGGAACGTCATGGATCATTCAATAATGGTAAGTTTCTTGTCACCGGTGATATCGAGAACTCTGAAGCCCACAAACCTGGACAATTTCCCGAACTATCCATTCCCTGTACTAAGAGTGGAAGAAATAGATAAACTTATCAAGACCCGCATTGATAAATCCACCTTTAAGGTTGCCATGAACAAGAACCTAAGTGATAAGGACAGAGAAACAATAAGTGCTTGTATTATTCAGTACTCTTACCTGTACCACGTAGATCCACTTTTAATAACCGCGGTTATTGAACAAGAAAGCGGCTTCAACCCCAAGGTCGAGAGTATACAAGGTGCAGTGGGACTTATGCAAATCATGCCAGCTCTTTATAACGAACTCAAGCCACAACTGGGTTTGTCCGACGATCCCACAAGTATTTGCGACAACATCAAAGCCGGTACGTTCTACCTCTCAAAGCGCATACAACGATGGAACGATAATGTTTACTGGGGGTTAGTAGCCTACTTCGCGGGTGATGGCGGAGTGGCAAAAATAAAGGAGCAAGGAAAGGAGCTTTACGACAAAACTGGCACTTCTACCCAACAATATGCCGTGGCTATTCTAGGAAAACTTTACGAGAACTACTTAATCCTGAATAGAGAATTCCCCGTCCCCGCTAACACTTACTCCATAAACTTCGTCGTACGCTTCCTGCAGTAGTTCAGGGGTAACTTCACTAAGTATGGTATACCTTCCGCTGCGTGTTTGAGGCGCAAGTTGCACAGCTTTCATAAAAGTTTCCCTATCCACATTGAGCTCCTGCCAACTGCAAGGGAATCCAATTTGACTTAGCAGTTTCTTGTAACGGAGATGATCCATGCCGTGAAGACGCAAAGTAAAAAACGCTGCCACCCCTACCTGAAGGCCATGCAAACCGTGTACGGGGAAACGATCTAAGGCATGAGATATGAGATGTTCAGCACCACTACTGGGACGGCTGTTGCCCGCTAAGACCATAGCCACGCCGGACACAACCAATCCCTCCACCAAAGTCGCATACAGATCAGAGCCATTCTCTATGGCTCGGAAAAGATTCTCCACAGCGTTGCGGCTCAAGTATGCAGCCACGGGGTCTACTCTTTCAAACCCACGCTCAGCTGCTAGCTGCCAGTCAGCCAATGCAGATATGTTGGAAAACAAGTCTCCCACACCTGCTAAAAACTGCTTTCGTGGTTGATTCCGCAGTATGTTCAGGTCAGCCACTACTCCTATTGGCGCCATGGCTCCCATGGATTTTACGTAGTCGCCAAAGTTTATAACGGCGACAGGTGAAGCCACAGCATCGTTGCTGGTAGCCGTAGGAACTGACAGAAATGGCAAATTAAGCTCCGTAGCTGCCATTTTTGCCACATCGATAACTTTCCCGCCACCAAAACCGATCAGTAAATCAGACCCCACTGAACGTGCCTGTGCTTTAACCTTCTCCACATCGGAAATGTGGTTACTGTTTATGGAAACACGTTGATAGGAGGAAAAGTAGTTCTCCCCCAACTCAGAGGTGACTCCGCTGCCTGTAACTACCAAGGGGCGGTGAAACACCATGTTGTACTGAGAAAGAACATCTTTAATGTCTCCCATGATGTTTTCACCAATCATCCAAAAAATGGGCAAGCTGACAGCCTTACTAAACATCCCCCTCCACCTTCTCCTTCTGTAACTGAGCTGCTATTTGCTTCGCTCTTTCCAGATCTTCGTGGGTGTCGATCTCCGTCCATAGCATGCCCGTACAGAATACGGGAGTCATCGGGACAGTCTCGCAGAGAATGTTAAAAGCGTCTTCGTACCATCTATCCAACTCTCCGCGGTTCCACATACCTTCAATGATGGATAGCATTTTGCCCCTAAGCCGCCTAGGGATATAAGAAAGACCAATGTATTCACCAACAGACTCAGAAGGGTCTATTCGCTTGGAAAAAAGTACTATCTTACCATTTTCCACCTTAACCTTCATCTCTTCTTCAGCAGCATCTACTCCCCCATCCACCACTGCGTAAGGTTCATTGTCAGGATGGAACAAAGCATAGACAGCCTCCTCAGCTATGACATCGGAGTTTATAATGGCAATATCGTCATTCAGTTGCTCCAGTGCGTAGTAAACAGTGAGCACGTTATTTGCCGCGCTCCAGTAAGGGTTATAAAGCACCTGAACCTTGCCTGTGAGAAATTCCTTTAATTTGTCATAGCCAAACCCGCCGATGACTACCACCTCATCGCGCGGCACACCCAAATTACTAAGTGCTTCCAATTGCCACTGCACCAACGGTTTGCCCAAAACTTCAACCATGGCTTTTGGTCTGTCGTTGGTTAGCGGTTTTAAACGTTTTCCTTCTCCAGCAGCTAATATGACGAATTTCAAGTTTTCACCTCTCCACTGCTATGTTAACATACATGCTGTAGAACGCAGGAGGTGTTTATTCTTGGACAGTTTACTGTGGTCGCAAATTGGATTGATGGCTTTAGGATTACTGCTGATCTACCTTTCTTATCGTTTTGATTTGGAACCGCTTTTACTCATACCCATTGGCTTTTTCATGTTCATGGTGAACATACCGAATAGTCCTTTGGCAGAGCAAGGCGGCCTCATGGACCAAATGTTCAATGCGCTAATAAAAACAGAGCTCCTTCCCCTGATTATTTTCATAGGCGTGGGTGCCATGATGGACTTTGGTCCTCTTATAGCCAATCCAAGCTACATGATTTTGGGACTGTTTTCACAACTGGGCATATTCATCGCATTTTTTGTTGCCATTCTTTTTGGATTCGACATACCCAGTGCAGCATCCATAGCCAGCATTGGAACTGCTGATGGTCCCACGTCTATTTATGTGGCTTCAAAACTAAAACCTGATCTTGTGGGTACCATTTCCATGGCTGCTTACAGCTACGTATCCATTGTCCCGTTGCTCATCCCACCTTTGTTAAAAGGGCTAGTTACAAGAAATGAGATAAAGGCACAGACTACTGCCAGAGGTGACATTAGCAAAAATGCCAAGCTCTTGTTCCCTTTCATCGTCACACTGACTGCAGGTTTTATCGCTCCTATGTCCTTACCACTATTGGGATTTTTGGTGTTTGGTTATTTCCTAAAAGAGAATGAAAAAACCCCTTCGCTAAAGGAAGCAGCTGAGGAAATTCTTGCGCCCGTGGCAACGATCTTCGTGGGCATGCTCATAGGAAGCTCGATAAGAGCAGAATCCTTTTTCCAGCTCCAGACCCTTGCTATTATGGGCATTGGGTTGTTTGCCTTCATCATGAATATTGCAGCAGGCATTTTGGTCGCCAAGGTGATGCATATTGTGGATCGCAGCTTTAATCCCGCCCTAGGTGCAGCAGGAAATAGTGCATTCCCCATGGCGGCACGTGTAGTACACCGTTACGTGCAGAAGATGGAACCGTCAACATTTTTACTGCTCCCCGCAGTCAGTGCAAACGTGGCTGGACAACTAGGCTCCGTATTTGCAGGTACGTTCTTGCTACAAACAGTGCTATCTGGACTTGACAATCCTTTACAGATAGCAGGCGCAGCTTTTGGCAGAAGCTTGCTTGCCATGCTCGTATTGGTGATCATATTTACCGGGGTGAGAAAGTGGAAATAACACCTTCCTTCTTACATAAGCTTTACCGTGGAAAATGGGAACTCCGAGTCAGAGTCCCCTTAGCTCGCAATCTGCACGTGTTTTACACACCAGGCGTGGCAGAGCCTTGCCAGAGCATAGCTGCTGATAGCACCTTGGTCTGGGATATGACAAATAGGTGGAACACCATTGGCGTAATAAGCAACGGAACACGCATCCTAGGGCTGGGTAATATTGGTCCCGAAGCAGGCTTGCCAGTCATGGAAGGAAAAGCAGTTTTGTACAAATACTACGCTGGCATAGACGCAATTCCGCTTTGCATAAGGGCCGAAACCGAGGAAGCCATACTTGCCTTCCTCAGTGCCATTGAACCTTCATTGGGTGGCATAAACTTGGAAGACATAAAACAGCCTGATGCTTTCAATGTACTCACTGAAGCACGCAAGTTTTTGCGCATACCCATCATACACGATGACATGGAGGGTACAGGAATAATCATGCTAGCAGCTGTACTCGCTTCATCCTCCATGGCAGGACTAAAGCTAGAAAGCGAAAAAATAGTGCTTTTGGGAGCTGGCTCGGCAAACATGGGCTTCCTACAGCTGCTTGATGAGCTGTTGCTAGGCAACATAGGAAATGTAATAGTAGTTGATCGAGACCTGGTTTATAACAGTGAAAATAGCCAGCAGCATTGGATGGGAAACATTTTATCTAAAACTAACAAACTTGGCAGCAGTAATTTAGAAGAAGCATTAAAAGGAGCATCATTCTTAATTGCAGCTTCCCGCCCTGGTCCTGGCCTTTTCCCACTGGAGTATTTGAGGAATATGAAAAAACCTAACACTGTGCTTTCACTGGCTAATCCCGTACCGGAAGTATCCCGGGAAGAAGCATGTGCCATGGGAGTAACCATATACGGCTCAGGACGCTCCGATGATCCCAACCAAGTGAATAATTCACTCATCTTTCCTGGGCTTATGCTGGGGCTATTGGTTACTCAGCAGCAGTACAACACAGCAGTTGGTATAGAGGTGGCAAAAACCCTTTCTGAGCTTGCCATGAAGAAGCAGCGTATTGTTCCGCAGATGGATTCTGAGGTACATCAGTTTGTGGCAAGAACCGTGGTAGAACACTTTTCAAAGAAATGCGCTAGTAAAGAAAAAGCCTCTATGTGGGCTGAAGAACTTAACTGGAGAATGAACCGAAAGTAAAACCATCAAGGAGCAAGTTAGATGAAGAGAGGAGGATTTCCATGGAGATTTTGGCAATAGATGTGGGTGGGACAAAAGTGGACATGGGTATTGTCAAAGACGGGAAACTCATTGCCAGGGATCGTTTTCTTAACAGCCCCAGCGAAAACATTGTCAATTTGATTTCATCCTATACCAAAGATAAAGATATTGACGGAGTGGGTATTGGCGTAGCAGGACAGGTGGATTACGAAACTGGGACCGTCATATTTGGCGGAAATATTGGCTGGGAGAACTTTCCATTGGGAAGGCTCTTGCAGGAGGAATTGAATGTGCCCGTGTTCGTGGAAAACGATGCCAACATTTTTGCTTTGGGGGTCTGGAAGTACGAACTAAGTAGCAAACCTGAATCCGTTCTTGGTGTTACATTGGGTACAGGCATTGGTGGAGGTTTTGTTTACGAAGGCGATTTGCTACGCTCGAAAAGAGGCGCCACTTTAGAAATCGGACACATGGTCATAGAAGCAGAAGGTCCAGCGTGCACGTGTGGTTCCCATGGCTGCTTGGAGTCATTGGCAGGCGGTTGGGCTTTAGAAAAATGGTACAGCGAACGCACAGGAGAAAAGCTTACAGGTGCACAAATCCACGAAAGAGCACGCAGTGGAGACAAAGAGGCAATCTTTCTTTATCAAAGATTGGGTTATTACCTGGGCATCGCTTGTGCATCATTGGCAAACATTTTGAACCCCGACATTATCGTTCTAGGGGGTAGCGTCAGCGCAACTTTCCCCTTATGGCAAGACATATATGAGGCAGAGATCCGCAGACGCGCAGTGCCACCCGTAAAAGACACGCCAACCGTGGTTAGTACGCTGAAAGAGGCGGCATTGCTGGGCGCATCTGCATTAGTGGAGCAAGCTCTTACTCGATGACTTCCCCATGTATGATTGGGACGGCATGTTTTAGAGCGGGATCCAAGTATTCGATAATCTCTTGAGCACCTTTTGTGGAACCAGGTAGGTTTATTATTAAGGTGGTACCTGCCACACCTGCTTTGGCTCTGGATAACACAGCATGTGGTGTTTTCTGAAGTGACAACATCAAAGCTGCAAATGACATACCTGGTATTTCTCGCTCAATGACCTGCAAAGTGGCTTCAGGGGTAACGTCCCTTGGCCCAACACCTGTGCCACCAGAAGTTATTATGAGATCCATGCCCAGACGTACCCATTGCTTCAACTGATCAACGATGACGTCCAGTTCATCTGGGACAACCTTCACATCATGCACATGATATCCTAAGCGTTCCAGTGTTTCTTTTAATACGGGACCTGTTTTATCTTCCCTTTCACCGCGAAAGCACCTGTCTGAACAGATAAGAATGGAGCACGTAATTACGGGAGTCAATTTACTCACCCGAGAAACCTCCTTTGAATTTCTTACCTGCCGTAAGCCACCGGAGTCGTACATTGCTATTACTCCACGGCGCATTAAAGGCAGATCGGATCTGTCCTCTTTCCACAATCAAAGTAGGAGAAAAACCACAGTAGTAGCCGTCTTGGAAATCACTGAGGTCTGCGTGACTCAAATCCACTTCAGGAAGATCCTCATCATTTATTGACACAATACCGACATCTTCAGTGACAGCATCAGGGTCTACGGCCTTTACCATGTCGTAAGTAGTCAAACAACAAACGAATGCGGAGAACCAAGCCCTACGCATAATCTCCTTTTCATCATCCCCATCGGCAACTAGCCTCACAGTAAAACTAAGTTCAGAGGGCCCCCAGTGATGCTTAATTTCCATGTGAGTTATGAATACTCGGCTACCAAAAAAACTATCACGTTTTGCAGCTAGGAACGCAGCCAAACGCGCCGTCTCCAAGAAAGGCCCCTTAGGGAGCTTCTCGCTGCTCACTAAGTCAAATTTATCAGGACGAAAGGCTACAGTCCCTTGAGCAGTTACTGTAAGCTGCATAGTATCACATCCCCTGCCTCCAGCTGAAAGTCTGGCACTTTCTCGAGACCATGTTCTGTGGCTTTTAGCCACCCCTTGCCCACCACGCGGTACCATATTCCCTTCTGGAAAGAAAAGCCTTCTCTATAAATCTGTGCTCGCCTTTCCAAAGTACCGGACTTCCCGCCTTCTTTGTGCGTAATAGCAGCAAAACCAAGATAGGGTATTTCCTTCATAAAACCTGCAGCTGCCATGATGGCTTCAAGTTCCAATCCTGTTTTGTAATCGCAGCTAACCTGCACTTCAATTACCTGTGCTTTGCGTTTAAACGAGGAATTAAGTGGTGCAATAGGTAACGGATGTGCCATGGGTATGAATTCATGCGTAAGAGTCATGGCTTTCCTTGCCAAAGGTACACTAAGACGAGTACCAAATAAGACAGCCTTTGTTACACGGTGAGATAATGACTTCTCACCAATGTTAACCATGATGGCTTGACCATTTTCAAAATGAGTGAACCGCATTTCTCGTTAACCTCCTAACATCACCCACCAAATACAGGGAACCGAAGACCAAAGCGTCTTCATCGCATTTGATTACATCCTGCTCTTCGCACACTGAAGACGATGTACCTTTTTCTTTCAAGAACTCCACGATGGTTTCAGGACTTTCCGCCCTCTCATAGGGCATTCTAACTACGTAAACATGGTTAGCCAAATCCAGAAACTGTGTTAGTACTGATCTCCAATCCTTATCTTTCATGGCAGCGAAAAAGATGTTCCATTTCTTACCGGGATACAGCAAGTCTAAAGAAGTTCTCAGCGACTGTGCAGCATGAGGATTGTGTGCACCATCCAAGATAATTAGAGGATTCTCCCTTACAGTCTCCATCCTGCCTGGCCAAAAGGCTTCTCGAAGCCCTTCTTGGATATCTGAAGCGTCGATGTTGTTAAGCTCGGTACCTGACAGCGCCAGCACTGTTTGTATGGCAGCTGAAGCGTTGTACCACTGGTGAACGCCCCTAAGAGCAAGTTGAAAGTCCAAGCTACCTGAGTAACTGAGAAACTTCCCATCGTACCAAAAGTCTCTACCGTACCGGTAAACAGTAGCTTTTTTCCTTCTTGCGTTCACTTCCAGTATGTTCATGGCCGCAGGGTCAGTTTTACCTATTACAGCAACTGCATGGGGACGAAATGCGGCAGAAATAGCGTCTGCAATCTCTTCAATGGTGTTACCAAGTAATCTCATATGGTCCATACCTACTGAAGTGACCACCACGGCTTTGGCAGGTAGCAAGTTTGTGGAATCGTAGCGCCCTTCAATGCCTACTTCTATGACGTTCCACTCAGTGCCCTGTTCTTCAAAGTAAAGCAGTGCCATGGCAAGCAAGCGCTCAAAAACAGTAGGCATCTCACCACTGACACGACAAGCTTTTTTGGCTCCTTCCATGACTTTAACATAGAGCCGTGCAAAATCCTCTCTGGAAATGTCATCTTTTCCCACGGTTATACGTTCAGTCCACTCTTCCAAATGAGGCGATATGAATCGTCCCACTTTGTAGCGCCTGCCCAAAATGGAATGCAGGTAGCTGCACACACTACCCTTGCCGTCAGTACCTGTTACGATGATGTTCTTTGTGTTAGCTTGGGGTAAACCCAGTTCATCCAGCAGAGCATCCATGCGTGTAAGGTCTGGCGTGCGGCCAAACCATGGAGCTTGGTTTAGTTCCTCGCTAATGCGTTCATAGGCATCTAGCATATCCGTTTCCATGTCCTCATTTCATCATATTGCTACTAATCTTTACAAACATTCCTTTTTAACCACCAATCTCAGACATGTCAGGCCCAACTTCCTCAGGATTACCTGCCACAGGCTTAATAGAAACAGCTTTAAGTAGAGCCTCTTTTGTGGCTTCTTTGCCCTGCTTAATGCTCTCGAAAGCTTCAACTTTAACATTCCGTAATAGGCAAGGATAAATGGCGCCGCTACTGGTAACGCGAATGCGGTTGCACTGTTTGCATTGGTTCAGGCTGAAAAATCCAATAAAGCCAACTTCCACACCGTCATCGGTCAGATAATACTCAGCTGGACCACCACTGACCGCATTAGTACCTACGGGCCTTAGCTGGGTAAAACTCTCAATCATACTTTGAGCATCACCAATTGGCCTAAAAAGAGAAGAAAATGAACCGAGATTCTTCGGCATGAGCTCAATAAAACGTATAGGCAGATTGCGTTCTTTACCAAAATTCAACAGTTCTTTTAAATCCTTGGTTTCGTGCATGGTAGTAAAAACAGCGTTCAATTTTACAGGCAGACCAACCTCGAGTGCTTTATCAATTCCCTGCACAACTGTTGCTAAATCACCACCACCAGTGATTTGACGGAATTTCTCAGCATCAACAAAATCCAAGCTCACATTTAAACCATCTAAACCTGCTTCTTTTAGAGGCTCGGCTAAACGCGCTAGCATGAAACCGTTGGTTGTTGTGTGTACTGTTACATCCAACTCGTGAAGCATGGCAACTAGTTTATCAATGTCTCTGCGCAGCAGTGGCTCACCGCCAGTCAATCTGACCTTCTTTATGCCAAGCTCCTTGACTGCCTGTACCAAAACGACGATGTCTTCAAAACGAAGTACTCTTTCCCTGGGCAGCATTTCTACTGGATGGCTGCAATACAAACAGTCAAAATTGCAGCGGTCAGTTACAGAGATTCTAAGATAGTTTATTTCCCTGCCAAAGCTGTCTTTCACCCTACTTTACACTTCCTTACTGTTATTATTTACTTTATTTTGATTCGCTCTCAACGACAGTATTCTCCTCTATCCTGGGTACTTGTGTTCTCATTCAACTAAACGGTAGCCGCCCATGTTGGAAAGACGAACGCGGAACTGTTCACTCTTGATGAAGTCACTAATCGTGTCTGCTAGATTGGAGTACTCGGAAAGAAAGAACAAGTCATACTCCTCTTCAGCCACGGGGACGAAATCCAGTCCCAAAACGTCAGCAGCAAACTTAATGCCGAGCCCCACATCAGCTAACCCACTTGCCACGCACATACCCACCCGCAAATGCGAAAACTCTTCATGATCATAGCCTTTAATGTGATCCGGTTCTAAGCCCTTTTGTTGGAGTAAGTAATCCAGTAAGATGCGTGTGCCCGAACCCCTATCGCGGTTCACAAAAACCACATCCGACCGTTCTAAGTCTTCCACGGACTTAATTCCCTTTGGATTACCTCTCTGAACCATGAACCCTTGCTCACGTTTTACGAAGGGTACTTTGATGGCATTAGCTGGAGCCATGCAGGTGTTGTACGAACCATCAGGACAAAGCAAATGTGCTCCTGCTGCTGCAGCCAGATTTTTTCTAAGAAGCTCCAAGGCCGTGGAAGAACCAGTAAAGACGTAGTTTAAGAAAACGCCCATCTTGCGTAGATCACTAAGCAGAAACTTCAGGGCAATATCATCAGAGGCGACCAGCAGTGGCCAACCCACATAACGCATGAGGAGTTCAAGTTCACTTCCTTCAGTGAAACCTTCAGAATTTGCTGGGATGGTTAATACAGCGTTAGCCCTAACAACGCTGGACATAGCGCCAGCTCCACGGTTAAGTGGCATGAAGACCAATCCCTTTTGCGATGAAGCAGCGCCCACAACACCTCTAACAAATTCAATACTTCCTCCCTCAGAGGGTATTTTTCTACCGCTTAGCGCTTTGCCTTGCTGCCAACACTGAGGCAATAAGCCATAGTAGCTTTCGACTAAGCCATCGAGCACAAACTTAGCCACTACCCAAGTAGAAACAGGGAAACCTGGGAATCCAATAAAAGGTTTTTCACGATAACTGGCCAAAATTGTGGGCTTCCCTGGTTTTATGTTTATACCATGTACGTAAAGTTGCTGCTGTAAATCGTGGTCCGAACCTTGCCCCATCAGTAGGTTTGTTGTCACGTCCCTTTCTCCGTAAGATGACCCTGCAATGGTTGCAATGATGTCCACATCATTGTAATAAGAGTCAATGACAGACCTTAGTGCGTCCACATTGTTGGGTACAGGTGGCAGCACAATGAAATCGAAATAATCCTTTAACTCATTTACTATGAACACTGAATTGGTTTCTGGTATTTCTCCTTCCTTAAGGACTTCCTCAGGGGATCGCACTTCGTCTCCGGTGGGTATGAGAAGAACTAAGGGCTTCTTAAGAACAGGGACCTCATAAACACCCGCAGCCAATAAAAGCGCAATATCCATGGGTTCCAGCCAGTGCCTCGCAGGAACCACTAAGTCGCCTTTTATGATGTCTTCACCAACTTGTCTCACGTTAGTCCCTTCGGCAAATGCTTTGAAGATGAGCTTCTTACCACCAGAATCAACAACGTCCTCCAGCGGAATTACGCAGGTTTCGCGAAATTCCAAAGCGTCTCCCGTGCTCACAACCCTGTAATTAGTGAGCTCCAAAGGATGTCCTTCAGAAGCGCCATATGTAACTAAAGCATCAACGGCGTAACCATCGTAGGCAGCCGCTATGTAATGTGGAACACTTCGGTTCGCCAGTATTTCTTCAGCCGTTACTCTGCCTAATGCTTGTCGAACAGGTATTGTCTCAACTTTTAAAGGAGGACACATGTTACGCAGAATCGCTTTTGCTTCCCCCAGTTCTCGCACTTCGTAATAGATCTTTCTCACAACAACAGCACCTCCACAACCTCACCGGGCTCCATTCCTTCACACTCGGGAGGTATCCTCAAGAAGCCTTCATTTCGCACCATGCTGCTTACCATACCAGACTTGGAGAATACAGGCTCTGCCCACAGCTCTTCTTCATAGCTGAGCCTGACCGGAATCCATTCTTCCACACCGATTCTGGAGAATACAGCGGTTCGCAAACGAGCTTTAAGCAGTGGCATTGGCTTTACGTTCTCACCTTGTAACCTTCTGAGCAGAGGCATTAAGATTAGTGATGCGGAAACAAAGCAGGACATGGGGTGGCCCGGTAGCCCAACAAACAGTTTGTCCTTGACAATGCCAATAACCGTAGGTTTTCCCGGTTTTATGGTGAACCCGTGCGCAAGTACCGTACCACCGGCTTCTTCCACCGCACGTACTACCAAATCCCTAATGCCTGCACTGCTACCACCAGTTAAAACAATGACATCGTAATTTTGAGTAGCTTTATTTATGACTTCATGTATGTTTTCAAGTTCATCGCGAATAATGGAGCCCCTATGCGCATAAAATCCTCTTTCCTTGAGCATGGACCACACAGTTAAGCTGTTAGCATCACGGTACTGTCCCAATTTAGGTACTTGAGTAGGTTCCACAATTTCGTTACCAGTAGCAGCCACAAATACCTTTAAAGGCCTGTACACCTGAACCTCCAACTTTCCTAAATAACTTAGCAATCCAACTACCTGTGGAGTAATGCGCTGACCACGTTTTAGTACAATATCACCTTGTTTCATGTCTTCGCCAGGCGAAACCACGTTTTCCAAGGGTGCAGCAGGCTTAAAAACCTCCACATAATTGCCACTTTCTTCAACATATTCAATCATTACAACAGCATCTGCGCCTTTAGGCAAAATAGCACCAGTAGGAATATAAGCACACTCACCTGGGTTAAGCTCAAACTGGGGAACTTCGTCTACGACAATGTTACCCACACGCGTAAGAAGTGATGGCCTTTCCACAGAAGCCCCTTTGACATCACGGCTCCGTACTGCGTATCCATCTACTTCAGAACGAGCCTTTGGAGGTATGTCCTCAGGTGCCAATACGTCCTCAGCGCAAACCAAGCCCAATGCATCATAAATTGACTTTCGCTCGGATAAAGATTCTAATGGAATCTTTTCTGCGAGTTCCCAAAGCTTGCGTTGGTCAAAAAGATTCAAAAAAGCCATGAAAATATTATCGCATAGTTTTACTCATCATGGGACGCTGTTGTTCATGATTATGTACAGCATTTTTGAGTCGCCGGCTATGGATTCAGCTTTATTGAACGGTAACGCTGACTTGCTTCGTGAGCTCTTTTGTATTCCTCATCCAGTTTTTCCACAAAAGTATTCAGATCGTCAGTTTCATACACAGCAGGCGTTATGATACGCAGAAAACCAGAGGAGAAGGATGCCACTCCGCCAGCAACTGCATAATTCTTCTCCTCGTCCTCTGCGGTTTTTATGGTAACCAACCCCACGTCCAACGTGGCCACGAAAGGACTGTGTCGAGGGAGTACACCCATGTAACCATCTACCAGTGGTAATATGACCGATTTTGCCTCAAATAAAAGCATTTGATCGGAACTTATAATGTTCACCCTAAACATCAACACCAGCCTCGCTAATGTCACCGATCATGTACAAAGCACTCTCTGGAACATGATCCAGCTTACCATCGATTATGGCTTTGAAGCCTTCTACGGTTCTCTCTAAAGGCACGTACTTACCAGGTGCACCTGAAAAAGCCTCAGCCACAAAGAAAGGCTGGCTCAAGAACATTTGTATTTTTCTCGCCCTAAGTACAACTTCTCTGTCTTCTGGACTGAGTTCTTCCATACCAAGTAGTGCAATGATGTCCTTTAGTTCTTCATAACGCTGCAAGAATTCCTTCACGCGCCCAGCCACTTGTACGTGATTGTATCCCACAACCTCCGGGTCAAGCATTTTTGAACTGCTTTGCAGCGGATCTACGGCTGGATAAATACCCACTTCAGTCAAGGCACGCGAAAGAACTACAGAAGAATCCAGGTGCCCAAAGATGGTAGCAGGTGCAGGGTCAGTGATGTCGTCAGCAGGTACATAAACCGCTTGCACTGAGGTAATGGCACCCTCAGCCAAACTGTTTATCCTTTCTTCAATTTGTGCCACTTCGGAGAACAATGTGGGCTGGTAGCCCATGGCTGATGGCATCCTTCCAAGCAAAGTGGACACTTCCATACCTGCCTGAGCATACCTGAAGATGTTGTCCATGAACAAAAGGATTTCACCACCATACTGGCTTCTAAGGTACTCAGCCACAGTAGCAGCAGCGTAAGGCGTTATTGCCCTAACACCGGGTGGCTCATTCATCTGACCAAAAATCATAACCAAATGGTCCATGACACCGCTTTCTCTCATCTCTTCCCAGAGCTCTTGCCCCTCACGTGTGCGCTCTCCTACACCGGCAAATACGGAGTAACCACGGTGCTTTATGGCGACGTTGTGAATGAGCTCCATGACCAAAACGGTTTTACCAACGCCAGCTCCTCCAAATAAACCAATCTTACCGCCACGTGGGAACGGGGCTAGAAGATCCAATGCTTTTATACCAGTTTCCAGAACAGTGGACACAGGAAGAACCGCAGTCACCTGCGGTGGAACGTTGAATACACTGCGTTCTTCACCTTCGGGTTCTTCCTTCTGGTCAAGTGGAGCTCCAATCCCCGAAAGTACACGCCCGATGAGCTGTTCTCCCACCTTTATAGTCATGGGCTTTCCAAGTGCAGTAGCTTTATCTCCTCTTCGGATGCCTTCGGTAGGACCCAGTGCCACTGCTCTTACCTTTCCTTCGCCCAACAGTGCTCTGCATTCCACCAATATGTCTCGCACCTTTATGAGCTCACGCTCAAAGGGGGTGTAATCAGTGAACTGAAGGTCCAAAACTGGACCGTGAATACCTATTACTTTACCTTCCATAGTTCATACCACCTACTATATCTTGTAGTTCCCTAGTCACACGCTCTTGCCTAGTTTGGGAAATCTTCAGTTTTACAGAGTCAGCCAGTTCTTTTGCTTTATCTTCTGCGTGCGTCATGGCCGACCAGCGCATGTAAAACTCACTAAACGCAGCTGAGTAGAAAGCTCGCAGCATGGTTGCAGTAAGGTAGGAACTTAACACCTGATCAATGATCTCCTCGGGCTCTCCAATTAGCTCTCCATGTCGCGCTTGCACTTCCAAGGTTATGGGGCTCGCTTTTTGAGTGACATACTGCCCCTCTTTACCTGGCACCGACCGCACGAACACCAGCCAAAGTTCTGAGAAAAGCTCCTCAGTTATGCCCAAGAAGAAATCCACCAAAAGCGGTGTGTTCTTAGACTGATAGAGTCCACCAATGTAATCCACGGGCTTAATGCCAAGGTCCGAAAGTTTGTCAGGAGCCAATGTTCCAATACCGTAAACCCTGTCATTTTGCGTCACCTTTAAACTGACTAAACCTTCGGTCACAAGCTCGTTGTAGTTACCGCAAAGCCCTCCATCGCTGAAAAAAGCCAAGACTACGCGCGGAGCCAATGAAGGAGCATTTATGAATCGAGAAGACTGAATGACTTCTGAAGGTAGTAGTCCCAAAATGGCTCCCACACTGTCTAGCAACGCTTCGTCATACGCCTCCATTTGCTCAAAATCCCTGCGCACCCCAGCCATGTAATAACTATTAATAATCCTTAGTCCTCGAGAAATGCGACTGAGCCCTTGGATAGTATTAAGACGTCTCCTAAGCTCCATTAAGCTTGCCAATTTTCATCGCCCTCTCGCCAGCCATGAGTATGAGTCTGGTAGTTTCATCGTCTAGTGGCTCATGGAGGTCTACACTCTTCAGCTGAGGCACTTCTGTCCTCAAGTACTCACGTACGCTGTTCCAGACTTCCTTAACGTTGCCCACATCTACTGTATCAAAGTACCCATTGTTCAGGAGCACGAGTAGTGCAGCTTGTTCCAACGAACTGTACAATTCATGGGCTGCTTGTACAAGAAGCTTAATCGTTCTTTCTCCTCGGCTTAAGATTTTTTGAGAAGCATCATCCAACTTGCCGCCAAATCTTGTGAACTCAGACAATTCTTCATAGCGCGCCAATGTGGATCTCAAACCCGAAGAAAGCTTTCTTATGGCTGGATACTGTGCCGCCCCACCTACACGGGATACCGACAGACCAATGTTTATGGCAGGCCGCCGACCCGCATTAAAAAGCCCACTGTCAAGGAACAGTTGACCATCTGTTATGGAGATGAGGTTCGTGGGAATGTATGCTGAAAAATCACCCAGCTGAGTCTCACAAATGGGAAATGCTGTTATGGAGCCGCCATTGGTTAATTTGGCAGCTCTTTCCAAAAGTCGTGAATGGGCATAAAAGATGTCCCCAGGATAAGCTTCTCTGCCCGGTGGACGCCTTAGGAGCAACGTAAGTTCCCTGTAGCTGACAGCATGCTTGGAGAGATCATCAAAAACGATGATTACTTTTCTGCCTTGTTCCATGAAATATTCAGCAATGGAAGCTCCAGCATAAGGTGCTAAAAACCTAACAATGGCTGGGTCACTAGCTGCGGCTACAACCATGACCACTTGGTCCATGACATCATTCACCTTGAAACTATTAATGATGGCAGCGGTATCTGAAACCTTCTGGCCAATACTGACGTAAACGCCTATAACGTCCTTACCTTTTTGATTTATGAGAATATCAGTGGCTAATGTGGTTTTACCTACTTGCCTGTCTCCCAAAATTAGCTCTCTTTGCCCGTGCCCAACTGGAATGAGCATGTCAATGGCAGCAATACCTGTTTCCACAGGTTCGTTGACCCTAGACCTTTCATACAAGGGCTTAGCAGGTCGCTCAACCGGGTAAACCTGAGCAGGAGTGAAAGTGTCGCCCTCCAAAACGTTTCCCAGTGGATCCAGCACCTTTCCCAACACATCATAACCCACCGGTATGCCAGGTACCTCGCCAGTGGCCAGACACATTTCACCTATGTGGACTTCACCACTGGTGGTAACCACATAGGAAAGCTGGGGGTCCACGTCCATGACAATGCCCTTTGCACCTTCTTCAAACTGTACGTTCTCGTAGTAGCCAATGTTTCCCAGGCCCTCCACCGTAGCTATGCCATCACGGTAAGCCACTACTCTGCCGTAGAATTTCTTCTCCAACCTTTGCGGCTGAACAACAATTCTAAAAGGCAGCTCGCGCCTAACTTCCAATGCCTTCTGCCTCCTCAATCTTTACATACTCCCTGATCTGCTGTGCCAGGGAGTATTCGATCATCTCAGCTTTCCAGGAAAGCTGAAAACCCAAAATAAGCTCTTCATCCACCTCAAAGGAGGACACACCAACTCCGGCTTTTTCTTGGAGCACATGTTCCACCCTGGCTTTCTGCTTATCGTCAAGTGGATGAGAGCTGGTAAAGACGTATGAACGTCCTTGCCCAAGCAAGGGCTTTATCTCATCAATACGGCCTTCTAGCAGCAGAGCAACAAAGTCACCATTGTTACTTAGCCCCTGGAAAAATGCTTTGTAGACATTTGTCACAACGTCTTTTATGGTATCGTCGATCTGCTGCAAGGCTTCTTTCTTAATGCGATCGGCTTCGGTTCTAGCCGCATTTACAATTTGTTGATAAACTGTCTCCGCTTTCTTCCTAGCATCGGCCTGCTCATTTTCCTTAAACGCCTCTATTTCTTTCATGGCCTGTTCGTAGTACGTCCTTACCTCGTACTCAAGCTCCTGCCGCTCATGTTCTAATTGTTCTTCTCTGGATGCAATCTCCAGTTCTTTCTGCTGTAGTTCTTTTTCCTTCTGTAACCACTGCTCTTGCTGGTCTTTTATGGTCTTCAGCAGTGGACCAAACAGATATCTCTGAAGTATCCAGTAAAGAATCAGTAAGTTAACAACAGCTGCTGCTAGCGAAAACCAGTTAAAGGTCATAGTCCATCACACAGCTCTTCACTTGCTCACTAAACGCCTGGTCTAACAAACAGCATCAAGAAAGCCACAGCCAGAACGTAGATAACCAAAGACTCAATAAAAGCAAAAGCTATGAGCGTCAAGCTTCTTATGTCTCCAGATGCATCAGGCTGACGAGAAATGGCCTCAAAAGCCTTTCCCGCAGCTATTCCCATGCCCAAAGCAGCTAACCCAGCTGCAATGCCCAACGGCCATCCAGCAGATAAAATGGCAGCAACTACATCACTCATGTTAAAAGACCTCCTTCTTCCAAAAACTCAGCGGTATAAGCCATACCCAGAGTCATAAAAATGTAGGCCTGAATGAAACCTGTAAACATGCTTAAGCCCAATAACGGTATGGGCGCAATCAAAGGAACTAGCAAAGATATGACAGCAACAGCCAAATGTTCACCTGATACGTTACCATAAAGACGTACAGACAGGGACAGTAGCCTGGTTATGTGTTCCATCAAGTTTAAAGGGAACATCCACCACGCTGGAGAAAAAAACACAGCAAGATACTTCTTCCATCCCATTTTTCTTATGGCATAAGCATGTATCCAAATGAGCAAAAGTAAAGCCAGACCTACTGTTACAGATAAGTCACGTGTGGGAGCTACAAATCCAGGTAGCAGCCCCAACCAGTTCGCCGTTAGAATGTAAACAAAAAATGTGGCTAGAAAAGGCATAACTTCCTCAGCATAATCACCGAGAAGTTCTTTACCATAGGAAATCAGCCAATTCCATAAAGCCATGACTGCGTACTTCCACGTGCCCTCTTCCTTTGCCTTCAAGCTTATATACCAGCACAGTAACCACAGTAACCCAGTAACTACAAAACTCCAATAAAAACTGTTCACTGAAAGCGTGAGTTCATTACCCATTTCTTACCCTTCCTCGCTTAAGAACGTCTTTTATAAAAACTCTAAAAGATAAATAGATGCCAATCAGCAGCAATGCCACTGTAAATGTGGGTAATGTGCCCAACCACTGATCCAAGTAGTAGCCGGCCACACCAAAAATACCCATGGACACAAGCAGGGTTGCTCCAAAGGTGTAAGCGTCACTGAACGCCGCCCAGAACCTACCCGATCCAGCTTCTACAGGTTTTCTTTGCTTCCGTATTTTTCTAAACCTTCTTGGCATGCCCAAATTATAGAACATTTTTTGCCAGCTGAGTACATCAACCGAGAGTTTTCTTAACATTTCTTATTTTTGCCGAATATAATATAATTCAAATAACTGAAAGGAGGTTATTTCCTTGGATGTACTGTGGAGTTTACTTTGGATTATCATACTATTTTCTGCCATGTCCCCGGCTGTGCATCAACACTATCTACAGGCAGCCAGGCAGACACTCATACGTGCATGGGAGAAGAAAAGGCATTCTCGTTTAATTACCTTGATTCACAGGCAAGAAAGCGTGGCTCTGTGGGGGCTACCAATTGCCAGATACATTACCATGGAAGATTCTGAGGCCGTGTTGACTGCTATTAGAAGCACACCTCCCGATACTCCCATCGACTTAGTACTGCACACACCGGGTGGTTTAGTACTCGCAGCTGAACAAATTGCAAGGGCGCTCTATATGCACCCCGCAAAGACTACAGTGATAATACCTCACTATGCTATGAGCGGTGGCACACTAATCGCGTTGGCAGCGGATCAAATTATCATGGACAAGCACGCTGTGATTGGACCATTGGACCCGCAAATTAATGGCTTGCCTGCAGCCAGCATATTGCAAGCTGTCAAGGACAAAGGTGCTCAAAACGTTGATGATCAAACCCTCATATTGGCTGACATAAGTCGCAAAGCTATTGACCAGGTCAAAGACACTGTAAAGTGGTTTTTAAAGAAGCACATGGACGAAGAGAAGGCCGAAGAAGTAGCAACCCTGCTTTGCGAAGGGTATTACACACATGATAACCCCATCTTCGCTGAAGAGGCCAAGCAGTTGAATCTGAACATTGACACCTCCATGCCAAAAGAGATTTACGATCTGCTCATGCTTTACCCGCAGCCCGCAGGTTCACAGCGATCGGTCTCTTACTCCAAAAACGTAGAGGTTCCCACAGATGTTTCCGTTATTCGATATAAATAGACGTCGCACTTTTCCGGTTAGGACGATTCTCATTATTGTCATAAACATCATCGTGTATGCGTTCGTACAACCGCTGCTACCAGATTCTTTCTACCTTAGTCCACAAAAATTCTTGAGTATGATTTCTGTGAACCCACTAAACTTGACACCCTGGGGCTTGTTGTTTTTAAGCATGTGGTTACATGGAAACCTATACCACCTAATATCAAACATGTGGTTTTTGTTCATATTTGGAGATAACATTGAAGGAGATTTCGGTAAATTCTACATTCCGTTTTACCTAATTGGTGGAATGGTTGCAGGGCTTGCTCATATTTACATGATGCCTCAAAGTGCCGAGTTTTTCGTTGGCGCTTCTGGCGCCATATCCGCAGTTATGGGCGCTTATTTGGTGTTCTATCCTCACGCCTACATAGCCACTTTGATATTCCTGATCTTTTTCGTTACCGTGGTAAATATTCCGGCTTGGTTCTGGCTTTTGATCTGGTTCTTTCAAGGAAACGTACTACCCACACTACTTAACAGCATGAGCTACGTGGCATATTGGGCGCACATCGGAGGGTTTGTTTTCGGAGTCATTGTGGCATTCATGGTGCTACCCGTAGTCCGAAGGCGCCGAAGAAGTGAACCTTATTCCACGCCTTACTATTGGTGAGCTTGTTTCATGCTGATAAAACCTCAAAGTACGATCTCTTTTCCCTTGAATTGGGATGCCATCTTTCCAGAGAAGAATCCGCTCGCAGTGGAAATTGGGTTCGGTAACGGGAAGTTCTTGAAAACATTAGAGACAACCGGTGCCAACGTAGTAGGATTTGAGGTTTCACTCTTAAGCGTGGAAAAAGCTATGAAAGTGATTGATCACACGAAAACTGCGCTGCTGCTTATGGACGGTGTTTGGGGCCTCAGAGAGCTGTTTTCGGAAAGAAGCGTAGACGCATTGTACATCAACTTTCCCTTACCTTGGCCTCACAAGAAACATGCATCAAGGAGACTTTTTACATTACCAAAACTACAGATATACGCCTCACGCCTTGTGGACAACGCGGTCTTGCAGCTTCAGACCGACGTGAAAGAATACGCCGAAGAAGCTATTAGAAACTCTGAAGAAAGCCGACTCTTTTCGTTAGCTGATTACACGGTTAGGAACGAGGTTCAAGTTGGAACGAAATATGAACAGAAGTGGGTAAGTCAAGGTAAGGAAATTTACAAAGTTGTACTTAGAAAAAAGCGGCATGTTTCAGTGCCTAACTACTTAGACAAGGAGGTAATCATGCCTCACGCAATAGTGCATGATTCACATGGCACGCTGAAAGCAGGAACTTATAGAACCACGTTCGGCACTATTAAGTTGTGGGAACCCTTTAGTAATAATCAGGCAATGCTAATCCCAGCCATTGTCAGTGATGACGACTTCATTGGGGTTTCACTACAGCAGCGTGTTTATATTTCCGTTAGTCCACACAGAGAAGGTTTCATCGTCAAGTTAGACAACCACGCTGACGTTTTCAAAACAGAAAACGTAAAATCCCTTATTTGGTTAATTGCAAATCAAATATCAAATGGAAACATAAAAAGGATAAACGTGCAACCTCCATCAAAGCTGGAATACGAACCTGCTTGACAGCTCTTTTAGCGATTCATGATCTGTAAGATCGAGACCAACTGGAGTTAACGTTACGAAACCCTGGCTAAGCAACTGATAATCACCGTTGTTGCTTTGCTCTGGTTTTGACCGTTCCCCAGTAACCCAGTAGTAAATCTGGCCTCGGGGATCTTCACGTCTTTGAACCCTATTAGTCCAGCCGTGACGACTCATGGTTGCCCAGGCAACCCCTTTAATTTCCTCCAGCTTAAGTGCAGGCACGTTAATGTTCAAAACCCAATCACTGCTAGTAGCATTTAACAATCCTTGATCCAATAAGCTGACCAGCACTTGAGCGGTGATTTCAAGATGTTCCCTTTCTGGGCTTTCTGATGAAATAGCAATAGAAGGTTTACCGTTAACCACACCTTCCGAAGCAGCGCCCACTGTTCCTGAGTAAAGCACATCAATACCACAGTTCGTACCATGGTTGATGCCAGCAATGACTAAGTCTGTATCGGGAACCAAATCGTTCAGCGCAACCAGCACACAGTCAGCAGGCGAACCATCTACCACAGTATAACCCTCGTAACCGTTGGGCATAAACACTTTTCTGAGCCGCAGGATGGAATCCAAGGTGAGAGAGTGACTGATAGCATTCTTTGTCCTATCAGGAGCTACCACAGTTATTTCTGCCTTTCCCCATTTGAGAAGATGTGTCACCAAAATATTTATACCTTCTGCAAAAATGCCATCATCGTTTGCAACCAGTATTTTCCGCACATTAACCTCCTAATCAATCATTGATTAAAAAACAAGATAACCCAGAATTGGCATTACTTGGTAATTTTACCCTCTTTACATGCCACATGTGCAATGCACACATATCTTTCTTCAAGGTAACTTGATACCCAAGACAGAGGTCAACTTTTCAGAGAATTCTCCAGTACTTTCGTGGAAAACGTACTCTGCCCTGTCGTCATAAGGGGTTGGTAGCAGATTCACGACCACCAATTTAGGAACCATGGCAGGCAGCTGGGCTACGGGATACACCTCAAGACTACTTCCCATAACTATCATTAGATCGCTTGATTCTACTTCCCTGACTGCTTGGAAAAACGTATCGGGCATGGGATCTTCGAAAAGAACCACATTGGGACGTAATAATCCTCCGCAGCTGCATTGAGGTATGTTACCGTCGTTGAATTGCTTCCAAGCTTCTTCCAAAGGATATTCCTTATGGCATCGCAAACAAGAAACTGTCTCAAGGTTGCCATGGACTTCGTACACATTCTTGCTGCCAGCCCTCTTGTGAAGTCCATCAATGTTTTGTGTGATTACCGCCTTTATGAATCCAAGCCTTTCCAACTCAGCAACGAGGAAATGAGCTTTATTGGGCTTTGCTGCTTTGTACTGCATCCACATGGGTAAATTGAACTCCCAAAACGTCTTGGGATCTGTTTCAAAGGTGGATCTGCTCACATACTTTATGGGATCATATTTTCTCCAGAGCCCTTGAGGACCCCTGTAATCGGGTATACCGCTCTCAGTGCTTATGCCAGCACCAGTAAGAACAACGGCATGTCCTGAGTTTTCCAATAGTTTCGCTACTGCCTCATAATCCGACAGCATGTTTTAACCACCCCACTTTGTTTCATTTTATAACAGGTTGTTCGGTATTCTGTTGCATTTTTAACACTGTTAAGTTAACATTATTAAGAAGAAGGTGGTGGTACTAAGATGGAGAACCAATCAGAAACTATTCTAGTCGTGGAGGACGACCGAAACATTCTGGACGCCATCGAACGAAAGCTTACCAAAGAAGGCTTTAAAGTCATTAAGGCAATGAACGGCAAAGAAGCTTTAGAAAAGTTCTATGCACACCAGCCAAACTTAGTCTTACTTGACCTAATGCTACCCTTGGTAGATGGCAAGGAAATACTTAAGGAGATAAGAAGCCAGTATGACACACCCATAATTGTAGTTACAGCACGTGAAGAGGAAGTAGACCGAATTCTGGGATTGGAACTTGGCGCTGACGACTACATCACAAAACCTTTCAGCTTGCCCGAGTTAGTGGCCAGAGTCAGGGCAGTGCTTAGACGTACTTATGGCATGAAAAAAACAGTGGGACAAAGAAGACTGGTTTGCGACGATATTGCCCTGGACTTACGCGGCCATGAGCTGAGAGTGAACAACCGGTCATACTTGCTACCCAAAAAACAGTTTGAGCTTTTGCGCATACTCATGTCAAGAGCCGGTGAAGTGTTAACCCGGGAGTATTTGCTAAATGAAATCTGGGGTGCTGACTACTATGGAGATAAGCGCACTTTGGACGTTCATATTAAGTGGCTCAGAGACAAAATTGAACCCAACCCGAACGAACCTAAATACATACTGACTGTGAGAGGTGTGGGATACAAGTTTAACGGCGACGTAAGGAAGGAATAGTCGCATGGGTGGTGCCGATCTTGCTCTTCTAGTAGTTGTCCTATGTGCTCTTGCTTCTGTAGTGGTGTTGTTCCAAACGGTCTCCACACAGGATAGACGAAGCGAAGAGAACATGGCTAAAGACCTATTGGAAAACTTACCCGTACCTGTCTTCGTGCTGGACGATGATTTTAGGATAATCAGATACAATGGGCTCTTCGAATCCTTAGTGGGTAAGACCCCTCTGGAAAGATTTCTTTATGAGGTCTTCAGGGACCACAAAGTCATCGATGCACTACAAACCTGCAAGAAAGAAGGTACTGCGTCAACGCCTTTTTACTTGACACCATCGGCCGAAAAAAGATCCTATTACATGATCCTTAAGAAAACAAACGGTGAGATCATCGGAACCATTGAAGAATGCACCCACGGAAGCACAAAAGAAGACGTTGAACTTTACCAAAAAATGCTCCACGAACTTAAAACACCTTTGAGTTCGGTTCGGCTCATGCTAGAGCTTCTGGAGGAGGAAGAAGACCCTGTGCAGCGAAAAGATCTTACCACACGCATCATAGACGAGATGGACAGGTTGAATCAGCTGACCAGCGATTTAGCACTTTTAATCAAGATGGATCGTGGCTTGGTGGATCGCATGGATAAGGTAAACATAGTTAATTTGCTCAGTGAAGTCATTTGGCAGATGAGTGTGCTTGCTGACAACAAGAGAGTTTCCATTGAAGCAGAGATACCAAGTCACAGCATATTCGTAGAGGGAAGTAAAAGTCTGTTAAAATCCCTCTTCTTAAACTTGTTAGATAATGCCTTAAAGTACAGCCCTGAAAAGACAAAAATAACTGTTACCCTGCAGGAACAAGAAGAAAACGTCTTAATAACAGTTGCCGACGAAGGAGAAGGAATTCCAGAGGAACAGCGAGAAAAAGTGTTCCAAGATTTCTATAGGGCCACTAATAAGGCAGATGGGCTAGGTCTTGGTCTCGGCATTGCTTTGGAAGTAGTTAAATTTCATGACGGTAGGTTGTGGTTGGAACCCAACGAACCTCATGGTTTGAAAGTAAATGTTGCCCTTAGAAAGGCTTAACAAATAGGTAGTGCAAGTGGAGGTATAATCTTCTTTGTGAAGTCAACGACCAAATTACTTGAAGAACGTTTAATTTATCTTTCTTCCTTGGCTCGTGACACCTGTAGGGCGGTATTAGATGCGGTTGAAAGGAAAAGTCCCGCTAATGCCAATGCAGTGCTGGCGCTTGACCAAAAAGTAGATGAACTGAACAAAGACATTCAGGAAACGGTTCTACAAGTAGCAATGGAATGCCCAGACGACATCGCATCAGTGATTATCATAGGTAAGATAGCCCAGGACATTGAAAGGCTAGTTGACCATTCCATGAATGTGGCTCGCATTGCAATTGATCCCACAGTCCCCAGTGAAAGCTATGATTTTTACGCACTTACCTTCAAGCGCATGGGTGAAATAGTTATAGAAATGCTCGACGAAGCCATTGATGCTTTCATAAATCGTGATCCTGAGATAGCAAAGCAAGTTGCCAAGAAAGACGACGTACTAGATACCATTTACGCTGATTTGAAGAAAAGGCTAAGAAGTGGTCAGGAAAACCTAAAACTTGAGGAAACCATAGATCTGATGCTGGCAGCAAAGCATTTAGAGCGCATGGGAGACTATGTAACAAACATTTGCGAATACACCACAATGCTTACCACTGGCGTACAGGCAGACCTAAATTAAAAAGAACCAACCACAACGGTGCACGAGCGGGCTAGGCAGGTTAGGTGCTAGAAACACCTCAGCAGGTTGACCTCGAGTGGCTAAGCCATGGTCCAACCACCGGTAACACAGCATCCCTGATGAGAATATAAGCAGACAAATCTGATGCCAAGAATAACGCAGCATCGGCAACGTTCTCTGTTTACTTGAAGCTTCCCAGCGGTAATCAGGAGCCAAGAGCATAGCCCTCACCTAAGGCATAGCAGCGAAGAAATCACGTCAGCTGAATTAAGCAGCCTTCACAAGTACAAGGACGAAACAACAAGGCCCCGCCTTGCGGGGCCTCAAAAAGAAAGAGAAAAGAGAGAGAAATATTTAAGTAATTTTCCTGTTGTCTAGACTACTTAACGCCCATTGTTTCCTTGATTACATCTGCAAGTATTTTGATTCCCTTGTCGATGTCTTCAACTTTGGGTTGGCTAAAGTTCAAACGTGCGGTGTTCTTCCCTTGCCCATCTGCGAAGAAAGCTGAACCTCTCACGTAAACAACCTTGTGCTCAATGGCTTTGTCAAACAATTGGTCACAGTCCACTGTTTCTGGAAGGACTAGCCACACGAAAAATCCACCTTTCGGCTTACTCCAGTAAACGCCGGGAATATCAGACATGTACTTGTCCAGTGCTTCTAACATGGCTGCATGTTTTACCTTGTAAATGTCTCTCATGGCTTCAATGTGTTTCATGAAATGACCTTTCTGCATGTAAAGATAGGTTATGTACTGCATGTAAGCACCGGTGCACAAGTCCGCTGCCTGCTTTGAAATGGCAATTCTGCGAATGATGTCTTTGTGAGCTACAATCCAGCCAAGACGGAATCCGGGCACAAAGGTCTTCGAGAATGTGCTGAGGTAAATCACATGGTCGCTATTATCAAAAGACTTTACGCAGGGTGGCCTTTCGCCCTCATACACCAAGTAGCTGTAGGGGTCGTCTTCCACAATGAGGAAATCCTGCTCCTCGGCAATCTCTACTATACGCTTTCTTCTTTCCAAACTGAGCGTGTAACCAGCAGGGTTTTGGAATGTGGGTATGACATAGAGGAATTTGACTTTCTTCCCCTTCTTCTTTAGGTCAATTACCATTTCTTCTAGTTTTTCAGGGATGATGCCGTCGTCATCGGTGGGCACCGAAACGTAATCGGGCTCAAACGGATCGAAAGCCGATAGTGCTCCAAGGTACGTTGGAGCTTCTACCATGACCACATCACCGGGGTCAATAAGAACCAAACCCACTAAGAACAGCGATTGTTGGCTAGCAGTGGTAATGATGATGTTCTCTTCACCAAGCCCTTTTACGTTTTCCTCTTCCTCCATGAACTTCACCAAGTACTGGCGAAGCTCTGGTACACCTTCAGTAGCACTGTACTGCAAAGCCTTCTTGGCGTACTTATCTAGTGCTTCCACTGAAACTTCTTTTAACTCTTCCACAGGAAAAACGTCTGGGTCTGGATAACCACCTGCGAAAGAAATGAAACTCGGGTCGCCTGAGTACTTGAATATTTCCCTAATAGCTGACGGTTTTAAACTTGCTCCCCTTTTGCTGATAAAGTCTTTAGGTTCCATGTCTAGTCTACCTCCTTGCTTAATCGTAGGACAAAATCATTATAACATGCGCTTAAAGAATATCTTATGCTTTTAAGATTTTTGAAAGGAACTGCCTTGCTCTCTCCGTTTGCGGGCCTTCAACGAAGAATTTATGCGCATCGGTATCCTCAATTACACGGCCGTCCTCTAAGAACACTATTCGAGTACTCACTTCCTTAGCAAAACCCATTTCATGGGTGGCCACTACCATGGTCATGCCTTCTTCAGCTAATTCCTTCATTACATCCAAAACTTCTTTGGTGTATTCAGGGTCCAGGGCGGAGGTAGGCTCATCAAACAAAATCACATCCGGCTCCATGGCAAGTGCTCTGGCAATAGCAACTCTTTGTTTTTGGCCACCCGACAAGGACGAAGGCAGAGCTTTTGCTTTTTCAGCCAAGCCAACCCGATGTAAGTTCCATGGCTTGGGCTTCTGCTTCTTGGGGTGATTTGCCTAAAACTTTTATGGGTCCAATGGTTACATTTTGAAGCACGTTAAGATGATTAAACAGGTTGAAAAGCTGAAAAACCATGGACACCTTTTTTCTTAGTTCGTTGGCATCACGGCTCCTTGGATCAATTTTCTTTCCCCTAAAATAAATCTCACCATCTGAGGGTTCCTCGAGCAGGTTTAACGTCCTAAGTAGCGTAGTCTTACCGCCACCTGAAGGTCCCATGATGACAACAATCTCTTTTTGGTGAATAGCCAAACTTACCCCTTTTAGAACCTCATGCTTGCCAAAACGTTTCACAATGTTTTTAGCTTCCAAAATAGGCATCATTTCTAGAACTTGAACCTCCTCTCCAAGTAGGCAGAAAGCTGAGATCCTGGTATAGTAGCTAATAAGTACAGAATAGAAGCACCAAGCAACGGCGTAAACACGTTAGCTGTGTAAGAAATCATATTTCTGCTTCTGAGCATGAGGTCAGCCACTCCTATGACTGAAACCAAGGACGTGTCCTTGAGTAGAGCCACAAACTCATTAACCAAAGGAGGAATTACCACACGAAAAGCCTGAGGCAAAACGATGAGCCTCATAGCCATGCTTCCAGTCATACCTATAGCCCTGGCAGCCTCCATTTGTCCCCTGTCAATGGATTCAATGCCTGCTCTAAAAATCTCACCTGAGTAAGCAGCACTATTTAACCCCAAAGCGACCACTGCCGCAGTTAACCGGTCAATATTGAGGCCCAAGGCAGGCAAGCCAAAATAGACCAACATTATCTGCATCAGTGCCGGAGTTCCTCTTATCAGCTCAATGTAAGCAATGGAAATTCCCTTAAGTATCCAATTTGTGGAAATCTTCATGAGCGCTAGTATTAAGCCAAATACCAACCCCACTAGTAGCGAAGACAATGTAAGTCCCAGTGTGGTTAAAAAGCCCGACCACAAAATGGGAAAAATTGTCACTAACAACTCCCACCGAAAGTCCATAAGCACCCTCTTTCCTTGATAGCTTTCTTAGTTAAAGACTTCACGCTCCTGCGTTGTACAGGTAAAGAACAATCTGTTTACGGGATGTCAGCAGGCGGCTCCGTTTCAAACCATTTTTGGTAGAGCTCAGCATACTTGCCCTCCTCCTTTAGTTGTATAAGGGCATTGTTAATTTTCTCTACGAGTTCCGTGTTACCCTTCTTGACTGCAATGCCATAATACTCCTCTGTTTCAATTGTGAATGCAACCTTAAGCGGAAGATTAGGGTTCCTCAACAAAAAATAACTACTAACAGGTAGATCATTAACTACTGCATCTAGACGACCCGTATTCAAGTCTAAGAAGGCTTGGTCAGGACTCTCGTAGGTATATACTCCCCCCTTATCAGAAACTAACTCCCGAGCAAGCAGCTCTCCGGTGGTACCAAGCTGAACCCCGATCGTTTTGTCAGCAAGATCTTCCCTACTTAAAATGCCCACGTTGCTTTCCTGGACTACCACAGCTTGATCAGACCTAAAGTAGGGTCTCGAGAAATCCACTTCTTCCTGCCGTGAAGCTGTAATAGTCATTGCAGAAATGACAGCATCATACTTACCTGTCTGCAAAGAAGCTACTAAACCGGCAAAATCAGCATTCTCCCACTTCACCTCATACCCAATCTTCTCAGCAATAGCATTCATTAGCTCAATATCAAAGCCAGCAAAGTTACCATTTTCGTCAATGAATTCCAAAGGAGGAAAGTCAGCCGCTGTGCCAACTACTAAAGTGTTGGCAGACTGTTGACTGCTACACCCCAACAAGATAGCCCCACCACTAATAACAAGACAAACGTCCTTTTCATCAGTGCACCTCCATCCATAGGGCACGTGTGTTGTATATGCACCCCTTAGGTCTAATTATATAGCCCATCTTATGGAAGCCGAAGCACATACTCTAGCGCAGTTGCCGGATCCACTTTGATGTCAGGGTCTATACCGTAGTTATTAATAACTTTGCCATTTGGAGTCCGGAATTCGAATGTAGTCAAATACAGTAAAGACCCATCCTCAAGATCAAAAAGTGTTTGTCCCACGCCCTTACCGAATGTCCGCTCACCCACAATGGTGGCTCTTTTATTGTCTTGCAGAGCTCCCGCAAGCATTTCTGCAGCGCTGGCAGAGTACTTGTCTACCAGAACATACAGTCTACCAGTATAAATCTGGGGCGTCTCCGCATCGATTACCGTTGTTTGTTCGTTATCACGATACAAAAACACTGGTTTTGTACCCATGAGCATACCAGCAACATCTACTAGCGACTCCACCAATCCACCTGGGTTCCCTCTTAAATCAATGACAAGTTTGGGAGCCTTAACACTACCCATGACTTGCCTAAATTCGCTAGGAGTAGTTTCAGTGAATTGGTCAATCTGGAGCACAGCAACGGTAGTAGTATTCATGATTAATGAAACAGTGGGAACCACTATGCGAAGCCTTTGAATAGTAAACGTTAAAGTCTTATCAGCCCGCTTTACGGTGACTTTCACATAAGTTCCCTCTTCGCCTTTAAGAAGCGAGCTTATAACCTCTAGCGGTGCTGATGACACATCTACATCATCCACCTTGATAATGAGATCCCCAGCTTGCATACCTGCTTTCTGAGCAGGCGATCCGGGAACCACTTTAACCACAACAACACCATTTGCTGACTCCTGTAGGTAAACCCCAATGCCTACAAATGCACCCTGAAGTGCCTCGAGAATTTGTTTTGCCTCACTGGGATCATAAAAGCTGGAATAAGGGTCTTGGAGGCTATTGACTGCACCTTTGGCGGCAGCGTAAACTACCGTGGATGTCTTTTCAGGATACAGATACTCCTCTTTTATCGTCTTTATGGTAGTTACCAAAGCCTGCATCTCAGGATTGTCTAAAACCTGTAGATACGACAAACTGTCCTGCAGGTTATCTCTTAGTGTTTGGTTTTCCGAAACCAAATCTGGAACATAGGGAAAAGTGACAATCGCTTTTCTGGCTTGGTTATCCCACCTTACATCTACCCCTATGAGTTCGGAAATGTCCCTTACTGGAACCAGCAAGCGCCCCTGCACCAAAACTGGTGATGCTGTCAATTTGTAGCTCTTCCCATCGAAAATAGCTGTGGAGCTATTTGGAAAAAGCTCTAACGTGTGGTTGCTGTAACTAAGTGCTGGCGCCACACTAAGTAAAACTGCCAGCAGTAAAAAGAAGGCAAGCTTATTGCCGTTTTTTCTAACCATGGTCACCGCCTCATTGCCTTAGTATTTTTCTGTTTTCTTTTATGGTAAAGTGTAACATAATGCTACGGGGAATCATCTAATATTATAGGATGAAGCGATATGCGGTAAAAAACAACTTATTTGCTAATGTGACTACAGTTGCGTGTGTCGTGGAGCGTAGTTACAGGCATATGGAACAAGAGGAGGTGTAAAGTGAATTACTACTACTTATTGGGTCTAGTAGGAGCTTATCTATATGGTGCCATGCCCTTCGGTTATTTGATCGCCTTAAGTAAAGGCGTTGATATCAGGAAAATTGGGTCTGGGAACATCGGTACCACAAATGTTTACAGAGCACTCGGCGTAGTCTTTGGTGCCATGACTTTACTTCTAGATCTGTCAAAAGGCTTTATACCGTCATACTTGGCATTTCACTATTTCTCAGGGCTGACGCCTCTCCAGCAATGGCTACTGTTTTTAGCGCCCATAATCGGACACTGTTTTTCCGTGTTTCTGAGGTTTAAGGGTGGTAAAGGTGTTGCTACAAGCGTAGGAGCTTTACTAGGCTTTGATATAAGATTGGTGCTAATGTTCGTGGCGGTTTGGCTGGTGACTTTCTTACCCACTCGCTGGGTTTCCTTAGGATCCATACTGGGAATTTGGTCCGTCTTTATCTTTGCATTTGCCATATTACCATTCTTCCCGTGGGCACTTCTTTTTCTAGCATTCTTCATTACGTGGCGCCATAAGGACAATATCCGCCGACTCATGGCTGGAAGCGAAAACAAAACCTTTTTACCTTGGGAACAAAAGAAGGCTGCCGCAGGTAACAGTTAGCAAGTTGCAGATGTTGCTTTATCTATGCTAATATATATGTTGCTGTAATTGGATACCTTGATAACCATAATAAGATGGAGGGGTAGTCTAACTGGTAAGGCACCGGACTTGAAATCCGGCGGCCCGGAAGGGCCTTGTGGGTTCGAGTCCCACCCCCTCCGCCAAAATATGTATTAAAAGGAGGACCTGACAAGCATGTACGCTTTACTGGAAATTAGAGGAAAACAGTATAAAGTAAAGGAAAACTCAACCATACTAGTACCTGGCTGGGAAGAAATCAAACCGGAGGAAGTAAAAGTCCTCATGGTAAAGGACGAAGCGAATACGGTAGTGGGAACACCTTTTGTGGAAGGCGCTGAGATAGAGTTCGAACCCGTGAAGCAGATTCGTACAAAGAAAATCAAGGTGAGACGTTTCAAAGCGAAAGTAAATTACCACAGGAAAAAATCACACAGGATACGTTACACCATTTTGCGAATCAATGGCATTAAAACGTCTGTGTTAACGGAGGGATAAGAAACCATGGCACATCATAAGGGCGGAGGTTCTTCAAGAAACGGCAAAGATTCTAACCCGCAGTATTTGGGCGTGAAAGCTTACGGCGGAGAAAAAGTAAAACCCGGTAGCATCATCGTTAGGCAAAGAGGAAATCGTTTCTGGCCAGGGAAAAACGTAGGTCAGGGAAAGGATTTCACCTTGTTCGCACTGGCTGAAGGCGTAGTTCAGTTCGAGAAAAAAGGCGGAAAGAAATTCGTCAGTGTGATTCCTAACGAACAAAAGTAATGATATTCATTGACACTGCGGAAATCATTGTTTATGGTGGAAAGGGCGGCGATGGAGCCGCCTCTTTTCGTCGTGAGAAATTCATTGAAAAAGGCGGACCTGACGGCGGAGATGGGGGCAAAGGCGGCGATGTATACCTGGTAACCGACCCTGCCCTTCTCACATTGTATGACTTCAAGTACCAAAAGGAGTTTCGGGCTGAAGACGGTGAACCAGGTAGATCTCAAAAACAGTTCGGGAAAGATGGAAAGGACCTCTTCATACGCATACCAGTGGGCGTCATAGTTGCTGACTTGGAAACTCAAACTGTGGTCGATATGGACAAACCAGGAATGAAACTGCTGGTAGCTAGAGGCGGTCGAGGCGGAAAAGGCAATGCGCGCATGGCTACTGCCACTAGACGAGCACCGCGTTTCCGTGAGCTGGGGCATGAAGGAGAAATGCGCAGACTCCGTTTAGAACTAAAACTGGTTGCCCATGTGGGGCTTGTGGGGTTACCTAACGCTGGAAAATCGTCACTCATATCCGTCATAAGTAAGGCAAAACCAGAAATAGCTCCCTACCCCTTCACCACGCGATCTCCAGTACTGGGAATTGTTAAAAAGGCTGAACAATCATTTGTAGTAAGCGACGTTCCAGGGCTCATAGAGGGAGCTCATGAAGGAAAAGGACTTGGCCTAACCTTCTTAAGGCATGTTGAACGCACCAAAGTACTGGCCATTGTCATTGATGCAGCAGCCATCGATGGTTATGAACCCATGCAAGCCTATGAAACGATTATTGGTGAGCTTCGAGCTTATAACCCTAACTTACTGGAAAAACCGCGAGTTCTAGTTTTAAACAAAATCGATCTGCTGCAGCCAGAGCACATTGATCAGCTAAAAGTGCAGTTTGCTGACAAAGAATCACACATGGTGCTTACAAGCGCGGCCACAGGTGAAGGCACTAATCAATTAGTAGACGTTTTATTTGAACTTATTTCGCCCACATTATCAACAGAGGAACCCACTGCAGAATTCATAACAATGGAGCTTCCACCTTTGCCAGAGGATTTCTCCATTCGTAGAGAAGATGAATACTGGTTAGTTGAAGGCAGATGGGCACGGTACATATCCAGATACGATACCACCCAACCTTGGGATTTTCAGTATGTACAAAGAGAGATAAGACGTAAGAAACTTGAGGAAATGCTAAGGCAAATGGGTGCAAAAGAAGGAGAAACCGTAGTCATACATGATAAAGCCTTTGAAATCCTCTAGAACTGGCCTTCTTGCAGGTGTTTTTGATCCTGTTCACATAGGTCACCTGTTCATGGCCTACCTAGCCATGGAAGCCGCTAATCTTGACAGGGTTTGGTTTGTCCCTACTCACATACCTCCACACAAAGACAGCGCGAAAGTCCCCTACTTTCACCGCGTCAACATGTTGGAGATGGCGCTAAAAGAGGAACCCAAATTTGTACTCATGGAATTGGAAAGAGAAGCCAGACCCACATATTCATATGAAACCATTTTGTCAGTAAAACACGTACTTGGTGAAAAACCCTACTTCATATTAGGTAGTGATGAATGGGAAGAGTTGCACAACTGGCGCAGGTATGACTTACTCGTAAAAAACGCTATTTTCATCGTAGTTCCGAGAAAACCAATAACTGTAGCCAGACCAGAAGCAGAAGCCATCTTTACGGACATGACGCCGATAAACGTCTCCTCGACGTACATAAGACAAAGAGTAGCTGAGGGAAAACCCATAACTTATTTAGTACCAAAAACAGTGGAAACATATATTCACGAAAACCACCTTTACTACCCATAGAGCAAAAAAGAAAAGAAAGGAGGTGAACAGACGTTGGATCAGGACGTGGAAGCCATTCAGAGGCTTCTTGACGAGAAAAAAGCCGAAAACATAAAAATCGTTGACATAAGAGCCCTGGACACCATAGCAGATTATTTCATTATTTGCACTGCGAACTCACTCACCCATAGCCAATCACTGGCAGACTCATTGGAAGAGCTACTGGATAAAAAGAACATCACCTACCGCGTTGAAGGTTACACTCCAGGTGATTGGGTGCTTGTGGACATAGGCGACATCGTAGTTCACATTTTCACGCAAAGAGCCAGGGAATATTACGATATTGAGTCACATTGGACAAGCATGGTAGAATATGTAAAGAGTAGACGAGGCAGCCGCAACCAAAAGGTTGAGGAAAGTCCGAGCTCCACAGAGCAGGATGCTGGGTAACACCCAGTGAGGGCGACCTCAAGGAGAGTGCCACAGAAAACAAACCGCCTACCCAAATGTTTGGGTAGGTAAGGGTGAAAAGGCGGGGTAAGAGCCCACCGCAGCACTGGCGACAGTGCTGGCACGGTAAACCCCATCCGGAGCAAGGCCAAGCAGCCAGCTGTGACCCTGCTCGGCGAGCTGGCGGGTAGGCCGCTGGAGCTTGCTGGCAACAGCAAGCCAAGATAAATGGTTGCCACCCACCAAAGCTTTTGAAGGCAACGCGGTTTTGGTGGGAACAGAACTCGGCTTACCGTCTACTCGTAGTTGCCACTGTAAAATGGAATAAGAAGGCGAGAGGATATCATGAACACTGTGAATTACAGAGTTCCCTCTCGCCTTTTTGTTTTATTTTGCAAATAGATCGATGAGCACGGGCAAGCCCATTTGCACAAAAATGGGTATGAGGATGAGGGACACTACCGTGCTTAACTTCATAAGTATGTTAATGGAGGGGCCAGCTGTATCCTTTAGCGGATCACCCACCGTGTCACCTATTACTGCGGCATGGTGAGCCTCAGAACCCTTACCACCCAAGAAACCACCTTCGATAAGCTTCTTTGCGTTATCCCAAGCACCACCTGCATTTGCCATGTAAACGGCCATCACAAATCCACTAACAGTTTGGCCAATAAGTACGCCACCGACCCCTTCAACACCAAGCAAGAAGTAGGAAGCCAGAGGCAGAATAAGTGCCAACAGAGCAGGTACTACCATGTTTTTAAGAGCATGACTAGTACTAATACTCACGCAGACTACATAATCTGGATTGGCTTGGCCTGAAAGCAAACCAGGAATTTCTTTAAACTGACGTCTGACCTCTTTTACGATGACAAAAGCAGTCCTGGAAACGGCGTTGATGACAATGGAAGAGAAAAGAAACGGTGAAGCCGCTCCTACCATGACCCCTGTGAGCACCTTGGGGTCTGAGACATCCAAAGCCCTAATCCCCACAGCACTGTTGAATGCAGCAAACAGAGCCAATGCCGTTAGTGCGGCTGAAGCGATAGCAAAACCCTTCCCCATGGCAGCAGTGGCATTACCTAAAGCGTCCAAACCATCAGTAACCTCACGCACCTGAGGTGAAAAATGCGCCATCTCAGCTATGCCCCCAGCGTTATCAGCCACGGGACCATAGGCATCTACCGACAAAGAATACGCCAGAGTGCAAAGCATACCAACGCCAGCTAAAGCAATACCGAACAGTCCTGCGCTGAGGTACGCGACAATTGTGGCTAGGCCCACCAGCAAGACCGGCAAAAAGGTGGATTGCATGGCAATCGCCATACCAGAAAGAATGTTGGTAGCTGCTCCAGTCTCGCTAGCTTTAGCTATTTCCTTTATGGGCGCGCCCATGGTGTAGTAATCTGTAATAAACCCAATGGCTATGCCCACAATCATGCCTGCCACCGTTGAAACAACATATGACCAGCTTGCACCAGTCCACATGGGAATAAGGCAAACAAAACCCACAGCCAGCAGCGTCACCAATATACTACCCATTCTAAACACGTTCGCAGGCTCCATGCGGGAGCGAGAGGATATGCCTCTCACAAGTAATATGGTGAACCAGGAGGAAAGTGCACCCAAAGACACGGCCCACAAAACAAAACTTAAGCCGACCATGTTTTTCTCAGCCAAAGCCAAAACAATGCAAGCGACGATGGACCCCACATAGGACTCGTACAAGTCTGCTCCCATACCGGCAACATCACCCACATTATCACCAACGTTATCTGCGATGACTGCGGGATTTCGGGGGTCGTCTTCGGGTATGTTAGCCTCAACCTTTCCTACTAGGTCAGCCCCAACGTCAGCAGCTTTAGTAAAAATGCCACCACCCACACGAGCAAATAAAGCGACAAAAGAAGCGCCCAAACTAAAACTACTAACAATGCCTCCGGCTTTTTCAAAACCACCAAAAACGAAAACCACAAGCCCCAGCCCTAGTAAACCGAAGGCAACTACGGTCATGCCCATGACTGATCCAGCTGAAAAAGCCACAGAAAGCGCATCTCCACTGCCTCTCCTAGCAGCTTCTGTGGTGCGTACATTTGCCAATGTAGCGATCTGCATACCAATGTAGCCCGCCGCAATGGAGAATAGAGCACCTGCCAAGAAGGCAATAGCTGACTTATAACCTGTGAGCAGAGCTAGTACAATAAAAAGTACAACAATCCATGGAAACATAACCTTGTACTCACTGGACAAGAACGCCTTTGCACCATCGTGGATGTGACCGCTTATCTGTGCTGCTAAAGCGTTTTCCACTTTTATGCCCAGAATCCAGCGAGCGTTAAGAATAACCGTGAGCAGTAAAAGCACTGCAACCGCAAAAAACTCGAGCACACTCTCCCCTCCCCTTTTAACTTTCAGTTAATATAACATAACTAGAATTATACCAAGAATCCTGCGCTGGTGTAAGATGTTAATATGAAGCGATATAAGGTCATAAAAGGATTGGACGTGTGTGTTGAGACAGAGACAGAAGCAGAAGGAACCAGTAAAGAAAAGTGTGGACAAATACGCTTACCGCGAGAAGTGATTGACTGGCAGCAGGTTTTGGCAGATGTCTGGAAAGGCCTCCTAACTAACAAAGATGGCACTGTGGTAGTGACTAGCAATTTGGAAAATGCTTTGTTTTTCTCGAATCTTTTCTTGCAGAGTTTAGGTTATACCCCTCAGAGAGCCGCCTTGGAGTTGCAGAGCGTTTTTGAGTTACCAGAGCCCCCCTCATTTGGAAGTTCTGATTGCCACTGCACACTGCCCAAAACGGTAGGTTTTCAGTTCATGCGCTTTAAGAAGATAGTCGAAACCCTCAGAGAAAGGTGCCCATGGGACCGTGAAGTTACGCCGTACCAGTTAGTCACATTGAGCCGCGAAGAACTTAGTGAGCTCATGGAAGCTATTTCCAAACAGGATATGGATAATTACGCTGAAGAACTGGGCGACTTGTGGCTACATTTGCTGCTTCATAGCGTCATCGCAGAAGAAAATGACGCCTTCGAACTGGCAGATGTTCTCACCAAAGCTTCAGAGAAAGCGATCTCGAGGCATCCTCATGTGTTTGCATCTGATCATGACGCTGATGCAGCCACCGTATTAAGCAAATGGCAGGAACGTAAAGGTAAAAATAGCGATGACGAATCTGTCCCACCCAACGTGTTTACCTGGGCACTTCGCCTGCAAGATGAAGCTCATCACCACGGCTTGGATTGGGAAGACCCTATGCAGCTAAAAGACAAACTTGACGAAGAGTTTGAAGAACTTCGCTATGCTTTTGAGAGCGGACAAACCAAGAGTATGAAGGACGAAGTAGGTGACCTTCTGTTCACGGTAGTAAACTTAGCCAGGCTACTAAATGTGGACCCAGAAGATGCTCTTCTTCATAGTAGCAAGAAATTCCAGAAGCGTCTAAAGTACGTAACTGAGCATCAAGCTGAAAATGATCTAGAAACGCTGTGGGAAGAATCAAAGAATGAGGCTGGATAAGTTTCTCAAAGAAAGCGGTATCATTAAGCGACGCACGTTAGCACAAAGAATAATTCAGGCAGGTTACGTTAAAATAAACGGCAAATTAGCAAAACAATCGGATCCTGTGAAAGTCGACGACATGATCGAAGTGGATACACCTGTGGCTTATACGCGCTATGTGGTGATAAACGTGGAACGCCCCTCAAAAGCAGAACTCCAAGAAAGAATCAAGAAAACAGATGATTTTTTGTAATACCCGTATAGTAAGTAGTATCTTGATTTTGCAGATCAAAGGAGGCAAGAAATGAACATAGAAACATTGAACACTGAATTTCCTTCGCTTTACGTAAAAAGAGACACTAGCGTTTTTTCTATAACCATTGCCATACCAGGCGGAGCCATGGCTGAAGAAGAAGGCCAATACGGATACGCACATTTACTGGAGCACATGCTCTTTAGAGGAACGCGCACCTACGCAACGAGCAAGGATTTAGCCATGGAGATAGAAGGCGTGGGCGGACGTTACAACGGTTTTACTACTTATGATGCCATATACCTAACAGCAACCGTACCTGCAAACTACTGGCAGAATGCTGTGAAAGTTTTGTTCAGCTTGGCTTACGAGCCTCTATTAGAAGAAACCGCCCTTTCCACTGAAAAACAGGTTGTTATAAGCGAAATCCAGATGGCACAAGACCAGCCCGAGGAAAGAGCTTATTCACACTTGCAAAAAACCATGTGGAATGGCCATCGTTTGGGTGAAGACGTTATTGGCAGGCGTAAAGACATCGAGAATGCCACCAAAACCAGATTGTACAGTTTTTGGGAAAAGTTAATCTACCAAAAGCCATGCGTGGCAATGGCCGGCCCGATTGACGGTAAAGTGTTGGAGAGCTTCCTTAGGAATGTTGACATTCCTTCACCGTTGGTGGATCCCGTTAGGCATATGGAAAGACCAGAGTTCACTCCAGGCAGCTCAAAAATAAAAGAAGACACGCAACAAACCTATTACAGGCTTGCTTTACAAGCTTGTGAATCAGCAAGAGATGACATCTTTGTCTACCAACTCATATCAAACATTCTCGGTGGATCCAGCTTTAGTCAGTTGTTTTTACGCATACGTGAAGAAGAAGGCCTTAGCTACTCAGTGTACTCCACGGTGGAAGCAACTTCGGTAGCAGGTGCATTAATTGTTTCTTGTGATTTGAAACCAAAAGGGCTAGACAGAACAAAGAGTATTATTCAAGAGGAGCTAGAAAGACTTGCACAAGCAAAGCTTACGGTGGATGAACTAGACAAGTTTAAGAGGTTCACCGTTGGCGCTTACACCATGAGCTTGGAATCCACGTCAAGTATTTCTCTGCTTTTAGCAGACAGATTTGTTACCCGTAACCGTATCTGGGACCCTCAAAGCGAAATTCAGTACATTAACAGCATTAGTGTGGACCTTATCAGTGAAAACCTGAAACACAGTATGGAAACCGGATCTGCTGAAGTAATCCTGGGACCCTAATGGGTCTCAGGTTCGGGTCTGTAGGAAAGAAAAGTGAAAAGCATAACCATGTTCATGAGAAGAGCAGATCCACCATAGCTTATGAAAGGCAGCGGAATACCAGTTATGGGCATTAGTCCCAAATTCATTCCAATGTTTACCGCAAACTGGATAAGCCAAGCGCATAAAACAATAAAACAGAACTCTTTCTGCTTATTATCAGGAACAAAGAATGCAAATCCTACCCCGCCCAAGACAAAAGAGCATATAAGCACCAACAAACTCATCGCACCCCAAAAACCCATTACGTAGGAGATCGTTGCAAATATGAAGTCGGCATGGTCAACAGGCAGGTAACCATAGTAAAGAAAATATGCATTATCTAGGCCTTTGCCCTTTAAACCACCACTTCCAATGGCTGTCCATGCTTGAATTAGATTGTAGCCAGAACCAGAAGGATCATCGAATGGGTTTAAAAAGCTGAGAAGACGACGTTTTTGGTATTCCCTAAGTGCTTTATCCCAAAGAGTTGGAAAGGCCAGGATTACCATGTAAAGCCCTGAAAGCAAAATGCCCCAGTTAACACCTTCAATAATTAAGTAAGCTATAAACTCCACCAGCAAGACAATACTAGTCCCTAAATCTGGCTGAACTAGCACCAGTACCACATAAGACATAGCGCCAACAAGACTTATGGCCCACTTCTTAACACCACTGAAGCGACCATTTATCCAAACCAGAAGTAAGGGTAAAGACAACTTTGCAAGCTCTGAGGGTTGAAACTGAAAGGACCCAAAAGATATCCATCTTTGAGCACCGTAAGCTTCTTCACCAATGACCAATGTTAACAATAGAAGGACTGCATTAAATAATGCCAAATAAGGAGCAACTTTTAGCACATAAGCAAACCCCACATACAGAATAATCAGCCCCAACAAAAGCCCGCCCACAAAAGCAATCAGCTGGGTTCTGACATAACCAGTCATGAAGCCACTAAACTCATAGCCAGGTTGCGTTGCTGCAGAAATACCTACTAAACCAAAGAACACCAGCGCAAAAGCGCTAATGACACAGATAAAACCGAAAACTAACCTTATTTTCACCGTCTGCTCTTTTGGCCCCTCACAGGAACTCTTATGCTGAGCAGTAATCTGCCATTGTCCAACTTATCTGTGCAAATTTCAGCCGCACCAGTCTCAATGTCAGCGTAACGCTTTACCACTGCCAGAATCTCTTTCTCCATTTGCTCCAGATCGGCATTATCAAATATTCCACGGTCATGTATGAGCATGACCTCAAGACGCTGCTTAGCATCGTTTTTCGTGCGCCGCCCGAACAAGTCACTGAACCAAGACATTATCCCTCACCTCTGAGAAAGCCGAATAGAGACCAAAAGCCTCTCGATTTCTTAGTTTCTTGAGGAACGTACTCAGGATCCAGCAGTTTATGGGCAATGTTCGTGTAAGCACGTGCCACCGCTGAATTCGGATACTTATAGATCAGTGGATCCCCTTGGTTTACCGCTTGTACAATGAGTGTGTCCTCTGGAACTACACCAAGAAGTGGTATTTCCAACAGATCCAGAATATCCTGGGGTGAAAGCATATTCCCCTGCCGTACCAAGGTCTGGTTTAGCCTGTTTACTACTACGCCGTCCACAGATACTCGATAATTCTCCAGAAGCCCGACCACTCGATCCACATCACGAATACTGGGAACTTCAGGCACAGTTACCACCACTGCTCGGTCTGCAAAACGACTACTAATTCTAAAACCGTGCTCTATGCCAGCAGGGCTGTCCACGAGTACGTATTCGAACAACTCTTTTGCCTCTTCCACCACTTCACTAAACTTCTCCTCAGGTACATCCTCCTTAAAGTGGCTCTGCGAAGCTGCCAGTAAGAACAAATTGTCAGGTAACCTTTTGTCTTTGACTAAAGCATCTTCAAGTTCAATCCTGTTGGTTATCACATCGAATAAATCGTAGACAACCCTCCGTTCTAAGCCAAGCACGCTGTCCAGATTCTTAAGGCCAATATCTCCATCAATGAGAAGCACTTTCTTACCAAGGGAAGCTAGGGCGTACCCCACATTAGCTGTTATTGTGGTCTTACCCACACCTCCCTTTCCAGATGTCACTACAATACACTGCCCAGCCATTGACTCATCCTCCTTCCTACTTGTTTTTCATCAGAAAACACTTCTACTGCGTCAGGATCAGCATCTGTGATTAGGATCCACGCAGGAGAAGAAATATCCACGTAAAGCACATCGCCCACCTGGACCGAAGCACCTTCACTTTGTTTCATGAGCACAAAGGAACCCTCAGGGACAATAACCTTGCCTGACGCCTTCCCCATGACGATGACACAAAGAGCCTTTATTACAGCATCCTTATGAAGATCGCCCCACAAAAGCACGCCTTCTCCCAAGTTAATGCTCTTCCCACTTCTGAGCGGACCAACTACGACTCGAAAAACCACGTCGCCAGTGCTAGGAATTCCCTTCTTTTTGCTATCTTGGGCCGTGGCGCGGTGCCCCGTTGCTGATCTCCCAGCCTTTTCATACATCATTTCCTTTTTGTTTTCTTTTTGCTTCTCCTCGTATTTCATGATGCTGGCGTGGAACCCCAGAACACTAAGCTTCTTTCCAACAGTCATCAAGGCTTTTTCATCCAAAGCAGATTTCACAAAAAGATTATGGCCCTGCAATAGATCAGCATAGGACTGCAAGTACTTAGCCAATATAGTAGATAGTTCTTCAGGGTTATCCCCTTGGTACTCCACCAAATACCCATCTCTTAACCCAGTTAACTTAACGTACTGCTGATTTTCCACGGAAATAACCCTCCATGACCGTTTTAGTAATTTTAACAGGCTCTGTATCTGTAGTATAAAGCCTTAAAGATACTACCATTATCTCAGGATTATCACGGTTTGCATATGCAATAAGCCACTTATGGTATTTGTTTGCTCTCTCAGTCTCAGCAGTGCCGCTCTTGCCAGCCGCCGTATACATACTGGACTTTAGCCCCGTGAGCAAGCCCCAGTCCACACCTGCTTCCATACCATTCCTGATGACGGGAAACCAGTTTTTGTAAATGGTGGATTGAGGGCGCGACTCGGGTTCAGCTTTAAATACCACGGCCTTACCATCGCGAACTTCTTTTAGGAACCTAAACTTGTAAAGTTCTCCGTCGTTAATAATCTGTTGATACACCTGAGCCATGAGCATGGGCGAAACCGCCACATAACCTTGACCAATACTGGTGTTCACTGTATCTCCTGGATACCAAGGCTCGCCTACCACTTCCTTTTTCCACTGCTGATTAGGAATAATTCCCTTGCTAACAGCATCATACTCTATCCAAGGATAATCAGTAAGGCCCATAGTCTTTGCTACCTCGTAAATCTTATCTATGCCGGTGCGTAACCCAACCGTCCCGAAATACACATTGTTGGACACAGCGAGTCCTTTCTCAAAGTCAACCTTGCCCCAACTTCTGTGACGGTAGTTCCAGACCCGAGCGGAACCAAGCTGAAGGTAACCGGGATCATTAATGGTGAAGTCAGGCGTTATAGCGTGATAATAGAGTCCAGCTAAGCCTGTTACCACCTTGAAAGTGGATCCAGCAGGAATCTGAGACATGGTCATTCTGTTTACTAAGCTGCTGTTCTTCTCATATTCTTTCCACGTTGCGCTGTCAATACCTTTCACAAACACATTTGGGTCAAAACTGGGTTTAGAAACTAAAGCATAAATGCTGCCATCCCTTGGATTGGCTGCTATGACTCCACCAACTTCGTTTGCAACCGCATCCCAGGCAACTTTTTGCAAATCCATATCAACAGTGAGGTACACGTCATACCCCTTTACTGGTGTTGAAACTAACTTTTCCTTAACGACGCCTCCGCTAACGTCAACCAAGACCTCAGTTATGCCAGGCTGGCCTCTTAGGTAGCTGTCAAAAACCTTTTCTGCAGCCATTTTCCCTACAATGCTACTTGGTCGCAAGTTTTCATCACGTTGCAGATCTTCCTTGGAAGCCATTCCCACATAGCCAGTGATAAAAGCGCCCAGCTGCCCATAAGGGTAAACACGTTTGGAGCCTAAAACCAGTTTTATGGCAGGATCATGGTTTTCTACTTCCAGAACCTTTAAGCGGTTAGATTCTGATATATCCTGTATGACAACCATGGGCTGAAAGGGATAAAGTTTGCTGTTTTCAAAGGCGGCTTCCACATCTTCTGCTTTGGCGCCCAGCTTAAACAGGTTTTCTTTAGTCGCAGTTGCATTTTTTGACAAAGCGGGCACCACAGCCACATTGTATGCGGTCTGGTCGTAAGCAAGAACTCTGCCCTTTGTATCTAAAATCCGTCCCCTGATGGGCTCTTCAGTCACATAGCGTGTGTAATTGTTTTTCTCCCTGGTGGCATAGTAATCATGCTGCTGAATTTGGAGAACGTGAAGCCGCCAAATAAACCCTCCTGCAATGAGTACTACAAGCAAACCCAAAGCATAAAAGGCCCTATTCCGCATCAGCCCACGCCTCCACCACAATGAGTGGAAGCACCAGTAGTGTCCACCAATTTATGATGAATCCCCACAATACCAACATAATTGACATAGAGACGGCTAGTTTTTTCCAACTCCACTCAAAAATATCTGCCAAAAGTAACAGCCCCACAGTACAAACGCAAAACGGGTGCATGAACGCTCCATCAAATCCCAAAGCAAGAAAAAACACCAATAGCCAAGACCAAAACCCATAGCTACTCAAAAGTGCCTTGACTCGCATCACCACCAAAGGAGGAAAAAACATCGTACCAGTAACCAAGAAGAATATGCTTTCTACCATGTTTTCCTCCATAGTCTCAGGCCATATACTCTAAGATCAACCAGAACTGGATTCGCCTTTATGTACTGTTTGTCAGAAACATCTGTAACTACTGCAGCGAGTAACGGCGTTGCTGTGGGTACTACCACATAGTCGCCTGGCAAAATGTCCTCGTAACCAACCGGTTGAAAGGAAAGTTGACCACCCTTATAAAAAAGCCTACCCACTGCACCAGTTCTTGATATGAGGCCGGGTACACTAAAAGATTCGTCAAATATGGTGCGAATCACAAACTCGTTATCCACAACTTCGCTGACTTGTCCCACCACAATGTCAGTATCAGTGGTAATTAAATCCCCTACTTGGACCTTACTTCCAGTGGCTATGAGTTCAATGTGTTTTTGATCCCATCTCAAACCGATAACCTTTACTTCACCAAACCTGACACTGTCCGTAACGCTTTGAGCAAGCGCCTTCTCATTTTCCATGAGTTTCTTCTCATAGACGACTTTGCCTTCAGTATTCCACCACCAAAAATCAGAAAAAGCCTCGCCGACCCTGTACACTCCTGTTCTTATCCACAGAAAGGGTTTGGACACATAGCTAAAAAATGTATTCCAGCTGATCGTGGTAAGCACAGCCAAAATAAGTAATGCCGCTATGGTCCATTCTATGACCCGGGCAAGATTTACCTTCATTCATCCTCACGCTTGCAGGATTTCTTTCAGTAGATGCATGTTTCCTGCAATAATACCAGCACCACGAGTCACTGCAGTTAGAGGATCTTCCACAGTGTGCACAGGCACGCCAGTGCGTTCACTAAGTAATCGATCCAAGCCCTTTAGTAAAGAGCCACCACCCGTAAGGTAAAAGCCCGTTTCCATGATATCCGCAATTAGCTCTGGTGGTGTGGCCTCCAATGTACCTTTCACTGCGTCAACAATAATCCCCAACAGATCCTTGAAAGCATCTCTCACAGCATCCGAAGAAATGGTAATACGCTTTGGTAAACCCGTTAGCAGATCGCGGCCCGTAACCTCCATTTGCATCTTTTCCATGGGGTATGCGGAACCAATATTTATTTTTATCATTTCAGCAGTTCTTTCCCCTATGAACAGATTGTATTCACTCTTAACAAATTCGATAATTCTTTCAGTGAAAGCGTCACCTGCCACCGGTACCGATTTCCATGAAACCAAACCACCCAAAGAGATAACCGCAGCCTCAGTGGTTCCTCCTCCGACGTCTACAATCATGTTACCTCTGGGTTCGGTAATGGGAAGACCAGCACCTACAGCTGCAGCTAAAGGCTCCTGAACCACCCAAACATCTCTTGCTCCAGCGTTTCTGCAGGCATCCTCCACTGCCCTACGCTCCACAGGAGTAGCACCAGTTGGTACGCCCACAACCACACGTAGCCTCTGGGGAAACACAGAAAATCCCACATGAGCTTTTGCCTTACTTATGAGGTACTTCACCATGATTTCCGTGGTGTAGTCATCAGCAATAACTCCACTTTTGAGGGGTCTGATCACCACAATGTTCTCAGGAGTTTTTCCTGCCATTTCAAAAGCCTCGTTACCTACCTTGAGAACTTTGTGCGTAACACGATCCAGACCTACTACGGAGGGCTCGCTAACGACGATGCCCTTGCCTTTAACCGCCACTAAACTATTTGCAGTTCCCAGATCGATCCCAATATCTATTGGCATAACTATGACCTCCTATTTTTCATTTCTATTTTTACTGCACCAAGTAAACATAGAGCATGAACAGTACGCCCAGTAATGACATGGCGTTTATACCCAGGGAAAGGTTGAATTGAGCCGCCATAAAGCCCAAGTCAAGTGATAAAGGTCCCAGCTGGAAATTCCACGCATGATTGAAAAAAGGAATGTACTTCCCAAGCAAGAATCCTAGGTATGTTCCGAGGAACAAACCGATAAAAATGCTCCCAATTAGTGGTAAAGTAGGCTTCCGTCTCACCTTCAACCTCCAAATCTTCCATATATTTTATTGCCGCAGCGGGGACAGCTGCCTTGCTCAAGATAGTTCTCAACCGCGAACAAACCTTTTCTTTCAATTAAAAGATTACCACAACGAGGACACACAGTATTTTCCATACCTGGCAAATTCACATTGCCCAAGTACACGTATTTTAGCCCCTTTTCCAGAGCCATCTGACGCGCCCTGGTAAGCAAACTCACCGGCGTAGGTGGTACATTTTGCATCTTAAATTGGGGGAAAAACCTCGTTAGATGCCAAGGTATTTCAGGATTCAGAGATTTAATGAAGTCGGCAATGGCTTCCAAATCAACATCATTCACGCCTGGCATGACATTGGTCACTATTTCCACATGCTTTCCACAGCAAACCGCTCTCTCAATGTTGCCCAAAATCACACTTACCTTAACATCAGGGGCAAACTTATCATAGGTCTCGTCAGTGAAGCCCTTAAGGTCAATACGAAAGACGTCAACGACTGGCTCCCACAGTTTAAAGGTTTGAAGGGAATAACAACCATTGGTGACCACAACTGTATACAGACCTTCTTCCTTAGCCAGGGAAGCTCCATCATGTACGTACTCTGCCCATACTGTGGGCTCATTGTAAGTCCAAGCCAAACCGTCGCTTACACGCTTTGCCAATGCTACAAGCTCACTGGCAGTTATTCTTTGGAGGTTCCAACGATAAGTATGTAAATCAGCGTGAGCAATCTCCCAATTCTGACAACCTATGCAGCGCATATTACAACCCAACGTTCCCACAGATAGCACCGTGGAACCAGGCAAATAGTGAAAAACAGGCTTTTTCTCAATGGGATCGTTAGCTATGCTACTAACCAGTTCACATACATCACAGGAAAACTTGCCATCCTTAACAGAACGAACACCACAATATCCTCTACCAGAAGAAAGATTGCACGCCCTGGGACAAGCCAGACAAATTATACCTTTATCAGTTTCAACGTAAAGCTTCATTTAAACTTCTCAGTACGGAACCTATAAAGAATGATTGGTTCACTGCCACTTATACCAGCTTTCAGTCGGCAGATTCTGATTTGCTCGTCAACTGTGTCCACACCTTCAATGTCTGGCAGCAATACACCCTTACGTAGAGGTCTAACGCTGGACTGAACCACAACTCCGTACACTTTTGGATCAAGCTCTGATAGATCCCTAACGAGTTCAAGGGGGCCCAGTACCTCTACAGTGTAATCCAGATAAGGCAGTTCATCAGCCCTAACAGGTGGAAACCGTGGATCCTCAGTCCCAGCGGCAATGGCATTGTTGATAATCTCTAGTGCAAGGTTATCATAAACAGGCTCAATGGTACCAATACAGCCTCTAAGTTCCCCATTTTCCATGAGTGTGACAAAACAGCCAGCCTTTCCGCTAAAAAGTTCAGGCAAAGGATCTGGAGCTGGTATGACTTTACCCGTGAGTACAAACGTTTCCAAAGCTTTTTTAGCTAACTCCACATAAGGATGATGCATTTTTTCAGCCATGGTGCTCACTCACCCGATTCTTTCACAACTGCCACCGCATAGCCCACGCCGAAAGGCCCTTCATAGCTGAGGACATCGCTCTTAGCCTTTGGGCCCATAAAACCGAAAAGCGTGGCTATGGACCAATAACCGCATTCACCAGCTAGATCCCTAAAATCTTCCAGAAGTAGATACTTATCCAGTGACCAATCCTTAACCGCTTCAACCAGTTTTAGGTCGAACCGCTTTGCATCTGGATGATATCCTGCTGGTGCATCAGGAAGCAGCCTATGGCTGAGATCTCCTGAAGCAATGAAGAGAACTCTTCTACCTTCAAAAAGCTGTCTCATGCAGGAGCCAAAAGTAATGTAACCTTTGGTAGAGAGCGAAAATGCATATCCCATAATTACCAATGGGGAACTAGGGCGTAAGTAGTAAAGAGGTACCATGGAACCATGATCCATGAGTCCGTAACGAATAGCTAATGCGCCGCATCCCTTAAGTGCATAGGCATCCTCAGTAGAACAATCGTAACGCATGGTCACCTGAGGAGCACCGAAATCACCAAAATCGCCTGTGTATTTATCGGTGACCTGAACTGGAACCTTTTCACCATTCAAAGCCACTGCATGAGGTGACATTATAAGTGTCACCTCAGGATTAAACTTCTCTACTTCAGATGCGGCTAATTTAAGTGCATCAATGGTTTTCTGCACTTTTTCCGTTTCGTTTCCGCCTATTTCAGGAATGATTATAGGCGGATGACAAGAAATGATGCCCAATACAGGCACGACTCATCCCCCCAGTTCGTTCAATCTCTTAATCACTTTACTGAGTGATTCCTCCAGTGCCCTACGCTCTTCCCTCTGCTTTTCCACAACCTCTTGTGGTGCTTTTTTGATGAAATCTTCGTTCTGCAGCCTCTTGTCATATATGGCTATACGGTTCTCTAAATCGGCTTGTTGTTTCTGCAGACGTTTTCTTTCTCTGTCAATATCTACCAAACCCTCCAAGGGCACAAAGAACACAGTGTTTCCGACAACTACGCTGTAGGCATTTGAAATAGTTTGTGATGTGTGCTCAATTTCTGACACGCGTGCAAGGAATTTTATGTAGGGGAAGAACTCTTCCCACTCCTCCATGTTTCCCTGTAAGAAAACACTGGGTATTCTCTGGCTAGGCTTTAAACCAAGTTCGGCACGAAGATTTCTTAACCCTCTAACGGCTTCTTTCATTGTGGCAACTTTCTCAATAGCTTCCTCATCAACCACATGATCGTTAAGCTTCGGCCAAGTTTCTTCAACCAGGTAATCACTGTGCCCCATCCGATCCCAAATTTCCTGAGTCACGAAAGGTAAGAAAGGATGGAACAGTTTTAAGGACTGCTCCAAAACCTCTTTGAGCGTCCAGTAGGTACTGTAATTGGGATCCACCTTTGACATCTCAATGTACCAATCGCAGTATTCACTCCAGTAGAAACTCTCTATTTCCCTCAGAGCGGCGCCGAAATCATAAGCCTCAAAACATTCGCTAACAAATTGTTTTGTCTGCTCCAACCTGCTTAGTATGTAACGATCGGCTCTGCTAAACTGGTTTGGTGTTGTATCAAGCTGCTTACCTTCCAAAACACTCAGAACATAGCGAGCGGAGTTCCATATCTTATTTGTAAGGTTTTTACCGTGCTCTACCCTGGACTCGGAAAAATTCACATCCTGACCGCCCAAACTCATGGCTGATACAAGAGCGTAGCGAAGTGCATCAGCACTATACTCATCAATCATGTCCATGGGGTCAACCGTGTTACCTTTTGACTTACTCATCTTCTGCCCATGTTCATCTAAGACAAGGCCGTGTAGGAATACTTCTTTAAAAGGAATCTGCCCTGTTAGTGTGGTTGCCATGAAAATCATGCGAGCAACCCAGAAAAACAATATGTCGTAGCCAGTTATAAGCAGTGATGTGGGGTAATAATATTTCAAATCTTCAGTCTCCTCAGGCCACCCGAACACCTCGAAGGGCCACAAAGAAGAACTGAACCACGTGTCCAGCACGTCATCTTCTTGTTTTACGGACCCACCACATTTTGGACACTGCTCCACTGTTTCTTCTTCACTGGCGAACACGTACCCGCATTCTTCACAAGTATAAACAGGAATCCGGTGTCCCCACCAAATCTGTCTGGATATGCACCAATCACGTATGTTGTCCATCCAATCTTGGTAGACCTTTATCCAGCGCTCTGGGATGATCTGCACTTCAGCTGTTTCCACCACACGTTTTGCTTCATCAGCCATGGCTGTTAACTTAACAAACCATTGGTCAGAAAGCATGGGCTCCACCACAGTGTGACACCTCTGACAATGGCCCACGGCATGCTTGTAAGGTTCTACCTTTTCAAGGTAGCCCTGCTCTTCAAGAGCTTGCACAATTTGCTTGCGAGCATCAAACCGGTCCATACCACTGAAAATACCTGCTTCCTCAGTCATTGAACCGTCAAGTCCGATAACCTGAATGAGTTCAAGGTTATGCCTTTGGCCAATGGCGAAGTCAGTTGGGTCGTGAGCAGGTGTAACTTTTACTGCTCCAGTTCCGAACTCGGGATCCACACTTTCATCCGCAATGACAGGAATTTTCCTTCCTACCAATGGAAGAATGACATGCTTTCCCACAACATTCTTATAACGTTCATCGTCAGGATGCACGGCAATGGCAGTATCTCCTAACATGGTTTCTGGACGAGTCGTGGCCACAACTATGAAGCCCTTCTGGTCTTCAAAGGGGTATCTTATAAACCACAAATGTGAGTCTTCTTCTTCATAAGTCACTTCAAGGTCAGAAATGGCAGTGCCACAACGTGGACACCAATTGATCATGTAGTGTCCTTTGTAAATGAGGCCTCTATCAAAGAGCTCTTTAAATGCCCGACGCACGGCTCTGGCACACACCGGGTCCATGGTGAAACGCAGCCTGTCCCAATCTACTCCGCAGCCCAGTCGTGTTATCTGATCTAAAATGGTATTGCCATAGCGCTCCTTCCATTCCCAAACCTTTTCCAAGAAAGCCTCTCGTCCCAGATCCTGACGACGTATGCCTTGCTGAAGCAAAGCACGCTCCACAACGTTCTGAGTTGCTATGCCTGCATGATCAGTGCCTGGAACCCAGCAGACATTGAACCCGTTCATTTTTTTGTAACGCACAATGGCATCTTGAAGCGACAAGTCCAGCGCATGCCCAATGTGCAGTGAGCCAGTCACGTTTGGAGGAGGTATGACGATACTAAAGCGCGGCTTGGCTTTGTCGATCTCACTGTGGAAAACCTTATCTTCCTTCCACTTTTTTGCCCATTTAAGTTCAGCAGTGGCATCGTACTGTGCTTCAAATTTTCCATCATTCATGTTTATCTTCTCCTCCTCGTCGGGTTGTTCGCATACTTTCGATTGTGCTCAAGTAATACTCCTTGAACTTAAGAAATGCTTGACTCCGATGACTTATCTGATTCTTGACCTGTGCTGGAAGCTGCGCAAAGGTTTTTTGAAGCGGGGGATAGTAGAAAACAGGATCATAGCCGAATCCGCCTTCACCAGCTGCCTCAGTTGCTATATAACCTTCTGCTACTCCTTGGAAGTAATGAGCAGCTCCAGTTCTATCCACATAACAAACCAAACACCGAAAACGAGCTGTTCTCTTCTGCCAAGGCACACCTTCTAAAAGCTCCAGTATTCTCATGTATTTCTCTTGATCCGATTTTAGGCCCAGGAACCTATTGCTGTGAATACCCGGCTGTCCTCCGAGGAAGTCCACTTCCAATCCTGAATCGTCAGCCAATGAAGGTAAATTGTACTTATCAAATGCAGCTTTTGCTTTTATGTAAACATTTTCAGCATAAGTAGTTCCAGTCTCTTCAGGTAACGCACCTTCGTAAGGAATCAACTCCACAACGTCACCTATCAACTGAGAAATCTCACGGACCTTACCCAGATTTCCAGTAGCTAAAACCATTCTAATGCGCTCCATGGCTAAATTTTACAACGCAAAAGGTGGAATTCTGATAAAATAAAATACATGTATTATCCTGAGCGTCCACAAAACAGAAAAACCGTGTCGGGCGTTTTACTTTTTGCCATAGGGCTTTTCTTGGGAGCACTGCTCATCCTTGCCGGCAGACCAAACATTAACAATTCCACCTGTGTTCCAGAAAGAGTAGTAGAAACAGTAACCGTTGTCAAAGAAGTATGCACAGCGACTACAACACCGGGAACGGCAACAGGCAGTGCACCCGTAGTATCTTATGGATTCCCTACACCCTCTCAGGCTACCACTGCGTCAAAAACGTTGTCACTACAGCTTAGTTACCCAACGGCCGATGAAATAAAAGCTGATTGGGTAGTGTTTAGCGGTAAGGTGACTAAAGGTAACAAGGGCGGCGCCTATTACGTAACATTTTGGTCAAGTAACCGACTGATCATGGTACTTAGAACAGATTTCAACGGCACTTTCAGCTACAAATTCACGCGGCTGCCTGCAGAAAGAAGCAGCAACATGAATGTAACGGTGTACGCCGTAGACAGCGACGGACGTGGTGTTTCTAACATCATCTCCAAAGTAATCTCTCCGCCTTAGCCATAGAGCAATCTTACACAAAAACAAAGAAGCAATAGCACTTGATCCACTCTGACCTCATTTGCGCTTATTCTTCATTTACTAAGATCTTCAATCACCGTGGTGAATAGCGAAGAAAAATCTTTCATGGAACCAGGAGTGAAAACCAGAGCAACTTTACCTTTTTCCACTTCCATCTTCACGCCTGTTTCAGCTAGCAACCGCGGCACGTTCAATCTGGGTACCACATCTTGTTCGCTACGGAATTCTAAAGAAACTTCGCCCAGGGTAAACCCGTTTTCTCTTGCCCACGCATCTAAAGCAAGGACTAAATCTTTAGCCTTGACCAACTCCACTTCATAAAGAGTAGAAGCCATGATCAGATCGCCTGCTTCCATGCCAGAATAAAGACGCATCTCAGCACTGAAGTACAAGCCTTCTTCCTCGTACCGAGCCTCCAAAGCTGTCATGAAACTTTCAGCACCTTCCAAAAAATCGTTCCAATTGCTAACCTTTTGAGGTTCAGGTATTTCTTTAATGAGTTCAACATGGAGATCGGCGTTCATATGTTTTTCACTCTCCTTTTTTGCTCTCTTTTAGGTTTCTCCTACATGTTCTCTTTCTACAGCGTGCTATCCAAAAATGTCAGTTAAGCCAAACCCTTGCGTCGTAACCTTGGTTTCTTTCGTAGACCATCTGGTCATAGGAAACTTTACCATGATGGGCACCCTTAGAAACGGCTGATCAACAAATACTACACCAGGGCCCACCGAAGAAGCCATCTCTCGCTGCCGTGGTAATAAATGCTTGTATTCGTCGTGGCTAAGCTCTGCTGCCTTTTGGTGGCCAACAACAGTGGTAGAACTCTGCGTAACTACGCGAAAATCCACCTGAGATGCAGTTTGCTCTGCACCTACTAAGATTACGCCAAAAGAACGGCCTCTTTCTGCCACGTCCCTAAACAGCTTTACCATGGCTCCGCCTTCTGTTCTCGGCGCATATTTGTTCAGTTCATCCAGGAAAATGAAAACGGGCTCCTCTGTGGCTTTTGGATGAGCCATTTTCGCCTCCAAAACCTGCCTTAATACTGCTCCCACTACAAATGCTTGCATGGAGGAATGAAGTTTCGACAGATCGATGACTGTGATGCCTCCTTTTCTGTCCCATGCACGTCCAACACTGTAGTTAAAACTGGGCGCTTCGGTAGCCTCCCCTTGTAGGGTATGAGGAAAAGCTCTCCACAGCTTTGACAAGCCTTCCTTTTTCGCCAATTTTAGCCGCCTTATAAAAGCAAACACAGTGGCACTACCCACTTCGTTTTCAGTGATGGCTTTGCTCCATTCCTTTAACGCATCCTCTTGACCTTCAGAAACTTCTGCCTTGTCGCCTAAAACAGCTCCTCTTAAGTAGTCGGTTAAATCATCAACAGTTTGAGGAATACCATAACTACCAAGAATCTGCTCAGGTCCTTCATTGCAGGCGTACAGTACAAGGCGAACTCTTTCGTAGGCATTGTCTGGAATATCGCACTTAATATTTTGCAAAGCTCTGATAAAAATATCTCTCTTATCTCCAGCTCTTCCAACAGTTCTATTACCAATGGTACCCTTTCTTGTAAACTCTGTCACAGCTGCATCCACATCAAAGACAAGACGTTCCAAAAGTTCCTCCATTTTCTCCTGCACACTAAAAAGTAGAAGCTGCATGTTTTGACTCATGGACATTTCTTCCTGGTCCAGCGCCAGTTCTAAAAGGCGGTATCGAATAACATCTATGAAATCCCACCCGTAAACGCGTAAGTTATCTCCGGCGTCACTTCTGGACTTAATGTCTGGTTCTTCGAGTAACCTGGCGGTAACGCCTTTAGGGATTCCACAGTAAAGGATGTTATCCAAAGGGAATTTCCATTCAGGATCAAGTCCCATGGCTGCGTACATGGAACTCCACATTTGCCTGTCTGCCTCGTCAGCCTTTAGCCAGTCCTCGCTGTCACAGTCGAGGAAGAACAAACTCTCCCCTTTCATGTTGAACACAATGTAACGTCCTTCCCGAAGAGCACTAGCATACCTGTCTTCTCCTTGCCCACGCTGCAACATGGCTGCCATGAGGAATGTGGCATAGCTGGTCTTTGCAGCAACACCTGACTGACCGCTTATATTTATGTGTGCCCCGTTCTCACCCAGTACAAAACCCAAATCTATGTAAGCAGGTTGTCCATTTATCATGACTCCAACCGGTAAGTGGGATTTACGCCTTTTCAGTTCATCAAAACGCAAGGCTTTTTCAACTTCTTCTTTCTCGGTTACCAAGAAAGCAGGCGTGCCAGGGGCAGGTACTGACAGCGGTTCATCAAAAACCTCACGCCCTTTGTAAAAGGCTCTAGTAACTGCCACAGCTGCCATATAAAACCTGTTGCCGGGAACTACCTGTTCAAAAACCGCCTTCTCTTTGAATCCAGAATCCACATCATTGTCCCACCTACTAAGGATGTCGTAAACGGTCCCATAGTAAATAACTTCCTGGTCGTTGTAAAACACACTTACACGAACCACGTCGCCAATGCGAACCCTTATGCTTTTACCATCCTCTGAAAACAAGTTCACATAAAACTCCGTAGGTGTGTTTTTCTCAATGCCCGAAACGATGCCGATAATGTTATCCGCCAAGTTTGTTCACCTCCCTGGCTACCTCAATACTTACTACCGAAGGATCTGGTAACAAGGCCCTCAAGTGCTTCTCCAACCAGTCCACTGTCATCAAATTGTAAGGAGAACGAGAATAAGGTCCTACTCGGGATAAGGAAAAAACTGTTTCAGCTGCCATAAAGGCAGTTTTTGCAAGCTCCTCACCACTACCTTCCTGCCCAACCATGTCAAGACGGACTATACCCTCCAAAGAAAAAGGATCGCCCACATCCATGATCCGTAGATAGGAGAAATACCGCCTTTTACCTATTTCTTCAGTATCCTTCCTATCTTCCATTTCCAATAGACAGCTTACCTGCCCAAGATCCAATTTCTTCACAAAGTTGGTAAAAATGTCCACATTACTACGAGGCTCCAAAGTCTTCACTAACCCTACCGGTCCATTTGCCCGTGTCAATGGATCCCCGAACTTCAAAGGACCATCCCTGAGTAAGATGCCTTTCCCACCCAACTCGCTTACCGCTTGATTCAAAGCCGACAATTCCAAGGCAGAACGCTTTTCACTGACTATGGTGTTCAAGGGTCTTCTCTCATCCCTGGGATTGTAAGCAACTGACCTAAAAGGAATATTGTAATACTCGTCTTCAAAAGGCATCTCGAGTAGCCCTTCAGGTACGAAAAGTACCAATTCCCTTCTTAGGGTGGGCAACAGCAGATCAGCTTTGGGCCATACCTCCACGGCGCCGGCAGCCAGACCCACCAAATAAACCCAGTTTCCGTCTTTCTGAAGCTTTCGCCTCATCAGCCTTTGCACACCATCTACAATGACGATGGGCCTGTTCATCTGTTCCACACTTAGGCGGGTTAGTACTTCTTCGCCTTGCAAGACTGGTGTGCAAGATACCACGTTCAGGCCTGAGAAGTCTTCAGGCAAAGGCGGCAAATTATCCCACATAGCAAATTCGCTGTCGTAATAAGACCTCTCCACACCTTGATGCAAAGAAAGCATTTTGAACATGGTTACTGTTTCCTTCTTAAACATTAAAGCCACTGGGCTTTCCCCCCATTCACGTAGAGCCGCCTCTGGAAGTTTATAGCAAATTCCTCCGAATGAGTGACGATACCAACCAAAATGGCACCGTCCTCCAAATTCTGAAGATACTGTGCCAGCTTTGTATTGTTCTCCTTATCAAGCCAAGCTAAGCCTTCGTCCAGAAAAATGGATTCCAGAGACCCAGCAAAATGTTGACTTATTGCAAACGCCAGAGACAGAGCTACCAAAACCTTTTCACCACCGCTTAAACTGCTTATGTCTGAGCTAAGTCCATCATCAAACACTACGTCGAAACGGAAAGAATCTGAGTCAAAGGTCAGATTAAACTGACCACCGCTCATTTCCCACAAAAGGCTGGAAGCTGAGGAGACAATTTCATTCATCATTTCCCCACGGTAAAAATCAGGAAAGCGGTCCGCTTTCAAATCATCCGAGAGACGGCTGAGTATGTTTAATTCCTTCTCCAACGCATCAAGCTGCACTTCTACCTGCTTCAACTCGGCCTCTTTCTGCAAAGCTTGTTCAATGGAAGCTTGTAGGCGACCTCGCTCGCCGAGAAGAACTTCGTATTCACTCTTAGCTTGTTCGAGCTGAACTGGCAGCTCTTCACTAGCTACGTCGCGGTTCTCCAGCAAAGACAAGTACTTCTTCCGCTGTTCTTCCAACCTCTTTTCAAGTACGTCCAATTTACCTTTTAAGGCCCTTAGCTGATCAGCAGCTCCGCTCTCCTGCTCGCTTTTCAGAAGCTCATAGTCCTCATAGCTAATATGAGCTCTAGAAAGTTCTTCTTTCAGCTCACTTAATAAGGTGCTGACTTGGCCAGAAAGCTGTTTCATGCGGTGGATAGTCTCCTGCAAAGTATTTCTGATATCTTCTTCTCTCTCCTGAGTTTTTCTAAGTTCAACATTGGTTTCAGCCAAAGCAAGCATGAGATCCTGTCGCTGCTCCCTTACCTGCTGAGAAAAGGCTTCAAGCTCTTTCTTACGTCTTTCCATCTCCGCGATGCCTTGATCAGCTTGTGAAAGTTGTTCTTCCACGCTTCCTTTTAGTAAGGCTTCCTTTATTTCCTTCTGATAGCAAAGCCGCTTCAAAGTACTGCAATATGTACTCTTTAACCTGTCTCTCTTAGACTGTATCTGCTCCTCAAGTTGGCTCACGCGCTGATTACGTTCCAGTAACGCTTCACGCTGAGCAGACAACCACATCTGAAAAGCATCAAACGATTTCACGCTTCCCATCTTTTCCAAAACTGCCAGATCGAGCCGCGATTCACATTCTTTAATGACCTCACGGAGCTCAATCTCCTCTTTGTCAAGTTTGGCTTTTCTTTCATTGATAATTCTCTGCTGCTGCTCCAGGTGATACCGCTCCATCTCCAGCTGGCTAAATTCCATAAGCACGTCCTCAGGCAAGGGAATCTCCCTAAGCTTGGTAATTTCGCTGCCACAGACTGGGCACGTATCACCAACATGAAGAGGTTCAGCTAGACGGCTCACCAAAAAGTCCTGTTCCAAGTTGGGATAATCCTGACTTAGAATGGATATACGCTCTTTTAGGGTCGCTTGGGACTGTTCCAGTATGAATAGCTCTTTTTCAACTTCCTGTTTCTCTTTCTCCACCTTTTCCATATTCTGCTTCGCACTGAAATAACTGTTTATTAGCCCATCAGACGAAGAAACCACTTCAACAAAATGCTCCAATTTGTTGATTTCAGACTTGAGTTTTCTTTCCTCGAGGACTAGCTGGAGAACTTCTTCGCTAGTCAAGCGGCATTGAACAATTGCATTCCAAGCTTCTTCTAAATAACTGCGGAGTGCCTTCAAATCCTCCAAGTTTTGAGCCAGGATTTCCTTCTCTTTAGATAAATGCACATCATCTTCAAGACCGTTTAACTGTCCTTCGATCTGCACAACTCTTAGCTTAAGCTCATTTATCCTTTCGGACCAGTTCGACAAGTCCTTTTCCAGCTTATCCTTGTTCTTCGTTAATTCCTCAAGCTGGATTTGCCACTGCTCCAGCTCAGCATATTTTGACCTGAGCTCTTTTATAAGTCTTATTTTCGTATCTCGTTCAGCTGCTTCCTTAAGCTCTTCTATTTCACTTCTTAATGCCGCTATGTCGGCCTCGGTGTTTTCCATATCTGCTTTGATTCTCTGCACTTCTTCTAGTTCTTTTGCAGCCTGTTCAAAAACCTGCACCCTTTCAATAACCTGCTTCATGTTCTCTTCCACGTCTTGAAGTTCTGTTTCCAAATCCTTGGCAGAAGGGCCTTGTTCCAAAATCTCCTTACGTTCCAGAAGGTCCTTTACTTTAGTTTGCAGTTCCCTAAGATCTCCGCGCACAAGTTCTTGCATCTTAACTAAATGATCGGTTTCCAAAATGGCATCAAAGATCTTACGTCTTTTATCTGGTTTTGCCTCTACAAGTTCTGTTATTTTACCTTGACCCAAGAACACCGTTGCCGCAAAAACCTCTGGCGTCAAGCCCAGAATATCTTCAACCTTGTTGTTTACCTTAACTACACCTGTTTCAGGGACAAGCCCGGCATGGCCGCTAAGGTCGTACAACCAAGCATTATGACTTACATCATCTTTCTTATGAGCGCCTCTCACCAGCTCGCGACGTACCAGATATTCTTTGCCTTGCTGCACAAAGGTGAAACTCACAACAGCCCTAGCCGGATTATCAGAACTGTGCTGAGCATTCCTGTTTATGACAGCGGTGTTTTTGACATCACCAGGAAGCCTCATTGTCTTACCATAAAGTGCAAAATACATGGCTTCCAAAATGGAAGATTTCCCAGAGCCGTTAGGTCCTGTTATGACAAATACACCCTGCTCTGGGAACTCTAGTGAAAGATTTTTCAGGCCCAGAAAATTAGTAACTTCTAGCTTTTTTGGTTTCATGACTTATTCTCCTTAGCTTTCCTCAAGTAAGAAGAGAATCTCCTAAGAAGTTCATCTCGCTTGTCCTCTGCCAGTTCTGGATAATGGTTCAAATACAAACCATAGGCCTCTTCCAAAGAGGAAAACCTAACCTTGCTTTCTCCTTCACCCGTTGATCCTTCACTTCCACTACTTACGGCACTCTTGAGTTCCACTACGACCACCGGCTCTAAGTCATACAGCTTTTGAACGGTGACCAGATCGCCTTCTTTAAGCACCGCTTTAACATAACCGTTAGTTCTCATGATTTCTTCACGCACTTCAGGCGTGACCGGTCCTGCGACTTCCACACGTTTCAGAGGTTTCTGTGAAGAAAACTGAATAAGCTTGCAGTCTGGGCCCTTAGGGCTTAAGTCCACAATCCAAAAGCCTTGCGTACTTCCCATTTCACCAAAATCTAACTTGGCCACACCGCCTGGGTAACATCCCACAATTCTGCCTGTGGAATCATCCTTTATCACTTGAGCATTGTGAATGTGTCCCAGTAAGGCGAAATCAAACTGTGACAGCGCACTTTTGGGTATGGGCACATCATTACCACCCAATTCCGAATAAGCCAGCCCCTCTACCACACCATGTGTTATCAGTATTCTGTAATTAGCATCCCAAGAGCATGAGCGAGGAGATAAATCATTCAATACAACTTGCTTCGCAGTATCCTTCACGCCATTACTGGTTAGTTTTTGATAAGGCTGGAGCACTTTTCTTGCATCAAAGTAAGGCAGAATCACTATGCACACCTTAGTGCCATTTAAGTTCAGTTCCAATTGGCCAAATTTATCAACGATGTAAACATCTTTTTTACGCGCAAACTTATCAAAGCTGACTAAACCACGCCAATCATGGTTTCCTAAAACACCGACCACGGGTGCATGTTCAGACAAGGCATAAAGGTAATCCATGAGCCAACGCTGTTTCTCACCCTCTAAGGGAACCCAATAATGAGTAAAATCACCAGTAACGGCAATTAAATCCACTCGCTCTTGACTAAGAAAATCTAATATTTCATTTAAACAAGCTTGAATTTCTGGAGTTCTATCCTGTGGCTTTCTTCTCCAGGTCACAGCCCCTAAATGCCAATCACCTGTTACCAAAACTCGCATTTTTTCTCATTCACTTCCTGTCCCACCAAAATCTATCAAAGAACACATTCTTGCTGCTCACATGCATGGGAACGGCTATGGCAACGCTGCCTTCAGGGCACAAACCCAAACTCTTGCATGCTTCACCCAAAGTCCACTGAATCCTGTTGTCCACACCAAAATCGTTAAACACATCCACTGCCACTCCTAAGCCAATCCCCAAATCCAAGGCAGAAAACACACAGAAGGTTTTCCCTTGACGAGCACTGTCGCAATCCATCTTACACAAACCGCAATTTAGGTTCGCTGGCTTTTTGTCTTCTGCGTAAGCCAGAAGCAGAATAAAATCCTTATCTTCCAACGTCTTTGCGTCCCTACTGTAGAATGGCCACTTATCTTGAAACTTCTTCGCTTCATCCAAAATGGTTCTTAATGTTTCTCTGTCTTCGATAAGTTTGACATCGATGCTATCCCGACCCAGCGCCTTAGGTGCCGTTAGCATCTTCTGAGAGGCAAGTACTCCTGCCAAATGTAAGCCTTCCTTAACAATGTCTGCGCGGTCCACCTCAGTTCACCTCCAGCATTCGTATTCTAAGGAGTACAAAACCTTGCACAATATTTTCATTCCTTAGCTCGACATGGTGAGGCACTTTCAAAGCCGCAGGAGCAAAATTCCAAATAGCTCTTACCCCGGCACTAACCAAGAGATCACAGACCTGCTGAGCGCTGTTAGCAGGAACTGTGATTACACCACACTGTACATGCTTCTCCTTTACAAAGCCTTCTAGCTCTGAAAGAGCAAGTATGGGAATATCACCCAGATTTTTTCCTACCTTTTCGGGATCCACATCAAATAGCGCCAGCACTTGCATATTGTTTTTCCTTAGTCCGTCATAGTTAGCCAGAGCTGATCCTAGTCTGCCTGCACCAACAATTACGGACTTAACGTTAACGTCCAACTTCAACAGTTTTCGTAAGTAGCTTTTTAACTCTTGCACGGGGTAACCCTGACGAGGCTTGCCCTTTATGTCGCAGTAAGTCATATCCTTTCTTACTAAGTCTGGTGAAATCCCTAATGCTTCACCAAGCATCTGCGAGGACACCCAGTTTATTTCAGGTGGTAGTGATTCCACATATGAATAGTACAGGTAAAGTCTTTCAAGCACCACCCACGGTATCATATCAGCATCAACCTCCTCCGCCCACCTTGAGGGCATACAAATCATGCACACAATGCACACAATTCACATCAAAACCCACAAACACGCACATATGAAAACTTCCACTATTAGGCACTGTTACCGTGCCATATGGCTCTAATTCAATTATAGAGGAAACACACTCATTATGGCAGCTGTATGCATGTTCAACGCTTAATAAACATCAAACGCGCTGCCACCTATGAACTCACGCAATATGGAGGTGCTGGGAACGTAGGCAGAGGGACATGTTTCAAAGTAACTCAGCAATGTTTTAAGTCTCCACGCATCAGGGTATTCCTTGACCGTTTCTGGAATTTGAGAAAGCAGCGGGTCAGCAAAGGGTTTAAGCACGAGAAGCTCATAAGGCAAAGCGCTGTTAAAGAATGCATCAGCTTCCTGTTGATAAGGGAAAATGTACTTATCTTCTCCACGTCTAACTGAGGGCCATTGACGAAGCGTTTCTTCTGCTAAGTAAGCTCTGTAAAAACTGTCTCTGACCATGCGACGGATGAGCCGAGCATCAGTCGTGTAAGTGCGGTTTACTTCGTCCAAGTTAAGATGCGCCAATGCACTCACGTAAACCTTGTATTTCACATGAGCAGGCACACCCTGAGTGGTGCGCGGATTAAGAGCATGGATGCCCTCCAAAATGAGCACTCCGTTTTCAGGAAGTTTGAGCTTTTTTTCCTGTGTAATTCGTGCCCCTCGCACAAAGTCATACTTTTTAACTTCTATTTCTTCACCATTCAGAAGCTGGTTGATATCCTGCACCAAAGTTTCCAAATCAACTGCCTCCAGTGAATCAAAGTCATAATTACCGGCTTCATCGCGAGGCGTCAATTCCCTAGGCAAAAAGTAATCGTCGGTCCCCATATTGATTGGCCTTAATCCATTCACTCGGAGCTGAACTGCCAACCTATGAGAAAAACTTGTCTTTCCGGAAGATGAAGGACCAGCAACAAGAATTAGCTTCGCTTCTTTCTTTTTAATCTCGTCTGCGATGTAGGAAACTCTCTTCTCGTGCAGTGCCTCTGCTACCTTAATAAGCTCCGTAATCTCACGACCCTGAGTTAAAGCATTTATGTCGCCCACATCGCTTATCCCAAGCACCTTGAGCCATTGATCGTATTCAAAGAACGCTTGAAACAGTTTTGGTATTTCCTCGAACTGCCTATCTTCTGGAACTACTACGAAGCCAGGTGCATAGTTTATAAGGTTTATGCCCTTGACCATGCCCGTACTGGGCAAAAGCGGAAGCCAAGAAACCTCTCCATAATCCTCACTGTAGAATAATTGATGTTTTACATTCCGGTATTTTGTTAAACTCTTAACACCCCTAACAAACATTGAACTGGGGATTTCGGCACCAACATTTACAACAGACCACTTTATGGGTATGTCTTCTTCAATAAGGTTCTGCACTTCCTGTTTCAGCGCTTTTATTTCCTCATCCTTTAGGGGCTCATCCATACTGCAAAAAATACCTGAACCATAGGAGTACTTAACCTCCATGTACTTTTTACCAAACAGTCTGTACGCTGCCATTCCAACTACGAACATGGAGGATCTCTCAGCGATGCGTTGACCCAGTACAGTTCCCCTTCTTACAAGTCTTAGTGCTCCATCGCTGAGCACTGGAGCCTGCAATGGGAGAATGTCCTCACCCACATGAATGGCAACAGCCTCTTCTTTCTCCAGCAGTGTTAAGTAATCTTGTTTAGCCTTTATAGCTTCCCAGAAAGGTTCTCCATGAGTGACCTCCAGCTTAAAGAGCCCCTCCACTGAAAGGTAATGCGTCACAGCATTTTCTCCTCTTTCCACATTGTATGGTTTTCATACACGAGATTTCTTATTGGTGTTACGATTATATTACAACTCCAGCAAAAGGAGGCGCATTAACATATCATGTCCCTAAAGGAAAAATTACAAGAAGACCTAAAGAATGCCATGAAGGCCAAAGATAGCGTTAAATTGGAAGTAGTACGGTCTGTGGTGACTGGCATAAAAAACCTGGAAGTGCAGAAAATGGGAGAAGCAGATGACAACGATGTTCTGCAGGTAATCAAACAAGAAGTTAAGAAACGCAGAGAAGCCATTGAGATGTACCAGAAAGCAGGCAGAACAGACCTTTTAGAGCGGGAAAAGGCAGAGCTTTCCGTTTTAGAGAGCTATTTGCCGCCTTTGATGTCAGAGGAAGAAATTAGGCAAGTAGTAAGAAGCCACATCGAAAAACTACAGCCAAAAAGCATGAAGGAGCGAGGTAAGATTATGGGCTCATTGATGCAGGAGCTAAAGGGAAAAGCTGATGGCAACACGGTGGGCAGTATTCTGGACGAAGAATTGGAAAAATTCTTTGGTGGAGGGTAAGAAGCCATGGAATTGGAGTGGAGCGAAACAGCATTAAGAGTCCTAGAGCAAAGATATCTTCTCAGAGACGAAAACGGCAACATCGTGGAAACCCCTGAACAGCTTATGCACCGTGTAGCACATGGACTGGCACAGATTGAGACTGTTTGGGGCGCCACATCTGAACAAATCTCATCCGTGGAACAGGACTTCTTCGACATACTTTGGAAACGCGACTTTTTACCAAATACGCCTACATTGTTTCATGCAGGTTTGCCTAAAGATCCCAAGTACAGAGGCAGACGATTTATGTCAGCATGCATAGTACTCCCAATAGAAGACAGCATTGATGGTATTTTTAAGACCCTATGGGATGCTGCAAAAATAATGCAAGCAGGTGGCGGTGTAGGTTATGCCTTTAGCCGTTTAAGACCAAAAGGCTCTCTCGTTAAGAGTAGTGGTGGAAAATCCTCTGGACCTGTGTCTTTTATGCACATTTACGATGTCATGGTAGATGTGGTGGCACAGGGAGGTAAGAGGCGCGGAGCACAAATGGGTGTTCTAAACGTTCACCATCCAGACATCTTGGAATTCATCGACGCCAAGAAGGAGAACACCAGTGGCCAAGGTCCACTCCATAATTTCAATATCTCTGTAGCTGTCACAGAAGAGTTTATTCAAGCTTACAAGGAAGATACTACGTTTAAGCTCGTGGCACCCCATACTGGAGAAGTAGTGGGAGAACTCAATGCACGTGAAGTAATGCACAAAATAGCTGAGAATGCCTGGCGCACAGGAGACCCAGGCATTATCTTCATCGACCGCATTAATCAATTGGACTACCTAGATGATGGCCGCATTGAAGCTACCAACCCGTGCGGTGAACAGCCTTTGCCGCCTTACGGTTCTTGCAATTTGGGCTCCATAAACCTCAAACACATGCTGAAGAAAACAGACAGCGGTTACGAGTGGGACTGGGAGAAATTCCAGCGAACTATAAGATTGGCAGTACGCTTCTTGGATAACGTCATTGAAGCTAACGACTACCCCATACCCGAACTCGAGGATTATGCAAAAAAAGCAAGAAGAATTGGTTTAGGCGTGATGGGGTGGGCTGATGCTTTGTCTTTACTTGGCATACCATACGATTCCGAGGAAGCTCTAGAAGAAGCAAGAAAAGTGGGAGCATTCTTAAAGGAGAAATCTCACCTGGCTTCCCAGGAGCTTGCCCAGGAACGCGGAGTGTTTGAGTTTTATGATCAAAGTAAGTGGAAAGAGCTCGGCATTCCCATGAGAAACGCTGCCGTAACCACCATAGCTCCCACAGGAACATTATCTATACTAGCAAACGTAAACAGTGGTATTGAACCTTACTTTGCTTTGGCTTTTGAAAGGAAAATCACAGCAGGTACCTTCCACGAAGTCCAACCCACGTTGCTGGATGTACTGAAGGAACGCGAGCTGTACAGCGAAGAATTGGTTCAAAGAATCATAGAAAACGAGGGTAAACTGCGGGATTTAGAAGATCTGCCAGAGGACATAAGAAATGCCTTTCCCACTGCCATGGAAGTCGCTCCAGAATGGCATGTGCGCATGCAAGCAGCATGGCAGGAGAACATAGACAGCTCCATTTCTAAGACGGTGAATCTTCCTTACCAGTCCACTGTTGAAGACATAGAAGACATCTATCTCCTGGCCTATGAACTAGGAACGAAGTCCATTACCGTATACAGAGATAAGTCACTAGAACTGCAGGTACTTAACGTGCCATCAACTTCGCCCAAAGAACGTTCATCAGAAGAAACTCAAGAACCAAGACCAAAGAGGATATTCCCGAAACGGCCAGAGGTGCTTACAGGTTTCACGAAGAAATTTAGAACAGGCACAGGTACGTTATACGTTACCGTAAATGTGGACGAAAACGGCCGTCCCATAGAGGTATTCACAAATGCCAGTGGATCAGTAGCACCAGCTGAAATTGAAGCCGTGGCAAGGCTTGTCTCCATTGCCCTGCAGTACGGTATCCCACTGGACGAAATCGTGGACCAATTGGTGCAACCGGTAGATCCAGTAAGCTACAAGCTCTCCCCTGAAGGCCTAAGAAGCACTGCCCACGGTATTGCTCTTGCATTAAAAGAAGCCGTCAGTAAAGGACTGAATATTTTGGGAAATGGCTTGAAGAGTGCAACTTCTTTTTCATTGACTTTGGAAGAGACAAATGCTAGTAAAAAAACCACAGCTCCACCTAAGCTCGATAAAGAACAAATAGACACCATGAAAGCAGTTTACGGCCATGAGCGTGTCCAAGAACTCCTAAATAGCATGGGCGTAACACTGTGCCCGGTATGCGGCACACCCATGGTAAGCGCCGAAGGCTGCCTCATGTGCCCCAATTGCGGCTATAGCAAGTGCGGATAGCGTAAGAAAAAGGGCCCCTTACGGGGGTCCTTTTTCTTAATGGCTCATGCTACTACGCAAAAACGCTGGGAAAAATCTACTCAGGTCCAGAATCCTTTTCTTGTATTGACTGAGCCTCTTCTTCATTACTTGGTAAGAAATCCGGTAGATGGAAAAAGCTAATTGCTAGCATGACCCTGCCAACAAGATCCACTACCAGTCCCACAAGGACAATGCTGAGAATCCTTCCCCAAAAAATCCAATTAGCCGATCGTTCAAAGTTTGAAACACCAGTTATTTTGCCCACATTCTTGTAAATGTTTCTGTAAAGTATGCCCGTAATTATGTTAATAACGTACGCAATAATGGCCGCCCCTAATGCTGCCATGACAACAGTTCTTCCGGCCCCTCCCGGTCCAAAGGGATTGGGAAACAGGCGGTCGCACATGGGACCCATACAGTCAGCGCCAGGCCTTTCAACATAAGCCTTATAAGCTCCCAGCGTTAGTGCTACTGCAAACGCAGCAACGTAAAGCCACACTATGTCCAGAATCATGGCGATAATAAATGAGTTTCCAGAACCTTTATACTCCGTGTCCCTAACGATGTCCAGAACCGACAGCAGAAGCAGTACCACACCACCAATTAAGAGAATGGCGTTCGGAATGACCAAACTGATCACGTACAGAATAGAACCAATTTCACCTAATGTTCTTGCTTTGGAAATGCTTTTACCCAACCCCATCACCCCCTATAATGGCTGGGGGAGGTGGACTCGAACCACCACTACAGGATCCAAAGTCCTGCGTCCTGCCCATTAGACGATCCCCCAACACGTGTAGCCAAACAACAGAATTATTTTATCATGACAGAGGCTTTTCTTCAAACCACGTTACAGGATAGTGTTCCCAATAACCATCGTAAATCAGGTAGATTAACGAATGACAATGTCAGCACCATGCGATCAACAAAACCAACCACGGCATCAACGGAGATGATACTTAGCATGCACTCACCAAATAATCGCGCTTGAAGCGCAAAAAAGGTGTCAGCTAAAACCAATCGGCTCAACAAATAGCAGTATCATTCGTTATCAGGAGTTCACACCATACCAAATTTGTTTAAGGTCTTCCAGAAGGGCTTCATTGCGCGCTGCAATGAGAACAGCATTTGGACCTTCCTGCCAGTAGCTGCCACCAGATACTTCCACCAAGAGTCTTCCAGCTGCCACATCCCACAGTTCAAAACGTGGTAGAAGGAATGCGTCCAACGCACCTGAAGCGACGTAGGTCAAACCCAGTGCAGCCGAGCCCAGCATCCTTAAACGCATTGCTTTCTTTTGGACCGCTGACAAAAACTTGCCATAACCAGCAGCAAAGGGATCGTCTTTTCGGGGCGTCCCCAAACCCACAAATGCTTCCTCCAAAGTACTAACCTTTCTACTGTTACTTATCACGGCATTATCAAAAAAAAGATGCTTGCCATCAGACCAATAGATACGCTTGCTAACTGCTTCCCCCACTGCCCCTAAAACGGCCTTGTCCCCTTCCATGAGTGCCAAAGAGACAGCAACCATGGGCAGACGAACAGTAAAATTTACGGTACCATCTATGGGGTCCAACACCCACAAACGTTCCCCTCGACTCTTCACACCGTATTCTTCACCCATGAAACCGTAATTGCTGTATTCTTGCAGAAAACTCTGTAGTTTCTTCTCAATCTGTTTATCCAGAAACGTTACGCGATCATCCACACCTTTAGGTTCCCAGGAAACTGCACTGCACCAGTACTCCCCTATTTCGTCAAGCGCCAGATTAACAGCTCTAAGCATGACAGTTTCCACTGATTGCTCAGTCATTATTACCACCGCCGTTATTCCCAAGGATGGCATCGACAACCCTTTGTGGGCTGTAGAAATCAATGTCATCAAGCTGCTGACCGAAACAAACCAGTTTAACAGGGATTTTTAGCTCATCCCAAATCGAAAAGATCATTCCACCCTTTGCCGTACTATCCATTTTCGTTAGTACTAAACCCGTTATGGGCGTACCCTGGACAAACGACATGGCCTGACGGTAACCCTGAATCCCTTGCGTACCATCTAATACAAGTAGCACTTCCTGAGGGAATTCCTCAGAAAACTTCTTGCCAACTTTGATAAGTTTGCTCAACTCATCAATTAAGGCCCTGGAAGTGTGAATTCGCCCAGCTGTGTCAACCAAAAAAACAGACGCCTGCGGGTTCTCTGAAATGGCCTTGTAAAGAATGGAACCGCTGTCCGAACCACGCTCCCCACCCACATATGTAACAGGCATGCGATTCACTAGCGTGCTCAATTGATCTTGTGCAGCAGCTCTGAAGGTGTCTGCACCCACAACGACAACGTTCTTTCCTTGTTTTGCGTACATGTGTGCTAACTTTGCTACTGTGGTAGTTTTTCCTACACCGTTCACACCTATGATAAAGAATACTGAAGGCACGCTGGTATCTCTGAGAGGCTCAAAAGGTGGAGCTTCATTCAAGAGAACTTCTCTTATGACATCTACGTTGTTGCCTTTCTCCTTAATCTGTTCCAAAAGTGCTTGAGCCTTCTTCAGACTAAAATCAGCCATGATTAGTTTTGAAAGCAGCTCCTCCTCCTGCTCGGGAGTAAGAGCTTTTCCCTGCATCTTCAGTACAGTTTGATGAAAAAACGCTTTAAAACCATCTAAAAGGCCCATTTACATCACACCCCTAACCAATTCTCCAAAGTTACCGCAGTAAGGACCTGCCACCAATTCCTCTGACAGGAATTCGGAGCTATGAAGGCCTATCTGCAAAACCGCTATGCCAGCAGCCATGAAACTCTCATATGCTCTGCGAGACCAGTAAAGTGCTTCTTCCATGGACAAGGGCTGGTAAGTACCGCTCTCGTACATTTTCTGCAGCTCAGTCCCGCGAAGAACCAATGTTGGGAAATACCTTACCCCCCATGGTTTAAGGGAAACCGTCTTGGAAATGGTCTCCTCTCTGTGGCGGTCAGTTTCACCCGGTAGCCCGACCATGAGTTGAAAGACTTCCCGAAAACGTCCTTTTAACAGCTCATGCGCCCGTTTTACATCTTCCTCCGTATGACCCCGCTTAGACAAACGTAGAACCTCATCTGAAAAGCTCTCTACTCCAATCTCTACCGTGCTTACGCCGTAATCAACGAGTATCTGGATTATGCTTTCGTTTATTTCGTCTGGTCGAGTAGAAATTCTTATGCCCTTTATCTTTCCGATCTTTAGAAAAGTCTGAAATGGCTGAAGTATGTCCTTCAAAAGGTTTTCCGAGCTAGTTGGCGTACCGCCATAGAAAGCTATTTCGTCATAAACCAGATTACTTTTTTGGATGTAATGAAAAGCTTCTTCAATGCTTTCCTTCCATGGCTTAATGCGCTCAGCCGCCCTCTGGTTACAAAACACACATCGTTGTCTGCATCCAGCGTGAGAAAGGAAAACAGGATAAATCCTCATTTAGTATAAAGATTTGATTCTATTATATCCACTACATCCTTAACAGTTTTTATCTGTTGCAACTGCTCATCACTGAATTCAAATCCAAAAACCTGCTCCACACTAAGAGCAAGGTCTACTAAATCCAAACTATCCAAGTTAAGGTCATTCACCAGATCTGACTCCATGGTGATCTCTTCCTCTTCAACAGTAACAGTATCTTTTAGGATGTTCTTTAGCTCCTGGAAGATCTTTTCTCTCTCCACCTTACTAGTTCCTCCTTCACTGCGCCAATGGTATTTCGTTCCATAAGTAATTTACCAGTACGCAGAGCATTATATACCGCCTCAGGGTCACTTTTACCATGTCCCTTTAACACATTACCTTTCAAACCCAAAATAGGACTGACACCATAGGTTCGATAATCAAATTTCTTAAACGTTTGGTACAAACTCCCTTTTACTAAGCCCAAACCGATTTTCTCTTTGAGGCCCTTCTGACTAATGTCCTTCAGTGTGTGTTTCACCACTTCCAGTACACCCTCAGCAGTTTTAAGAAAGACATTGCCGAGAAGTCCCCACGTTACTACCACATTCACAGCTGGTAAAAGGAGCTGATCTGGTTCTACAAAACCAACAAATTCAGGCACGTCAGCCATAAGTTGAGCTGCTTCCTGAATCAATTTCGAACCCTTATGTCTTTCCTTTCCAACGTTAAGAAGGGCAACAGATTCAGCATCATGTCCTTCCAAAGATTTATAGTAGGCACAACCATAGGCAGCAAAATCTAAAAGATCAGCAGGGTCCACATCAGCATTTGCTCCCGCATCTACGAATACCCATGTGGAACCCTGCACAGAAGGCATGGCGACACAAATGGCTGGCCTAATATGAGCCTCCAGTCTTTTGACATAAGCAACGCCACCAATGACCAAAGCTCCGGTATTGCCGAAGCTTATAAGGCCTTCTACCTCGCCGCTAGCAACCATTTCTAAGCCCTTGCACATACTACTGTTTCGTTTTCTTAGCACCACCGTAGGTTCGTCCTCTTGCTTCACTACTTCGTCACAATAAACTACTCTGACGCTACTGGAATCCCTTACTACCTCACCTTTCGAAACCAAAACGAGAAGCTCATCCTCATCACGATGGTCATGGGCGTAACGGTACACACCTTCCAGCAAAACGCCCGGAGGTTGATCTGCGCCCATGAGATCCAGGGCGATTTTCATTTTTAATTAGCCTTTCTCTTCCTTCTCAATCTTGATTTTTTCTTCCCCACCATACCATCCACAGTTAGGACAAACCGTGTGAGATGGTATGAGCTCATGACAATGCGGACACTCGATTAAGTTCGGTACAGTGGCTTTGAAATGAGCTCTTCTCTGATCTCTTTTCATCCGTGTTGGTTTCTTCTTTGGTGCACCCATGTATTATTTCCCTCCTTCATCCAATATGAACTCAACAAACTGCAGCTCACCAAGAAGCTCTACAG